>NZ_JBKEZY010000001.1:0-1142690 GCF_053345335.1 Bacillus sp. M5A3_1b | reverse complement strand
AAAGATGATCAGGTTGATAGGTTCGAGGTGGAAGCATGGTGACATGTGGAGCTGACGAATACTAATAGATCGAGGACTTAACCATATAATATGAAGCAATGTTATCTAGTTTTGAAAGAATATAAAAAACTTGTTGACTTTAAAAGTTAAATAAGTTACAATAATTCTTGTCTTAAATGAATACAGTCTGGTAATGATGGCAGAGAGGCCACACCCGTTCCCATACCGAACACGGAAGTTAAGCTCTCTAGCGCCGATGGTAGTTGGGACCTTGTCCCTGTGAGAGTAGGACGTTGCCAGGCAATTCGGAGGATTAGCTCAGCTGGGAGAGCACCTGCCTTACAAGCAGGGGGTCGGCGGTTCGATCCCGTCATCCTCCACCATTTAGCCGACTTAGCTCAATTGGTAGAGCAACTGACTTGTAATCAGTAGGTTGGGGGTTCAAGTCCTCTAGTCGGCACCAGAAAATCATGGCGGTTGTGGCGAAGTGGTTAACGCACCGGATTGTGGCTCCGGCATTCGTGGGTTCGATTCCCATCAGTCGCCCCATTTTTCTTTAAAAATTAATATGCGGGTGTGGCGGAACTGGCAGACGCACTAGACTTAGGATCTAGCGCCTTTGGCGTGGGGGTTCGACTCCCTTCACCCGCACTTTTAATAAAATAACTCATACATGTCTTGCGGAAGTAGTTCAGTGGTAGAATACAACCTTGCCAAGGTTGGGGTCGCGGGTTCGAATCCCGTCTTCCGCTCCAATTTTCAATATGACATGCCGGGGTGGCGGAACAGGCAGACGCACAGGACTTAAAATCCTGCGGTGGGTGACCACCGTGCGGGTTCGACCCCCGCCCTCGGCACCATATGCGCCCGTAGCTCAATTGGATAGAGCGTTTGACTACGGATCAAGAGGTTAGGGGTTCGACTCCTCTCGGGCGCGCTTTTATTAACGGGAAGTGGCTCAGCTTGGTAGAGCACCTGGTTTGGGACCAGGGGGTCGCAGGTTCAAATCCTGTCTTCCCGATTTTCCAAAAACACGGGGCCTTAGCTCAGCTGGGAGAGCGCCTGCCTTGCACGCAGGAGGTCAGCGGTTCGATCCCGCTAGGCTCCACTTATTTTAATATATTTTATGGCGGTGTAGCTCAGCTGGCTAGAGCGTACGGTTCATACCCGTGAGGTCGGGGGTTCGATCCCCTCCGCCGCTACCATAAAGGACCTTTAGCTCAGCTGGTTAGAGCAGACGGCTCATAACCGTCCGGTCGTAGGTTCGAGTCCTACAAGGTCCACCACTAAAGCTTTATATCTCGGAGGTATACCCAAGTTCGGCTGAAGGGATCGGTCTTGAAAACCGACAGGCGGCGAGAGTCGCGCGGGGGTTCGAATCCCTCTACCTCCTCCATTTTTTCTAAATTAAATATTTTATCATCGCGGGGTGGAGCAGCACGGTAGCTCGTCGGGCTCATAACCCGAAGGTCGCAGGTTCAAATCCTGTCCCCGCAACCAAATGGTCCCGTGGTGTAGTGGTTAACATGCCTGCCTGTCACGCAGGAGATCGCCGGTTCGACCCCGGTCGGGACCGCCATTTTTTTACATAAAGGCTCGGTAGCTCAGTCGGTAGAGCAGAGGACTGAAAATCCTCGTGTCGGCGGTTCGATTCCGTCCCGAGCCACCATTTTGAAGTCGCAAGCCGACTTAGCTCAACTGGTAGAGCAACTGACTTGTAATCAGTAGGTTGGGGGTTCAAGTCCTCTAGTCGGCACCACTTTCAAAATGAGCCATTAGCTCAGTTGGTAGAGCATCTGACTTTTAATCAGAGGGTCGAAGGTTCGAATCCTTCATGGCTCACCATTTACAATTTAATGCGGGTGTAGTTTAGTGGTAAAACAAGAGCCTTCCAAGCTCTGGTCGAGAGTTCGATTCTCTTCACCCGCTTTTCAATTATGGGCCTATAGCTCAGCTGGTTAGAGCGCACGCCTGATAAGCGTGAGGTCGATGGTTCGAGTCCATTTAGGCCCACCATAATTATTCCGCAGTAGCTCAGTGGTAGAGCTATCGGCTGTTAACCGATCGGTCGTAGGTTCGAGTCCTACCTGCGGAGCCATATTATAGAGAAGTACCCAAGTGGCTCAAGGGGCTCCCCTGCTAAGGGAGTAGATCGCGAACGCGGTGCGAGGGTTCGAATCCCTTCTTCTCTGCCAGAATTGGCCCGTTGGTCAAGTGGTTAAGACACCGCCCTTTCACGGCGGTAACACGGGTTCGAATCCCGTACGGGTCATACTAAAAGAGATAGCATAATCTGCTATCTCTTTTTTGTTTTGTAAAAGCGGACTTTGGATAGTCTGCTTTTTTTATGGATTTTTTGTGGCATTAGTGCTTGATAGTAATCATTGCAATAAGTTGTAGGAGATATATATACACTTATTTTTGCAACCTTTTTATTCTCTCATTCGACTATATTAGTAAAGGGAGGAAGAAATAAAAATGGACATAGCCTATCTAGTAAAACAAGCGACAAGAGGAAATGATCAAGCATTTGAACAACTTATTACTTTTGTTCGCCCAAAACTATATCGAACAGCTTATTCTTATGTAAGAAATGAACAAGATGCACTGGATATATACCAAGAAACAATTTATGAAGCATATCTTTCATTGAGAAAGTTAAAAAAGCCGGAGAAATTTCAAAGTTGGATTACTAAAATTCTTGTTTTTAAATCCATTGATTTTGTAAGAAAATCCTCTAGACAACTTGTTGCGAATGATGAAATGTTTTCTAATTTATGTGCAGAAGAGAGCATGAATAAATTAGAGCAATCGTTGGATTTAATCGAGGCATTTAATTTCTTAGATCCTACTTACAAAACTATTATTGTATTAAGGTATTATCACGATTTATCTATTAAGGAAATTGCTGAGGTTCTTAATTCTCCAGAAGGAACGGTAAAATCTCAATTACATCGAGCAAAGCAAGCTTTACGCCCCATTTTAAAGGAGGGATATAGTTATGAATAAAGAAGAATTTAATCACCATATCAATGATATTCCTATACCAGAAGACAGGTTAATTCAAAGAGAAAAAACAGCCATTCTTCAAGCTAAGAAAAATCAATACCGTAGAACCAAAACAATCAAGTATTCTAGTCTTGTTGCTTGTGGAATATGTGTTTCTCTCTTAGGTTTTGGATTCATTTCTCCTACTATGGCAAAGACATTATCGAGTGTTCCAGTTATAGGCCCCATTTATGCGCAATTTAATGATATTGCTTCTGATAAAATTGAAAAGGATGAGCTTGCTACATCAATTGAAAGACAAGATAACCATAGTGGTTTAACGATGAATGTGAAAGAAGCTGTTTACGATGGTGGACGTTTAGTGATCACAGTTGAATACAAAGGAGAAAATACTATTTCAAATACCAATGAAGAGAAAGCTGGACTTAGTTATGTAACCATTAATGGGAAAGAAGTCAGATCTGCAATTGGTTCTACTTCACAGAAATCAAAAGAAGGAAACACCATTATCGAGCAGCATGAATTTACTCTGGCTAATTACGGTGAATTTGGTGATAAAATTGATGTTTCCGTCCATGGGGAAGATTTATTTGGAAAAACAGGAACATGGAACGTAGCATTTCCTCTCACAAAAGTTGAAGGTGAGATTCATAAATTCACTCCTAATATAAAAACATTAACGAAAGATAATTTATATGCATTAACAGTAAATCAAGTAACCTTTTCTTCACTTTCAACGAGGATTGATTTGACCTTTGATTATCCAAAAGAAATGGAAGTTAATGATAGCTGGCCAGCACTTGATTATACAGTTACTGATGATAAAGGAAAAATCTACGAAGGAGTCAGCTTGCAAGTTGGTAGTACGGGACTATATGGACACCATATTGTTTTAGCTCTTCCGCCGATGGATAATCCTCCAAAATCCTTAACAATTGAGCCCGCGTATCTTAATGGTCTAAATGATACATTAAAAAATGGAGGTGCTGAAGATTTAAAAACGACTGTGTTGCTACAATAATTAAAGAGCTTTGCTAGGTTCACATGTTTATTGACTGTTAATAAGTGACGGTATGTTAATTTGACGTGTATGGAAAAAACATCGCTGTCCAGCTAAGATAAATTTGTATCCGTATAATCAAAAAACGCTATTCTTTTGTAGAAATATACAGAAAGGATGGCGTTTTTAATGCTGTTATTATTGTCGAGTTTTGTCGGTAAGTCGATATATTGCAAAAATCGCTGATATAATTTGAGTTACGGTCGATATATTCTAAAAATCGCTGATATATTTGGAGTTACGATCGATATATTCTAAAAATCGCCGGTATAATTTCACTTACCGACAAAAACCACAAGAAGAACCCTTTCACAATCTAAAGAAAACACCTAATTTGGTATGGATTCCACACCTATTCCAATAACTTTACACTCTATGTGAAAAAGTTCACAAATAGGTCATAATTTGTGAAGTAATTCACAATTATACGTGCTACAATATGAATGTAAAGAAGTTAAACAACATTAAATTAGTATTTTAATTAATTACTTAAACAATCATAAAAAAATAGATGTGAACAATAGAGAGGGGAAATTACCATGAAAAAAGGTATCAATCGTGTAGTATTAGTAGGAACAGGAGCTGTAGGTTGTAGTTACGCTTACTCAATGATCAACCAAGGTGTAGCTGAAGAATTCGTATTAGTAGATGTTAATGAAGCAAAAGCAGAAGGGGAAGCAATGGACTTAAGCCATGCGGTACCATTCTCTCCATCACCAACAAAAGTTTGGAGCGGTAGCTATGCAGATTGTAAAGATGCAGATCTAGTTGTTATCACTGCTGGATTACCACAAAAGCCAGGTGAAACTCGTTTAGACTTAGTTGAGAAAAATACAAAGATCTTTAAACAAATCGTGCGCGGCATTATGGATAGCGGGTTCGATGGAATTTTCTTAATCGCTACAAACCCAGTTGATATTTTAACTTACGTAACTTGGAAAGAATCTGGTTTACCAAAAGAGCGTGTAATCGGTTCTGGTACTACTTTAGACTCTGCTCGTTTCCGTTACATGTTAGGTGACTACTTAGATGTAGATCCACGTAACGTTCATGCTTACATCGTTGGTGAGCACGGTGACACTGAACTTCCAGTATGGAGCCACGCTACTGTAGGTGTACAAAAGTTAGAAACAATCTTAGCTAACAACGAGCAGTACAAACAAGAAGACTTAGATAAAATCTTCGAAAATGTACGCGATGCAGCTTATCATATCATCGAACGTAAAGGTGCAACTTACTACGGAATCGGTATGTCACTACTTCGTGTAACTAAAGCAATCTTAAGCAACGAGAACAGCGTATTAACTGTATCGGCATACCTTGAAGGTCAATATGGTGAGAAAGATGCTTTCGTAGGTGTTCCAGCTGTTATTAACCGCGAAGGTGTACGTGAAATCGTAGAACTTGAGCTAAATGAAGAAGAAAAAGCGAAATTCGCTCATTCTGTAAAAGTATTAAAAGAAACAATGGCACCAGTACTATAATAATTGCTAAATAATTCAGAGGCGGGAAACTGCTTCCTACCTCTGAGTTTTTATATAATTTAATATAAATTCCTTTTCCGGTTTCCCTTGTATATCCCCAATATACCCCTTTTGCTGGATAAGGGTCGTTTATAGAAAAGAGCACTCTACTTTATATAGAGTGCTCTTTATTATCCCGCTATTTGCCGGGCAGTAAGATCCCCACCTCAAAATGCAGCGAAAGCAACGAAGTTAGTTTGGTGATCAACTGCTCGTAAAAGCCCGATTGGTGAGGGCTAATAATCAGTGGGGGATGAACACCCCCCACTGATTAAAGTTTCACTTTATCATTTTTTAGGTGTTAATCCTAATTTCTTTAAAATATCTGCCAGTGTACCGCTTTTTGATTTTTCAACAGGTATTTGTGATTTAGATGCATCCGGTCCTTTTTTCAAGAAGTTCTTTTCAACGAAACGAATATCTTTTTCGTCGACAATGCCATCTTTGTTAAGGTCGCCGTCTTTTACAGATAGTCCTTTTTTACCATAGTTGCTAGCGATAATTTCAGCATCTTTTATATCAATTACTTTATCTCCATTTACATCACCGGCAAGATTTTCATCAGGTCGTGCATAATAATATTGGCCAAGCAGCTTACCATCTTTTTCAGTACCTAATTTCGTTGTTAGTCGGCTTGTTAAATGCCCTGGAACCTCCACGTATAAGTTATAATCACGTTTATTAACAGGAAGTCCATTTAGTTTAAAGTAACCGTATTTATCAAGTGAGCCTTCAAACTTATGACGGTAAGAATCCGTTGCATATACTTTTACACCAAGCTTTGTATAATCGAATTTCTCATCTAAATATCCACGTTCATTTAAGAATGCACCAGGTTTAATATTTCCTTCTACTTTTGAGTTTAAAGACATAACTGAGAATGTTTGATCTTGAAGGACACGCATTCTATTTGGCTCTGATTCACCTTGTTTCCAGTAAGCAAACACTGCTAAATCTAATTGAGCATTTGCTTCATAAAATTCATCATTTTCTACTTTGAAAGTTACATCAATGAACGGGAAATCACCATCTAATCCGCCGAAGTTTTTATCATCAATAGCCCCGCCTACTGTAACAGAACCTTCTTCTAGTTTCGGTTCATTTACTTTTGCTGTTACCCCTTTTTCGGAAAGGAGCTTTTCAAAAGCAGGATTCAATTTCGCATTTGCAAATTTGAAGTTTTTCTCTAGGAATTCTACGTTAAATTCTCCAGACACAAATTGTTTTACATGTTTGGCGTTTAGCGTCACAGTGAATTCATCATCTTTATATAATTCCTTTTTATCGTAACTAGCTTTTGCATATTGAGCGCCTTGCGGGATAAACCAATAGTTATTTACACCGCTCGGGTAGTCAGGACCTGCAGTTGCATAATCGAAAATATATACGCCTGTATTCATTGGGCCTTCCACCTTAAAGGATTCAGGAGTAATGCCAACTTTAAAGTCACCATTTGCATTAATAGGCAAAAACTTATGCAAGTATGGAGAATAATCATAGTACATAACACCGTTCGCTTCTTGCGTAATGTTAAATCCTTTTCCTTTTAAGTAGTCAACGTTAGAATCATATACATTTCCTTTAATCCATAGTGCTTTTTTACCGTCTTCTACTGTATAGTTTTCTTCATTTAATTCATAAATACCAGGCTGTAATCCAGTTAATTTCACTTCTGGCGGTGTATTATCAATTACGACATAATCGCCTTTCACACGTGCTTTTCCGGCTTTATCATAGCCAACAAATTCAATTGTGTAATCACCTTCTGGTAAGTCGATTTTCTCATCACCAATTGGTTTTGCAGGATCATTTGTAAAAGGATACACTCTGCCGTTAAAGAATGAATCTAAGTAGTAATACACGTCCGTTTTTAGTCCACTCGTGTTTAACGTTCCGATGAAGCCGAGAGCCTTATTTGTTTTCGAATCTTTCACGATAAGATCTAACGTCTCCAGTTCGCTATTTAATTGGAATGCCCCGTGCAAATACGATTCACGGTATGGATTGAATGTAGATGTATCAGTTGAGATTGTTTTTCTTGATAACAGTGCATTTTCAATACCAGGCTCTGATACACGAATAGAGAACGGAATTTGATACGTTTCTTCTTTATTTTTCGTGTTTGTAATATGGATGTATCCTTCATATCGGCCTTGCTTTGCACCAGCTGGAATATTAATTTTTGCTTCAATTTCATCTGATTTGCCGGCATCAATCGTAATTGTTTCAGCAGTAGAAACTTTTACACCGTTTGCGGCAGCATCGTTAATAGCAGAAGATGCTGGTGTATAAGAAATTTCTGTTTTAAATTCTTTCTTCTCTTGTTTATTGCGATTTTTAACTTTAATTTTTCGTTTTTGTTCAAGAGATTCCCCGTCTTTTTGATAGTACTTACCGAATGCAATGGATCCAGTTTCTTCAGGTACTTCAATCACTTCATCATTTACAATTGTTTTTGTCGTATCTAACACTTTAAAACTTGTTTCCGTATGAACAGAGTTATAAGCATCTACTCGTCCAGCTCCCACTTCATATACGGAATACTTTTCTTTTAAATCATCAGCTGTGTTCATAAGAGATGCTTTTACATCGAATGGAGAGTATTCTGGATGTTCTTGTAAAATAAGAGCAGCAACGCCAGCGATATGAGGAGATGCCATGGATGTTCCTTGCATACGTTCATAGGAAACATCGTAGTTTTCGCCCTCTTGTGGGTCGTTAATATATTCAGGTACTGTTGAAAGTACCGCAACACCAGGTGCTGTAATATCCGGTTTAATATCATCATTTGATGTAACAGGGCCGCGTGAGCTAAAGTCTGCAAGATGATCGCCTTCTGTTTGAATGTAATTGATTTCATCGAAAGTAAAGGATGTATTACCTTGTTCGATTTGAGCTTTTAGTTTTTCACCATCTTCTTTCGTTAGGCGGAATGCTGGAATGTATTTTGTGCTTTCGCCAACGTAGAAAGGGATTTCTCCGTCCACATTGTTATAAATAATAACTGCTTTTGCACCAGCTTGTTTCGCATTCGCGATTTTTTCATCAAATGAGAGTGTACCACGTGCAACGAGAGCAATTTTTCCTTTTACATCTTTTTTACTAAATTCGTCAGGCGTACCGATTCCGACAGATTCAATAGGTAAGGATTGTCCTTTGAAATCTTCTATTTTATCAGTGAAGTTTTTGCCGAATAAAATTAGGTTAGGGAATTGTAATTGTCCAGCATGACTTGATAATTTCGGTAAGGAAATAGAGCTATCACTTGCTCCAACTGTAATAGCAAATGGAGAAGCACCTGGTGATCCGAGTGTCGCTGGATTTGGACCAGAGTTCCCAGCAGCAACGACTGTAACAACACCAGAAAGCATCGCATTATTAACAGCGATAGACGTTGGATCAAGCGGATTGTTGTTATCGTCACCTAACGATAAGTTAATGACGTTCATACCGTCAGAAATAGATTTATCAATTGCAGCGATAATACCAGAACTATCTCCGCTTCCGTAAGGACCGAGTACACGATAGTTATACAGTTCAATGTCAGGTGCAACACCTTTTACAGCTGAATCTGATTTGTTTTTCTTTTGCGCAGAAACGATACCTGCTACGTGAGTACCATGCGCAGTGTAGAAGGAAGAACCACGATCATCAAATTCAGGAGCACCAGATTGTTGCCACTCTGCATACGTAGTCTCCATCGGATCTGCATCGTTATTAATAAAGTCCCAACCTTTTACAGAGTTTGGGTCTATTTTGCTAGAGTCCTCGCCATTTTTTGCACGGTATCCTTTATAAACATCTTTTAAGTCAGGATGATTGTAATCAATACCTGTATCTAATACACCAACTTTAATTCCTTTTCCAGTAATGCCCTCGCTATGTAACTTATCGACTCCAATTTGTGGAATGCTATCTGTTAGTTTTTGAGGTGCTTTCTGCTCTGCTTGTTTCGGTAAATTTAATTTCACTTCGTAATCTTTCCAAATACGCTTTACAACGCCAATTCGTAACAATTCTTCCACTGTATTTGCAGGTAACGTTAGAGCAACCCCATTTATAGCATGCTTATAAGAACGTTTAATTTGTACAGACTGGAAATTCCCTGATTTTACTGATGAGCTGAATTGATAAAGACGTTTGAGTCCTTTTTGGAATTCCTCATGTTCTTGATCAATACGTGCTTTTATATTTTCAGGAGCAGCTTGTAATCCTTTTTCTTTTTGTTTTAATTCATTAATCTTTACTGGAGCCGTTTGAAATTCTACAATGATATTTACTGGTTCGGAACTACTCGTATTAATATCTGGGGAAATAGTAAAACCAGGATTGGCATCTAACGTTTGTAATGCTTGGCGCTGTTCTTTAGAAAGTTTTGATAGTAAAGACTGGGCGTTTGAAGAGTCAATTTGGTTAATAGGGTTTTCAGCAAGTACATTGAACGGAAGGGTAGTTGAAAATAGAACACCAGCCGTTACAATTCCGGTAACAAAACGATTTTTCTTTTTCATATATAGGCCTCCGATAATTTATATTTTAAAAATTATTTCTCCACGCCTGGTGTTTGTTCTGCATGGAATGTCCAGTTTAGCTGCAGGGAATCACCTTGGAATTTATTTTGATCTTGGTCGTTGTCTTCAAAGGAGAAGAGAACGTGTAAATAATCTGTTTCACCAGATTTAATACCATCTATTAAGTTATGACGTTCTAGAGAAGTAGCTACATCCTCCGGTTTCATAGTTTTTAATTCTGATAGTTTTGTTTCCCACAAAATTTCATGATCATCGTTTGGATTAGATGGCTTTCCATCATTCACTAAAAATTTGACGGTGATGTGATCACCTAAATCTTCACCAGCATTATTTTGCTTTGCATCTGTAACCTCATAGGATGTTTCAAGTGCTACTTTTGCAATATCTAATGTTCCTTTGTTTTCAAGCTTGAAATTTCTTTCAATCAAATCACCTGGTTTTAAATCTTTCACATTAACAATTACGCTTGGGTTAATAGAAAGATCTAGTGTACCAGCTTGAAATGAGTTACTAGATGTTTCAGAATCACTGAAATAGGCGAATACACCGCCGAATGTAAGGGATAAGCCAAGCGTTGCTGTGACAACTCCCATTCCAACTTTTTGTTTTAATGACATAAGAAAGCCCCTTAATATAATTTTTTATCGAACTTTCGCCTGGAGCATGGATAGAGTAAACATAGTGTTTCAGTATGAATTATAGTTGCGAAGGTTCTATGTTCTTTATTGAGAACAAGTATATGCTTATGAATTTTCCATTTCAATAAAATTGTGACGAAAAATGTTGAGAAACATTTTTTTATGACAGATTATTTTGTTACGATTTTAAATGATAACTAGCGAGTAAAATAGGATAAATCTAATGAAATAAAGGTTGAGAAATAAATAATAGGATGAAAGACTAGTAGAGAATGAAGCGTTTGCAATGAATATTCGTCAAAATTCGATATTTTACACAATAAATTTGAATATTTTAAGCGGAATTAAAGAAAAAAACGAATATTTTTAAAAAAATAACAAGGATATTTCAGTTTTTCGCAGAAATGATAAAGAGTAAAAAATTTCTGTCATCTTAGTGAGGTGAACATATTGGATGTAATAAATTGTGAAGAAGTGAAACGAGATGAGTTTCATACAGAAAAGTACTATGACAGTTATAACATCTTTGGGGCACATATTGTGACGGAAGATGGGATGCGAGGTGTACGATTCACAGTATGGGCTCCTCATGCGAAAGCAATGAGTGTTGTTGGAGATTTTAATGAATGGGATTATGAGCAACATAAGATGCTACAAGTGACAGAAGAGGGGATTTGGTCCTTGTTTGTACCGCATATTGAAGAGAATGAGATATATAAGTATGCGATTGAAACGATGGATGGTGACGTTATTTTAAAAGCAGATCCTTACGCAGTATATGCAGAAGTAAGACCAAATACGGCATCTGTAGTTTTTGATATAGAGGGATATGAATGGAATGATAAAAACTGGATTCGTAAGAGAAAGAAAAAATCGATTTATAAAGAAGCGATGACAGTTTATGAATTACATTTCGGTTCTTGGAAAAAGAAAGAAGATGGCGCTCTGTATTCTTATAGAGAAATGGCCGAGGAGCTCATTCCGTATGTGGTGGAACATCAATTTACACATATTGAAATTATGCCGCTTGTTGAGCATCCATATGATCGTTCTTGGGGATATCAAGGGACGGGATATTATGCAGCGACAAGTAGATTCGGCACGCCACATGATTTGATGTATTTTGTCGATGAATGTCATAAATATGGAATCGGTGTCATTTTAGATTGGGTGCCGGGGCATTTTTGTAAAGATGCTCACGGTTTATATTTGTTTGATGGGACACCGACTTATGAATATAAAGATATAGATGTACAAGAAAATCTAGTATGGGGAACTGTTAATTTTGATTTAGGGAAGAGGGAAGTACGTAATTTTTTAATTTCAAATGCGTTATTTTGGATGAAGTACTTCCATATTGATGGTTTCAGGGTGGATGCAGTTGCGAATATGCTGTACTGGAATAAAGAAGGACAAGAGCAAAGTAATGAGTACGCTGTTTCATTTTTACGAGAGTTAAATGAAGCGGTGTTTGCAGAAGATGAAGATTTTCTTATGACAGCAGAAGATTCAACAGCTTGGCCACTTGTAACAGCTCCAACGTATGAAGGTGGGCTTGGGTTCAATTACAAATGGAATATGGGCTGGATGAATGATGTGCTGAAATATATGGAGTGTGCGCCTGAGTATAGGAAGTATATTCATGAGAAAATGACGTTCTCTTTAATATATGCTTACTCTGAAAATTTCATATTACCGCTTTCTCATGATGAAGTCGTTCATGGGAAAAAGTCGTTATTAAATAAAATGCCAGGAGATTACTGGGATAAGTTTGCTCAACTTCGTTTATTATATGGATATTTCTTTACTCATCCAGGTAAGAAATTACTCTTTATGGGTGGAGAATTCGGGCAGTTTGATGAGTGGAAAGACCTTGAAGATTTAGATTGGAATTTACATGATTTTGAAATGCATCGTTATATGCATGATTACTTTAAAGAGCTCATAGCATTGTATAAGCGCTCCAAACCACTTTGGCAGCTTGATCATTCACCTGAAGGATTTCAGTGGATAGATGCTAATAATCATGAGCAAAGTATTTTCTCGTTTATCCGCCAAGGGGATAAACAAGAAGATGCGTTAGTTGTCGTATGTAATTTTACGAAAGCTACATATGAAAACTATAAAGTAGGTTTGCCAGATTTCGAGTATTATAACGAGATTTTAAACAGTGACGCTGAGCAATATGGCGGATCGGGGCAAGTGAATAAGAAACGTCTCAAGACGATTCAAGAACCGTATCATAATCAAGCGGCACATGTAGAAATTACAATTCCACCATTTGGCGTATCCATATTACGACCAGTGAAGACGAGAAAGGGGAGCAAAAAACAAGATGGCTCAAAAGCAAAAGTGCGTAGCAATGTTACTAGCAGGGGGAAAAGGTAGTCGATTAAGTGCATTAACAAAAAATTTAGCCAAGCCAGCTGTTCCATTTGGTGGTAAATATCGCATTATTGACTTTACGCTAAGTAACTGTGCGAATTCTGGTATTGAAACGGTTGGGATTTTGACGCAATATCAACCACTCGAACTTCATAATTATATCGGAATCGGCAATGCTTGGGATTTAGACCGAGTAAGCGGTGGAGTCACAGTGTTACCTCCTTATGCGGAGTCTTCAGGTGTGAAGTGGTACACAGGTACAGCAAGTGCCATTTATCAAAACTTAAACTATTTAAGTCAGTATGAACCAGAGTATGTTCTGATTTTATCAGGCGATCATATTTATAAAATGGATTACAGTAAAATGCTAGATTACCATATTGAGAAAGAAGCGGACGTTTCGATTTCTGTTATTGAAGTGCCGTGGGATGAGGCGAGTCGCTTCGGTATTATGAATACGAACGAAGAGATGGAGATTGTTGAATTTGAAGAGAAACCGCAATTTCCAAGAAGTAATCTTGCATCAATGGGAATTTATATTTTTAACTGGGCAATTTTGAAAGAGTATTTAGAAATGGATGCAAGAAATCCTGAATCTAGTAATGATTTCGGAAAAGATGTACTTCCGCTTTTATTAGATGAAGGGAAAAAGCTTATGGCGTATCCGTTTGAAGGATATTGGAAAGATGTTGGAACGGTGAAAAGCTTATGGGAAGCGAATATGGATTTACTTCGCGATGAAACATCGCTGAATTTAAACGATCGTAATTGGCGTATTTATTCTGTGAATCCAAATGAGCCACCTCAATATATTGCAGAAAAGGCAAAAGTAGAAGAATCACTTATTAACGAAGGATGCGTCATTGAAGGGGACGTGAAGCATTCTGTATTATTCCAAGGGGTGACGGTGGAAGAAGGTAGTATGGTTATTGATTCTGTCGTTATGCCAGGAGCGAAGATTGGTAAAAATGTTGTGATTGAAAGAGCGATTGTTGGATCGGAAATGGTTATTGAAGATGGAACAATTATTCGTCCAGAAAAAAATGTCGACGATGTAGTACTCATTGCTGAAGGGAAATAGAAAAGGGGGATGAAATGAATGGGAGAAAAAATGTTAGGAATTATTAATGCAACGGGAAGTTTTCCTTCCTTAAAGAAAGTAACAGGGCATCGTTCATTAGCGGCGTTACCATTTGGGGGCCGTTATCGACTCATTGATTTCATGCTTTCAAATATGGTGAATTCTAATATTCATAGTGTAGCGGTTTTTACAAGTCATAAAAACCGTTCACTAATGGACCATGTTGGTTCAGGAAAACAGTGGGATTTAGATAGAAAAAGAGACGGACTGTTTTTATTCCCGCCAAATTGCCAATGTGACCAAGATGAATTTGGATCTTTTGCACATTTTAGAAGACATATTGATTATTTTTTAAGAGCTAGAGAAGAATACGTTGTTATTACGAATAGCCATCTCGTAACAGCATTAAATTTTCAAGCGGTGTTAGAGCGACATATACATACGGCAGCTGATATTACTGAAGTTTGCCATGAAGGGGTTTCGCTTCAAACATACGTGTTAAAGAAACAATTATTGTTAGATTTATTTGAGACATATAAAGATGTGGAGCAATACAGTTTATTTGATGTAGTGAGAGAAAAGCGCGGAAAATCACTGCATATTGCTACGTATGAGCATACAGGATATGTAGCTATTATTGATTCAATTGAAAGTTACTATAAACATAGCTTAGAAATTTTGCAACCTGCTATTTGGAAGCAATTATTTAAGAAAGAAGCACCGATCTTTACGAAAGTAAAAGATGAACCACCAACTCGTTACCTGAAGGGTGCAGCCGTGAAAAATACAATGATTGCAAACGGCAGTATTATTGAAGGAGAAGTAGAAAATAGTGTTATCTCCCGTTCTGTTAAAATTGGAAAAGGCTCAATTGTTCGTAATAGCATTATTATGCAAAAGAGCAAAATTGGAGATAATTGTATAATAGACGGTGTTATTATTGATAAAGACGTGAAAATTGGTGACGGTGTTGTACTAAAAGGAAACGCCGATGAGCCATATGTTGTAGAAAAAGGAAGTATTCAAAGCAGCACGATTAATAGTTATTCTTAAAAGAATCAGTGGGGGTTTTTCCTCCACTGATTAAAGCATTCATTCAAATGAAAACTCGAAGGGAGGAAGCTGCAAGGGAAGTCGTATAAGCTTTTCGTGCAGTGGGACAACAAGTGAATATTTTATTTGCAGTATCAGAATGTGTACCATTTGTTAAATCGGGAGGATTAGCTGATGTAGCAGGTGCGCTCCCAAAAGAGCTGAAAAAATTAGGTGTGGACGTTCGCATTATACTTCCAAATTATAGTCTTATTCCGCAAAAATTAAGGGATGGATGTACGTTACATAAAGTAATTAACGTCCCGCTTGGGTGGAGAAATCAATATTGCGGAATTTTAAAAGGTGAGCAAGACGGGATTACGTATTACTTAATAGATAATGAATATTATTTTAAGAGAGATTCTTTATATGGTCATTATGATGACGGAGAGCGTTTTTCTTATTTTTCGAAAGCAGTTTTAGAGTGTATTCCGCATCTTGATTTCGAAGTGGATGTTCTTCATAGCCACGATTGGCATACAGCTATGGTGAATTTCTTACTGCGTGAAAAGTATCAAGATAATCCATTATATGAGCATATTAAAACGGTGTATACGATTCATAATTTGCAGTTCCAAGGTGTATTTCCTCCTGAGGTGATGTATGACTTGTTAGAACTTGGTGATGAATATTTTCATAGTGAGCAGCTAGAGTTTTATGGAAATGTGAACTTTATGAAGGGCGGAATTATTGCTTCTGATCAAATTACAGCGGTTAGCCCGACATACAAAGAGGAAATTCAATATGAGTTTTTCGGTGAGAAGTTAGATGGGTTGTTACGAAAAAATAATGGTAAGCTTAGCGGCATCGTAAATGGAATTGATACGAGCGTATATAATCCAGAAACAGATTCGTATATTACTGCTCAGTATGATGCAGAGTCATTAGAGGAAAAGAATGAAAATAAACGCGCCTTGCAGCGTTATTTTGGTTTGCCAGAAAAAGAAGATACACCAATTATTTCGATGGTAACGAGATTAACGAAGCAAAAAGGTCTTGATTTAGTACGTACTGTATTCCGCGAAATAATGGAGGAAGATGTGCAATGTATTATTTTAGGATCAGGTGATTCTGAATATGAACAATTCTTTGAGTGGATGGCATACGAGTATCCTGAGAAGGTAAAAGTGTATATCGGATTTAATGAAGAACTAGCCCACCAAGTGTATGCAGGAAGTGATTTATTCTTAATGCCATCACTATTTGAACCGTGTGGACTTGGACAACTTATCGCATTAGCGTACGGTACAATTCCAATTGTAAGAGAGACAGGCGGATTAAATGATACTGTACAATCTTATGACGAAGAAACTGGAGAAGGAAATGGTTTCAGTTTCACGAACTTTAATGCGCATGACATGTTGCACACGGTTCTTCGTGCAATTGAATTTTATCATGATAAACCGGTATGGGAGCAGCTTGTAAAACAAGCGATGACTGAAGATTATAGCTGGGAGAAATCAGCTCTTGCCTATAAGAAATTGTATAAAAGTCTCATGGAATAACATGTAGGTGGTGAAGAAATGTTTACTCATGTTGAAAGTTTCAAATCAGCTTTTCTAGAAAAGTTAGAGACGATGTATGGTAAAAGTTTTAAAGACTCTACAACTCGTGATCAATACAATACGCTTGGGTACATGGTACGTGAGTATATGAATAGTCAATGGATTGCAACGAACGAAAGTTATCGGTCTGGAGAGCAAAAGCAAATGTATTACTTATCCATTGAGTTTTTACTTGGGCGTTTGCTTGGAAGTAACATATTAAATTTAGGCATCAGGGATGTATGTGAGCAAGGACTTTCTGAGCTTGGGATTTCTTTGCAACAGTTAGAAGACGTGGAAGCAGATGCAGGTCTTGGAAATGGTGGACTTGGACGATTAGCAGCCTGTTTCCTTGATTCACTTGCATCTTTAAACTTACCAGGTCATGGCTGTGGAATTCGTTACAAGCACGGCTTATTTGATCAAAAAATTGTTGATGGTTATCAAGTTGAATTTCCAGAACAGTGGCTTCTTCATGAAAACGTATGGGAAGTAAGAAGGCATGATCAAGCTGTAGAGGTAAGTTATTTCGGCAATGTTGAACCGCTATACATTGATGGGCGTTTAGAGTTCAGGCATACGAATGCAGAAGTGATTATGGCAGTACCATATGACGTTCCAGTAGTAGGTTATGAGACGAGTACTGTAAATACACTCAGACTTTGGAATGCTGAACCAGTTCCTTTCCCGCAAAATTGCAAAGATATTTTGAAATATAAGCGTGAAACAGAGGCGGTATCGGAGTTTTTATATCCAGATGATACGCATGATGAGGGGAAAATACTTCGTTTGAAGCAACAGTATTTCCTCGTATCGGCAAGTTTGCAAAATATCGTTCGTATGCATAGAGAAAGATATGGTGACCTTCGTCAATTACATGAGAAAATTGCGATTCATATTAATGATACACATCCAGTTTTGGCGATTCCAGAACTAATGCGTATTTTATTAGATGAAGAAAAACTAGCATGGGAAGAAGCTTGGCACATAACAACGCAAACGATTTCTTATACGAATCATACGACGTTATCAGAAGCGCTTGAGAAGTGGCCAATTCACATTTTTAAACCGTTATTACCGAGAATTTATATGATTATTGAAGAGATTAATGAACGTTTCTGTCATGAACTTTGGGAACGTTATCCATATGAATGGCATCGTATTGAAGAGATGGCGATTATTGCGCATGATCTTGTGAAAATGGCTCATTTAGCAATTGTCGGTAGCCATAGCATAAATGGTGTAGCAAAAATTCATACGGAAATTTTAAAGCAACGTGAAATGCGATTGTTTTATGAGTTTTATCCAGATAAGTTTAATAATAAAACGAATGGAATCGCTCATAGACGTTGGCTAATGAAGGCGAATCCACAGCTGACGAACCTTATTTCAGAGGCGATTGGAACAGAGTGGAAGAAAGAACCGATTAAGCTTCAAGCGCTGCAAACAGTTCAATACGATGCGAGTTTCCAAGAGAAATTTGCAGAGGTAAAACAAGAGCGTAAAGAGATTTTAGCGGAGCGTATTCATAATAAAATGGGGATTACAATTGATCCTAATTCTATTTTTGATGTGCAAGTAAAAAGACTACATGCTTACAAAAGACAATTATTAAATGTTCTTCATATTTTATATTTGTATAACCGTTTGAAAGAGGATGCTAGTTTTACATTTTATCCGCGTACTTTTATCTTTGGAGCGAAAGCATCACCTGGCTATTACTATGCGAAAAAAATTATTAAATTAATCAATGAACTCGCTAGGAAAGTGAATAATGATCCGTACGTAAGCCAATATATGAAAGTTATCTTTCTAGAAAACTATCGAGTGTCTTTAGCGGAAGATATATTCCCAGCCGCGGATGTGAGTGAGCAAATTTCAACCGCGAGTAAAGAAGCATCAGGAACAGGGAATATGAAATTTATGATGAATGGTGCTATCACACTCGGAACGTTAGACGGAGCTAATGTTGAAATAAAAGACCGGGTCGGTGATGATAACTGTTTCATTTTTGGCTTAACAGCGGAAGAGGTTCTTCATTACTATCAAAATGGTGGATATCGTGCAAGTGATTATTATCACCACAATATGCATATTAAAAAAGTAGTAGATCAGTTAACGAATGGTTTCTTTGCACATTCGGGAGCTGAATTTGAAGCAATTTATGATTCTCTCGTAATTCAAAATGATGAATACTTCGTTCTGCGAGATTTTGGTCCATATGCGGAAAGGCAAGAAGCTGTTGGTAGAGCGTATGAAAACCGAACGAAGTGGCTAGAAATGTCGATTTTAAATATTGCACAGTCTGGTCATTTTGCGAGTGATCGAACGATTTTACAGTATAGTAATGAGATTTGGAGTATTGGTAATGCAGTTACACAGTATTAAGTGAAAGTCCCTTTTGAAGGGACTTTTATTCATGGAGACAAAGTATATTCACTTTTAAAAGAGGAATATAATTGCTAAAAACCGAGCTTAATCTCATTAAGCTCGGTTTTCTTTTTTTGCTTAAGAAAGAAATGGGATAGCGGTATATATGATACCTGTTCCACCATATTCTCCCGTCGCAAAGTATGAAAATGTAAAGAAACCTGTAAACGTAAAAATTACAATGAGAAAAAGTGCAAAGATAAATTTTAGCATGTAAGGTCCCCTCATCCAAAAATAATTTCATATATTATTATAGTATAAGGATATAGGGTTTCCAATCATTACCTGGTTAAAAATGAGAAGTCAGACATGTTTTGTATGTTGTCATGGCATGATTATTTGTAATAGATTTTGTGTTTTTTGTAAAAGTCATGTTGTGATGAACGTGTGCATATTCCCAGTCTTGGTCATTAAAATGGACATTGCGCGGAGGGAGAAGAGGAACGACATCAAATAGATTAACGAAGCGAAAGCTACTAGCTACTTGTAGTTTATAATAATTACGAAATGCAATATCGCCCACTTTGGGAGAGGCAAATGTATAAAGACCGTACTGTGCGAAGGCGGTATTGATACGCGCATCGAGTATATGTAGTGTGGCGAGCGCCCCGCCTAAGCTATGACCTGTTGCAAGGAGTTTTTTATGGGCTGGTAGTGATACGAGCATATCCATAATAGAATCTCGGCAAGATTCATAAATGGAAAGAAAGCCGTTATGGACATTTCCGCTGTTTAAAGCATATGGGTATGGTTTTTGGTTAACGAGTGAATCGATAATCCAGTCTGTATCTGTTTGTGTTCCGCGAAAAGCTACAATAATCGTATCCTCAGATTCTAGTATGAATCCGAACCATTCTGTCGTTTGAATGGTTTTTCCTTGAAAGCCTTGTACATATTGAAAACCATCCGGTATTTTGAAAATCCCATTTTGTTTATATTGTTCATACGTTAACTCACAACAAGAAGCTAACAATATGGCGGTATCTTTATCGAAGGATAAAGGAGTACGCATTAAGGAAGCCCTCCTTAAGAAAAGGTATAGTTCAATATATGCAGTGAGGGACTTGATTCATTCTTTTGGAGGGGGCAAATAGTTTGTATCGCGTATATAAATTAGTGGATGAAATTATAGCGACTTATGGACGAATCATGCCAAAATAAAACAGCACCCTATAAGGGCACTGTTTTACTCTTTTCCATCTAATAAACGTCCAAGTCCGCCTAAAACGCTGCCTTCACCGCTGTTTTGAGCTGCTGGGCTTGTAAGGCGTGCTGCTAAACGGCTAAGTGTTAAGGACTGAATCCAAACCGTTCCAGGACCTTCTAACGTTGCGAAGAATAAACCTTCGCCGCCAAATAGAGCTGTTTTTACTTTTCCAACGAACTCGATATCGTAGTTAACGTCTTTTGTCATGGCAACGAGACAACCTGTATCGATGCGAAGTCTTTCGCCAGGTTTTAATTCACGCTTATATACAGTTCCTCCTGCATGCATGAAAGCGAGTCCATCACCTTCAAGTTTCTGCATGATGAAACCTTCACCACCGAAGAAACCAGTTCCAATTTTTTTCGTAAACTCAATTCCGATAGAAACGCCCTTTGCTGCACAAAGAAACGCGTCTTTTTGACAAACGACTTTTCCTTGATATTGTGTTAAATCAACAGGGATGATTTTTCCTGGATAAGGAGCGGCGAATGATACGTGGCGCTTGCCATGACCTGTATTTGTAAAGACAGTCATAAACATACTTTCACCTGTAACAAGACGCTTACCAGCGCCCATTAATTTACCGAATAGACCACTAGATGGGCCAGAACCATCACCGAAAATGGTTTCCATTTCGATATGATCTTCCATCATCATCATTGCGCCAGCCTCTGCGATAACGCTTTCTTCTGGATCTAATTCAATTTCAACAAACTGCATATCATCGCCATATAATTTATACTCGATTTCATGTGCTTGCATTTTTTCACCCCATTATATGTAGTAATTATATTGTACAGAAATCAAAGGAATTAGAATACTGTAGATTTGTTAATTTTTGAATAAAAATAGAATGAAAATTTAAGGTTATACTAGGATTATAAAAAACGATGGATTGAAAGTGTTCTCATTTGACGTTTTTGACATAGCATGATATAGTGAAAATACTATTGAGCTACATAATGTGGTACGGAAATAAAGCACGTTGTATTAAAGGCTGTAAGCTTGTTATACATTCATGTCCTTTATATCCACCTTTTCATGTGGATTCATAGTTTCATTTTTATTTAGGAGGTACATGACATGCAAACAGGTAAAGTTAAATGGTTTAACGGCGAAAAAGGTTTTGGCTTCATCGAAGTTGAAGGCGGAGAAGACGTATTCGTACATTTCTCAGCTATCCAAGGCGACGGCTTCAAAACTTTAGAAGAAGGTCAAGAAGTTTCTTTCGAAATCGTTGAAGGAAACCGCGGACCACAAGCAGCTAACGTTACAAAAAACTAATTAGCTAGCGAAAAAAAGCATTCCGAATTTCGGAATGCTTTTTTTATTCTTTGGAGCTAGATTCATTTGAAGATAACTCGCCTTTGAAAGTACGCTCTTCAAAGTCATCAAGCATTTGTTCATACTCTTCATGTTCTTCTGTGGCGAAAACTTGAGGATTTTTGCCATACATGTCTGTTCCTATAAAATTTTCGAAATCCTCTACATACCCAACATTTTCTTCACTATTTACGTACATGCCATTATAGTTTTTGGAATCCTGTCTTTCTAAATCGGACGGTGTTTCTGATGTCCCATAATTTGCGACATCTTGCCATGCATCTTCAGCATCGTATTCTACAGAATGATCTTCGTCGTGCTTGTGAAAAGAAGGAGCCAACACCTCTTCTTCAACTGGTCGCGTGTTCATATTTAATTTATTTGTAGTGTGCTGAATACATGTTGTAGCGGTTGGCATTGCCTCTAATCTTTCAAACGGAATTTCTTCGCCAGATACTTCGCAAATTCCATACGTACCTTCTTCAATTTTTTGCAGGGCATGTTTTGTATCTTCTAGCTGCTTATGCCAAAATTCGATGAGCCCGAAATCTTTCTCACGTTCGTACAATTCTGTAGCCATATCACCTGGATGATTGTCATAGCTAGATAATTCTCCAACAGAATCGCGTTCAGAAGCACGATCTGTATTCTCATGAGTTTGTATTGTTTGTTCAACTTCTTGCTGTTGTTTTTCTAAAATAGATTTAAATTGATTTATTTGTTGTGGAGTTAACATAGGCGTCCACCTTCCTACAATTCAGTTTCTTTACATAGTATGAGCGTCGAGAGGAGGAATTATGAGCTGAAATTGGTATATGAAAAAGGAGCCACGTTAGCAGCTCCTTTTTATCCCGCATTAACGGGCAGTTGATTAAAGTTTCACTTTATAGGAAATATCCAAGCAATAATCCGATTCCCATGAGGAGACCGAAGATTGTATTTGTTTTTGCTGTTGCAATCATCGCAGGTACCATTTCCATTGGAATACTTTTGCCGATAAAGCCTTTCGTCGCTTTCAATGCTTTCGGTGCACTTAAAAATACGATAAGCATCCATGGTGATACGATGTTAACGATAATTAGAGCGATTGTCCAAATATAAGAAACGATGAACATAGAAGCGAGTACACCAACGGCTCTTTCGCGTCCAACGAGAATTGCTAACGTTTTACGACCGTTTTCTTTATCGCCATCTAAGTCACGAATGTTATTAGCTAGTAAAATGGCACCAATTAAAATGGAGCTTGGAATAGATAGTAAAACGACTTCTGATGTTACAGTTCCAGTTTGAATAAAGAATGAAATTCCAATAATAATGACACCCATAAATAATCCGGCTGTTAACTCTCCAAATGGTGTATATGCAATTGGAAGTGGGCCACCTGTATAAAGGTAAGCAACGGCCATACAAACAAGACCGATTGCAGCAAGCCACCAGCTAGAATTCATACAAATATAAACACCTAATAGTATTGCGATCCCGAAAAATCCAAATGCTAAGTTAAGCACCGTTTTTGGCTGAATGCCATCGCGAACGATAGCGCCGCCGATACCAACTGACCCTTCGTGATCGAGTCCTCTTTTATAATCAAAGTATTCATTAAACATGTTTGTTGCTGCTTGAATGAGAAGACAAGCGATAAGCATCATAAGGAAAAGAAGGAGATGTATTTGATTTATACCTCCGACCTGCATCGCATAGGCTGTTCCGATGAAAACAGGAACGAAAGCTGCTGTTAATGTATGGGGACGTAGTAAACTCCACCAAATGCGCCAGCCGGTTTGCTTACTTGGCTTTGGCGCCGTAGGAGAGGAATTCGTTTCGACGTTCATTTCCATGTTGAATCCTCCTTTGGTCACATATTGTACACAACTAAGTGTAGAAAAAGCATCATTTAGTGTCAACGTTTATTTTCTAGGAAGAGAAGGTGAATTTCTCAGAAATGCTAAACGTTGACAGGCCTTTCGTTTGAGGTGTATCTTAAAATCAAGCGTAATTATGACTATTTTTCGCCCATAGGGGGGAGACAATTGTGATTCAAACGAAACAAATAGGCTTGCAAGAAGTTCTTAGTGCAGCCATTAAGCGTGCAACTGATGAAAAAATATTGGTGAGCTTCGTAAAACAAATAGACTGGATAGATCCGCTTCTGTTTTATGCAGCAGGAAAAAGGATCTCATTCGAAAATAGATGTTATTTTGCAGACCCAGCTCAGCATGTAATATTTGCTGGAATTGGCTCTGTTTTCACTATAGCAACTTCTTCTAACAAACGCTTTCAAACGGCTCGTGACGAGTGGGACAAAGTAAAAGAGAAAGCATTTGTACAAAGAGAAAGATACGAATTTGGCACAGGTCCTCTTTTATTTGGTGGATTTTCATTTGACCAAGAAAAAGAGAAAACCGACTTATGGAAAGAATTTGATGATACGACATTTTCACTACCGGCATTTTTATTAACTGTAAAAAATGAAAAAGCATGGTTAACAATGAATACATTCGTTTCAGCAACTGATTGTGCAGAAACTCTTTATAACGAAATTGTTTCTTTAGAAGAGAAAATTTTTGGGGAGAGTAAATGTGCACTTGAAGGATCGAAATTAACAGTTACTTCTAAAGTAGAAGTAGATCCGAAAGGCTGGATGAAGGCCATTGAGAAAGTGCAAGATGAGATGAAGCAGGGGAACGTGCAGAAGGTTGTATTAGCGAGGGAGCTAAAAGTAGAAATGGATCATCATATTGATTCTGCTCTTGTTTTAGAAGCACTTCGCATTGGGCAACCAGATTGTTACGTATTTTCTTTTGATTATAAAGGAGCATGCTTCTTAGGAGCCACGCCAGAGAGATTAATTCGCAAAGAAGATGAGAAGTTTACTTCGATGTGTCTTGCTGGTTCAACTGGTCATGGTCAATCTATAGAAGAAAGTAAACGAAATAGTAATGCGCTTCTTCATGATGAAAAGAATTTAGCTGAACACGGTTATGTTGTGAACATGATTCGAGGAGTACTAAATGAGCACTGCGAATCTGTTAATATTCCGGAAAGTCCGGGATTATTAACAACGAAAAACTTAATTCATTTATATACGCCTGTAGAGGCAAAAGGCGATGCAAGTCTTTTAACAATGGTAGAAGAATTACACCCAACACCAGCTCTTGGCGGGACACCTCGTTTGGAAGCGATGAAACTGATTCGTGATGTTGAATTGTTAGACAGAGGGTTATATGGTGCACCGATTGGCTGGATAGATGATGAAGGAAATGGTGAATTTGCGGTTGCACTTCGCTGCGGATTATTAAATGGTGCGAAAGCATCCTTATTTGCTGGGTGCGGGATTGTAATTGATTCAGTACCGCAACTTGAATATGAAGAAACAAGCTTGAAGTTTAGACCGATGCTTGGTGCTTTGGAGGAATTAATGAAATGAACAATCATATAGAAGCATTATCATATTATTTAGGCGCGTTCGTGGATGAACTGACGCGTCTAAATGTATGTGATGTTGTCATTAGTCCAGGCTCACGGTCAACACCGATTGCTCTACTAATGGAACAACATGAAGGAATGAACACATATTTACATGTAGATGAAAGATCAGCGGGATTTTTTGCGCTCGGTATCGCAAAAGCAAAAAAACGCCCTGTTGCGTTATTATGTACGTCAGGAACGGCAGCAGCAAACTATTATCCAGCTGTATGTGAAGCTTTTCATTCACGAGTGCCGCTTATCGTCTTAACGGCAGATAGACCGCATGAATTAAGAGATGTTGGTGCGCCACAAGCGATGAATCAATTCAATTTATACGGTACATTTGTGAAGCAATTTACAGAGATGGCACTTCCAGAAGCGAGTGAAGCGATGTATCATTATGCTCGCATGACGACGCAGCGCACGATAGCAAGCGCACTTCTAGCGCCGCAAGGACCTGTTCATCTTAATTTTCCAGTTCGCGAGCCGCTTATCCCAAATTTCTCATTAGAAAGTTTATGGGATAAAGGACGCGGGGAATATACAGGATTAGTTCAGCAAGGGAACGTGATGATGCCGAGTGAATATGTAGATTCTCTTGTAGGGCGCCTTTCACATATGGAAAAGGGGCTTATTATTTGTGGAGATGATAGTCATTCAGAAATCGCAGCGTTTGCGGCAGAACTAGCTGAGAAAACGGGATATCCAATATTAGCGGATCCACTTTCTAACATTCGTAGCGGACATCACGATAAAACGATGGTAATCGACTGTTACGATACATTTTTACGAAATGAGCTATTAAAAGAAACGTGGAAGCCAGAAGTTATGATTCGTTTTGGTGGGATGCCTGTTTCGAAAGCATTAACGCAGTTCATCAAAAAACAGACGAAAGCTGTTCATATCGTTGTTGACGAATCTGGACAATGGAGAGATCCAGCTCTCGTTGCGACAGAGGTTGTCCAAGCAAGTGATATTGCGTTTTGCGGTGCATTAATAGAAAAACTGCCAGTTATGAAAAAGAATGATTGGTTCGGAATGTGGCAACATATAAACGAAAAAACGAAGGAAACGCTTCGTGAAATGGAAACATATGAAACTGCATTTGAAGGGAAAGTTATTACGGATATCGTCCGCGTACTACCAGAAGGGGCAACATTATTTGCGAGTAATAGTATGCCAATTCGTGATACAGATTCATTCTTTTTCACATCGGATAAAAATATTCAAGTGATGGCAAACCGTGGTGTAAACGGGATTGATGGAATCATTTCGACAGCTTTAGGAGCGAGTATTATTTGCGATCCGCTCGTATTAGTTATTGGTGATTTATCATTTTATCACGATTTAAACGGATTATTAGCCGCAAAATTACATGAATTAAATATAACGATTGTCGTTGTAAACAATGATGGTGGCGGTATTTTCTCATTCTTACCACAATATGAGAAAAAGGAACATTTCGAATCATTATTTGGAACGCCAATTGGACTTGATTATGAGCATGTTGTCAAAATGTACGGCGGTTCATTTAGCCGTGTAAATGGTTGGGAGCAATTCCGAGAAGAGGTACAAAAAGGAACGACGACGGAAGGTTTACACGTTGTAGAAATTTGTACGAACCGTGATGAAAACTTAACATTGCACCGTAAATTATGGGCAAAAACGCAGGACGTAATTACTACATCGTTGCAAGGTGAATCAAAATGAACGTAACGCTGCAAGGTGTATCGTATGAATATGAAGTAGTCGGAAGCGGGGAACCACTTCTACTTCTTCATGGTTTTACGGGAAGCATGGAAACGTGGCGTTCCTTCGTTCCTTCTTGGAGTGAGCAGTTTCAAGTCATTTTAGTAGACATTGTGGGGCACGGAAAAACGGAAAGTCCTGAAGATGTAACTCACTATGATATTCGAAATGTAGCAGTGCAAATGAAAGAACTATTAGATTACCTTCATATTGAAAGAGCGCACATACTTGGCTATTCAATGGGCGGTAGACTGGCGATTACGATGGCATGTCTATATCCAGAATATGTACATTCTCTTTTATTAGAAAATTGTACAGCTGGGCTCAAAAGTGAAAATGAGAGAGAAGAACGTCGTGAAAAAGATGAGCGACTTGCCGATAAAATTGAGCGAGAAGGCATCAATAGTTTTGTAACGATGTGGGAAAATATTCCGCTGTTTGAAACGCAAAAACTTTTAGCACAAAACGTACAAGAAGCAGTGCGAAAAGAAAGACTTGCTAACAATCCAAAAGGAATTGCAAATAGCTTGCGCGGCATGGGAACAGGGGCTCAGCCTTCATGGTGGAACGAGCTGCAAAACTTAAAAATACCTGTTCTTTTAATGAACGGGGAGCATGATGAAAAGTTCTTTCGCATATTAAAAAACATCGAAAAATGCGTCTCTGACGCGAAATTTGTGAAAATTGATGGTGCTGGCCATGCAATTCATGTGGAACAACCGGAAAAGTTTGATACAATAGTAAAGGGATTTCTAAAAACTATGCAGTGATGCTTGTTCATCTAAGAAGGAAGCTACACTTATAGAGGAGATCAGAAATATACAAGGAGGTAGTTGTAATGGCTATTGAATGGGTAAAAGAAGGCAATTACGAAGATATTATTTATTCAACATACAATGGTATCGCAAAGATTTCGATTAACCGTCCTGAAGTACATAACGCATTCCGTCCTAAAACGGTAATGGAGTTAATCAACGCTTTTGCACACGCTCGTGATGATGCAAATGTTGGCGTTATCATTTTAACAGGTGAAGGTGGACGTGCATTCTGTTCTGGCGGCGACCAAAAAGTTCGCGGTCATGGTGGATATGTAGGTGACGACCAAATCCCTCGTTTAAACGTATTAGACTTACAACGTCTAATTCGCGCAATTCCTAAACCAGTTATCGCAATGGTAGCAGGTTATGCAATCGGTGGTGGACACGTACTTCATATCGTATGTGACTTAACAATCGCTGCAGACAACGCTGTATTCGGGCAAACAGGTCCTAAAGTAGGAAGCTTTGACGGTGGATACGGAGCTGGTTACTTAGCTCGTATGGTAGGCCACAAGAAAGCTCGCGAAATTTGGTACCTATGCCGTCAATACAGCGCACAGGAAGCGCTTGATATGGGCTTAGTAAACACAGTAGTACCATTAGAAGAACTTGAAGCAGAAACAGTACAATGGGCACAAGAAATCTTAGCAAACAGCCCAATGGCACTTCGTTTCCTAAAAGCTGCATTCAACGCAGACACAGACGGTCTAGCTGGTATTCAACAACTAGCTGGAGATGCAACGTTATTGTACTACACAACTGACGAAGCAAAAGAAGGTCGTGACGCGTTCAAAGAAAAACGCAGTCCGGACTTCGGTCAATTCCCTCGTTTCCCTTGATCAAACCAAAAGCGGAAGCGGCTCGCTTAGAATGTGAGGGGGATGGAGCTTCTGACGAAGAGGCGCTTTTTGCCTCGTAGGAAGAAATGAAGCCACCGAACATTCTAGCCGCTGTAGCTGGATGAAACCAAAAGCGGAGCCGACTGTTTAGCCTCGTAGGCTAAGGTTCTTTCGCACAGAAAGTGTTTTTTACTTTCTCGTGCGGAAGGTTCTTAGACGGAAGGGGCTAGGAGGCACAGCTAGATGAGATCAACCGGAAATAAAACAACTAAGAGACTTGATGTCATATCAAGTCTCTTTCTTTCATGAAAGGAGAATGTATGATGGAGACGATGCCAAATTGGTTAAAGCAACGTGCATTTTTAACACCAGATCGCACTGCAATTGAAATAGAGGAAGAGAAAGTTACTTTTATGCAGCTGCATGAAAAAGTAGTATCTGTTTGTGAACACCTCACGCATGTAGGAGTGAAGCGTGGGCAAAAGGTGGCTGTTCTGATGAAAAATGGTATGGAGATGATTACAGTTATTCACGCCCTATCTTACGTAGGTGCAGTAGCTGTGCTTTTAAATACGCGTCTTTCAAGAGAAGAGCTACTTTGGCAAATCGATGATGCTGAAGTTATATGCTTAGTGACGGATCAAGATTTCGAGGCTAAGGATGTTCTTGTATATTCGTTCGCCGAAGTGATGAATGGATCGAAGGCGGAAGCCTCTATACAAGAAGAATTCTCTTTAGAAGAAGCGATGACAATCATTTATACGTCAGGGACGACAGGAAAACCGAAAGGCGTTATTTTAACGTACGGCAATCACTGGGCAAGCGCAGTCGGTTCTTCGCTTAATTTAGGACTTCGTGATGATGATTGGTGGTTAGCTTGTATGCCAATGTTCCACGTTGGCGGGCTATCTCTTTTAATGAAAAATGTTATGTACGGAATGCGTATTTTACTCGTTCCGAAATATGATGCTGATTTTATTCATAAAGCACTTCAAACGAGAGGTGTTACGATCATTTCTGTCGTTTCTAAAATGTTAACTGATTTATTAGAGAGACTTGGAGAAGAGACATATCCATCTTCTTTACGATGTATGTTACTTGGCGGAGGACCAGCGCCGAAACCGTTATTAGAAACTTGTGTAGATAAAGGAATTCCTGTGTATCAAACGTACGGTATGACAGAAACGTCGTCGCAAATTTGTACGTTATCAGCAGATTATATGTTAACGAAAGTAGGATCAGCTGGGAAACCACTATTTCAGTGCCAACTTCGTATTGAAAAAGATGGCGTAGTAGTAACGCCGTTTGTGGAAGGCGAGATCGTAGTAAAAGGACCAAACGTAACAGGCGGTTACTTTAACCGTGAAGATGCGACACGCGAAACAATTCAAAACGGATGGCTTCATACTGGTGACCTCGGTTATTTAGACGAAGAAGGATTTTTATACGTACTAGATCGCCGCAGTGATTTAATTATTTCTGGCGGAGAGAATATATATCCGGCTCAAATTGAAGAAGTGTTACTCTCTCATCCAATGGTAGCAGAAGCTGGTGTTGTCGGTATGGCTGACGATAAATGGGGACAAGTACCTGCTGCTTTTGTTGTAAAAAGTGGAGAGGTAACAGAAGAAGAAATTCTGCATTTTTGCGAGGAGAAATTAGCAAAATATAAAGTGCCGAAGAAAGCATGTTTCTTAGAGGAATTACCACGAAATGCTTCGAAAAAATTGTTAAGACGAGAGTTAAGACAATTAGTGGAGGAGATGTAAGTGGAAATAAAAAAAGCGACACTTCATATAACGGAAATGCCACTCGTCATTCCGTTTGCTGCAAGCTACGGAACGTATGAAAAGCGTGAAAGTATCGTCATTGAATTAGAAAATACGGACGGATACATTGGATTTGGCGAAGTTGTTGCGTTCTCTGAACCGTGGTATACGGAAGAAACGGTGAAGACAGCGCTACATGTACTTCAAGATTTTTTAATACCGGATTTATTAAAAGCTGAGATTTCTCATCCGAATGAAGTGCCAGGTTTGTTCCAGCATATAAAAAGAAACCGAATGGCAAAGGCCGGAATTGAAGGAGCTGTTTGGGATTTATATGCGAAGCGTGAACAGAAATCACTAGCGACGTTACTTGGCGGAACTAGGACTGAAATTGAAGTAGGCGTTGTGATTGGTATCAATACAATTCCGGTTATGTTAAAACAAATCGAGAAGTATGCAGAAGAAGGATATGAGCGTTTTAAAGTGAAAATAAAGCCAGAGCATGATTACGAATTATTGAAAGAAATTCGTAAAGAGTTCCCGCGCATCCCGTTAATGGCTGATGCAAACTCAGCCTATACGTTAGCAGATACGGAGAAGCTGAAACGACTAGATGAATTTCAATTGATGATGATTGAACAACCGTTAGCGGATTACGATTTTCTCGACCATGCACAGTTGCAAAAGAAAATCGAAACGCCGATTTGTTTAGACGAAAGCATCCATAGTTTAGAAGACGCGCGCGTTGCGATTACGCTTGGCAGTTGCCGAATCGTTAATATTAAACCAGGGCGAGTGGGTGGATTAACAGAATCTATTCAAATCCATAATTATTGCATGGAGCACAACATACCCGTTTGGTGCGGCGGTATGGTAGAAATGGGGATTTCACGAGCACAAAATGTTGCGCTTGCTTCACTGCCAAACTTTACGATTCCAGGTGATATATCTGCCTCTAGTAGGCACTGGGAGAAGGATATTATTTCGCCGGAAGTGATGCTTGAGGGCGGAAAGGTGATTGTACCGCAAAGTGTTGACACTGAGTATGAAGTAAATCGAGGAAGGCTGGCGGAAATCACGAAGCAGCGGATTGTGTTTGAGCGGTAGGTTGAGTCTTTCAAATAGCGGGCGAATTTCGTCGGTAATTGTCGGTAAGTCGATATCCCTTGTCGAAACGTCGATATATTAAAAAAATCGTTGATATATTTCAAGTTGTGTTCGATATATTTGAAAAATCGTCGATATAATTTCATTTACTAAGGTTACTCTCATGAGTAACCTTTTCGTATTGTACAAATGGGATAGACTAGTTTACAATCGAGCGTATATAAGGGGGAGTAAAATGAAGCGCATTTCAATTTTAATAGTGGATGATGAGGCAGAAATTGCTGATTTAATTGAGATACATTTAGAAAAAGAAGGTTATCACGTCGTGAAAGCAGCTGATGGAGAAGAGGCAATTCAGGTTATTGAAACGCAGCCAATCGACTTAGTGGTTCTAGATATTATGATGCCGAAAATGGATGGGTATGAAGTGACGCGCCAAATTCGCGCGAAGCACCATATGCCAATCATTTTCTTAAGTGCGAAAACGTCTGATTTTGATAAGGTGACAGGTCTTGTATTAGGCGCAGATGATTATATGACCAAGCCTTTTACACCGATTGAATTAGTTGCGCGTGTAAATGCACAATTACGCCGATTTCTTACGTTAAATCAGCCGAAAGTAGCGGAGAATAAATCTGCTTTAGAGGTAGGCGGAGTCGTTATTGATCCTGAGCGAAGAACAGTAAATGTGTACGGAGAACAAGTTGAATTAACACCGAAAGAGTTTGATATTTTGTATTTATTAGCGAGCCATCCGAAGAAAGTGTACAATGTGGAAAATATTTTTCAGCAAGTATGGGCCGATGATTATTTTGAAGGCGGAAATACAGTTATGGTACATATCCGTACGTTGCGGAAAAAACTTGGGGAAGATAAAAGAAAGAATAAGTTAATAAAAACAGTGTGGGGAGTAGGGTATACTTTCAATGGCTAAAAAGATGAGAAGCTTTCGCTCGAAGATGGTTATGCTATTTGCGTTAAGTATGATATTTGCTGGTGGCGTAACGTATATCATTTATGAAGGATTACGGATTTATTATAAATTAGTCGTTCGTTTTGAGGATCCATTAGCTCAATTTCGTTCCATGGTAAGACAAATTGGGGATGTTAATTTCTTTTTAATTATTTTCATCCCTCTATCCATTATGTTTTTCTTCTTCCTTACTAGACCGTATGTAAAATATTTTGATGAGATTTCGAGCGGGATTCATCATTTGGCGAACGGAGATTTTACAAATGAAGTGCGCGTGTCATCAAATGATGAGTTTGGATATATCGCACGTGAAATAAATGTAGCGAGTGAAAAATTAAAGGAAGCAGTAGAACGAGGAGACTTTGCAGAAAGTAGTAAAGACCAACTCATTGTTAACTTAGCTCACGATTTAAGAACGCCGTTAACATCTGTTTTAGGATATTTAGATTTAATTCTTAAAGATGAGAATTTGACGAAGGAACAAATTAAACACTTTTCCACAATTGCTTTTACGAAGTCCGAAAGGCTGGAAAGTTTAATTGATGAATTATTTGAAATCACAAGAATGAATTATGGGATGCTGAAGCTGGACAAAAGACCAATTGATGTAGGTGAATTGCTTATTCAGTTAGATGAAGAATTGTATCCGTTATTAGAAAAGAAGGAATTAGAAGCGAGATTGAATATCACGCCGCAGTTACCTATTAACGGTGACGGGAAATTATTAGCGAGGGTATTTGAAAATCTTTTAACGAATGCGATTCGCTACGGGTATGATGGAAAGTTTGTTGATGTGAACGGGTATATTGAAGGTGAAGAGGTAGTCGTACAAATTATTAATTACGGAGATAGCATTCCAGAAGAAGATTTACCGTATCTTTTTGATATGTTTTATACAGGTGATAAGGCAAGATCAGAGCAACAAGGTGGTACAGGCCTTGGGCTATTTATTGCGAAAAATATTGTTGAGCAGCATGACGGGAAGATTTCTGCTGAAAGTAATGTGATTAGAACGATATTTGAAGTGAGATTGCCAAAAGAAGAAATCGAAGCAATTTAATAAAAATTTAAACTTTATCCCACTTTTTATTTTAATAGTTTTTTCTATTCTATACGTAAGTTACGTTAAGGAGGAACTAGAGATGAAAAAGTGGGTATTTATTTCTCTTTTTATAGCATGCACAATCTGCGTAGGCTTTTATATATCACCATTATTTCAAAAAGAGATCGATGTTAAAGTTGCAGAAAAAGATAATACGGTAAGAGCTGCGAATACGGAAAATATAGAGGTTACAAAAGAAGACATTTATAAAGGGGATCTGTTATTAGTTAATAAAGATTACCCAGTAAAAAAAGACAGTATTAGGTCTGATATTATAAATGTAAATCACAATAGTGAATTAGTAAGAGGTTATGTGATATTTGATAGAAATCTTCGTTTATCAAAGGATGTTGTGAGCAAGTTTTTGAACGTTGTCGATGCAGCTGGGAAAGATGGCGTACAGCATTTCTTAATGAGTAGCGGATATCGAGATTTTCAAGAGCAAGAAAAGTTATATGAAAAAATGGGCTCTGACTATGCACTCCCGGCAGGGTATAGTGAACATAATTTAGGATTATCACTGGACGTTGGATCAACGCAAAAGAAAATGGAAAAAGCGCCTGAAGGAAAGTGGATTGAAGAGAACGTATGGAAGCAGGGCTTTGTGTTACGTTATCCGAAAAATAAAAGTCATATTACAGGCATTCAATATGAGCCGTGGCATATACGTTATGTCGGCTTACCGCATAGTGCCATTATGCAAAAAGAGAAAATTACATTAGAGGAATACTTAGACTTCTTAAAAGAGAAAAAAGAAATTTCAACGAATGTAGAAGGTAAGAAATATACGGTTTCTTATTATAAAGTGTCCGGGAACATGAAAGTGAATGTTCCGGTAAATAAGCAGTATGAAATTTCGGGGAACAATGTGGACGGGGTTATTGTGACGGTTCAGGAATAGATAAAGAGGTTGTTCCCTTTTGGAGCAGCCTTTTCGTATATAAGAAAGGGATTGTTTTTTTTGTCAGTAAATCGATATGTCTTGTCGAATCGTTAATATAATTTCCTAAACTATCATTATTTTGAGGGGCATCTTTTATTTCACTTTTAAACATTATAACGTTATATTTACTTCTTCTTTTTTTTGTGTTACGCTAAACGTGTGAAAGAGATATAAAATGAAATTTTAATGTAAGCGTATTCTTATGGCTTCTTATAGAAAAGGGTGGAAATACAATGACAGAACGATTCGTACTACGTAATGTGAAACGTGTGAACGGGGAAGAGATTGACATTGTAATTGAAAATAATAAAATCGCACAGGTGACGAAAGCAGGTGCTGGCGAGGGTAGAAAGGTTCTTGATTACTCAGGTACTTACGTATCGAGTGGCTGGATTGATTTACACGTTCATGCTTTTCCAGAGTTTGATCCGTATGGCGATGAGGTGGATGAAATTGGCGTTAAGCAAGGGGTAACGACAATTGTTGATGCGGGTAGCTGCGGAGCTGATCGCATTGCAGATTTAGTACAAAGTAGAGAGCAGGCAAAAACGAATTTATTTGCCTTTTTAAATATTTCTCGCATCGGTTTGAAACGAATTGATGAATTATCCAACATGGAATGGATAGATAAAGAGAAAGTAATAGAAGCAGTAGAAAAGTATAAAGATGTAATCGTTGGGTTAAAGGCGAGAATGAGTAAAAGTGTCGTTTGTGACAGCGGAATTGAACCGCTTCATGTAGCGCGCTCTTTATCCCGTGAAACATCATTACCGATTATGGTACATATCGGTTCGGCGCCTCCTCGCATTGAGGAAGTTGTACCTCTTTTAGAAAAAGATGATGTCATTACACATTACTTAAACGGGAAAGAAAATAATTTGTTTGATGAAGAAGGCAAACCGCTACCTGTATTAATAGATGCAGTGAAGCGCGGTGTTCATTTAGATGTTGGTCACGGTAATGCTAGTTTTTCTTTTAAAGTAGCAGAAGCGGCGAAGCGTCACGGTATTGCCTTTCATACAATTAGTACAGACATTTACCGGAAGAATCGTATACACGGTCCAGTGTATAGTATGGCTCACGTTCTTTCGAAATTCCTTTACTTAGGGTATCCGCTAGAAGAAGTAATAAATGCGGTGACGAAAAATGCGGCAGAGTGGCTGAAGAAACCAGAGCTTGGCCGTATTCAAGAAGGCGATATTGCAAACTTAACTTTATTTACGGTGAAAGATGAACCGATTACGTTAATTGATTCAGAAGGGGATCAGCGCATTGCTGAAAGAAGGATTGATACGAAAGGGGTTGTAATCAATGGGTCATTCATTGAATGCTAAGTACGGATTAAAAAGAGTAATTAATGCGAGCGGTAGAATGAGTATTTTAGGTGTATCCGCTCCTACAGATACAGTTATGGATGCGATGAAACATGGCGGACAAAATTATGTGGAAATTGCAGATTTAGTAGATAAAGCAGGAGACCATATTGCGAGAATTCTAGATTCAGAGGCAGCAGTCGTTGTGAATTCAGCATCGAGCGGAATTGCGCTTTCTATCGCTGGTATCGTTACAGAAGGAAATCGCCGTAAAAGTGAAAGACTTCATCAAGAGGTCATCGCGAAAAACGAAGTGATTATGTTAAAAGGTCATAACGTTCAATACGGTGCTCCTGTTGAAACGATGATTTACTTAGGCGGGGGTAAACTTGTAGAAGTTGGCTATGCAAATGAAGGGAAAGCAGAGCATATTGAAGAGGCGATTGGTGAAAATACAGCAGCAATTCTGTATGTGAAGTCACATCACGCTGTGCAAAAAAATATGATTTCTGTTGAAGAAGCATGGGAAGTTGCGCAGCGAAATAACATCCCACTTATCGTCGATGCGGCAGCTGAAGAAGATATTCAAAAGTATGTGAAGTATTCAGACCTTGCCATTTATAGCGGTTCAAAGGCAATTGAAGGACCGACTTCTGGTATTATCGGCGGAAAACGAAAATATATCGAGTGGCTGAAAGTGCAATTACATTGCATCGGAAGAAGTATGAAAGTTGGTAAAGAAACAACTTTCGGCTTACTTCAAGCACTTGATGAGTACGGAGTAAAAGAAGATAAGAGTGAGCAAGAAAAAGAATTATTACAAGTACTTATGCCGCTAAAAGAATTAAATGGTGTAAATGTAACAATCGTTCAAGATGAAGCAGGAAGAGCAATCTTTAGAGCACGTATTCATATTAACGAGAACGAGTTAAATAAATCAGCAAAAGATGTTGTAGCAGCATTACGCGAAGGGGAAATCGCAATTTATACACGTGATTACGGAGTAAGACAAGGATTCTTTGATATCGATCCACGTCCACTTCAAGGTGATGACATACATGTAATTGAAGAAAAAATGAGAGAAATTGTAGGGGGAAACTAAAATGACAAACATTCAAAAACGTTTTTATAAAGGCCGCGTAGCATTAAATGTATTAGCGAACAATATCGAAAATGCGAAAGACATTTTTGAGGCAGCAGAAGGTTATGTAGTAGTCGGAGTGTTATCAAAAGACTACCCAACAGTAGAAGAAGCCGTTACAGCGATGAAAGCATACGGAAAAGAAATTGATGACGCAGTATCAATCGGACTAGGAGCTGGAGATAATCGCCAAGCGGCAGTTGTAGCAGAAATTGCGAAACATTATCCTGGTAGCCATATTAACCAAGTGTTCCCTTCAGTTGGAGCGACACGTGCAAATCTTGGCGGAAAAGATAGCTGGATTAATAGTTTAGTATCTCCAACAGGAAAAGTAGGGTACGTAAATATTTCTACTGGTCCAATTAGTGCAGCTGGAGAAGAAAAAGCAATCGTTCCAATTAAAACAGCGATCGCACTTGTACGCGATATGGGCGGAAATTCATTGAAATACTTCCCAATGAAAGGGCTAGCTCACGAAGAAGAATATCGCGCAGTTGCGAAAGCTTGTGCGGAAGAAGGATTTGCATTAGAGCCAACAGGCGGAATTGATAAAGAAAACTTCGAAACAATTGTACGTATTGCGCTTGAAGCAAACGTAGAGCAAGTGATCCCGCACGTGTACTCTTCTATTATTGATAAAGAAACTGGCAATACGAAAGTAGAAGATGTTCGCGAATTATTAGCAGTCGTGAAGAAATTAGTTGATCAATATGCGTAAGAAAATTGCAGCATTCGGCGAAGTAATGATGCGCCTGCAAGTACCAGGATATGAGTTATTGTCGCAAGCTAACACATTAAATTACTCCTTTTCTGGTACAGGTGTGAACGTTGCAGCAGCACTTTCTCATCTCGGACATGAAGGCTTTCTTATTTCAACTTTACCGGAAAATTCTGTAGGGGATGCTGCGGTATCACATATTCAAAAGTTAGGCATTCGGGCACCGTTTATTTCAAGAGGCGGTAAATATGTCGGCATGTACTTTTTAGAAAATGGATTTGGAGCACGTGCAAGCCGCGTTACATATTCAAATCGATTAGAAAGTAGCTTCAATACGGCATGTGAAGACATGTACCAATTTGAAGAAATCGCAAAGGAAATTGATATCGTTCATTTTTGCGGCATTACACTTGCGATGAATGATACGGTGCGCCATCATATGAAATCTTTAGCGAAAGCAGTGAAAGAAAACGGAGGTACTGTCGTTTTTGATTGCAACTATCGTCCATCTCTTTGGGGAGAAGACGGATATGAGCAGGCGAAATCGCATTATGAAGAAATGCTAGCTCTTGCTGATATCGTTATGATGAACGAAAAAGATGCAATGTTCGTTCTTGGAATGAAAACAGAAGAGACGGAGCGAGAAGCACAACTTATTGATCTTATTCCAAAAGTGGCTGAAACATATCATATCGCTACAATTGCTGGTACACATCGCTCTATTAATAGCGATAATACACACTCGCTTCGCGGGTTTATATGTAAAGATGGTGCGTTCACTTTTGCAAAAACACTTACGTTTTCTGTATATGATAGAATAGGTGCTGGAGATGCTTATACGAGCGGAATTATTCATGGCGAGATAGAAGAGTTTGCACCAGAGAAAGCTGTTTCATTTGCGTCAGCAGCTGGAATGCTTGCACATACAATCGTCGGTGATACGCCAATGTCATCAGAGAAGGATATACTTCGGGCAATGACGGCATCAGTAGGTGATGTAGAAAGGTAGTGGGTGTAACGGTGAACGTAACGAGGAAAAAAGGACCATTATATTTACAAATAAAAAATATTATTCGTGATCGAATATTGCATGGTGTATATGCGATTCATACGAATATTCCTTCCGAACCGCAGTTAGAAGAAGAGTTCAAAGTGAGCAAAATTACAGTGCGTAATGCGATTAAAGAACTTGCTCAAGAAGGATATTTAGAAAAGAAAAGCGGTAAAGGAACGAAAGTTATCCGCAATACTTCTGCGACAAAGTTGTCAAAGGGTAAGAAATTTACAGAAGTGTTAGTGGAAGAAGGATATAAAGTACAGAAGAAATTGCTCAAAGCAGAAATCGTTCATAATGAAGAAGGAACGGTGCCATTTCGATTATTCGGTAAGGAAAGTTTTCGTATCGAACGTTTATATACGTTACATGATGCACCGTATATTCATTATACGCACTATTTCTCGGCACACATGGCAAGTACAGATTTATCGGACTTTGACTTGCAATCGCTTTACGATTTAGTGGAAGACCGAGGTATACATTTAGAAAACTTCAGAGATGAATTCGCTGTTGGGCTTGCGCCTAGTTTTGTTGCAGAAGCGTTAGGTGAAAAAGAGGGGACAGCGCTATTAAAACGTATGCGCTATTCTTACGATGAAGTTGGCGAAGTAATTGAATATAGCGAAGGCTACTACAATACAGAAATGCAGCATTATGTAGTAAATTATGACGTATAAAAAAGAGGGAGTTTCCCTCTTTTTTTATCCCGCGTTAACGGACAGTAAAACTCCCACCTCAAAATTCAGTTGGAGCAAAGAAGTTAGGTGGGAGATCGACTGTCCATAAACGTCCGATTGGTTCAACTAATAATCAGTGGGGGATGAACAAAACCCCCACTGATTAAAGTTTCACTTTATAAAGTAAGGGGAATGGGAGATGGATATATACTTATTAATCGTCACATTATTTGCAATCGCGATTGTTATTTTAGGGGTATCATGGTGGAAATGGCATGCATTTATTAGTTTAACAGTTGCGAGTTTATTTTTAGCTATCATGTCTGGATTGAATTTGACGAAAATAGTAACTGCCTATGAAACTGGTGTTGGTAGTGTACTAGGGCATTTAGTTGGTATTTTAGCTCTCGGAACAATTTTAGGAAAAATGATGTCCGATTCAGGGGCCGGCATGCAAGTGGCAGACTTCTTTATTCGATTTTTCGGTGTAAAGAAACTACCTTGGGCTATGTTATTTGCAGGATTTGTTATAGGGATTCCGGTATTTTTTGAAGTGGGGATCGTCATTTTATTACCACTTGTTATTTCCATTCGAAAAACGACGAAGCAAAATATATTATTAATTGCGTTACCTGTTATTGCTGGATTATCTATTGTTCACGGGCTCGTGCCACCACATCCAGGGGCGATGACAGCAATCGGTATTTATAACGCGAGCTTAGGAAAGGTACTTTTATATTCATTAATTATCGCGTTACCAACAGCCATTATCGCAGGACCGATATTTGCAAATTGGGTACATAAAAGGGTTATACCTGAAAATGAACCAGAGCTTATTCGAGTTACGACTGTCTCAACTGATTTACCGAGTCGTAAAGTTTCATTCTTTATTATTTTATTACCAGTTGTATTGATGATTTTATCAGTAGTCGCACCATATATTTCATTACTGAAAAAGATAACTGAATTTTTCGTCTTTATAGGAAGCCCAGTAATCGCTTTACTCATTTCATGTTTTGCAGCGTTTTATTTACTTGGCATGAGACAAGGCATTAATAAAAAGATGATTAAAAAATTAACAGACGATAGTTTATTACCGGTCGGTTCTATTATTTTAATTATCGGTGCAGGCGGTGGATTTAAACAAATATTAATTGAAAGCGGCGTTGGAACAGCGATTGCGCAAATGGCAGAACATATATCGTTATCACCAATTGTATTAGCTTTCATGGTAGCTGGATTAATTCGAATTGCAACAGGTTCAGCGACAGTAGCATTAACGACAGCAGCAGGGATTGTTTCACCAGTTATTCAGCACATGTCAGGTGTAAATTTAGAATTGCTCGTTATAGCAACAGGTGCAGGATCATTAATGTTTTCTCACGTAAATGATGCAGGATTTTGGCTTGTAAAAGAGTATTTAGGATTAACGGTGAAGGAAACGTTTAAAACGTGGACGGTGTTGGAGACATTGTTATCATTTATTGCATTTGGCTTTGCGCTTTTATTAAATATGTTTATTTAGAAGATACCTTAACTGGTATCTTTTTTTTGATGAAGCCCATTTCCAAAAACAAGCCCGTTTTTAGGTAAGCCAAGCTTCCTATTCGCCCTGAAAACATACTATAAATGGAATCCCCTCATTTAGAGCAAGGTGAACTTGTTATGAATGATACTAAAGGAGGAATAGAGTAATGAGCGAAAAGTGTGAACACAGACATGATGATTGTAACCGCAGAAACCATGGTTGCGGAGGCGGTTTTGCGCTTCTAATCGTATTGTTTATTTTATTAATTATCATCGGTGCTAGCTGCTTCGGCGGAGGCGGAGGCGGTTGTGGTTATGGTGGTTACGGCGGTTATGGCGGCGGCTATGGTGGATATTGCTGCTAATTAAAAACTATTGAAAATAGCCTTGTGCATTATGCACAAGGCTATTTTATTCATATTTTTATATGCTGTGATAATTTATTAATGTACAGAGAACGGATTAAGAAGAAGAAAATGATCTCAATAATCCCGAATAAAGTGAGTACGATTAATGTCTCTTTCAGTAATGAGAAAGAAAACATGCTTTGTAAAAACTTAATGGCGAATATTGTATGAATACCAGCAACAATATAAGGAACGAAAAATAATATTCCTAATTGAATCGTTGCAGAACGAAACATTTCTGATTCTGTTAAGCCAAGTTTTGTAATCGTAATATACTTTTGTCTTTCAGTTGTTAAGTCGTTATACATACGGAAATATAAAACACTAGCCGCACCGATAAAGAAGATAAAGCCAAGAAATGCCCAAATAAAGAATTGAGCAACTGCATTTCCTTTACCGTAAATGAGTTCATCCGTAGCTGTATATATGAAGAAAGGAACTTGAGCGTTCTCTTCTGTATGCTTTTCGTAGAACTTACGTGCATCACCACTAATAACACGTAACATATTTTTTGTTGGAACGATTGCATTTTCCCAGTTTTCTACGAAGTAGTTATAGATTACGGTTGTTTCAATATGAGGAATCATATTATCAAATACATAATCTTGTACGACAGCTAAATGTGGGAATGCAAAGGATGGTTCTATTCCCTTATTAATAAACCCTTTAATATGAAATTCTTTTTTATTAGATCCAAGTGTAATCGTATTATGCTTTGCAAATGGATTAGATACGAGATTGAGAAGTTCTGGTGAGTGGCGAGAAATAATATACACTTGTGTAGAATCAAGTGTTATTTCCGGTCTTTTCAATTGTTTAGCAATTGCGTTATAATCACTCATCTTCATAAGCATAATGTCTTCTTTTGAAGCTGTATCTTTTACTACTGTAAACTTATATTTTCTGTACTGAAAATTATTATTTGTAAGCTCAGTTTCAATTGTAGTAATATGCTTTTGTTCAAGGGAATTGTCACCTTCTGATGTATAAGTGAAGGGGACGGGATATCGTTCTAGTACCGATGCTGTTGTATTGTTATTAGCAGCGAATAAACCAATAATAATTGTAAATGCAAGTGCAGATAGCATAGAAACGATAAAGAGTACATTAATATTACTACGGGTACGAGAAACTAAATCTGAAATCCATAACATATTTATTTGTTTCAAATAAAACTTTCTTCGTTTCTTTAAAATATAGATGAAAAGAAGAAATGTTTGTGAAAAGAATAAATATGTCCCGACTACTACGAGTGGCAAAATAGATAATATAATAAAGAAGACAGATCCATTTTGGGCATTTTTATCTGTTACATATCCTTGTGGATAACCGGCGATATAATAGCATAGCCCTAAACAGATTAAAGCGAATAAAGAAATGAGTATAGATGGTCTTTTTTCAGCTTTCATTTTTTTGTTACCTTTAATGAGCTTCGCTGTTTTACGAGTACGAATAAACATCGGTGTAAATGTAGAAACGATTAAAAATAAAATGATAAACGTTACGGTTGTAACGATAATCGCTTCGGTTGGCCAATATAAATAGAGGCCTTTCGCACCTGTTAATTTCGAAGTGACTAATAAGAAGAAGTTAGAAAATACAAGGCCACCTTGAATACCGATAAAGATAGACAGTATCCCGATCATCATGTTTTCAGTAAATAACAGTCTTTTTAATTGTCTTTGTGAGATACCAAGAATAGTGAGTATCCCGAATTGTTGCTTTCGTACATTAAAAAATGATCCAACTGAATATAAGAGAAAGAAGAACGAGAACAAAACAATAATAAACTGTGCAGTACTAGCCGAATTCATAAGAGGATCTCGTTCTTGAAAACCTTGTACACTTTGTAAACGTGGATGGAACGCATATACAGTAAATGAAAAGAAAACCATGATAGAAAATGCGCTGCTTACAAAATAAGCGAAATATGCTTTCGAATTACGCGAGACATTTTTAAATGCAAATTGCCAAAATGTCATCCACGTCTTCCTCCTAATAAAGCTAAAACATCTAATATTTCTTGATAAAACTTCTCGCGATATAGTCCGCGGTGAAGTTCATTGTAAAGCTCTCCATCTTTAATGAAAATGACGCGGTTACAATAACTTGCTGCGAACGGATCGTGCGTAACCATTAAAATTGTTGCATCTTCTTCTTTATTCAATTTCGTAAATAACTCCATTACATCGATTGCTGCTTTTGAATCTAAGTTTCCCGTTGGTTCATCAGCAAGTAGAAGTGAAGGGTGATGAATAACAGCACGAGCTACTGCGGTACGCTGTGCTTGTCCCCCAGAAACTTCAAAAATACGTTTATCCAAAATATGATCAATTCCAAGTTTCTTGGAAATGTTATCAAGCTTTTCATCCATTTCCTTTAATGGAATATTATCTAATGTTAAAGGTAGTACGATATTTTCACCGATTGTTAGTGTATCTAGTAAGTTGAAGTTTTGGAAAACAAATCCTAACTCTTGGCGGCGGAAAATAGCTAACTTCTCTCTACGAAATGTGTGCGGTTTTTTTCCGTTAATCACGACATCACCAGAAGTAGGGGAATCAATTGTAGAGATAACGTTTAAAAATGTAGATTTACCACTACCAGATGGCCCCATGATAGCAACAAATTCCCCCTTATCTACATGTAAATTTATATTTTTCAAAGCAGTATGAGGGACTTTTCCTTCATACACTTTTGAGACGTTTTTTATGTGTAAAACTTCTTCCATAGTAATCACCTTTCTATCCTTTAAAACTTAATGTGTTGTGATAATTTTTGCATATAAAAGGAACGAATTAAAAGGAAAAATAAAATTTCAACCGTTCCAAAAATCATCAGTACGACTGTAATCTCAGCGAAGAACGAGAGATGTAAAACTTCTTGTAGCATCTTTGTCGCAAACATCGTATGGATCGATGCCATAATGTATGGGACAAAGAACAGAATCGCAAGTTGAATTGTAGCAGATCGTTTCATCTCGGCTTCTGTTAAACCGATTTTTGTAATCGTCACATACTTTTCTTGCTCATTTGTTAAATCTGTATACATCCGGAAGTAAAGAACACTGCCAGCACCGATAAAGAAAATAACACCTAAGAAAGTACCAATTAAGAAGAAGGAAGCGACATTGAGTTTAGTTGTGTATAGAGAATCACTTGCTTCACTTGCATGGAATGGTGGGTGCTCAGCCTTAATCGCTTCATTATCATTATCAATTTTTGTTATAAATTCCGAACCGATGTTATGTGCTTTTTCCCAATCGTTAACTTTAAAGTTATATACACTCATCTGTTTTGAAACCGATGATAATGCCTCTACATTTTCATCAGATAATACGAGTAATGTTGAGACTAAGCTGTTTGGGAAAGGATTATAATTTTTATATTCTTTTACTTGTAGCTGTAGGCTGTTTTGAGTAAGTGTAAGAATATCTTTCCTGTCTGTATCATAAATTGTGCCAATGAATTGATCATCTATGTCTTTCATAAGGATATAAGATTCATTATTTTTTACGTTGAGATGTTCCCAGTTTAACGCCTTAGCAAGTATATTGTAATCACTTTGTTTAATTGCATAATAGAGCTTTGGGTTCTCTTCAGCCGAAGATACTTCATATATATCCGTTTTAAATTGTTTATAAGTAAATTGTTCTTCGTTAAATTTTTGTTCTAACCAATTCAAATGTTCATCCGCCAACGTATTTTCAGTATGTGATAAATACGTAAAAGGAAAAGGATTTTCCCTTATTGCATCAAACTTTGTGAATTTCCCAAAACCGTATAAGAACGTAATCATAGTGAAAGCGAGTGTTGATAGCATCGCTACAATAAAGAGCATGTTAATATTTGTCCGAATGCGAGCTGCTAAATCAGAAATCCAAAGCATATTAATACGTTTCATATAAAATTTTCTTCTCGTTTTTAATATACGAATGAATAAAAAACTAATTTGTGAAAAGAAAAAATATGTTCCAGCCGCAACGAGTGAAGGAATGACAAATATACTGGTGACGGCGTACAAAATTCCAATTACGTCGCCAAGCGATATGAAATATAGCGGATTTGCTGCTAGTACGTATCCAGATATTAAACATGTCGCACCAAATAGAGAGATGAGCACGGATGCTTTTCTTTCTTTTTGCTTTGTTCCTTCTTTTAAAAGACGTACAGCCTTTCTCGTCCGAATGAGCATCGGCGTAAAAGATGAAACGAGAATGAAGAGTCCAAGAAAGATGATCATAGTTAAAATAATAGCACTCGTTGGCCAATATAAATATAAACCAGGTACATGTGTAATTTTGGCGGTAACTAGTAGAAAGAACTGTGAAAAGACAAGTCCAAGTTGAATGCCGAAAAATATGGAAAGAACACCAATTAGCATGTTTTCTAGAAATACAAGTCTTTTTAATTGTTTTTGAGATATACCAAGTACTGTTAAAATCCCAAATTGTTTTTTTCGTACTTTTAAGAAAGTACCGATTGAATATAGTAAAAAGAAAAACGAAAAGAAAACAATAACAACTTCTGAAATTGTCATTAATATGTTCAGAGCAGCATTCACGCCTGTCATATGCAATTTAGGATGAAATAAATAAACCGCAAACGAGAAAAAAATTGCAATGGAAAATGCACTACTTACAAAATAGGCGAAATAAGCTCTGGCGTTCCGGGTTACGTTTTTGAATGCAAACTGCCAAAATGTCATTCACCTGAACCTCCTAATATAATGAGCATGAAAAAGGAGGGAAGAGATCCCACCTTCTCATGTAATAACTTTTTTAATGTGTATTAGTATATTGTGATAATTTTTGCATATAAAGCGAACGAATGAATAAGAAAAAGATGACTTCAACTACTCCAAAAATAATAAGAACTGCTGAAATTTCTTTGAATAGTGATAAAGCAATTACGTCTTGAAGCATTTTTGTTGCGAACATTGTATGAATGGACGCCATAACGTAAGGAACGAAAAATAAAATGCTAAGTTGAATGGTTGCAGATCTTTTCATCTCTGCATCTGTTACACCGATTTTAGAAATGGTTACATACTTTTCTTGCTCGTTCGTTAAATCAGTATACATTCTGAAGTAAAGAACGCTACCTGCTCCAATAAAGAAAATGACACCTAAGAATGTCCCGATTAGGAAGTACGCGGCACTACCAGATGTGATTCTGTATAATGAATCTGCTGATTCATAGGAGCGTATAAGAGGGCCTTCGTATTGGAATTCCTGTCGATCTTTTTGTATTTTTTTCATAAAATCATCAGCAATTTCATAAGTCTTTTCCCAATTTTGTACGTTATAATTGTACGCTGCTACGTGCTTTGTTGTATTTGGTAAGTTGTTTATAACAGTGTCAGGTAAAATTAAAGTTTGGTATGAAAAGTTAGATGGGATGGCCCCTGCTTGTTCATAGCCCTTTACTTGTAATTGCGTATTTGTGCTAGAAAGTGTAATAGACTTTCTATTGTAGCTTGGCTCAAATTCGCTGAATAAGGTTACATAAGCGCTACCTGTTAAGACATATGCTTCAGTATCATTCATGAATAGTTGTTTCATTCGCAGGGAAGCTGCGAGTTTATTATAGTCACTTTGTTTCATTGCATATATGTCATTATAAGCTGTTATGCCTTCATCTTCTTTCAGTGGTGTTTCATATAAATCAGCTTTTATTTTTTTATAAGAGAAATTCTCTTTTCGTAATTGTTGTTCAAGCCAATTTAAATGATCATTCACAAAAGGATTTGCGTCATAAGAAAAATAAGAGAATGAAAAAGGTGAACTTCGCGTAACTTCTAGCTTTGTAAACTTTCCCACTCCATATAGGAACGTAATCATTGTGAAAGCAATTGTAGATAGCATTGCTACAATAAAAAGCATATTAATATTCGTTCGGATGCGGCTTGCTAAATCCGAAATCCACAGCATATTAATCCGTTTCATATAAAATTTTCTTCTTTTCTTTAAAATATAAATAAGTAAGAAACTAATTTGAGAAAAGAAAAAATATGTTCCGATTGTAACGAGCGTTGGAATCACGAAAATACTTGAAACCATATATATAACGCCTACTTGCGAGTTTATTGAGAAGAAATATTTAGGATTTCCAGCTAAAATATAACCACTTAATAAACAGATAGCACCAAATAGAGAGATAAATATGGATGGTTTTCTTTCCTTTTGTTTCCTACCATTAGTTTTTAAAAGGTTTACCGTCTTTTTCGTACGAATTAGCATGGGTGTAAATGAAGATACAGCGATAAAGAGACCAAGAAACACAATCATTGTTAAAATGAAAGCATTCGTAGGGATATATAAATATATCCCTGGTAGATGTGTAATTTTCGCTGTTACTAATAAGAAAAACTGCGAGAAGACAAGTCCAAACTGCATACCGAAAAAGATAGATAAAATACCGATTAACATATTTTCCATAAAAACGAGACGATGTAATTGCTTTCTCGATATTCCTAAAACGGTCAAAACTCCAAATTGTTTTTTTCGAACTTTTAAAAACGTACCAATGGAATATAGTAAAAAGAAGAAAGAGAAAAATACAATTACAACTTCTGAAAATATCATTAATCCTGAAATTTCAGCGGTCATGCTAAAGTTTTGTAATTTCGGATGGAATAAGTAAACAGCAAACGAAAAGAAAACAGCAATGGAAAAGGAACTACTTACAAAGTAAGCAAAATAAGCTCTCGAGTTGCGCGTTACATTTTTAAATGCAAATTGCCAAAATGTCATAATATGTACCTCTCGCTAGAAGGTAAATATGTAGTTTTATTGCAAAAAATGTATGAGAGTAAGTTCTCATACATTTTGCTAGCATATGTTCCGATCATGCTTCGGCCACCTTCTCCGTAGTTTCTGCTTGATTATTTGCAGCGTTGTGGAAGATGATTTTAATCGTCGTTCCTTTACCAACTTCAGAATCTAGTTTGACAGAGTGACCTAAATAATCACAAATTTTACTTACAATATAAAGTCCCATACCAGTAGATTCTCCGAATGCGCGACCATTTTTCCCAGTGTAAAACGGTTCAAATACTCTTCGAATATCTTCTTGCGGAATACCAACACCTTCATCGCGAACTTCTAAAATAATATCTTTTCCGTTTCGGTAAGCAGATAGGAATACTTTCTTTCCGCGCTCACCAGAGTAACGAACGGCATTTGTCATTAACTGATAAATAATGAATTTTAGCCATTTCGCATCCGAAGCAACTTTTAAATCGGAATGAACTTCTAAAACAGGGAAGACGCCGTTTCGAATGAAGAGTTCTTTTAATCCATTAATATTTTTTGTTACCGCATCTTTTAATGAAATCGTCTCAACATGGAAATCTTCATGGAAGTTATTTAACCTTGCCATATATAAAGCCATATCGAGCCCTTGATTTAATCGTTCTAATTCTTTTTTGAATTTCGGAATCAAATGTTCATCTTCCATTTCGAGCACCATAAGCTGCATAACAGAAACAGGTGTCTTCATTTGATGCACCCAGTGGTTAATGAATAATTGATGTTCTTGTTGTTTTACTTCATACGATTGTAGTTCTTTTTGGAATAGACGATATTGCGTGCGCACGAGTTCATTTACACCGTGAGGCATCGGAGCAGTCGCTCTTTCAATAAACGCATCTTCCATTTTCTCTGGTTGTTCACTTAATCTATGGTACATTCTACGATTGCGAACGTAACGATAAGCGAGGAAACAAATGAATAAGTATAAGCTTAAAACGATGAAGTAAAACTTATTATTTTGGAATCCATCTACTGCATCATAAAGAACGAAAATGATACCGAAGTTTAATACATATAGTAGAAAAAATGCAAAATGATCACGTAAAAATAGCTTCATGCTTATTCACTCCAAGTTGCGTTAAAACGATACCCAAGTCCACGTACTGTTTCAATAGCATTTTCAATACCAAGCTCATTGAACTTTTTACGAAGACGCGTAATGTTTACGTTTAATGTATTTTCCTCAACGAAGCTTTCGTCATCCCATAGGGCAGCTAATAAATCTTCACGGCTCGCTGTACGAGGGAATTTTGATAATAACATTTCTGCTAAAATTGCCTCTTTCTTCGTTAAAAGAACTTGCTCAGCACCGAAATGAATTTCTGGGCGTTCTGGGAATAATTTTAGTCCTTCTACTTCAACGATACGTTCAGAAATATTTGGCGCATAATCACCGTAAATACGGCGTAATTGACCTTTAATTTTCGCCATTACAACGTCGTAGTGGAACGGTTTTGTAATATAATCATCCGCACCGCTTTCAATCGCCATAATTTGTTCCATCTCGCCAGCACGCGCTGAAATGAAAATAATTGGACAAGTAGATTCATGACGAATTTGGCGACACCAGTAGAAACCATCGAATTTCGGTAAGTTTACATCAAGTAAAACAAGATGTGGCTTCACAGCGTTAAACGATTCCATAATATCATCGAAATTCTCCGCAACAACAGCTTCATAGCCATATTTTTGAATGTGAGATTGTAGTAATGATGAAATATTTGGATCGTCTTCAACGATTAAAATTTTGTACATATGTATATTCCTCCTAAAAAAACAATTGTAGTTATAGTGTATCATGTGTTTCAAGTCTTTTCATTATGTTGAAATGTAGGCTAATAAACAGTATAGGTCAAAAGTGTGAAAAGTAAAAAGGTTATGGGTACAATTTATAATTATTGGTACAGCGAGACTAATGATGGGATATTCCTACGTCGCTTATAAAAAGAACTAAAAATATAAATAAAAGCTGCTTTTCCTTTTAAGGAAGAGCAGCTTTATTTTTTATTTCTTCAAAACCGGTATCCAAATTTCACTTTTAAAGTTTGGAGAGGATGTATCTTTCTGTTCATTCCACAATATTTCTGGTCCTTCTGCTAGTTCATAGTTTGAGGAAGGAAACCATTCGGAATAAATGCGTCCCCATACATTTTGTAATGTTTCAGGAAATGGACCGACAGCTTCAAATACGGCCCACGTTGAAGCTGTGACTTCAAGTTGTGCGAATTGCTCTGGACAATCTTCCGCCCTAGCTACTCCAATGTAGTGATCGAGTTCTCCCTTTTCCTCCATTCTTCCTTCAGAAAAGTTAGTAGAAGCACTAATGATTCCATTCGGTTCCATGTTTGAAAGTGACTTTAACATTTGAATGGACTCTGGATTTAAACTTTTCCACATAGAAGCAATTTCTTCATTTACACCGTTAAATACAATTGGTACGCGTTTTTGTATACCAATAATTCGAAATGGTTCTTTTTCTTTAATTCGATAATTCATTTCATTTCCTCCTTGAATCGATAACTGGAAGGTCATTGGTGAATAAGCTTTCAAAGAACGAATTGTACTTCGAGCTTCTGAAGGTGTTATACCGTGTAAGTTTTGAAAGGCACGTGTAAAGGAATCGGGTGAGTTGTACCCATATTTGATAGCGACATCAATGACTTTTGCATTGCTATCTTTTAGTTCAAAAGCAGCAAGAGTAAGACGTCTACAGCGAATATATTCTGATAGTGATACGCCAGCGAGAAAAGAAAACATTCTTTTAAAATGATATTCGGAGCAGAAAGCTATTTTTGCGACTTCTTTAAAATCAATTTCGTTTGTAAGGTTGTTTTCAATATACTGCATTGCCGCATTCATGTTTTTAAGTGAATCCATATCATGACCTCCTTGTTAAATAGAATAGCAGGAACAAAATAGCTCCATCCGACATTTCATGCACAACTTTGTAGGGGACATTTTTAACCTTACAAAATTGTAATGTTCCTGTAAGGAGAATGAATGGATGGCATGATATCCCAATGTTATAGTAACAAAGTACTTTCGTTCAGTAGGTTAAATTTTGATTTCTCTACTTACCGGCCTTACATAACTGTCATGTTTGTGTAAGAAACATCGATAGTGGCAAGAGTAGAGAGTGTATATAGTTGAAAATAGAGAATAGAAGAAATGAGGGATGTCGAGATGAAAACAGTGTTAGAAGCAAAAAATATTGAAAAAGTGTATGACACGGGTGGTAATAAATTTGCAGCGTTAAAAGGTATAAACTTACAAGTAAAAGAAGGTGAGTTCGTTGGAATTATGGGACCTTCTGGTTCGGGTAAGACGACTTTACTAAACGTTCTTTCTACAATTGATAATGCGACGAACGGTGAAATTTTAATTGATGGAAAAGATATCGTGAAGATGAACGATGATAAGTTAGCGTTATTCCGCCGCGATCATTTAGGGTTCATTTTCCAAGATTATAATTTATTAGATACGTTAACGGTAAAAGAGAACATTGCCTTACCTCTTGCGTTATCAAAGGTGAAAGCAAGTGAGATTGATCGCCGCGTTCTTGAAATCTCAAAGAAATTCGGTATTGATCATATTTTAAGTCAGTTCCCATATCAAGTGTCGGGCGGACAGAAGCAGCGCTGCGCAGCATCGCGTGCGATCGTTACAAGTCCTAGTATGATTTTCGGGGACGAGCCGACTGGAGCGCTTGATTCTAAATCAGCGACAGATTTACTTGAAAGTATGAAGTCGTTAAATGAATATGATAATTCTACAATTTTAATGGTAACGCACGATGCGTTTGCGGCGAGTTACTGTAAACGAGTTATTTTTATTAAAGATGGTGAGTTATATAAAGAATTGCACCGCGGTGAATCAACACGTAAACAGTTCTTCCAAAAAGTCGTTGACGTAATGTCTTCTATTTCTGGAGGTATGGCTGATGACCTTATCTAGCATTGCCCTCCGCAACATACAGCGGAATTTTAAAGACTACTTTGTATATTTTGCATCTATGATCTTTAGTATCGTCATTTATTTTACATTTAAGGCGTTGCAGTATAATTCACAAATGGAAAAAGCTGCGGAAGCTTCTAAAAAAATTAGCGGTGCATTTCAAGTTTCAAGTGTCATGCTAATTATTTTCGTAGCGGTGTTTATTATATATTCGAACGGTTTCTTTACACGAAAACGTAAAAAAGAAGTTGGGCTATATTCCTTATTAGGCATTCGTAAAAGACAAATTGGTAAAATGCTGTTTTATGAAAATATGTTAATGGGATTAATGTCTTTAATTATCGGAATTGCGATCGGTAGCGTTCTTTCAAAACTATTCCTTGAACTACTAATAAGTATGATGGGAATAAACTTAAACGTTCATTTTGAAATACCGATGGCCGCAGTTATTGATACAGCACTTATTTTCTTTGTGATTATTTTGTATACATCACTTCAAGGATATCGTTTAATTTATCGCTTTAAGCTAATTGAACTTTTCCGAGCGGAACGCGAAGGAGAAGCAATGCCAAAAGGATCTGTCATTATGGCGTTAATTTCAGTTTTCTTAATCGGCTCAGGTTATTTCTTAGCGTTAATGTTTATGAAGGCAGTTATGTATGCAAACTTTATGGTAGTTGCACTTTATATATTACTTGCAACAGTATTAGGTACGTATTTACTATTTATGTTCTTTACAGTATTCGTATTGAAACGTGCAAGAAATAATAAGTCAGCGTTTTATAATGGTATGAATATGATAACGACGTCACAGTTACTATACCGTATTAAAGGAAATGCAAAGTCACTTGCGACAATATCTATTTTAAGTGCAGTGACATTAACAGCGGTTGGTACGTCAGTTACGATGTATTACAACACATTTACGCAATCAAAAACATCCATGCCATACAGTTACTCTTATGAGAAAAAAGATGCAGAATTGGATAAGAAAGTAAATGCAATTCTTGTGGAGGAGAAGCAGGATCACCCTGTTAAAGATCAATTTGAAATTGAAACGGTTCCTGTCAAAGGGAAGTTCGAAGGAGATAAAGTTGATTTCATTCTTAATATGAATTACACGATTTCAGAGAAATATCAGTTTATATCTCAATCTGAATTCAACAAACTTGCGAAAAAAATCGATGCTGAAACAGTGAATATAGCTACTGGCGAAGCATTTATATATGATAGTTCTTATATGGAAGGGTATGAGTTTAGCCCTGAATATAAAGGAAATAAAGCGGTATTCCAAATTGGAAATGAAACGAAGACATTGACGATCCAAGGTGTAAATAATACTGCAATTACGAACTTAGGTGAATTAGTTGTTGTCGTTCCAGATGAAATGTATGCACAAGCGAAGCAAGCATTTGGAACACGTGTTGTAAAAAATATTGATGTAAAAGATGAAAGAAACAGTAAAGTATTAACAGAAAAATTAACAAAAGTGATGCCAGCTGGTGAATCAGAAATGGCACCAACATTTAGAGACTTCTACACTGGTTTCCATATGGGACTTGAAGCAACTGGATTAATGATGTTCATCGGACTATTCTTAGGCTTAGTCTTCCTATTAGCGACAGGCTCCATTATTTACTTCAAGCAGCTTACAGAAGCAAGTGCTGACCGTGATCGTTACATTGTCCTTCATAAAGTTGGTGTAACGAAACAAGAGATGAAGAAAGCTATTGCAAAACAAGTGAGCTTTATCTTTGCAATTCCACTAGTAATCGGAATTCTACACAGTTTGTTTGCATTAAAAGGTTTAGGAAACATACTACCATTTGAAATTATGGTTCCGCTTCTAATTAGTATCGGAGTATATAGCATTATTTATATCGGATATTACTTCTTAACAGTTCGTTCTTATTATAAGATTGTGAGTGCGAAGTAATGCAAGAGTTGTTTTTATCTTAGTAAAAAAGCATCCGACTAACATGTTAGTCGGATGCTTTTTTTGTCTATACGTGAGCTTTATTTTCGTCCGAACTATCAAACATGTCCATTACTTTAAAAATACCTTCCAATAGCAAGGTACATAAAATAGCGAAAATTAATACGGCATGAGGTGATAATTCAACTGATGTGAAGTTAAGGTCTGCCAACCAAAAGTAACCTACATAAAAACTTAGAAATGTGCTAACAGCCGAAAGTGTAAATCCTAAAAATCCTAATTCCTTTAATTTTTCCTCAGATAATTTACATAAACGTAAAACAATAGAGAAGAGAATTCCTACTATGAAAAATCCCATACATAATGCGAACAATGATATTATGCTTGGATATTTAATTTCATCAGGTATCCACTTTTTCATTCCCACTATTAAAAAGGTAGGGACAAGAATAGGCAATAAAAGTGGTAGCACTATTTGTATAGCTGCAAATAATGCATTTGATTTATTATCGTTTTGATTATTCATAAAGCCTCCAAAAATGATTTCTATACTAATTCCAAATATCTTAGAGGATTCTAACATAAAAATAGTAACTTCGCTATACAAAATCGGAGTAGGATCATGATCATTCATGGTAAATAAACAAGCTGACTTATTTGTATATGTTTGATTCGCTTATCTTTGGAATTCAATTTTTTATGTTTGTTTATAGTAAAGATGAAGATTTTCTTCATCTTCATAAAATCTTAAGAATTCCCCTCAATATTTGTTAAGAAACGATAGTTATACTTAAACACAAGTTAAAAACTATTGAACGAATGGAGAGAGAGTATATGCAGCTCATAACATTCTTAACTGAATTTATAAAACATCCGAAACATATTGGTGCGGTTGTACCGAGCTCAAAAATATTAGGAAGGAAAATGGTAGATGTAATTGATTTTAATAGAGCGAAATGCATTGTAGAGCTAGGGCCTGGTACAGGAGCTTTTACGAAAGAGATTATGAAGAGAAAGAAGAAGGAGACAATATTTCTTCTTGTTGAAATTAATGAAGTATTTTTTAAAGAGTTAAAGAGAAAATTTAAAGATGAGCAGAACGTGATTGTTATACACGGCTCAGCTGAAAATATAAAGAAGTATATGGAAGAGTTCGATATAGAATGCGTTGATTACGTCTTATCGGGATTACCTTTTACTTCTTTACGAGAAGAAGTTTCAAAGCGCATTTTAAACAATGTAATGGAGGCGATACATGAGACAGGTGAATTTATTACATTTCAATATTCACTTGTAAAAAAGGAATTTATACAGCATTTCTTTCCTGAAATTACGCTAGAAAAAGTGTGGCTTAATTTCCCACCAGCATACATCTTTAGCTGTAAAAAAGAGCTAAGGAGAGCATATGCATAATGGAGTTACATGAATTAATGTCATACATTGAGCAGTATGGTTATTGGGCACTATTTTTTTGTTTATGGCTTGGTATTATTGGTATGCCGATTCCAGATGAAATGATTGTCATGAGCGGTGGATTTGTATCATCAATGGGGATATTAAGTATGATTCCAGCCTTTTTATTAACGTATTTAGGTGTTGTATCAGGTCTTTCTTTAGGGTATATACTAGGGAAAATGTTTGGCATAAAAGTGCTTAATAAAGTGATGAAAAAGAAAAAAGCAAAGTACCTTTTAAAATCACAAGAGATAGTAGAGAAATATGGTCATTATGCATTAGTAATAAGTTATTTTATCCCCGTTGTGAGACATATCGTACCGTATTTGGTTGGAATGAATAATATGTCATTTAAAACGTATGCATTGTATTCCTATATGGCAGGACTTGTTTGGACGCTAGCTTATTTTATGATGGGCTCTGTATTCGGAAAACAGATAGAAACGATTGTAACACTTGCGACGAAATATGGGATGTATTTAGGCGGGGGCATTATGATCATTACTATCATTTCTTATGTGTACATTCAAAAGAGGAATGCAGTAGTGAGTGAAATAAAGCAACATTCATAGTTTGGTAAATGATGCTGGAGGAGATTTTGTGAGTAAAGGAACGATACTTATCGTGGACGATGAGAAGGAAATTAGAAAACTTATCACTATCTATTTGAAGAATGAAGGTTACGAAGTATTACAAGCTGGAGATGGTGAAGAGGGTTTAGAAATAGTAAAGAGAAGAGACGTGCATCTAATCGTCCTTGATATTATGATGCCGAAAATAGATGGTATTCATATGTGTATGAAAGTGAGAGAAATAGCGGAAATGCCTATTATTATGCTTTCGGCAAAAACGCAAGATATGGACAAGATTTTAGGATTAACAACTGGCGCAGATGATTACGTAGCCAAACCATTTAATCCACTGGAACTCATTGCTCGTATTAAATCACAACTTCGGAGATATATGAAAATGAGCGGGACAAGTGTACAGGATGAAAATGAAATAGAAATTGGAGATATGAAAATTAATATAGTAACACGGCAGGTCATTATTGCAAATAAAGAGGCGAAATTGACACCGAGAGAGTTTGAGGTATTAGAATTGCTTGCACGAAATCAAGGAATGGTATTAAATGCAGCACAAATTTATGAAAGAGTATGGAAAGAGCAAGCTTTCCAATCCGATAATACTGTGATGGTACATATTCGGAAAATACGTGAAAAGATAGAGGCGATTCCAAGGAAGCCTCGGTACATTAAAACGGTATGGGGAGTTGGCTATAAGATTGAGAAAGATATTTGAACCGATAATATGGATGAATCAAGTTTTTAAAAAAATGATAGGTAAAATAGTGAGTTATTTGGAAAAGAGCATACGGATACAGCTAATGGCTACATTTACTTTTTGTACGTTACTCGGGGTATTAGTAGGATGGTCTTCATCTTCTTTTTTCGAGGATGCGAATAAAATTTCTATCATTGATTATGCATCAGGTATGGAAGCCATTGATGGACAGACACAAAGGCTTGTTGAAAGTATAACCGAGGAAGGTAAGGAAATTAATATACAAGAATTGCTTGATCAATTGAATCACCAAAATCAACTGAAGATTTTAATAATAGATGAGAATGGGAAAGTCGTTTATAAAACAAAGGGAGCGCCGGAAGAACAAATCAATCTTCATGAGACGATGCGTAATGTGATGGATTTTAAAATGGATCAAGTACGATATGTAGAGGCGCAAAGTTTAATTCAAGATGGAACTGAACAAAAGCGTAAGGAGTTTACAACTTTTTATCCGGTTACTGTTAATACGGAAAATATGTATATCATTGCAAGTGGTATACCACAAGGAAATGTGAAGTATATAGTGAATGATAGCAGCCCATTTCCATCTTTACTAGGTTTTATCACTTTTATACTATCTTTCTTTTTTATAACGAAAAGGAAGATGAATCAGATTGAAGCGATGGCAGAAGGAGTAAGGGAGTTTTCGAAAGGTAATTTACAATATAAAATCAAACAGGCAGGTCAAGATGAAATAGGTTTATTAACTTCTAATATTAATCAAATGGCAGAAAAGCTTTTGGCTAATATAGAAAAGGAAAAACAAATAGAGAAGCAAAAAAGTGAATTGATTACAAATGTATCACATGATTTAAGAACACCACTTACTTCTATTATGGGGTATTTACGTTTACTAGGTGATGCGAAATATGAAAATAAAGAACAGCATGATGAGTATATAAAAATTGCCTTTTCAAAATCAGAGCAGTTGAAGATGTTAATAGAAGATTTGTTTGAGTATACAAAACTAACAGATGAAAATATGGCGTTAGATTCGCAAGAAGTGTGTATAAATGAACTACTTGATCAATTAATAGAAGAGCTAGTACCACAAGCGGAGGAGCATAATCTTTCTTTTGTAAAAGAATTTCAGGAAGATCGTATATATGCTGTGGTGGACTCAGAAAAAATGGTACGTGTGTTTGAAAATCTTTTAATAAATGCAATTAAATACAGTATAGATAAAGCAGAAATTCGGGTTTTACTTCAAAAAGAAGAACAGCATATCAAAATTTCTATAGCGAATCATAGTGAAGAATTCACAAAAAAAGAATTAGAGAATTTGTTTGAGCGTTTTTATAAAAAAGATCAATCGAGAAGTAGAGCTGTAGAAGGTTCAGGATTGGGGCTTGCAATTGCAAAAAGCATCGTTGAATTGCACAAAGGAGAAATTCGAGCAGAATATGAAAATGGGGTTATTCAATTTATTATATTATTGCCAGTTTAATTAGAAGAGCATTAGGGAATTTGGTTACATTTTAATACGTAATAGTGCCGTAATTGATTTAGAGGAAGTCCTTTAAGTGGAAGTATCTGAGAAGAGGAGAATAGAAAGTTTCATGAAAAAAATAAGTGCGTTTATCGTATTGATTATAGTTGGAGTTACATTGCTTATAGTGAAGGGGGGGCCGATTGTAGATCAACTCAATCCATTTATTAAAGAAGATATTTATTATGCTGTTGTTGATAATGATGGTAAATATGGAGCTGAAAATAAAGGTTTTGCTAGATGGGAATATAAATTCAAAGGATATAATGAATCTGGTCAAGAGCAAAAGATTGCGATGACTGCTTCGAAACATTTAAGAATAGGAGCATATTTAAAGATTAGATCGAAAGGAAGTTATGGTATGAAATGGGAAGAAGTGCAGGGTGATGAAATACCAGCTAAAGCGAAAGAAAAAGTAACAATAAAACATATTTAGTTATAGAAATGATAAGTTGAACGATCAAGGTTCGAATGCAGTGGCAGTATATGATAGTTTCTAAATTTTTTATAAAGAAAATAAAGTTTATCTGAACTTTATCTAAACTCCATTTCTTCTGTATACAATCACTAGTATTCTATAGTGTGTGGATAAAAAGTGGTAAGGAGTAGCAGGATAATTATGCAAGTTTCTAAGAAGAAAATATTATTATTCCTTTCAATTGTTCTATTTGCTTTATTGATGATGTATGTATGTACGAATAATAGACATGTACAAAATATTATTCACAATATAGAAGACATCTATAAAGTATATAGAGAGAATCAGGTATTGAAAGGGAAAATTGAACATCAAGAATCGTTAAAGAGTAAAGTGCAAATATTAAGTGAGGAGAAAGAAAACCTTACTAAACTTATCAACAAAACGAAAGAATTAAAGGAACAAGGAAAATACAATTTAATTCAAGCTACAGTAGTAACTCGTGTAGCAGAAGAGTGGTATGGAGAAGTCACTATTGATAGAGGAGCACAACATGGTGTAAAGGTTGATATGGCTGTTATTACAGTGGACGGTTTTATCGGAAAGGTAGGGAGTATAGATCAATATACATCTGTTGTGAAATTAATTACGAATGATGAACGAACGAATCGTTTAGCAATCACCCTTCAAAATAATTCATCCATTTTAGGATTTGTTACAGGGTATGATAAGAAAAAACAGGCTCTTCGAATTGATAATATTCCATCAGATAAAGCGAAAGAAATAAAAATAGGTGATAGTATTATTACCTCTGAATTGAGTCAGAAAATACCACCTGGCCTTGAAGTAGCAGAGGTGATAGAGCAAGAACCGGATCAATATGGTCTTGCTTATATTATTTATGCAAAACCAAAGGCGAATTTATATGATTTAGAAGATGTAATTTTAATAGAACCTAAATAATAGTTTTATGTAGTGCCTTTGAGAGGTGAATTAGAAACGAAGAGAAGGAACGTAAAATAAAGAGTAAGAGGGATAAGGAAAAGTAAAACGGTACCAAATTTAATAATATATGGTTATATATTTATAATTTTTTTATTTTATCTTTATCTTATCTTTATCTCGGACAATTATAATGAAGAGGTAAACTGATGATAAGTGCAAAGTTATTAAGTATTACAGTGGGGCTTTTTTTTTGTACATTTTTAATATTAATTATTTATATAACCTCTTAAATAGGCTAGAAAACCTATTTAATATCCTTCGACTTTATATGTGTAAATATATTATTTGAGCGTGAGAATATTGATGTCAAAAGGTATATGAATCGGATTATAAAATGTTTGATTTGCATATTGTAATGTTTTTTCGGGAGTGTACATTACAAAAATGTAAGGATAATGTAAGAGGAATCAATATTGCTGTTTGTAGGGAAAAGATAAAATGATAGTTAGTGGCTATGAAAATAGCATGATCGCAGCACTAGTCAAATGACAGGAGGCAATATGAAAACTTTAATATTTGAAGAGAACGTTGTACAAAGAGGGTATAGTAAAAAGATGAATGTAGTACACCACACTGTAGAGAAGGTGGGTGTAGAGTGTGTTATTAAAACTTTCTATTTCTAGTATGAAAAAAATGATTAAGGATTATATCGTTTTATTAATAGGTCTTGTCATCTCAATTTCTATTTTTTATATGTTTCAAACGCTTGCGTTAAATAAAGAGTTTACAATGAATAACAGTATTATTGGTTCAATCGTATTTGTATTTCAAATAGGATCGATTTTGGTGGCGTTTATTACATTCTTTTATATTTTTTATGCAAACTCGTTTCTTCTCTCACTCCGGCGGAAAGAACTCGGCATGTATCTTGTTTTAGGGGCCAAAAAGAGTAAAATCAGCCAACTTTTATTTTTTGAGACATTGTCTATGGGAATGATTTCACTAGCATTAGGGAGTGTATTCGGAGCTATTCTTTCAAATTTCGTTAGCAAATTTCTAACGAAACAATTGGAAATTTCAGCGGAAGGTTATCAAGCATTTTATGGTCCTGCATTCAAAATAACATTTATATTCTTTAGTGCGTTATTTCTACTTACATCCGTTGTGAATGCCATTCGTATAGCACTTAAAACAGAACTAGATTTAATTCGTACAGAGCAGCAAACGGAGCGCATACGAATAAAAGGACCAGCCACAATATTGTTACTCTTATGTAGTTTGCTAGGACTAGGTGTAGGATATTATTTTGTAATCTTCGTAGGAATAAAAGATGCTGGTGCCATTATGCTTCCATTATTCACGATTACAATTGGAACATACCTTATATTTATTTCACTCTTACCTATGATTGTTAATAGGCTAAAGAAAACGCGCTATTTAAATGAGAAGAAATTAAATGCATTTACATTTGCACAATTGCAGTTCAGGGTAAGTAGTTTGGCGAAAATATTAGGAACGGTAACGATGCTAATTGGACTAGGTGTGGGGGCAATGGCTGGTGGCATGTCTTTACAGAAAAATGTAATCCTTTCAGCAGAAAAAATGTCAGGGTATGATATTACAATTCATGATCCAGAAGCAGCGGATTATAAAGCTATGGAAAAAATGAAAATTGTAGATAAAAAACAATATAAATATAAAGTTGATAATGAGGCTGTTTACTATTTAAAAGAGGAATTATTAGCGAATCCTCCACTGTTGTTCGGAAAGAAAGAGACAACACATATTTTTGAACAACTTCCATCTTCGAGCTATAGGATGTTTAAGGGAGAGGAAGTTGATCCATCTAGTTCTACGTTACCGCTGAATTGGGATAAGAGTATGGATAGTGATTTTAGATCGAATATTTCTGTATATGATCGAAAAACTGTCTATATCGTCGACGAAAACCGGTATGAAGCAATTCAAGGTAATGAGCATATGTTTTTTATTGCTAAAATCGATAATATTTTACGGTATAAGACAGAGTTGAAAGAGATAGATAGTCGTCAAATCGAAAAAATAGCCGCTGCTATTAATAAGCCTAAGGAAGACGTATATTTACCAACAAACTATGGTGATTATGAATCTATGCTCGTCTTCTCAAAAGGAACTTCCTTTATGGGATTCTTTTTAGGTCTTGCTTTTTTAGCTATGATGGCAAGTTGTTTAATGTTTAAGATTCTTTCTGGAGCTACGAAAGATATAGGGCGGTATGAGATGCTCCGGAAAATTGGGGTACGTAAAGAATTACTTATACAATCTATGTATAAAGAATTAGGCATTGTATTTTTATTTCCAGCTATATTGGGTCTTATACACGTTTTGGTAGGAATGAATATATTTACATTTGTTAAGTTTTTTGTAAATCCATATGTGAATATTGGACTTCCGATTTGTATATTTTTAATCATTTACGGTGTCTACTATTTGATCACTGTTCAATTATATAAGAGGATTGTGCTTCCAAAGGAAAAATAGAATGGATGCCGGGGAAAGGGGTAAAAAACTAGAGTAATATTTTTATAAGTAAGTAATGGACGTAGAAAGGAATTAATAGAATGGGGAAACTGTTAAAGGTAAAGAATATAGTTGTAATGATGGTAGCTATAGTTGTAGTGGGAGGGACTTTTTTTGCATTTCAAGCGATAACTTCACCTGCAAAAGCGATAGCAAATCAAGAGAATCCAGTTCAAAATGCAAATGAACAAATAAAAGTGGAGATGAATAAGGTTGCACCAACGCAATTTAATGGTCAAACTAGGAAAATTGCCTATCTTACTTTTGATGACGGACCAGGAAAATATACGGCACAGTTACTAGACATATTAAAGGAAAATGATGCAAAAGCAACATTTTTTCTAATTGGTCAAAATGTAAAATCATACCCTGATTTAGTAAAACGAGAAGAAGCGGAAGGACACTACGTTGGTATGCATAGTATGACGCATAATAATAGAAAATTATATGCCCAAGGTGGCTACGTAGATGAAATGAAAGAGGATCAAGGCTTAATTGCTAGTATTCTCGGACATGCCCCAAAACTAACACGCCCACCATATGGTTCAAAGCCAGGATTACACGAAGAACTTCGTAATAAAGTTGTAGAAAATGGTCTTAGAGTATGGGATTGGACAATTGATTCATTAGATTGGGAATATAATAGTATATCAATTGATACTGCGAAAGCGAAAATTGTTCAAAATGTACTTGCTAGTGCGACAAATCCGAAAGAAGTTATTTTAATGCACGATATTCATCCGCAATCTATCGCTGCAGTACCGGCTATTATTAAAGGTTTAAAAGAAAAAGGGTATGAATTTGAAGCATATCATGAAGATGATCATTTCCCCTTGAACTTTATGCATGATAAACGAATGTAACATAGGAGGAATTGACATTGACTTATAAAGCGTTAACGATTACCGGAATTATATCTATAAGCTTATTGACAGGGTGTTTTGGCGCAAAGCCAGAAGCAGAATTGTACGTCGCATTTGAAAATGCAACGAAGCAAGAAAAGGCGGTTTCTGCAGATGCGAAAAAACTAGAGGGTTTAGAAAAACAAGGTCAAGAGTTATACAATCAAATTATAAATGATGGTAAAGATAGTAACCAAGCAATTATGCCGAAGATAGAGCAAGCTACAAAAAGCATGGACGAACGTGAAAAAGTATGGAACAAAGAAAAAGAAGCTTTTGAAAAAGCACAGGAAGTAATAAAATCAGTTCATAAAACTATAGATAAAATGGAAGATCCTGCTCTTCAAAAACAAGCAAAAAATATACAGGATATTTATAAAAAGCGCTATGCATCTTTTAATAAGATAAATGATTCGTATCAAAAGTTAATGGAATTTGAAAGAGAAGTATATAAAAGCTTAGGCGAAAAAGAAACGAACTTAAAAAAGATTAGTGAAAAAATTAAAGGTGTAAATCAAATGAATGAGAACATTCAACGAGAAAAAGAGAAATTTAATGGATTGACAAAAGAATATAACAAAGAGAAATTAGATTTTTATAAACAAGCGAAAATTAAAATTAAAGATGAGAAGTAAATACTTTATTCTTATATCATTTAATCTTATTTATTAAGTACAAAAGGAAAAAATCAAAAATAAAAGTTTGTTTCTTACTCAAAAATAGAATATAGAATTCAAGGGTCTCAAACTATTATAGTTTGGGGCTTTTTAATAGTCTTAAGGAGAAAAACTACCAAATACAGTATCAAATAGCGTAATAATGATGATGCTAAGTGCATGTCTTGTAGCGTTAGGATCTGTATTTGGATTTACTCGTCGTAAGATTCAAGCATAAAATTTTGTATGAGCCTATAAAAAATTGTCCTTCCGAAAGAGGTGTAGTATGTAATCCTAGATATAAATCTAGTAAAAGGTTATATTAGAGTGTTTTGAAACCATATAGAAATGATTGTAGCGAATTGATCTAATGAATATAGGCGTATAAAATATGATGTAAGATTTTCCGATATTTTACTTTTGTAAGAGAGGATACGTTATGTTATTGATTCTTAGCATCATTTTGATAGGAATTATGACCGGGATGAAAGTAGTAATTTCTTTGATAGTAGAGGTACAGAGAAAAAAGGTTTTTATGTATATTGTCTTAAGGGGAATGAGAGAACTCGAAATGGGAATTCTGCTCCTTTTTATTCAAAATGTAATTTATTTTTTAGTAAAGAATGATAGTTGGAATGAGTTTGAGATATTGAAAAAGCTTTGCGAGGATACGCAAAACTTTTTGTATAGTTTATTTGCTTTCGATGCACATTGTAAATAAGGAGAAAGAGAATCCTCTATGTTTCAGTTTATAGAAGGTGAAGAAGGGAATTTATTATATCTTTTGTAATAAGCGTTCGCTGCTTTCCATATCGCTTTTACATAACGGACATTTCGGTTCTGCTTCTAATGCAAAGTTTTTACGCATCCATCCACGGCAGTTTTCTTCTAGGCATTCCCATACAGCAATTGCTTCTGGTTCTACTACAGGTTTATCATTTTTTCTCCAATACATGTGATCGCTCCCTTAAATTGAAAAGTTTTTCAGAAAAACAAAAAAGGTTGTTAACGATTTTGTTAACAACCTTTTTTATATTAGTTCATTATACTTTATTTTTTGAAAAAATGCGAAGGTTAGTAATTGTTAAAGTATAGCAAAATAAGGATTATATAAGCTGAGGATTATAAATCATCGTTGAAAGCTTTGGTAATCATTCAATTTGATACAGTGTATACCGGCAACCTTCTCGGTGTTTTTCTACATCTTCTTCATGCCATTGTTTTGTTAACTTTGGAATTTCTATGTCATCACTTAGGCGTTTTTGCTGTTGTGTCTTCCATAGTATGCTTGTTGCATGGAAGACTTTTTGTTTTGAAAACATTATGAAGTTTAATAAATTTATCCGGCATAAATGGGTAAGTAGGGATCCCACCTCAAAATTTGGTTGGAGCGAAGAAGTTAGGTGGGAGTCGGGCTGCCCGGAAAAGCCCGATTAGTTGAACTTTATTGAGATGTTTTTGCCATTTCCATAAATCGCTTTTCAATTTCATCCAATTCGAATGAATGGCATATTCTGCGGTCTTCTTTATCTAAAATTCTATAATGTTGAGATAAAATATTTTGTTGTATTTGGTAACCATTTAATTCTTTTATTTGTCGCCACCACATTTTTCCTCCTAACGTCTTCGGGAAGGTCGTATTGTAATGTGTAAAAGCGATTGTTTTTATAATTTCATTCACATCATCCCCAAATGTCATCTGGACTGTATCGCTCTGTTCGAAGAGTGTTACGACGCAAACTGCACCTGACCATGTTAGCGTGCGTCTTCCTTTTTCAATTTCTACTAATGTTTTCTTCGATAAACCAATAACTTCTGACATTTTTTCTTGTGACAAATCGTTCTCAACACGAATGAGTTTTAATTTTGAATTAACGAGTTCAATAAATTCTTGTTTATCCATAATGCAGCTCCTTTTTTCTTGTGGTGTAAAATTACACCATGGATGTGATTTTGTCAATGGTAGTGTGAAAAGTTACTTTTTGCTGTTTGGATCTTTCTAATTAATATTTCACTTTTAGTTTAAGGAGATGTTAAGAAACCGTATGAGTTTTTATTAAGAAATACGCTCTATACTTAGAAACATCTTAAAGAAAACATAATGAAAGGCGGAATATAGATGAAAAGGTTTATTTTTGGAGCATTACTTGTTATCGTCGCAGGAGCGGCATATTTATTAAACGGGAGTGCTGCGATTGATAGAATGAATCCATCCATTCCTTGATTTAGAATATCGTTACGCAATTATTGATACAGATGAAAAAGAGTTAGGTGGAAATAAAGGGTTTGAATATACAGTTACAGCTTATGATGAGAATGGAGATAAGAAAGAAGTAACAATTGATGGAGTAGATAAATTACAAAAAGGCTCATACTGGCATGTCATTACGAGAGGTAAGTTTTTACATGATAAAGTAGAAATAGAGGTAGATAAAATTGCTGATGGCGCGAAGGCGAAGTTAGGATTATAAAGATAAAACCGATTCTCAATAAGGAAATTGGTTTTGTTATTTTATGGTAAAATATAAAGAGGGGAGTGAGGGTTATGCTACTCATCGTTAGCCTTATATTAATTGGGATTATGTGTAGTATGAGAGTCGTATCTTTACAGATGATAGAACGACAAAGGATAGAAGAGCGATATGTATATTGTCCAAAATGTGATGCGAAAATTCGGAGAGGAAATTCTGCTCCTTTTTGTTCGAAATGTAATTTAATATTTTAACTATAGGAAATCCGAAATCATTTTGTATGGTTTCGGATTTTTTATGTTGAAAATAGAAGAAATAAAGAGCGGAAAAAAATTTGAAAAAGGAATTGAGTATACGAATATTATTGAAGGATATCCCATTATTATGAAGTATTTCGTAGAGATAGATCGAGAAGTTTTGAGGGTGTTATTACCTGATGAAAGAGGGATTCTTTCTACTATGCTAGAGTGTAATGAATGTTATAAGACTAAATTGGATGATATCGAGAAAAGTTAATAAAAAAGAGCTTGAAACAACTCAAGCCCTTTTTTATTACTATTTATGTCCTAAGATGTGTTCAACCTCATGCACACTTAATTTACTTGCTTTAGCAATCGTTTCAAGTGGTATACCAAGATCATACATATTTTTAATCATTTGAATTTTCCCCTGTTGGACTCCTTCTTTTCGACCTTTTTCAATGCCCTGTTCAATGCCTTTTTCAATGCCTTTTTCAATGCCTTTTTCAATGCCTTGTTTCATCCCTTGTTCCATTCCTCTTTTTATTCCTTCTGTCTCTGCATGGGCGAATTTTGCTGCTTCATCCATTAAAACTTTCTCCCTTGCATCATAGGCTTGTCGGAAAGAAGAATCTTGACTCATACGTTCCCATTTATTTATCGCTTTTTGTAAAATAGGGTCTTGGTTCATAGCAATATCCTCCAATAGTTTAGTTAAGTGCTCATCCTCATTGGCTGAAAGCAATAAGAGCCAACGAACAAATGGATCTTTCCACGGATTTACTTTTTCTTCATGCCATTGTTCAGTTAACTTTGGAATTTCTATAATGTGGATTTCTATGTCGTCACTCAGGAGTTTTTGTTGTTGTGTATTCCATAATATGCTCGTTGTATGGAAGGCTGGGTGTTCCGAAAACATTACGAAGTTTAGTAAGTTTATGGTGATGGTTTTGTGAAGTGCACTGTAGGGCATCCCTTTTTGTAGTTGAGATGTGTATAGTCTTCCCCAATAATATAAACTGCGTTTAACCATATCGTGATTATTATTGAGTTGTATTTCTACATTGACTTTTGTTCCTGTGTCTAATGTCGCTGAAATGTCTAAAATAGATAACTTATCTTCTTCATATTCCCTGTGTAAATGTGGATCTTCTAGTTGTAGAGAAGCAATGGGCGACTCTAAAGACTCTTGTAACATAGCGTTTAAAAATGCAATTAGAATATCTTCACTACCATTCGTACCAAACAATTGTTTAAATGCAAAATCAATGCGTAAATTAACTAACTGTTGGTTGAACAAAGTTTGTCCTCTCCCTTATATGAAGGTGCTTCTTTCCTTCATTGTATCTAAAAAGAACTAGGGCATGCAAACAGGAAAGTTTGCTATTTTTTTAGCAATATTATTAGAATGTCGCAAACAAATATGTCTATGTTATACTCTACTGAAAATTGAATTCTTCCAATCAGTAGCGGCTGCTATAGAGAAGAAAGATCCAAGTGTTATTGTGAATAAGGATTCTAATACGCACTGGAAAAATTGGGTGGAGTTTGATTACGAAAACTCATATTAAAAATGAAAGAGTAGACTAAAACCTTTCTAAGGAAAAAGACGAGCTAACATATCAGCTCGTCTTTTTGTATTACACAACCGCAGGATTATAAATCATCGTAAAGTGTCCTGGTAATAATTCAATGTGACAAGGTGTATGAAGCGAACTTTCTCCATCTGTATCTACTTCTTTTTCTTCTTCTGTTTCGATATGAATGGATTTCGCTTTTACGTGGAAGATGTCATTTTCATTTGAGTCTTCAAATAGTTTCTTTCCGATGTAATCTTTAAATGCTTGAATACCTGTTGATTTGACTACGAAAATATCAAGTGTTCCGTCATCACATTTTACGTTTGGAATAAAGGACGGGATACCGCCAAGATATTCACCGTTTCCAACTATAACAAGGACGGCTTCGTCTTCATATACTTGTCCATCGTACGTAATTTTTACGGGGAATGTTTCAGCATTTTTGACAGTTCGAATGGTGCTTAAATAGTAACCAATTTTCCCAAGCTTTGCTTTCTCTTCCGCATCGATATTGTTTGATACTTCAGAGACAAGTCCAATGCCCCAGAAGTTTAAGAAGTGTAGGTCATTTGCTTTTGCGACGTCAACTGGTTTTACATGTCCTTGTGTAATAAGTTTTGCTGCTTCTGCAATGTTTTGCGGAACGCCTAGAGTACGAGAGAAGTCATTGCAAGTTCCGCCTGGAATGATTGCAAGTGTAGGTCTAGTTTCAAGAGGTGCTAAGCCATTTGTGCATTCAAATACAGTGCCGTCACCACCAAAGACGATAATTAAATCTACTTTACTAGCAAACTCTTGGCAATATTTTGTTGCATCACCTTGTTTTTTCGTATGAAGGATATGTAGATCAGGAAAAGCTGCGGCAAGAGGTGGTACAATTTTCGTTAAATTTGTATGTAAGTCACCTTGACCAGCTTTCGGATTTACGATGAGGAGTACTTTTTCAAATTTTGTCTTTGTCATTTTTATTCTCTCCCTTTGTCTTTTACGAATCGTGATAGAAAATAAACTTCCACCAGTAATTGATGGTGGAAGTTTATTCTATTATATTATTCCGTTACAACTGAAGCGATAAATGGTAAGTTACGATATTTTTCTGCGCAGTCGATACCGTAGCCAACGATAAATTCGTCTGGAATTTGGAAGCCAACATATTCAGCTTTTAAGTCCACTTTACGACGCTCAGGTTTATCAAGTAACGTACAGAATTTCAATGCTTTCGGTTTATGCATAAAGAAGTGATCTTTTAAGAAATGAAGTGTTAAACCAGAATCGATAATATCTTCTACGACAATTACGTTTTTTCCAGTAATGTTTACATCAATATCTTTTAATAGTTTTACTTTTCCAGTTGTTTCTGTTTGATTTCCGTAGCTAGATGCAGAAATAAAGTCGATTGTTACATCGTTTTTAATGTGACGAATTAAATCGGCAGCGAATACGAAAGATCCTTTTAATACAGCGATTACTACGATTTCTTCTCCTTCAAAGTCACGTTCGATTTGAAGTGCTAGTTCTTTTACTTTTTCTTGTAATTGTTCTTCAGAAATTAAAGTATCTTTTATTTCAAGATTCATTGGAGTCCTCCTACAGTGTAAAACTTGTGAACATTTCGACTGTAAAGGAAAGAAGGGGAAAAGTCAAAGAAGATATAAGTTTTTTACAGAAATCCCCACAAAATAGTCAGATGATATGATATACTGATCATATAAAGAAAACGCTTCCAAAAAGGGTGATTATGATGAGAAAGAAAGAGTATACAAGTGCAACATTTATAAAAGCATTACTTTTAACAATTGTTCTTGGTAGTTTGGCTTACATAATTGATGTACCAGCGATTCGAATTTCACTAATTGGAATGACTTTAGTATTAGGCGCAATTTCCCACGGTATGATGTCACAGCTACAAGAAGCTGGAGTGGATCATATGAAAGATCATATAGATAAGAAATGAGAAACCTTCACGTATAGAGAGTGAAGGTTTTTTGTTTCTTACAAAAATGTAAGGTAGTTGTAAGGCAAATCGATAGTTGCATAGTAGTGTTTTGGATAAACTATAAGTGTAAGGTAAAAGGCAAGCATATTTTAGGTAAATTAAGTTTTAGGCACTCTATATGTGAAAAAGGAGTAGGAGGGCATGGAGAAACGTTGGACGACCTTTTCTTTTTTAGCAACTAGCAACACCGTAATGCTAGCTGGCGAAATGGATTTTTTGCACTTGTTTGATCGAGAAGACGATCATTCTTCTAAATTTACAATGAAATGGAATAAATGGAGCGAAAGTTGTAGGTTGGAAGAAGAGGCCCCTAACGAAGAGCAAAAGATTATTTTGACAAACCCTATTAAAGCGTGGGTTGTTCAACGTCGTAAGTGTAACGTCAAAAATCACTTAAAGAAAACTGAGCCGAGACAATTAGTTATCGCTCCGGCCCGTTCTACTTCTAAATCACGCGAAAGTAACATGTAAATATTGAGACACACACCCGAAAAAACATCGCATATATTGCGATGTTTTTTATTTTTCTACAATGAAATCTTTAAATGAAATATATTTCATCTGCATCTTATATTTATATCTCTTGTTTATTCTAGTGATACATCCGATGCGAGTTGATGTGAATAAAATATAAGGAGAGAATGAAGATGAAAAAGAGACTATTACCAATTTGTGCAATGGCACTTTTAACAGTAGGATATTCTTCAGTAGCGAGTGCGGATACTGGAACAGTAACAAAGGAAGAACAGGCGCAACTGCAGCAAGATAAAGCGAAAAAAGAAGCAGTGATTAAAGAACAGCAAAAAAGTGAAGAAGAGAAAAAGCGAATAGCGCAAGAGCAGTTGAAAAACGATAAGGCGAAAAAAGAAGCATTGATTAAGGAACAACAAAAAAGTGAAGAAGAGAAAAAGAGAATAGCACAAGAACAGTTGAAAAATGATATGGCAAAAAAAGAAGCAGCACAAGTACAACAAAAAAATGGTGCGGTAAAAAAAGAAGTAGCGAAGCCAGCTGTACAAGGTGAAAAATTACCAAACACAGCATCTAATAATGTAGCAATGATGGCACTAAGCGCATGTCTTGTAGGGATAGGGACATTATTTGGCTTGAAACGTCGCAATAAAGTTAAGGCGTAAATAAAATATTGTCCTATAAAGAATGGAATAATTTCATATATTAAAAATGGTAGGTTATTCCTACCATTTTTGGCATGGAGGGATGAAACATGAAGTTACTCAATTATATCGGTATCATATTGATGGCTATAGGACTATTTATGGGATCATATTATGCTATGGAATGGTATAAAGGAAAAAGCTCTGCTCAGCAACTAACGAAGGAAGAAATAAAGAGTCTTAACAATATACAACATGATCAACTTTTACATGAAACCCCCGTAACTTCTCAAGTGCCTTCTTCTCAAACAGAGCATAAAGAAGGAGAAAAGGTAGCACTGTTACATATACCGAAAATAAAGAAGAAGTTTTCTGTATATTGGGGAGCGGATGATGCAACGCTGAAAAAAGGGGTTGGAATGTTCGTTAGTGATGTAACGACAACGCCATCTGGAGGGGGCCATACTGTACTAAGTGGGCACCGGGATACTGTCTTTACAGATTTAGGAGAGTTAAAAGAAAAAGACACTCTTGTTTTAGAGTATGATAATAAAACGTACACATATGAAATTCAAAAGACGTGGATTACCCATGCGGATGATCGCACTGTTATTATAAAAAAAGAAGAATCGATATTAACACTAACGACTTGCTATCCATTTGATTATATAGGGGATGCACCAGATAGATATATTATCGAGGCGAAGTTAACAGCTAGTTATTCAAAATGAAGTGATAGTTTCTGAAAGCGGAAGGGGGATACATAAGTTATGTCAAAAAACATTTTAATTGTGGAAGATGAAGATATTTTGCGTGAAATATTAAAAGATTATTTTCTGAGCGAGCAATATGTGGTGTTTGAAGCAAGAGACGGGAAAGAGGCTTTAGTTGTATTTGAGGAAGAAGAGGTTGATTTAGTTATTTTAGATATTATGTTGCCAGAACTTGATGGATGGTCTGTTTGCCGAAGGATCCGTAAAACATCCGAGGTTCCTATCATTATGCTGACGGCACGTGTCGATGAAGATGATACGTTACTTGGATTTGAACTTGGGGCGGATGACTATGTGACGAAGCCGTATAGCCCACCAATTTTATTAGCAAGAGCGAAAAGGCTGTTAGAAAGTAGAAAAGTAACGAAGCAACTTCTAGAGAATGAAGATGATATATTATCCATCCATGGTATTCACGTCCACTTCCCATCGCGCACTGTTACGGTAGATAGGACAGACATTAATTTAACACATACTGAATTTGAAATATTAGCGTATTTCATGAAAAATCAAGGGATTGTTTTAACGCGAGAGCAACTCATTTCAAGAATTTGGGGATATGAATTTGCTGGTGACGATCGAACGGTTAATAGTCATATTCGTAATTTAAGAAATAAATTAGGAGAGAAAGCAAAGTGCATTACAACTGTAGTACGAACAGGTTATAAATTTGAGGGGAATGTATGAGAAAGGGGATTGTACTAAAATTATTTGCCCTCACAACAGCATTATGTATGTTAATTTTAGCGACGATATTTATTGGACAAACGATATTTTTTAAACAATATTATGCGAATCGAAAAGTAGAAGATATTAAAGTGAATTTAAATTCCTTTGAGAAGAATTATTTGAATTATGCAGGAAGTGCAGAAGGAATTCAGAAGCTGGAGCAAGATTTTTTAAGAGAAAATAATACGTGGATTACAACGTTAGATCAGAATGGGAATTTAAAACATGCGGATGATTTTTATTTTGAAGTAACGATAGATCGTAGGCAACAAAAGAGCTTTGGACAACAAATATTCAAAATTCCTTTATATAATCTCATCAATATAGAGGAGATTGATAACAAATCATCAGAGCATTTTTTAGGACAAGAGATTTATTTTTCTGGAGTGAAAAAAGAAGATAGTTTTATTCCATTCTCTTTCTCATTAGGTAAGCAAAATTTAAGTGGATCTAATAAACCGTTAGAAAAAGCATTTAAGGAGAAAATGAAATTAGATGAGGAGAAAAGGAGAGCTGCTGGGGAGCAACTTGCTAAGGAAAAGAAACCAGCTGTCCAGGAAGAATCTGCTCAAGAATTAGATGCTTACATAAGTGGGCGTGTTACGAAAGTTCAGCTTCCTGATGTAACAGGTCCTATAAATCCAATTTATAAAAATAGTATCTTCTTAGATAACATAAAAGAATTTCAAACTAATTTATTATTAAAAGAGAGCAAGCACATACAATATGCAATACAAACAATGGACTATGAAAAAAATGATATTAAATATAAATTATTAATCAAGCCAACAAAAGAAAAAGATGGATCAGTAACTTATATATATGCGATGGCTTCTTTACAGCCTGTAGATGAAGCTGTACAAATGGTGCAAGATTACTACATTTACATCATTGCATTTGTAGTTGTTCTTATTTTTCTAGCGTCATTCTATTATTCAAAACAAATTGCAAAGCCGTTATTAAAAATAAATGATACGACGAAGAAAATAGCGCATTTAGATTTCACAGAACAAATACCAATTACTTCAAAAGATGAAATTGGTGATTTATCGAAAAATATTAATGTATTATCCAATAAACTCCATTCCCATATTGGACAGCTAGAACAAGATATTGAAAAGGAAAGAAAATTAGAAAAGACGCGGAAAGAATTCATTTCTGGTGTTTCGCATGAACTAAAAACACCGCTGAGTATTATGAAAAGCTGTATTTCTATTTTAAAAGATGGAGTAGCTGAGCATAAAAAGGAGTATTATTTTCAAGCGATGGAACGGGAAGTAGATAAAATGGATACATTAATTTTGGATATGCTGGAGTTAGCTAAATTTGAGTCAGGCACATATAAAATGAAAATGGATTCATTTTATATCGATACAGTAATGGAAGATATATGTGAACACCTTTCTGTAGAAATAGAGAAAAAAGAACTTCGTGTTCATAAAAATATAGGTCCATTTGAAGTAGTCGCAAATCAAGGACGGATTGAACAAGTGATCGTGAACTTCATTACGAATGCCATACGTTATACACCAAATAAAGAAGATATTATCATTTCTACAATAGATGAGAAGGATCGTATAAAAGTGTGTATTGAAAATAAAGGCACTCACATTGAAGAAGAGCAATTAGATAAAATTTGGGATCGTTTTTATCGCGTGGATGCAGCTCGCCAGCGTTCACAAGGTGGAACTGGGCTTGGTCTAGCTATTTCTAAAAATATTTTAGAATTACACGAAGCTGAATATGGGGCAGAAAATACAAAAGATGGTGTATTATTTTACTTCTATTTACCGAAAAAAGCGTAGACAATGTAATCTACGCTTTTTTAATTTATTTTCATATTATCTTTACCTAATCTTTATTTTTAAGCGATATAATCTGGTTAGAAAATGAGGTTATGTAAGGAGTCGATGAACCGTGCATAGCAATTGGCTAAGTATAATGGTATTTATTTTCTTTTGTGTATTTATTGTATTTTTAATTGATATTACGATATGAAAAAAAGAGCGCTCATGAAGCGCTCTTTTTCTTCGAATTCAGTTGATAAGCATTGATGCTTTTGAATAAACGTGGTGAAGTGATAAATAAAAAGATAAGTAAAACGGTACATAGAATATAGGAACCAATCATTGTGCTACCGTTAAATATTAAAGAATATAGAACTGCTGATTGGCCTTTCGGTGCATATTGTCCCCAGAAAATAATACCGGCAATAAAGTGACAGAAGTAGCGAGCAAAGCTACCAACAAATGTGGCAACAATAATGTAACCAATAACTTTCTTTCCTTCGTTTTGTTTTTGTGAAGGTTTGTCTTTACGGCTACTTAAATTGGATTGTTCTAAGCTATTTACATTGGATGTTAAAAGTGCTTTTTGAATTGGTCGATAGAATAAACCAGCAAATCCAATGAATGCGAAAGCAACGAAGTATTCAATTAGTACTTGAATTGGTGTGACGATAATGGCATCGCCTACGACAATTTGTAATAATCCCCAAATTAAGCCTCCTAAGAAAGCCATTTTGAAGCCCCAGCGATATGCGATAATAAAAATAGGAATCATAGCGAATGAGATGGAACCACCTGTTGCTGATATTTTGATTGAAAGTGGTAAAATGTCGATGACCAGGGCGAAGGCTGCAAGAATTGCAGATTCGATCATCGCTTGTAAATTGGTGTTACGCATGTTGTCTCCCCCTAAATCCAAGTTGTACAAAAAAGAATAGATATCATAGGAGGATACGAAATACGTAAATAAAAAGAGGTATGTATTTCGGACGTTTGCACAATCCCTGCGTTAGCATTAACTAACAGGTTCGAAGGGTCGGAACGAAGTGTTCCCTCTCAGCGGCATGGCTCCCCCAGTGATAACGAGATTCTTTATTTGCTATTGTTTATTGTAAGCGAAATGGATGAGAATGGCAAACGAATACAGTATGACAATGATTGAAATAGAATTGTAGCGAAATATTAATAAATGTGAAGCAAAAGGGTATAGTACAAGAGAAATAGAGTGTGCTATAATTTTTTTGAAAATAATTATCATTCTCTTCTGAGGGGGAAGGTTATGAGCTTAGTAGATATTAAAATCGGTGAGAAAGTGTTAGTAAAAAGCGTTCAGTCTTTAGATCATTTACTAAAGAGAAGATTGGCTGCTTTCGGTCTTTCTGAAGGAAGTGAACTTCGCATGAAGCAGAAAGCGATGTTCAAAGGTCCTTGTACATTGGAGTGTCGTGGACAGTTAATTAGTATTCGTCATTGTGACGCGAAAATGATAAAGGTGGAATTAGCGTGAATAAGGTAGCTTTGCTAGGGAATCCGAATACAGGGAAGACATCATTATTTAATGCACTTACTGGTTCTTATGAATACGTAGGAAACTGGAGCGGTGTAACAGTAGAAAAGAAGGTTGGTAAATTAAAAGATAAGCAAGGGACATTAATTGATTTACCAGGTGTTTATGATTTGAATCCAGTTTCGCGTGATGAAGGTGTCGTTACAAATTTTCTACTAACAGACGAATTTCATCATATGTTAAATATAGTGGATTCTTCGCAATTCGAGAGAAATATGCATTTAACGTTGCAATTACTTGAGTTTGGAAAGCCGGTTTCAATCGGATTAAATATGGTCGATGTGGCAAAGCAACGAGGCATTGTAATTAATGTAAAACGATTATCACAGTTATTAGGTGTAACAGTCGTTCCTGTCGTTGCAAGAAGCGGAAAAGGTTGTGAAGAACTACTTGCGACTCTTAAAGAAAATGACAAAAACGAGAAAAAGCCATTCATAATTTCATATGGTGTACAGATGGATGAAGGAATTGGACAGGTAATTTCTCTTTTAGAGAAAGCGAATTACAAGCATCCAAGATGGTTAGCTCTTCAATTTTTAAGCAATAACGAAGTAGTAGAAAAAGAAATGAAAGCATTACCAATTTATAAGGAACTTGCAGCCATTCGATCTCGCTTAGAAGGAAAACTTGATTGTACGTTGGAGGAGCACATTTACAAAACTCGTGAAGCGTATATTGAAAAGTTAAAAACAAATGTTATGCGGCATGAGAAAGAAGGGAAAATTCCTTTTTCGGAAAAAATTGATAGATTAATTACACATAAAATTTTAGGACTTCCAATCTTTTTAGCAGTTATGTTTTTTATTTTTCAGGTTACGTTTACGTGGATTGGTACACCTTTATCCGATATGTTAGATGAGTTTTTTGGTGGCCAGCTTACGGATTGGGTGACGGCTGGACTTACAAGTATTGGAGCTTCTCATTTTATTCAAGCACTCGTTACAGAAGGTATTATTGCCGGTGTTGGTGCTGTATTAGTATTCGTTCCACAAATCTTTGCACTATTCTTTTTCATTTCATTATTAGAAGATTCAGGGTATATGGCGCGAATTGCAGTTGTTATGGATAGAATTATGGAGTTCTTCGGTTTAAACGGAAAAGCGTTCATTCCGATGATTATCGGTTTTGGATGTAATGTTCCAGGTATTATGGCAGCGAGAACGATTGAACAAGAAAAAGAACGTTTACTTACAGTTCTTGTAACACCGTTTATGTCTTGTTCGGCACGTTTACCTGTATATGCATTATTTGCGGGAGTATTCTTCCCTCAAAGTCAGGCAACTGTTGTGTTTTCTTTATATGTTGCAGGTATTGTTCTTGCGTTATTAGTTACAAAAATTATGTCTCTTACCATTTTAAAAGCGGAAAAATCTATTTTCGTTATTGAACTACCTCCTTACCGTGTACCACAAGCGAAAACGTTATGGTTAAGTACGTGGGAGAAAGGGAAAGGATTTGTTCGTAAAGCAGGTACATTTATCTTCGGTGGTTCTGTTGTCATTTGGTTATTAAACTACGCAGGTCCATCAGGATTTGGTGTTGATATGGGAGACAGTTACTTAGCGATGATTGGTGGATTTATCGCACCACTATTTGCACCACTTGGATTTGGAACGTGGCAAGCTGCGGCATCCCTTTTAACAGGATTTTTAGCAAAAGAAGTTGTCGTTTCTACAATGGCAATTATTTATGCGGTGAAAGAAGATGTGCTAGGAAATGTAATGGGAGCGCATTATACGGCGCTATCAGCATATGCATTTATGTTCTTTATTTTATTATATGTTCCGTGTTTAGCGACAGTAGCTGTTATTAAACGTGAAACAGGATCAGCGAAGTGGACGATTTTCTCTGTCGTGTATCCACTCGTTGTTGCTTATGTATTAACGCTTATTATATACCAAGTTGGATCCTTACTCGGATTCTAGAAGGAGATGTATTAGGGTGATGGTCAATATTATAATTGGAGCTATCATTTTTGGTTATGCAGCATATACGTTAGTGAATTTTGTAAAGAGAAGTAAAAAGGGAAAATGCGCAGCATGTTCTTTAAATAAGTCATGTCAGTCGCAAACTTGTAGTCCGGATATGGAGCAAGTTGCTCATAAATAGAAAAAAGCTTTGCGAATTCGCAAAGCTTTTTTGTTTTACTTTTTAATTTTTACAAGTTGAGAAGCTTCTACGCCGTTGTAGCCAGGGAATTCTTTACTTGGGTCTTTATCGAATTTTAATACCCCAACAGATTTTTCATCACCTTTTACATTGCTGTAAGTTGCGTCATCAACAATTGCATACATATCTGTATATGCACGGCCACTTCCGATAATTGTATTGCCTTCGTATTTTAATTTTGCACCATCAAGTGTAGCATTTTCTACTTTTTCTTTAGCAAATAATATACCTTGCTCTGCTGTTACAGCTGGCAATTTATCAAGTGGTTTCGTGTCGTCTTTTTCATCAACTTTGCTAAGTAACTCTTTCTTCACCAGTTCTTCACCAGTTTTCTTATCCATAACAAGAACTTTTTTACCTTCTAATGTAGTCATTTTCATTTTATAGAAGTCTTTTTCTTTCACTTCTTTTTTGTTTTTATCTGTAATTTGTTGAACTTGTTCTTCTGATCCGTACAGTACAAAACCGTTTGCTTTCTCTCCTAATAAAGAACAACCTGATAATGCTCCAAGTGAAATTGCTGCCGCTAATCCGATTCCTACTAATTTTTTCATGATGATTTCTCCTTTTATATGTTTTATAGTCAATACATTTTTGTATTAGTTCCGAAATGATGAGAAGCTTGTTTGTTGCTTCTAGTATTAGTGTATAAGAAATATTGCAACGTAACTATCGAGTTAGCTTACAGTAACATTACACTTATGTAATTTAGTGAAAGTGCACAAAAGTAAGTTAATTTTAAAGAGAAATAATGAGGATATATTAGAAATACAATATTGTATCAAGAATGTCATATTATATTGGCTGTATTTTGGAAATAACATGTAAGGACATATTAGTTTTGTTATAATAAACACATAGGCTGTAAAAATGAATATTCTTTACTGTTAAGGGAGATTTTTCAGTTTTCCAAGTAGTGAATTTGAAATATGAGGTAAGTCATAGGAGGAATTAGAATGTCTGTATTTAAACGATTACGAGATTTAACAATGTCGAATGTATATTCATTAATTGAAAAAGCGGAAGATCCAGTTAAGATGACGGATCAATATTTACGCGATATGCAAGCGGATGTACAAGAAGCTGAGAAAAGTGTAGCGGCTCAAATTGCACTTGAGAAGAAATTCAAAATATTATTTGAAGAGCAAGAAGCACTTGTGAAAAAACGTGAAGAGCAAGCTCATATGGCTGTTCAAGCAAGTAATCTTGACCTTGCGCGTCGTGCTCTTGAAGAAAAACAAAATGCAGAGCAAAAGATGAATGAATATAAAGCAAGCTATGAGCAAAATAAAGCTGCTGCTGATAATCTTCGCCTGAAGCTAGAAGAAATGCGTAAGCAATTAACAGAGCTGAAAAATAAACGTGAAACACTTGTAGCACGTGTAAATGCAGCGAAAGCACAAAAGAATATTAATCAGGCGATGTCTGGATTTGATTCAAACTCAGCAAAAGCTGGCTTAAGCCGTATGGAAGAGAAAGCTCTTCAATTAGAGGCTGAAGCAGAAGCAAGTGGCGAAGTTTATAAAAAAGAAAAGTCATTAGATGATGAATTCGCAAGCTTAAATAAAAATTCTGCTGTTGACGATGAATTAGCTCGTATTATGAAGCAGTATGAGAAATAATATAGAATAGACAAAGAAACCGACATGTCTGAAGAGAATTCATGTCGGTTTTCTATTACTTTTTAGAGGAGGTTTTGCAATGACATGGACAAATGTGTTAGCCATGCTTGTATGGACTGGAGCAAGTGCAGTACTTTTATTTGCAATTATGTGGGTTGATTCAATTTTTACTAAATACAATGATTTAAAAGAAATAAAGAATGGGAATACAGCTGTAACAACTCGTTTCGTTATGAAATTATTCGCGCAAGGGTACATTTTATCTCAATCCATAACGAAAGCAAACGACTTATGGCAAGCACTACTTGCATCAGCAGTTTCTTTCGTTATTTTATTAGTGGTAGAAATGTTTATCGAATTTGTGTTAAAGAAAATGTCCGGTTTAGATTTAGAAGAAGGTACGAAAGAAGGCAGTGTTGCGCATGCGATGTTGGCCGGATCATTACATATCGTTGGTGCACTTATTTTAGGTGCTTGTTTATAAAGAGAGAAGGAGGGGTAAATCATGAGTTTATTTAAACGAATTAAAAATATAATGAAGAGCCCAGAACCGCCGAAACCGGAGAAGAGTTTGTTAACGTTAGCTCCTGGCGATATGATTGAAGTTTCATTAGTCATGTACGAATTAACTGGAAAAACGAGTATGCATTCTCGTAAAGAAATTGTTTTAACACTGCAAGACGGGAAAGATATTCGTTATTTAAAAATTGAAGACCGTGAAAATACGTATTACAAATTATATACACCAATTGATGGTCGTTTAGATTCGATTGATGAAATTCCGACAACAATTGAAATGGATGATACGGAGTACCATATGGAAGAGCAATATAACGGACGTGTTGTTGTGATGGGAAAAACACCATTCTCTGCTTCAGAAGAACAGCACGTATGGGAATTCCAATCAGATAATCGAAAATTATTACGTATTGAATGGCAAAATGGTCGCACAATGATGTATGAGGGAGAAGCAATTATTCCTGCTGATGTACAAATTATAAGAGCAACGTAAGGGGGCGTAATCATGTCAAACCGATTGTTTACCATGATTAAATCGTTCGTAATCCCTATACTTGCTATCGTTCTATTACTTGTTGTTGCTGGATATGCCTTATCAGGTTGTCAAGGCGGACAGACAAAGTCGATTCAAGACCGTTATCCACTAGAATCTGTCGCAAAAGAAGGTAAACAAGAATCTTACGTGTATAGGGCCGCCAATCGGTCAGTTCCTGAAGTCGCAAAGGAACTCATTAATGAAAGAGAACCGAAGCAAGCATCTAAAGAAGACGAAAATCAAATGTTCCTCGTTTATTCTGATAAGATTTATAACCTGCAAAAGGATAAAGAGAAACCTTCTGATACGTTAATTGAAATAAGTAATAAAGAATTTGTCCGTCAAAATTACCAACCATCCTTCCTGCAAGGATATATTATGGGAAGTATTTTAAACGATATATTCGGTTCACGAAAATCATCATACGGTGATTATCGCGGATATAATGACAGACAAAATCATAAACCGGTTATTCCAGAGAGACCGCCTACGAAAGAAGAAAAGAAAACCCCGCCTCCAATTACGAAGGAAGGGAAAGGATCTATCATTAAGCGAGGCGATAATGTAGATTCGAAACCTTCCGTAGGAGATACAGGAAGTATTACGAAAAAAGGAAGTAGTACGCCTCCGCCTTCTACTGGAAGCAAAGGAAAAATTACAAAAACACCAGGTGGCTCGAGCGGATCAGATGTGAAGCCGAAATCATCTATTAAAACGCCGCCAAGGAATACATCTCCTCCGAAAACGAGGGTCGGTGGTTCAGGAAAAATTACGAAGAGAAGATAGTTATAGAGACCGGAAAGTAGCATGTGCTTTTCGGTCTTTTTATTATGGAAATTAATTCCTTGTAGCTGGTACAATTAAGTTATAAGGAGGAGATTAGTATGACTATATATAAAAGGTTTAGTTTGATTATGTTCCTCGTCTTATTCCTCAGTTTGCTTATTAGCACAACGATGAAATTTCACTTTGTAGTAGGTATTCTATGGATACTATGTACATGTACTCTTTTTCTATATGTTCCGCTGCGCTTTCAACATGAAGTGACTGCCTTTCAAAAATATGTAGCATGGATTAAGAGAGGAAGAAGATGGGGAGAGTAAAATTATATCAGCGATTATTGAAATATATCGACTTATCGACAAAGACTGCAACTTAATAATAAGAAGAGGGTGTGCCAAATTGTTGGCACACCCTCTTTATTCATAATGATTAATGAATATCACGTTTCTTAAAGTTACCGCCTTTTACTTCTGCTACGTCATAAACTGTAATAAAGGCATTTGGATCGATTTCATTAATCAAGTCTTTCATTTTACTTTCTTCTAAACGGTTAATTACACAAGAAATTTCTTTGAATTTCTCTCTTGAATAACCACCATAAACTTCATTGTATGTTGCGCTTCGGCCTAAACGATCGCGAATTGTTTCTACCATTAATTCAGGTTCTTTCGTAATGATTTTAAATGTTTTCGAACCACTTAAACCAACTTCAACGATATGAATCACTTTAGAAGCGATAAAGTAAGCAATTGCCGAAAGGATAGCTCCTTGAAGACCGAATACTGTTGATACGAAAATAAATACGAACATGTTTAAGAATAAAATAAGGTCACTTGTTCCAAAAGGTAACTTACGAGAAAGTAATACAGCTAGCATATCGATTCCATCTAATGCGCCGCCGTTACGTAATGCTAGTCCCATACCGAAACCGATAATAATACCACCAACAACTGTAACGAGTAGTGTATCGCCTTCAATAATAGTAGGGATTCCGTGCATAACAACGGTACCTATTGCTAATGAAGCAATCCCGATAATAGAATAAATTGCAAAGCTTTTACCTATTTGTTTATATCCTAACCAAACGAAAGGAATGTTAATAACTGCGATTAGAGCTCCTAATGGCAATCCAAATAATCTTGAACTAACGATACTTAAACCAGTCACACCACCGTCTGATACGTTATTTGGAATTAATACAGCTTCTAATCCGTATGCTGTAATAAATGCCCCAATAATAATCATCAAAGCTTTTGAAGCGATTTTTAGCTTATTGGGCTTGTTTTTGATAATTTTCTCCATGTAATTTCCTCGTTTCAAACTAGTTTCTTATTTGTTACGTAATTCACACCTAAATTTCATTTTAACATTTAATTTGAAAAATTTCTCCTTTAATGGATGTATGCAGGGAATATTATCACCATATTATCTTTAAAATATTTTTGAAATGAGTATAAGAAATCCCATCCTTTCAAAGGATGGGAGGTTATTAAGAAATGATAAAACTAAGCACGGATAGGAATAAAGAAAATCCTAAAATAGCTCCGCAAACTTTCATATGACGTTTACGTCCCATCACAACGATTGCGACATACTCACGAATCATTGCATTAGGCCAGTAATAAAATGCAGTTTTTGATCCGATTCCTTGGCTATTAAGCCCCGCTTGTCTTGCATATATACCAGCGCGGAAAAGATGGAAATTATTCGTTGTAAAAATACTTCTATACTTACCTTCAGGTTTTAAAGAATCCATAATTTCTTTAGAGAACGACATATTTTGATATGTGTTTACAGAGCGATTTTCTTGCACTGTATGTTCAAGCGGAATACCTTTTTCAACAGCATACTTTTGCATCGCTTCTGCTTCAGGAAGACCTTCATCTGGACCCTGTCCACCAGAGAATATAATTGTTGGTGGTGTATTCACAGCGGTCTGTTTCCAGTAAAAGTCGATTGCTTTATGAATACGACTTGCAAGTAAAGGTGGTACTTTATCATTAATTAAGCCACTACCAAGAACGATGATGAAATCTTGATTACGTCTTGGTCTGTTGAATTGGTATAGAAAATAAGCACTTAAAAAGTTAGATAAGTGTATAAAGAAATATACGGTTATAAGGGAAATACCTGCAAAAATAGGCTCTAAATGTGATGAGACCAAACTTGCTGGATTTATGATAGGAAGTAACATAAAGAATAATATCCCTAAAGCAGCAAGGAGTGTTAAACAGTTAGTGAAACGTCGTCCTTCTCGCTTCATTAAAATTCTAGCATTAAGAAATAACCCAAACATTAAGGCAATAATACCGAAAGGAAGCATAATGAGAAGTGCTAAAATAGGTAAAATTATAATATAGCGTAAGACATCACTACTTGAATTCACAGATATAATTACACAAAAAAGAAGGAAAAAACAGATAAAGGTATTAAATAAAAAGCCGTTTATTATTTTTCGTGGATCTTTTAAATAGGAGATAAGAAAAATAATAAACAATATAAGAGGAATAATTCCGAAATACAGCATAAATATAGTACACCTCGACTTGTATAAGAATTTGACATACCTTTTATATTACATGATTTTATAAGTGAAAATGAAAGAAAAAGGATTTTGAATTTTCTCAATAAAATGTATGGATACATATGTTAAAATGTATGTAAGGCGATATATTAAAAGTAAAATGGTTGAAAAGGCACTCTATGGAGTGTCTTTTCTTTTTTTCATGTAATTATGCATATTATATTTATTTTCAAGTGAAGAGGATTAAAATATAAGTGGTAGGCAGACTATATAAAGCAGAATTTCTTACAAACATTTCCCTCTACTTTTTGTATCTAACAATCGTATAATAATAAATAATTCTGTTTTATAGCGTCTGTTTATGAAAGGTGCCCTCTTTGAAGGCACCTTTTTATTGTTTCATGTAGATACTTTTCACTGTTGATATAGTGGAAAGTATCTATACTAAACATTAGCAATCTTCCGTATAAATATTATCAATTTACTATATATTCCAGTGATGTTAACCTACATATGAAAGGCTTTCTTTTTCAAAATATTACCCCTAATAAAATTTTGAAGAAGTCAACTGTCTCCAAACTTGTCTTTATGCTTAAAGAAAAAGCACTCAAATTGAGTGCTTTTTCTTATTGAAACATGCTATTTTTCTAGGCGATTTTCATAAAATAAAAGTAAAGAAATGAAAGTGGGTGACAAAATGCCGGCAGTTGTGGAAGGTGTTATTATTGAAAACTGCAATGGAACAATTAATGTAGGGGATAAATATAACGTACAGCCGATTGAAAAGACGAAAGCTTATAATGGATCGGGATCATCAAATACAGGAATGAAAGTACAAACGTTTAGCGGGATTAGTACGGCGGATGTAAGGGATAATGATGCGTATGATCAAGTTATTCAATCAACGTTATAATTTTAAAATGCAAAATTGCATAAAGTAACATGTTTGTTGTATGTTACACTCTAGCTGTGAGCTGTTAATGATTCTTCTGTATTATAGTTGTTAGATTAGAAATATAACATCTTATCGAAAATCATACGTACAAAAAGAGACACTTCAAACGAAGTGTCTTTTTTTACCTTAGTGATACCCTTTAGCAGAGTCTTTATGAATTTTATTTTTAAAAATACTGTAGCTCCAAAGCTGATATCCAATAACGATTGGTACCATAACCATTGCAACGAAGAACATAATTTTTAAGTTTAATTGACTACCAGCTGCGTTGTATAACGTTGTACTATAAGCATCATTAATACGAGATGGTAACATTCTTGGGAACATACCTGCAAATCCAGTTGTCATAAACATTGCGATTGTTAAGCAAACGAATGTGAATGCGAGACCTATTTTATATTTGTACACCATAATAAGTGCGAGTACACTCATTAACATGGCAAGTACCGGAAGAATAAATAGTACCGGATATTCTGTGAAGTTTTGGAATAAATTTGTACGATTTGCAGTTGCTACATAGAAAATAGCTAAAATGATAGCAGCTGCCATTGAAAATGGTCTTGCGATTTTATAAGCACGATCAGATACTTCACCAGTTGTTTTAATCATAACCCAAAGGGCGCCAGATACGACGAATATAGCAGTGAAGAACAGACCACCTAAAATACCATAATGATTTAGTAAGCTTAGTAAATTTCCTTCATAGCCATTTTTTCCGATTTGTAGTCCGTAATAAAGGTTAGCGAACGTAACACCGAATAAGAAGGCGATTAGGAAACTACCAATTGTAAATGCCCATTTACAAGTTTTTTGCCAAATTGGTGAATCGTCTTTATGCATAAATTCAAGTCCGGCAGCACGAGCAAACAGTGCGAGTAATACTAAAAATAGTGGTGTATATAGGTAACTAAACATATTTGCATATGTGACTGGGAAGGCAGCAAATGTTGCGCCACCAGCTGTAATTAACCATACTTCATTACCACCCCAGAATGGGCCGATTGCTTCTTGTAATTGATTTCGTTCTTGTCGGTCTTTCGCAACGAAAGGAAAAATCATTCCGTTACCAAGTGCATATCCATCAAGAATGAAGTAAACTGTCCAAATCACGCCCCATAAACCAAACCAGATAATTGCAAGCATATCATGAGACATGAGCTGCACCTCCCTCAGTAGCAGGTTCTTCTAATGCTGCTGGTCCTTTTTTCGCGAACTTTAGCATTAAGTATACGTCTGCGATTAAAAGTAATGTGTAGAACAAGATTAAACTAATTAATGAGAACCAAATTTGCGGAACAGATATAGGTGATACAGATTCTGCTGTACGCATTAGTTTATAAACTGTCCATGGTTGACGACCTACTTCGGCAACAATCCAACCAGCGTTAATTGCGATATATGGTAGTAAAACAGACCATATTGTAATTTTTAAATAACGTTTTGAGTTTTCTAGTTTTCCTTTTCGGTTTAAGTAGAAACCGTACCAAGTTAATGCCATAAAGAACATACCAAGTGCAACCATTAAGCGGAAGCTATAGTACACGAGGTTAACATTTGGACGTTCATCTTTCGGGATATCTTTTAAACCAACAATTTCGCCATTAAATGAGTTTGTATAAAAGAAACTCCCTAGTTTCGGAATAGTAAGGAATTCAAAGTTCTTTTCGTTTTTTACATCAGGAATTTGAACAATCGAAAAGCCTTGTCCTTTTCCAGTTTCCCAAACTGCTTCCATCGCAGCTCCTTTAGCTGGTTGATATTTAGCTGCTGATACACCAGACTGATGACCCATAAACGGTGTAACAGTTGCAGCGAATAAACCTAACATTAAACCAAATTTAAATGATTTTTTGAAGAATTCCACTTCATTTTTACGTAATAAATGATAGGCGCTAATTGCCATAACGAAGAAAGCACCAACGATATAACAACCAATTACAGTATGGAAGAACATGTTCCAAGCATATGGATTTGTCACAAGTGCCCAGAAATCATTTAATTCAGCGCGGCCGTTACGTACGACGTAGCCAACAGGATTTTGCATAAAACCGTTTGCTGTAATAATCCAAAGGGCGGAAATATTTGTTCCAAGTGCAACCATCCACATACAGAAGGCACGGAACTTTGGTGAAATTTTGTCTTTACCGAATAACCATATTCCCATGAAAGTAGATTCTAAGAAGAAGGCAACGAGTGCTTCGATTGCGAGAGGTGATCCGAAAATATCTCCCATATATTTGGAGTACTCAGACCAGTTTGTTCCAAATTGGAATTCCATCGTAATCCCAGTTATAATCCCCATTACGAAGTTAATTGTAAATAATTTACCCCAGAAATTTGCCATTTTACGGTATGTTGGATTCAATGTGCGGGCGTATTGAGTTTCCATACATGCTACTAAAATAACAAGTCCGATTGTCAAAGGTACAAATAAAAAGTGATAAAAAATAGTAATTGCAAATTGAAAACGACTCAGTAACAGAACGTCGGACATAATGAATATTCACTCCTTTTTTACATTATCTACAATCAGTTTATAGTGAAAATACGTTTTAAATAGGAGGGACTTGTTACAAAGGTGTGTGTATATTTTGAAAGAATTATGTCGGTTATCTGAAAATATCTTATTTTCACTATAAAGTAATATCCTTTTTGAGGTTTTTAAATTTTGGTACACTATATAAGTAATGTAAATGAGAGAAAAGAGGGTTCTTTACTATGAAGTCATTAGAAGAGATTTTACAATACAATGAAAAATTCGTTGAAGAAAAAAAATACGAAGAGTACGAAACAGGTAAATTTCCAAACAAAAAGATGGTAATTATCTCTTGTATGGATACTCGTCTTGTTGAATTATTACCGAAAGCGATGAATATGCGTAACGGTGATGTGAAAATTATTAAAGTAGCAGGCGCTGTTATTTCACATCCGTTTGGGAGTATTATGCGTAGCATTTTAGTTGCTGTATATGAACTTGGTGCTGATGAAGTTTGTGTAGTTGGTCACCACGATTGTGGTATGGCAAAAATTGAAGCAAGCAGTACAATTGAGAAGATGAAAGAACGCGGTATAACAGAAGAGAAATTAGATACACTTCGTTATTCTGGAATCGATTTAGAAAGATTCCTACAAGGATTCTCTAGTGTAGAAGAAAGTGTAGAACATAGCGTATCAATACTTCGCAACCATCCATTACTTCCTGAAGAAGTACCTGTTCACGGTCTTGTTATAGATCCTGACACAGGAAAATTAGATTTAGTTGTGAATGGTTACGACAATTAAGAATTTACTTTGTCATCCTTTTTATCTGGGACAGGATCAAATCCTCCCGGGTGGAAAGGGTGACATTTTAATATACGCTTACATGTAAGCCAAAATCCTTTCAGAGCACCATGTTTTTGAAATGCTTCTAATCCATAATGAGAGCAAGTTGGGTAAAAGCGGCACGTTGGTGGTGTCATTGGAGAAATGAATTTTTGATAAAACCGTATAATGCCAATAAAAATCTGTTTCATAATGGTCTCCTTTTCAGCATAGTCTTAAAGTATTATAGCACGACTGTACATAATACTTTACTAATGTTGATTTCCGTTATATCATATTGGATATAACGGAATTAAATTAAAAGCGGGAGAGATGTTGTATGCCATCAGTAGAAAGCTTTGAATTAGATCATACGATTGTAAAGGCGCCTTATGTAAGACATTGCGGAGTTCACAACGTAGGTAGTGACGGTATTGTAAATAAATTTGATATTCGTTTTTGCCAACCGAATAAACAAGCAATGAAACCAGATGTTATTCATACGTTAGAACATTTATTAGCATTTAATTTACGTAAATATATTGATCGTTATCCGCATTTTGATATTATCGATATTTCACCAATGGGCTGCCAAACAGGATATTATCTTGTAGTAAGCGGAACACCAACGGTTCGAGAAATTATTGATTTATTAGAACTGACATTAAAAGATGCGGTTCAAATTACAGAAATTCCAGCTGCAAATGAAACGCAATGTGGCCAAGCGAAGCTTCACGACTTAGAAGGAGCACAACGCTTAATGAACTTCTGGTTAAGCCAAGATAAAGATGAACTTGAGAAAGTATTTGGATAAGAAGGGAAAACTGCCTGTGAAAGGGCAGTTTTTTTTTGTAGCACGATAATAAATAAAATTATATCGACGATTTTTCGAATATATCGAACGCAACTTGAAATATATCAACGATTTTTTTAATATATCGACGTTTCGACACTGGATATCAACTTGCCGACAAAAACTGACAATATTATGAATCAAATAAAAAGAAGAGGTCGTCTAACATATGTGTTGGACGACCTCTTTTTTATGAAAGTATACTAGACACCCCAACATATAAAACAAAGGCAGAACCGAGAAAATAAACAAATGCTTTTGCTTTTTGCCGCGCTTTTATTTCATCGATTCCAAAAAGGATAAACATAATACTCAAAAGGATAAAAACGTATGGTAAAAGCATAGAGAGGTTTGCGAAGAAGCTGAATAGGGCGAGAATAAGAGCGATAGTAGCTATTATAATTCGAATGTTTTTAAACATATAATTCTCCTTTAAAAGAACATTATAAATGGAATAACAAAAACAATCGTAAAAAGACTTAAACCGATGCTAATAGTTCCAATTTGTTTTTGCTGTTTTTGAATCGTCTCAATTCCTACTAAAATACCATATAAACTAAAGAGGAACAAAATGATAGGTGAAAAGATTTGAAAGTTCATTGTAAAGGTGCTGTATAAGCATAAGATTAAAGTAATAAAAACAATGATGAGTTGTATTTGTCTAATATGCATTTTAGCCCTCCTTAGTAGAAAGAGAAGTTACCGAGAGAAAATAATAACAATAGCAACGATTAAAGTGAATACGCCAGAAAAGAAGGAGAGTGTACTATGTACTTTCTTTTGTTTCTGTTTTTCTTCTGCGCTCATGATGAAGGTCATAACAGATAAGGCGATGAACATATAAGGCATTGTAACAAGTGCGTTTGTCAACATTCCGGATAAAGCGAGAGCGATGACGATAAGAGCCGATACAATTCGTAATGTTTTTAGCATACAAATCTCCACCTTTTAAATAGATTATTTACCGGAATATTTCTGAGAAGCCAAGCAGTAAAGCACCAGCTCCAACCATGAAAGCAAGTATGCTGCTAGATTGTTTCTGTTTTTTTATTTCCTCTAAACCTATAGTGAAAGCCATAGCCCCTAAGAAAATGAACATGTAAGGCATAATGTCTCTGTTACCGCTAATAAATCCATAGATTGCTATAGATAAGGCGATAAATGCAAAAGTAATTCGAACGCCTTTTAACATAAAAGCCCTCCTTCTAGTTTATGTAGGTAATGATGAGAACAATCTAAATGAAAGCACCTGCAACAATACAAATAAATCTAGTTCCTGAATCCTTTTTCCTTATTTGTTCAATGGTAATAAGAAACAGTAAAACTCCTAATAGAGATTGTGAAAGTGGTAGAAAGTTATGTTGACCTGCCAGTAAACGAATACTGAATATGATGTGGGCTAAAATAAGTAGTATATGAAGCGTATTATGAATTCTTCTTGCTGTTTTTTGTATAAGGGTTATCTTCTGGCTTATCAACAGAATGTTTATAAGCGTAGCCTTTATTAATCGTCATGACGGAGAGTACTAGTATGACTAGGACGATTATAATACCGATAATTAATATTTTGAACATGGAATCCCTCCTTTTCTTTATTTTACATAATTTTGTAATTGATGAAAACAATAGAAATTAAAAGGATGAAAGAAGGGTGTTACATGGAGACGAAAAAAACATATTATATATCAATAGGAAACGGTCAAATTTCACAAGTGAAGACGGCGGATACGTATAATTTTGAGATTTCCGCAAGTGATGAGGAAATTACGGAGTTAAGAGAGTATTTTGATCAAGCATATGTAGAGGATTTAGGTTCATTTGTACGTTCTCACGTTCCATTTGTTGAGTATCATCACGATTCGAATAATGACCGATATGATGAACAACTACAAAAAGCATATAAAATGATTTACGATTTAGGTAATCATGAGACGAAAGAATTAGTCGCGCAAATGGGAATAATCAATGGATTGTAATTGGATAATATTATGCAGAAAAGCGAGAATATGCTACAATTTGTGGTAGGAAAAACTTGTAACCATCAATAGGGGAGTAATGGCATGTACAAATTTAAAGATTATTACCACAATACTGTACAATTATCGTTTGAACGTTATCCATTTTCTCCTGAGCCAAAGCATGTTTGGGTTGTATGCCGGTACGGGGATCAATGGTTATTAACGCATCATTTACGTCGCGGTCTTGAATTTCCAGGTGGTAAAGTAGAATTAGGGGAAACACCGGAAGAAGCGGCAGTTCGAGAGGTTCATGAAGAAACCGGCGGCATAGTTTCTGATTTAACTTACTTAGGACAATATAAAGTATCTGGAAAAGACAAAATAATCATTAAAAACATTTATTTTGCAACAATTAGTGCGGTAGAAGAACATACGCATTACGAAGAAACGAAAGGATCTGTTTTATTAACAGACATTCCTGATAACATTAAAACGGATAGAAAATTTAGCTTTATAATGCGTGACGATGTACTAGCGCGCACGATGAAACATATAGAAGAAATCGGCTGTTTTACGAAGTAAAGTGGCCGGTTTCTTTTTTTTGTGTGTAAGAATAAATGTAAATATATCTTTACATTTTTTTGGGGTATATTATACAATTTTGTAAAGATATATTTACATTTTAGGAGGGGGAAGATGGATAAAAGAAAAGAAACGACTGTTACTGTTTCGATGGGGAAATTAAATTTCTATTCATGTTGTATAGCATTTGCTCTGGCGATTGGAGTTAGTTTTTTACATTCACTTCTTTCAGGTGAGTTTCAAATTGAAATTACGTTACCAACCTTGTTTCTTTTTATTATCGCAATGATTGTTCTTGTTTGTATTCATGAAGCGATACATTTAATAGGGTTTCGCTATATCGGTGGTGTTCCGTGGAGTGAACTGAAATGGGGTGTTAATTGGAAATTAGGTGTTGCATATGCTCATTCTAAACAGGCGATTACAGTAAAGCAAATGAAGAAAGTGTTAATGCTGCCGTTTTTACCAACTGGAATTTTGCCAATTGTAATTGGGTTAATTACGAATGTGCAATCCATCTCATTTTTAGGGATTTTACTAACAGCAGGTTGTATCGGTGACATTGCCCTATATCAAAAAGTTTCAAAGTTTCCAGATGGTGCGCAAGTTAAAGATCATCCGAGTAAACCGCAGTTTACAGTATATGAATAATAAAGGAAGGGGAGGCGTTTTTGAAAAACGGCCTCTTTTTTGTTTGTCAGCTTTTGTCGGTAAGTCGATATATTGTAAAAAATCGCCGATGTAATTTATTTACTATTATTTTGTTTTCATTTCTACCTCTAAAAACGAAAGCACCTCCAACAAATCGTTCACCATGCGTGAATGTTCAAAGTCACCCCAAAACGAATCTCTCTTCCACACACCAAGAATCCCTACTTGTTCAGAACCAAGCACGTCGTTTTCTGGATGATCTCCAACGTAAAGACATTCTGTGGCCTTAACATCTAGCTTTTTTAAAGCCCGTTCGAAAATCTCAGGATGTGGTTTTTTAATTCCTTCCGCTTCTGAAACGAGAATTGTATTTGTATACGTATGTATGTTTAGTGCGCGAAGATTATTCATTTGAAAGGCAGTAAAGCCATTTGTAATAATACCAATTTTAATATTTTGTTCTGTTAAACGCTGAAGTAATTCATGCATATTTTGGAAAGGAATACAATGATGTTGAAAGTTTGTAATGTAGTCGTACAGCAGTTCTTCTGGTGTTAAAGTGGTAATGTTGTATTCGCAAAGGAGAGTAGCATATACTTTATCTTTCCACGTATAGCCATTATTATCGAGTTCAAGAAACCGAGAACAATACCCTGTTTTTTTATACTCATTAAGTGAGAGGCAAAGCGATTATATTGATCATGAATAAATTGTTCTAGAGATTGTCGCCGATCTAATAGTGTTCCATCTAAGTCGAATAAGACTGATCGAATCATGAGAAACCTCCTTACAGTTTGTATAATTAATTATCGTATATTCGTTAAAAAATGATTATGATATTTTTGTAGAATGGAATAATGGAGGATTGTATGAAGAGACTGTGTGGCAAGTTAGTAGGGTTGATCGTCGCAATTGGTTTAATAGCAGGATGCGATAGTTCTATGAAGAGTGTGAAGGAAAAAGAAATTTGTAAAACAGAAGAAGAATGTGTGGAAATAGGAGACAAGAAACTACAAAAAGTATATGAAAAAATAGATGGATTATCTGAACTTGAAGCAGTAGAAGATTATGATATAGAAGAGCATGAAAGTGCGAATATGAAAGAGGCAGAGCAGAAAAAAGAGGATGACGAAAATTATTTCTTTTTAGCCTCTTATTATATTGAAGGTGATGAAATTGTAGATCCTTATTTTGAAAAAATAGAACGGAAACGTTTAAATAAAGTATTCGCTGAAGATAAAGAAGCGAAAGAAGAGGTACTACAACAGCGTCAAGATAGAGGGTATCATGAAGACTTATGGGATATGTACCGTACTCTCATTCCAGCTAAATATCGCGGGAATATAACAGAATTTGATTTAATAACGGACGGTTATGACGGTGTTGTTGCTCACGTTATGCCTAGCATGGAGAATCCGAAAGATTGGATTCTTAGCTTAGATACGCTTGATTCCGCGATAAATATCGATGAAGTGATGAAAACATTAATTCATGAGACGGCTCACGTGTTGACACTCGGGCATAAGCAAATACCAGTAGATGAAAAGTATGTAAAGGATTTTGAAGAAGATAAAGATATTTCAACATACCGAAATGACTGTGAAACTCTTTTCTTACAAGAGGGGTGTGCGAAGGGAAAATCTTATATTAATCAATTTTATAACTCTTTCTGGAAGGACATTGAGCAGGAGTGGACAGAAAAGAAAGTGGAAGAAAGTGAAGAAACTCAAATTGAATTTTTTAAAGAAAAGCATGAGGAGTTTGTATCACAGTATGGAACAACAAACGTAGCGGAAGATATTGCAGATACGTTTACAGCATTTATTTTGCAAGATTCAAAAAAGGTGAAAGAAGGATCGGAGTTAAAGTATAAAAAAATTGCGTTCTTCTATCAGTTCCCTGAGCTTGTAAAAATGAGAGCAGAAGTGTTGTCGGGATTAGATGATATCTCAAAAACGATAGAACAACAAAGCGGACAATAATGAGAGGTATATATTTTAGCCAATAAAACGTAAAGAATTTTAGTTCTTTGCGTTTTTTTATGTTTATAAAATTGAAAATTCTGTCTTTTTTAAAAAAGAAGAAGGAACTGAAGCTTTAAAAGAGAATTAGTATAAAAATGTCACAAATTAGACACAATTATAATGCGCATATTGTAGGGACTATAAGTTTACTCTCAAGGAGGTAATGAAACGTATGAAAACGATTCTTGCGGTTGCTGGTCTCATTTGGGTAATGTCTCACGGTTTTCCGATTTTTGAAGGAGAGCAAATTCGTAGTGCATTAAATAAAAAGTATGATGATTATCATGTAATAGATCGAAAAGAAAATGTCGTTACAGTACGTGTGAAAGATTGTTTCCATACAGTTACGGTTGCGGATGGAAACGTTACAAATGAAACAAAGATGTGCGATAAAAGGTAAAGAAAGAAGCTGACTATAGTCTATCGCTCTAAGTCAGCTTCTTTTTCGTTTTCCAATTAAAAGTTTTTCAAATGCCTCAACAAACACATACATAAGTGTTGCGAGGACGCAGGTGAGTAGTACGCTCAGTAAGACGAGCGTGAAATTAAATACTTGGAATCCGTAGCTAATTAAGTAGCCAAGACCTTGTTTAGAGACGAGAAGTTCGCCGAATATAACACCGACCCATGATAAACCAACGTTCACTTTTAACGTTGAAATAATTGCTGGGAAGGATGCAGGGAGAACGACTTGCTTATAACATTGCCATTTATTTGCGCCAAATGTGTCCATCACTTTTATATAGTTAGAATCGACTTCTTGAAATGCGCTGTAAATAACGAGAATGGTAATGATGATGGAAATGATTACCCCCATTGCAATCGACGAAGAAATATTTGGACCGAAGATTACGATGATAATAGGTCCAAGTGCCACTTTTGGCATGGCGTTTAGGACGACGAGATAGGGGTCGAGCACGCGAGCGAGAAGTGGAATCCACCAAAGGAAAGTAGCGATAATTGCGCCGAGCACTGTTCCAAGAATGAAGCCTACTCCTGTTTCAAGTAATGTCGTCCATATGTGAAGCAAAAGTGAACCGTCAATCCATTTACTAAGGAAGAGATCCCAAATGCTTGAAGGAGAGCTAAAGAGTAAAGGATCAATCCACTCTTTTTTGCTAGCTATTTCCCATAGTGAAAAGAAAAGAATGAGCAGTAAAAGCTGCAGTGAGCGTGCTAACCATGCGCGCTTGCGTTCTTTTTTCTGAAACTGTTCATGTAGTTGTTTTATATTATCCAATTCGCTCCAGCTCCTTCCATATATCTTGGAAGAGGGATGGGAAGTCGTGGTGATGGCGTGATTCTAACGGTGATAAGGAACGGATGCTTTCAGGGACGATAAATGTTTTTGCAATTTTCCCGGGATTCGCTTGTAGTAAATAAATACGATCACTCATCGCAATGGCTTCTTCAATATCATGTGTTACGAGTAGTGACGTTTTCTTATATTTGCGTAGTAAGTTGAAAACGAGATCTTCTAGTTTCAATTTCGTTTGATAATCGAGCGCTGAGAATGGTTCATCTAGCAATAAAATTTTAGGATCGGTCGCTAACGTTCGAACGAGAGCGGCACGTTGACGCATACCGCCGGACAGTTCACGAGGGTATTGCTCTTCTACATCATGTAGGCCGACTTGTTTTAAAAGCTGTAAAGTATGTTCTTTCGTCTGTTCATTGTAAATTTTTCGGGTGTGAAGTCCGAGCATAATATTTTCTTCAATTGTTTTCCAAGGGAACAAGTAATCTTGCTGCAACATGTACCCCATAGATGAAGTTTTCGTTGTAATGGGCTCACCATCTAAAAAGACGATGCCTTCAATTGGATCAAGCAGCCCAGCAATAATGGAGAGGAGTGTTGTTTTGCCGCAACCACTTGGACCGAGTATAGAAATAAATTCGCCTTCTGCCACTTGTAAACTCATGTCTTCAAGAATCAATTTAGCATTCTCTTTTTCGAAAAAGCAGTGAGAAACGTTACGTATTTGTAAAAAACTCATACACTTCGCCTCTATTTCTTAATAATGCTTTCGGCAATTTTTGTATTGACGAGCGCTTCATGTGGAACTTCTTTTTGTAATTCGCCAGCTTCTTTCATAATCGTTTGGAGCTGTTTCCATTCTTCAGCATCTAATAGCGGATTTGTTGCATAAGAATGTTGCTTTTTATAACGTTCAATTACTTTTACTGTAATGTCCTTTGAAGTGTCTTTAAATAACGGAGAAACGGTGTCAGCAATCTCTTCTGGACTATGTGTATCAACCCATTGTTGTGCTTTATAGAGAGCACGTGTGAATTTTTCAGCAGCAGCTTTATCTTTCTTTAAGAAACTTTCTTTTGCCATGAACGTTGTATACGGAACAGTACCAGATTCATTTCCGAATGAAGCGACAATATATCCTTTACCTTCTTTTTCAAATATACTTGCAGTCGGTTCAAAGAGCTGTACAAATTCCCCAGTACCAGATGCAAAGGCACTTGCAATGTTAGCAAATTCGATGTTTTGAATTAAGTTTGTATCTTTGTGGGGATCAATGCCATTTTTCTTTAAAACGTATTCTCCAACCATTTGCGGCATGCCGCCTTTACGTTGTCCTAAAAACGTAACACCTTTTACGTCATTCCAATTAAAAGAGTCTAATTTTTTACGCGAAACTAAAAATGTTCCGTCTGTTTGTGTAAGTTGTGCGAAGTTAATGATAGGGTCTTTTGCACCTTGTTGATGAACGTAAATAGACGTTTCAGAACCGACGAGAGCGATATCAATTCCGCCAGATAATAGGGCGGTCATCGTTTTATCTCCGCCAGCTGTTGTTTGGAGGTCAATATTTAATCCTTCCTCTTTAAAAAATCCTTTTTCAATCCCGACATATAACGGGGCGTAGAAGAGAGAATGGGTAACTTCGCCGATGCGAATGTTTTGCGTGTGTTCTTTCGTACCTTCCTTTTTACTACTGCAAGCAGCAAATGTGAAAACAGCTAGTAACATGATGCAAAAAACAGCTATTAATTTTTTCACTATATGACACCTCCTAGAAGTCACTCTACAAGCATGATATGTAGGTAAGTGCCCATATGTGAGTGTAGATAGCAGGAATTTTTTTGGTGATAAAGAAGTACAAATATAAGGGGTGATAAAATGGATTACGAATATGATGATAGCGTACATTTACATCTTGATTATTTCGGAACAGAATATGATATGGAATCGATTGCTTATAAGCGTAAGAATGAAGACGTGTGGGATGTGTATTTTAATTTTGGGGCATATGGTCTTCAGAAAGATGAGCTTGAGACAGGTAGATTTATGGACGAATATGCTGGTCATTACATTTTTTCTGTACATGCGCGTGATCTTAGCTGGGAATTTGGAAGTGCTCAATTTGAAGAGTGGGTTTTGAGAAATCAAATAGTAGAAAAATCGCTGCAAAAATAGGGAGGAATTTTGTGGTCGATTTTCTTATTTTTTTGTTCATTTTCGTAGTCGGATTTTTTATTATGCAAGTACTCGTTTATCGATTTGCAAAGAAAAACATTCAAAAATATACAAAAATAAAATGGATTCATATGTGGCTAGAGATGAATATGAAAAAAGGACCGAGATTAGATCTTTTTGATTTTGTAGTTATCGTACTTGTATGTATTATATGGAAAGTATGGATGTATTCTCTTGTGTAATAAATATGCCTATATTTGTTAAAATGAAGGAGAATCTGTCATTGTTGATAGGTTCTTTTCTTATGTTAATCATTTTGAACAGCATCATTCATTTATGCTGTTAGAATATAGAGATGAAGAAGCTATATTTTTAAGAAGAAATTAAGGATACGCATGTATAATACAAACACATAGGGAGACTAACTGCATACAAATATGTTATTTTGTATAGGACAACATGTTCGTTGATGCGAGACGAAGGGGTAAAGGAAAGAGGGAATAAATTGCGTTTTAATGTTTTTACACAGCGACGAAGAAGAGATGAATTTCATTTTAGTTTCTCGGCTCAGCAACCGAGAAAGAATCTATTAATTTCTATCATTCTTAGTGGAATGTGGGCGATCTGTTTAGAAACGCTATTCTTTGTTATGTTAAGGTCTTTCGAATTTCAGAGAACTAAAGATTTTTTTAATGGGGAAATACCGCTAAGTATACTCATTATTGTTTTGTGGAGTGTACTACTATACATCATTCATTTGAATAAAGGCATTAGTCATAAGCTTAGGCCGACGATTCAAGCTTACATCTTATTATTTTTAATTGCTCATACAATAAATTGGATATATATTATGATGCAGGAGAATATGAGTCTTGTATCAGTGAATAACTGGGTTTATGAGCGATATGGACAGTATATATTAAGTTTATTATTTATTTATATGGTATATGTTTTTGTGTATAGTTTACTTGGACGAATCTTTTTGAGCGTCACGATAATAAGTTTGGTGCTAATTGTTTTTGGGATTGTGAACCATTTTAAACTCATTTTTAGAGGAGATCCATTCTATCCATCTGATTTCACACAGATTACTCAAATGCAGTCTGTTATACCAATGGTTATGGACTATTTTAGTTGGTGGAATATATTTTTGGGAATATTCGGGATTACCCTGCTTGTATATTTAGTTATGTATATACGAAAGCATACTCCAGTTATAAAGCCTAATATAATTACGAGAATTATTTTCATATGTGCTTCTACGTTTATGGTGTATGCATATAGTAATTATCCTAATACATTTATGAGTAATGTATTGCAAAAATATGGGGTAACCTTTGTGGCTTGGAATCAAAATATAAACTATGCTGATAATGGTTTTGTTTTAGGATTTGTCAGTAACTTAGACACGACTGTCATTGAGAAGCCAGAAGAATATTCAAAAGAAACTATGCTACAAATTTCAAATAATATAAAGAAACAATATGGAAGCAATGTAGGGAAAAAAGAAAAGACCGAGAAGCCAAATATTATATTTTTCATGAGTGAAGCTTTTTGGGATCCAACAAAGCTAATGAATCTTTCATTTAGCGAGGATCCGGTGCCGAATTTACATCACTATATTGAGAATTTTCCGGGTGGACAAACAGTATCTCCTGTATTCGGGGGAAACACAGCGAATACAGAATTTGAAGCGTTAACGAGCTATTCAATGAGCTTTTTAAAGCAAGGTTCTATACCATATCAACAAGCGGTGACAGGGCAGAGAGAAATTCCGTCTATCGCAAGTGAATTGAAAAAACATGGATATTACACGAATGCAATTCATGCTTATGGAAGATCATTTTATAAGCGGGATGATGTATATAATGTTTTAGGAATTGATAATTTCAATGCAGAAGATACAATGAACAACGTAGAGGTAGATGGGGATTATATTAGCGATGTATCTATTAGCAAAGAAATAATAGAGGAATTGAATAAGAGAAAGCAACCTACGTTTATTCATGCAGTTACGATGCAAAATCATTTTCCATTCAATCCAGGAAGATTTGAAGAAAAGCAAATAGAAATTAGCGGATTAACAGATGAGGGATCGAAGGCAGAATTAGAAACATATACTGAGGGTGTACGTCGTTCTGATGAGGCTCTAAAATATTTAGTAGAACAAATTCAAGAGCTGGAAAGACCTACTATATTGGTTTTCTTTGGAGATCACTTACCAATATTAGGGGTAAATAAAGCTATCTATGAAGAAGCTGGATATATAGAGAATGAAGAAACTATAAATGAAAGGTTAGCTATGTCAGAAACACCATTGTTAATGTACGCAAATTTCGATTTGCCAAATGACAATTTAGGTTTAGTAAGTCCGATTTATTTTTCTAATCTTGTTTTGGATTATGCAGGGATCAATAAATCACCGTTTTATCAATTTTTATCGGAAATGCATAAAGAAATACCAGTCCTTAAAGATGAGTTAAAGGTTAATAAAGATGGGGAAGAGATAACAGATTTAACAAAGAAACAAAAAGAAATGTTAGAGCAATATAAAATGATCCAATATGATTTACTTGCTGGAAAGCAGTATAGTAAAGATATACTTTTTAAATAGAACAAACAAAAAGAACTTGTATAACGATACAAGTTCTTTTTTTTATAGTATTTAACGGGGTAACCAGACAAGCTGGGTTTAGGGAGTATTACCTGTACATTTAGTATAAATGAAAATGTAATCGTTTTATTTATTGATTTGTGAGAAATATGTGAATTTTAATCTTTTCAAAAAATGCGTTCCAATTGAAGCGATTTGGTATAGATTTTTATGAATGCAAAAACTTTATAAGTTCTTCGTTTAATTCATCCGCTTGATCGATCGGGGAGCCGTGACCGCTATTTGTAAGAGGATGTAACTGAGAATTTTTAATCCGCTTTTGCGTAAGTTCAGCGCTTTTGTAAGGGATAAGTTGATCGTGAACACCGTGGAATATTTTTGTTGGGACGTTAATTTTACTTAAATCTTTCGTTACATCTTCATTTGCGGCTGCTTGCAATATTTTGATGAGAGCGTAGGAAGCAGACTGCATGCCGAGATAAGAAAACCATTCTAACGTAGCAGATCCTAAGTTTCTATTGAAAAATGATAAAGATACATCATTTAAAAATTTTGGCATATTGGCATACATTTGATTAATGAGGGTATCTGCTTGTTCTTTTGGGACACCATAGGGAGATTCTTGATTTTTAACGAAAGAGGGAGAAACAGCATCGATTAATACAAGTTTAGAAATACGACGGCCATTGTAGCGGGACATGTACCGAATAGAAAGAGCGCCACCTACTGAAAAACCGACTAATGTAGCATTTTCTACTTGAAGTGCTTCGAGAACAATGGCGATATCGTCTGCTAAACGATCGTATGTGTAACCAGTCCATGGTTTATCAGATTGCCCGTTTCCGCGTATATCCATAGCGATACAGCGGAAACCATGCTGTGGTAAAACATTGAGTTGATATTGGTACATTTGATGATTTAAAGGCCAGCCATGAACGAAAAACACGGTTTTACTACCGGGCCCAGGATTAACGTCTTGCACAAAAATATGCACATCTTTCTCGACGGTAACAAACATAAATTATCCCCCTAACCTATTCATATGCTCTATCCCAAAAGCGTTGTTTCGTCATAGCTTTAATAAATTCATTCGCCAGGAGTGTAGGGTTCTGTTCTATTAAGACACCAGGCTTTCCTTTAATATTTAAAGATTGAATAACAGTAGATCCATTTTGGAGGGCACCGATTGGTTTAAAGTGATTATATGATTCTACGACAAATGAACTCGCTTTGTTAAGAAACTGTTCATCGAGGTTTCCTCCAATAAGAAGTAGACCATCATAAAGAAGTGAGGATCCTGTTAAAAAAGTATCATTCACGTCCCAACGTACATTTTGCGTTCCTTGTACAATACCTAATCGTTCGGAAACAATCACTGGCTGCAACCCAACTTGTTTGAATTGATTTAGTATATATTGCGCGTTTTGTCCGTCATATCCATTTGCAACAATGACACCTACTCGTAATGTATTAGGGCTAAATGTCGTATTTGCCATACTGAGTGCTGGCGATGATTTCGTAACGCCCGATTCTTGAATATTTGGGACTTTTGCTCCGATCGCTTCAGCGACTAACGTAGCTAGTTCACTACTAATATGTCCAATCATATTTACGACTTGTTGACGGACTGATTTACTTTTTACTTTTCCTAATTCAAAGGAGAAGGCTTGCATAATATGAACCTTTTCGACGTTACTCATACTATTCCAAAATAAACGTGCTTGAGAGAAATGATCTTTGAAACTGGCGGCTGTTTCTCTCGTTTTATGCCCTGATACAGTGGAAGGATATGTAACGAACCCACCCTTTGTACCAGGTACAGTGTAAGGGGTGTTATTTGCTAAGGAATTATTATGGTAAGCGATTTTTCCTTTATCAATTATATATTTAGAGGCACCATCTCTTTGATTGTTATGAAATGGGCATACTGGACGGTTAATCGGTAATTCTTGATAATTTGTACCGACGCGTGCCAATTGAGTGTCTGTATAAGAAAAGAGCCTACCTTGTAAGAGCGGATCATTGGTGAAATCAATACCACGGACGATACTTCCAGGATGAAGTGCGACTTGTTCCGTTTCAGCGAATACATTATCGACGTTGCAATTTAATGTCATTTTTCCGATGATTTTAACAGGGAAATCTTCTTCAGGCCAAATTTTCGTCGCATCTAATATATCGAAATCGTATTTAAATTCATCCTCTTCTTCTAAAATTTGAATGCCAAGTTCGTACTCAGGATAGTTTCCAGCATTAATATTTTCCCATAAATCACGGCGATGGTAATCTGGATCAGCACCACCTAATTTTTGCGCTTCATCCCAAATTAATGAGTGAATGCCAAGCTTCGGTTTCCAGTGGAATTTTACGAATCGTGACTTTCCATTTTTATTCACTAAGCGAAATGTATGAACGCCAAACCCTTGCATCATTCGAAAACTTCTTGGAATGGCACGATCAGACATAATCCACATCATCATCGCAGCCGATTCTTGGTTATTGGCGATGAAGTCCCAAAATGTATCATGTGCTGTTTGTCCCTGTGGAATCTCATTATGCGGTTCAGGTTTAAGGGCGTGAATAAGATCAGGGAATTTAATGCCATCTTGAATGAAAAAAATAGGAATATTGTTTCCGACTAAATCAAAATTTCCTTCTTCTGTATAAAATTTAACGGCGAACCCTCGTACATCTCGATTTGTTTCATTCGCGCCTTTTGATCCAGCCACTTCAGAGAAGCGAACGAAAAGGGGTGTTTTTTTTGAAGGGTCTTGTAAAAAGTGGGCCATTGTTAGTTCTTCTAAAGATTCATATAGCTCGAAAACACCATGCGCACCGTATCCACGTGCGTGAACGACTCTTTCAGGAATTCGTTCACGGTCAAAATGAGCAAGCTTTTCTCGCATTAGGAAATCCTCTAGAAGGGTAGGACCACGATCACCAGCGGTTAAAGTATTTTCATCATTTGAAATGGTAACACCTGTATTTGTCGTCATTTTCTTTCCTTCATTCTCACGCGTGAAGGATTCCAGTTGTTCTGTTTTTTTATTTTTTTTGCCGTCCACATAAAACACCTCCCATAATATACGTATTATTGTTTATAGCTTTTATGCTTATATAGCCTGAAGATACTCTGCTTTATTGGGATGATTTTCCTCAAATGTTCGATTTATCTTTGTTTGTCTATGAAAATCATTTATTATAATAAATGGTATTCTTCGAGATATTATTTTGAAGGGGTGTTGAAGTGAAAGGAAGTTTTCTATCATATAAAGAAGAAGAAAGGAATGCAAAAATTTTTTTATGTGTGCTATATGTCATTGTTGTTTCATACCAAATTTTCTATGCAATCGTATTAGAAAATAAATCATTAACGGATAGGGGACATAGCATAATATGGCAAGTTATTTGCGGAACTGCAATACTCGGTGTGAATGTATATTTAATAAAAAAAGAGAAAGCGAACCTTGTTAAATATGCATGTGTATTTGCATACATAGGAATAGAAATCGTTAATATACTTTCGTATATGCTTTATAATGAGGCGGCATTTGATGGAGTAAATATAATAGAAATTATTTTCATCTTCTTTGTACCTATATTTTTAAATAAAAAATATTTTGTGTTTGTACTTTCGACAATTGTAGGGAAATATGTTATTTATTTATTTGTATTAAAGGAAGTAAAAGGATTTATGTTCCTCATTATGTATACACTCGTATTAATAGCGGCATACATCATTTTAAATCGATTTATACAATACCTTTCAGCGGTCAAGGAAAGTATTAAGATTGCTAGTGAATCACAAAAATTAGCAGTAATCGGAAAAATGGCAGCGACAGTGGGACATGAAATTAAAAATCCACTTGCTTCATTAAAAGGGTTTACGCAATTACAACGAGAGAAGCATGAGGAGGACCCTATTTACGAACAGATGATATTTGAAATAGAAAATATGAATAATATGATAAGCGAGTTAATGGAAGTTGCTACATGTAAACCTTCTGTTTATAAGAAACATAATATAGGTGAAATTGCATTACAAGCAGTAAAAATTGTTCGCGAAAAAATGAATGAATCTAGCGTCCAGTTTATTTCTAATGTGGAAGAAAAGACGATAGAAGTTGAATGTGATGAGCGGAAAATAAGAGGAGTCTTTCTATATGTCATAAAAAATGCTTTGGAGGCAATGGAGCAAGGTGGCACATTAGAGTTACGGTTAGAAAACAAAGGACAAGATTATGTAATGCTAAGTGTAATTGATAATGGTTACGGTATTAAGAAAGAAAATTTAGCTCGTGTTAAAGAGGCCTTTTATACAACGAAACAAGATAAAATTGGCCTAGGACTTACTGTAGCGAATCGGCTTGTTACTGAGCAGCATCTTGGTGAATTACATATTTCAAGTGAAAGAGATATTGGAACTAGAATAGATATTATGCTCCCGAAGCAACGTGGAAATAATGAAATTCAAGAGGGAGAAAAGCTAGGAGTTACGATATGAATAAAGACGATATATTTAAAAATGAAGAAATGAAGGCACTGAAAATATTTTTAATTTTATTTTTCATTATATTTTTTGTATACGATCTTGCCTACGAATTTATTGTACCTTTAATAGGAGGAGAGCAAGAAGGAGTAGGACAATTTGAAGATGGTTTAGGTTTATGGCTTTATTTTCTAATGGTGATTTTGTTTTGTATTGGAGTATACTTCATGAAATGGAAGAATCCATTTGCAGTGAAATATATTATTCTAATTGGATATAACCTATTAGATTTTATCCATAATTTTATGATTTACTACGGTAGTGATGCTGAGTTTGATGGTGGGAATATAGTAGAAGGATTTTTTATTTTATTTGCCCCACTCTTTGTGAACAAAAGGTATTTTTGGTTAGTTACTGGTATACTTGTTGGGAAATACGCTCTTATAGGAATCATTATTCACTCGTCACTCGTTTTAATCCCGATGGCATTATATAGCGTATTTACTATCATATGCTGGATTATGTTTTTAAGGTTTCAATCTTACGTTCGTACGCTTGAGATGATGGATAAAGAAATACAACAAACAGAAAAGCTAGCAACTGTTGGGAAAATGGCTACAGTTATTGGTTACAAAATTAGAAGACCTCTAGCTAATTTAGATAAATTTGTTAATAAGCAAGCAAATAAATATCCTGAGGATAAAATATATAGTGATATTATGAAACAAGAAGTAGAACGAATTCATACAATCGCTACAGAACTTAGTGGATTTGAGAAATCTAAATCACTAGAATCAGAAGTTCATAATATAGAAGAAATTATCGCTTATGTTATTCGAGTTATGGGAAAGCCTGCTTTAAAGCAAGGAGTGCACATACAAGGTATTTATAGTAAAGACATACCATTGATTACATGCGATGAAAAACGATTAAAGCAAGTATTTTTTAATTTAATTAAAAATGCGATTGAAGCAATGTCAGTTGGCGGAACGATTACGATTAAAGTGACTGTAGAAGATGCAATCATTGTTCAAGTTAAGGATGAAGGTTGCGGTATTCCAAAAGACAAAATTCCGAAGCTAAATGAAGCTTTTTACACAACGAAAGAAACGGGAACAGGTTTAGGTTTAGTAGTTACAGAAAAAATTATTAAAGACCACAACGGTAAAATGAGTTTTGAAAGTGAAGTTGGGGTTGGAACGACTGTGAAGATTGTATTGCCAATGTAATGAAAAAAATTTTAAAAGGGAGATTACTTATTTGAGAGTGATCTCCCTTTTTTATTGTGGATGAGAGTAAGGCATTCTGATAAAGGTAGGCGAGTTAATTATATTAACATAGTGTATATAATTCGAAATCCAATATATGGATAAATTTACAATGATAGTATATACTAAACTTGTCTGTTATTTGTTTTAATTCATTGGTATTTCTATTTGCTGACCCGAATCTCGGGTCTTTTTTTGTTAAATAAATTATTTTTTAGTAAGGGCTATATATCAGTGATTAAAAAAATAGAATATACAGCACTCGCAGTAATTCCAGGGGTAATATAAAGGGATATAGCATCTCCTCTCGAAACTGAGTTTCCAGTTGTAATGCTAGTCCAAGTTACAGTAGCGGGACCTACTGCTGGATTAGGATTAAACACTTGAATTTGTCCTGATCCAGTATCCGTTGGTTTAATTGAAAATACTATAGTTCCTGTAATTTTGTCAGTGGTAGTTAAAGTAAGAGTAGATAGGATGTAACTAGAGGTAGGGGCAGTGAGGTTTGTTGGAACATTCCTGCAAATATTAATCGTATAAACAGCAGCAGGTAAGTTATTTACATTTATAGATGCAGCGAAGCCAACTATACTACCGGCTCCAGCAGTGACATATGGAATAACATTGGAGTCAATTCCAGGAGAACCCGCTATACGTTGAAAACCAGCATTTGTTCCTTGAAAAACAATACTTTTCGATGAGGCACTACCGGTGATGCCAGTAGGCCCGGTGATGCCAGTAGGCCCGGTAATGCCAGTAGACCCAGTAAATCCAGTAGGCCCGGTACTACCAGTAAATCCAGTAATGTCAGTGGGTCCGGTACTACCAGTAGAACCAGTAGACCCAGTAAATCCAGTAGGCCCGGTAAATCCAGTGGGTCCGGTACTACCAGTAGACCCAGTAAATCCAGTAGGTCCAGTAATGCCAGTAGGCCCGGTAAATCCAGTAGGCCCGGTGATGCCAGTAGGTCCGGTACTACCAGTAGACCCAGTAAATCCAGTAGACCCAGTAAATCCAGTAGGCCCGGTAATGCCAGTAGGTCCGGTACTACCAGTAGACCCAGTAAATCCAGTAGGTCCGGTACTACCAGTAGACCCAGTAAATCCAGTAGGTCCGGTACTACCAGTAGACCCAGTAAATCCAGTAGGCCCGGTGATGCCAGTAGGCCCGCTTTCTACTAATACGATATAATCTGGAGATACATTCGGAAATCCTTGAGGTGCATCTTTTTTTACAACATAGCCGCTGCTCGTATACGTGACAACTTGTCCTTTTTTATAGGTGGGAGCGGCTGCTAGACTAAAGGCGGTAGTACTTTGGAAACCAGCTCCGGAAGGCCCGACAGAGCCAGTAGGTCCAGTACTACCAGTGGGTCCGGTATTCCCGGAAGGTCCAGTGATGCCGGCAGAGCCAGTGTTTCCAGTAGGTCCGGTGCTACCAGTGGGCCCGGTGTTTCCGTTAGAACTACTATTGCGTCTGCCGTCGCAACTAAAACAATTACGTGGGTACATGTATGTTCTCCTTTCTATATTTTGAAAAACTAGTTTTAAAAATAGAACCACTATATACATATTATGAATTCTATATTTTTGTGTGTTCAATCGTATTGTGTATAGATTTTAAAATAGAGAGGAGAGTTGAATCGTTATAGAGCCAACGTTTCTCTTGTGGGCCGAAAGTAACACCTAAGTCAAAATTAAGCTGCAAATAAATCTTAAAGTCCTTCTTATTTTTTCATAGCAAAATAAGAAGCGGTTAGGAAAAAAATAAAGCCTACAATCCAACCAATAGAAGGAGAATAAGGAAGTATATGTTGTAATAGCATTCCGCTAGAAATAAAAAAGCTACCGAGTAGGCTTAAGAAGATGGGGTATCGCAGTAATTTGAACATGAGTGATACAACCTCCTTTATTACATATATTGTATATTAGTCTTAATTTTCTGTATATAAATTTAAGAGAAAATGGTGGTACAATGTATGAAGGATATGAGAAGAGAGGATGAAGATTAACATATGTACGTTACTGTAACAGAAGCAGCATATAAAAAGATTATGGATACGATTCCAAATGAAGCGAAATATATAAAGTTATTTTACGATAATGAAGGTTGCGGTTGTGTAATGAGCGGAATTATCGATTTAGTAGCTGTAGCAGAAAAAGATGAGCGCGATGTGGATATCGAATCTAGCGCAATGAATTTTATCGCAGATCGCACAAAGCTTGTATTTATGGATGATAAATTAACAGTTGATTGGCATGAAGTTGGAGGAACTTTTCAGCTGAAGAGCCCAAGCCAATTTTATAATCCAAATATGAAGTTACACGTTCGAGTGTAAGAAAGAAAAGATGGTCCAAAATATTTTTGGACCATCTTTTTTTATTGTCTAAGTCGCTATATTTAAAAAATCGCTGATATATTTTCATGTACTAAACAAAGAAAACCTCTCCATACAATACAAAGGTTTTTTCACATAATGAAATGTACATATGATTGAATTTTCTGTATAATCTTATTTGCGGAGGGGATATGCATGAGAAGATGGGGGATTGAGTTATTAATTTTAGCAGTCGTTATTATTTGGGGGATTAATTTTACGATTGCTAAATATGGACTTTTAGAATTTACAGCAATTGAGTTTACTGCACTTCGGATGATATCGGCGGCACCGCTTATGTTACTCCTTACATTTTTTATTGAAAAGTCGGTTTATATGGAACGAAAGGATATACCTAGATTAATCATCGTTAGTGTTGTAGGTATTGTACTGTATCAAACGTTATTTATGGAAACTGTCAAATATACGTCCGCTACAAATGCCTCTTTACTCATTTCTATTTCACCTATTTTTACAACTGTATTTGCTATTTTTTTGAAACAAGAAAAGTTTTCTTCTCGAAAGCTCATCGGTTCTATAATTGCCTTTGGTGGTGCTGCATTAGTTTTAGTAGCAGGGCATTCGCTTGCTAGTTCTTTTTATGGTAACGGAATTGGACTTATTACATCAATATGCTGGGGGCTTTATCCTGTTTTAGCAGGTCCATTAATTAAAAAATATTCAGCACTACGTGTTACCGCATGGTCAGCATTAGTTGGCGCGATTCCGCTTTTATTGTTAAGTGGACCACATGTATTTATAATGCCATTTCACATTACACATGGAATGACACTATTCGCTTTACTATATTCCATTTTCTTTGTAACAGTATTTGGTTTAGTGATGTGGTATGTTGGTATTCAAAAAATTGGCGCGTCACATACGATGGTATATATGTATATAACGCCACTTGTAGCTGTTTTATTTGCAGCTATATGGGCAAATGAATATGTATCATTTCAACAAATAATCGGTGGAATTATTATTTTCTTCGGTCTATGGTTTGTGAAATCGGAGAAAGTGAAAATTCATTCTACTGCGGGGGAACCTATATCAAAATAGGAAAACAGATCACCTATGATCTGCTTTCCTATTTTTTTATTTTTGGTAAGAAGACGAGAAATAAGATAGCAGTAATAAGTGGAATTAAGTTTAAAAATGGAATACGGAAGAGTGTGATAAGAATAATACCTGGAAGAAGAACACCGAGGACAGCGTAGAAAATACTATGATTTTTCGTGTACCAATACAATGAAAGTCCAATAAGTGCAGGGATAATGAGGTGAATGAGAGCCATTAAAAAATAAATCATTAGACGCCCCCTTTATTTGTGTACTTATTACATCATATCCGTATGTTCATAGATTGATATCACTTTTTTCATAAATGGACGAAAAATGTTTGGAAAAACGTCATAAATTATGAGGATATGATGTTTGAAATCTTGTATAATATTATTTCCTGAAAACATTCAAACAACATAAACATAATGTTTATGTTGTTTTTAATTTGAGTGAAATGAATTTTAAGTAGTATGAACTCGAAAGAAATGAGTTATACAGCTTTTGTTGGATAGATAAAAATTACTGAAGAGGAGAACAGCATGATTAGTATGTCATTAAGATCATTTAAAATTCAATCGTATTATTTACTAGGTTTTCTTTTGTTAGGATGGATGTTAACACCGTTTTCAGCTCATTTTCTAGGTGCTGGAATTGGACTTATCGTAAGTATGTATTGTGTTTGGCTTTTAGGGAGACGAATTGAGAAGCTTGGAGATAGTATCGTAAAGAAAACGAAAGCACCGACGCTCGGTATGTTTAATCGTTTTGCGGCTGCTATTTTGGGCGCTATTATTATGTACGAAATTGAGCACCATATGGTTATGTGGGCATTTGCAGTAGGGATTCTGGGTGGTTATTTCTTAATCGTTGTGAATTTAGGCTACTATAGTATGAAAGATGAGGAAGAATTAACAAAAGGCTAAAAAGATAAAAAGCCTCTTTTTAGATGGAATAGAGGATCCGGCGAGGGGGAGTTACAATAGGAAGCATAATTTTGCATAAAATACAGGTTTAGGCTTCCTATAAGCTAACATGAAATCACGTATTAGTATGACTCTTATGTTCTTTAAAAAAGGTGGATATAATACAACAAATTATTCCGGTAATTAGAATAATATATTTTATCGTTTCATTTGTATGCTCAAATAAATTAACGTTAAGCATCACAAGTCCCCAAAACATTTGGATCGCTCCATAACTGAATAAAATTTTTCCTGTACGAGAAAAATTTTTCATAGCCCTCATCCTTTCCTGTATATGTAAATTGTATCATAAAAAACTCAAAACGAATGATTATAAAATGAATTTTCAGTAAAATCAGGATGTTGGTATGTAATTTTATGAACTAAGTCATAGATGGAGAGATAAGATATAGAAAGAAGCTTACGTTAAAAACGTAAGCTTCTTTTTTATGTAAGTGTGTATAACCGTTAAGCCGCATTGGGTTTTGTCGGTGAGTACACGGAACTTTACGGTTACACGACACTTATTCATATGAGTAAAAGGGGTATTCCAACAGAAAGTTTGTACTTAAGCGATTGGACCGCCTAAGTTAATAATATCTTCAGAAACGCTGTCGAACTTTTTGAAGTTCTCTTTGAATTCGCTCGCAAGCTCGATTGCTTTCTCTTTATAAGCAGCTTTATCAGCCCAAGTTTGTTCAGGCATTAACACTTCGTCAGGTACACCTGGTACGTGAAGTGGAACTTCAAGACCGAAGATGTCATGTTTAGCTGTTTCAGTTTTCGCAAGTTCGCCGCTTAATGCTGCTTGAATCATTGCACGAGTGTAACCTAAGTTCATACGTTTACCAATGCCGTATTCGCCACCAGTCCAGCCAGTGTTTACTAAGAATACTTTCGCATCGTGTTTCTCGATTTTTTCACCAAGCATTTCAGCATAGCGAGATGCATCAAGTGGTAAGAATGGTGAACCGAAGCAAGTTGAGAATGTTGCTTGCGGAGATGTAACGCCGCGCTCTGTTCCTGCTAGTTTACTAGTGTAGCCACTTAAGAAATGGTACATAGCTTGTTCTTTTGATAACTTACTGATTGGAGGCAATACGCCAGATGCATCAGCCGTTAAGAAAATGATTGTATTTGGGTGTCCAGCAACACTTGGCAGTACGATATTGTCAATCGCATGCATAGGGTATGCAGCACGAGTATTTTCTGTTAAAGTAGTATCGTTATAGTCTGCGATACGCGTTTGGTTATTAATGATAACGTTTTCTAAAACAGATCCAAATTTGATTGCATCGAAAATTTGTGGTTCTTTCTCATGAGAAAGGTTTACACATTTTGCGTAGCAACCGCCTTCAATATTGAATACACCGTTATCAGACCAACCATGCTCATCATCACCGATTAATTTACGGTGTGGATCAGCAGATAATGTTGTTTTACCTGTTCCAGATAAACCGAAGAATAGTGCTACGTCGCCTTCTTCACCTACGTTTGCAGAGCAGTGCATAGAAAGAATATCTTGTTCAGGTAGTAAGAAGTTCATAATAGAGAAGATTGATTTTTTCATTTCTCCAGCGTATTCTGTACCACCAATTAGTACGATACGTTTTTCGAATGAAACCATAATGAATGCTTCAGAGTTTGTACCGTCAACAGCTGGATCAGCTTTGAAATTCGGTGCAGAAACAATTGTGAACTCTGATTCATGAGTTGTTAATTCTTCTTCAGTTGGACGAATGAATAATTGATGTACAAATAAATTGTGCCATGCATATTCGTTAATAACTTGAATTGGTAGGCGGTAATTGCGGTCAGCGCCTGCAAATCCATTGAAGATGAATAACTCTTCTTTTTCTTTTAAGTATTCTAAAACTTTAGTGTATAATTTATTAAAATGTTCTTCAGAAATCGGTTGATTCACTGCTCCCCAAGCAATTTTGTCAGCAACCGATGCTTCTTTCACAATAAATTTATCTTTAGGAGAACGTCCTGTATATTTTCCTGTTGAAGCAGAAACGGCACCAGTAGAAGTTAATTTCCCTTCATTTCGCATTAATACTTTTTCCACTAATTGCGGAACACTTAGTTGAATCTGTGCATTGCTTCCGTTCAATAATTCGTGTAAACCAATTTGGACATTCACAGTACTCATATTTATATACCATCCTTTTCATTTAATGAAATATTTCTCGTAATCCCCAACAAGAGTATAACACAATTATATAAATAATGTATACTATTTATTTCTTTTTGTTTGTGTGAATGTATTATTTCCTTATTAATATTTCATTCCAGGCGTATTGAGAAAAACTTTCAGGAAAATGTGAATATTAATTGACAAATGAATATCATTTCTTTAGTATAGGTTGGGACGGATACTCTCTTATCCCGAGCTGGCGGAGGGACAGGCCCGATGAAGCCCAGCAACCTCACTTGTAGTGGTAAATACAGGTGAATAGGTGCTAAAACCTGTGCGAGGCTAACGGTCTCGAACGATAAGAGCAAAGGGCAAAAAGCAGTATGCAAGTAGCAAATTAAACCTTTCCTCTATGCAAAGTAGGAAAGGTTTTTCTGTATGCTTGTGTGGGAGAATAAATGTATGTCGCAGTTTGTGGCAAATTAAGGATGAGTTCCGTACAATATATACAATTACTGTAGGGAGGTTTACCACATGACAAAAAAACGTCATCTGTTCACATCTGAGTCTGTAACTGAAGGACATCCAGATAAAATTTGTGACCAAATTTCTGATTCAATTTTAGATGCGATCTTATCAAAGGACGCAAATGCACGTGTAGCTTGTGAAACAACTGTAACAACTGGTTTAGTATTGGTAGCGGGGGAAATTACGACTTCTACTTACGTAGATATTCCAAAAATCGTTCGTGAAACAATTCAAGGCATTGGTTACACACGCGCAAAATACGGATTCGATGCAGAAACTTGTGCAGTTTTAACATCTATCGATGAGCAATCTGCTGACATCGCTATGGGTGTTGACCAAGCGCTAGAAGCACGCGAAGGTCTAATGACTGACGCTGAGATTGAGGCAATTGGTGCGGGAGACCAAGGTTTGATGTTTGGCTTCGCATGTAATGAAACACAAGAATTAATGCCACTTCCAATCTCGCTTGCTCACAAATTAGCTCGCCGTTTAACTGAAGTACGTAAAGATGACACATTATCATACTTACGTCCAGATGGAAAAACGCAAGTTACAGTTGAGTATGATGAAAATGGTAAACCTGTACGTGTAGATACAATCGTAATTTCTACACAGCATCATCCAGATGTTACATGGGAAGAAATCGATCGCGATTTAAAAGAGCATGTAATTAAAGCTGTAGTTCCAGCAGAATTAATGGATGGAGAAACGAAATTCTTCATTAACCCAACTGGCCGCTTCGTAATTGGTGGACCACAAGGTGATGCTGGTTTAACAGGACGTAAAATCATCGTTGATACTTACGGTGGATACGCTCGCCACGGTGGCGGTGCATTCTCTGGTAAAGATGCAACGAAAGTTGACCGTTCTGCAGCATATGCAGCTCGTTATGTTGCGAAAAACATCGTAGCAGCTGGTCTTGCTGACAAAGCAGAAGTACAACTTGCATACGCAATTGGTGTAGCACAACCAGTATCAATTTCAGTTGATACATTCGGGACTGGTAAAGTATCTGAAGACGTACTAGTAGAACTAGTTCGTAACAACTTCGATCTTCGCCCAGCTGGTATTATTAAAATGCTAGACTTACGTCGCCCAATTTATAAACAAACAGCAGCTTACGGCCACTTCGGACGTACTGATGTAGACCTAACATGGGAACGTACAGACAAAGCTGCAGCTTTAAAAGAGCAAGCTGGTCTATAATATATGAAAAAAAGCTTTGCGCCGTGAGCGCAAAGCTTTTTTTATTTTGTTTTACTTACAATTTTAATGCATGAGTTACAATACACTTCGCCGTCTAGCTCAATATACTTTTTCATATTCGTCATGCCACTTGCCGGAAAAGGCATATGAATCCATGCCTTTTCATACGTTTGTATTTCTTTCCTGCAGGATTTACAAAGGATTGGTTTCTTCTGGAACATATGTAATCAACCTTTCATGTGGCGTGCTTTACCTGCGCAAAAGGCACTGCTTAGTAAAAATAGTGTTGCGAATATAATGCTTACTAATGTAGCGTATGGAATTGCGCCTTTTAGAGAAAATCCGACAGTAATGGAAGCGATGAATAAGAGGATGAATGTTGTTGTTAATTTTTTATAAAGTTCCATAGTAAGTAGACCTCCTTATTTAAAGGTAGAACGTTTAAAAATAAAATCTACTATCTAGGCAAGTGCAAGAGGAATTAATGTGCTAGTCAAATAGTAACGAATACCACCATCAGGCATAAGCACATACAATTTTAAAAAGTTAATATCGAACCCGTAAGCGATACATTGAAAAAGGGATAATATAATTAGGAATGGTATAATGGGTACGGATCGTTTCATATTTTGAATCATGTAAAGCTCCTTTATATGGATAAACATACTTATATTGTATCATGTTGAATTCTTCGCTTCATACATAATTTTACAATAAAATGAAAGGAAAGATGAAAAATGAGTGTTAATGAACATAAAAAACAAGCACCAAAAGAAGTGCGTTGTAAGATTGTGACGATTTCCGATACACGTACAAAAGAGACAGATAAGAGCGGACAACTATTACATGAATTGTTAAAAGAGGCAGGGCATACTGTAACTGCTTATGAAATTGTAAAAGATGATAAAGAAAGTATTCAGCAAGCAGTGTTAGCTGGTTATCATAGAGAAGATGTTGATGTCGTGTTAACAAATGGCGGAACTGGTATTACGAAGCGTGATGTGACGATTGAAGCAGTATCAGCGTTATTACATAAAGAAATTGTCGGGTTTGGTGAGTTGTTCCGCATGATTAGCTATTTAGAAGATATCGGAAGCAGCGCAATGTTAAGTAGAGCGATTGGTGGTACAATTGGGCGCAAAGTAGTTTTCTCGATGCCAGGATCGAGCGGAGCAGTTCGCCTTGCGATGAATAAATTGATTTTACCGGAATTAGGTCATATTACATTTGAGCTGCATCGCCAATGAGTAAGTATGCTGGAATTGTATTAGCAGGCGGTATATCGAGTCGATTCGGTGAGCCGAAAGCGTTAGCAATTTGGAAGGGAACTACTTTTGTTGAGCATATTGTGAAAGTGATGGGAAATACTTTGCAAGACATTGTAGTAATTAGCCATACTGATATAAAAGAGCGAGTAGAGCAACTCGTACAAGTTCCTGTTATAGAAGATATTCCGCATTATAAAGGAAATGGACCACTTGCCGGCATTGTATCAGGTATGGAATATATAGAAGCAGATTGGTACGCTATTATGCCTTGCGATGCGCCAAATGTTTCGCGCGAATGGTTTACCATTTTGCTAGAGCAAACGAGTAATGAATATGATGCGGTTGTACCTATTATTAATGGAAGAAAACAACCGTTACTTGCAGCGTATCATAACCGTATGAAAGAAAAGATTTATGCTTTGCTTCAGGAAGAAAAAAGAAGTGTGGGCCAGCTTTTATTACAATGTAATGTAAAGTATGTTGCTGGAGAAGATGTACAAGCGAATGCGGATTGGTTTATAAATGTGAATACGAAAGAAGAATATGTGCAGGCTCAAAAAAACCTTTCAAATGAATGAAAGGTTTTTTGATATACAGAAATTGGGGAACAATTACTGTATAAAGGTATGTGAGTAAGTTGATTTTAAGGGGAATTCTTAAAATCAATATACAGTTAGTTAAAACACTGTATAACCATATATTAATTTTTATGGGTTTTTATTACAAGTCTGTTTAGTTATGTTTATTTTTGATATAATGAATATAGAAATAAAACAATATTTAACCTTATGTATCATTTATGAAACTAAAATTTATAATTGTGTAATAAACTCCCTTCGTCTAGTTGAAGGGAGTTCTTCTGTTTAAGCGAGTAATTCGGATGCGGTGTTCTGAAGGACGGTTTCGTATTGGGCAAGTAACCCACGGAAAATCTCATCCCAGCTTTTTGTTTTAGCATAAGATGAAGCCGCTATGCTCATTTGCATAAGTTGCTCTTCATTTCGCAATAAAGAATGGATGGATGATAGAAATGAATCCGCATGTTTGGGCGGGCAAAGAACTCCTGTCTGTCCATCCGTAATAATATTTTTAACCCCGCCACTATTTGCACCGATGACAGGTGTACCGCATGCAAGTGATTCGAGTACGACATTTCCGAACGTTTCAGTAGCGGATGGAAATACCATGATGTTAGAACAAGCATATGCTTCAGCTAAATCCTTACCTTGTAAATATCCAGTAAAAGTGACATTTGTATTCGGAACAGCTTCACGTAAATTTATTGCTAGAGGACCGTCTCCTATAATGAGCCAATGAATATCGTTTCGAGTATGCGCTGTTTTCGCGATAAGGTGTTGTAACGTATCAATATCTTTTTCAGGGGCAAGCCGTCCAACATAGGAAAGGACATACTTCGCTGTAATATTATATTTTTTTCGGAATAGGTCTGTATTGTAAGATGGATGAAAGAGTGTGCAATCTACACCGCGTCCCCATATGGAGAGGGCCTGAAAGCCTTTGTTTTTTAGGTGGTGTAACGTTTCAAAGGAAGGAACGAAATTTTTTTGCATATGACTATGAAACCATTTTAAATAGTTCCAAAGCATATTAGAGAGAAATTCGATTTTGTAATAGCGTAAATAAGCATCGAAATCAGTATGATAAGAACCGACAACTGGGATGTTTAACTTTTTTGCATAATACAATCCACAAAGTCCCATGTTGAAAGGTGTGGCAATGTGAATAATGTCAGGCTTAAAGGAAAGAAGTTCTCGTTTAATGCGCGGAGTAGGAAAAGAAAAGCGACATTCTGGATATAATATTGTTAACGGGATACTTCTCATCTTGTTCACATTAGCCACGAAATTATCTTCAGCTGTATGCTGAGGAGCGAAAACAGAATAGGCGATCTTTTCTTTCTGAAAATAACGTGTTAATCGTTCTAATGTTTTCGCAACTCCGTTAACTTGTGGCGTAAAAGTATCGGTAAAAATGGCGACTCTCATCATATCACTCCTTTATGTGAAAAGTGGGATGAATTGATAAAAAGAGATGATGCCAGAGCAAGTGCCGAGGCACATACCGACGAATACATCAGACGGATAGTGAAGCCCTAAATAAATGCGAGAAATACCAACGCATAATGCTAACGGTAATAGAAAAGCAAATATGCTTGGATTATAGCAAATAAATGGAATAAGGACAGAGAAAACGGCTGTTGTATGACCAGACGGGAAAGAGTGGTCTTTTAATGGATGGACTGGATATTTCGCATCCTGAATTGTTAAATAAGGGCGTTTTCGCGGATACCATCTTTTTAATATTTGTACAGGAATATGGCTAATTGCTAAAGAAATAGCAGTTGCGATTGCAGCTTGATGCAAAGTCCCTTTTGCAAAAATTAAAAAGAAAAGTGTGAGTGCGATTGAGAAAGTAGCACCACCGATATGAGTAATATTGCTGAAAAAGATATTTAATGTTTTTTGATCAAAGTATCGGTTAATTCCTTTGAAAATGTAACATTCTATTTTATACAGTCCACTGACCTTCATGAAAATTCTCCTCCCTCGTTTACATATATATGGAGATATTAGCTTTTATTTTAATAAGATTTTATTGAGGGAGTAATAATGTTTTGTAAAGAAAAAGTTAGTTTTTATCCCGCTTTAATGGGCAGTAAGACCCCCACCGCAAAATTCAGCGAAAGCAAAGAAGTTAGGTGGGGGTCGGGCTGCCCATAAAAGTCCGATTGGTGAGGGCTGATAATCAGTGGGAGATGAAGAAAACCCCCACTGATTAAAGTTTCACTTTATATAAAAAGCTGCCACTTTAATGGCAGCTGGAAAAGTTACTTCTGTAATGATTTATAATACTGGCCTTTTTCAACATATTGTGTGCGAATTCGCTCCATGTCTTTACGGTCTTCCTCTGTTAACTCACGAACGACTTTCGCTGGGCGACCGAACGCTAACGTGTTTGGCGGGATTTTCTTTCCTTGAGAAACGAGGCTTCCAGCACCGATAAAGGCTCCTTCACCAATTTCAGCACCATCTAATATAATAGATCCCATTCCAATTAAAGCATCTTTTTTAATATGACAGCTATGTAAAATAACTTGATGCCCAACTGTAACATCGTTTTCTAAAATAAGAGGGTACTGCGGGCTTTGATGAAGTGTACATTGGTCTTGTACATTTACTCGGTCTCCAATGATTGTTGGTGACACATCGCCGCGTATGACTGTATTAAACCAAATACTTGATTCCTCACCAATGGAAACATCGCCTGTAATGGTAACATAGTCAGCGATAAAAGCACTACTCGCAATTTTCGGATTTTTTTCTTTGTAAGGGTATATCATGTAAAGCCTTCCTTTCCTAGAGACTAGTTTTAGTGTATCAAATTATGAGAAAGAGTGAAATGGAGGAGAGCCGTATGTGGAATTATGAAGCAGAGGAAGCGAAAGCTGTCGTTGTTATCGTGCACGGCGCAATGGAATATCACGGACGTTACGAAGCCATTGCGGAAATGTGGAATCATATCGGCTACCACGTCGTAATGGGGGACCTTCCGTCACACGGAACGACTTCAAGAAATAGAGGACATATTGATTCATTTGATGAATACATAGAGGAAGTTAAATTATGGGTGAAAGAGGCAAGAAAGTATAGGTTACCTATTTTTATATTTGGTCATAGTATGGGTGGTCTTATTGTCATTCGTATGATGCAAGAAACGAAGAGAGAAGATGTAGACGGCATTATTTTAAGTTCGCCATGTTTAGGCTTAGTAGCTGGACCTTCAGCACCACTTCAAGCTGCCTCAAAAATATTAAATATTATTGCTCCAAAATTGCAATTTGCAACGAATCTTACAGTGGAAATGTCCACTCGTAATCATGAAGTTAGGGACGCGATGGAGAATGATTCATTGTTCTTGCGCAAAGTATCAGTACGTTGGTATAGTGAATTGATTAAGTCTATCGAAATTGCTCATAAAAAAATAGATGATTTTCCAGATGTTCCGCTCTTGCTAATGCAGGCGTGTGAGGATAAACTTGTAGATAAAACACGTGTCCGCATGTGGTTTGATAATGTTAAAATGAGTGATAAGGCTTTTAAAGAATGGCCGAATTGTTATCACGAGTTATTAAATGAGTATGAGCGTGATGAAATTTTGAATTATATTCAGTCATTTACTGAAATACGCATCAATAACATAATAGAAACAAATAAGTAAATTATTTGTACATTGAATAGAGGAGATGAAGGAAGAAGTGAACGTACCGAGTAATCCCATAACGCTCATGGCGAAAGTATACCGTGATGTGTTTCCGGTAGTACACCATGAGCTAGCGGTGTGGAAAGAGCGTGCCTACCATATTCCGAATGATGAGCTTCATAGTCAGGCAATCGCAAGTATTGAGAATAAAACGTTTCATTGCGAAGGCGGTGGTATTTTAGCACTGCTAGCAAATGAGCACCGAGAGGAATGCATTCGTTTTATCGTAGCGTATCAAACAATCAGCGATTATTTAGATAATTTATGTGACCGCAGTACATCACTTGATCCGAATGATTTTGCCGCACTGCATGAATCTATGTTAATGGCATTATCACCTGAAGTAGAAGGTGGCGGTAATTATTATCGCTATCGTGATGACCAAGACGATGGTGGTTATTTAGATGAACTCGTTGAAACATGCCAAGATGTTTTAAAGAAAACGAAGCACTATGACAAAATTGCTCCTGTTCTTCATGAACTTGCTTGTTATTATTGTGATTTGCAAATTCATAAACACGTGAAGTTAGAAGAAAGAGAACCACGCTTACAAAAATGGTTTGAAGCACATAAAGAAAATTTACCTGAAATGAGCTGGTTTGAATTTTCAGCATGTGCCGGTTCTACACTTGGAATCTTCTGTCTTGTCGCATATGCATTTCATGATGAATTACATGATGAAGATATTGCGAAAATTAGACAAGGATACTTCCCATACGTACAAGGACTTCACATTTTACTTGATTATTTCATCGATCAAGAAGAAGACCGTATAGGCGGGGATTTGAATTTCTGTAGTTATTATGAAAATGAGCAAGCGATATTAGATCGTATGAAACATTTTGTAGAAGAAGCAGAGAAGAGCATTGGTGATTTACCTCATGCGAAGTTTCATCGTCTCATAAGCCGAGGGTTACTTGGTATTTATTTATCAGATCAAAAAGTATCAGCACAAAAGAATATGCACAAAATGGCACGGCGCATTGTAAAATACGGAGGGCTTACTTCACGATTCTTCTATTGGAACGGGAAGATGTACCGAAAGAAAATGGCGCAGTGATGAATAAAACCACTCATATAGAGTGGTTTTTGTTATAATATGGTAAAGGTTGGTGGTAGAAATGAAGCGATTGTTTCAAAAGCTATATGAAAATATTGAAGTAACGTTACTCATGCTACTTTCCATTTCATTTGTAACTGGAATGTATATGATGATGAATAGGCCAAGTGGTCCTACTATGATGGATTATGTGTCGCAAGTAATAATTGGCACAATTATTATTGTAGATATCGTGTTCTTAATGAATAGTAGAAAAAAACAAACGAATAGTAAATAAAAAAGCATTTGTACACGAGAGTACAAATGCTTTTTTATTTATGATCGTATTTTTGCAAATACATATATAAGAAGTTCAATCGCAAAAATAACTAAAACAGATAGTCCAAATAAAGGCATGACAGCGCCTAGTATAACCATCATGATAAAGAAAACGAGTACGCTTTTCTTATCTCTTTGCTTTGGCGGTGCTGCTAATTTTCCTTTCGGCTTTCTTGCAAACCACATTTTTGCTCCGTAATAAATAAGAAGTAATAAAGATAATGTCGTTAGTAAGCATAATATTTTATTTGGCCATCCGAATAAATGTCCTTCGTGAAGCGGGATACCGTAAGTGAACCATTGTGCAAATAATCCATAATCACGATAGTCCGTTTTTGAAATGAGTTTTCCGCTATATTGATCAAAGTAAGCTGTTATTTCTTCATTTGGTGCCACATCCATGCCCGTAATACCAGAACCGCTCGATTTCGAAACGGTGAATACACCTTTCGGATCAGTTGGTAGTGAGATAACGTATGGCTTCTTTATTTCAATTCCTTTTTGTAATTCATCGACAGAAATTGTTTTTAGCTCATTTGAATTCGATTCAGGAGGAGCTTCTTTTCTTGTTGCCCACGGCAATTCTTTTACCTTTGATTCAGGCGGTGCCATATACAACTTTGGATATCCAATCGATTCATTCGACGATGCGATTTTATAAATTTGGTTACCCATAAATCCTGACCATGGCAATCCAGATGCGACTAACAAAACGAGTGGAATTGTAAATATAATACCGATAATAGAATGACGTCGTTTTGCTTTTTCTCGCTTAGTGGATGCCGGTGTGTTTTTGAATTGGCGTATACTCATATACAATCCAGTCACAATTAAAAAGATTGTCCAGCATGCCGCAAGCTCTACAGTATAGTTGACGACAGTGCCACCAACTAAAAGAGAACTATGTAATTCCCGCATTATATTGGCAAACGTTTCACTTGCATTTTGATCTCCAATAATTTGATTATTGCTATCTAAATACACATATTTTTGTTGCCCCGTATATTCATTTGCAATAGTAAGCCTCGTATTATAATCCCCATTAAACTCACTAATTTTCGCCACACTATAATGTGGATATTTTTTCTCTGTTAAGGAAATAGAATCAGACATCGAAATAGATTCCGTTTGGGCGCTCTTCCCAAAATATAAATCTTTATAGATGAAATCTTCAACTTCTTCCCGAAATAAATACCCAATTCCGCTCAGTGACAACGTAATAAGAAGCGGTGTAATAAAAAGCCCAGCATAAAAATGCCAACGCCAAAAAATGTAATGAAGCGAACGATTTACTTTCATACTTTCAGTTCCCCTAACCTTTCCTATATGAATAACTACTTATTTAATATAGCGAGATTAAGTGTGATTACTTTGAAAGAATTGTGAAGAAAGTTAAAAGTTTTTAGAGCAGATTTTATCGGCAAGACATACAATACGCAATGCAAAGCTTAGTTGAATGAATTAGCTCTTCATTTCCTTTTTGTAGTCTGATTTGAAGTGCCTTTTGAAAATAAGATAAGGCAGTATGGAAGTCACCTTCATCTAATTTGCTTTTTCCATAATGTTGGTAGAAGAAGTCTTCATAGGCGGGTAAGTCTGGTAGTGTTTGTAGAAGTTCGGTAAAGAGTGCATTTGCAGCAGGAAATTTTCTTTCCCAATGATATGTATGTGCAAGACGAAGTTTGTTAATAAAAAGCCCTTGGATGCTGTCCGTTTGTGTGTAATATTCAATTGCCTCCTGTAAGTAATATTTACTTTCAGAAAGGTTGCCAGCGATTCGTTCATAAACGCCGATTAATCCGCAGCTCTTTCCATATAACGAATCTTCATGTAAATGTTCTTTCAAAAATGCAATCCCTTGCTTCATTTCAGCAAGGGATATAGGTTTTTCTCTAAGGTTTTCGTCAAATGTGTATCCCATTTCAAAAGGTATATTCATTTGGACCCCCTTATATTTTTTGCATACATCTCAACAACACCCTCAGCAAGACATTGAGCAGAATCCACAAAATCCTCACTCGCCACAACATTCAAATCAGTACATGCGATGATAGCAGTATCTATTTCATCTTTTAATTGTAAAACGAGCGCGCTCCATAATTTGCGGGCTTCTTCAATTTCTCCGCCTTTAATACAAGTAATAATTTGATTAATGCTTTCCTGCCATTGTTCGTTATGAATGTACTCTATATTACGCTTTGCAATCCCGTCTTGATAAATACCAGCTTGGATTGTCGCTTCTGTTGCGAGAAGCGTGACTCTTTTTATATTTTCAGGAATTGTTTGTAACGTCTCATCGACGATATTTAAAATCGGAATGGAAAGAGAATGTTGTAATTCCTCAAAATAAAGATGCGCCGTATTGCACGGCATAGCAATAAATTCTACGCCAGTACTTTCAAGTTTTTGTGCTCCTTCAATAATCGCTTTTTTCATCGCTTCGTGATCAATAGGGCGATCCATGTAAAACGGTGTTGGGCACGAATAGATCATCATATGAGGAAAGTCCATATCATGTTTTGCTCCGTATATTGTTTGACACTTTGCTACAACTGTATCAACGAATGGCCCAGTTGATTTTGGTCCCATTCCTGCTAGTATTCCGATCATTGGTTTGTCTCCTTTAATATGTAATTAAAAACGTTTTTTACGAACGACAAAAAGAAATAAAGTAAGTAATAAAAATGAATATACGATAGCCCAAGCTGTGAGCCATAGCGTGTGAGTAAGTATATTAAATTTGTATTGTCCAAGCATTAGAAAGCTTTCGACAGGTGGTAAAAACCATAGTAACTCTTTTTTAAACCGGATTGAGGCGATCGTTATAAGTAATATGAATGTAAGGCTAAGCCAAGCGGTGCTTGTTTTTTGAATCATATTTCTAGTAAATAAAGTTGCAATTGAAATTCCTATTATAGAGAAAGACATATGAGCGAGAAATCCGACTAGAAATAACGAAACTGTCATTTCTTCATTAAACATTTGCAAAATAATTGGATAGATTACAGATATAAAAGATAACACAGTACAAATGAGAAGAGAGGTAATATATTTACCGACGTACAATGCTGAAATATTATTTGTATGAGAAATCGTAATTTGTTCTTGTACAGGGTCTTCAGTATGAAAAATTGTGATCGTAATCCAAGCAGATAATAGATAAAGTGCGAGTGCTGTTTCTAAGTATGTCGGTACAATAGGAGTCGGTTTATATGTATATACAAAAAGTAAGCTCACAAAGTACATCGCAATAGGAGGGACGTACTTATACGATTTTGTATAGTCGAGAAAGTGATAACGAATAAGCGCAAACATAATAAACCTTCTTTCGATTTAAAAGTTAGTTTGTAGCAGTGTGATAGATGCTTTTTTATGTAATAAAAACTGAAGCATTTCGTTTGTATATTCTTTTTCGATTTGTAATTGAATAAGGTTTTGATTTGCATTGTGTGCAACGTGTATAAAGCCTAATTGTTTCCGTAGTTCTATCGCTGAAAATGTTTCATGAACGATTGCTTCAATATAGACTTGTTCTGCTCCTTTTTGCACAGAGATATCTTCCGTGATTGTATGATTTGCTAACGTCACAATTCTATCGGCGAAGTTTTCTAGTAGTTGTTTTTCGTGACATGTGAAGAGTATAGATATGCCGTGTTGTTTTAATGAGAGTAGAATATGTTCTAGTTCTTGCTGAGAGGTAGGATCAAGTCCAGAAAGAGGTTCATCTAAAATTAATAAATGGACATCTGTAAGCAATGCTTGCATAATGCCAGTTTTTTGTTTCATACCTTTTGAAAAGTTTCGTACAACGGAATGCCTTGCATGATGTAAATGAAAAGATTCAAGAAGCATCGGAATTTTATCTTTTAAATATTTTGTTGATAAGCCGTGGATGTGGCCGAGATGATATAAATAATCCTCTAATGTAAAACGAATCCCTTCAGGAAAATGTTCAGGTACATAGCCGATTTGTATATGTTCTTTTTTTTGAAGTGTCCCTGCTGTAGGTGAAATAAAACCTGCAATTATTTTGAGTAAAGTACTTTTTCCAGTCCCGTTCCCGCCAATAATAGCGAGTGCCTCTCCTTCTGGAATGGATAAATCGATGTTGTCTAGTATAAGTGATTTGCCATACTTCTTTTGAATTCCCCTTAGTTCTACTAGCAAAGTTCTATCCTTCTTTCTTCAAATAGTGTATATATCCATTATATAGCAGAATAACAAAAAGACGTGCAGTGAGTGCACGTCTTTTTTTGTTATCTTTTGTCGATAAGTCGATATATTGTGTCGAATCGTTGATATATCGAAAAAATCGCTGATATATTCGGAGTTACGATAGATATAATTGAAAAATCGTCGATATATTATCGCTTCTCAATCGCCACAATAAATGGCGGGTTATTTTGCTGGTTAATGAAGCCGTATCGTAGTACGTGAGCTTGTTTTTGGTCGAGTTCTTCTGCAAATTTGAGAACAGCGTCGCGTTCTACTTGTCCTTCTGGGTGTCCGTGGTAAATGACAAGGACGATAATTCCTTCAGGTGCCATTACTTCTAGTAATTGTTCAATTGCCGAGAGTGTTGAGTTCGGTTTTGTAACGATATGCTTGTCACCACCAGGAAGGTAACCTAAGTTGAAGATAGCGCCTGTTACTTTTCCTTTTGCATCTTCTGGTAGTACGGATAGAAGCGTATCGTGACTATTGTGAACTAAAACAGTACGTTCAAAAAGCTCTTTTTCTTTTAGACGGATAGTAGAGCTTTCAATTGCTTCTTTTTGAATATCAAATCCAAATACTTTTCCGTTATCTCCAACGATTTCAGCTAGGAAGCATGTGTCATGTCCATTGCCGAGCGTTGCATCTACAGCGTAATCGCCTTCTTTTACTGCCGTTTGCAGTAGTGTGCGAGCAAACGGTAATACACGTTCTAATTTCATTGTTGTTTCTCCTCATTTGCATATTTTCCTTGCCAGCTTCCGCGGCGTACAAATTCTGCATCGATGGAATTTAATACTTCCCATTTATTTAAGCTCCACATTGGACCAATCATTAAGTCAGGCGGACCGTCACCTGTGATACGGTGCACAATTACGTCTTCTGGAATCATTTCAAGTTGGTCAACAACGAGACTTACGTAATCCTCAAGAGAAAGGAATTCTAGTTGTCCTTTTTCATATTGCTTCACCATTGGCGTTCCTTTTAATAAATGAAGTAAATGAATTTTAATTCCTTGTACATCAAGCTTCGCTACTTCACAAGCTGTTTCCATCATCATGTCGTAATCTTCAAGTGGAAGACCGTTAATAATATGAGAGCAAACTCTAATACCATGTTTGCGTAATTTATTTACGCCTTCCACGTAAGAAGGATAATCGTGAGCGCGATTAATAAGGTTTGCAGTTCGTTCGTGAACAGTTTGTAAACCGAGTTCAACCCAAAGGTATGTGCGTTTATTTAAGTCCGCTAAATATTCAACAACATCATCTGGTAAGCAATCTGGACGAGTTGCAATAGAAAGACCGACAACGTCTTTTTCTGCTAGAAGCGGTTCGAATTTTTCTTTTAAAATTTCAAGTGGTGCATGTGTATTTGTGTACGCTTGGAAATAAGCGATACATTTTCCGTCTTTCCACTTCGAGCGCATTTTTTCTTTCATTTCATGATATTGCGTTATAACATCATCGCGGCGATCACCAGCGAAGTCACCAGATCCGGCAGCACTGCAAAATGTACAACCGCCGTAAGCAACTGTACCGTCACGGTTCGGGCAATCGAAGCCAGCATCTAATGAAACTTTAAAGATTTTTTCACCAAATTCATTTCGTAAATGGTAATTCCATGTATGATAACGTTTATTGTCGTTTGTATATGGAAAAGGGTTTTGAACCTTCATTACTTTCCCTCCTAAGCCGAGTCAAAATGAAACAAAATCCATTATAACATACTCATAAGGTAGAGATGGAAGGGACACACTAAAGGGGAATTGAAGCAAGGAGGGACAATTATGGCAGAGCGTCAATCACTTGAATCGTATATTACACAAGCAGAACAAGCGGTGGAATACGCGAAAGAACAATTAGACCAAGGCATGAGACAAGAGCATTACAATACGATGGAGTATTCAGATGCGCAGTTACAATTAGAACAAGCATATAACGATTTACAAACGATGCAACAACATGCGAATGATGAGCAACGTGAGCAATTAAATAGAGCACGTATGGCAATTCGCCAACTGCAACATCAAATGATTATTACACCGCACTAATAAGGAGTGAATGTAATGGCGAAACGTTCAGATCAAAATAATCCAGAGCAAAAAACACAAAATGGACATAACGCTGAGTTTTCGAATGAACTTGATCCAGTTGTTCAAGTGAAACAGCGCAACAGTAAAAAAGGACAGCCTCAAAGATCGAAGCAATCAGAGTAAACCAGGTCGCAATATGACCTGGTTTTATTTTGTATCGCAAAAGTCTGATTAAAGCTTCATTTTACTATATGACAATAATGTAAGATTCCTGTAAGGTTTGTCGATAGTTGTAAGATAACATGTCCAGTAGAGTAAGGGAGGATTAAATTTTGGACAAGGAGTTGCTTTATGGGGAACAACATTACAAACAAACGAATTGATGAGTTAGATTACATTCGTGGCTTCGCATTACTGGGGATTATTTTAGTGAATATTCTTGCACTACTTAATATTAAAATTCCAGATCCTAATACAGTAGATGCTAGCTATCAAAGGTTTCTATACTTATTTGTAGAAGGTCGTTTTTTCTCGATTTTCTCATTCTTATTTGGAGTAGGATTCTACATCTTCATTACAAGAGCAATTGCGAAAGGGAAGAATGGATACGTTCTATTTCTACGCCGCGTAGTTGCACTATTTATTTTTGGTTTAATTCATCAAATGTTTCAGCCTGGAGAAGCACTAGCGTTATACGCAATTTGTGGATTAGTCGTTTTACCGTTTTATAAAGCGAAAAAAGAAGTGAATGTAGTAATCGGTCTTATTCTTACGATAGCTTTTAGTATTATGGCAACTAAGGAATTATTACCATTAGGTTTAATTTTATTAGGTCTTGCTGCGGGGCAGTATAAAGTGTTTGAAAATCTTTCAGCAAAAATCAAACAAGTCGCTATTTTTACAGGTGTCATGTTTGTTTTAAGTGTTGTAGCGTTATGGTATCAATATGGGCACGTTCCTGCTGAGCCATTCGTAAATATGATGCTCATGAATGAGGATGGAACAATGGACGCTGCAGGTCAATTCTTAAAAATTGGCGTTACAGTTGGATCAATTATTTCAGCTTTCTATGTAGGAGCATTAATTTTATTACTTCAGTTAAAACCAGTTCAAACATTGTTAGCACCACTGAAATACTACGGTCGTATGGCTTTAACAAATTATATCGGACAAACTGCAATGATTTTAATTGCTGGTAGCGTATTTAACTTTGCAGGAAACTTAACGTACATACAGACGTTATATGTATGTATTGCAATTTACGCTATTCAAATTGTGTTTAGTGTGATTTGGATGAAAATCTTTAAAATGGGTCCACTAGAATGGATTTGGCGTGTTATTACGTATTGGACGGTAACACCTTTAAAGAAATAAAGAGAGAAGTGGGCTGTTCCTTTTGTGGAACAGCTCATTTTTATTGTTATCTTTTGTCGGTAAGTCGATATATTTTGAGAATCGCTGATAAAATTTCATTTACGAACGAACCTTACACGTGCATCTTTTTTATATTACAAAAGTGTAAGGTAATTGTAATGTTAACAAATAGCAGTTCCTTTCCAAAAGGCGCAAAATAGGTAATGGAAAAACAAGCGTAGGAGGATATATATGACGAAACCAGTTGTAGACGTGAAAAACGTTCAAAAAGTGTACGGTAAAAAGGGTGAGAATCAATCACAAGCGTTAAAAGGTGTTTCATTCTCAATTCAAGAGGGTGAGTTTGTTGGGATTATGGGACCATCTGGTTCTGGTAAAACGACATTGTTAAATGTAATTTCAACGCTTGATAAAGCAACGGGCGGCGTTGTTGAAATTGCGGGTACGGATATTACGAAAATGAAGCAAGGTGAGCTTTCTGATTTCCGTTCACAAAAGTTAGGATTCATTTTCCAAGACTTTAACTTATTAGAGAACTTATCTATTTATGAAAACATTGCACTTCCGCTTTCTCTTCAAGGTGTTCCATCACGTAATATTGGACCGAAAGTAGAAAAAGTAGCGGATATGTTAGGGATTACAGAAATTCTTCAAAAGTATCCATCTGAAGTATCTGGTGGACAGAAACAACGTTCAGCAGCAGCGCGCGCGCTTGTGCATGAGCCGGCAATTATTTTAGGGGACGAGCCAACAGGAGCTCTTGATTCTAAAAATGCAGCGAGTTTACTTGATGCGATGACAAACTTAAATGAAGAACAAGGCGTATCTATTATGATGGTTACACATGATCCGTATAGTGCAAGTTATTGTCAGCGAATTTTATTCATTCAAGATGGTGAGCTATATAAAGAAATTCATCGTGGTGGTACGCGTGAAGAGTTCTACAAAGAGATTTTAGATGTACTTGCAGATTTAGGTACACAAAAAGCGTAAGAAAGGAGGTTCCAGTATGTTATTTAAACTTTCCATGTCGGGGCTGAAAAGTAAGCTGAAAGATTATATCGTCTTACTTGTCGGTCTTGTCATGTCGATTTCAATTTTTTACATGTTCCAAACGTTAGCGCTGAATAAAGCGTTTATCGAATCTAACTCAGTTATTCAATCAATTGGATTCGTATTCCAAGCAGGTTCATTTTTACTAGCTATTATAACGTTCTTCTATATTTTATATGCGAACTCTTTCTTATTATCTCTTCGTCAAAAAGAGTTCGGTATGTATATGATGTTAGGAGCAAAAAAGCATAAAGTTACATTACTTATGTTTATTGAAACGATCGTATTAGGCGCTGCGTCTCTTGCGATTGGTATTACAGTTGGTGTAGGACTTGCAGAAGGTATCGGACAGTTATTAATGAAACAGCTTGAATTTGCTGGTGAAGGATATAAAGCATTTTACCTTCCATCTATGACTGTTACTTGCATCTTCTTCTTTGCACTATTTGTATTATCAGCAATTATGAACAGTATTAAATTATCACGTATTTCTGTACTGCAACTTGTACATGCGGATGCACAAACAGAGCGTGTTGCGGTAAAAGGAAAAATGACAGGTGTCGTTGCAATCCTTGCTGTTATTTTATTAGGAATTGGCTATGCATCAATGATTTACATGGAAAAACTAAGAGAAATGGGAATCCTTATTGCATTAATTACAACAACAGCTGGTACTTACATGCTATTTGGATCACTTCTTCCAGTTATTATTAAAAAGTTAAAAAGTAATAAAAAGCGTAGTGAAAAAGGGCTTAACGCTTTTACATTTGCTCAATTAAATTTCCGCATTAATAGTTTAACGAAAGTACTTGCGACAGTAGCGATGTTAGTAGCGCTTGGAGCTGGTGCGATTTCAGGTGGCATGGCGTTTAAAAATAACGTTATAAAAATGGTTGATGGTTTAGTAATATATGATTCAGTAGTTCATAATCCAACAGCTGAAGAAAAGAAAATTTTAGATGGTATTACATTTAAAGAGAAAAATGAATATCGTTACAAAGTTGATGATAAGTATGTTTATTACGTAAAAGAAGATTTAGAGAAAAATCGTCCTTTAATAAAAGATATGGCGAATATGAAGTCAATGAAAGATTTAGTGAATACAAAGAACGTTTCAGCGGAACTACCAGTAGGTGCAGTTTCTAGAGAAATGAATGAAAAAGATGCGAATACTAAAGAGCTTTCAGTAGAATGGGTAGATGCTTTTAGTTCAATTCATCCCTATTATATAAGCGAAGATCATGCAATTAAAATTGTAGATCAAAAAATGTACGATGGGATAAATGGTAAAGAAGGTATAGCATTTATCGGAAAAACAGAAGACTTTTTAACATATAAAAAAGAATGGAAAAAACTTGACGAGTTGCAGCTAGATAAATATAAAAATGTAACAGCTGAAAGAATGAGCAGTAAATATCAAACTTACGATATGTTCTATGGGATTGCGAGTGGAACAGTATTTATGGGGTTCTTCCTTGGAATTGCATTCTTAGCAATGATGGCAAGTTGTTTAATGTTTAAAATTCTTTCTGGTGCATCAAAAGATATTACGCGTTATCAAATGCTTCGTAAAATCGGTGTGCGCCGTGAGTTATTAACGAAATCGATTTATAAAGAGTTATTTTTAGTATTCTTATTCCCGGCAATTGTGGGTATCACTCACGTATTAGTTGGTATGAATATTTTCGGATTTATTTTAGTTGATCCGTACTTCCGTATTTGGGTGCCAATCGTAATTTTCGTAGTTATTTATGCGATCTATTACTTCATTACAGTTCAATTGTATAAAGGTATTGTTCTTCCGAAAGAAGATTAATACGTAAAAAGCCGAGTGAAAGCACTCGGCTTTTTGTATTTTCAGAAAAAATACTTTAATGTTACTGAAATATATAATATAATGTAAATAAGTAACATAATATATGAGTATCAGCAACCGAAAAGTGAAAGGAGGAATCCGATCTATAGGAAGAAGCTGAATTTGTACCCCCTATTTTTTCTACCCACACCGTATTTGTACAATCATAAATTTCCAAATGAAAAATTGTCGTAAGAGTATATTGTGAAAATAATGGATAATACATGGAAATCTCATAGCATGATAAGGTAAAATGGACAGGATAATGAGAAAATTACCGTTCATAAGATGAGGAGATACATGTATGGAAGTTGTAGAGGCATTAAAAGATATAAGCCAAATTGAGGATATGAAAAAGTATTTAAAAGAGCATTCGCAGCGAGATTATCTTTTATTTGTTATTGGGATCAACACCGGATTAAAGATTACTGAGCTACTTAGTATGAAATTTGAAGAGGTATTAAATGAAGATGGAACTGTTAAAGAGTTTTATTCTCTTCCTGTAAAAGATGAAAAATTTAAACAAGATATTTATTTAAATACAAAAGTAAAAGAAGCGCTTTTAGAGTACGTACAATCTATTAATGCTCAAAGAGAAAACTACGTATTTCAATCTAATAAAACGACAAATTCAATTACGCGCCAACAAGCGTATCGTGTAATTCATAATGCTGCTGAAGCAGTTGGGATTGTTGGTAAAATCGGAACAAACTCAATGAGAAAAACGTTTGGATTTCATGCATACAAAAGAGGAATAGCGATTGCGCTATTGCAAAAACATTTTCATCACGCGACACCTTCAGAGACATTAAAGTATTTGGGAATCTCAAAAGATGAAGAATTTAAAACAGAGATTGATGTCGATTTGTAAAAGCCGTAACTAAAAATTTTAGGAGGCGGGAATATGAATATTAGAGAGAGTGAATTACCGGGCATTGGATGTAAATTTGAAGTGATAACAAAAGGTAATGAAAAGATGGTTATCGTTATTCATGATGATGGCCGAAGAGAAATGTATCATTTTGATGCGGATCATGATGAGAGTATTTCAAGCATTTCTCTGCGTGATTCTGAAGCGAGACAAATTGCAGCTATATTGGGCGGAATGGTATATAGACCACAAGCGTTAGATACAATTGAAATGGCTTTTGAAGGATTATCAATTGAATGGTTTAAGGTGGAAAATAATGCACCAGTAGTACAACAAACAATTGGTAGCTTACATGTCAGAAAAACATATAACGTAACGATTATTGCTATTTTGAAAAAGAATATGAAGAAATTCTTTAATCCAGGTCCAGACTCTATTATTGAAGCTGGCGATATGCTCGTATTGTCGGGCGAAAGACATGAAGTGAAAAGAATTATTAATGAATTGCTTTCAGCAGGAGGTGATTCCTAATCGATGGATACTTTAATCTTTGAAGTTGGAACTGCGTTAGTATTAGTAGCTTTTGCAGCTATCCTCGCTGCGAAGTTAAAGTTCTCGATTATTCCGTTTCTCATTATACTCGGTATGTTAGTGGGGCCTCATGCCCCAGATTTAGGACTTATCGATTTAAGGTTTATTGAAAGCGGAGAAGTTATTTCCTTCCTCGGCCGTGTTGGCGTCATATTCCTCTTATTCTACTTAGGTTTAGAATTCTCAATAAAAAAATTAATTAAATCAGGAAAGTCGATTGCTTTTGGGGGTAGTGTTCATATATCGCTTAATTTCATATTAGGTTTACTTTATGGATATGTTATGGGCTTCCCTTTATTAGAAACGTTAATTATTGCTGGAATCATTACAATTTCATCGAGTGCAATTGTTGCGAAAGTAATTGTTGATTTAAGAAGATCTGGTAATAAAGAGACTGAATTAATATTAGGAATCATTATGTTTGATGATATCTTTTTAGCTGTATATTTATCAGTCGTTTCAGGGTTAGTACTCGGTGGTGCAACATCATTTGTAGGTGCTCTTACATCGGTGTTAATCGCGGTAGGGTATATGCTACTATTCTTTGTAATCGCTAGAAAAGCTACGCCGTTTCTAAATAAAGTATTAGATATTTCGTCAAATGAAATTTTTATTATCTTAATATTCGCTATTTTATTCTTTGTAGCAGGATTTTCAGAAACGATTCATGTTGCTGAGGCAATTGGAGCATTATTGTTAGGACTCGTCTTTTCTGAAACAGAGCATAGTGATCGGATTGAGCATCTCGTCGTTCCATTTCGTGACTTCTTTGGAGCCATATTCTTTTTCAGTTTCGGTTTAAGTATAGATCCGTTTTCACTTGGAGGAGCAGTGTGGTTGGCATTAGGAGCAGTTTTCATTACGCTCATCGGTAATTTTACAGCTGGAATGATGGCGGGACGTAAAGCCGGGTTATCGCATAAGGCTTCTACGAATATCGGTTTAACCCTCGTATCACGCGGAGAGTTCTCCATTATTGTAGCCAATATCGGCATTGCGGGTGGTTTAATGGCAACGATTAAACCGTTCTCTGCACTGTACGTTTTAATATTAGCATCGTTAGGACCGTTATTAACGAAGGAGTCTGGGAGAATATACTCTCTACTAGATAAAATATTTAAATGGAGTGCGAAAGAACGTGCGAAGCGAGAAAAAGAAGTTGGATAGTATAAATAAGGGGGAGACTGCATGAACTTTATGCAGTCTTCCTTTTTTATATATTGTTGTTGATGTCGTTTTTTGTCGGTAAGTCGATAGATTCCCAAAATCACTGATATATTTTTAAGTGACAATTTATATAATTTCATTTACCGAAAAACCATTATCTGAATTTCATCAACTATTAATCAGTTGCCTTCCTATTTAAAAACGACTACAATTTTACTGTTATAGATGAACGAAAAAATAGAATAGGAGGGGAGACTATGCCAAGGAAAGTATGGCTATTAGTAGCTGGGATGATTATTAATGTCACGGGTGCTTCTTTTTTATGGCCTTTTAATACAATTTATTTGCATGATCACCTAGGGAAATCTTTATCTGTGGCCGGAATGGTATTAATGATCAACTCGCTTACTGGTGTAATCGGAAACTTGCTCGGCGGTGTTTTATTTGATAAATGGGGCGGTTATAAATCAATTTTATTAGGGATTATTATTACACTCGTATCGATTTTAGGTCTTGTGTTCTTCCACGGTTGGCCGTTATATGTTGTGTGGCTAGCATTAATCGGCTTTGGTTCTGGAATGGTCTTCCCATCGATGTATGCGATGGTCGGTACGGTTTGGCCAGAGGGCGGAAGACGAGCATTTAATGCGATGTATGTTGGACAAAACGTTGGTATTGCGATCGGAACAGCGTGCGGTGGTTTAGTTGCATCTTACCGTTTTGATTATATTTTCTTAGCTAATTTTATTTTATACTTTGTTTTCTTCTTAATTGCTTTTATTGGATTCCGTGGTATGGAAGACAAGAAAGAGCCAGGAGTGCAAAAAGAAATCGAAACGAAAAAAGGTTGGTCGCTTACACCTGGATTCAAAGCACTTCTTATCGTATGTGTAGCATATGCTTTATGCTGGGTTACATATGTACAGTGGCAAGGGGCGATTGCAACGCATATGCAAGAATTAAACATTAGTCTTCGTCACTATAGTTTATTGTGGACGATAAACGGAGCGATGATTGTTTGTGCGCAGCCGCTAGTTAGTATGTTAATTCGCTGGATGAAGCGTTCTTTAAAACAACAAATTATGATTGGAATCATCATTTTTGCGGCGTCATTCATTGTATTAAGTCAAGCGCAGCAATTTACGATGTTCCTCGTTGCGATGGTAACATTAACAATTGGTGAATTATTCGTATGGCCAGCAGTTCCGACCATTGCAAATATACTTGCGCCAAAAGATAAGTTAGGGTTTTATCAAGGGGTTGTAAATAGCGCGGCGACTGTAGGGAAAATGTTCGGACCGGTCGTTGGCGGAGCGATTGTTGATTTATACAATATGGAAGTATTGTTTATAGCAATCATGGTAATGCTTGTAGTAGCGATTATTGCAACGAGCATGTATGATAAACGAGTAAAAGTAGAAGAAACAGTAGAAGAAAAAATTGCAGTTTAGTTTGACGGAACATGTAACATGTTTTAGAATATATTTAAATAAAACAACCTTTGGAACAAGGGAGATAGCTCGGCTGTCCTAAGACAAATTCGTTAGTTAGTAAGAGTAACGATTAACCGAGAAGCCTTAGCTTCAAGTAAGCTCTTTAGAGATACGAAGTGGTGGGTAGTTCACATTAACTCATATTTGTAATAACAGTGAGAAGGAGTAGTAGTAATAGAAGCTGGTTTAGAGAGTTGACGGTCGGTGCAAGTCAATCCACGTTTCGTTATGAACTCGCCTTTGAGTTGCAGTTGTGAAACTAGTAGTAGCAATTGCCGTTAATCCACGTTACGGATCTAAGCGAATGTATATTTGTACATTAATTTAGGGTGGTACCGCGGGAATCTATAACCTCTCGTCCCTTTCTAGGGATGAGAGGTTTTTTGTATTTTAGGCGGTGAAAATAAATAGAATTTCAAGGAGGGTATCTCATGAGCTTTAATCATCAAGACATTGAGAAGAAGTGGCAAGGGTACTGGGAAGAGAATAAAACATTCCGTACGCCAGATGAGACAGAAAAACCAAAATTTTATGCACTAGATATGTTCCCATATCCATCAGGTGCAGGCCTACACGTAGGACATCCAGAAGGTTATACAGCGACAGATATTTTATCTCGTATGAAGCGTATGCAAGGATATAACGTTCTTCATCCAATGGGATGGGATGCATTCGGTCTTCCAGCAGAGCAATATGCACTTGATACTGGAAACAGCCCAGCTGAATTTACAGAGCTTAATATTAATACGTTCCGTAATCAAATTAAAGCATTAGGCTTCTCTTACGATTGGGATCGTGAAGTAAATACAACAGATCCAAACTACTACAAGTGGACACAATGGATTTTCCTAAAACTATTTGAAAAAGGTTTAGCTTACGTTGATGAAGTACCTGTAAACTGGTGCCCAGCACTTGGTACAGTACTTGCAAATGAAGAAATCATTGACGGTAAGAGTGAGCGCGGTGGACATCCAGTTGAGCGTCGTCCGATGAGACAGTGGATGTTAAAAATTACAGCTTACGGAGATCGTCTATTAGAAGATCTAGATGAGCTTGATTGGCCAGAAAGCTTAAAAGATATGCAACGTAACTGGATCGGTCGTTCTGAAGGTGCAGAAGTACACTTCAACATCGATGGTACAGACGAGAAATTCACAGTTTTCACAACGCGTCCTGATACACTATTTGGTGCGAGCTACTGTGTACTTGCCCCAGAGCATGCGCTTGTTGCTGACATTACAACAGCAGAGCAAAAAGAAGCTGTAGAAGCTTACATTAACTCTGTTAAAATGAAGAGTGACCTAGAGCGTACAGAACTTGCGAAAGAAAAAACTGGTGTATTCACTGGTGCTTACGCAGTTAGCCCAGTAAATGGTGAGAAATTACCAATCTGGATCGCTGACTATGTTCTTGCAACTTACGGAACAGGTGCTGTAATGGCAGTTCCCGCTCATGATGAGCGTGACTATGAATTCGCATCAACGTTCAATCTTCCAATGAAGGAAGTTGTAAAAGGCGGAGACATTACGAAAGAAGCATACACAGGTGATGGTGCGCACGTAAACTCAGCATTCCTTGATGGTTTAAATAAAGAAGAAGCAATCGTAAAAATGATTGAATGGCTTGAAGTAACGAGCGCAGGAAATCAAAAAGTAACGTACCGTCTACGTGACTGGTTATTCAGCCGTCAACGTTACTGGGGTGAGCCAATTCCAGTAATCCACTGGGAAGATGGCACAATGACAGCTGTGAAAGAAGAAGAATTACCATTAGTTCTTCCTAAAACAGAAAACATCCGTCCTTCAGGTACAGGTGAATCACCACTTGCTAACATTGACGAGTGGGTAAACGTTGTTGATCCTGAAACTGGTAAAAAAGGTCGTCGTGAAACGAACACAATGCCACAATGGGCTGGTAGCTGCTGGTATTACCTACGTTACATCGATCCAAACAATAGCGAAGCGCTTGTAGATCCTGAAAAAGTAAAACAATGGCTTCCAGTTGATATTTATATCGGCGGAGCGGAGCACGCTGTACTTCATTTACTATATGCTCGTTTCTGGCACAAAGTATTATACGATATCGGTGTAGTTCCAACGAAAGAGCCGTTCCAACAATTATTCAACCAAGGTATGATTCTAGGTGAAAACAACGAGAAAATGAGTAAATCAAAAGGTAACGTTGTAAACCCTGATGATATCGTAGCAAGCCATGGTGCAGATACACTTCGTCTATACGAAATGTTCATGGGACCATTAGATGCTTCGATTGCTTGGTCTGAAAATGGTCTTGACGGAGCTCGTCGTTTCCTAGATCGCGTATGGCGTCTATTCATTCAAGATAATGGTGAATTAAGTGAGAAAATTACTGATGCACCAAATAAAGAGCTTGAAAAAGCTTACCACCAAACAGTGAAGAAAGTAACAGAAGACTATGCAGAGCTTCGCTTCAACACAGCGATTTCTCAAATGATGGTATTCATCAACGATGCATATAAAGCTGAAACACTTCCGAAAGAATATGTAGAAGGTTTCGTAAAAATGATTGCACCAGTTGCACCTCACATCGGGGAAGAACTATGGAGCAAACTTGGATACAATGAAACAATCACATATGCAAGCTGGCCAACATTTGATGAGTCTAAACTTGTAGAAGATGAAGTTGAAATCGTTGTTCAAATTATGGGCAAAGTTCGCGCGAAACTAACAATGAGTAAAGACGCATCAAAAGAAGAAATGGAACAACTTGCACTTGAAGCAATTCAAGACCAAATCGAAGGAAAAACAGTTCGTAAAGTAATTGTAGTTCCTGGAAAACTTGTTAACGTTGTTGCAAACTAATTCATTCTAAATAAAAGCTCAGAGTATTTATACTCTGAGCTTTTTTGTGTAGAAAATAATTTCTGGATCACCTTCATCCAAGTTTTCAACTATTCCACTACGTACAAATAAAAGAGCGGAATTCCAATACAGACAAACACCTATTTTTCTATAGGAAATATGATAAAAAAGGTAGGCTAAATTGAGAAGAAGAGGTGAAAGGAATGAAAGGGATGGACAATAATGCACCACATGGCTTCTTCGGAGGCGAATCGGACAGTTATACACAAATGATGTTAATGGGAGGAGCTGGCCAACAAGGGTACGGTGGAATTCCGAGCTGGATGGGTGGAGGAGCAGGAGGATTTCCAACATCGGTAGCGGGCATGCAAACTGGAATGCCTACATTAATGGGAGGGTTTTCGACATCAGGGGCTGGAATGCCTACAGTAACAGGAGGATTTCCGACATCAGTAGCTGGCGTACAGACAGGAATTCCAGTAGGAGTACCAACTACATTTCCTTCTTTCGTTGGAGGAGTGCAGACAGGATTTCCGGTACCGGGAGTAGGTGTTGTAGCAGGTGGAGTAGGTGGTTATCCACAAGGTGTTCACGGACACCATGTACATCACCATCACCAAGGCCAACAAGGTCATCATGTACATCACCATCACCAAGGCCAACACGGTCATCATGGACATCACCACCATCAAGGCCAACAAGGTCATCATGGACATCATCACCATCAAGGCCAACACGGTCATCATGGACATCACCACCATCAAGGTCAACATAGTCATCATGGACACCATCATCACCAAGGCCAACAAGGTCAGCACGGTCATCATCATCACCAAGGTCAATACGGCCATCAACAACAAGTACATCACCACGGACACCATCATATATATCCACAGGCTGTTCTTTATCAAACGCATCAAGGCCAGCACGGTCATCAAGGTCACCACGGTCATCAAGGTCACCACGGTCATCAAGGTCACCACGGTCATCAAGGTCACCACGGTCATCAAGGTCATCAAGGTCATCAAGGTCAACAAGGTCACCACGGTCAACAAGGTCAACAAGGTCATCAAGGTCACCACGGTCACCAAGGCCAACATGGTCAACAGCACCAACAGCACCAACAATATCAACAATATCAACAGCAACAATCTTCTCCTTGGACAGGTGGAATTGGAGCAGGAGGAGCAGGAGCAGCAGCAGGAGCGGCTAGCATTAGTGGAGCAGCAGGGCACGCTGGACACGTGGGTCATTAATGAATTGCAGAAAAAAAGACATAATAAAAAACTGCTAGGAAATCCTAGCAGTTTTTTTCAGCTTCTTGGCGCTGGCGTTCGATTTCAGCACGAAGTTGTGGTTCTGGTGCTTGCCAGCCTTCTGGTTTTAGAATTTTGCCGTCCCCTTCACGGAATCGAGGTTTTCCGTCAGGGAATAGTTTTGCCATGTTTGCGTTATTTACAATTTCGAATCCTTTATCAGGACGTACGCCCATTTCGGCAAACGTTCCGAATGCAAAGTAAATAAGGTCAATTAGTGCATCATATTGATCTTCAACAGTCGTTGCTTCTAGAAATTCTTCTAGCTCTTCTTGCATAAAGCTAGCACGAATTTTTGCACGTTCTTCTGTTAATTTCGTTGGAGTATTTGTCACAGGGTGTCCGAACTCTTCATGCATTTTTGCAACAAGTTCGTATCCTTTATCTAAACCTTTTTCGTTTATCATGTTGTTTCATCCTTTCTCGCTTTGTGCCGAATCTCATTGTAACATAAGGTGATTATGAAATGAAAAAGGACTGTTCAAAAGTTTCATCTTTTAGTTAAGATAGGGAAAGATTATATCGACTAAACGACAAAACATAACCCATTATAAAAGAAAGCCATCCCGGAATACTTTTGGGACGGCCTTGCTCGTTATTTTTCTTCTTTTATTAAAATGGATAAAATAAGATCGATGCCAAACATACCAACGAGCAACATTGGAATAACGACAAGTAAATAACGTGTGAAGGAAACATTTTTTAAGTATGTATGAGCAAATAAAAAGACGCCGAGAAATAAAATACCATTTAAAATAGGCTTTACTAATTTTTTAGACATAAGCTCCCCCGTAAATATCTTCTCTCTCTATCTAAAATAAAAACTCCTCTATCCGTTGTATCATGCTGGAGAGAGGAGTTCAATCATTTCTCATTCGATTACACCAGAATTTGTAATATTAACGGTGTATTTTACTTTAATTGGTACATCTTTGTACATTTTTCGCCACTCTTCTAATTTAAATGGACGATAATGTTGTCTATATTTTGCTCCAAGTCCAAGAGGGTCAACATTTAAGGATTTAAACTGTTTAATTAGTTTTGTAGCTTTTGCATCTAACTGTTTCTCAACCGCTTTCGCTATTTTTTGCGTGTTCTTTTTATTTTCTAAGTTGAATTTTCGAGATAATTCTTGAATACGAGCTTCCATTTTTACATGAATATAGAAAGAAGGTTTTCCATTTTTTATAGTTACTTCGTATGTAGGAATGGAATGGATGTTATTAATCATTGCATAGCCAGGATTGGTTTTAAATTCATGTGAATCTAGGCGGTGCTTTTCTAGCAGTCCTTTGAAAACGAACATATCGTGATACTTAATTGTTCCGACCAACTTATCCTTTTTCAAGAGACCGATACCAGTAATCTTTATTTTATCTCCATGTTTTTTTAGGATAGGCATATAGGAATCTTGTCCTTCACGGTAGTACCTGAAGGCGCCTAAATACAAATTGTCAGTTGGCAAAGGCCCAGTGTCCATATTATGTTCTAACATTTTTTTTATATAAATCGCAACATTGTAAGAGGTACTATATTTTCCTTTAAATAGTTCAGTACCACTGCCTTCTAATAGTCCAACATACAGTGAGTTACCAATATTCACATCACGAATCAATGTATCAAAGGAAGTTGATAATCCTTTTTTAGCAATCTTTGTTGTGAATAAGGCAACACGCATTTGACCGCTTGCGAACGGTTGCGAAGATTCTAAAGATGTATCTGCCTTTACTTGTTTTACTGCGTTTCCTGTTCCTTCATAGACTTGAACTTTATTTCCCTTTTTTTGTACGGGGCAAACGAATGTAACTTTTACTTTATTATCTTTTGCTGTATCGAAGGCAGTGCCTTGAATGAGCTGAACGTCATCAATAATATTTTTTTGTAAGCAACCAGTTAGACTGAAGATACTGATGCAAGTAAGAATTATTAATTTTCTTTTGGTTTTTTCCATTTTTTTTTCACCCACACAATAATAAATAGAATTGGGATGTATACATATATAAGCCAAAAACTAACTTTAGATACATTGCTAATAAAATCATTAATATCATGCCTGTTCGTTAAAAGTTGTGAAACAACTAAAGTGATAAGCATAAATGCGATCAAAATACCTCGTTGCTTCACACGAAAGATTTCATGAGTTCCTCTAGTTGCAGCCCATAAAGGTAGAATAAAGCTGGTAATAATAACGAGAGCATAACCGGAAATAGCGATATACTCAAGTCGCTCTATAAAAGGAAGCTTAATAACTTGTGTCATGGACAGCTGAGACCAAATAGTTTTGAGTAATTGTTTTTCGCTAAAGAATGTAAAAGCGAGAATGGTACTAAATAAATATAAAATATTGGAAAATAATGCCCCATATTGCGCAAATTTATGGGATTTCTCTGGCTCTTTAACAAATGGATAAATCATAAGGAAAATTTCAAATCCTGTCATACTATAAATAGATAGTTGAGCTGCTTTCAAAATATCTGTAAAAGAATGTGAAAATATTGGAAGTAAGTTATCCCAATGTGAGAATTTCAAAATGAAAAGACTTAGAAAAAGATAACCTAATGTTCCACCAACAGAAATAACACAAATTCCTGCAATGACACGGAAGCCTGATGAAATAATGTAATAACTTATTAAACATAAAAAGAATGTGAGCATCCAGGTGGATGCACTAGGAAACATCCATACTTGAATAATTTCGACATATGTTCTAACAACAGAAATGCTTACAATGAAAAAATAAGCCATAAAAATGATATTAATACCATTTCCGATCCATTTTCCAAAAAGTTGTTTATGTAAATCAATTAAGTTTCCTTCTACAGTTTTTAATGAATAATACATCATCCAGATGATAATATGAATAATGATCCCTGTGAGGAGAACCCCTATCCAGCCGTCGTATCCAGCAGCTTTTGCAATAATTCGAGCGAAGCCAAGAACGCCAGCTCCAAACTGTGCACCGTGAATTAAGAAGAAGACAAAGACAGGAGATATTTGATATTTTTCTTGAACTTTACTCATCGATGCACCTCATTCCTTAATCATCAAAATCCGATCTATGTTTTGTTGAAATTCCTTTTGCTGATTTTTTTACATGTTGTGGCCTCGCTTGTACATCCCTTGTATCAATCATCGTTAAAGGAAAACGAATCCAAGAGTCCTTAACCGACTGTTGTCTCGTTGGATAAAACAAAGCGTAAGGCTTACGTAAGGAAGTAAGCCTGAATAGATGAGTAAATAAGAAGATAAATCCAAGGGAAATCCCGAACAATCCGCCTATTTCTGCAAACATAAGAAATGGAAAGCGTAGTAATCGAACTGCATTACCCATTTTATAAATAGGTGTAATAAAGGAAGCGAGTGCTGATAAGGCAACGATAATTAATAAAATATTACTCGTTAAGCCAGCTTGTACAGATGCTTGCCCAATTACGATACCGCCTACAATCCCGAGTGTTTGACCAACTTTCATCGGTAACCTCGCGCCAGCTTCTCTCAATAAGTCGATTGCAAGTTCTAAAAAGAGTGCTTCAATTAAAGGTGGAAACGGTACTTGTGCCCTTGATAAAATCAAAGTTTCAAGTAAATCACTTGGAATAAGTTCATAATGATAATTTAAAACTGCAACATATAGTGGTGTAGCACAGATTGAAAATAGAACAGCGATAAGGCGTAAAATGCGTGAAAATGTAGCGTATAGCCAAGAAACGTTATAGTCTTCTGGTGAAATGAAAAAATCGAAATAGGATACTGGCGTAAGTAGAACACTTGGAGAACCATCCACAAAAATAGCAATTTTCCCATCAATGAGTGCTTTTGTAACTCTATCAGTACGTTCTGTATTGATATAGAGAGGGAAAATCGACTTTTCACCCATTAGTTCTTGTATATAAGCACTATCATTGATTTGATCATATTCAAGAGCACGTAATGACTCCTCGAGAAAATCTACATTTTCTTTTTCAGCGAGGTTGTCTAAATACATCATGACAACTTTTGTTTTGGAAAACTCGCCAACAATCATTTCTTTTGTTTGTAAATCTAAAACAGGAAGGCGTTTTCGTACTAAATTAATATTCGTATCAATAGCTTCTACAAAGCCTTCTTGTGGACCGATAACTGTTGATTCATTTAATGGAGGGCTTGGTGCCCGATACGTATCAATTGCAATGTTTGCAAGCATACACTTTTGATCTTGCTGATTCAATTGAATAATCGCATGCCCCTTTAAAACCATGTCCTCAATTTTTTGTAAGTCGTTCGTAATTGTAATACCACTCATCGGAATATGTTCTTTTAGCTCTTCTAATGAAGTACAAGGTCGTTCTAACAGAATAGGCATTAAATATTTTTGTAATTTCTCTCCATCAAGTGAAGGACGATAGTAAGAAATCCAATAAGGCATCGTTTCATCATCAGATGTATGATAATTAACAAAATCGCTAGACTTTTTGAGTTTCTCTATTAAATCTTGTAGAGAATGAATACGGTCTTTTTCTGGTTTCGTAAAATCATAAATACTATTATTTCCAGAGTTTTGCTGCTGATCTTGACCCGAGTTACCTTGTTTAGAATGTTGTTGATTCTCATTCGAGTTGTCTTGTTTAGAATGTTGTTGCTGATTTTGATTCGAGCCGTTTTGTTTAGAGTTTTGTTGTTGATTCTGATTCGAGTCGTTTTGTTTAGAGTTTTGTTGTTGATTCTGATTCGAGTCGTTTTGTTTAGAGTTTTGTTGCTGATTTTGATTCGAGCCGTTTTGTTTAGAATTTCGTTGTTGATTCTGATTCGAGTCGTTTTGTTTAGAGTTTTGTTGTTGATTCTGATTCGAGTCGTTTTGTTTAGAGTTTTGTTGTTGATTCTCATTCGAGTTGTCTTGTTTAGAATGTTGTTGCTGACTTTGATTCGAGCCGTTTTGTTTAGAGTTTTGTTGTTGATTTTGATTCGAGCCGTTTTGTTTAGAGTTTTGTTGTTGATTCTGATTCGAGTTGTCTTGTTTAGCATGTTGTTGCTGCTGATCCTGAGAAGGCTCTTTGTGTTCCTCTTTTTTTTGCTCGCTATTGCTATCTTTATTATGTTTCATACTTCTAGTCTGTTCTTTGTTATCATTCTCTTGGTTGTTAGGCTGTTGCTCCGAGTTATCTGTTTCGTTTTTCTCTGTCGTATTTGATTTTTTTTTCTTACGTAGCCAATTCCAAATCATATGTATGCCCTCTTTGATTGTGTAATATAATGCTATTTTGTGGCTAATTTTGTATATTATTCATTTATTTATGAAAAGAAGGAGGAGATTAGTTTGCATAGAAAAAATCCTTTAGTAAGCAGCAGTTCATACTATGACGGGAAGAGGGCGAGTCTGTGCAATTTGTAAAAAAGGAAAAGTTTGTTTTAAGAGAGTTTACGTTTGAAAATGGTAGGGGAATTCCTGTTCAAATGGGGTATGAGACGTATGGTACTTTAAATAGAGAAAGGTCAAATGCGATTTTGGTATGCCATTATTTTAGTGCAACGAGTCACGCGGCAGGGAAATATACAGCGCATGATGAGGAGTCTGGCTGGTGGGATGGTTTAATTGGACCGGGAAAAGCAATTGATACAAATAAATATTTTGTTATATGTACTGATAATCTTTGTAATGTGCAGGTTAAGAACCCTTATGTGTTTACAACGGGACCGAAATCGATTCATCCGAAAACTGGAGATGAATATGCGATGGATTTTCCGGTTTTTACATTTCTTGATGTAGCTCGTGTGCAATATGAGTTAATAAAAGATATGGGAATCTCAAGGTTACATGCTGTAATGGGACCGTCAGCTGGTGGGATGATTGCGCAGCAATGGGCTGTTCATTATCCTCATATGGTAGAGCGGATGATTGGTGTTATTACGAACCCGCAAAATCCAATTATTACGTCGGTAAATGTAGCGCAAAATGCAATTGAGGCTATTCAACTGGATTCAAGTTGGAAGGGCGGGAAATATGGAGAAGAGCAGCCAATGAAGGGACTTCATTTAGCAAATAGAATGATGTTTATGAACGCATTTGATGAGCATTTTTATGAAACGACATTCCCTCGTAATAGTGTAGAGAAAGAACCTTATGAAACATTTGCTGCATTAACATCATTTGAGAAAGAAATAAATAAAGTGACATATAGAAGTATAGAGTTAGTAGATGCAAATTCGTGGATATACACTGCGAAAGCAGTTTTATTACATGATATTGCGCATGGATTTTTGTCTTTAGAAGAGGCGCTTTCTAACATAGAAGCAAATGTACTTATGATTCCGTGCAAACAAGATTTGCTTCAGCCGTCACGTTATAATTATAAAATGGTAGACATTTTGCAAAAACAAGGGAAGTATGCGGAAGTGTATGAGATAGAAAGTATAAATGGGCATATGGCAGGAGCGTTTGATATTCATTTATTTGAAAAGAAAGTTTATGAATTTTTAAATCGGAGAGTATCTAGTTTGGTGTAGAAAATAAATGGTGTGAAAAAGGTGCGATATATGTAGTAGGCACCTTTTTTTACATGATTTGTAGACGGAAAATATATGTGGCAATTGCTATACCGAAGAATGCGATACTAAGCAATAGAAATAAGAATGACATTTCTTGTGGTGATTTTATCTTTTTATTATTCTTCATACTAAGTGCAATAATTGCGGCGATTAAGAAAATGATGCCCGTAATGAAAAGAAAAAGTGTCATTTTCATTGGCTCCTTTCATAAAACAAGTATATTGAGGATACAATGCACGAGTTATGTTTGTAAAGAATAAGTTTTGCGAGAAAATTGAGAAATAAAATTTCCATTCTTTGCGTTCTTTCTTTCGCATGCTAAAATTGACTAGATATGCTTGTTTAAGGAAGAGACTAAAGGTTTTATTGTATATAAGGAGGAACGACATATGACAGAAGTTAAAACAATTACTACAGAAGAAGTGCAAGAGCGTTTAGAAAATGGAGAAACGTTATTTTTAGTAGACGTAAGGGAAGATGAAGAAGTAGCGGCAGGGAAAATTCCAGAAGCTGTACATATTAAAATGGGTGATATCCCAAATAAAGTAGATTTCTTTGATAAAGAGAATGAATATATCTTTATTTGTCGCTCGGGAATGCGCAGTGAAAATGTATGTCATTATTTAAATGAGCAAGGATTTAAAACAATGAACATGGTTGGCGGTATGCTTCAATATGAAGGTGAAACGAAATAAGTAGCTAAAAAAACTTGAAACGTGTTTGTTTCAAGTTTTTTTCTTTTGCATACAGTGTACAAAAGGGGGATAGGTAAATGGGGATTAACTTGCGGAAAGTAAAAATTATTAATAATACAGGGGCTGTTAATGTCGGTGACTGTTATGATATCTCACCTTTAGCTGTAGCAAAAATATATGCAGGTGCTGGAGGATCGAGTGCGGCTGTTTTTTTAAATGGGAAAAGGCAGCCAGAAGCGGTGATTCGAACATCAGTATTTCTTCCGCCATTAGCAACGAGTACACGTACATTAGGTTCGTAGAGGAAAGGTAGAGTGTAATTATGCCTGCTCATATAAAAGAGTTTGTTATTGTGAATAACACTGGGAATATATTTACTGGTGATAATTTGAGTGATACGTCATTTACTGCTACGAAATCGTATAGTGGCTCAATGGGGTGCACTTGGATCGACGTTGTTACAGTAATAGGGACGGAGACGAAGCTTTGTTTACAGCCGGGTGATTCGGTGACGACAACATATACAAGAGGTACTCCTGCCGGTACTGTAACAGGAACAAATATGGGGCAAAGTGTAAATGCATCGAGTATAGCACAAGCTGTCCCTAATACAGATAATATGGATTCAATTGCTGGACTCCCTTAAGGATTTAAGGGAGTTTTTATTATTTCAAATAAAAATAGTCTTTGAGTTTGTTTTTGTAAATACATATTAAGAAGAAGAGGTTTGTTTAATGTAAAAAAGATGGTGTGCAGGTGGTGAAAGTGTGAGAGAGCGCGATAAAAAACATTCATTAAACTCTAATTTCAGAATTTCACCAAATCTTATTGGTCCTACCTTTCCACCCGTTCCAACGGGATTTACTGGCATTGGGATTACTGGCCCAACCGGTCCACAAGGTCCGACTGGCCCTCAAGGACCAAGAGGATTACAAGGTCCAATGGGGGAGATGGGCCCTACAGGACCTCAAGGTGTGCAAGGGATACAAGGACCAGTTGGACCAATAGGTGCAACAGGACCAGAAGGACAGCAGGGGCCGCAAGGATTGAGGGGAGCACAAGGAGCAACTGGAGCGACAGGACCAGAAGGAGTGCAAGGGTTACAAGGTCCGATTGGTCCAACCGGAGCGACTGGGGCACAAGGTATACAAGGGATACAGGGGTTACAAGGTCCGATTGGAGCGACTGGACCTGAGGGACCTCAAGGAATTCAAGGTGTGCAAGGGGTACCAGGTGCAACAGGTCCACAAGGAATACAAGGGGCACAAGGGATACAAGGACCACAAGGACCAAGTGGAAATACAGGAGCAACGGGAGCGACTGGTCAGGGGATAACAGGTCCGACGGGAGTAACCGGTCCAACAGGGATCACTGGCCCATCAGGAGGACCTCCTGGTCCGACCGGGCCGACTGGTGCGACAGGTCCGGGTGGTGGACCGAGTGGAAGTACAGGAGCAACCGGAGCAACGGGAAATACTGGGGCTACAGGAAGTACAGGGGTAACAGGAGCAACGGGAAGTACAGGTCCGACTGGAAGCACGGGAGCACAGGGCTTGCAAGGAATACAAGGGGTTCAAGGGCCAATTGGACCAACAGGTCCAGAAGGTCCGCAGGGTATTCAAGGTATTCCTGGTCCGACGGGAGTAACTGGTGAACAAGGAATCCAAGGAGTTCAGGGTATTCAAGGGGCAACGGGAGCAACAGGGGATCAAGGTCCACAAGGTATACAGGGAGCTATAGGGCCTCAAGGTGTAACAGGGGCGACAGGAGATCAAGGTCCACAAGGTATACAAGGAGTACCGGGTCCAACAGGAGAAACGGGACCACAAGGAGTTCAAGGGATCCAAGGTCCGATGGGTGATATAGGACCAACAGGTCCAGAAGGCCCAGAGGGACTTCAGGGCCCGCAAGGAATACAAGGTGTGCCAGGGCCAGTTGGAGCAACGGGTCCAGAGGGTCCCCAGGGGATACAAGGTATTCAAGGACCGGTAGGAACAACAGGCCCACAAGGTCCACAAGGAATTCAGGGAATACAAGGTGTGCAAGGGATAACGGGAGCAACTGGAGTACAAGGAGCAACTGGGATTCAAGGGATACAAGGGGAAATAGGAGCAACGGGTCCAGAGGGGCCTCAAGGAGTGCAAGGTGCTCAAGGGGCGATAGGTCCAACAGGTCCAATGGGAGCACAGGGAGTACAAGGAGTTCAAGGAATTCAAGGGCCGACGGGAGCGCAAGGAGTGCAGGGGCCGCAGGGAATTCAAGGAATCCAAGGTCCGACGGGGGCAACAGGAGAAACGGGAGCAACTGGGGCGACAGGAGAAGGCACTACAGGCCCAACAGGGGTAACCGGTCCAACAGGGGTAACAGGCCCATCTGGAGGACCAGCAGGACCGACCGGCCCAACGGGGCCATCAGGTCCGGCGGGAGTAACAGGTCCATCTGGTGGACCACCTGGCCCGACAGGAGCAACCGGGGCGACAGGAGTAACAGGAGATACTGGGGCGACAGGCTCAACTGGAGTGACAGGAGCGACAGGAGAAACGGGAGCAACCGGAGTGACGGGTTTACAAGGTCCGCAAGGAATCCAAGGAGTGCAAGGAGAGATAGGTCCGACGGGTCCCCAAGGTGTTCAAGGTCCGCAAGGAATTCAAGGAGTAACGGGGTCCACTGGAGATCAAGGTCCGCAAGGGATTCAAGGCCCACAAGGCGACATAGGTCCAACCGGCCCACAAGGAATTCAAGGCCCACAAGGTTCTCAAGGAATCCAAGGAGCGACAGGGGGAACAGGAGCACAAGGCCCACAGGGAATCCAAGGTCCGCAAGGTGACATAGGTCCGACTGGGCCACAAGGAGCAACTGGAATCCAAGGGATACAAGGAGAGATAGGTCCAACCGGTCCAGAAGGCCCAGAGGGACTTCAGGGCCCGCAAGGAATACAAGGTGTTCAAGGGCCAGTTGGAGCAACGGGTCCAGAGGGGCCTCAGGGGATACAAGGCATTCAAGGACCGGTAGGAGCAACAGGCCCACAAGGTCCACAAGGAATTCAGGGAATACAAGGTGTGCAAGGGATAACGGGAGCAACTGGAGCACAAGGAGCAACTGGAATTCAAGGGATACAAGGGGAAATAGGAGCAACAGGTCCAGAGGGGCCCCAAGGAATGCAAGGTGTACAAGGAGAGATAGGTCCAACAGGTCCGATGGGGCCACAAGGAGTGCAAGGAGTACAAGGAATTCAAGGAGCGACGGGCGCACAAGGAGTGCAAGGTCCACAAGGAATTCAAGGAATCCAAGGTCCGACGGGGGCAACAGGAGATACGGGAGCAACAGGTGCGACAGGGGAAGGGACTACAGGCCCAACAGGAGTAACCGGTCCAACAGGGGTAACAGGCCCATCTGGAGGACCAGCAGGACCGACCGGCCCAACGGGGCCATCAGGTCCGGCGGGAGTAACAGGTCCATCTGGTGGACCACCTGGCCCGACAGGAGCAACAGGTGCGACAGGAGTAACAGGAGATACCGGGGCGACAGGCTCAACTGGATTGACAGGAGCGACAGGAGAAACGGGAGCAACCGGAGTGACGGGTTTACAGGGTCCGCAAGGAATCCAAGGTGTTCAAGGAGAGATAGGTCCAACCGGTCCACAGGGTATTCAAGGTCCCCAAGGAATCCAAGGAGTAACGGGGACAACAGGAGCACAAGGTCCCCAAGGAATTCAAGGCCCACAAGGCGACATAGGTCCAACCGGCCCACAAGGAATTCAAGGTCCACAAGGTCCTCAAGGAATCCAAGGAGCGACGGGGGTAACAGGAGCACAAGGCCCACAGGGAATCCAAGGTCCGCAAGGTGACATAGGTCCGACCGGCCCACAAGGCCCAACTGGAATCCAAGGAATTCAAGGCCCGCAAGGAATTCAAGGTCCAACGGGAGCTACAGGAGCAACCGGAGCGACAGGTCCCCAAGGAATTCAAGGCCCCCAAGGAATTCAAGGCCCGCAAGGAATTCAAGGTCCAACGGGAGCTACAGGAGCAACCGGAGCGACAGGTCCCCAAGGAATTCAAGGCCCACAAGGAATTCAAGGCCCGCAAGGAATTCAAGGTTCAACGGGAGCTACAGGAGCAACCGGAGCGACAGGTCCCCAAGGAATTCAAGGCCCGCAAGGAATCCAAGGTCCAACGGGGGCAACAGGAGCAACCGGTTCACAAGGTCCAACTGGAGATACAGGTCCCACCGGAGCTGGAGCCACTGGGGCGACCGGGGCGACTGGAGTTAGTACAACTGCAACGTATGCATTTGCGAATAATACATCAGGAACCGCTATTTCCGTTTTATTAGGTGGTACAAATGTACCATTACCGAACAATCAAAATATTGGACCAGGAATTACCGTTAGCGGAGGAAATACCGTATTTACGGTTGCGAATGCGGGGAATTACTATATAGCTTATACAATAAATTTAACAGCCTCTTTACTTGTAAGTTCTCGTATAACTGTAAATGGCAGTCCGCTTGCAGGAACAATAAATTCACCAGCAATAGCTACAGGTTCATTTAATGCGACAATCATTGCTAATTTGCCTGCTGGAGCTGCTGTTAGTCTGCAGTTATTTGGATTAGTTGCAATAGCTACATTATCTACGACAACGCCAGGAGCTACGCTAACTATTATTAGGTTAAGTTAATAGGGAGAAAACCTTGGGGCTTTTATGCTTCAAGGTTTTTTATCCCGTTATAAGTAGGTAGTCTAATTGGTTAGGAAAGTTTCACTTTATTCACTTGAGCAAAAACATCGCAGTTCGAAAATATATTATAATAGAATGAAAAGAGAGAAATTTGACAGAAAGGGAGGGTGGCGATGCAGGAGATGGTTACAGATTTTTTTGGACGCCCACTTCAAGATTTACGCATATCTGTCATTGATCGTTGCAATTTTAGATGTACATATTGTATGCCAGCGGAAGTTTTTGGGCCAGATTATGCTTTTTTGAAAGATGAGTTTTTACTGACGTTTGATGAAATTGAGCGTTTGGCAAAACTATTTGTTAGCATCGGTGTACGAAAAATTAGACTTACTGGTGGCGAGCCACTACTGCGTAAAGATTTAACAAAACTTATTGCTCGTCTCGTGAAAATTGAAGGGTTAGTAGATATAGGGTTAACGACAAATGCAATTCATTTAACGAAACAAGCAAAAGCATTAAAAGAAGCTGGATTACATAGAGTAAATGTTAGTTTGGATGCAATAGATGACGATGTATTTAAGGACATTAATGGCCGGAATATCAATACAAAACCTGTTATAAAGGGAATTATGGCTGCAAAAGAGTCCGGGCTTGATGTAAAGGTAAATATGGTTGTGAAAAAAGGGATGAATGAACATCAAGTACTTCCGATGGCTGCTTATTTTAAAGAGCAAGGAATCACACTTAGGTTTATTGAGTTTATGGATGTTGGTAGTACAAATGGATGGAACTTTGATCAAGTCGTTACAAAGCAAGAATTAATTGAAATGATTCATAGTGTGTATCCACTTGAGCCAGCTGAAGCGCATTATTTCGGTGAAGTTGCGAAGCGATATCGTTACGTTGGAACAAATATCGAAGTCGGTTTTATTACTTCTGTTTCAGAGTCATTTTGTTCCTCTTGTACGAGAGCAAGAATTTCGGCAGATGGAAAGTTTTATACTTGCTTATTTGCGACAGAAGGATTGGATGTAAGGGAACTTCTTAGAGGAAATCTTTCGGATGATGAGTTAGTAAGCGTTATACAAGATGTATGGATGAATAGAAAAGACAGGTATTCGGATGAACGGACAGAAGAAAGTGCAAAGAATCGTCCGAAAATTGAAATGTCTTATATAGGAGGATAAGAAAGGGGGCTATCGTATGCAGGAGCGATATTCAAGACAAATATTATTTTCTGGTGTTGGAGAAGAAGGTCAGAGAAAAATTAGAGAGAAGCATGTGCTTATTATCGGCGCTGGTGCTCTCGGGGCAGCGAATGCAGAAGCAATTGTTAGAGCAGGTGTTGGCAAAATAACAATTGCGGATCGTGATTATGTAGAATGGAGTAATTTACAAAGGCAACAATTATATACAGAAGAAGATGCAAAGCAATATAAACCAAAGGCGGTAGCAGCAGCAGAGCATTTACAAGCGATTAATTCTGAGGTGAAAATAAATCCGGTTGTGACTGATGTAACGGTGCAAGAAATGGAAGAGCTAGTGAATGATGTAGATTTAATATTAGATGCGACAGATAATTTTGAAACGCGTCTTCTTATTAATGATATTTCACAAAAGTATAATATTCCGTGGATATATGGTGGTTGTGTCGGAAGCTACGGAGTAACGTATACAATTTTACCAGGAAAAACACCGTGTTTCCGCTGTTTAATGGAACATCCAGCGAGCGGGGCAACATGTGATACGGCTGGTATTATACAGCCAGCCGTGCAATTAGTAGTTGCGCATCAAATAACGGAAGCGCTGAAAATATTAGTAGAAGACTATGGGGCACTTCGCGAAACGATGTTATCGTTTGATCTTTGGAATAATCAACAGATGGCATTTAAAGTGAATAGGCAGAAAAAAGACACATGTTTATCTTGCGGAAGATTACGTACATATCCGAGTTTAACATTTGAAGCACAAACGAAAACAGAAGTGTTATGTGGCCGAAATACAGTACAAATCCGTCCAGGTGTGCGGAATGAATTTAATTTAGAAGAAATTAAAAAGCGCTTACAAAGAAGTGTGGATGTAAAAGCTACTCCGTATTTATTATCATTTCCGGTGGAGGAATTTCGTTTTGTTTTATTTACAGATGGCAGGGCGTTCATTCATGGAACGAATGATATAAATATAGCAAAACGCTTATATGCAAGATATATAGGTTGAACCTAAAGGGAGCCCTTTAGGTTCAACGGAGAGAAGATTAAGACTTTCTCGTATAATCTCCACTTTTTCCACCTGTTTTTTCAAATAAGTACGTTTCGCCAATAATCATACCTTTATCAACAGCTTTGCACATATCGTACACAGTAAGAGCTGTAGCGGAAGCGGCTGTTAAAGCTTCCATTTCAACACCGGTGCTACCTTCTGTTTTAACTTTTACTTCAATAAGTAATCGATATTGTTCTTCGAATTGTTTCCAATCGAAAGAAACGTCAACACCTTTTAATAATAAAGGATGGCACATTGGGATAATATCAGAAGTGCGTTTCGCAGCCATAATACCTGCGATTTGTGCAACTGCTAATACGTCACCTTTCCCAATTTCATTGTGAGAGATTTTATCGTAAATTTCTTTTGTAACGACAATGCTAGAGCACGCAATTGCTGTTCGGACGGTTGCTTTTTTGTCACTTATATCAACCATCTTCGCGCGTCCTTGGTCATTAAAGTGTGTGAATGAAGACATGGAATTCCTCCTTGAAGTAATTTCTATTTAATATATAAAGTTTAATCGAGATAAAAAAAATTGCAAATATGAGGTGAGAAACGATGCTAGAAAAACGAATTCCAATTCAAGTTGCTGAGGCAGTAGAGAGAGTAATGGAATATGCGAAAAATGGTGAAGTAGAAGAGGTTTCTATTACGGAAAGTTACGGGAGAATTCTTGGCGAGGATGTTATCTCTGATCATGACGTTCCTCATTTCGATCGTTCTCCTTACGATGGTTTCGCGATTCGAGCAAAAGATACGAAAGAAGCAAATCAAGAGAATGCGATTGAGTTTGAAGTAATAGGAGAAATTGGGGCAGGATCTGTTTTTACAGAAGAAGTAGGACCTTTTCAGGCGGTTCGTATTATGACAGGAGCAGCTATTCCAGAGGGTTGTAATGCAGTCGTAATGCTAGAGCTGACGGAAGGTTTTGAGAAGAATGGAAAAACATATATGAAGGTAAAGCGTCCTTTTAATAGTGGTGACAATGTGTCGTTTAAAGGGGAAGATATAAAACGAAATCAAGTTCTCGTTAAGAAAGGTGTTGCAATCAATCCAGGTATTGCCGCCTTATTAGCGACGTTTGGATATAGTACTGTGAAAGTTGTAAAACAGCCTATTGTTGGTATCCTGACGACAGGAAGCGAATTGTTAGAAGTACACGAGTCGTTACAACCGGGGAAAATTAGAAATAGTAACTCGTATATGATTGCAGCTCAAATTATGAAAGCCGGAGGGAAAGTGCGTTATTATGGCCAACTTGCTGACGAGTTAGATGCATGTTTTGCAGCTGTTCGATCGGCGATGGATGAGGTTGATATTTTAATTACGACAGGCGGTGTGTCGGTAGGAGATTATGACTACTTGCCAGCTATTTATGAAAGATTACAGGCGAATGTACTCTTTAATAAAATAGCGATGAGACCAGGAAGTGTAACGACAGTAGCTGAAGTTGATGGAAAGTTACTTTTCGGTTTATCAGGAAATCCGTCAGCTTGCTACGTAGGCTTTGAGCTATTTGTGCATCCGGTTATAAAAACATATTTGTATGCGAAAGAACCCCACGTATATAGAGCGGATGCTATTTTACAAAAAGATTTTCCGAAGCCAAATCCGTTTACTCGTTTTGTAAGAGCAAACGTGACAATCGTAGACGGGGCATTACAAGCGATGCCGGTCGGTTTAGATAAATCGAGTGCGGTCTCTTCACTCGCCGATGCGAATGCTTTTATTGTGTTGCCTGGAGGAACGAGAGGATTTGAAGCAGGGATGAAAGTATCTGTATTATTGTTAGAGCACGACGAGGGATGTGATTGGCCATGGGCAAAGCCCCTTCAATCTTACAAATAGTAGGATATCAAAATAGCGGAAAAACAACGCTTATTGAAAAAATTGTATATGCATTAGCTGAACGAAACATGAAAGTTTCTACAATTAAACATCACGGGCACGGAGGTTTTCCAGAAGTAGCGCAAAAAGATAGTGAAAGGCACCGAAAAGCTGGTGCTGTTGTCAGTAGTGTAGAAGGCGATGGATTACTTTCACTGTCGTCATTAAGAGAGGAATGGTCCTTGCAAGAAATTATTCGCTTATATGAGTTTTTTGAAGTGGATACAATTTTAATAGAGGGCTATAAAAAAGAGAGCTATCCGAAAGTAGTATTACTTCGTTCTGCGGAAGACGTTGAACTTTTACATAAAGTAGAAAATATAGTAGCGGTTATTACGTGGCATGATGCACCTGCAAACTTACGAGAAGAATATAAAGTATTTCATATAACAGAAGAAGAGTTGTATATAGACTGGTTTATACAAACGGTAAGGAGTACGAAATGACAAATACGTATTATGAAGTAATTGATACAGAAATCTCGATTGAAGAGGTAGCGAAGAAGGTTATTCGCCGCGAATGTGGTGCTGTTACAACATTTATTGGAACGGTTAGGGAGTTTACGAAAGGGCGTCGTACATTATACTTAGAATATGTCGCTTATAAAACGATGGCAGAAAAGATGCTAGAGAAAATTGGCTCAGAAGTGAAAGAGAAGTGGCCAGGTACACACGTTGCGATTACACATCGCATCGGTACACTGCAAATTTCTGATATCGCGGTTGTTGTTGCTGTTTCAACACCGCATCGTAAAGCGGCCTATGAGGCGAATGAATACATTATGGAACGCATAAAACAAATTGTTCCGATTTGGAAAAAGGAGTTTTGGGAAGATGGAGACTCATGGATTGGTGATCAATTAGAAAAAACACCATATCCGGCGGGAGAGCCTGGGAAGGAGCTATAAGTATGATTCGAGTATTATTATTTGCGCACTTGCAAGAAGAAGCAGGAACAAGTGAATTACAAATAGAGAAAGAAAATATTACGGTTGCAGAGTTAAAAGATGTTGTTGCTAAAGAATATAATGTACCAGTGACAGCATCAACTATGGTTGCGATTAATGAAGAATACGCAAATGAAGATGATACGATCCGAGGTGGTGATGTTGTTGCACTAATCCCACCAGTGAGCGGTGGTTAATATTGGATTCATTAAAACGACTTTCCTACATAGGGAAGTCGTTTTTTTATGGAAGTTTTGCGAACACTAACTTATAGAACAAGGAGGGTGTTATGAAAAAAATATGTGTAGTTATTACAATGCTATGTGCAATCTTTTTCTCTTCTCCAAGTGATTCTTTTGCGAAAGAATCGAGGGAGCAGCTGTTAGAGAGTGCATTATCAAATAGGTACTATTCAGTTATTAGACAAGTGACAGAAGATCAGTATGAATGTGCTTCCGTTATAAATATAAAACGTCTCGGTAAGAACGGTGAGTTCGTTCCTAGATTTGAAATTACGCTACAATTTCTTACGTTCCAAGGTGCACATAATCCGCCGAATGATAAAGTTACACTTATTTTGGAAGATTATTTAGATCACGTAAAAATAAAGAAGGTGGAGCGAGAAAAGAATGTTTCTGGTGCTATTGCAGAAAAAGTTTGTGAACGGGAAAAAGAAAAAATAAAAGCTCACTCTAATGATTCAGAGTGATAACTTATGACATTTAGTAAAGAAAGGTAATGAGCGATGGACATACTTTTAGCGATTTTACCGGCTATATTTTGGGGAAGTATTGTGCTATTTAACGTGAAACTGGGCGGGGGACCGTATAGTCAAACGCTCGGTACAACGTTTGGGGCACTTATTTTCTCGATTGTTGTTTATATTTTTATGAAGCCAGTATTAACTCCTACTGTTATTGGAGTTGGAATTGTGTCAGGTTTATTTTGGGCACTTGGTCAGGCGAATCAATTAAAAAGTATTGATTTAATGGGTGTTTCGAGAACGATGCCCATTTCAACAGGACTGCAATTAGTTGCGACGACTTTATTTGGAGTCATCGTATTTCATGAGTGGTCCACGACTATATCGGTCGTCCTTGGCGTTTTGGCTCTTGTTTGTATTATTATCGGTGTTATTTTAACATCACTTCAAAGTGAAGAAGAAAAGAGTGCAGAGCAGGCGGGGAATTTTAAAAGGGGCATTATCATTTTATTGATTTCAACAGTCGGTTATTTAGTTTACGTAGTAGTGATTAGGCTATTTAACGTAGATGGTTGGTCAGCTTTATTGCCACAAGCAGTTGGTATGGTGTTAGGGGGCGTTTTGCTTACGTTTAAACATCATCCATTTAATAAATATGCACTACGAAATATTATCCCAGGATTAATTTGGGCAGCTGGAAATATGTTTTTATTCATTTCGCAGCCGCGTGTTGGAGTGGCAACAAGTTTTTCGCTATCGCAAATGGGAATTATTATTTCAACGCTTGGCGGGATTCTTATATTAGGTGAAAGAAAAACGAAACGCCAATTAACGGGGATTGTTGTAGGTATCGTTTTTATTATCGCAGCCGGAATAATGTTAGGTGTTGCAAAAAGTTAAAGGGGGTATTGAAATGTATAGTGATTTAGAAGGAAAAGTTGTCGTTATTACAGGATCAGCAACTGGTCTTGGAAGAGCGATGGGAGTACGGTTTGCTCAGGAGAAAGCAAAAGTAGTAATTAACTATCGCTCACGAGAGTCAGAAGCGCATGATGTATTAGAAGAAATTAAAAAAGTAGGCGGAGAAGCGATTGCTGTAAAAGGTGATGTGACAGTTGAATCTGATGTCGTGAACCTCATTCAATCTGCTGTGAAAGAGTTTGGTACGCTTGACGTTATGATTAATAATGCAGGGATAGAAAACGCGGTCCCGTCGCATGAAATGCCGTTAGAGGATTGGAATAAAGTAATCAATACAAATTTAACAGGTGCTTTTTTAGGAAGCCGTGAAGCGATTAAATATTTTGTAGAACATGATATTAAAGGTTCTGTTATTAATATGTCGAGTGTTCATGAGAAAATTCCGTGGCCACTATTCGTGCACTATGCGGCGAGTAAGGGTGGTATTAAACTGATGACAGAAACGTTAGCGTTAGAATATGCACCAAAAGGTATTCGAGTAAATAATATTGGGCCAGGTGCAATAAATACGCCAATTAATGCAGAAAAGTTTGCTGATCCTAAAAAACGTGCTGACGTAGAAAGTATGATACCGATGGGCTACATTGGAAAGCCGGAAGAAATTGCAGCAGTCGCAACGTGGCTCGCTTCATCAGAAGCGAGTTACGTAACTGGAATTACGTTATTTGCAGATGGTGGAATGACTTTATACCCGTCGTTTCAAGCAGGTCGCGGGTAATATAAAAGGACAAAGAGGTTTATCTCTTTGTCCTTTTTTCTGAAAAAAAAATAGCGGTCGGCTATTTTAAATTTAATGATTAATTGTATCTTGAAGAAATTCTGTTGCTTGATGTTCAGAAACATTTTGCACAAGTGCAACTTCGCTAATCATCATTTTGCGTGCATTATCTAGCATTTGTTTTTCGCTCGCATTTAATGCTCTCTCTTTATTACGGCGAAGTAAATCGCGAACAACTTCTGCGCTATCTTGCAGATTGCCGTTTTTCATTTTTTCCATATTCATTGTATATCTCTGTTTCCAGGAAAGTGATGTGTCTGATTCCCCGTTTTGAAATTCAAGAAGTATAACATCTAACGTACCTTTATCTACGATATAACGAATACCTGATTTTTGTAATTGATCCATAGGAAGCATTATTTGCATGTCTTTACTAATGATACGTATCACACAATATTGACGTGTTGTTCCTAATATTTCTTTCTCTTCAATGGCTTCGATGACTCCTGCGCCGTTCATTGGATAAACGATTTTATCGCCAATTTGAAACAAATCATCCACCTCCATATGTGGTAACCACTTTTAATGATAGCACAAGTAAACAAAAATGTCAAATTTTATATAATACCATAATGTTAATATTATAGTCAATAAGTAAAAACTCTTTTTTATATATATTTTTTGCTTTTACTTATTGATGATTTTTTTGAAAAATAGTACAGGCGAAGAAAGAAGGCATATCCACTTATTTTTAAGCATAAAATGTAAAATCGCTAATACAATATACCTAAATCCGTTCTTTGCAAGGGAGGGAGAGAAGGTGGGGCGCACAATAAGAATTGATATTACAAATAAAGTTGTAGCTAAATTTAGACCGGATTATTTGGAATTATATACGAGTAAATTTATGATAGGTAAGTTTTATGTCTATACTGAAGGTAAACAATATGTGTTAGAAGACGGATATATATATGAAGACGGAAAATTTTATCGCATCATAGATACGCACCGTGGCAATAATCAAGCGGCGGAGGGCTGCGATCTAGGATGGTGTTAACATGATTCGTGTAAAAGTGTTTGATGAAAGTCACGAAAAAGACTTAGAAGACGCTGTAAATGTTTTTTTGAAAAAGATTGATGATAGTAATTTTGTAGATATTAAGTACCAAGTCGGTGTTTCTATTAATGATGACGAAAACCAAATTTATTGTTTTTCAGCAATGATCGTTTATAAAGCATAAAAAAGAGCTGGGTGAGCCAGCTCTTTTTTATGCTTTATGTTGGGACAACATGTGTCGGTAATACGTTCATAATAGATTGAGTTGTGCCTAATTTCTTTTTCGCTAAAAGAGGCTCCCCTGTTTCATGGTTTTGGGCATCTGTACACATACCAAGGTGATAACGATCACCTAAAAATGGATCGATATAAAAACCGTTTTTGAATACTTTATCATTCGGATGTTTTTCATGATGAATATCAGAGCAGTTAATGCAATAGAACATAGCTTTCATCCCCTTTTTATTTTTGTTTGAAAAAAGTGAGTCGGTAGTCATTTAGCTCCTAAGGAAATGTTGAGGAGAAGAGAAATAACTACCTACTCAAATGGTGGGCATATTCCTTCTGATTTTTCATATCTCGCGTAGTGTCCCTGAGGGAAGGAGGAGAGACGAAATACGCATGATATACGTAAGGCACTTCTTTCAAGATGAATGATGGAGTTTCATGTTGAGAGAAGTTTTTATTTTTTGTTGCCTTTGTGAGTATATTATGAGGGAATGCTCAGAGGGTGTTTGTCCTGTTGAAAAAATGTTGAGAATTTCTCAACAATAAAAAATAACTAGCGTTGACATGAAACTAAAAGGTGTTATATTATCAAAATATAACCAAAAGGTGTTATATTTAATTGCCGAATAAAGGAGAATGAAAATGGAACAACAAAATACATTAACTGATATTAAACAAACGATCGTTTTTAACGCGTCTATTCAAAAAGTATGGAATGTAGTATCAACTGCAGAAGGGATTGCGTCATGGTTTATGCCGAATGATTTTGTATTAGAGGTAGGACATGAATTTCGTGTGCAATCACCATTTGGCCCATCACCATGTAAAGTGTTAGAAATTGATGAACCAAACCATCTATCTTTCTCATGGGATACAGATGGCTGGGTCGTTTCATTTCATCTGAAAGACCTAGGAGATAATAAAACAGAATTTACGTTAATTCACGGCGGCTGGAAACATCCTGATGAAATTCTTCCGAAAGCGAATGCGAAGAGCTCTATTATTCGCGATAGAATGAGTGGCGGCTGGGTAGCGATTGTAAATGAAAAACTGAAAAAGGTTGTTGAAGGCTAAGTGTCTTCATCAGCAGCGAAATATGATGTATTTCAAGCAATTGCTGATCCAACCCGCCGAGAAGTAATACGGTTATTAAGTGATAAAGAGTTACCGATTTCCAAAATAACGGATCATTTTCCGATGAGTCGTACTGCGGTTGTAAAGCACCTTCATATTCTTTCGGAAGCGAATTTAGTAAGCGGAAGAAAAAGCGGAAGAGAGAAGATATATCGTTTGCATCCAGAACCATTAGAGGAATTACAACAGTGGCTCTCATATTATGAACGTTTTTGGGATAATAAATTATCTATGCTGAAACATATTGTGGAGAATGAAGAGTAAAAAGAGGATGACCAAAATGGTCATCCTCTTTATTATTGCTCATTTGTTTGAGTAGCTGGTTTTAATAAAATCCAAGCGATAATTAGTGTAAATACTGCTAATACGAAAGTACTCATGTAAATGACGTGTACACTTGATGCTAATGCGGATTGCGATTCGGTTACTACGTTTGCTGTAGTTCCTCCGTGTCCGCCGCCAGATACAAGATCAAGGTTTTGAATACCGCGTGCATGAATCATCGTATTAAAGATTGTGCCAAAGATTGCAGCACCTAACGTTTGACTAAATGTATTAATAAATGTGTTTAAACCAACGGCTGTTCCGCGTGTATGAGCTGGTACGGCTGCTTGAATTGTTACCATATAAATAGGTGTCACAAGCCCCATTCCTAATCCGAATAATCCGACTGCTACATAAATAAGGAACGATGGTGAATTTGTTGATAATGTAAATAATAAGAACGTAGCGACTGATAAAATGCTAGCTCCAAGTAAAATGATTTGTTTCGTTTTTAATTTGCCTACTAAGTTACCAGAGAAAATAGCGCCAAATGTCCACATAACAGGGATTGGCATTAAAATAAGTCCGGCTTCTGTCGCATTTTTTCCTAATACACCTTGGCTCCAAATTGGAAGGTACATTGTAATACTAATGATCATTGCGCCAGCAATGAGCGTTAATATGTTTATTGTAGATAATGTACGGTTAGAGAAAAGTGCTAGCGGAATTAATGGTTCCGGAGATTTTTTCTCAATGAATAAGAAAATAATGAATGAAACGACGGCAAAGATTAATAGGCCGATAATTGTTATGTCGCCCCAGTTTTGCTTACTGCTACCTGTTAATAATGCATATAGTAGAGCGATCATACTTAATGAGAAGACTGTTGCACCAAGATAGTCGATATGGTGTTTAGCGGGCTTAATAGATTCTTTGTAGTAAATGGCGATCATTAAGCAAGCGATAATTCCAAATGGGACGTTTAAGAAGAAAATATAACGCCAAGATAGAGAATCAACTAAAAATCCACCGACTAACGGTCCGATAACACCCGATACACCCCAAACGGCACTCATCCAACCTTGTGCTTTCGCGCGGTCTCTCGCTTCGCTATATAAGTCTCCAATAATCGTCATTGTGATCGGCATAACAGCACCAGCACCTATACCTTGAAGAGCACGGAAGAAGATTAATTGTTCCATTGATGTAACGACTCCGCAAAGCGCAGAACCGATTAAGAAGATTGTAGCTCCGATGAGTAAAACTTTTTTACGGCCGAATAAATCAGCTAACTTTCCGTATATTGGAGTCGAAACAGCTGTTGCAAGCATATAAATTGCATATACCCAACTAACAAGTTCGACGCCTGACAAATCACTCGTTATACGAGGGATCGCTGTACTAACAATCGTTCCTTCTACCGCAGAAAGAAACGTCATTAGCATTAAAGACATCATGACTTTTTTTCTCATATTTTTTCCCCTTACCCTTTTTTAAATATTCAACAATATAAAATATAAAGGTACTAAGGTATATAAAGCAACAAAAAAGCAATGGGAAGTCAGGAGGAGCGTATATTTATCGTTCCTTGTCGGTAAGTCGATATATTTAAGAAAACGCCGATATAATTTCATATACCTATAAAAAAAGAAACAGGAAGCCCTGTTTCTTTTTTTAATATTGCATTTTTGCGTTTTCTCCAGCTGTTGTTCCGGCAATTCTACCAGTAACGAGAGCAGATGTAATATTATAGCCGCCAGTATAACCGTGAATATCAAGAACTTCTCCGCAGAAATATACGCCGTTCGTGAATTTAGAAGACATTTCTTTCGGGTTAATTTCTTTAACGGATACACCGCCGCCAGTAACGAATGCTTTTTCAATTGACTGCGTACCATTTACATTCACAGTAAACTCTTTAAAGTCTTTCACAAGTGCACGAATCTTCTCGTGAGAAACTTGTCCAGCTTGTTCGCTGCCATCAATTTCATTCTTTTCTAATAAGAATAGGAAGTAACGTTCAGGAACATAACCTTTTAATACATTTTTAATTCCTTTTTTCGGATCTTCTTTCATTTGTTTCAGCATGCGCTGGAATAGTTGTTCACTATTTTCTTCTGGCAATGCATCGATACTCATTTGAATCGTATTCGTTTTAAACTTTTTCAGTGCTTTCACGACGAATTGGCTACAACGAAGAGCGGCAGGACCAGATAGGCCGAAATGAGTGAAGAGCATGTCCATTTTGTGAGAAATGATAGCTTTTCCTTTCGGGTTTAATACGCTTAAGTTAACATCGCGTAAAGCAAGACCTTGTAAGGAGCGATCACGAATAAATGGTTCGTTTGAAAGGATGGGTACTTCTGTTGGGAATAGCTCTGTAATTGTATGCCCAGCTTTTTCAGCCCAAGCGTATCCGTCTCCAGTAGAGCCAGTTTGAGGAACGGATTTTCCGCCAACAGCGATAACGACATGATTCGTTTCTAACACTTCGCCAGTTTGCAGTACGACTGCTTTCGTTTGACCGTTCTCATATTCAATTGTTTCAACGGGTGTATTCGTACGGATTTTTACACCTAAGTCTTTTAATCGTGTTAAAAGTGCGTCTACTACTGATTGTGCTTTATTTGATACAGGGAACATGCGACCATGATCTTCTTCTTTTAGTTGCACGCCAAGCTTTTCGAAGAATGTAATAATATCTTCATTATTGAAAATAGAAAAAGCGCTGTATAAGAAGCGACCGTTTCCTGGTATATGTTTAACGATCTCATCAAGTGGTAGACGGTTCGTTACGTTACAACGACCACCACCAGAAATCGCAAGTTTACGCCCTAGTTTATTTCCTTTATCAAGAAGTAAGACACTTGCGCCTTCTTCTGCAGCACCGATTGCAGCCATTAGCCCAGAAGGCCCGCCACCGATGACAATAACATCATAATGCATAATATATCGACCTCATTTTCTACATTTCCTGCCTAAAAGAATAGCATGTTTTCCCTTAAAAGAAAAATAGAGTGAAGTACTGCTTAAGGAGAGAATTGTGGTACAATACAAAAGTTAGAGTTCAGCACTATCCTGCTATTTGTGGGTAAGAAGACTAAAACCTTAAGATGTAAGAGAAATAAAAAGGGAGTTTGGTAGCCCGTAAATGCTTGAATAGTTCAACTAATAATCAGTGGGGAAGAACACTCACACTGATTAAAGTTTCACTTTATGTAGATGTAGGAGGATTTTTGTATGTCCGATTCGAAATTTCTGCGCGGAACGCTTATTGTTACGTTAGGGACATTTTTAGTAAAGTTCTTAGGCATGATTTACGTCTTTCCGTTTCATGCATTAGTAGGTACAGAAGGCGGAACGCTCTATACATATGGATACATTCCATATACGATCTTTTTAAGTATTGCAACGGCAGGGGTGCCGCTTGCTGTTTCCAAATTTGTTTCCAAATATAATGCGCTTGGCGATTATAAAACGAGCCGGAGAATGTTCCGCTCGGGAATGGTTATGATGATAGTAACAGGAGTTCTTTCGTTCCTAGTTCTATACATGACAGCGCCACTGTTTGCAGAAGCAATGCTTGGTAAACAAAGTGTACACAGTAATGTAGAAGAAGTTACGACGATTATTCGTCTTGTAAGTTTTGCGCTTATTGTTGTACCAGCAGCGAGTTTAATTCGTGGTTATTTCCAAGGTCACCAATCGATGGGACCGACTACTGTTTCGCAAATTATTGAACAAATTATTCGTATCGTCTTTTTATTAGCGGGTAGTTTTATCGTTATTAAAGTACTTGGCGGTACAGTTGCAACAGCAGTTGGGGTAGCGACATTTGCTGCGTTCGTTTCAGCAGTTGGAGCGCTCGGTGTACTCATTTGGTACTGGTTAAAACGTAAAAAACATTTGGATCAATATTTAATTGAACAAACTGTACCAGAATCGACAGTGAGTACGGTTCAATTATTTAAAGAATTATTTGCATATGCGATTCCTTACGTTGTAATTGGGTTAACAATTCCTTTATATCAACAAATTGATACATTGACATTTAACTCAATTATGCAAGCGATTGGCCAAGGGGATATCGCAGAGCGAGCGCTTGGTATTTTCACAATGTGGACGCATAAATTAATTATGATTCCTGTATCGCTTGCAACAGCGTTTAGTTTAACGCTTGTACCAGCGATTACAAAATCATTTACTGAAAAACAATACCGTTATTTAAAGTTACAAATTACACAAACATTCCAGGCAAATATGTTCTTAACATTGCCAGCAGTTGTCGGTATTTCAACACTTGCATATCCAATCTATACTGCGTTCTATGACTCAGATCCACTAGGTGGACAAGTATTAATGTGGTATGCACCGGTTGCGTTGTTATTCGCTTTATTTACAGTAACAGCAGCAATTCTGCAAGGAATCAATCAACAAAAACATGCGATTGTCGCGCTTATTATGGGTGTTATTTTGAAATTCGTATGTAACGTAATCTTTATTCGTTATTTCGGTACAGTTGGAGCGATTTTAGCAACTGCAGTCGGATTCTTAGCTTCCGTATGGTATACGAATCGACAAATCAAAAAACATGTACACTATTCATTTGGTGTTGTATATAAGAGAACTTTCCAAATTGCAGTATTAACACTTGTAATGGTCATTGCTGTAAAGTTATCACAATGGACTCTGTCCTTCATGATCTCACCTGATGGCCGAATGGGTGCTCTTATTACAGTTGTGGTTTGTGCAGGTATTGGTGGTCTTGTGTATGGATTGTTAGCAATTCGCACAGGAGTACTTGAACGAGTATTTGGCGGAGAAGCGTTAGAGAAAATCCAACGTAAACTTGGCAATAGATTCAAAATAAAGTTGAAATCAAAAGGGGCGTAATTACGTCCCCTTTTCTATGATAAACAAAGAAGGTGAAAAACGTGAGATTAGATAAATTATTAGCAAATATGGGATATGGAAGTAGAAAAGAAGTAAAGAAATTATTGAAAGACGGCGTTGTAAAAATTGATGGAACGCCAGTGAAAGATGCGAAGGTTCATGTAAATGTAGAAGAGCAAGAAGTTATGATTCACGGAGAAGTTGTGGAATATAAAGAGTTTGTTTATTTAATGTTGCATAAACCACAAGGCGTTATTTCAGCGACAGAAGATGATAATCATGAAACGGTAATAGATTTATTAGAGTTAGAAGATGCAATCTTTGATCCGTTCCCAGTTGGACGACTTGATATAGATACGGAAGGTTTCTTATTGATAACAAATGACGGGAAGTTATCACATCAATTGTTATCTCCGAAAAAGCATGTGCCGAAAAAATATTATGCACACATTGCAGGAGTAGTAACAGAAGAGGATGTAAAAGAGTTTGCTAAAGGTGTTATTTTAGATGATGGCTATGAAACAAAGCCAGGTGCACTTACAATATTAAAAAGCGATGAGATTTCTGAAATCGAGCTTGTAATTACAGAAGGAAAGTTCCATCAAGTGAAGCGTATGTTTGAAGCGGTAGGGAAAAAAGTAGTCTACCTAAAGAGAACAGAGATGGGACCATTAGTATTAGATGAAGAGCTAGAACTTGGACAATACCGAGAGCTATCAGATGAAGAAGTAGAAATGTTAAAAACATATCAAGTAGATACTGAGAAATAGTGCTGTTTTTGGCGCAGAAAAGACCCCTTTCTAATGAGTTAGAAAGGGGTATGTATTTATTTACATACAATTATTTTTCGTTATGAGGTCATTCTCACTTTCTTTCCTGTTGTTGTCCACTTACCGCGGCAAGGGCTATACACGAGTTCATTAAACTGCAACACATTTAGATCACGTTGTATCGTTCGCGGTGTGATCCCGAACTCATCTACAAGGTCTTTCGTCGTTACCGTTCCGTTTTCATTGATGTACATATAAATTGATTTAATGCGTGTTAGCATACGAGTAGTTGTAGGTTTCAAGAGAAAACCACTCCTCTACTAGTTTTTTTGACCCCATTCAGGAAAGAAGGTCGTTACTACCATTGTACTCTACATGATAAAATTCATGCTTTAATCTACTTAAATTTTACAGAAATTTAACAAATATTCATATAGAAAAATATTGGTAGTTGACATTGTATATATGGTCAGTCAACTAACACATAAAATTCTACGTAAAACGCCAAATTCCTGCAAATTTTTTTTAGAAAAATAAAAGAAAAACTAATAAGAAATATCTGAAATATTACAATTGTTAGGTATTTGAGTTTCGTATATGGCATAAGAGATTTCGGTTTGTTATGATGAAAGAAACAATATAGTGAAGGATGGATGCGTGATGTCAGCGATTAATTGGACAGAAGAAGTTGCAAAACGAAAAGATGATTTAATTCGTGATACACAACAATTTTTACAAATTAAAAGTGTATGGGAAGAAGAATCAGCGAAAGAGGGCGCACCATTCGGTGAAGGTGTAGAAAAAGCTTTATCTTTCATGTTACATAAAGGAGAAACGGAAGGTTTTGCTTCTAAAAATTTAGAAGGGTATGCAGGTCATCTTGAAATGGGACAAGGAGAAGAGTTAGTAGGTATTCTTTGTCACGTTGATGTTGTACCAGAAGGAGATGGCTGGACGACTCCCGCATATAGTGCAGATATTCGCGATGGAAAGATTTTTGCACGTGGTGCAATTGACGATAAAGGCCCAACGATGGCAGCTTATTATGCGATGAAAATTGTGAAAGAATTAGGTTTGCCTCTTTCAAAACGCGTTCGCATGATTTTAGGAACAGATGAGGAAAGCAATTGGAAATGTGTAGATCACTACTTTAAAAACGAAGAAATGCCAACAATCGGTTTTGCGCCAGACGCGGATTTTCCAATTATTAATGCAGAAAAAGGAATTTCTGATATACAAGTTGTGCAAAGTGGTAGTGAAGAAAAGAAAGGTACATATGAACTTGTTTCATTTGAATCAGGTCGCCGTTTAAATATGGTTCCTGATTTTGCAGAAGCGATTATTACAGGAGAAGATGTAAATGCACTTACAGTAGCATATGAAGAGTATTTACAAACTGCTAAAAAAATAGGCGAAGCAATTGTAGAAGGTAATACGGTGACGTTGCAAATTAAAGGGATTTCAGCTCACGGATCTACTCCAGAGAAGGGTGAGAATGCAGGTTTATTACTGGCAAACTTCTTAACTACAGTTGCTCTTGATGGAAAAGGGTCTTCATTTGCATCGTTTGTAACAGAAACATTTACAGGAGATATTTTAGGAGAGAAAGCAGGTATTTCTTATAAAGACGATATTAGCGGACCGTTAACTGTGAATGTTGGTCGCCTTTCTTATACGAAAGAGAATGGTGGTAATTTAGGATTAAATGTACGTTACCCAGTTACGACTAACTTTGACGAAATGATTGCAAAGTTAAAAGAATACGTTGGTAATCATGGATTTAAAGTGGCGGATTATTCAAACTCTCGCCCGCATCATGTTGATAAAGACCACGTGTTAATTCGTACGTTGCAGCGCGTATATGAAGAACAAACAGGAGAAAAAGCAGAACTATTAGCAATCGGCGGTGGTACTTACGCTCGTTCATTGAAAGCTGGCGTTGCGTTTGGTCCGTTGTTCCCTGGAAAAGAAGAACTTGCGCATCAAAAAGACGAATACATTGAAATTGAAGACTTATTAAAAGCAACAGCAATTTACGCGCAAGCAATTCATGAATTAGCGAAGTAATGGATATATAAATAAGAAGAGGCCGTCCCGATACATATTTTGGGACGGTTTTCTGTTACGTATAGGTTGCTTTTCTTATCGTATTTAGTTGTTAAGTCGATATCCTTTGTGGAGATTTCGATATAATTTCATTTATCCCGCATTAACGGACAGTAAGACCCCCACCTTAAAATTTAGCGAAAGCGAAGAAGTTAGGTGGGGATCAACTGCCCGTAAAAGCCCGATTAGTTGAACTTTATTAACGCGACCCTAACTTGGTTAGACTTGTAGGGAAGTTTGATTCTTATTAATTGAATGAGATAAGAAAGAAAAGCAACAATAGAAAGAAGGAGAAGATGTACATGGAGCCGCATTATTTTGTCGCGATTACGTTACCGAATCATATAAAAGAAGTGCTGTCTAACTATAAAGAGGAAATGCAGGAGGAATTACCATTTCGTTCATGGGTACATAAAGAAGACTACCATATTACCCTTTCATTTTTAGGTAGTGCAACAGAGGAACAATTAGAAGGAATAAAGAATGGATTACAAACAATTACAGAAATGAAAGAACTATCGTTCACATTACAAGGATTTTCTACGTTCGGTATGGAAGATAGGCCGCGTATTTTTTGGTCGAAGGTAAGCGAGAATTACGATTTGCTTCAATTACAAAAGCAAGTGCACGCTATGTGTGAAGGGAATGGATTTTCTTTAGAAGCGCGCCCGTATCATCCGCATATTACTGTTGCTCGTAAATGGGTAGGAGAAGAGAAGTTCGATTTAGAACATATAAAGGAAGTGCCTGAAATATCATTTCAAGCGGATACGATTACTTTATACGAATCTCACGTGAAGGAGACACCGAAGTATAAAGCGATTGCTGAAATAAAATTACAAAAATAGAATGTATGAAAACGTTTTTTATACAGGTGAATATACTATAGAGAATAATGAGTTACTGTATAGGGCTTCGATGATAAGAAAAGTCTTATCATTTGCAGCTCGTTTCATCCCTCTATTTGCGGGCAGTAAGACTCCTACCTCAAAATTAGGATCAAGCAAAGAAGTTAGGTGGGATATCAACTGCCCATAAAGGCCCAATTGGTGAAGGCTAATAATCAGTGGGGGAAAGCTTTCCCGCTGATTAAAGTTTCACTTTATTTTAACTTTAAGAATGATGGTGATTTTTTTATGTTGAAAGTAAAACGTCCATTTGATGCCTATTTAGATGAAATGAATAAAATTACAATTTTGCTCCCACATGCGTATGGAACAAGCCGGACATTTCGTTTGCAAGAAGGAAGTAACGTGAAAGATTTACCGATTGCTCATACAATTGCGCTTCCGGATGCAACGAAGTATGAGTGCTTTATAGAAGAGCCGCTAGATGTGGGGAAGTATTATACAGTACGAGATGAACGGAATGAAGAAACAGATTTACAAATAGGTGCTGTCATAAGAACAGCGATTTTCGATGAAAAGTATTATTACGAGGGTACAGATTTAGGGGCTGTTTATCAAAAAGAAGCAACGACATTTAAAGTATGGGCTCCAACTGCGAGGCTTGCGAAAGTAAGGATTTATAAAAGTGATAAAGAATATACCGATCATGAAATGTATAGAGGAGAAAGTGGGGTTTGGACTCATACATTACAAGGTAATTTAGCTGGAGAAAAGTATACATTTCTTGTTTGTATTAATTTAATATGGAATGAAGCAGTGGATCCTTACGCAAAGTCAGTGACTGTAAATGGGAAGTACGGCGTTGTTATCGATTTGGAAAAGACAAATGTAACAAGACGAGAGCAATTACCACCATTACACGCAATGACAGATGCCATACTGTATGAACTGCATATTCGTGATGCCACTATTCATCAGGGCAGTGGAGTGAGTAAAAAAGGAACATATAAAGGGCTAATGGAAGAAGGGACAACAGGGCGAAATGGGACGTTAACAGGCTTGTCTCATATAAAAGATTTGGGTGTTACACATGTTGAATTATTGCCTTTATATTGTTTCGGTGGTGTAGATGAGGCGAATCCTTCTTCTGCATATAATTGGGGTTACAATCCATTATATTACAATGCGCCAACGGGATATTATGCTACAAATCCCTCTGACCCGTATAACAGGATAATAGAGTGTAAACAGTTAATTGAAACATTTCATGAGCACGGCATTAGGGTGATTATAGATGTTGTATACAATCATGTGTATGAAAGAGAGCTATCATCATTTGAAAAGCTTGTCCCAGGATATTATTTTCGTCATGGTGAAGATGGTATGCCTTCTAATGGGACGGGAGTCGGGAATGATATAGCATCTGAACGGAAAATGATGAGGAAATTTATTGTAGAGTCTATTTTATATTGGCTTACTGAATACAATGTTGATGGATTCCGATTCGACTTAATGGGAATTTTAGATGTTGATACAATGAATATAATAGAAAAAGAAGTACGAAACATAAAGCGAGATGCATTGTTATTAGGAGAAGGGTGGGAGCTACAAACACCACTTCCTCTAGAGGAAAAAGCAACGTTAAATAACGCAAAGAAAATGCCGCATATTGCGCAATTTAATGATCAATTTCGTGATGGGATAAAAGGGAGTACCTTTCATATAAATAAGCGTGGTTTTGCATTTGGTGGGCATGTAGACTGTAATCATTTGCAGTATATAGCATCGGGAAGCCTTTTGAGTATGAAAGAAACAGGTCTGTTTCTAGAGCCTGTGCAAAGCATTAACTATGTAGAATGTCATGATAATATGACGATGTGGGATAAACTAATGCGGAGTAATGAAGAACCAGAAGAGATTTTGAAAAAACGTCACCTTCTAGCGAGCGCAATGGTGATTCTTTCGCAAGGCATTCCTTTCTTACATGCTGGGCAAGAGTTTTATCGTACGAAGCAAGGAAATGAAAATAGTTATAATGCAAATGATGAAATTAATCAATTAGATTGGGATCAAAAAGAGGAAGAGATAGAGACTGTTAACTATATAAAAGGTTTAATTGCGATTCGCAAAGAGCATAGAGCATTCCGATTACAAAACGCAGACCTTATAAAAAAGCACATGACTTTTTTGCAAACATCTCCAGAAGTACTTGCATATCACCTAGAGCATGCAGAATCATTTGGACCGTGGAAAGAGATTATAGTTTTATTTAATAGCGGTTTAGAAGCTAAAACGGTGCAACTTCCGAAAGAAGAAACGTGGCATGTGTTAGTAAACGAAAAGCAAGCGAAAATAGAGCCAATTTCTTCATTTAGAGGAAAGGAACTTAGGCTCGCTCCGATTAGCACGTATATATTGACGATAATGTGACAAATCGCTACTTGACGATGAGAATGTAATAAATGTAGAATTGACAAAGGTGACGATTTTGATAAGTTGTCATTCTATGGCAGGTTTTGTAAAATAAAATAGAGAGTTTTTGGCTTATGCCAAGTTTTCTTTTCATTTACAGTAAAATATATGAATCCACAACATATGTAGAAATGTTGCGGTTTTTCTTTTCATAACTATAAAAGATAAGGATTTGTTAACGGGTAATGAATATGGAATGGTTGGAACAATTATTAGGAAAAGAGTGGAGTCTTGTACCGGCTGGTGGAGTAACGGGCGATGCGTATATTGCGCAAAACGGACAACAGAAGTTATTTTTAAAGCGGAATACATCGCCCTTTTTAGCGGTATTGTCAGCAGAAGGAATTGTTCCAAAATTACTTTGGACAAGAAGGGTAACGAACGGTGATGTAATTTCTGCTCAAAAATGGCTTCCGGGACAGAAGCTAGAGCCAGAGGATATGAAACTAGAACGTGTTGCGAAACTTTTGAAGAAAATACACTCTTCTAAAGCGCTTGTACAGATGATTCAAAGACTTGGGAAGCAGCCGCTCCACGCACAAGAGTTATTACAACAACTGCAACTGGTTTTAAGAGGAGATATAAGGGATGATGAAACAATTCAGCAAGGCCTTCAATATTTAATGGATTCATTAAAAGATATTGAATACAATGAATTCGTTGTATGCCATTGTGATGTGAACCATAACAACTGGCTATTGTCGGATGAAGATGAGTTGTTTTTAATTGATTGGGATGGAGCTGTAATTGCTGACCCAGCTCTAGACCTCGGTATGTTATTATATTGGTACATTCCGCGCCACGAATGGAGCGAGTGGCTCGAATATTATGATATTGAAATGGATGAATCGCTGCTTAGGCGCATGAGATGGTATGTAATAGCACAAACGATTTTGTCTATGCAATGGCACACAACAAAAAAACAGCAAGCAGAAGCTGAATATTGGCATCAATATTTACAGCAACTACTTGCTTCAGAGTAATACTTAAGAAAAATTGTCCATTCCAGCAATCCACTGAGTAAGTTGTTCTTGATTATTGGAAATGTGGTTGTCCAAATTAGAGGAAGATTTACCCGATTGACTATAAGAATATACATCGTTTAGCATTGCTTTAGCGTCACTACTTATACTATCGTTTGCGAGTAACGATTGAATGAGACGCTCTAATTGCTCGCATTCAGAAACTGTCCCGCAACAATCACTTTGGTGATTGACTAAAATATCTTTCAGCACTTCTAACTGATGTTGTTGATTAATTGGCATGAACGGATCATCCTTTCGATTGTTTTTCTCTTCAAATGTACGAGAAAAAGCTGTTTCGTCATGGAATGTTTAATGCTGTATGTAGTTTTTATCAAAATGGTACATCTTATACTTGAAAGAAACGGACCGAGTGCTCGTACGTACTTGGTTTTTTGTTTGGGAGATTGATTAAAACAGAGAGAAGGAATTATTCCTTTAAAATAGCTATGTAAAGAGAGGGAGACATCTATGCGTTTAAGACATAAACCATATGCAATGGATCGAATTAATGAGTATTCACATATCGTAATTGGAAATCCAGAGGAGCGCGCTGGTAACTGGAAAGAAGTATTTGGAAATGAGCAACCAATTCATATTGAAGTAGGTACAGGTCGTGGCCGCTTTATGTACGATATGGCAAAAGCAAACCCACATATTAATTATATTGGAATTGAAAAATTCACAAGTGTTGTTGTAGATGCACTTGATAAATTAATTGAAGAAGAAGTGCCGAACTTAAAGTTAATTAATAAAGATGCTGAAGATTTAACAGTTTTCTTTGCAAAAGGTGAGATTGACCGCGTTTATTTAAACTTCTCAGATCCATGGCCGAAGAATCGTCACACGAAGCGTCGTTTAACGTATAAAACATTTTTACGCAATTATGAAGAAGTGTTAGTAGAAGGCGGAGAAATTCATTTCAAAACAGATAACCAAGGTTTATTTGAATACTCTCTAATGAGTATGGCTGAGTATGGTATGTTATTAACTTACCTGAGCCTAGATCTTCATAATAGTGATTATGAAGGAAACATTATGACGGAATACGAAGAGAAATTCTCAAGTAAAGGTCATCGTATTTACCGAGTTGAAGCAAAATATCGCACAGAACCTATGCAGTAATGCATAGGTTTTTTTGTAACTAAAATAATCGGAATTTTATGTTAATATTGAAAGGAAAGGGGGATGAAAAATGGAACAGTTACAAATTGGAGATATAAAAGTGACGTGGCTAAAAGGCGGGAACACACATTTAGACGGGGGAGCAATGTTTGGTGTTGTACCGAAAGTGCTTTGGTCACGTAAATATAAACATAATGATACAAATCATATTTATTTACGAACAGATCCGTTACTTTTGCAAACGAAAGACGGTAATATGCTCATTGATTCCGGAATAGGAAACGGTAAATTGAATGAGAAGATGAAGCGAAATCAAGGTGTAACAGAAGAGTCATCGGTTTATAAATCATTAGAAAAACTAGATTTAAAACCTGAAGATATTCAGTACGTCTTAATGACACACCTGCATTTTGATCATGCATCTGGTTTAACGAAATGGGAAGGTGATCACCTTGTACCATCGTTTCCGAATGCGAAAGTTTACGTAAGCGAAACAGAATGGAATGAAATGAGGAACCCAAATCTCAGGTCGCGTAATACATATTGGAAGGAAAATTGGGAGCCGATTGTAGATCAAGTTGTTACATTCCAGCAAGAAATAGAAATTACGGATGAAATAAAAATGGCGCATACAGGTGGTCATAGTGATGGACATGCAGTCATTGCTTTAGAAAGCAAAGGTGAAACGATGATTCATTTAGCAGACCTATTGCCGACGCACGCACATCAAAATGTACTATGGGTGATGGCCTACGATGATTATCCAATGACATCAATTGAAAATAAGAAAAAGTGGATGGAATACGGCGCTGAAAACGATGCTTGGTTTACGTTTTATCATGACGCGTATTACCGTGCAGTAAAGTGGAATAAGGAAGGACATATTGTAGAAAAGATAGAGCGGAAAACGAGTGTAGAAGCATAAAAATAGGAGGTTGTTCCAGAATATTTGCTGGAGCAGCCTCCTATTTAGATATGCTATATAAATAATGAAGCATATCTCCATTATAATATTCAGTCATGAATTCTTTTTCTTTAATCATACCAAGCTTCTTAGCAACTTTTTGTGAAGCAATATTGTCATGTTTAATAATTGAATAGACTTTTGACAGTCCTAATTCATTAAAAGCATATTCTTTAATGCTTTTAGTAATTTCACTTGCGTAACCTTTATGCCAAAATTCTTTTTTTAGCAAATAGCCAATTTCTATGACCTGTTCAACATCAGTATACTGCATACTTAAACCGGCATTTCCTATAAATTCATCAGTTTCTTTTAGATATATCCCCCATAAGCCAAAGCCAAAATCTTTATATCGTTTTATATTTCTATCTAACCAGGATTGGACATCAGCATCAGAAAAATTGTGATCATAAGCATACATTACATCTGGATCTTGCAACATCATTTTTAAATCATCAAAATCATCTTGTCGCATTTCCTTTAGGCATAAGTATTCGGTTTCTAATATCATCTAACATCGATACTCCTTTTATTTCTTTCACAATTAAAAAATAAGAGGTTCACCTAATGGGAACCCTCCTTTTTATGCTGCTATAACCTCTAAAACAGTACCTGTTTTAGCATCAACTAAAAATTCAAATCGTTCTTGTATATCATCTAACATTGTTGTAAGACCGCCACGATAAACTTCGTATGCGACATCATATTTTTCAAATGCCTCTGGAACCATATGTACCCAAGAGCCAGTAATTTCACCTTTATGACTTAATGCTTGTTTCACCATTTTCAATGCTTTTTCTGAAGAAATATGGGATTGTTCTTGTACTTTGTTTGCAACAAGATAACCAGCTGCGAACCCAACGCCAAGACCTGCTACTAAACCTTTCCAGCTCATATATTCACCTCAATTCTATAAAATAAAAATAGTGTACCAATAATAATTATAAAGCAAATACAGTTAAAAAAGAAGAAACTAGAAACATTTCGAAAATTTCGTTACAATAAAAGAGGTATTCTACTAAGGTTTGAAAGAAGGGGACTTCGTGAATAAAGAGACATTACAATTATTTCGTACGTTAACAGAATTACAAGGTGCATCAGGTTTCGAACATGATGTACGCCGTTTTATGAAGCAAGAATTAAGCAAATATGCGGATGAAATTGTGCAAGACGGTTTAGGTAGCGTATTTGGTCTGAAAAAAGGGGACGAAACTGGCCCACGTGTTCTTGTAGCAGGTCATATGGATGAAGTAGGTTTCATGGTTACGCAAATTACGAAAAATGGGATGCTTCGTTTTCAAACGTTAGGCGGCTGGTGGAGTCAAGTGTTATTAGCGCAACGTGTACAAGTTATGACGAAGAATGGTCCTGTTATTGGGGTTGTTGGTTCTATTCCTCCTCATTTATTAAGTGACGCGCAACGTGCAAAACCGATGGATATAAAAAATATGTTAATTGATATAGGTGCAGATAGCTACGAAGATGCGATTGAGATTGGTGTAAAACCAGGGCAACAAATCGTGCCAATCTGTCCGTTTACGCCGATGGCAAATGAAAAGAAAATTATGGCGAAAGCTTGGGACAACCGTTACGGATGTGGCCTTGCAATCGAATTACTAAAAGAATTAAAAGACGAAACATTACCAAACACATTATACTCTGGTGCGACTGTACAAGAAGAAGTTGGTCTTCGCGGTGCACAAACTGCTGCAAATATGATTCAACCAGACATTTTCTATGCGCTTGATGCAAGTCCAGCAAACGATGCATCTGGTGACAAAACACAGTTCGGTCAATTAGGAAAAGGTGCTCTTCTTCGTATTTATGATCGTACGATGGTAACGCATAGAGGAATGCGCGAATTCATTTTAGATACAGCAGAAACACACAACATTCCGTACCAATACTTTATTTCACAAGGTGGTACAGATGCGGGCCGTGTACATACAAGTAACTCAGGTATCCCATCAGCTGTAATTGGTGTTTGCGCACGTTACATTCATACACATGCTTCTATTTTACATGTTGATGATTATGCGGCAGCAAAAGAACTCATTACGAAGCTTGTAAGAGCAACGGATAAAACGACGTTAGAGACAATTAAGAATAACGCGTAGGAGAAGAAGGGCGAAAAACCCTTCTTTTTTTAGGTTGAATAGATGACCCAGCGGTGTGTGGTGGCGGTTAGTGCTTAATAGGTGCTCGAATGGTGTATTAAGACCGCAGATAGGAAGAAAGAAGAAGCCTGTTTTTTTGTTTAGGACCAATAATAATAATATTGCGGAAAGCCATCTTCTGTTATAGGTAGAAGGGATTCCACTGTGGTGTGTGATAGTGGTTGGTACTTAATTTGTGCCGAAGCTGATATTGGATGGAACAAAATGATAAATTTTTATAGAGGTGAACGAAATGAAAGTAGTAGTTGGATCGAAGAATAAAACGAAAGTTGGTGCTGTGGAGAAGGTTTGGAAAGATGGTATAATTACATCTCTTTCTGTTCCTTCAGGGGTAGCAAATCAGCCGTTTACAGATGAAGAGACGATGCAAGGAGCGGTTAATAGAGCGAAGCGAGCGCTACAAGAAGGAGAAGCTCAAATTGGTATTGGATTAGAAGGTGGCGTAATGAAAACGGAGCACGGTTTATTTATGTGTAACTGGGGCGCGCTAGCAACAAGTGACGGTAAAACATTCGTTGCAGGCGGGGCGCGTATTAAGTTACCAGACGATTTTTTAGCACCTCTTGAAGATGGCAAGGAGTTAAGTGAAGTGATGGAAGAGTTTGTACAGAGAAAAGATATTCGTAGTCACGAAGGTGCTATCGGTATTTTTACAGATGATTATGTCGACCGCACAGAATTATTTGTACACGTTGTTAAGTTACTTGTTGGGCAATATAAGTATGACGAAAAGCAAGCATAAACCTTGCACCATGCGCGATGTATGGTAGTATAAAAGAAAGATTATAACATGAAAAAATGCACTCGTTAGAGGAGGAAATATAGATGAAATCATTAGAAAGCATGGAGCAATTCCAACAATTGAAAAATGAAGAGAATGTAGTCTTTATGTTCTCAGCAGAATGGTGCCCAGACTGCCGTTTTGTAGACCCGTTTATGCCAGAAGTAGAAGAGAAATATAGTGATTTCTCATTTTACTATGTAGATCGTGATGAGTTTATTGATCTATGCGTAAAATTAGACGTATTTGGCATTCCAAGCTTTGTAGCGTACAATAAGGGTGAAGAAACAGGTCGCTATGTAAACAAAGATCGTAAAACACAAGAGCAAATCGAAGAGTTCATTGAAGGTTTAAAATAAGGCAATTTGCCAATTGAATTGTAAAACAACCTCTACCTTCGCGGGGGAGGTTATTTTTTTGGAAGGGAGGAAAAAGAGATGAAGATGACAAGTAAAAAGATGAAAGACGAGTTAATGAAGAAATTATCTCGCCCAGAATGGGACTTTCAGTATGATAGCGAGAAAGAAGTTCTACGTATAGAACAGAAAGACTCGAAAAAAGGTATTAACGTATCGCTTCCAGGAGTTGTGGCAAAATGGGAAGTGAATAAAGAAAAAGCAATTGAAGAGGTTGCTTATTACGTACAAGAAGCGTTAATTGCGATGCATAAAGAAGAAAATAGCGCAGCGAAAATTTTACCTGTTATTCGCTCTACTTCTTTCCCGAAACAAGCAGAAGAAGGAAATCCGTTTATTATGACGGATCATACGGCGGAAACACGTATTTACTACGCGTTAGATTCGAATAAAACGTATCGACTCATTGATGAGCGTCTATTACAAAAATTAGAACTTACAGAGCAACAAGTGCGTGAGATGGCATTATTCAACGCTCGCTCATTAGGATATGAATTTAAACAAGAAACAGTAGCAGGGAATACATTCTACTTTTTAAACACAAATGATGGGTATGATGCGACGCGTATTTTAAACGAATCGTTACTACAATCGATGCGTGAAAAGATTTCTGGTGACATGGTTGTTGCTGTTCCTCACCAAGATGTATTAATTATTGCTGATATCGTCAACGAAATCGGTTATGATATTATTGCACAAATGACAATGAAATTTTTTGCCGAAGGGCATGTTCCGATTACATCACTTTCATTCGTATATGAAGATGGAGACTTCGAGCCAATCTTTATTTTAGCGAAGAATCGGAAGAAGACAGATGGAAAAGAGAAAGGATGAACGAAGTGAACGTTTTTTACAACCTTGAAGGAATTGGTGACACTCTAATTGTTGCCTTACAAGATATTACTTTAGAGAACCGTACTTTTGATCGCAAAGGAGATGTTGCACGCGTATACGATCGTGAAAGCAATGTAACAGCAGGATTCAACATCTTTAATGCGTCTTCTTACTTAGAAGTAAAAGAAACAGGTAACCTAACATTAACGAAAGAATTTGTAGAAAAAATCAACGGGATTTTAGCGAAGAACGGCTTTGAAGAAAAAGTAGAAGCAGATCTTTCTCCAAAATTTGTTGTAGGCTATGTAGCTGAAAAAGAGAAGCATCCAAATGCTGATAAGCTAAACATTTGTAAAGTAGAAATCGGTACAGAAACATTACAAATCGTATGTGGCGCACTGAACGTTGATGCAGGACAAAAAGTTGTCGTTGCAAAAATCGGTGCTGTAATGCCAAGCGGTATGTTAATTAAACCAGCTGAACTTCGCGGTGTTCCTTCTTCTGGAATGATTTGCTCAGCGCGTGAATTAGAGCTTCCAGATGCTCCACAAGAAAAAGGTATTCTTGTATTAGAAGATAGCTTTGAAGTTGGACAAGAGTTCAAATTTTAATTGATGTAAGAAAAGAGAGGTTGTCCTTTTGGACAGCCTCTCTTTTCTGTTGAATCATTCATATATTGCGAGTTGTGACAGATATATTCAAAAAATCGTTCATATGATAAGGATGTCACCTTTTTTCTCAAAAACTATATTGTATTTTATAAACAAACTAGTTAAAATTTAGAAAAATAGAAGGGGATAGACGTATGAAACAACAACTAAAAATTGCAGAACTTCTGAAACGAATTGAAACTTCAAAACAGCAAGATATCGAACTAGGTTCCTATGAAATATATTTGTTTAGCGAAAATGAATTAGAAAAAGGGCAAATCGGTTATCGATATGATAAACATAAAATTTCATTAATAAGTGAAGAACATGGAAAATGGAAAGAAGAATGGATTGTTATCGGATACGAAACAGATATGGGGGATCCGATTTTCGTAAATGTGGCTGATGGTGCGTATTTAGTTTATACGGCAGAGCGTGGTACAGAAACATGGCAACCCGTTCATATTGGAAATATGGATGAGATTATAAAACAATTATAAAAAACTTTGAGACCGGTGCAAAGTGATGGGAGAAACACATGAAGTATATAAAAATAATGAGCATGATTGTATTCATTGGAATATATATGGGAGGTTGTTCGCAAGAAGAGCCGAAAAAAGAAGTAACATCTTCTATGCAGGAAAAAAAACAAGATAACAAGGAAGACGCACCGGTAGAAAAGCAGCAAGAAGAACAAGAAAAGAAAGAAGTTCAAACGAATGAGCAAGTGGAGCAGAAGCAGGAGGAAGTGCCGGCCGAGGAAAAGAAAGAGGAAGCTACGCCAGCGCAGCCAACAGAGCAACCGCTGCAAAATAATGAACAAAAAGTAGAGAGTAATGAAAAACAAGGAAAGTTTCTTGTTGTTATTGATCCGGGGCATCAACAAAAAGCAAATTTAAATTTGGAGCCGATCGGGCCAGGAGCAACGACGCAAAAATATAAAGTGACAGATGGTACAACTGGTGTTGTGACGAAAAAAAGAGAGGCTGTTCTTGTATTAGAAATGGCTTCCGTATTAAAAGAAAAGTTAGAAGCAAAGGGAATACAAGTATTAATGACGAGAACGTCACAAGATGTGGATATAAGTAATAAAGAACGCGCGACATTTGCGAATGATCATAAGGCGAATTTATTTTTACGTCTTCATGCAGATGGCTCTGAAAATCCGAATCAAAGTGGATTTGCTGTATTAACGCCGGCAGAAGGAAGTCCGTACACGAAAGAGATTTATGCTGAAAGTCTTCAAATCTCTCAAACGATTGTAAATAAAATGAGAGAGAATCATCAAGTGAAAGTAAATGGAATTAAATTCAGGGATGACCTTTCTGGATTTAATTGGGCAAAGGTTCCTGGCGTACTATTAGAACTTGGATTTATGTCAAATTCTGAAGAAGATAAAAAATTATCTGACCCACAGTATGTAAATTCTTTATTGCAAAGTGTAACGGATAGTGTAGATGAGTATCGGAAGAGTAAAGCTTAAACGCAGTCTTACATGGAAGGCTGCGTTTTTCCATATGAAAACACTCGTAAATTAGAATGTTATGGATAAATATGACATGCTTAATTTTACCTGCACTTTTTGCCGAATGCTGATACAATAAAGGATGTTACTATTTAGTAGAAAGAGTGGTAAGCATGTTAGATTGGATGAAAAAGCTGTTTAACAAAGAGGAAGAACAAACAGCGATAAATAAAGAAGTACCAAAGCAAATCGAAAGTCAGCCGAAGATCCCTCGTGTAAACCACTACACTGAAGCAAGAGAAGCACAAATGGCAAGTCGGAATGCAGGTAAATGCCGTTTTCCATTAGTACCGGATAATGGGTTCGATGAAGAGGATGTTATAGCAACAGGGCATTTTGAAGAACAACCTGTTCAAGTTGTAACATATGAAAATCAGCCTACTCAAAGAGGGGTCAAAGTGGAAAGAAGTAGACGACAGTATGTGGAAAAGGTAGTTTCTACATATGAAGAGCCGGAAATGCAATATGAACCGGAGAGAGAGCCTGTCGTAAAGAAAGCATCTGCACCTTCGCAAGAAAGTAACCGTAGACCATTTCGTCCAACAGAAATGATCTCGCCAATTTACGGATATAATCGTCCTTCTGTAGAGAAAAAGGTAGAAAAGCAGGAGAAAAAAAAGGAAAGAGAAGATCTTGAAATATCTGTAGAGGGCAAATCAGTCGTTGATGCATGGTTAGAGAAAAAAGGATATACATTATCTGATTTCTCAGAAGGACAAGCAACGAATTCTTCCAGTCATGAAGGTGTTGATCAGCGAGATCAACAAAGTAAAAAGGAAGAAAAATCAGTTGTCGATCAATGGCTAGAGAAAAACGGTTATGAAATTGAACGCCAAGAGCCTATAGTAGAAGAAAAAGAAGTGGTTCAAGAAATTAGTGCACAGCAGGCAGTTCCAGCGGGGGAAGTACCTCATCAAACAATTGCTGAGCGTATGGAAGATGCTAAGCAAGAAAGTGATGTAGTGGTCAAAAACATTCTACAAACAGAATTAGTAGATTCTAAAGTAGAGCACGAGGATACAATATTATCAGAAGAAACTAAACGTAATACAGAAATAGAACAACCTACTATTGAAGTAGAAAAGCAAGCTCCAGAAGAATCAGTGATTGTCAAAGCAGAAGAAAAACTTGAAGAAACAATCATCGTGGAAATACTAGAAGAAGTGGAAGTAATTGCAGAAGCAGAAGAGCTAGAAGAAGTGGAAGTAATTGCAGAAGCGGAAGAGCTAGAAGAAGTGGAAGGAATTGCAGAAACAGAAGAGCTAGAAGAAGTGGAAGTAATTGCAGAAGCAGAAGAGCTAGAAGAAGTGGAAGTAATTGCGGAAGCAGAAGAGCCAGAAGAAGTGGAACCTATAGCACTTGAGGAAACACAGCAAGAAATGGTTTTAAATGAAGCAATTGAACTAAAGAATGGATTCATACATGTTACTGAGGTTGATGAACAAACGAAAAAAGATGTTCAAAGCTTTGCGGATGTTTTAATTGCAGAAGAACAACGAGTTGTAGAAGAAGCACCGATTGCAGAAGGACAACAAGTTGTAGAAGAAGCACCGATTGCAGAAGGACAACAAGTTGTAGAAGAAGCACCAGTTGCAGAAGAACAACGAGTTGTAGAAGAAGCACCGATTGCAGAAGGACAACAAGTTGTAGAAGAAGCACCAGTTGCAGAAGGACAACAAGTTGTAGAAGAAGCACCGATTGCGGAAGAACAACAAGTTGTAGAAGAAGCACCGATTGCGGAAGAGCAGTCAGTTGTAGAAGAAGCGCGGATTGCGGAAGAGCAGTCAGTTGTAGAAGAAGCACCGATTGCGGAAGAGCAGTCAGTTGTAGAAGAAGCGCGGATTGCGGAAGAGCAGTCAGTTGTAGAAGAAGCGCGGATTGCGGAAGAGCAGTCAGTTGTAGAAGAAGCGCCGATTGCGGAAGAACAACGAGTTGTAGAAGAAGCACGGATTGCAGAAGAACGACAAGTTGTAGAGGAAACACCGGTCTTAGAAGAGCAACCAATTGTACAAAAAGAAGAACCAAAACGTCAGAAAAAGCGCCATGTCCCATTTAATGTTGTTATGTTGAAACAAGACAGAACGCGATTAATGGAAAGACATGCGGCTAGAGTAAATGCAATGCAACCTTCTATGAGTGAACGAGTAGAGAATAAGCCTGTCCAACAAGTGGAAGAAAAGCCAATGCAGCAAGTAGTAGTGGAACCACAAGTGGAAGAACGCCCAGTGCAACAAGTGGCAGTAGAACCACAAGTGGAAGAGAAACCAATGCAGCAAGTAGTAGAACCACAAGTGGAAGAGAAACCAATGCAGCAAGTAGTGGTGGAATCACAAGTGGAAGAGCGCCCAGTGCAACAAGTGGTGGTAGAGCAAGTACAAAAGCCAACTTCAAGTACGGAAGTACAAGAGAAAGCATATGTTGTAAATCAAAGAGAGAACGATATGCGAAATGTATTGCAAACACCACCGACATATGCAATTCCGCCATTAACATTGTTGTCAATTCCGCAGCAGGCAGCGTTAGATAATACGGAATGGTTGGATGAACAGAAAGAATTATTAGATACAACATTTAATAATTTCCACGTTGGTGCACATGTTATTAACGTATCGCAAGGTCCAGCGGTAACTCGTTTTGAAGTACAGCCAGATCCAGGTGTGAAAGTAAATAAAATTACAAACTTAAGTGATGATATTAAACTGAGTTTAGCAGCGAAAGATATTCGTATTGAAGCACCGATTCCAGGGAAGAGTGCGATTGGAATCGAAGTTCCAAATAAAGAAAGTAAGCCAGTATTCCTTCGTGAAATTTTAAGAAGTCCTGTGTTTACAAAGAGCGAATCACCGCTTACAGTTGCGCTAGGACTTGATATTTCAGGCGATCCAATTGTAACGGATATTCGAAAAATGCCACATGGACTTATTGCGGGTGCAACGGGTTCTGGTAAAAGTGTGTGCATTAACGCAATTTTAACGAGCATTTTATATAAAGCGAAACCGCATGAAGTGAAGTTAATGTTAATCGATCCGAAGATGGTTGAGCTTGCACCATACAATTCTGTTCCGCATCTTGTAGCACCTGTTATTACGGATGTAAAAGCAGCGACAGCTGCATTAAAGTGGGCGGTTGAAGAAATGGAGCGTCGTTATGAATTGTTTGCGCACGCTGGTGCTCGTGATTTAACTCGTTATAATACGATTGTAAGTGGGCGAGAAATTCCAGGAGAGACATTACCTTATATCGTTATTGTCATTGACGAGTTAGCCGATTTAATGATGGTAGCACCTGGTGATGTTGAGGAAGCGATTTGTCGTATTGCGCAAAAAGCACGTGCTTGTGGTATTCATTTATTAGTAGCAACGCAGCGTCCGTCTGTAGATGTTATTACAGGTTTAATTAAGTCAAACATTCCAACGCGTATTGCGTTTACTGTATCATCTCAAGTTGATTCGCGTACGATTATTGATATTGGGGGCGCGGAGAAATTACTTGGCCGTGGTGATATGCTATTTTTAGGAAACGGTACGTCTAAACCAGTTCGTGTACAAGGTGTATATGTATCGGATGATGAGATTGAGAAAACAGTTGATCATGTGAGAAAGCAAATGAAGCCGAATTACTTATTTAAGCAAGAGGATTTATTAGCGAAAACAGAACAAGCTGAATCGGAAGACGAATTGTTCTTTGATGCATGTCAATTTGTTGTAGAACAAGGGGGAGCGTCCACATCTTCTGTACAGCGAAAATTCCGCATCGGTTATAATCGCGCGGCACGTCTCATTGAAGAGATGGAATCGCAAGGGATTATTTCTGAAGGAAGAGGAACGAAACCGAGAGATGTCCTTATTTCTGAGGATGAATTCGCTGCTATGCAGGAAACAAATGTATAGTAAACGGTTTTGCTGTATACTAATAGAAAATGTTGGATAGTAAAGTAGGGAGTAAAGCGACATGAAAGAAATTGAATTAAAATTAAAAGGTGAAATAAATAGACTAACAAATAGAACATTTAAATTTGACGAACGTGTTGGAGAAGGTTGGTTCTCTGCCGTTTACTTTTTAAAGACTAGAGAAATCATTGAAGAATTTCGCCCGAAAAGTGTTGTGACGATGCAATTTTTCCAAAAGGAAAATGCAGTTCTTTGCGGAACAGATGAAGTGATTGCGTTGCTACAAACATTCGCCAAAAATCCTGAGGAACTTGAAATTAACTCTTTAAAAGATGGCGATAATATTAGTCCGTTTGAAACAGTGTTAACAATTCATGGTCCTTATGAAAATTTCGGATTTTTAGAAGGTGTCATTGATGGGATTTTAGCTCGTCGTACATCAGTTGCGACAAACGTATATAACGTTGTCCAAGCTGCGCGTAGCGTAGATAAAGAAAAACCAGTTATTTTCATGGGAGATCGTGACGATCATTATACGCAACAAGCTGGTGACGGTTATGCAGCATACATCGGAGGTATGAGCGCACAAGCGACGCATGCGATGAATGAATGGTGGGGTAGAAGTGGTATGGGGACAATGCCTCACGCATTAATTCAAATGTTTAATGGTGATGTTGTGGAAGCGGCAAAAGCATATCATAAGAAATTCCCAGAAGATGAATTAGTTGTATTAATTGATTACAATAATGATGTCATTACAGATGCACTTCGCGTAGCGCGTGAATTTGGATCAACATTAAAAGGTGTACGTGTAGATACGTCGCGCACGATGATTGATCAATACTTCATTCGCCACCCAGAAGTACTTGGAACATTCGATCCACGTGGTGTAAACCCATCGCTTGTATTCGCACTTCGTAAAGCACTTGATGAAGAAGGATTCCAGCATGTAGACATCGTTGTAACTGGTGGATTTGATGAGAAGCGTATTCGTGAATTTGAAGCTCAAAACGTACCTGTTGATATATACGGAGTAGGAAGTAGCTTATTAAAAATGAATATTGGCTTTACTGGTGATAACGTAGAATTAAATGGAAAACCAGAAGCGAAAGCTGGTCGTAAATATCGTCCAAACCCACGTCTAGAGCGTGTTCAATTAGAAAAAAGAGAAGATATGTAAAAGAGAGAAAAACTGATAGGTGATTGACCCTATCAGTTTTTCTGTTATCATAGTATAGCGGCTTCTTTTTTGCTATAATGGATTTGTTATGGACATAAAAAAGAAGTACGTACGAGTTTATCCTGATAAGTGAAGGGAAAGAATAACTTCACTACATCAAAAATGTATGATGATTACCAAAATAAGAAAAGATTCATATACTGTCTTATAGATAGGCCGTTGTATTAGTTCGAAATGTTGGAGGTTCTTTAAGATGACAGTTTACCATTTTGTAGGAATTAAAGGAACAGGAATGAGTTCATTAGCTCAAATTCTTCATGACATGAAGCATACTGTTCAAGGGTCTGATTATGAAAAGCGTTTCTTTACACAAACAGCGTTGGAAAAGCGTAATATCTCGATCCTTCCTTTTGATAAAAATAATGTAAAAGAAGGACAAGTGATTATTGCAGGAAATGCATTTCCTGATACGCATGAAGAAATCGTAGTAGCAAAAGAATTAAACATCCCAGTACATCGTTACCATCACTTCTTAGGTGATCTTATGAACCAATACACAAGTGTTGCTGTAACTGGTGCACATGGAAAAACATCAACAACTGGTTTGTTAGCCCATGTAATGCAAGGTGCACACCCTACATCTTACCTAATTGGAGATGGAACGGGGCATGGGGTAGAAAATAGTAAGTATTTTGTATTTGAAGCTTGTGAGTATCGTCGTCATTTCTTGTCTTACAATCCAGACTATGCAATTATGACAAACATTGATTTTGATCATCCAGATTATTTCTCAGATATCAATGATGTATTCAATGCATTCCAAGAGATGGCATTGCAAGTGAAAAAAGGTATTATTGCATGTGGAGATGATGAAGAACTTCAAAAAATTCAAGCGAAAGTACCTGTTATTTTCTATGGATTTGGAGAAGATAATGATTTCCAAGCACGTAACATTCAAAAGAGAACAGATGGTACTATTTTCGATGTATTCGTTCGTAATACGTACTATGACACGTTCAAAATTACAGGATACGGCAACCACAGCGTATTAAATGCATTAGCAGTAATCGCGCTTTGCCATTATGAAAACGTTGATGTAGAAGCAGTTAAGCATCAGTTAACAACTTTTGAAGGCGTAAAACGTCGCTTTAATGAAAAGCCAATGGGAGAGCAAGTTATTATCGATGACTACGCACACCATCCGACAGAAATTAATGCAACGATTGAAGCAGCTCGTCAAAAACATCCAGAGCGTGAAGTTGTCGCTGTATTCCAGCCGCATACATTCTCACGTACAGAAAAGTTCTTAGATGAGTTCGCTGAAAGCTTAAGCAAAGCTGACCAAGTATACTTATGTGATATTTTCGGATCAGCGCGCGAAAACAAAGGTGAATTAACAATCGAAGATCTGCAAAAGCGTATTGACGGTGCAGAACTAATTACAGATACAACAACGGATGTATTAAAGAAACATAAAAACGGCGTTCTCATTTTCATGGGCGCAGGAGACATCCAAAAATTCGAAGCAGCTTACGTAAAAGAAGTTCAAGTTGCAGAGAAGTAATAGAAAAGACGCATAGCTGTGGCTGTGCGTCTTTTTTGTTGTGTTCAATATATTTTAAAAAGCGTTGATATGTTGGTATTGTTTATTCTTTTTGTATAGTTGTTTTAATAAGAAGATATATAGTGAACTAAAAAGTACATATCCAATTAAATAATAGAATGAAAACATATCGAATTGTTTTGTTATCATAATTCGAATCGCGAAAAATGCAAATGGAAGTGCAATCAAAGCGCTAGTACTAAAGGAAATCACTGTGTTTAAAAATTTTAATTGCTTTGTATTCCAATGATTTTCTCTACAAATGAACCAAATGTTGCTGGCGATAAAGGCTAATAAAAATGGTAAACTAGCTGAAATATTGATAAAACCTAGTGCGATAGGCATTGATAAAGCACCGAGTGGAGCAACTGAGAACCCAGTAAAGTATTTAATAAATGTATTTGTAGATTGCTGTGCATCTTGAATAACATCTGTATATTCTCCTGCAATTTCCTTTGCTAATTCTTTTGGAGGAAGAAATTCTTCAATCACTTGTGAAGGAATGCTCGCTAATGGTATCCCTCCACTTTCTTTACATAATGCATTTTCATATAAATCCGATTTGATCTCTAGCACATGTTGTTCTCTTGCTGATATAGGTAAGTTCATTAAACCTTTGTTGAAATCCTGTAAGAAAGAAGTAATGAGTTCATTTGAAAAGAATTGTTCTTTGTTCATTTTTTATCCTCTCCTTTAGCTAGTAACATTAGAGCATGATACACTGCATCATAATCATGTAAGCGACTATGTAAAATTTCTCTCCCTTCATCTGTAATGCGATAGTATTTTCTTTTTGGACCATCACCGGACTCTTCCCAATAGGAAATAGCCCAATTGTTTTTCGTGATTCGATTTAATATAGGGTAAATCGAACCGTTCGGGATATGAAACACAGGGATATCTTGTAATGCACTTGTAATTTCGTATCCGTACATAGGTTGTTTACTTATTAAAGACAAAATAGCGAGATCAAAAACACCTTTACGTAATTGAATTATAAAATTATCATTTTTTTCCATACTTTAACTATATATGATTCATATCTAGATATCAATCATATATAGTTGTTGTTCTTATATCAAACCGAAAAAAGTGTGAATATTTAACATTTTTCATCTATAAGTGTTAGAATAATAAGAAAACTAAAAGGGGCTAAAAAACATGTTCACACTTCGAGTAGATGACGAAATCGAATTACAGTTATTAGAGAAGCATCATAAAGAGGAACTATATCAATTAATAGACCAAAACCGTAATCATTTACGAAGATGGCTTCCTTGGGTAGATGGGACGAAATCTGCTGGTGCGTATGATGAGATTTGTCCGATGTGGTTAAAGAAGTTTGCAGAGGGAGACGGTTTTGAAAGTGGTATACGTTATAAAGGAAAGCTCGTTGGGATGGTAGGTATTCATCCAGTAAGTTGGGGGAAGAAAGCGGCAAGTCTCGGATATTATCTGGCAGAGGATGCTGGTGGGAAAGGTATTATGACGCGTAGCGTGAAAGCTGTACTTCACTATGCATTTGAGGATTTAAAATTAAATAAAATGGAAATTAGATGCGGTGTTGAAAATGTGAAAAGCCGCGCTATTCCAGAGCGTTTAGGTTTTAAGTTAGATGGTATTTTAAGAGATGATGAATGGCTATATGATCATTTTCACGATATCGCTGTATATAGTTTACTAGCTTCAGAGTGGAAGGAGATTCGATGAACGAGAAGATACGTATTATTCCGTATGAAAGTACGTTTCAAGATGAAGTAGTAGATCTTATCGTGCATATTCAGCAAAAAGAGTACAATGTCCCCATTACGAAAGAAGAGCAGCCAGACCTACTTGAAATAGAAACATTTTATCAAAGGAATTATGGAAACTTTTGGGTTGCAACTTATGATGGGAAAGTAGTTGGAACAGTAGCTTTATTAGATATTGGGAACGATCAAGTAGCGCTAAGAAAAATGTTCGTAAAAAAAGAATTTCGCGGAAAAGAATGGGGCGCATCACATAAGTTGCTCCAAACAGCAATTTCGTGGGCTGAGAATAAAAAGCTGAAAGATATTTACTTAGGAACGACAGTGAAATTTTTAGCAGCGTATCGTTTTTATGAAAAGAATAATTTCAAAAGTGTGAGTATAGACGAGTTGCCAAAAAGTTTTCCGGTGTTGCAGGTGGATAAGAAATTTTATAGATATATTGTTTAGGAAGGTCATGTAAAAATGGCCTTTTTTTATGAACTAAAATGGAAAAAGTGGTATAATTTAGGTTAGGGGGTGCGTGTATGAACATTCCGATTCAAAGAAGTAAGTCGGTAGTAATTTTCGTTTGTCTCACGTTAGTTTTTATGTTCGTATATCCACTTGTCATGCTTTTCGCAAATAAAGAGCAGTGGATGTCAGCGTTAATTGGAATGGGTTTATGCTTCCTTGTAAATGTGCCACTCGTTTGGGAAGTATTTATTAAAAAGCATAAAGTAGAAAATGGTGTATTGAAGTACGGCATTTTAAATGATGATGTTGTATTAAAAGATATTAGAGTTGTTCGTCAAGTTGGAAAGTATCTTGAAATTACGACGAACGCATACAAAGTACATATGGTTGCGATGCCGCAACATATGAATGAATTCTTGGCGCTTATCGAGAAAGAAAATCCACATGTGAAAATAGAAATGGTAGGTAAGAAATGAAATATGTAAAACCTTTGTTTTGTTTGGAAATTTTGCTGGTGCTTGCTATTTGTACTAGAGTATATATGAAATGGGATCTGCCCTTATATGAACCGATATTAATAGGTACTATCGCAGTGGCGCTGTTATATTATTTTCATTTTCAGCAAACAAAAAACGAAAAAAGTAGCTCTATGTAGTTAGGAGGATTAGAAATGAAAAAAGTCCTTACGTTATTTTTACTTCTGCTAACCGCATCCGTTCTTTTAATAGGGTGTAGTGCGAAGAAGGAAAAGGCTGATATGAACTTTGAAAAGGCACAAAAGGTTGAGATTGAATCGCTTACAGATTCAAATGATAAAAAAGTAATTACCGATAAGAAAGAAATTGAAAAGCTGTTTGAAGTCATGAAAATGGATAAGTGGGAAATGCAATCGGCTTCTTTAGATACTCCGCAAGGGAAAACATTTAAAATGTATCAAGAAGATACACCAAAATTATCAGAGTCGAGTAAAGATAAAAAAGAGTTACATGAAATTGGTACAATGACAGTATATAAAGATGTCCCTTATGTCGAAGTTGAAATGAAAAATAAGAAGATGAGTTTTAAAGTGCCAGAAGATGTGGCGAAAGACTTATTAAAGTATTAAAAAAACGCTCGGAGAAAATTCCGAGCGTTTTTATTATTATTTTAAGTTCTCTGGGTTTAAAGCTTCTAGTTCAGATACAACGAAGCGTCCGTCTTTACGGATTAGTACGTCGTCGAAGTAAATTTCGCCGCCGCCGTATTCAGGGCGCTGGATGCATACTAAATCCCAGTGAATATTCGAGTTGTTGCCGTTCCATGCATCGTCGTAAGCTTGTCCAGGAGTGAAGTGGAAGCTACCATCGATTTTTTCATCGAATAGGATATCTCCCATTGGATGTAAGATGTATGGGTTTACGCCGATTGCGAACTCACCAACGAAACGCGCGCCTTCGTCTGTATCGAAGATTTTGTTAATGCGCTCTGTATCGTTTGCAGTTGCTTCAACGATTTGACCGTTCTCAAATTTAAGTTGTACATTTTCAAATGTATAACCGTTGTAAGGAGATGGTGTGTTGTAAGAAACTGTACCGTTAACAGAATCGCGAACTGGTGCAGAGTATACTTCACCGTCTGGAATGTTTAAATGACCAGAGCATTTAATAGCTGGAATGTCTTTAATAGAGAATGTTAAGTCAGTTCCAGGACCAGTTAGGCGAACTTTATCTGTTTTATTCATTAATGTAACAAGGCTATCCATCGCCTTATCCATTTTACCGTAGTCTAAGTTACAAACTTCGAAGTAGAAGTCTTCGAAAGCTTCTGTGCTCATTTTAGCAAGCTGCGCCATAGAAGCATTTGGGTAGCGAAGAACAACCCAGCGCGTTTTCGGAACGCGGATGTCTCTATGAACTTTCTTACCAACTGTTTGACCGTGAATTTGCATTCTTTCACTTGGCACGTCAGCTTGTTCGTTAATGTTATCGCCAGAGCGAAGACCGATATAAGCGTCCATATCTTTCATTACGCTTGCTTCATATGCAGCGATTTGTTCAAAATGTTCTTCAGTAGCACCCATTAATAAAGAGCGATCTACTTGATGATCTTTTAAAGAAACGAATGGGAAACCACCAGCTGCATATGCTTCTTTTACAAGTGCAGTTACAAGTTCTTTTTGTAAGCCAAAGTTTTCAATTAATACTTTTTCGCCTTTTTGTAAGCGAATAGAGTAGTTAATTAAATTGTATGCTAACTTTTCAATGCGTGGATCTTTCATATGTAAAGCCTCCCTACTAATTATGTATCCTCTCCTATTGTAACCTACTTAGTGGAATTTGTTGAATCATTTATGTTAAAGTTAACGAATAAGTATGAAAATTCTAATGAAAAGATAGGGATTAGAACGAAACGGAAAATGATTGTATAATAGGAGAAAGTATGAAAAAGATAAAGGAAGTGATGAAATGCAAGTTCTTTTATATGTAAGTGCGGCTATTATCGCGGTTGCTTTCGCTGTATTAGTAGTATATGTATGCAGAACGTTGTTATCGGTTCAAAAGACGTTAGAAAACGTTGCAAGCACGTTAGAAGGTTTAGAAAAGCAAATGCAAGGGATTAGCGTAGAGACGGAGCAATTATTACATAAAACAAATGCGTTAGCTGATGACATTCAACAGAAGTCACAATCATTAAATAAAGTAGTATCGGGTGTAGATGGAATTGGAACGACAATCCATTCTTTAAATACGAAACTTCGTAATGTATCAGATTCTGTTACGGACGAAATTGAAAATAATGCCGATAAAGTAGCGCAAGTTGTACAGTGGAGTAGCGCAGCAATTGAAGTATACAATCATTATCGTGCGACAAGACAAGAGAAAAAGGTTGAAAAAGAAGAGCGTAAATTAGAAAGACTTGAGAAAAAAGCTGAAAAGAAAGAGAAACGCTCTAGACTTCGTATGAGAGGTGAATCGTGATGAATATGACAAAAATTGAAGCAATTGAAGAACTTGAAGTATTAGTAGAAAAAAACGAGCCTTATGTTCTTTTTAAACATAGTACGACATGCCCGATTAGTCACGGTGCATATACAGAATTTCAAGCGTATTGTAGTGAAGAAAGAGCAGTACCAGCGTATTACTTATACGTACAAGATGCGAGAGATGTTTCGAATCGTGTTGCAGAACAGTACAGCATTAAACATGAATCTCCGCAAGTGTTATACATAAAAGATGGGATGGTAGTATGGAATACGTCTCATTGGAACATTAAAAAAGACGCTTTAGAAGAGAATATTAAGTAAAAAGAAGCAAGCTAAAGGTGCTTGCTTCTTTTTTTTGTTTTTGTTGAAATATATTTAATGGTACACTGTTAATAGTTCAAATTAAATAACTAGATTGTTGAAAGTAGGTTTTAAGTAATGAAGAAAATGGCATTATCCTTCGCGGTCGTAAGTTTATTACTAGGAGCTTGTAGTAATGATACGATTAGTAAGAAGGATGAAGTTATACAAAAGGATACGAAAGAAAAAAGCATGATTCCGAGAACTGCTGTTTCTAAAGATTATTATAGAACTGTAATTCCTTTAAAAGAACAAAAGGTTATAAATACAGCTAATATAAAAACAAATTCTAAATTAGATTTAGCAGAGTATGAAAATGGTTTAATGAATATTGCAAAAGAGCAATTTGATACAGAAAGTCATGTACTGCAATTAAATCAATATATTCCAGAGAAGTTAGTTGATGAATTAGTCGCAAAAGTAGAAGCGCCAGTTTTGACGAATATTATAGAACAAGACTATTTCGGGAAGCAGAATTCAAATGAATTAAGTTTATCTGGTGTAGTGATTGGGCTAGCAATGTCTTCAAGTGTATCGAATGAAGAAGCAATGTCTAAAGGTGCTGAAGTTGCCAAGCAACTTATTGAAGCGATTAATAAAAATGACAAATATAATAAATCTCCAATTACGTTTGCTATCTTTAAGCAAGAAAGTACAAGTTCTTTAAAAAATGGTACGTATATTGCTAGTGCTACCGTTCAAAAGAATGATACGAACCTTGGAAATTGGAGTACGATCGATGAACAAGCGTATTCATACCCTTCTGATGAATTTAAACAAGCACATGGAGAAGATAATACAAAAATAACTGACTTTGCTGATGCGATGAAAGGTTTTTCTACTGGAGACTTTATCCCAGTAAATGCTAAGGTTTCTTATAAGAAAAATCAAATGGATACATTAAATATGAATATTGTTATTAAATATAACGGTAAAACAGAATTAATGGCTCTTACCCAGCTGGCTGCTCAAAGTATGTTAGAAAAATTACCTAAAGATGCGAAAGTACAATTGCAGATAAAGTCTGAGAGTAAAATCGAGGCAATTATTATAAAAGAGAAAAACAGCGAAAAACCGTTTGTTTCCTTCTTATAAAAAAAGACAGTGTTTAAACTGTCTTTTTTTATTGTAAGTGAAAATGTACGAGGGGAAAGAGCGACGCGTAATACGCTTCATGTTTCTGCTGTGCCGATTTTAAAGAAAGAAGCATATTTACCTGTCGTTGTCGATATAACGCATTCTACAGGGTGATGTGACCTTCTATTGCCAGCCCAGATCCAGCGCGTATCAAATGAATATCATTGTCGGTTTCTGTCGGTAAGTCGATATATATAAATCGCCGATATAAATTTCATTTACTAACGTACGGCTTAATATACAGTTTGTACTCATGGGATATCTATTTTTTTACAAAAAATGCCCTTTTTTTCATGAAAAATACGAAAATACGAGAAAAGAAGCGAATTTTTTCGAAACTTTTGCGGGAAAATATTGTATGAGCCTGCGTTTTTATCGTATCATTAGTAAAAGGAAGAACTCGGGACGATTGGTGGCATCTGCAAATAGAGTTGATGTCTTTTTTTCATTCAAGTAACCGATACATAAAAATAGATAACAAAAATAGAAGGAGTGTGCGATGAGATGAACGTAACAATTTATGATGTAGCGCGTGAAGCAAACGTTTCAATGGCTACCGTATCACGCGTTGTGAACGGTAATCCAAATGTAAAGCCTACAACAAGAAAGAAAGTATTAGAAGCAATTGATCGTTTAGGGTACCGCCCAAATGCGGTAGCACGTGGACTAGCAAGTAAGAAGACAACTACAGTAGGTGTTATTATTCCTGATATCTCAAATACGTTTTATGCAGAACTTGCTCGTGGAATTGAAGATATCGCAACAATGTACAAATATAACATCATTTTAAGTAACTCTGACCAAAACAAAGAGAAAGAGTTCCATTTATTAAATACGATGCTTGGAAAACAAGTGGACGGAATTGTTTTCATGGGTGAAGATATTACAGACATTCACATTGAAGAATTCAAAAAGTCTCCAGTACCGATCGTATTAGCAGCGTCATTTGATGAGCAAAATGAAACGCCATCAGTAAATATTGATTATACGCAAGCAGCTTACGACGCAATGAAGCACTTTATTGAGCAAGGGCATACGCGTATCGGTTTCGTCTCTGGTCCTTTCATTAATAAAGCGGGAAGCGCGAAGAAGTTACAAGGTTATAAAAAAGCTTTAGAAGAAGCAGGTATTTCATATGATGAAAATCTTATAATCGATGGAGATTACACATATGATTCAGGTATCGAAGCATTCGAAAAGCTTTGGAGCAGTGATGAAAAGCCAACAGCAATCTTCGTATCTTCTGACGAAATGGCACTAGGTGTAATCCATGCAGCACAAGACGCTGGATTAAACGTACCAACTGATGTAGAAGTACTTGGTTTCGATAATACACGCCTTGCATTAATGGTTCGTCCGCAACTTTCAACAGTTGTACAACCAATGTATGATATCGGTGCAGTAGCAATGCGTCTATTAACAAAGTATATGAACAAAGAAAAAGTGGAAGATCACACTGTTATCTTACCTCACCGCATCCAATTTAGAGATTCAACGAAGTAAGTATAAAAAAGCTCACAGCATTCGCTGTGAGCTTTTATTCGTATTCGGGATAGTATTTTTGTACGACTGTATCTACCGTTTCATTTTTCTTAACGTGTAAAAATCTTGCGTATAATTCTTTTCCAGTTTCAAATGGTGTATCGTCTAATTCAAACACATGCAACACTTTTCGAAATGTCCATTTCACTTGCTCATCATACATGTTATCGTACGTATCCTCAGATTGCATAGCGATTTTTCCACCTAGATTGTGTGCTTCTTCTAAACTGTTTGCTTTAACAAGAATAATACTTTCTTCAAAAAGTGTATCGTGATTTCCTTCATAATGCTCATCAATTTTCGTAGGATGAGGCTCACCAGAATGAACAGATTCAAACAATAATTTTACAGCGTACATATTATGCCGCATGTTTCACATTATAAATAATACTTGCGACAAGCGAAGCAGGTATTGTAAATACGTTGCTTTGATAATGATAGTGTATTTGGGATTCTTCATAAGACATGTTGTCATATAGTTCGTTTTGTGACACGTTCATTTTTTTCTGTTTTTTCTTTAATATCTTAATATAGTTATACTGTATTGGAACGAGAATGATGAAATAGGCTAATACGATTAGTGAAATCCAAATCATATGAACACTCCCTTATAAAGGATATTTGTATATGATAATTATATCAATTAATAGAAAAAATAACCATTTTTAATTGGGGCTAATTTTCTTCTAGAAATGCGAACAGTTCCTCTTGGTTGCTCAAATTGCAATCAATACATGTTTGTGCAATACATTTTAACCCTTGTAATAATGCTTCTATGTGCAAAGTATCGTACTGAATTGTATTTCCCTCTATCATCGTTTCGCCTTTTTCTAAGTTAATTGATATTTTTAGTAAAGCTTTATTGCTTTGTAGATTTACAACTTCGATATAAAAAAACTGTTTGTCTAAGTCAATCGTAACATAATCGAATCGTTCGACTAATTCTAAATCCCCTACAGTAGTATATTCTAAATGAACCACTCCTCATTGTGTAAGTGTATGTTGTAATGCTTTCGCTACAGTTGGGGTTACTCCTTGTTATATGTCACATAAGTGCAAATTTAACTATTATAGGGCAATGTCATGTATAATAGAAAGAAAAGGCTTGTGAGGGGGGAGAAGAGATGATCGTTCTTTGGATAATTACGCTTTGTATGACTGCTATTTTTGCATATATGACGCTAAAACAAAATGGCTTAAAGCGATTTGTTCCAGGAAGTATTCTTGCAGGAATTGCCCTTATCACGTATGTAATTTCTATTTTTATTGAAAGTGTATCAGTGGACATGAGCACAAGTTTAATGTTCATGGGTATTACACTATTTGCAGGTAGTATTATGGTACTTATGGTTGCAGGTATTATTTTATTTATTCATATGAATTCGGAAACGTTATAGCATATAGAAAAGGCATGTCCCGAGGGGCATGCCTTTTTATCCGTTCAATTATGCTCTATCTTTAGAAGAATTTTGTTGTTTTAATAAGTCGCGAATTTCGCTAAGAAGTTCTTCTTCTTTTGTTGGTTCTGGAAGTTCTTCTTTCTTTTCAGCTTCTCTTCTTAAAGTCATTTTGTTAAAGACTTTAACGAAAATGAAGATTGCAAATGCAACGATTAGGAAGTCAAATATCGTTTGGATAAAGTTACCGTATTTAACAGAGGCCTCGCCTACTGTAAACTTTAATCCTGTGAAGTTGATTCCTCCCATTAATAAACCGATTAATGGTGTAATAATATCTTTTACTAAAGAACTAACGATTTTACCGAATGCAGCACCGATTACAACCCCGACAGCTAGATCAATGACGTTTCCCTTTAAAGCGAACTTTTTAAACTCGTTCCACATGTGTTAATCCCATCCTTTCCACGATTCAATATGAAATTTATAATTCCTATCAACATATTCTATAGAAATTTGTGAGAGAAATAAAGGGGAAATGGGAATGAAAGTAAATTCTGAAAAATGTATCCGTTTTAATTTTTGTTTACATTCTCCAATAGAGATTGCAGCAGTTGCTGCGTTTTTAATCCTTCTAATCCATCTACAACAGGCTTTGTATCTCCTTGTACACATTCAATAAAATGATGAACAGCATCTTCAAAACCACGTTGTTTTAACGTCGTATCCCATGATGGTGAACCAATCTGAGAAACTGCATTTTCCTGCTCAACTTCAAATGTGTTCATATTTTTTACGCGAATGATTTTACCTGTCGTTACAAGTTCAATTTTTTCTAAATTTGTACCGGCGTGGCGATGCATTGCGGTAGAAAGTAACAGTCCACTTGGGGTTGTATATGTGTGATGTCCGTAAAGAAGTTCATTCTTTTCATTTATTTGCATCATATTATGAACGACGTTAAGATCATCATTAGCTAACCAGCGAGCAGTATCTACAATATGTAAGTAATCATCTAACATAGTAAAGTCATACGTATATGGCCCCACTTTATTTGTGCGGTGTTTTTCAATTCGAACCCATGACATATTATGAGCTTGCTCTTTTGCAGCAACATACATAGGAACGAATCGGCGATTAAATCCGACCATTAACTTTCTGTTATGCTTTTCGCTCAACTCGACTAGTTGCTCAGCTTGTTCCACTGTAGCTGCTAGCGGCTTATCAACATAAACGTCAATTCCTTTTTTCAGAAGTTCAGAAACGATTTCATAATGTGTAGCAGTTGAACTATGGACGAAGATTGCATCACATTCTGAAGCTAACGTTTCAATAGAATGAAAGTCTTGAATGCGGTATTGTTGGCAAACTTGTTTCCTTTTCTCCGCGTTAGGTGTAAACGCTCCCACAAAAGTCCAATCAGTTTCCTTTGTCAGTGTTGGAAGGTAAGCCTTTTGTGCAATGCTACCTAATCCAATCATTCCAATACGAGGTTTGCTCATGTTTTTTCCCACCCTATTATAAATATATAAGTTGTCTAGCTGTATAGCTATGTGACGAAATAACTGTAGCATAGACTGGGGAGAATGGCAAAAAATAGATTTGAAAATGATACGTTTTTTATAGGAAATGAGCTTTTATTTATTTGTCGCTAACAAAATCTTCTCTATCTCTTCAAAGTTATGAGCGCGAGCATGTTCTAACGGGGTAACACCATCGTTGTCTGGAATATTTACATCTGCACCGTGCTCAATAAGAAGCTGAATGACTTGTTGCTGTGTTTCGTTTCCGTTACTTAGTACGATGGCTTCCATTAAAGTGGTCCACCCAAGATTATTTACATGGTTAACATCAATAGTTGTTCGCGTAAGGAGTTCTTTAATAACATCAATATAGCCGTGTTCTGATGCGGGAATAAGAGCTGTTCCGCCGTAACGATTCGTAAGCGATGGATCCGCCCCAGCATCGATCGTTAGTTTTAAAATATCGAAGTAACCTTCTGCACCGGCGTATAGAAAGGGATTATTTTTCATATCATCTTGGATATTTACGTCAGCCCCAGCTTCAATAAGCGCTTTTGCGGTTTTTACATCATTTTTGTATGTAGCAATCATAAGAGGGGTACGTCCTTTACTGTCCGTTATATTTATGTCAGCCCCTTTTTTGAGTAATGATATAACAGTATTCGTTTCTTGTTTTTCAGTAGCTGCTAGTAGCGCTGTCTCCATGTTTGTCATCTCCTTTTTTACTTCTTGTTCTTGCGAGCATCCTTGTAAAAAAATTACGCAACAGATCATGCTTACTGTTTTTTTGAACATGGAATTTCAACCTCCTCATTTCAACTGTAAAAGAAGAACATTAAATTTTTATAAACTGACGCTAAAATTACTATAAAATTGCTTGAGTATTTAAACATATATTTTTATGCTTATGAGTAATAAGGTTTGGTAAAGTGAAACTTTAATCAGTGGGGGGGCCTCCCCACTGATTATTAGTTGAACCAATCGGGCTTTTATGGGCAGTTGATCCCGACCTAACTTCTTTGCTTTCTCTGGATTTTGAGGTGGGGGTCTTACTGCCCGTTAATGCGGGGTAAAGTGAGGATGTAACATATGTCTATTAAAACAAGATTTTTATTCTCTTATATTGCTGTTATTCTCGTTTCCATCATGCTCATATTAGTCGCGGGATTTTTAATTGTTTTTTCCATAACAGGAGACTTGGAATCAGTGAAAAATTTCTATAAAAGTTCATATATTCAAAAGCCGCTTACGCCAGAAGAAGAGAATACGTATATTGAATTGAAATTAGCGGCAAAGAAAAATCAATCTCAACTATTAGATGAATCGTTCGTTTCATCACTTGAAAAAGAAGGTGTGAAAATAGTTGTAAGAAAGGGAGAAACCATTTCTTATGCTACAAAAGTATTTGAAAGTGTATCTTTAAAAGAAGCCCTTCCGAAATTTGAATCAGCAAATATTAATAGTCGTGGTACAACGGAACTAGGCGATACATTTTATCGATATGTAAAATTTGATTTTTATTTTCCTGGGGATGAAGAAGGGAGTATATTTGTACTAAAAAGGCAAAGTTCATTTGTCGATCTTACACAAAAATTATTTCCAATTTTATTCGTAGCACTTTTACTGTTAGCCATTTTACTCATAGGGCTATTAAGTTATTTCGTCTCAAGAAGTGTGATAAAACCAATTTTTGTACTGAAAGATGCGACCGGGAGAATTAAAGAAGGGGATTTAGATTTTCAAATTCCAGTTACATCCCATGATGAGATTGGGCAACTAAATCAAGGATTTGAGGAAATGAGGAAGAGGTTAAAAGAGTCGATAGAGATGCAAACGCAGTATGAAGAAAATCGAAAAGAGCTCATTTCAAACATATCTCATGATTTAAAAACACCGATTACATCTATTATTGGATATGTAGAAGGCATAAAAGACGGAGTCGCAAATACGCCAGAAAAAATGGATAAGTATTTAACGACCATTCATACGAAGGCAAAGCATATGGATACACTCATTGATGAGCTCTTTTTGTTTTCGAAGCTTGATTTGAATCGAGTTCCTTTTCAGTTTGAAACGATAGAGTTAAATGTGTTTATGCAAGAATTATTAGAAGAGATGCAGATGGATTTAAGTGAGGAAGGTATAGAAGTTTATTTACAATTACATTCATCACCACTATATGTAACGGCCGATTGCGAAAAGATAAATAGAGTGATATCAAATTTGATTCATAATAGTGTGAAATACATGGATAAAGAAGAGAAGAAAATTACTGTAACGGTATTGAGTGATAACAATACAGTTATTGTGAAAGTGATGGACAATGGATCAGGTATAGAAGCTGATACGCTGCCGTATATATTTGAGCGGTTTTATCGTGCAGAGCAATCGCGAAATTCTAGCACAGGTGGAAGTGGACTTGGCTTAGCGATAGCGAAGCAAATTGTTGAAGAACATGGCGGAGAAATTTGGGCGGAAAGTAAGCTTGGGGAAGGTACAAGTATTTTCTTCTCATTGAAAAAAATACAGGAATGTGGTGAGTAGAATGAAGAGAATTTTACTAGTAGAAGATGAAATAAGTATTGCAGAATTACAGCGAGATTATTTAGAAATTAGTGATTTTCAAGTTGATGTAGAGCATTCAGGTGAAATAGGTTTACAAATGGCTCTTCAGGAAGATTATGATTTAATTATTTTAGATATTATGCTTCCGAAAATGAATGGTTTTGAAATTTGTAAACAAATACGTGCTATAAAAGACATTCCAATTTTACTTGTTTCAGCAAAGAAGGAAGATATAGATAAAATTCGCGGACTCGGTTTAGGAGCGGATGATTATATAACGAAACCGTTTAGCCCGAGTGAATTAGTAGCAAGAGTAAAGGCGCATATTTCTCGTTATGAAAGATTATCAGGAAATGTGAGTAAGCAATGCGATACGTTGTATATTCATGGGATTTCTATCGATCAGCGAGCGAGAAAAGTTTTTATAAACAATGAAGAAATCGCGTTTACAACGAAGGAATTTGATTTATTAACATTCTTTGTAACGCATCCAAACCAAGTATTAAATAAAGAACAGTTATTTGAACGTATTTGGGGACTAGACTCAGCTGGCGATTTAGCCACTGTCGTTGTTCACATTAGAAAGCTACGTGAAAAAATTGAAAGAGATCCTGCTCACCCGCAATATATTGAAACAGTGTGGGGAGCTGGTTATCGCTTTAACGTGTAATGTACCTGCCGAGTAATTGGCAGGTTTTTTATGTTATTTGAGCGAAAAGGGAATAATAGGTAATTTATGTTAAAATATAAAGAGAGATAAAACATAGGAGAGCATGAGAGGGCGTGCTACATTTTGAGAGATACATTAAAAGATAATAAATCAAACAAGGCTTTAAAGATTGGAACTAATATCATACTTATCTTATTAATTATCGGTGCAATACAAATGTTTTATGATGAAGATTCTACGAATGATCATTTCGGTTGGTTATTTATGATGGTCTTTTTTGGAATTAAAATAATTTCTAGTTTTATTATAAGTTTAAAAGAAGGAGATAAAAAGGCAGTATTACTTGATGTAGGTTTAATCATTTTTTTGTTCTTCTTGTTGTTCCTAGTGTGAAATATTTCTTTTGAAAAAGCTCATAGTCTTATAGAGACTGTGAGCTTTCCTTAATAATAGCGGTACTAGTGTAACGATTTATAAAATGTTTGAGTAGTAGAAGTAAACTGAGCAGCTTCTTCTAAAAAAGGATAATGGTTACTCTCCTCAAATATCACAAAGATAGAATTACGTATGCCATCATGCATCTCAATAGAATACTGAATTGGGCACTGTACATCATGTCTTCCGCATATAATAAGTGTCTTTGTTTGGATGGAAGGTAAATGCTCTCTTAAATCAAATGAAGGATATTCATTGGCGAAAGCATTCATCCGGCTAGCGGACATTGTTTTTTGGATTGATTTACTAAAATAAGAGTTATAGTTTTCGGGTTTATACAATGATAATTTTGTCCTATTAGTAGATAGTTCTTTTCTTTCTGCATTTGTAAGGTGAGGGGTTTTTAAGTTTTCGATGAGCTTTTGCATATAATGAAACTGTGAATGTGTCGGGTGATAAATACAAAATGATGTTTCGGTATAGTTACTTGCTGCAGCTCCGGCCAAGGCTAATGATTGTAAGGAATTTGGATATGTAATTGCATATAAAAGTCCAAGCATACCGCCTGTTGAATGACCGGCGAAATGCCATATTGGAAGGTGCAATGCTTCTCGTATTGCTTCTAAGTCGTGAACGGTTTCAATCATACTTAATTCTTTTTCTGAATTGGCTTTTGCTGAGTTACCAGCGTTTCGTAAATTAATGAGCAATACACGATGCGTAGCAGTGAAAACATTCGCAAAGTAATCACCAGTTTCATTAAATTGTGAATAGTGATGTGTAATGCAAAGCGGTTCGCCATTTCCTTTTGTAAAGATTTCAAATGTGCCACGTTTCGTGTTGATTATTTGTTGTGTCCACATAATATCACGACCTTTTCTCATAAAAGTTGGATCACTTAATTATGAAATAAAATATATCGGCGGTTATTAAAATATATCAGCGATTATCAAAATATATCGACTTACCGACAGAAACCGACAATAATAGCAAGCTATAAATAAAAGGAGGCTATTCAAAAACGAGCCTCCTTTTTCTTTAGTACAAAGATTTTGTCATATTATTCCGAATAATTTCAAGAGATTTCGTTACAGTTAATGCGTTCTTTTCTTCAATTTCTGGTTTACGGGGGATCGGTTTATACATGTTGTCTGGATCTTCCCATGTGAGAGGAAGTTCTGTTTCAGCTTGTCCTTTCCAAGCGTCAATCCATTCTGGAGGGAGATAACCTGAGATGTTTTGGATGTTGTTCATTTCGAGCCAAATGAGTGCCCAAGCTCTTGGGACGACGCGCCAGTGGTCATAGCCACCACCGCCGACAGCGATCCAGCGACCTTCGCAATATTCATTAGCGATTTCGCGAGCGAGCTTCGGTATTTCACGGTAAATATTCATCGTGGCGCAAAGGTGTGTAAGTGGGTCATAATAATGTGCGTCAGCGCCATTTTGCGTTAAAATAATATCCGGTTTAAAGTATGCGGCAACTTCTTTTACTACAGTTCGATATGAATTTAAAAACGATTCGTCTTCTGTAAAGGCATCGAGTGGAACGTTAAAAGAATAACTATAGCCATTACCTTGTCCGCGTTCATTTACAGCACCAGTTCCAGGGAATAAATAACGCCCAGTTTCATGTAGTGAAATGGTGCATACGTTAGGATCGTCGTAAAAAGACCACTGTACACCATCACCGTGATGAGCATCTGTATCAATATATAAAACACGTAAACCGTATTTTTTCTGTATATATTTCATTGCGATGGAACTATCGTTATAAATACAAAAGCCAGATGCCTTGCCGCGGAAGCCATGATGTAAGCCACCGCCTAAATTAAGCGCGTGTTTTACTTTCCCGGAAAGAACAGCGTCGACAGCAGTTAACGTACCGCCAACGAGTAATGCGCTTGCTTCGTGCATATTTGGAAACATCGGTGTATCTTCTGTTCCGAGTCCATATGTCATCGCAATTGATTTTTCTAACTTACCTTCTCCAGCACGTTTTACCGCATTTATGTACTCCTCTGTATGAACGTAGGCGATCTCTTCATCTGTAGCCATCCGTGGTGAGATGACTTGGGAGGGAGAGATAAAACCGCCCTTTTGTAATAAATCATACGTGAGTGTGACGCGCAGTTGGTTAAAAGGATGATCAGGGCTAAACGAATAGCCCCGAAAGTCATCCGAATAAATAAATGCGCTACTCATGCTTGCATCCCCATAATATTCGGCCATAATACGCGGTAGCCTTCTGCTTCAAGTGCATCAATCACTTTTAGCGGATTCATCGTTTGAATGCGGAAAACGAGTACTTTATCATTCTCATCTTTTGCTGGATAGACGAGAACGCTCACGATATTTATTTGCAAATCACTAAAAATAGCAACGACTTTTCCAAGAATACCAGGTTCGTTTTTTACTTGAATTTCAATTTGTGAACTCGGTTGATGTGCTCCTGTTAATTTCACTAACGTGTGCAGTACAGTAGATTCAGAAATGATTCCAACTAGCTTGCCAGCCTTTGTAACAGGGAGACAGCCAATTTTATTTTCAAAAAATAAAGTAGCAATTTCTTCAACGAAATCGAGAGGATGGCAAGTCATAACAGGATGTTTCATAATAAGTTCAAGTGGTTGCTTCAGCATATCGAGTGAAACTTGTTCATCTAAAATAGACGGACTTGCATCCCTTACATCCCGATCAGAAATAATGCCTACGACATGATTATTTTGATCGACAATTGGAATGTGCCGAATGCCTTTCGTGCGTATCGTTCGGATTGCTGTTTCGATTGTATCGTTTGGATGTAGTGTCACTACATCTTGATTCATAATTTCTTCTACAATCATTCCAGTTGCCCCCTTTATTAATACATAAAACGATTGTGAAAACGTAGACGATCAAATGCTTGAATAGAATCCGTATCAACGCGTTTCCCGATGCGGACCATTAAACAGTTAGCAGGATGTGAACAAATTTCAGGATCATCTGTAGCCATCCATTGTAAGCCACCGGCATTCATCATCTTTTCCATTACTTTTCGGTACTCCCAAACATTTAAGCCTGTTTGTTTTAAATCCCAGTGCCAATAATATTCAGTCGTCAATATAATGTAATCTTCCATATGATCGTCCATCATTGAAACTTCTAATAAGTTCTTTCCGACAGCGCAACCGCGGAAGGCGGGGACAACTTCAATCGCCCCGAGTTCAATTAAGTTTTCCATTTTTCCTTCTGACCATCGTTCGAGTGGATCAGGATACAAGTATGTAACATATCCAACAATCGTTTGGTCATGTCTTGCAATAATGAGACGAGCTTCTGGTAATTTAGAAATTTCGACAATTGCTTTATATTGCTGCTCGGCAGGACGAAACGCAACTAAATCTGGATGAAATTCATACATTTCTAAGTTATGTGTAGAGACAGGACCTTCAATAATTAAAGTGCCTTTCGCTGTTTTTAAGTTTCTAGCATTATATATTTTTTTATGAATCAATGTATTGCTCACCACCTTGAGGGTTTGTGAATCTATTAATATCGTACTTTATAATATATGCGATGTGAATCGAAATTTGTCATTAAAAATTTGTCTAAAAATCAACAAATATACTGAAAATTTTAAATAATATCATTATAATAGATAATAGAATACATAGGAGGGGGATGTAAAGTATGAAAGTAGAAACGCTTCCTGTCATTAAAGGAGAAAATAATTTGCCGAATTATGATGAGGCATACGCGAATTTTAACTGGGAAGAGGTTAATAAAAACTTTACTTGGAATGAAACAGGCCGAGTAAATATGGCGTATGAGGCAATTGATAAGCATGCGAAATCCGATCGTAAAAATAAAGTAGCCCTTTATTATCAAGATGGATCGCGAAAAGAGAAATATACATTTAAGGAAATGAAGGATTTTTCTAATAAAGCAGGAAACGTCCTGAAAAATTATGGCGATGTAGAAAAAGGCGATCGCGTTTTTATTTTTATGCCGCGTTCTCCAGAATTATATTTCGCACTTCTTGGTGCAGTGAAATTAGGGGCAATCGTAGGTCCGCTATTTGAAGCGTTTATGGAAGGCGCAGTTCGCGATCGTTTAGAAGATAGCGAAGCAAAGGTGTTAATTACAACTCCTGAATTGTTAGAGCGCGTACCATTAAATGATTTACCTGCTTTAAAAACAGTCTTCCTTGTTGGAGATAATGTAGAAGAAGGCGGTAAAACGGTAGCGTTCAATCCTTTATTTGAACAAGCTTCAAAAGAATTACATATCGAATGGTTAGGCCGTGAAGACGGTTTGATTCTACATTACACATCTGGTTCTACTGGTAAACCAAAAGGTGTGCTTCATGCGCAAAATGCAATGGTTCAGCACTATCAAACGGCGAAATGGGTATTAGATTTAAAAGAAGATGATGTATATTGGTGTACAGCTGACCCAGGCTGGGTAACTGGAACGGCTTACGGTATTTTCGCACCGTGGTTAGTTGGAGCATCCAATGTTATTTTAGGTGGACGCTTTAGCCCAGAAGCGTGGTATGAAGCACTGCAAGATTACGGTGTAACAGTTTGGTACAGTGCGCCAACAGCGTTCCGTATGTTAATGGGAGCTGGACAAGACGCAATTAAAAAATATGATTTATCACAAGTTCGTCACGTATTAAGCGTTGGTGAACCGTTAAATCCAGAAGTAATTCGCTGGGGTATGAACGCGTTTGGACTTCGTATTCATGATACGTGGTGGATGACAGAGACAGGTGGACAAGTTATTTGTAACTACCCTTGTATGGAAATCCGTCCAGGTTCAATGGGTAAACCAATTCCAGGTGTGAAAGCAGCGATTGTTGATAATGAAGGAAATGAAGTTCCTCCATACACAATGGGTAACTTAGCAATTGGTAAAGGTTGGCCAGCGATGATGCGTGGAATCTGGAATAACCAGCAAAAGTATGAATCTTACTTTATGCCGGGAGATTGGTACGTATCAGGTGACTCTGCTTATATGGATGAAGATGGATACTTCTGGTTCCAAGGGCGTATTGATGATGTAATTATGACGTCAGGTGAGCGAGTTGGTCCGTTTGAAGTAGAAAGCAAATTAATCGAGCATGCTGCTGTTGCAGAGGCTGGTGTAATTGGTATTCCTGATCCAGTGCGCGGAGAAATCATTAAAGCATTTATCGCGCTTCGAGCAGGATACGAACCATCTGATGAATTAAAAGAAGAGATTCGTCAATTTGTAAAGAAAGGCCTAGCAGCTCATGCAGCGCCAAGACAAATTGAATTTAGAGATAAATTACCGAAAACGAGAAGTGGTAAAATTATGCGCCGCGTATTAAAAGCGTGGGAATTAAACTTACCAACAGGTGACTTATCAACGATGGAAGATTAAGAGAGGAAGGTCTGAACGAAATAACGTTCAGGCCTTTCTTTTTTTATGGTATCATAAACTTATATATATGAGTTAAAGGGGAGAAGAAAATGAAAACAGAAAAAGAAAAGATGATACTTGGGGAAATGTACATACCAGCTGATCCTGTTTTGATTCAAGAGAGGGAGCAAGCTCGTATATTAACGAGAAAATTAAATGAAACACCAGAAGTGCATTTAAAAGAGCGTAGCGAAATCGTAAAAGAATTATTCGGAACGACTGGAGATAACATTCATCTTGAATCTTCTTTCAGATGTGATTATGGCTATAACATTCACGTTGGTGAAAATTTTTACGCGAACTTTGACTGTACAATTTTAGACGTATGCCCGGTGACAATCGGAGTGAACTGTATGTTAGCTCCAGGAGTTCACATTTATACAGCAACACACCCGCTTGATCCAGTAGAGCGTATAAGTGGATCAGAATACGGAAAACCAGTTACAATTGGCGATAACGTATGGATTGGCGGAAGAGCAATTATTAATCCAGGTGTAACAATTGGAGACAATGCGGTGATCGCATCGGGTGCTGTTGTAACGAAAGATGTGCCGGACAATGTAGTAGTTGGCGGAAATCCTGCAAAGATTATTAAAAAAATAAAATAATATTTGAACGAAGCGCCTTCCTCGTCTGTATACATTTATGAAAGAATAGATGAGGGAGGCTTTTTATGTCTAATAAATTACTCTTTGCGACGTTGTAAAGGATTGGAGAGAAGCGAAATTCCACCTCTATTTGACACGCCTATATAAATGATGGTATAAAGAAAAGTATATGAATAATTGAGCGTGGAAAGGGAGAAGTAGTGATCATTTCCCTGTTTTAGAGAGCTGATGGCCGGTGAAAATCAGCACATAGATGATCGTGAATTACGCCCCTAGAGCATCTTTTTTCGATTGAATTGTATTCAAAAGGGAAAAGACGGTGCTAAGCCGTTATGTAAATAAGGTGGTAGGCTTTTTTGGCCTGCAACTAGGGTGGTAACGCGATAATCAAAATCGTCCCTTATTTGAAGGGGCGATTTTTTTATGTTTTCAACTTTCACGCCAGTAATGAACTTAAAGGAGAGTATGTAGGATATGGGTATTTTACAAGATCTTGAATTTCGCGGTCTAATTAATCAGCAAACAGACGCTGAGGGACTTGAGCAATTATTAGAAAAAGAAAGCGTTAAATTATACTGTGGTTTCGATCCGACAGCGGATAGCTTACACATCGGTCATATGTTACCAGTATTAATGTTACGTCGCTTCCAATTAGCTGGTCACCAACCAATCGCACTTGTTGGCGGTGGTACTGGTATGATCGGTGACCCAAGTGGTAAAAAAGCAGAGCGTACATTAAATACGAAAGATACAGTTGCTTACTATACAGAAAGCATTAAAAACCAACTTTCAAACTTCTTAGAGTTCGAAAACGTGGACAACCCAGCAACAATGGCTAATAACTATGATTGGCTTGGTAACTTAGATGTAATTTCATTCTTACGCGATATCGGTAAAAACTTCGGTTTAAACTATATGTTAGCAAAAGATACAGTAGCATCTCGTTTAGATACTGGTATTTCATTCACTGAGTTTAGTTACATGATTTTACAATCATACGACTTCTTAAACTTATACCAAAACCATAATTGCCGCTTGCAAATCGGTGGTAGTGACCAATGGGGTAACATTACAGCTGGTCTTGAATTAATCCGTAAATCAGAAGAAGATGCGAAAGCGTTCGGTTTAACAATTCCACTAGTTACAAAATCTGACGGTACGAAGTTTGGTAAAACAGAAGGCGGCGCAATTTGGTTAGACCCAGAGAAAACAACTCCTTACGAGTTCTACCAATTCTGGATTAACACAGATGATCGCGACGTTGTTAAATACTTAAAATACTTCACATTCTTATCTCATGAAGAAATTCTTGAGCTTGAAAAGCAAGTAGCTGAAGCACCAGAAAAACGTGCAGCACAAAAAGCATTAGGTTCTGAAATGACTAAACTTGTTCACGGCGAAGAAGCATTAGAGCAAGCGATTAAAATTTCAGCTGCATTATTCAGCGGTTCTGTAGCAGAACTGACTGCAAGCGAAATCGAACAAGGATTCAAAGACGTACCATCTGTAGAACGTACTGCAGAAGATACAGTATTAATCGACTTACTTGTAGAAAGCAAAATCTCTCCATCAAAACGTCAAGCACGTGAAGATGTAACGAACGGCGCAATCTACGTAAACGGTGAGCGTACACAAGCATTAGACTACGTTGTAACAGAAAACGACCGCATTGAAGGTAAATTCACAATCATTCGCCGCGGTAAAAAGAAATATTTCTTAATTCGTTACTAATCAGAAACGAATATAAAACAAATAGTACCCCGAATTGTAGGCTGAAAAGTCTATGATTCGGGGTTTTTATGTATGAATTTAGATTGCCTGATCTTTTCTTGTAAATAAAATATGAAGAATTAATATGAGCATATAAAGTAAGCTAATGAGCATAACAACAAATGCTGTTGGATAAAATTTTGCCGCATATATAAAGAAATCGATTTGATAAATATCTTGGTAATTTGAAACGGTACCTTTAAAGTAATTTGTAAACTTAGCGCTATATTTCCATTCATCAGGATAATCTATTAGATTACTCCCTTGATACCAACTTATAAGTGCTGAAGTAATAAACAACATAAATGAACTTCCGAGTTGAACCATTTGGTTTATTGTCAAAAAGAATCCACCTCCTATTTTATGGTTATTATAGCGTGCATTCGTATGCCTGTAACCTTTTTGTTGTAATCTCCTTTTCGAGTTCATACGGAAATCACATGTAAGCGGTATGATAAATGTATAACAACTAGAAAGGAGTGGTAAAACAAAATGTCACTAGAAGCGCTCATTATTTTTTCTTTGCTAAACGCGGGTCAGCTTGCAGAGAATTCGAAGGTGGATGTACATAAAGAGCAGAAAGATGCTTATGTATATGTTCAAAAAGAGGAAAATAAATAACTTTAATATATATAAATAAAAGCTACTCGAAGTAACTGTTTTAGTTGTCTTCGGTAGCTTTTTACATTATGAATAGATAGGGATTAATTCTTGTTTAAAATCTTCATACATACCTAAAGTAATTTTTAAAATTTTTTCTAAGCTGTCATAATCGCTAAATAGTACGGGCTTAATTCTAGTGTCTGGAGAAATTAAAAGTCTTGAATATAGACTCCATGGACTACCTAATCTTAGTTCATCATTATGATAAACTACCCAAGTAAAATCCAGAACGTTTACTTTAATACCAATATTAAAATAAAATAAATTTTCTTTTTTATCACCTAGTTCTCCAACTTTTAAAAACTTTTCTTTTTTATCATAAACTGATTTATAACCTAGCTTTTCAAGTATTTGTTGAATTTCTTCAATATTGGGATTAGGAATGATTTCTTCGGCATCATAATTTTCTCTCGAAAAAGAAGAAAGTTCTGTGTATCTATTAACAAAGTCAATTTTTTTTAGTGCTGTTTCTATTTCAGGTTTTAATTTTAAGTTCATAATTAATTCTCCTAAAACCTTAAGTCTGTCCTTGTTTTTTAGTCATTACTTCATGTATTTTTAAGGTGAAATTATGAATAAATAGGAATTAATTCTCGCTTGAAATCTTCGTACATTTCAAAGGCAATTTTCATGATTTCTTTGAGTTCATCGTAACTGTGGAAATATAGCACGGGTACTTTTTCCGTGTCATTTGATAACAATCTTATAAATATGTCCCAAGGGTCTCCAGCTCTAACTTCACCATTATGCCATGCTTCCCAAATCAATTCAGCAACACCATATTTTAAGCTGATATTGAATCTGAAAGTATAGAAATCCTTGTTCTTTACTTCACCAACAATAAAAAAGTTTTCTTTTTTCATAAAACGAGCTTTATAGCCAAGAGACTCGAATACTGCAATTACTTTTTCGTTTTCATAGTTTTCAAATGTATTTGTTCTATCGGGAAATTTTTCTGATAAGGATTTATATCTTTCTACAAAATCAATTTTCTCAAGTACCTCTTTTATTTCAAGTTCTAAATCATATGCCATCAATTATTCCTCCCTAAACCTAATCTCAATAGCATATTTACCTTTCATTTCTTTCAAATACGTCTCAAAATTTTTCCTGAATTTGTTTCTTTTTTCGTACGTGAAATTGAAGTCTTTGCAAATGTATAATCCGCTTGATACAGTTCATTTTGAAGTATCTTAGTTATAATATTTTCACCAGTAAAATCAAATATGCCTTTTCCATGATATTTGATTTGAAACAAAGGAAGAGCTAACGTAAACGTTAGTTTAAATATCAATCAGGTGTTACATCGAGTACATCCCTAAATAGAATGTCATCAACAGTTACATCGGGACCAAATAGTGCGACATCGTCTGCAAATTTTATTCCTTCTATTTTTCGGCTACTATCTGTGTAACCAATTCTTTCATATCCGCTTGCTTTTAGAGTTGTTTCAATAACTGATATTAATTGAGATTGCAATCTAGTATATTCTTGCTCTGAATCTCCAGTTAAAGTGGGCATCATGCCATTGACATCTTTATTTACAATTTTAAAGGAATTAAGGATAGAATATACATTAGCTAGTTTAGAAATGATAAGATATGTAGTATATTCAACTTCAAACTCGCCTTTTACATAACTTGGTAAAGTAATATACCAATCATTTGAAGGGAATACTATATCGCTATCTCCTTTAATTTTAATATTATTTTTATTACAAAAATCAATTATTTGTTTAGGGAGAGTTAGTTTGATAGAAGACTTTTGTAAATATTCTTCTATATTTTTTTCAACGTAGTATTTTCTTTTTACTTCTTCAATTTTTTTATTTAACATTTATGTCCTGCCCTCCTGATTTATCTGGTCCTTTAGCTCCTTTCAAATCAAAATCAACTTCGCCTAAATATTTACCTCTTTTATTGAGTTCTTCAAATCTTACATGTTGAGTATATACTGAATAATATTTTCTTTTTTATCACCTAGTTCTCCAACTTTTAAAAAGTTTTCTTTTTTCATAAAACGAGCTTTATAGCCAAGAGACTCGAATACTGCAATTACTTTTTCGTTTTCATAGTTTTCAAATGTATTTTCTCTATCTGGAAATTGTTTTGATAATGCTTTATATCTCTTAATAAAATCAATTTTTGTAAGGCAGGCTTGTATTTCAGGTTGTAATGAATACGCCAATAATTACTCCTCCCTAATTTTTAATATTAGATCAACTAAAACAGTATACATGTTAGATACATGAAGAAATCCGCCTTTTGTGAGTCGGATTTTTCTTAGTTTAATTCTATTAAAATAATATAATTGTTAATTGAAATGTAGTTATTTTTAGCAAGGTTTTGCAGTTAGCTATTTAAAAGTGTAAGTATATTTCCCTTAAATATAGCAGCTATTTCCGCTTCCTCTAATGAATCTCCCCATCTAAAAACTATATCGTCTTTTGGGCAGAGATGAATGGAAAGGTTAAAATAATCTATTTCATCTTTCCATTTGTTATATTCATTAAATGCTTTTTTGAAAATTTTTCTAACATTTTCTTCCGCAATTATATCACTATTTTTACTTGCAATGATTGTAAATCTTTTAGGGTTACTAGAAACTATTTCAATGGCAGCTGGAAGTTTCTCGAGACAAAACTCTGCAATACTTGAGTAGAAAGTTGTTCCTCCAGCTTCCATTTCAACTTCTGGACCCTTATTAAATCCCTCGAGTTTCCATTTGGTTTGAAGAGCTTTCCATACCTTTCGGTATTTTTCAATTTTAGAGTTTTTGTCTTTGATTTCAATAGCTGCAAGTAAGTAAAATTTGTAGACATTAGTTAAATCATGTTTCATAAATACTTGCTTGATTTCAGTGCCACATACTTCTTTGAATTGATTTTTTTCATCTGAGCTAAATAACATGGAGCCATTAACACTGAATAAACTTAAATTTGGTAAATTACCGACTCTTTTGATTGCTTCATCCTTACTAAACCATTTGTAGTATGAGAATGCATCTTCTTCTACTTCATTCCAACACTTCATTTTACCACCTCAATTTTAATAGTCATAATGATTCCCATGTACATCATTGAAATGTGATCCTCTATTTTGGGGTGGATCATCTGGATAAGTATGACCGCCTGAATGTTCTCTTATAATCTTACCATCTTTGAAATGATAGTCTCTTCCAGGTATAGGATTCCCTCTTTTATCTACAGCTGGTGTAACCTTAGTTGGCTGTTCATTAACAGGAATACCGCTTGCTCTCTTAGCTTCGTTGAAAGCTCCGCCTCTCTTAGCTCCTGTAGGAGTAAAATTTGGCGGTCTTTGTCCTTTTTCTGCTTTTACATAGTCTTTGTAGTTAGGTTTCCCTGTCTGCGTAACTCTTTCGCCAGACTTACCAAAAGAAGACTGAAACCTTTGCAAAGTATCATGAAGTGAACCCCGAAAACGGGACACCAATCAAAACACTTAAACCACTTGTTCCCTAAATTCTTTAGGGGATAGGTGGTTTAATTTTTCTTGAATTCGCACACAATTGTAGTAATGAATGTATTCTAGCACAATCTTTCGCACAGTTGTGTTGGATACTTTTGTTATCTTTTGTGAATAGAAAGCTTCACTTTTTAAATGACCAAAGAAAACGGCATTATCATGGCAATTTCCTCTCCGGGACATGCTGGTGATAATGCCGTTTTCTTTGGCATACGCTTGAAATTCTTTTGCTGTATAAATACTTCCTTGATCTGAGTGAAGAAGGACATCTTTTACTTTTCGCCCTCTCATTGCTTGTTTTAATGTCTTCATCGCTAATGTCAGTGTTTGTGATTCGCTGATGACACAACTAATAATTTCACGATTAAAGGCATCCATAATCGTTGATAAATACAAGGTACGCTCTCCAAATAAGAGATACGTCACATCCGTAAACCACTTTTCATTTGGTCTGGATGCATCGAATTGGCGCTCCAATCGATGAGGGGCTACCATTGGTTCCGCACCATTGATATATTTCTTTTTCTTTCGACGCACTTTTGAAAGAATGTGATTTTGTCTCATGATTCGTAATACTTTTTTATGATTGACACACAGTCCCATTTTTCGAAGAGTAGCGGTCACTCTTCGATATCCATACCGAAATTTATGCCTAAGACAAACGTCCTTTACTTTCTCTTCTATACCATCTTTCAAATCTTCCGTTTGTTGTACCCAACGATAAAATGTGGAACGAGGTAATTCTAATACGTTACACAATTCTTTTACCGTTATTCTTGTTTTTACATTTTCCCATAAAGTAACTACAGTTTCTGGTTTCAGCCCCTTTCGATTTCCAGATACTTTCCCCATACAAGTAATTTTGTTTTTAGATGTTTATTTTCTAAACGTAGCTGTTCTAATTCAATGAGCTCTTTTGGTCCTTTTCCATAAGAATATTGTTTTCCTACAGGTTGTTGAAAACGATACGTTTGATCTGTACGATACCATTTCATCCATGTCTTAATTTGGGAAACATTTTTAATTCCGAGTTTCTCCATAATTGTACGATTTGAATAACCATCTTTCTTCATTTCAATTACTTTCCACTTTGTTTCTTCTAGGTAATGAACTCTTGTCGTCATACGAAAAAACACCTCCATTGAATTTGCATACTTAGTATGCGAATTCAGGAGGTGTTTTTTTCATGTACCACTATTCGGGTTCACTTCACATTAAATTCTTGTGGCTTTACTTTTACTATTCATGTTAAAAGTCTAAATCTTTTTCATTACCATCATAATCTACTAGTAATGATCCTTCGTCTAAGGTATCCATTAACCATTCCACCAAACCATTCCATGATCTAGAAACGCTGTGAGTCTCCCTATCCCATTGTATTACCGTTGCATCGTATCCATTGCTTGATTCTAAGTCTATACATATCGAGTCACCATAGTTTAAATCTGCGATGATTAAATACGTGTCTGGCATCTTTGTCGGTCTTCGTTCTTTTTTAAACGAATCATTTAGATAGGAGCCACCACGCTGTTTTGGGCCCCGAGCAGCTGTATGAATTTCTGACAGGACTGTTCCAGGTATAAATAATTCTCCACCATTACACACTTGGAGAAAATCTTTATATATATCAGGAATTTGAATGTTAAGTTCATTTTGAAGGCTTGTTATATCTTCTAAGCTGATTCCATTATTTAGGTTGTGAATACCATCTACATATTTATTAACTTCCTCAAAAAATGGTTGTAAATGATTGTTTTTTGAATAATATTTTCTTAGCATAAAACCATCTCCCTCTATTCATGTTTCCAAGGCGCAACGTCTCCAAAGTCAGTCATACTATCATTCTTAGGAGTATAGTAGCCATTTGTAGGATTGTGATAATTCCCACGATGGGCGTCAAGATGTTCGTTTACATCCATATTCCTTCCCTTTAAAAATTGAATGTTATCTGGTTCACCAGCAAAATCAGGATATTCATTAGCAGATTTCATATGCTGTCCCTCGTAGCCTTTCACTTTTCCTGTTTGTAATAACTCTAGTTTTTCTGCAGGGGTCCAATCTCTCGTTCCTTTTCCAGTTTTTTTAATCAATTCTTTCTCTTGTCTCCATGCGTGGCGAACAGCTTTCTGGCGAAGAGCTGAAAATTGTTTATCTGTTAACCATTTTCCGTTTACATTATATTGTTTTTTTCCATCAACAATCCGTATTTTTTCTGTATTCTTAACACTATTACCAACCTCGCTAGAAGACTGGGATTTTTGAAGGTTGTTAGCATCGGCTTTCTCCTTTATTCTACCACTAGTCCCATTAGAAGAAGAGTGGAACTTTTGAAGAGTATCCTTACCATTTTGAATTGCATTACGCCCAACAAATACACCATGTCCAACAAGACTAACTCCAGCCGTTGTAGCAGCTGCATCAAACGTAATAGCAATTGGTGATGCTAATCCACCAGTTCCTACTGTTGCGACTAGAGTTAAAAAATTAGAGCCGCCTATGACGGTAAGGCCTTCTAGAATTTCTATAATGGAAGCCGCTCCTGCTATAACATTTCCCGTGAACCTTCCCGCTTGATAAGTTAACTTGCTTTCTAATTCATCATTATCAGGTGATTCTAGTCCAATAACGCTTTCGAAAGCCGCGCTGCCAGCGCCTTGAAAAAATTCTTTCATAAATTCCCAAGTACTGATAGCTGTTTTTTCATACCATGGTCTATTGGCTTCTTGTTCTCGTAAAGCAATTGCTTTTTCAATTTGTGCTTTACGAGCTTTACTTTCTGTAATTGCTTGAATAGGACCCGTCCACTCCATATTCAACCCTTGCGTACTAAATGTACCACTTGCAGGACTAAAACCTTTTCCACTTTGAACTTCCGCTAAACCTGTCGCAATGCTAGCGGCTAGTTGGAGTGCAGTATCATAATTATTACTAGAAGTATAATTAAATTCATATAGATGTTCTAATTTTTCTTGCAGTTTTTGCCTCATGACAGTAAAAAGATTTACCATAGCGTCCATACCTGGGATCGGCATAGTTTGGTTGAGCGCTTCTGTACTTGCTATCATTCGGTCAATTTCCCGAATTTGTTCTAATATCTCTTGTTCAATTACATCTGTAGAAGCGACTTGTGATTGAAATTGATTTGGAAAAGCATCATTCTGACGAATTAATTCTTCACACAAATAAATGATTCCTTGTGCCAAAGGTCGAAAGGTTTGTACAAAAAATGATTTTGCACTGCTATATGTTTGTCCTTGTAGAACAGTATCCAATGCAAAAGCGTCAATAGAATGAATAATTTGTTCCATACCTTGAATAGTAGCGGTACAGAAAGCGTTCATACTTTCTGTTTGAGCTTGTACTTCACCGAGATACATATTTAAAGACATGAACTTTCCCTCCCTTTACAAGAAAATAATACCAATTTAAGGAAGTTATTGTAAATTGAATATTCTAACAATTAGACGGTTAAAGAGATACTTGTTCATTAAGTTTTTTTAATCTTATTCAGATGCTCGGGTGATGAAGAGGTTTTTAAGTTGAGTGTAAATAGAAAAAGGGAAGGTATAGATTATGTACAAATAAATACGTTGTAAAAATAATGTTAACAAAAGGAGAGTATAGCAAAGAAAAATGAGTTATGGGGTAGAATGTAGTGTTTTTAAGTGTTAGAAGAAGGGGGTAGGTTTTTATTAATGTGGATAAAAAATGGATGAAATTTTAGAGAGAGGGTTAAGTTTTATTTTGTTACATTGTTCCGTTTCTATACATATAGCGGCTATATTCAATAAAAAAAGCCCAGGCCCCTTGATAAACAAGGTTCCTAAGGCTTTTAATAATACTCTTTTCAGAGTACCGAGATTAACGAGAGTAGAACTCTACGATTAATGCTTCGTTGATTTCAGCTGCTAACTCAGAACGCTCAGCGTGACGAGTGTAAGTAGCTTCTAATTTATCAGCATCGAAAGTTAAGTATTCTGGTACGAAGTTGTTAACTTCGATCGCTTCTTTAACAACAACAAGGCTGTTAGATTTTTCGCGAACGCTGATTGTTTGACCAGGTTTTACACGGTAAGATGGGATATCTACGCGAGATCCATCAACTGTGATGTGGCCGTGGTTTACTAATTGGCGAGCTGCACGACGAGTGCGAGCTAAGCCCATACGGTAAACTAGGTTGTCAAGACGAGCTTCAAGAAGGATCATGAAGTTTTCGCCGTGCTTACCAGGCATTTTACCTGCTTGGTCAAATGTGCGACGGAATTGACGCTCAGTCATGCCGTACATGTGACGAAGTTTTTGTTTCTCTTGTAATTGTAAACCGTATTCTGAAAGTTTCTTACGTTGGTTAGGACCGTGAGGACCTGGTGCGTAAGGGCGTTTTTCTAATTCTTTTCCTGTGCCGCTTAGAGAGATTCCAAGACGACGAGACAGTTTCCAAGCTGGACCTGTATAACGAGCCATAGTTGACTCCTCCTTTAAAAATGTTTTTATTTACGTAAAATAAAAACAGACGTAATCGATATTTACGGGCATTTTGTTTTCATGTACCTTCGCTCCAGCAGCAGGGAGTTACGAGATACACCTCCGTAGAGGAACAAAATACAAACGATAAACTCACATTACAAGGCTGCCTTTTTATTTTACACAAACGCTATTATATCTTTTACCTAGAGTTTCGTCAAGCGAGTACGTTTTTGTTTTATGCATATAAATTTTGGAAATTAATATAAGAAGGAATTTAAAACAATATAAAAGAAGAGATAGAAACACAAATAAAACGCTTACATAAAATGTAGTAAAAACGTTCATCAGTTTTTACTGGTGAATATGCGGCAATAAAAACATAAAAGGGGATGTTTTTATGAAAAAGAAGCATATGGAGACAGCGTTAATTCATCACGGTTATACACCTGAGGAACATAAAGGAAGTTTAACACCACCTTTATTTCAAACGTCTACATTTACATTTGAGACTGCGCAGCAAGGAGAGGCGAGTTTTGCGGGAGTGGATCCATCTTATATTTACTCAAGACTTGGAAATCCAACTGTAAAATTATTTGAAGAACGTATGGCGGTGTTAGAAGGAGGAGAAGAAGCACTTGCTTTCGGATCAGGAATGGCAGCTATTTCAGCAACGTTAATTGGCTTTTTAAAAGCTGGAGATCATATTATTTGTTCAAATGGATTATACGGGTGCACGTACGGTTTTTTAGAAGTGTTAGAAGAGAAATTTATGATTACGCATTCGTTTTGTGATATGGAGACAGAGGATGATGTCGAAAATAAAATCTGTCCAAATACAAAGGTTATTTTCGTTGAAACACCGATTAATCCAACGATGAAATTAATCGATTTAAAACAAGTTATTCGGGTTGCGAAGCGAAATGGCTTACTTGTCGTTGTTGATAATACGTTTTGTTCACCGTATTTACAAAGACCGCTTGAGCTTGGTTGTGATGTGGTTGTTCATAGTGCGACAAAATATATTGGTGGTCATGGCGATGTTGTGGCAGGTGTAACGATTTGTAAAACGAAAGCGTTAGCTGAAAAAATTCGCCCGATGCGAAAAGATATCGGCGGTATTATGGCGCCGTTTGATGCTTGGTTATTGTTACGCGGATTAAAGACGTTAGCGGTAAGAATGGACCGCCATTGTGATAATGCAGAAAAAATTGTATCGTTTCTGAAAAATCATGATGCGGTAGAAGGTGTTTGGTATCCAGAAGGGGAGTTAGCATCTCGCCAAATGAAACGGGGCGGTGGTGTGATTTCTTTTTCAATTAAAGGCGGAAAAGAAGAGACGCAAGCGTTTATCAATGACCTTCACTTTATTACAATTGCCGTAAGTTTAGGGGATACAGAAACGTTAATTCAGCATCCGGCAACGATGACGCACGCTGCGATTCCAGCTGAGCTAAGACAAGAAATGGGTATTTACGATAATTTAATACGTTTATCTGTCGGTTTAGAATCATGGGAGGATATCGTTTCTGATTTAGAACAGGCACTAAAGAAAATATCTACTGTTAGTAATCAATAAAAAAGAGTGAGCTATCGGTTTCGTACGTGATGTACGCAATCGATAACTCACTCTTTTCTTTTTTAAATATGTTTTAGGAGTGTTTCCACAAACTTTTCTAAATAGCGCTGATCTACTTCATCAAAACGATTTTTTTCAGGGCTATCAATATCAAGTACACCGATGATAGTTCCTTCTTTCACGATTGGTACGACGATTTCTGAATTAGAAGCACTGTCGCAAGCGATATGTCCTGGAAATTGGTGAACGTCTGCTACAAGCTGCGTTGTTTTTGTTTCAGCTGCAACGCCGCAAACGCCTCGTCCAAATGGAATGCGCACGCAAGCAGGCATTCCTTGGAAAGGTCCAAGAACAAGCTGATTTCCGTCTGTTACATAAAAGCCAACCCAATTCACACGATCTAAAAATTGATTTAATAATGCGGACGCATTTGATAAGTTTGCGACTACGTTCGGTTCGCCAGTTAATAATGCATCCAGTTGTTTAATTACTGTCTCGTATTGTTCTTCACGAGAACCTGCATAACTTTCTTTAGTAAACATGGAAACAACTCCCTTTTTATCGAGATGTGTAAAATATTAGCAAAATACGATGTATTTCACATGACTTTGTCGATAGAAAATTAAAGGAATTTGTCTTAAAAGTCAAGAAATTTAAACTATAGCTGTTCAGTGAGAGGAAGTGAGCGCATGAAACAGACGAAACAAAAAGTAATTGATGCGGCAATATCGTTGTTTAACACGAAAGGTTATGATGGAACGTCGGTGCGAGAAATTGCAAAGCGAGCGGATGTGAATGTAGCGAATATTTCATATTATTTTGCTGGAAAGCAAGGTTTATTAGAACAGCTTATTACTGACTTTTTAGAAGGATATATTCATGTGATTGAAATGTCGTTCGAACAGAGAGAATATTTGTCGGCTAAAGATGTGATGGTGCAAATGGTGCGCGAGATTTTACGATATCAATTTGAAAATAGGGAACTGACACGTTTCTTCTACCGAGAGCTTTCACTTGATACGACATTAATTCGCGAAGTGATGACCATTTACTTTTCTAAAGAAAGATATTATATAGAGCAAATGATTAGACAGGGACAAATAAAGCAAGAGTTTAAAAAGGTATCTTTTACAATGTTTATGACGCAATTAAAAGGCATGATGAATATGCCGTTTTTATATCCGCAATATATATCAGAAGTGCTGCATTCTTTTCCGTCTGAGACATTTTTCATAGAAATGTACACGAAAGAAATTGAGCAATGGATGGAACACACATTATGTATAACGAATATGTACTATGAATTGCCAAGAGCTGTTCATATGTGAAGAATCCCCACCTAACGAACTGAGGTGGGGATTTTTGTGCTTTCTTTCCTTTGCCATACATTGTTGCATAAGAGCGCGATAATTGTTAATGAGGCTCCGGCAATTTCAATTTTGTCGACTGTATAACCTCGAAAGATGGAACCGATAAGTGCAAGTACAGGAACTAAATTCATAAATAATATGCCGTTAATAGATGAAATATGGCGATTTCCTGTGTTCCAGCAAAATACAGCGATAACACCTGCAACAATCGACATATACAAGAGTTCAAAACGAACGCTCATAATGGTACGAAGTGACGGCATAGTAACGATGTTTGTGTAAGTGAAGAAAGTGACGATAACGATGAGTGAAACTGAGCCGAATAAACAAGTTAACGTCGTATACCTGAGTGGTGACCAAGATTGAAAACGAGCACCACCGTTCGTATAAATGACCTAGCAAGTAACGCCGCATAGCATAAGTATATTTGTTGAGAGGTGACTGGCAGCTCCAAATAATAAGTGAATATTTCCTTTTGAAATGACAAGCATAACACCGATCAATGCAACGAACATACAAAGGAATGTGTAGTTTTGTGGGCGTTTGTTTTTTGTTATCCACTGCAATAATAAAGCGATGAGCGGCATAAGAGATTGAATCATCGCAGCATGGATGGCCCCAGAAGGCCCGGCAAGTTGTTGGCCGTAAAAAATGAGAAAACCATATCCAGCGAAACCGACTGTTCCGTAAAAGAATAACGAAAGTGTTCTTTTTTCTAAGTGGAGTGAAGTTTTTCCTTCAGTAATGAATAGCAAAATAAGAAAAATAATAGCTGCTGATCCGTACCGGATAGTTGTGAAGAAGAACGGATCGATAAACTGCAGAGCATTTGCCATAACAGGAAACATAAATCCCCAAGCCGTTACGGCAAGTAAGCATAGGAGGGATCCGAGTAGCATTTGTTTTTTGTCCAAGAGTATCTTTCCCCTTTACATTTCGTTATAGTAAGTTGATGAAATAAGTATAAAGAGTAATTGTTTATAGAAGGAAATATCGATTTTTTATGACAGTTATAACTTTTTGTTAGAGGTGTGTACGATGGATTTGGAGGCAGTACGATCGTTTCTTGAAGTGAAGAATACGCGAAGTTTATCGAAGGCGAGTAAGCTTTTACATATTTCTCAACCCGCGCTTAGTAAGCAAATTCAAAGGTTAGAAGCGGATTTAAAGGTTACTTTACTGAAGCGTTCCGCACAAGGAGTGGAATTAACAGAGGCTGGAGAGTTATTTATAACAAGGATGTTACCGATTTTGGAACACATACATGAAGTGAAAGCCGAAATGAAGAATTTTCAAGAGAAGCGGAAAATTTCTATAGGCATATTGCCAAGTTTAGCAGCGTATTATATATCAAAATATAAAGATGTATTAGGTGACGGATTCGAAGTAGAATGGAAAATTGAGCATACGAAAGTATTAATGGGACTCTTTAAAGAGCGGAAGATTGAAGCGATGTTCGTCGATTCAGTAGTAGAAGACGCTACGTGTATAAAAGAAATGCGAGAAGAACAAATTGTTTGTCTAGTTTCAAGTGATCATCTTTATAAAGAGAAAATAGTAATCCGAATGGAAGATTTGCAAAATGAAAAGTTAATCGTATATCCAGAAATTTGTGATGTAAGGAAAATGATTACGAATATGTTTCAAGGGATAGGGGCGAAACCAATCATTGCATTTGAAACTTCTTATGCAGAACCGATGCTTGCAATGGTCGGAGCTGGACTTGGTATTACGTTACTTCCAGAAATGGCAGTAGAGCAAGCTGTAAAGCAAGGGAATGTGTATGCGATTTCTATTGAACCACCACTTGTGCGCAAAATTTATTTCGCATCTCATATGAAAGAGAACCTGTTATTACAATCATTTGATGATGGGAGATAATCGAAACAGAAGATTGAGAAAGATTACAATTGCATTGAAAGAAACATGAAATTTTAAAAAAAACTAGGTCAAAAACACGCCATTACATGGTATGATTAGTACATTGTTAGTTGTTAAATATAGGGGGATTCCCTTTTTATACATAATGCCTTCCATTTCATAAACGGAACGGACAAAAAAAGAGATATAACTAGGAGGCTTTTTTGCATGGATTCTATCCTGACGATCGTTATCATTGTAGTAAGCTCTATTCTAGTGCTGCTCATGATAGAGCTTGTGATAAGAAATCGTTCATATAAAGATATTGAAGCACTGGAGCAGTGGAAACAAGAGATAAAAGATAAACCTGTGGCAGATGAACTAAAACGGGTGAAAGATTTAAACATGACGGGTCAAACAGAAGAACTGTTCGGTAAATGGCGTGAAGAATGGGATGAGATTGTATCAACAACCCTTCCGAAAGCAGACAAAGATTTAGCGCAAGCGCGAAAATTCGCCTCGCAATTCTCCTTCCGAAAAGCAAAGCATGCGATGAATGAATCCATAAGTGGTTTAGATGACGCTGATAATCGTATTACAGATATTTTAAATGAATTACAGCAATTGTTAGAAAGCCATGAAAAAAATAGCTCGGAAATTGAAGAGTTACGTGATACATATCGTAGTATGAAGAAGAGTGTTCTTGCTCATAGACATATGTATGGAGCAGCAGAGCAGAAAATCGAAGAGATGCTAGATATTGAATCTAATAAGTTTAAAAGCTTTGAAGAGGCAACAGATAATGGTGACTATTTAAAAGCGAGAGAAATTGTTATTAGTTTAGAAGAAGGTTTGGCAAGCTTAGAAATCATTATTCATCAAATTCCGGATTTATTGGTAGAGTGTCAAGCGACGTTACCAGTTCAGCTGGAAGATTTATTACAAGGACATAATGATATGGTAAGACAAGGTTATGTATTAGAGTATTTGGAAGTCCCTAAAGAAGTTCGTGATATGACGACACAACTACACACATGTTTAATGGATATACAGGAGCTTCATATAACCGAAGCAGCTGAAAAAGTAGAAAACTTAAAAACGCGTTTAGATGGCTTCTATGATCAACTGGAACAAGAAGTACATGCGAGACATTATGTGGAGCAAAAAACACTTTCTGTTTATGAAGACTTAGAAGAAATTCGCATTGAAACGATTGAAACAAAAGCAGAAACACAACTTGTGAAACAAAGTTATCAGTTACAAGATAAGGATATTGAGTCTCAAAAGGTAATTGAAAAGCAAATGCACATTTTAATGAAACGTTTTGAAATGCTGCAATTACGCGTTGCTGAACAAGATATTGCCTTTTCTATTATTCGTGAGGAACTAGAAGAGGTTTATGAGCAATGTGAAACGTTAAAAGTACTTCATGCAGAATATAAAGAAATGCTGCAAACGATGCGTAAAGAAGAATTTGAAGCACGTGAGAAGTTACAAGAAATGCGAAATATCATTTTTGAAACGAAACGTTTTATGCAAAAGTCGAATTTGCCAGGTCTTCCAGAAAGCATTATGGAAGATTTACAAAGAGGACAAATGGCAATGCAAGCTGTATATGAACAGTTAGAAGTAAAACCGTTAAATATGAACGCTGTAAATAGCAGTTTAGAAGAAGCGTACACAACTGTTAATGGTGTAGCTGAAATGACAGAAGAGTTAATTGGACAAGCGTATTTAGTTGAAAAATTAATTCAATACGGTAATCGTTACCGCAGTCATGATGAGAACCTTGCAGAGAGCTTAGATTATGCGGAGAAATTATTCCGTGAATATCAATACGATGCAGCTTTAGAACAAGCGGCTTCTGTACTAGAGCAACTTGAGCCTGGCGTTGTTCAAAAAATAGCTGAATATGTAGACAATGAACAAACCCTTTCATAAGGGTTTGTTTTTTTGTGTAATTTTGGGGACGATGTTGCTATAATGAATAGCGGAATACAGTAAGGTTATTCGTTTTAAAATATAGTGAAACTGTAGTCAGTAGGGTCATCCTCACTAATTATCGGCCTTCACAATCGGGATAAAATGGAACCTTTGAGTAGTCTTAGCGTAATTACACGTATTTGTGATATGATTATATGATGTGATAGCGCTGAAAGGGGAAGAACGATGATCTATTTTGATAATAGTGCGACGACGAAGCCATATCCAGAAGCCCTTCAATCGTACGTAACGGTTGCTGGAAAATATTTTGGAAACCCTTCTTCTATTCATTCGCTTGGGGGAGAGGCAGAGCGTCTATTAACACAATCAAGAACGATTGCAGCGCAGCTTCTTCACGTTAAACCTTCTGAGATTATTTTCACATCAGGTGGAACGGAAGGGAATAACCTTGCGATTAAAGGAATAGCGATGAGGAATCGTTCGCGCGGTAAACATATTATTACAACAAATATTGAACACGCGTCTGTGTTTGAAGCATATAAACAATTAGAAGATCTCGGTTTTGATGTAACATATTTGCCGGTTAATGAGCATGGTGTTGTATCGGTAGAGGATGTAAAACGAGCACTTCGTGAAGATACGATTCTTGTGTCAATTATTCACGTGAACAACGAGACTGGAGCAATTCAGCCTGTTGCTGAAATTGGAACGTTATTATCGAACTATCCGAAAATAAGATTCCATGTGGACCATGTACAAGGGATAGGAAAAGTACCGCTTGATTTATATGCTTCTCATATTGATCTTTGCTCAATATCTGGACATAAATTCCACAGTGTAAAAGGAACGGGTCTTCTTTATGTACGTGATGGCGTAAGGTTAGATCCAATTTTATCAGGTGGTCAACAAGAGCTTAAGTATCGCTCTGGTACAGAAAACTTACCTGGCATTGTAGCGATGGTGAAAGCACTTCGCATGACAATGGAACAAATGAAAGAAAAGATAGCTCATTTGCACAATTTACAAACAGAGCTTGTCCGTTTCTTGAAAGAGATGGAAGATGTAACGATTAATACGTCGCTTGCATATGCAGCACCGCACATTTTAAATGTGTCATTTGTTGGTTTAAAACCAGAAGTGGTCGTTCATGCTTTAGAAGAGCACGGTGTATATGTATCGACGAAGTCTGCTTGTTCTTCAAAAGCAAATGAAGTGAGCAGAGTGTTAGTGTCAATGGGAGTACCCCATGCCGCTGCTGCAAGTGCTATTCGTATTAGTTTGGCACCAGAAAACACGATGGAAGAAGTAAAACAATTTCAAGGTATTGTGAAAGAGACGATGCCAAAATTATATGAAGTGATGAGGTAAAGGAATATGATGACATATGAATATATTTTAGTTCGTTATGGAGAGATGACGACTAAAGGTAAGAACCGCTCTAAATTTGTAAGCACATTGAAAGATAACGTAAAGTTCAAGCTGAAAAAGTTCCCAAATATTAAAATCGATGCAACGCATGACCGTATGTACATTCAATTAAATGGCGAAGACCATGAAGCAATTTCTGAAAGATTGAAAGATGTATTCGGTATTCATAAGTTTAACTTAGCGATGAAAGTACCATCAGAATTAGAAGATATTAAAAAGGGTGCATTAGCAGCTTTCTTACAAGTAAAAGATGATGTGAAAACATTTAAAATTACAGTGCACCGTTCTGATAAGCGCTTCCCAATGAAGACGATGGAGTTACTTCCAGAAATCGGTGGACACATTTTAGAAAATACAGAGGATATCACAGTAGATGTTCATAATCCAGATGTGAATGTACGTATAGAAATTCGCAGTGGTTACAGCTATATTATGTGTGGTGAGCATATGGGAGCTGGTGGTTTACCAGTTGGTGTTGGCGGAAAAGTAATGGTACTTCTTTCTGGTGGTATCGATAGCCCAGTAGCAACGTACTTAACGATGAAACGCGGAGTGTCTGTGGAAGCAGTTCATTTCCATAGCCCACCTTTCACAAGCGAGCGTGCAAAACAAAAAGTAATCGATTTAGCACAAGAGTTAACGAAGTACTGTAAACGTGTAACGCTTCACCTTGTTCCATTTACAGAAGTGCAAAAAACGATTAATAAAGAAATTCCATCTAGCTATTCAATGACAGTTATGCGCCGTATGATGATGCGTATTACAGAGCGTATCGCAGAGGAGCGTAATGCACTTGCAATTACGACTGGTGAAAGTCTTGGACAAGTAGCAAGCCAAACATTAGATAGTATGCATACAATCAACGAAGTAACAAACTATCCGGTTATTCGTCCACTTATTACGATGGATAAATTAGAAATTATTAAAATCGCTGAAGAAATCGGCACATATGATATTTCAATTCGTCCGTACGAAGATTGCTGTACAGTATTCACACCAGCAAGCCCAGCGACGAAGCCGAAGCGTGAAAAAGCGAATCGTTTTGAAGCGAAATACGATTTCACACCATTAATCGATGAAGCTGTAGCGAACAAAGAAACAATGGTATTACAAACGGTAGAAGTAGTAGCGGAAGAAGACAAATTCGAAGAACTTTTCTAAAACCATAAATTACCATATCTAAAACGTGTATGAAGTCATGTTATTTATCACACTCTATACTCACAAGGAGGTGATATAACATGTCACGTAGCACAAATAAATTAGCGGTTCCTGGTGCTGAATCAGCATTAGACCAAATGAAATACGAAATCGCTCAAGAGTTTGGTGTTCAACTTGGAGCAGATGCAACTGCTCGCGCTAACGGTTCTGTTGGTGGTGAAATCACTAAACGTCTAGTTTCACTAGCTGAGCAACAATTAGGCGGTTACCAAAAATAATCCCATATAAGATGGCTTAGAAAGAGCGGGTTTTCCCGCTCTTTCTTTTTGTTGTTTGCACCGTTATACATTCATTTCGACATAGACATAAAAAATTTGTCAAAAGAAGAGGGTTCAAAATTAACTGAAAATTCTTTATTATATAAGGGAGGCATAGAAATGGAGGAGGATATTGTATGAAGAGAGAGGAATTGTTGGCGCCACCGTCTTATAATTTAGTTTCTGAAATAGAGAAATATACAGGTGATAAAGATAAGCTTGCTTTAATTTGGCAAGATGATAAAGGGAATAGACGAGAAGTTACATACGCTGAGCTTATGAAAGGTGCGAATAAAATTGGAAACGCTTTTATAAAGAGTGGTCTGCAAAAAGGGGACAAGCTCCTCATTATGATGCCGCGCTTAATTGAAGCGTACATGACGTATATCGCTGCGATTAAAGCAGGATTTGTCGTAATTCCGAGTTCGGAAATGTTGCGCAAAAAGGATATAGAATATCGCATTGGGCACGGGGAAGTAAAAGCAATCGTAAGTTATGAGCCGTACATTGGGCAGTTTGATGATATAGAAGCGATGGAATCTCTTCAAAAATTCGTTCTGAGCGAGCAGTCAGTAGATGGATGGATTAATTTAAAAACAGCGTTAGAAACAGAAAGTGACATGTTAGAAATGGCGAAGACTGATAAAGAAGATATGGTCTTTTTATCTTACACGTCAGGAACGACAGGAAACCCAAAAGGTGTTGTTCATACGCATGCGTGGGCATACGCTCATTTGCGCACGAGCGCTCCAAATTGGCTCGGAATTGAAGAGGATGATGTTGTATGGGCGACGGCTAGTCCAGGTTGGCAAAAGTGGATTTGGAGCCCGTTTTTAGCAACACTCGGATCAGGAGCGACAGGATTTGTATACAACGGTAAATTTGAACCAAAAACGTATTTAAACTTATTAGGTGATAATAAGGTGAATGTGCTTTGTTGTACGCCGACTGAGTATAGATTAATGGCAAAAGTAGAAGACTTAAGTGAGTACAATTTAGAAGCGTTACATAGCGCTGTATCCGCAGGTGAGCCATTAAATAGAGAAGTCATTGAAACGTTCCAAAAGCACTTTAATATTACAGTAAGAGACGGCTACGGGCAAACGGAAAATACATTGCTTGTTGGTGTAATGAAAGGGATGGATATTAGACCGGGATCAATGGGAAAACCAACGCCAGGCAACCACGTTGATATTGTAGATGAAGAAGGTATTCCGGTACAGGTAGGAGAAGTTGGTGATATCGCAGTTCACATTGAAACGCCAGCCCTCTTTAAACAATATTATAAAGACGATGAGCGCACAGTGATGCAATTCCGCGGTGATTATTATATTACCGGTGATAAAGCGAAGAAAGATGAAGACGGCTATTTCTGGTTTGAAGGGCGCGGTGATGATATTATTATTAGCTCTGGTTATACAATTGGGCCGTTTGAAGTAGAAGATGCGCTCGTAAAACATCCTTATGTAAGAGAGTGTGCGGTTGTCGCAAGCCCTGATGAAATTCGCGGAAGTGTCGTGAAGGCATTTATCGTATTAAGAGAGAATATAGACAAGAATGAAGAAACATTAATTCCAGTACTCCAACAACACGTCAAAGAACTCACTGCACCATATAAATACCCTCGCAAAATTGAATTTGTAGATGAACTACCAAAAACGATTTCCGGAAAAATTCGCCGTATTGAGCTTAGAAAACAAGAGATGGAGATTCCGTCAAAATAATTTTGAAAACAGTGAAGGAAATAGTTGAATGAAATGCCAAACAATGATAATATAAAAACGAACACAAGTTCGATATTTATAAACTTAAAAAAGAGGTGTCCGTATGATTTTAGGTATTAATCCGTACTTAGTTTTAGATGGTAGTGGGCAAGAGGCTGTACAGTTTTATAAAGAGGCGTTAGACGCAAAAGTAGAAATCATGCAAACTTTTGGTGACATGCCTGAAAATCCAGAATACCCGATTCCAGCTGAAGCAAAAGAGCGCGTTTTACATGCTACTTTAAAAGTTGGTAATACGGACCTTATGATTTCTGATACATTCCCAGGTCAAGGGCATGCAATCGGATCTCAAGTAACAATTGCAATTCAAATTAGTAATGCAGAAAAAGCGAAAGAAGTATTCGAAAAGTTACAAGAGGGTGGAGAAGTGATTATGCCACTTCAAGAAACGTTCTGGAGCCCAGCATACGGACAACTTAAAGATAAATTTAGCATTGAATGGCAAATCACAACGAACCCTACTGAACAAAAGTAATTTTTAGAAAAGCACCATTTTTAATCGAAATGGTGCTTTTTTATACGCTCTAATTTCGTAGACTAAAGGGAAAAGGGGGATGAGCATATGGGAGAAATTTGGTATGGCGGCACCATTTACACGATGCGAGAAGAGAATGAAAAAGTAGAAGCTATTTATGTTGAAAAGGGCATGATTGTTGATGCTGGGAGTAAGGAAGAGCTAGAAAGTCGATATTCAGACGTGAAGTTGTATGACTTAAAAGGCAAAACGATGATCCCAGGTCTCGTTGATAGTCATATGCATCTTATTGGGCACGGGGAGAGGTTACTCCGTCTAGACTTATCAAATTGTACATCTTATAGCGAAGTGTTGACTCTTGTTCAGAAGCGAGTAGAAGAAGCGCCAAAAGGTTCTTGGGTTATTGGAGAAGGCTGGAATGAAAATAATTTTACAGATACAAAACAAGTTCATGTACGTGATTTAGATGAAATCTCTAAAGAACACCCTATTTTATTAAAGCGCGTTTGTCGCCACGTTACATGGGTGAATTCATACATATTGCAAGAAGCGCACATAACAGAAACGACGCAAGACCCGAAAGGAGGAAAAGTCGGCCGGGACGCATTGAATAATTTAACAGGGCTTTTATATGAACAAGGACAAGAACTAATAAAACATGTGCAGCCTGAAATTGATGAAGCCTACTTACAAAGAGCTCTGCAAACAGCGATTAAAGATTGCTGGCAATACGGACTTGTTGGCGGGCATACGGAAGATTTAAATTATTACGGTGGTTTTAGAAAAACGCATAATGCGTTTTCTCATGTTATAAAAGAAATGCCCTTTAAAGCGCATTTGCTCGTTCATCATGAAGTGGCACATGAACGAAAAGAATATGAAAATGAGAATTATATTGAATTTGGAGCGATGAAAATTTTTTCTGATGGCTCTTTTGGCGGAAGAACAGCTTTATTAAGTGAACCGTATGAAGATGCGCAGGAAACAAATGGAGTTGCAATCTTCTCACGTGAAGAGCTTGCGGAGTTAGTGAAAAAAGCACGGGATTTACATATGCCAGTTGCGATTCATACAATAGGTGATTTATCACTTGAATATGTCATTGATGCACTTGAATTATATCCACCAGCAGAAGGTTTTCGCGATCGTATTATTCATTGTCAGTTAGCTCGTGAAGAATTGATTGAGAGAATGCAACACTTGCCGGCTATTATTGATATTCAGCCCGTCTTTGTGTCATCGGACTTCCCATCAGTCATTGAAAAACTAGGCGAGCATCGTCTTGGATATGCATATGCTTGGAAGACGTTACTAGAAGCGGGATTACACTGCAACGGTGGGTCTGACGCGCCAATTGAACAAGTGAATCCGTTTTTAGGCATATATAGTGCTGTTACACGTAGAAGTTTTATTGACGGCGTATGCTATATGCCAGAGGAAAGATTAACGGTATATGAAGCTATCTCTTTATTTACAACAGGAAGTGCCTATGCAATCGGAAAAGAAGCGAAGCGAGGGAAAATCGCAAAGGGATATGAAGCGGACTTTACGATAGTAGATCGAAATATATTTGAGGTAGAGGCAGAAGAAATAAAAGAAGTACAAGCAGAAATGACCGTAATTGATGGGAAGATTGTGTATAGGAAAGACGTGTGAAAATATATCGAATTACCGATAAAAAATGACAAGAATAGTGGTCGGTAGCGAGAGAAATAAATAACCGCCGAATTATAGGATCCCATAATTCGGCGGTTATTTTCATGCTATAAAAATGTTCTTTGTACTTTTTCCCAGAAGGAATTGTTTTTTAATTTTACTGTTTTAATTTGTTTATCGCTTAAGCGTACAACAGCTTTTTCCACTTGTTTAATGCTAAGCGCTTCATTATCCATACCGATAACTGGATAATCGTTACCGTCTGGTCGTAGTTTTAAAGTTAGTGTACGCTCGTGATTTAAAATGAATGGTGAACCGAGCGTACGGTATGTGTTGTTATTTAAAGATGCTAATTCGCTTACTTGGAAGCATGGGATAAGCGGATCAACAACCGCACCATGTAATGATTTATTGTAAGCTGTACTTCCTGTTGGGGTAGAAACAACTAAACCGTCCCCTCTAAATGTTTCGAAATATAGATCATCAACGTGAACATCTACAACGAATGTTTTAATAATGCTAGAGCGTAATGAGAACTCATTTAAACAATGGAAAGATGTACCGTGATCTACATCTACCTGAATTGTTGGATATTTTCGCACTTCAATTTCATTTTTTGTAATTTCTTGAAGGGCTGTATCAACGTGATCAATATGGAAATCGCAGTAGAAAGAAGTTTCATCTTTCGTAGAAATCCCTGCGTATAAACAATCTTCTCTAAAACCAGTTTGACGAACGGCTTGTAAGAAAGTTGCATCATCTCCAACACTGACGATAGCGTTTGCATTTTTTGAATGATCTAATATGGTAAAACCATTCTCTTCTAAAATACGATAGATTGGTTTCATTTTTTCAACGAGCGTTGCTTTGTCATCACCATAAAAGAAAAATAAATTGCGACGATCTGCCATTATGTATCCCTCCACTGCAGTTAAATTTTCTGTTCTTCGTGCTACATATCATCCAAATATGTTCCCCGACGATATGTTCAAATAATATATTTCGATATAAAATGTCAAAATCCCTTTTTATTTTTAGAAAAATTTTTATATTCAATTTTAAAGGTTCCTGTTTAATGATGAATAAACTTGTCGATAATGGGTACGGAGTGAAAGGATGATACGTATGAAGTGGCTCGTGATTGGAATAATAATTCTTCTCCTTTTTATTTTGCTTATACTATTGTCGAAAATAAAGCTTAAAGTGACATTTTTATATTCAGAAATGGAAAAGCAATGTTTGTTTCAAGTGAAAATATGGATGATTCGATATACGTTTGATGTATTGGAAAGAATTGAAAAACAACAGAAAAAGACAGGGCAGAAAATCGAAAAAGCTGAAGAAGACGGCGGAATTGATAATAAAATTATGGCACAACTTGATAGTATAGGGGAACTGATAAAAAAGCTGCAAGAAGTTCATACTATCGTTAAAGATTTTCTTAAACGAGTAAAAATCAATGGTTGGAAATGGCACACCCAAATTGGAGCAGGTGATGCAGCTAGTACTGGAATTGTCACTGGATATGCATGGGGGACAAAAGGAATGGCTGCTGGAGTTGTAGGACAATATATGCATATTGTTGACGTACCAGAATTTGAAATCACCCCTGTTTTTCAAGGGAAAGGATTTGCATCAAGATGTGAGTTAACAGCATCTTTTCGTATATTTCGTGCTATAAAAACGGGTATCAAATTACTCACGTTTATGAGAAGACAAAGATCTGGTACGAATGAAAAATCAGTTCAAGCATAGGGGGGATATAAAGTGGAACATCCAATTCAAGGTTTAATGACAACCGCAATGCAGCATTTAAAACAAATGACTGATGTAAATACAATTGTTGGTGATCCGATTAAAGCGGCAGATGGAAGTGTAATTCTTACCGTTTCAAAAGTTAGTTTCGGATTCGCTGCTGGTGGAAGTGAATTTGGTAAAGTAGAACATTCAGGCCGTCATCCATTTGGCGGGGGAAGTGGTGGAGGAGTTTCTATTAATCCTGTTGCTTTTCTTGTAATAAATGGAGAAGGTGTAAAAGTATTGCATTTAGATAAGCAAACACACGTCATCGATAAAATAATTGAATTAGCACCACAAGCTGTTGATAAAGTGAAAGAAATGATGGATAAACGAAAAGAAGACGATCCTGAATTTCAAATTTAAAAGATAAAATAACAAAAAGAAGGGAGAAATAGATGCCCTTCTTTTTGTTATTTTATATGGAAAAATATTCCCTGTTTCACAGTAGGTTTATGTATAATGAAAAATATGAAACATTGCAGAGGAGTGGGGCTGAAATATGAAAGAAATTGTTGTATCGAAAGCATTGTTTTCTAGATATAAAACGATTTCAGATGCTGTGAAAGGTGCTTCGTCAGGGACTACAATCGTAGTAAAGCCTGGTGTGTATCGGGAGAATATATATATTGATAAAGATATTAACATTATTAGTGAGGGAGATAAACAAAGTACTGTCATTGAAGCGTTTAAAACAGCAATTTATATTGATAGTGGCAGTAAGGTTTTTATAAAAGGTATTCAAATTAAGCAATTCGGATCAGAAGATGATGCTTTAATCTATTGTAAATTTGGGGTTCTGCAAATACAGGAGTGTGATATTTATCCTGGGAAGGGTTCTGGGGTAGTGGTACAAAACCACGGGATCTTGTACATGCAATCTTGTCAAGTAACGGGTGGATATGCAAATGGAATCAATTTTAATGAAGGAAGCCAAGGAACGATAGAGAATTGTGAGATTCATGGAATGAAGGGAGAAGAGTACCCTTCTATATTTATAGGTAAAAGTAGCCCGAATATAAAAAACTGTCGTATTCATAGCGGTCCGAGTAATGCAATCTATATGAAAAATGGAGGAAAGCCGAATATAGAGAATTGTGACTTATCTCATATGCAAGGTCCCGTTATATATATTTCGAATAGCGCTCCTGCAATAAAAAAATGTAATATACATGATGGAGAAAGCAATGGGATTTATATGGAGGAAAGCCAACCTATAATCGAAAATTGTGAGATATTTAACTTTGAAATTGGAATGGTGTTTATACATAGAAGTAAGCCGACGATAAGGCAGTGTAGAGTGTTTGATGGCAAGACGAATGCGATAACATTCAAAGGGCAGAGTGCAGGACTAGTTGAGGAATGTGAAATATTTAATTTATCAGGTGAAACATATCCAGCTATTTGGATTGAGGATAGTCAACCTGTATGGAAAAAATGTAAAGTTAGTTATACTGCAGATAGTGCTTATAATATAAACAATAATAGCAATCCAACCATTGAAAATTGTGAAATATATAAAGCAGGAAACAATGTTTTTCAAATTGTAGGAGCAACGGCTCATATTCAACGTTGTAAAATATATGATGGGCAAACATCAGCTTTTTCTATACAAGAAGCAAGCCAACCGCTAGTTGAGGAATGTGAAATTTTTAATTTTAAACGTCAACTTGTAGCGGTATATGCTAGTAATCCTACATTTAGAAATTGTAAATTATATGATGGACAAATGAATGCAGTATCATTTGAGGGAAATGGTGGCGGCTTGTTTGAAGAATGTGAATTATATCAGTTCTTTAATGAAACATACCCTATTATATTTGTGAATCAAGGCCAACTAATAGTAAGGAAATGTAAAATGCATAATGGTGCTAGTAACGCCATTTATTTAAAGAATGATAGCAAAGTGATATTGGAAGAATGTGAAATATCTCAATTTCAAAATGAAAGTAATCCAGTTATTTTGGGTGAGCAAAGTTATTTAAAATCAACAAACTGTAAAATACATGAAGGTAATAATAATGCTGTTTATGTAAAAAACAATAGTGAGTGTATACTAGATAACTGCGAAATTGGTCACTTCCATAATGATGATTCGATGGTTTGGGCGGATGAAAGTAGGATAACATTGACACAATGTGATTTACATAATGGAAAAAGTGGAGCTGTAGTGGTCAATAAAAATAGCTTTGCTTTAATTGAGGATTGTAAGTTAACAGAATTTAATAAAGAATGTGTAAAAGTTTCTGGAGAAAGTGAAGCGCTGTTACAACGAAATAACATGTATAACGCTTTACATGGGATTGGAATTGTAAGCGATAGTCAATCGGAAGTCATAGAGTGTGAAATATATGATTGCCGTGGTACCGCTTTATGGCTCGATAAAGGACAGGCTAAAATTGATAAAATTTATATTCGAAATTGTAAAGGAAATGCACTTAATCTGAAAAACAACAGTGGTATCGTTTTTTATAACGGTAGTATTTCTCAATTTGAATATCCAATGATTTATAGTGAAGAGAGTCAATTTGATGTTAGGAGAAGTAACTTTAATCATGGTAAAAGTCAAATATTTTTAGTTGTAAAAGATAGTGAATTTTGTATAGATCAATGTGAAATATCTCAAGTGAAAGAATTTCCAGCAATTGACATCTATTCTGATGTAAAAGGGACGATTCAAAAGTGTAATATTTCTGAAGCTCTTATAGGTATTAGAGTTGCTTCTGAAAGTAAGATTAACCTCACAGATATAAAGTGTTTTGATATAGACGAAGCGGCTTATCAAATTGATGATAACAGTTCAACTGTATTAGAAAATTGTAAAGCATATATAGAGGTTAGCCAGCAAAGAATAAAATCCAATGGAGAGGACAAACAAGAGGTAGAAGATGTAGAGAAAGTGAAAGTGCAGGAAGAAGATATCGACATAGAAGCTATTATGATGGAGTTAAATCGTTTTGTTGGAATGGACAGTGTTAAGGAGCAAATCGAACAGTTAATAAATTATGTAGAAATTAGTCGTTATCGTAAAGCTGCCGGACTTGATTCAGGAGATGAAATAAAGCCGAAACATACTGTTTTTTATGGAAATCCTGGTACAGGAAAAACTACGATTGCTCGTTTACTTGGCAAAGTGTATAAAGCGCTCGGATTGCTTGAAAAAGGGCATATTGTAGAAGTGAAGCGTGAAGATTTAGTTGGTTCGTATATTGGACATTCTGAAGAGAAGACAAAGGGATATATTGATGAAGCAATGGGTGGTGTTTTATTTATTGATGAAGCCTATTCGTTGAGTGTAGAAGATAGTAGCCGTGACTTTGGTAACCAAGTTATTGATGTTTTATTAGCAGCCCTTGAGAATCATCGTGGAGAATTCTTATGTGTAGTTGCTGGTTACGAAAAAGAGATGGAGCGCTTTATTGCTTCAAATCCAGGGTTGAAAAGTCGCTTTGTATCTTATATGAAATTCGAGGATTATACGCCAGATGAATTAATGGAAATTGGAAATAGGTTGTTAGAAGATAAACAGTACGAGTTAACACCAGAAGCACAAAAATATGTGTATGAACAGTTTGTAGAGTTGTATAGAAAACGCAATGAACATTTTGGGAATGCACGGATGGTTCGAGAACAGGTGGATAAATGGAAAGTGTTACATTCTGATCGAATTAGAGCGTTACCGAGAAGTGAGTGGAGGAAGAGAGAAGTACTAACGACCATTCATTTAGAAGATGTTGAAAAAGTGTTCCAACAAAAAGGGGAGAAAAAAGTAGCCGTTCCAATTAATGAGAAGTTATTACAAGAACAAATGGATCGTCTAAATGATTTGATTGGTTTAACGAAGGTAAAAGAAGAAATCCAAAGATTAATCCAGCTTGTTTCTTATTATCAGGAAGAGGGTAAGGATATAAGTGAACTTTCAATGCACATTTCATTAATTGGTAATCCAGGGACAGGGAAGACTGAGGTTGCTCGAATTATTGCGAAGGTATATGAAGCGCTTGGAATTTTAGAACGCGGTGATTGTATTGAAGTGGACCGTAAAGAGTTAGTTGATAAATTTCAAGGTGGTACAGAAGAGAAAACAGCGAATGTATTACAACAGGCAATGGGCGGTACGCTGTTTATTGATGAAGCATATACGTTGACGAATAAAGGGAGCAATGATGTAGGACATATAGCGGTGGAATTATTGTTAAAACAAATGGAAGATAGACGCGGTGAATTTATTGTGTTAGTTGCAGGGTATGAAGATGAGATGGAAGAATTTCTTGATAGCAATAAAGGGCTGCGCCGTCGTTTTGATTATCGCCTTGTATTTGAAGACTATACACCAGAAGAAATGATACGAATTTCGGGTTATTATATGACGAAAAAGCAGTATCATATGTCAGCTGAGGCGAGAAATATGCTTGTTGACTATTTTACTTATCTATATGAAAATCGTGATAAAACGTATGGAAATGCAGGTTTAGCTCGTAAAATTATTGAACAAGCAATGAAAAATCTTGATTACCGTATTGCGACTTTACCAGTAGAGCATCGTATGGAAAAACAAAAATATATGATTGATGTGGAAGATATACAAGCACTTTTACAGCAGCAAGAGCAATAGGAAAGAGTAATTAAAAAAAATATATAAATTGAGTTGGTTTTATTTGTGTTTTAGGAGCATTATGACTATCATTAACACTATACATACTTTGTTTTATTAAAAGGAGGATTTTCAAGTGGCAAACGTAACTTTTAAAGGTAACCCAATGACTTTAGTTGGAACAGAAGTTAAAGTTGGCGATCAAGCGCCAAAATTCCAAGTATTAGCAAATGACTTATCTCCAGTAAGTTTAGAAACATACAAAGGCGAAGTAAAATTAATTAGTGTTGTACCTTCAATCGACACAGGTGTGTGTGATGCACAAACACGTCGTTTTAACCAAGATGCAGCAGGTATTGAAAACGCGAAAGTATTAACAATTAGCGCTGACCTACCATTCGCTCAAAAACGTTGGTGTGCAGCAAACGGTTTAGAAAATGTTGTAACACTTTCTGACCACCGTGACCTTTCATTCGGTGAAGCTTACGGCTTAGTAATGAAAGAGCTTCGTTTACTTGCTCGTGCAGTATTCGTAGTAGATAGCAACGACAAAGTAGTTTACGCAGAATACGTAAGCGAAGGTACAAGCCATCCAAACTATGAAGCAGCATTAGAAGCAGCTAAAGCGGCAAAATAATGTGAAAGAAATGACCTCTTATAAAGAGGTCGTTTTTTCTCATATATTGCTGCGTAATGGTACCAATATATGAGAAAAAACGTTATATCATATATAACTTAAAGGGGAGCTCTTTGTAGGAGGTCGCTTTTTCTTTTTGGAAAAAAACACTTTGTGGTATGATATAAGTTATGTGTAAAAGAGAGAAGGAGGAATGTACGTGAGTCAGACAGTAGAAACATTATTTTCTATTTTTGATTCTTCTGCGGTAGTTTTACGTAAAGAATTAGATGTAACATATTTAGAGGCGCTTGTAGAAACAGGTGATAACTTGTTTGAAGGAGCAATTTTACAAGAGGAATTATCCGAATCAGCAATTGAAAGGCTGAATCGTGAATATAGTACGTTTAATGAAGAAACATATAAAGGGGAAGAAATTCGTAAAGCATTTCAGTTAGCCATCTTAAAAGGAATGAAAGAAGGCGTGCAAGCGAATCACGAAATGACGCCTGATGCAGTTGGAATGTTCATGAGCTACTTATTCCATAAATTTATGCAAGGGCAAAACGAAATTACTGTTTTAGATCCTGCAATTGGAACAGGTAACTTAATGACTACAGTATTTAATAGCGCCAAAGAAGGACTAGCAATGAGTGGATTTGGTGTAGAAGTGGATGAAGTACTAATTAAACTTGCTTTAGTAAATGCGAATTTACAAAAGCATGCAATCGAATTCTTCCATCAAGATGGACTAGCGCCACTTTATATCGATCCGGTTGATGCAGTCGTTTCAGACTTACCGATTGGTTACTATCCAAATGAAATCGGTGCAAGCGAATATAAGTTAAAAGCAGATGAAGGAATGTCGTATGCCCATCACCTATTTATTGAACAAAGTGTGAAACATACGAAAGAAGGCGGGTACTTATTCTTCCTAGTACCAAACTTCATTTTTGAAAGTGATCAAGCACCAAAATTACATGCATTTATTAAAGAAACATGTTTTATTCAAGGGCTATTACAGCTACCTGTTTCCATGTTTAAAAACGAGAAAAATGCAAAAAGTATATTTGTTCTCCAAAAGAAAGGTCCTAGTGTAACAATGCCAAAACAGGCGTTATTAGTGGAGTTACCTAAATTCTCCAACATGAAGGCGATGGAGAACATTATGGATCAATTAAATACTTGGTTTGCAACCCACAAATAAGGCGAGGTATATGTAACAGGGTTAGTAATTCATGTAGTACAGTTTTATATGATATGTCATATTTTTAAATATATACTAGATTAAACTGAATTTTTTTGAAATCTGTAATATATATTTTTTCTTGGTGTTACAATTTTTTCACTTGAAATATATGTCGGACGATGTTTAAATTAAAATCGTGAGTATAAAATTCACTAATGATGAAACGTTTTCATATTTAGTGAATTTGATCAGATAAAATCGAGCGGTTTGTGGACATATCCACACAACTACCAAGAGAAAAAGGGGCGAAAGACTAGATGTCAAAAATCATCGCGATTAACGCAGGAAGCTCTTCCTTAAAATTCCAATTATTTGAAATGCCAAGTGAAACAGTATTAACAAAAGGTTTAGTAGAACGTATCGGTTTAGAAGATAGTATCTTCACTATTACTGTAGATGGCGAAAAACAAAAAGAAATTACAAATATTCCAGATCATGCAGTAGCAGTAAATATGCTTCTTAAAAAATTAACTGAAAACGGAATCGTTAAGTCTCTAGATGAGATTGGCGGTATCGGTCACCGTGTTGTTCACGGCGGCGAAAAATTTGCTGACTCTGTTTTAATTACTGATGAAGTATTAGCTGATATCGAAGAGTTAAGCGATTTAGCGCCACTTCATAACCCAGCAAACCTTGTTGGTATTAAAGCATTCCAAGAAGTATTACCAAATGTACCAGCAGTAGCAGTATTCGATACAGCATTCCACCAAACAATGCCGGAATCTGCATTCTTATACAGCCTACCATATGAGTACTATGAAAAATTCGGTATCCGTAAATACGGTTTCCACGGAACTTCTCATAAATACGTAACTGAGCGTGCGGCTGAATTATTAGGTCGTCCACTTGAAAGCTTAAGCTTACTTTCTTGTCACTTAGGTAACGGTGCAAGTATCGCAGCAGTAGAAGGCGGTAAATCTATCGATACTTCTATGGGCTTCACTCCACTTGCTGGTGTAACAATGGGTACACGTTCTGGTAACCTTGACCCTGCGTTAATTCCATACATCATGGAAAAAACAGGCCAAACAGTAGAAGAAGTAGTTAACGTATTAAACAAGAAGAGTGGTATGTTAGGTCTTACTGGTTACTCTAGTGACCTACGTGACATCATTGCGAAAGAAGAAGAAGGCGACCACCGTGCGAAAGTAGCACTTGATGTATTCGTAAGCCGTATCCACAAATACATCGGTTCTTACACAGCTCGTATGAAAGGTGTTGACGCTATCATCTTTACAGCTGGTGTAGGTGAAAACAGTGCGATTATTCGTGAGCGTGTATTAGAAGGCCTTGAGTACATGGGCGTATACTTCGACGTAAAACGTAATAACGTATTTGGTGAAGAAGCATTCATCAGCTTCCCACACTCTCCAGTAAAAATTATCGTAATTCCAACTGACGAAGAAGTTATGATCGCTCGTGACGTACTACGTCTTGGAGATATTGGTTAATATACTATATGAAAAAAAGACGAGATCCTATAGGGTTTCGTCTTTTTTCTGTTGGATATATTTCAAGATTCCATCTGGATATAGTGCTTTCTCTTTTTGAATGAATGCAGTGAGGGAAATCCATTTTGCGTATGACAGTGTTTGTTCATCTTGTATATTCAGTATTTCCATTTCATATAGTGACATGTCTAATAAGCGTAAAGAATATAGCTGAATGATTTCATGACCAATTTCTCCATCTAGATGAAAGATGTTTTCTAAGCAGCCTAAATAATTGATGATTTCCACTTCTGTGTGAAGCTCTTCTTGAAATTCGCGAATAACGGTATGTGCTGATTTTTCACCAAGTTCAATTGAACCGCCAAGAGGTCGGTAATATGTTTCATCGCCAGTATGATATTCTTGTACGAGAAGTCTACCGTGATGTATAGCAATGCCAAAAGCTTTTGCACGTGGATACATATATAATCACTCCTTATTTCTTTTGTATAAGGATGATTATAATGTGTTTTGTAATAAAAAGTATCGTGTATTTAGGACTGCGTTCTAATCGTGAGTCCATCAAATAGGTCACTCCAAAATGCTTCATTGTACTGGTATACATCCATAATAGGGCATTTTATAACGCAAATATTTTGTAATCCCCAATCTTCTTGGGCAACAGTTGGTACATCTGCAGGAAGTAGTAATAGGACAGAGAATTTATGTTTAACTATTTGAGATAAAATGTGTTCCAAGGAATGCGCTTCTTCGTATGTTCCTCCAGTTCGAATAAACAATATGGATTCTGCCGTTTCAATTGTAGTTAGAAAACGATGAATTCGATGCTCATAGTTTAACTTAACTTCTGTATAAGAAGGCCAAGAAGTTGGTGTGTTTACATCTGTTTTAAAGTCGTGGCAGGAGTCGATTTCATATAGGTTGTCACGGAGTCTTAATTTCGCACCATCATCCCAAAATGAGATGAAAGATAAGTTTTCGAACTGTAGAAAACGGTCAAATCGATTTTGTAATAATACATTCACTTTTTCTAATGAAGGGCTTAGCATAAAATCGATAACACCAAAAAAGGGTGATAATTCGAATTGATATAACGCCCAAGCAGGCCAGCAGTTTTGTCCTAAGCTGAATACTGCATTATATTCTTTTTTTATATTGGATAGATTCATGTGATTTATCTCATCCTTTTTGCTAATATTTTATGTCACTAAAAAATGGAATGTGAATGAAGATAGACAAGCATAGTTGCAAAGAATAAGCAGAAATATGTTACAATAGAAAAAAATCGAACGAGGTGGTTGTTACGATGCGATCGAAGCGAGAACAAGCCATTTTAGACAATATAAAAGAATGGGAATCGCAATTAGTTGAGCAAGAAGCGACTGATTTTCAAAAAATGTTTGATAAATGGGTACATACGACAATTGCGAAATTACCTGAGAAAAAACGAAAAGATTTCTTTACGAAAGCAGATGGATGGCTCTTTCATTTGCATGCATTGATTCAAAGTTCACAATCACAGTTAGACGCGCGTAATCGTATTTTAGGAACGTCTAGATTATTTGATGAATCAATTGAGCAACTAGAAGATTTGAAAGCATTATCTATTGATCAGTTAACATACATAGCAGAGCAGCAAACAGCGCGACATCGCCTATATTCATTCGTACAAGGCGGAGCAACGGGTGCTGGAGGTTTATTATTATTAACGGCTGATTTTCCGGTTATGATTGCATTAAATGTGAAGGCTGTCCAACTTATTGCAACATCATTTGGACATGATGTGAACAAGCCTTATGAAATGATGCTTGCGTTAAAGGTGTTTCATGCGTCATTACTACCAGGAAGGCTTCAGCAATACGCATGGTACAATTTACTGCAAGAGCTAGAGCAAGAAGATTCGTTCTTCTATGAAGGAGACGAAGCGGTATTACAACCAGCTTCTACTGAGGTTGTGTTAAAACAAATTTTGAAAACATTTTCGATTTATGCTCTTCGTCGTAAATTATTCCAAGGTATTCCGGTAATCGGAATGGCAATCGGGTCTACAGTGAACTATCGTTTAACAAGAAATGTTACTGAATTTGCAAATAGATTTTATCAAGTGCGCCACATAGTCGAGAAGGAAAAAAGAGCGTAAAAAAAGCGAGAGGCCGAAGCCTTTCGCTTTTTTTAATTTGTTGCATGCTTTTTGGACATTGGAATAGATACTGGTTGCTTTTCTGCTTTTTTCTCTGCTTTTGGATAATAAATTAAATCCAATGTTTTTGCCTGTACAGCAATTGAAAGAATAGTAAAAGCAATTTCTGTCCAATTTAAATAATATAATGAAAGCGCAAGAACAATCGCGTCAAAGACGAAGAAAATTTGCCCAATTGTAAAACGAGTTCGTTTACTTAATACAATTGTTAAAATGTCGTCTCCGCCGGTTGCACCGCCAAATCGCAATATAAAACCGAGTCCAATACCAGCTAACGCACCGCCAACTACTGCAGCTATAAATAAATTATTTGATAAATCGACCGTAAATGGAGAATAATTTTCCATAAGAGAATAAAATACTCCGAATGAAATCGAACCTAGGAATGAATAACCAACCATTTTTTTACCTAAAAATGAAGCACATAGTAAAATAATTGGGATATCCATAATTACAGTTGAAATAGATGGTGAAATATCATAAAAATTTTGGATAAATAGTGCAATTCCTACAAATCCACCTTCTGTTAAGTGGTTTTGGAAGTGAATGTGATATAGCGCTGCTGCTAAAATAAATGAACCGATTAAAACCATAAAAATTTCTTTAATAATTTGTCGACTTTGGATGTTCCTCATCGTTATTCCTTCTTTCCGTAGTTAGTAGTCCTTTTTGTGTTGTAAACTAACTACGAGCTCACATGTAGCTTCAGTTAGTTTACGAAAAAAACTAACTACGCTATATGTCGCTGAAGAAATAACGAATAATCCTCTCGTCCATCAATTCTCCCTACCTTCGTTTTAGTTTAAGTCTTAAAACGACTAAACAAAACGTGGAGTAGGATTCTTCATTTAGCAATCCTGCTCTTCTTTGTTTTGTTTAGCTAGTAACAATTAAGTCCTAAACAAAACGCTACGTGTAAGAAGAGTCTTTTTTTTGCCAAATTATCCTTCGGGCAATCATAATTTCCCCACTCTCGTATTTTTTTCGCTAGACTAAAGTATCTGAGCTGAAAAATACGCTACGTGTATGATTCGTCAATACGATGCCACATGCTCCTTCGAGCGATCATGATATCAAAATCCCTTCCTTCAAGATTTATATTATTATATCATACTTTCAAAAAATGTATGCGGATGGAAACCGACAATAAGCGGAGGAAATCTACAAAAATTGTTATGTTTAAATATTTTTGTAGAAAAGCCTAAGTTATTTTGCAGAATTGGACAGTGTTTTAATGTTTGTCCAATAAGTAAGAAAGAGATGGCGTTTATTCAGTTGTATCTTTCTGGTCACCTTTATCTTTAAAAAACGCATCCCAGCTAATCACACTTAAAAAAGTTAAAGCGATAATAATGAAAGCTCGCATAAAATTGAGACCTCCTTTTGTACATAGTATATGAATAATTTGCTTCAGAATGTGTCATTTTTTTACAAGTCTTAATTGTTATGAGATTATATCAATATAGATAGATGAAAGGGAGAGAGAAGATATGCTAAAAGACATGTTCAAAAGAAAAGAATTAGTATGCGTTTCATGTCAGAAAAAGATTCAATATGAAGAAGAGCTCGTTGCTTTTGTAAAGTTGCCAAAGGAAAGAAGTATATTAGTTGGACCGTTCGATTTGTGTTTAGCGAAAACAGCACAAGAAATATATTGTAAATCGTGTTACGACAAAAAAGCATGACCCAAAGTAATTGAGGGACATGCTTTTTTCATTGGTGTGCTTTTCCCTCAGATACATTTTGAGTGAGTCGATACCAAAGCCAAAGGTCATTAATGATGGAAGCGAGATCGGCAATTTCTGAATTAAGTTTGCAAGAAATTTCAAAGTTTTCTTCGTTATTTAAATGATGCTGTTTTGCATTAATAGAGTGCTCGAGTTCTTTTATACGATCAGGAATCTTTCCGCGAACTTGTTCCCATTTTAATAAAATAGCATGCTGTATTTTTTCGGGGATATCTTCCCAATCTTCTTGTAAATACGGAATTTCAATTCCTAGATGATCATCGTATAAGAAATACTTTTCCATAAGTTCACCCCCGTTTTCCTGCTTATATTGTACATGAAAACAGAAAGAAGCTCGACGAAATTGTTTGAAAAAATTTGAAAATGACTCTTGATACATTTTGTGAAAGGTGTTAAAGTGTGTATTATTATAAAAGAAAATGAATATTTATTCTTTAGGGGGATGCAAAATGGAGAAGAAAAAAGTGGTATTAGCATATTCTGGAGGTCTTGATACTTCCGTTGCAATTAAATGGTTACAAGAGAAGAATTATGATATTATCGCGCTTTGTTTAGACTTAGGGGAAGGTAAAGACTTAGCATTCGTAAAAGAAAAGGCACTTTCAGTAGGTGCAATTAAATCATATATGATTGATGTTCAAGAGGAATTTGCAAATGAATATGCATTGATGGCGATGCAAGCGCACACGTTATACGAAGGGAAATACCCTCTCGTTTCTGCATTATCTCGTCCACTTATCGCTAAGAAATTAGTAGAAATTGCAGAACAAGAAGGGGCGACTGCAGTTGCACACGGATGTACAGGGAAAGGGAATGATCAAGTTCGTTTTGAAGTTTCTATTCAAGCGTTAAATCCTTACTTAGAAGTGATTGCGCCTGTACGTGAATGGAAATGGTCACGTGAAGAAGAAATTGCATATGCAAAAGAAAACGATGTACCCATTCCGATTAATTTAGACAGCCCGTTTTCAATCGATCAAAACTTATGGGGACGCAGTAACGAATGTGGTATTTTAGAAGATCCATGGGCAGCGCCGCCAGAAGATGCGTATGAGATGACATTGGCATTAGAAGATACACTGAATAAACCAGAGTTTGTAGAAATCGGCTTTGAAGCAGGTGTACCGACTACTTTAAATGGCACTGCATATTCACTTTCAGAATTAATTAAAACGTTAAATGCGCTTGCTGGAAAACATGGCGTTGGACGTATCGATCACGTAGAAAATCGCCTCGTTGGTATTAAATCGCGTGAAGTATACGAATGTCCAGCGGCAATGACGTTAATCACAGCACATAAAGAGCTAGAAGATTTAACGCACGTAAAAGAAGTAGCACATTTTAAACCGGTGATTGAGCAGAAAATAACAGAACTTATTTATAACGGTTTATGGTTCTCTCCTTTAAAACAAGCGCTTCATGCTTTCTTACAAGAAACGCAAAAAAATGTAACAGGTACAGTGCGTGTGAAATTATTTAAAGGCCATGCGATTGTAGAAGGACGTAAATCTGAGTACTCTTTATATGACGAAAAATTAGCAACATATACTGCTCAGGACGAATTTAATCATGATGCAGCAGTTGGATTCATTTCATTATTCGGTTTACCGACGAAAGTATACAGCCAAGTGAATCAAAAGAAGGTGGAAGCGTGAGCAAACTTTGGGGCGGACGTTTTACAGAAGAAGCGGAAGCGTGGGTTGAAGAGTTTGGAGCATCCATCTCCTTCGATCAACAATTAGTAAATCAAGATATAAAGGGAAGTATTGCGCACGTAACGATGCTAGCAAAGCAAGGTATCGTTACGAAAGAAGAAGCAGAGAAAATAAAGGTAGGGCTTCAGTATTTATTAAAAGAAGCAAAAGAGAATAAGCTTCAATTCTCGGTAGAAGCAGAAGATATTCATTTAAACATTGAAAAAATGTTAATTGAACAAATCGGTGAAGTAGGAGGGAAACTTCATACAGGACGAAGCCGTAATGATCAAGTAGCGACTGATATGCATTTATATTTGAAAGAAAAAGTAGAACATATTATAAAAGCTACAAAACAATTGCAAACTGTTCTTGTTCATCAAGCAGAAAATAATATTGAAACCATTATGCCTGGTTATACGCATTTGCAGCGTGCGCAGCCAATTTCATTTGCACATCATATTCTCGCTTACTTTTGGATGTTAGAGCGTGATGTGAATCGTTATGAAGATTCATTAAAGCGCATTAACATTTCACCATTAGGAGCAGGAGCATTAGCAGGGACAACATTCCCGATTGACCGAGAATATAGTGCGGAGCTTCTTGGATTTAATGGAATCTATGAAAATAGTTTAGATGCAGTAAGCGATCGTGATTTCATACTGGAGTTCCTAAGTAACTCATCTATGCTCATGATGCACTTATCACGCTTTTGCGAAGAACTTATTTTATGGAGTAGCCAAGAGTTTCAATTTATTGAAATGAGCGATCAATACGCAACGGGAAGCAGCATTATGCCGCAAAAGAAAAATCCAGATATGGCGGAACTAATCCGCGGTAAAACAGGCAGAGTATACGGTAATTTATTTAGTTTATTTACAGTCATGAAAGGATTACCGCTCGCTTACAATAAAGACTTGCAAGAAGATAAAGAAGGAATGTTTGATACAGTAAAAACAGTAGAAGGCTGCCTTCATATTATGGCAGGCATGCTAGAGACGATGACTGTAAACAAAGAAAAAATGGGGCAAGCTGTGACGCAAGATTTCTCTAACGCAACAGAAATTGCTGACTACTTAGCAAACAAAGGACTACCATTCCGTCAAGCTCATGAAATTGTTGGGAAGCTAGTGCTACACTGCACACAAAAAGGAATTTATTTAGTAGATGTACCACTTGCAACATATAAAGAAATGAGTCCGTTATTTGAAGAAGATTTGTATGAAGTTCTTTCACCATATGCAGCTGTAAAGCGTCGTAACAGTGCTGGCGGGACAGGATTTGAGCAAATTGAAAAAGCTTTGGAGAAGGCGAAGGAATTAACGGTAGAGTTTGTAGGTATTAAATGATGCATAATATAGAAGGTAAGGTACTTTTTTAGAAAGTACCTTACCTTTTTGTATTTAGATTTTTAGGGGAGTATCTATCATTTCATAGTTATGTTTCATAATCATAAAATGATGTTTTTCATGTATCGCTAATAGTTGAATAGATTGAATCAGGTTAGGATAGTGAGCAATTGGATCTAAAAATACGATATGTCCTGCAATATTTTCTTCTATATTTTGAACGAGCTTTTTTATTTCATCTGTTTCACGTGTAAGTAATTGTTCTAATTCAGTTATATTCATAGAGTGATAGACTTTTTTTGAGGGGATTAAAATCCAAGGAGCTCTCATTCCCTTGCCATGCTTTTCTTTATATTCGGCATAAATGTCATGTATGTCAGTTGCAAATGGGGCATTTCTTCTTAGTTTTGCATAAGGGATAAGAGTGAAAGAGAATTTAATCGCTACTTTGAGCATCTTTGCAATTAAATATAAGTGATAAAAGTGTTCACCAGTAGACCATTTTTTGTCCTCTGTTCTATACCATAGTTCTTCTTGGGATAGTGAATGGAGCTGAGGAAGGAACTCGTTCCTTTGTACATGTAATGTATGAAAATGTTTTGAGATATTTTCAGATTTCATATTTTCGTATCCTCCACACTTTTTCCTAATTATAACATTTTCCGTGTGGATGTAAGTAAGCCTAGAGCAATGTGCTCCAGGCTTATAATGTATCAATCATACTTATGTCGATCTTCCGTAATTCGAATATACTCAATATCCATCAAATCTCTAAGTAATGCACCATTACTTAGTTCCACACCATGTTTTTCTTTAAAATGTGTACGGAGTGTATCTAACATTTCGAGCTCTTTCCCGTTCACATCTAAAATAATACGTTCAGAATCATTCATATAGCATCCTCCTTTTTTAACATATATATTTTGTCCGTCTATTTCTAAAAAATGTATGTTAACCTAAAGTTAGGAAATAAGAAAGGAATGGAAAATGAGACGTATTTATCCCGCATTAACGGGCAGTAAGACCCCCACCTCAAAATTTAGCGAAAGCAAAGAAGTTAGGTGGGGATCAACTGCCCATAAAAGCCCGATTGGTTCAACTAATAATCAGTGGGGGATGAACAAAACCCCCCCACTGATTAAAGTTTCACTTTATTTTATAGGGATAATTTTGTACACGCTAATTGTATTACATGTTGCATTCCCAAATATCTTTTCATTTGAGGATGTAGAAACAGTACACGTTGGGATATTTATCTTTATTCTATTTGTAGTAGATTGCTGTATTTCAATATGGCTTTCAAAAAGAAAACATGTACAAAATAAAAAAGAAATGGAACGGAAAAAGAGAAAACGTTCCTTTTGGATGACAACGTATTGTTTTTCTTTAGTGATTGCTGCTGCATTTTTTAGTGAGCATATTCCACTAGAAAGATTGGATATTGAATTTTGGGCAATCGTATTTGCATGTTATTTTTTTATGCATTTTCTTCCTTATATGAAAGAAAAGCGAGGAGAAGAGGAAGATCCGCTTGGAGAAGAAGCGAGAGAACGAGAGCATAAGAGAATAGAAGAAGATATAAAGAAACTCGGAGAACAAAAATGGTATTTGAAATCAAAAATCATATATGTTCTTTGCTTTATGACGCCGCCAATTGGTTATTTGTATGTATTCTTGCTTCGTAAAAAAATGACAGAAGATGCAAAGCAAACGTACTTAACGGTTGCGACGATCATGATGGCATTATGGTCTTTGAAGTTCCTACCTCCTTATATATTGGCAATTACCGTTGTTGCTATGGCTTGTCTTGTATTTCTAATAAAATATGTGAAATGAAAAACACCAAGCCCATCTGGACTTGGTGTTTTATTTATAAATTAAAGATCACCTTGCTCCTCATCACCACGAACAACAAGGACATCGCATTTCGCATAGCGAATAATATGTTCAGAGACGCTACCAATTAGGAAACGCTCAACAGCATTTAAACCAGTTGCACCACACATAATTAAATCTACTTTATGGTTTGGAGCGATTTCTTTTGAAATTTTAGATTTAGGATTACCAAATTCTAATACAGTTTCAATTTTTTCAAGGCCAGCTTCAAGCGCAGTTTTTTTGTAGTCTTCTAATAAGTCTTCTGCAAATAGATTTGCACGTTCAGCAATTGCGCGGCTATAAGCTTCTACTGCTGAGTATGCTTTTACATCAACGATATGAGCAATTGTTAATGTTGCATTGTTGCGTTTTGCGACTTGAATTGCTTTTTTAAAAGCTCTTTCTGCTTCTTTAGAACCATCCACCGCGATTAAAATATTTGTATATGTATTATTCATAGTAAATTCCTCCCAATCATTTTTATTACCGTTTACAACTTTATTATAAAACAAATTTTGGTAATGTGCTTGCCGGAAACGTTACAGAATTTTGAAAACTTTGCTTTAATTCATTTTAGTTGTAATTGAGGCGAGAACTTGTTACATATGAAGTATAGCAATTTAAAAGGAGGCATGTTTGTGAGACACGCGCTCATTACAGCCGGTACGAAAGGTTTAGGAAAGCAAGTAACAGAAAAGTTATTGGCTAAAGGGTATTCAGTAACAGTAACATATCATAGCGATATAACTGCTATGGAAACGATGAAAGAAACATATAAAAATATGGAAGAGCGTCTACAATTCGTGCAAGCGGATGTCACGAAAAAGGAAGATTTACATAAAATAGTAGAAGAAGCGATAAGCCGTTTTGGTAAAATTGACTTTTTAATTAATAATGCTGGTCCATATGTATTTGAACGAAAAAAGTTAGTCGATTATGAAGAAGACGAATGGAATGAAATGATTCAGGGCAATTTAACAGCGGTGTTTCATTTGTTGAAACTTGTCGTTCCGGTTATGAGAAAACAGAACTTTGGCCGTATTATTAATTACGGATTCCAAGGGGCAGATAGCGCACCGGGATGGATTTATCGTTCAGCTTTTGCAGCAGCGAAAGTAGGACTTGTTTCATTAACGAAAACAATTGCTTACGAAGAAGCAGAAAATGGTATTACTGCAAATATGGTATGTCCTGGTGATATTATTGGTGAAATGAAAGAAGCGACAATTCAAGAAGCACGTCAGTTGAAAGAACATAACACACCAATTGGTAGATCTGGAACAGGTGAAGATATCGCAAGAACGATTTCGTTTTTATGTGAAGACGATTCCGATATGATTACCGGTACAATTATTGAAGTAACTGGTGCAGTAGATGTTATTCATAGACATCGATAGAGCGAAATAAGGTGAAGTTTTGAATAATTGGACAGTTTATCCTTTACGCTGAGAGGTGTGGATAATACTGTCCTTTAATGTAAGATTAAATCTATCGGAAAACTTGTATTATTTTTTGTCAAATATTGAGATATTATGTTAAAATATAAGAGCGTAGAAAGCGCTTTAAAAAATGATTCAGGGGTCATTTCATAACTCAAGGGGGAACTAATAATGCGTATCGGTATTCCAACAGAAATTAAAAACAATGAAAACCGCGTGGCGATGACGCCAGCGGGAGCTGTACATTTAGTACAAAATGGTCATGAAGTTTTTGTTCAAAAAGGAGCAGGTATAGGATCAGGCTTTACAGATGAAGAATACGTACAAGCTGGTGCGAAACTTGTCGAAACTGCTGAAGAAGCATGGAATCAAGATATGGTTATGAAGGTAAAAGAGCCAGTTGCAAGTGAATACGGCTATTTCCGCGAAGGTTTAATTTTATTCACATACTTACACTTAGCTCCAGAACCAGAATTAACGAAAGCATTAATTGATAACAAAGTTGTATCAATTGCATACGAAACAGTGCAATTAGACAATCGTTCTTTACCATTACTTGCACCTATGAGTGAAGTAGCTGGTCGTATGTCTGCACAAATCGGTGCACAATTCCTTGAGAAAAACAAAGGCGGTAAAGGTATTTTACTTGCAGGCGTTCCAGGGGTAAAACGCGGCAAAGTAACAATTATCGGCGGTGGTCAAGCTGGTACAAACGCAGCTAAGATTGCAGTAGGTTTAGGTGCAGATGTAACAATCATCGACTTAAGTGCAGAGCGTCTTCGTCAACTAGATGACATTTTCGGTAACCAAGTAAAAACGTTAATGTCTAATCCATACAACATTGCAGAAGCTGTAAAAGAATCTGACCTTGTTATTGGAGCAGTATTAATTCCAGGTGCAAAAGCGCCAAAACTTGTAACAGAAGAAATGATTCAATCAATGGAACCAGGTTCTGTCGTTGTAGATATCGCGATTGACCAAGGTGGTATTTTCGAAACAACTGACCGTATTACAACTCACGACAACCCAACTTACGAAAAACATGGTGTTGTTCATTATGCAGTTGCTAATATGCCAGGAGCAGTTCCACGTACATCAACTCTTGCATTAACAAACGTAACAGTACCATATGCAGTACAAATTGCGAACAAAGGCTACAAAGATGCTTGCTTAGGTAACACTGCATTACTAAAAGGTATTAACACATTAGATGGATATGTAACATTCGAAGCAGTTGCAGAAGCTCACGGTTTACAATACGCTGATGCGAAAGAGCTTCTTGAAAAAGCTCCTGCTTTATCATAATAGAAATACATGTAAGCCCCTCCTTTTGTAAGGAGGGGCTTTTTATTTAGGCTAATTGTCTAGTTTCTTTACAATTTTCAATCCGAACATCATTGTAAAGAAAAGAATGCCGAATAAGTAATACAAGGCATACTCAACTCGTATCATCGAATTTTTGTCAGTGATATATAAAATAAATAGTATTGCAGAACCGATTAAATGAGAGAGACCGAAAATTTGCGCCATAAGTTTTAAACTCATCTTCTCAATTCTTTCATCCATTTCAGGTAATGGATACTTCTCGGAATCGCTCTTTTTTTTCTTAAAGAATATTTGTTTTACTACGAATAGTATCGAGTCTAAGAGTATAAATACGCCAGCGAATAGAAGGACAGAAGTAATTTTTTCTTCATCATTACTAGTGAAATAAAGAAAAGTTGAACCTAACAATAAAAAGGTAAGATGCGAAATGAACTTTTGATTAAAAAAGTTTTTCATTCTTTTTCCTCCCCAGTTTTATCTAATTGAAATAAATCTTCTACTTTACAGTTGAAAAACTCACATAATTTCAATGCTAATTCTAAACTCGGGTTGTATTTATTCTTCTCGATAGCGATGAGGGATTGTCTAGTGATTTGAACAGAGGAAGCTAATTGTTCTTGGGTGATGTCTCTAACGACGCGGAATTGTTTCACCTTATTTTTAATCAAATATACAAAGTCTCCTTTTTGTAAATTTGTTACATTTATTATATCCATTTTTAGGTAATAAGTAAATAAAACTTTACAAAAAGTAAACAAAACTTTACGTGAAATATAGCTTGTTATAATGTTATTTTTTGTGATAATTTGGAATTAAATGAAAAAAGAAGTCAAAAGAGGAGATTTAATGGGGAGTAAAAAGAGGAAGAAAAGGCAAGTTAAAAGACAAAAATATATGAAGAAAAAACAGGAACAGAACATACCTCTTTCAAAAAAAGTAGTTATTATGATAGAAAAAACATTTCGGTATATTTGTATGTTCTTGTATGTGATTTTTTGCGTGTTTTTATGTGGGATGGTTAACAATTTGGGGATAACCCCTAATGTTATTGAAGGTATTTTTGGCGTTATACTTGTTATGGTAGAAGGATTCTTATTCTTTATATTATTTGATAAAGTGTGGCCTAGTCATGAAAGTAAAAAAGATAGAAAAAGAAGAAAAAAATCTTCATACGCTTCAAGCTCATCAAGTGGATTCGGTGACTACAGTAGCAACGATTGTAGCAGCTCAAGTGATGGTGGAGGAGATTGCGGAGGTGGTGGAGACTAAATTAGTTTTTCAAAAGAACGACTAATGAAAGGGTGGGACGAAAGATGGAAACTGTGAATTTAATAGAATTAACGAAGGACATTCAAGATCAACATAAAAACTTCGTCGTTTCAAATGTAAATAGTCATTGCTTACGAATCGCTGTATTTACTGGTGAATATGATTGGCACTATCATTCTAACTCGGATGAATTATTTATTGTGTTAGAGGGAGAATTACTTATCGATTTTGAAGATGGAGAAACGGCGGTTTTAAAGCCAAATGATTCGATCTTAATTCCGGCATGTACGATTCATAGAACGAGAGCATTAAAGAGAACAGTAAATCTTTGTTTTGAAAATATAGAGGCTGATACGATTAAAGTGGAGCAATTATGAAAAAATTATCTGTAGCCGAGTATAGAAAAATCCTTCCGATTTTAGAAAGTCTTACAAAAACGACGACGTTTGCTTATGCGGTATGTGACCAAATGATAGATGGTGAGATTTTTGCCAACGAGAAGTTAACAGCAGGATTAATTCGTACAACTAACGGTATCTATTATTTATTTGGTGATACGGATGATCACAAATATAACGAAGATTTATTTGTGTATTTAAAAATGGCTATTGAAAAAACAGAGAAGAGATTTACATTGTTCACTTCGAGTGAAGAGTGGGAAATGATGATAGAAGAACATTTTAGTAATGTACTTCGGAACATTCCACGAATGAAATTTCAAAGCATAACCTTTGAAGAGAAAAAACAAGATTGTAACAAAAATACATATGGAGTGAAGCGTATTGATAGAAAAGATATAGCACAAAGTAATGAGTTTACAGAGGGATATTATAAAGAATATTGGGGATCAAAAGAAACGTTTTTGAACAGTGGGTTCGGATTTTGTATAGAACAAGATGGGATGATTATAGCTGAATGCGTCTCAATATTTAGAGGGAATAGTTTTGCTGAAATCGATATTGCTACGCATAAAGCATATCATGGGAAAGGATTAGCTCAAGCTGTTGCAACGCGGTTCATTGAACATTGCATGCAAAATGATATTACACCGTGCTGGGATTGTTATGTAGATAATATTCCTTCGCAAAAATTAGCTCGTAAATTAAGTTTTTATAATCCAATAGAATATAGATTGTTTGTACGTAAGAGAACGGGGGAATAAAAATGAATGTGGAGTTAACGAGATTTAAAGTGAAACAAGGTAAAAGTCACCGTGTAGATGAATGGATGCAGCTTCTTAATGGAAATATGAAAGAAGTGCTTTTGACATTAAACGACGAAAAGATGTATGTAGAGACAATTTTCCGGGAAATAAGAGATGGAGAAGAGTACTTATATTGGTATTCTGTGCAAGGAGAAGGCGGGACTCCTGTCGAAAATTCTCATCATGAAATTGATAAAAAGCATGTAGCGTTTTGGTATGAATGTATTGATGAAGAAGCACCGTCTGTTGATATGAAAACAGAAGTTGTTATGATTCAAGATGTTGTGAAGGAAGCGATGAAATAATAGAATAGTATGTTGGAGATAAGCACATCAAAATAGGTGTGCTTTTTATGTTGAAAAAAATTATAGAAAAGCTGTATACATTTTACGCTCTCAAACGTTGAGTATATAGAAAGGAGAGCAGAATGAGTCATGATACGTTTGAATCGTTATTAATAGAGAAGTCAAAAGCTGTGTTTGGATACTTAATTAAGATTGGAGCAGATAGAAAAGAAGCGGAAGATATTGTGCAAGATACGTTGTATAAAGCTTTATTGCTTATGGAGGAAATACCGTTAGAGCATTTAACACCGTGGCTATTTAGAGTTGCAATTAATCAGCACCGAGATTTACACCGGAAAGAAAAAAGACTAAATCCCATTGCGATTGAATCTGTCGTGCTTATTGGTCAAAAGTCATTAGATGAGTTGCTTTTAACAAGTGAACTACAAGGCGAGGTACAAGAAATATTGGAGACGATGACGGAGGATTATCGTCATATTTTACTGTTGAAATATGAATATGAACTATCTTATAAGGAAATTGCCATTTTATTAAGTATGAAAGAAGAAACAGTGAAAACAAGTTTGTACCGTGCAAGAAATCAATTTAAAAAATTGTATAGGAGGAGAAACGATGAGTCGGAAGGACTTTGATTTGAATATGGATGATAAGCAGATGAAAGTTTTGATGAAGAGAGCGAAGCGGAAGCAGTTTTTTAGAAATTTTGTCATCTCAATCTTTGCATCTACTTTAGTGATTATTGGATCTTTCACTTTAATAGTATATTTAAAACAAAAAAACTTTAATGAGATGGAAAGAAGAGTATTTGCAGAGCAAACTGTAAAGGGGCCTAACATAAAATTTTATTCTCACAGAAAATTAAATATGGGTTTAATGAGCGATTCTATTATGTATAGTTCATATAAAAATATTTCGGGTCAACCAGTTAAGTGGATAGATGAAATATATGAATATGATGTGTGGGGATATATGGAAAGAAGTCATAATGGAAATACACAATTAGATGAAGGGCCACCAGAAGGATCTGGCACGAGGATAGACTATAATATACAAACAATGCAACGTGAAATGCGATTTTATTTACCGTTTATGAAATATGAAAATTATGTTAACGATTTAAAGGGAATTGGGGATTTGAAAAACAAAGTCGCAGAAGTGGGTCTATCGTTTGATAAAGCGTATACGATGGATGAAATTATGAGAATACTACCAAAAAATGTACAGCCAGTTTGGTTTTGGGTTGATACATATGATGAAAAGAAAGCTGATAAATATGTTGGCTTAATAGACTCAACAGGTGCTGTTCTAAATGCTGAAAAGTCTACTCTCGTTTATGGATTCACAGGAAGTTATGCGAAAAAAGAAGAAGATATGAGAATGGATTTTGATAGGAATTCAAAAGGATTTATAGGAGCAATGAAAACATTAGCAGAAGATGAACGACATATGGATGATGCGAAAGATTCGTATAATGAAATAAAAAATTTGAAACCAAAAGACCTACCAATATACGGTGTAGTCGTAACAGGCAAAACAGAGGATTTACAAAGTTTACAAGGAGCACCATATATTAAGGCTGCTGTTAGAGGTGTAACAGTTGAGAAATATTAATTACAGTCTATTAATGTGAATAATCAGAAAATTTATGTTATACTATATGAAAAGGAGAAAGAAACAGTAAACAAAAACATAGACATATATAGTAAAAATTAATTATGAAACAATATAAACCAAAAGAATTTTCAGAAATGCTTAATGTCTCTGTTAAGACATTGCAAAGGTGGGACAATCAAGGTGTTTTACCTGCTTACCGAAACCCAAAAGGAAGAAGATACTATACAGAAGAACAGTATAAGGAATATATGGGTATTCAAGAAGAACTTGTTCAGGATTTAATATCTATCATTCATGTATTTAGCTGTAGAATATATGGATTGAGAAAATACAAAAAGAAAATGTCGGAGGATGGAGACTTATGAAAAGAGCATATTTAATAGAAATCAAACCGACAACTGAACAAGTTAGTAAAATCCGTCAAACTATTGGGGTGTGTCGATATGTATATAACCTGTATATCTCTAAAAATAAAGAGGCATATGAGTCGGAGGGGAAATTTCTTAGTGGCTATGACTTTTCCAAATGGCTGAACAATATTCATACAAAAGAGTGTGACCGGTGGATTAAAGAAGTGTCGAGCAAAGCGGTAAAACAAGCGATTATGAATGGAGATAAAGCTTTTAAGCGGTTTTTTAAAGGTTTATCTAAGTTTCCACGATATAAAAAAAAGAAAAAGCAAGATGTGAAGTGTTATTTCCCTAAAAACAATAAAACAGATTGGACAGTAGAAAGACATAGAGTAAAAATCCCCACAATTGGTTGGACAAGGTTAAAAGAATATGGGTATATCCCTAAAAATGCAACTGTAAAAAGTGGCACAGTATATCAAAGAGCAGGAAGATATTTTGTATCTGTACTTTGCGAATTGGAAGAAATGGCAACAAAGTTAGCACTCAATAAAATAGGTCTAGGGATTGATTTAGGAGTGAAGGATTTTGCTACACGTAGCGATGGTATCGTTCATGAAAACATCAACAAAACAATAAAAGTAAAAAAGATAGAAAAACGGTTAAAACGTGAACAACGCTCTTTAGCACGTAAATTTGAAAATCTAAAAAAGAGAGGTGAAAAATCTGTTACTAATAAAAGAGTGAATATAGATAAAATTGTTCTTAGAGTGCAAAAGCTGCATGCTCGATTAGCGAATATTCGAATAGAGTATGTAAAGTCTATTGTAACAAATGTGGTGAAAACCAAGCCAACGTTTATTACAGTAGAAGATTTGAATGTGAAAGGTATGATGAAGAACAAACATCTATCTAAAGCTGTAGCGCAACAATGTTTTTATGCTTTTAAAACATGGTTATTAACTAAATGTAGGGAATATGGAATTGAACTACGGCAAGTGGACAGATTCTATCCATCTTCTAAAATATGTTCATGTTGCGGTCAAAAAAAGTCGGATTTAAAGCTGTCTGACCGAGTATATACATGTGATTGTGGAAATGTAATGGATAGAGATTTAAATGCATCTATCAACCTTTTACAAGCAAAAAAATGTACAATACTAACGTAAATAGATTGTATATATGTACGATGGGCTACATCGGAATTTACGCCTGTGGAGTGTCACAGCAAACTGTAGTAGCAAGTGATTAGCGAGGCAGGGCACGTAGAAGCAGGAATACTCTAAGAATATACATTTGTTTATATTTTTAGTAGCAGGTTCATATGAGGCAAATACATGGAGCAATTTATATTTACATAACAATATTTTTCGTGGCGATATCCTATGGATTAGGGCACGTGTATTCGCATCCTATACTAACTTTTTTAAGCGGAGCATGTATGGCGTTTGCGCTTCTTGTCCACCTTTTCTCAGTTTGGATCGTGAAATTTCAATTAAATATTAGTGAAATAGAAGAAGGCACTTTTTAAGTGGCCTTCTTTTTTTAATAATATTTTGGAAGCTCTCGTAGCAATTTTTCAATTTCGCATTCGGTTTCTTCACATATAGAAAGTGTACGTAGTCTGAAAAATAAGCTGCGTAAGAAAGATTTTATATTTCCGTATAGGTACTCGTACGATTTAATGTGTAATGTTTGTTTTTGGACTGGTAATTGAGCTACTAAGTCATGAAGGGCTAATATGAGTACGTCTTCCTTTAGACTATTTTGTAGCATTGAGACAATCGGATAAACGAGACGCTCATCTTCTTCATATTTGTAATAGATGGAATGGACACAAACTTTGTTTAATAAAGTTTTTAATATCTCTTCGTAATGTAAAGTTTCTAGTTTAGGACTACGAACAAGTGCTTCAAATGTATCGGAAGCATGAGCTATACTATGTGCCCAGCCGTGGTCTTGCACATATCCGCGGAAATCATGCTCGTTGTTCATATATAGAACTAATTGATCTTTTGCATATAAAAGATCAGCCTGTGATAAGAAATTATGATTTGTATCGGCATCAATAATGAGTGCAATTAATAATGTTGTAAATGCGCGGGTAAATACCGCATCTTCGTCATCCGAATGAATCTTATACAATAAATATTTGTCACTGACACTTTCTAATAATAGTTTTTGTAAGTGTGTGTGAAATATAATCCTTCTTGATGAGGTGATAAAAAGTAGAGTAGATAAGTTTATCCCTTAAATAGCTATCAGTATCCCCGATATGCTCCAGCATACTGGAACTTAAAGAATCGATATTGAGGACATTATTGATTACGTAATTATTATTACGAATTTCTTCTAACTGTTGTTGTAACATATAAACCTCCTATTTTAGAAAATTCTGTATTTTAATAGTATAATAAGAGGAAGAAATAGACAATAAATAAATGTTTTTGAATGGAGGGCATGATGAAGAGAGCATTAGTCTTTTTTATTAGTATTTTCTTTTTAGGAAGCTGTTCACTTTCGTATTTTACTTTTTCTAGCGAGAGCAAAAATTGGACGGGGCAATATAAAGGGCATATTAAGGATGACAGTGAAGATGGAATGTTTACGTTTCAGTATAAGGGCGGAGATGGGAATACAGAATTTAAGAATTTAGAGATTGCTATTAATGGAGCCTTTAGCACAATGACACAAACGTCAGAAGTTCATAAGGGAGCAAAGATTGAAATGAAGTCTTCTTGTGTCAGTTGTGCGCCCCTATCCAAAGATGAACCGATAGAGGTTGTCATTAAATGGGATGATAAGTATGAGGAGAAGATGGTGTTAAATTTGAAATAGCCTAGAGTAAGGAGTTAAAAATGAATAGGCATATGAAAAAATTAATGTTTTTAAGTGTATTTCTAATCATATTATCAGCGTGCACTACAAAACAAGTAGAGGTGAAAAAAGTACCTGAAGAAGGGTATGTCATAGTAAGAAATGACACGGTATTTTTCGTCAGTGATGAAACGTTTGAAACAAAAATAGAGTTGCAAAATTATATAGAACAACAAATGAATAAAGAGTATCCATCACATATAGTTTTGAGCTTTAAAGATAAAGGTGCATATAAACAGTTAAAAACAGGGGATAAAATAAAAGTATGGACTTCTCAAACGCTTGAAAGATATCCAGCAAAAATGATTGTAGAGAAGTTTGAAATATTAGAGAAACAGAAAAAGGCAGCAATCACGCTGCCTTTTTTCTTATTTCACAAATTGTAATTCTTTCGGGAATTTCGTTAAAATTTCTGACCCGTCTTTTGTGATATAAATATCATCTTCAATACGAACGCCACCTACGTTTGGTACGTAAATACCTGGCTCGATTGTGAAGACCATACCTTCTTTTAATGGAGACTCGTTACCAGCTTTTACATCTGGATATTCGTGTACGCTAATTCCAAGTCCGTGACCAAGGCGGTGTGGGAAGAAGTCCCCGTAACCTGCATCTGCGATAACAGAACGAGCAGCGTTGTCGATTGCGCCAAGTGTAACACCTGGTTTACATGCTTCAACTGCTTGTAGTTGTCCAGCAAGTACAGTGTTATAAATGCGAGTTTGTTCTTCAGAAATTTCGCCGAATGCTACTGTACGTGTAATGTCAGAGCAATAACCTTCAATGATTACGCCTAAATCAAATAGTACGAAATCGCCGCGTTTCATTTTATTTGCACCTGGAATACCGTGTGGAAGAGCAGAGTTTGCACCTGCTAATACCATCGTATCAAATGACATTTTATGTATGCCTTTTGTTTTTAATTCGTGTTCAATAATTGCTAATACTTCTAGCTCACTACGATCTTCTTTAATTGCATTTACACCAACTTCAACAGCGTAGTCTGCCATTTTAGCTGCTTCGCGTAAAATAGAAAGTTCTTTTTCATCTTTAATTAAACGAAGTTCACGAACTTTTTCCTCAGCTGATTTGAAAGCTGCATTTGGGAATAGTTTTGTTAATTCTTCGTAACGTTCTACGTTTAAATGTTCTTTTTCAATTGCAACTGCATTTGCATTGATGCCGCGGTCTTTAATTGCTTTTGCAATCATATCCCATGGTCTGTCAGTATCAGTAAATCCGATAATTTCATGTGCCCAGCCAGCGTTACGCGCTTGACCTTCTTCCATTTTAGGGCAAATTAAAATAGGTTCTTTTTCTTGGAATACAAACATACCAAGAAGTCTTTCGTGTGGTTCGCAGTGGAAGTTTGTCATGTAGAAAACGTTTGGTGTAGAAGTTAAGAACGCAGCTTCTACGTTTTTTTCTTTTAGCCATTGCATTAAATTTTCTAATCTAGCATTCATCGATTGGCACCCCCGAGATATTTAATTACAAATATAACTTTACATCGGAAGAAAGCGTTATGACAAGTAAATAGATGTTAGAAAAGACAGGGAATTGAAAAATCATGTAGAATAAAAAATGAGAATGTGAATAGGGGAGGAATGTAGTAATGAAAGTATCTTATCACGGGCATTCAGTTGTAAAGATTGAAACGAATGGAAAAGTGATTTTAATTGACCCGTTTTTAACTGGAAATCCGATAACGGATTTAAAGGCTGAAGATGTCAAAGTAGATGCAATTCTTTTATCGCATGGACATGGTGATCATGTTGGAGATACAGTAGAGCTTGCGAAGAAAAATAATGCAGTTGTTGTGGCACCATTTGAACTAGCGACATTTTTAAGTTGGCAAGGTGTAAATACACATCCGATGCATATTGGTGGTTCGCATGAATTTGACTTCGGAAAAGTGAAGTTTACACAAGCATTCCACGGTTCTAGTTATATTGATGAAGAAAATAAGACGATTACATATACAGGTATGCCAGCAGGTATTTTATTTACAGCAGAAGAGAAAACTGTGTACCATGCAGGAGATACCGCTCTATTCTCTGATATGAAATTAATTGGGGAACTGAATAACATTGATATAGCATTTTTACCAATTGGCGATAATTTCACAATGGGGCCAGAAGATGCTGTTTTAGCAGCAAAATGGGTTCAGGCGAAAACTGTTGTGCCGATGCATTACAATACGTTCCCAGTAATTGAACAAGACCCATATCAATTTGTAGAAAAGCTACAAAATTGTACAGGAAAAGTATTAGAAGCTGGAGAAAGTATTACACTATAGAAAAGAAACCCTTCATTTGAAAAGACAAGTGAAGGGTTTTTTACGTGTGTAGGACAGCTTTTAAAGGTTGTACTTGTTTTGATGATTTTTTTCTTTTTGGAAGTGGTTGTTCAGGTGCTTCATTCAATTCCATTGCAACTTTTTTTCCATCTACGAAAGCTAAAAATACAGCACCTACAACTTCTAATAATTTTTTCATCATATATTCGCTCCTTTGTTTCATTTCTTGTCTTTATTGTATATTGAAGCGGCTGGACAAACTATCGAACGAGATGACAATACCATTACATTGTTGTAATAGAAGAAGTAGTGTAATGTAAGGCGTATTTTGTTATAAAAAAAATAGTACAGATATATAAAGAGAGAGTGTAACAGTTTTGAAAATATAGTATACTGAAAATACAACACATGAAGAATTTAGGGAAAAGAAAGTATGGTGAAACCATTTGGCTACCAAGCATAACCAAATTTTAGAACATATTAATGGCCTGCCAGTAGGGCATAAAATTTCTGTAAGGCAAATTGCGAAAGATTTGAGTGTAAGTGAAGGGACAGCTTACCGTGCAATTAAAGATGCAGAAAATAAAGGATATGTTAGTACGATTGAACGTGTCGGAACAATTCGAATTGAACAAAAGAAGAAAGAGAATATTGAAAAGCTGACATATGCAGAAGTCGTTAACATTGTCGATGGTCAAGTACTTGGGGGCAGAGAGGGCCTACATAAAACGTTAAATAAATTCGTAATCGGGGCAATGAAATTAGAAGCGATGATGCGCTATACAGAAGCTGGAAACTTACTTATTATCGGTAACCGTACGAACGCACATCAATTAGCGTTAGAAGCCGGGGCTGCGGTATTAATTACGGGCGGATTTGATACGGAAGATCATGTGAAGAAATTAGCAGACGAATTAAAACTGCCGATTATTTCAAGTAGTTACGATACATTTACAGTTGCGACGTTAATTAACCGTGCAATTTACGATCAGCTTATTAAGAAAGAAATTGTCCTCGTTGAAGATATTTTAACGCCAATTGAAGAGACGTTATATTTAAAGCCGAATGATACAGTGCAGCAATGGCATGCGTACAATGAAGAAACGATGCATGGACGTTATCCAATTGTTGATGAAAATAAAAAGGTGTTAGGTATTGTAACTTCAAAAGATATGATTGGTGTCGTGAAAGAAACACCAATTGATAAAGTCATGACAAAGCATCCGATTACGGTAAACGGTAAAATGTCTGTCGCAGCTGCAGCACGTATGATGGTGTGGGAAGGTATTGAGTTACTTCCAGTTGTTGATGAAGGAAATAAACTGCAAGGAATTATTAGTCGTCAAGATGTACTTCAGGCGCTGCAAATGATTCAGCGTCAACCACAAGTCGGCGAAACAATCGATGATATTGTAACGAATCAATTTATGACGCCGAAAGAAGCGAAAAATGAACATTTATATCAATTTTCAGTGACGCCGCAAATGACGAATTCAATCGGAACGTTATCTTACGGTGTATTCACAACAATTGTGACGGAAGCAACGAATCGCGTTATTCGTGCGCAAAAGAAGAGTGATTTAATTGTTGAGAACTTAACAATTTATTTCGTAAAACCAGTTCAAATTGACAATGTTGTATCGGTTCATCCGAAAGTATTAGAAATTGGACGTAAATTTGGTAAGGTTGATGTAGAAGTGCATCATGAAGGTAATGTTGTCGGGAAAGCATTACTTATGGTGCAGTTGATCGATAAATAAAAAGATGGAGCAGACCGCTTTGGTTTGTTCCATTTTTTTATTTAAAAGGATAGAAACAAAAATAAATAGCGTATCATTTCATATGTATAATAAAAATACTGAAAAATTAGAAGATACGGAAATGGCATAGTGATAAGGAGGAAGTGAATGGGCGGAATCATTTTCTTTTTAGTGGTCGTATGTTTCATCATTATTCATGTTTTAACGCATAGAAGAATGAATGCTATTAAAAAGAGGTTGTATTTTGTAAGTTTGACTCTTGCTAGTATAGGTGCCTTGATTCCTATATCAGGAAAAAATGAGCCGGATTTTCTTTACTTTGGTGTACCAGCTGAAACGTTTGTTTATTATGGTGGGTGGGAATGTTGGTTTAATCCATTAGGTTTTTTCTTTAACTTTATTTTGTTTTATTGGATTTTGAAGCTGTTGCTAAAGATGAGGGAGGATTTTAGGGGGAAAGCAAAGGAGTAGCAGGATATATATGTGGAGAGGTAATTGTACATTTAAAAAACAGAATATTAATTTAATTAGAGTTTATACTATGTTACAATTGAATTGTAAGGAAATGGATTTTAGGAAGGTGGTATGCAATATGTCATCAGAAGTGCTCTTCTTTGGTGGAATCGCACTATTTTACTTTCTTGTGATGATACCGTTTCAATATTTATACTTACAAGGTTTACATGAAAAAAAGAAACGAACAGGATTATCTCAGCGAGAACTATATGAAAAAATGTCTTTTGAAGAAGAACAATTACATTTTCATGTACAAGGCAACCCCTTTAATATACCTTCTGCTTTTGTTGCGTATATGATTTTAAAAGTTAAGGGACGTAAAAAAGCATCACAATATTGATGCTTTTTTATGTTGCTTCAGACAGATTCAGCTTCTTCAACTGCTAATGGTAAGAAATGTTTATATTGGCGAAATCCATTAAATACACTTGCACTACCAAATAGAACAAATAAAACACCAACGATAATACGAGCGGTTGAAAGTTCTAAAAAGAATTGGTTTATCCCGAAGAATAAGACGAATGAACCGAGTGCCATTGCAGATTTTCCAGAGAGCCAACCTTTCTCCATTGGGCGGCTTGTACGAAAGTATTTTGTTTTGTAGAAGAGGTACAACATAAATGAGACGATAATACAGAAGACTAATACTGGCATAATACACACTCCTATCGCTTTGTGAAAAATAATAGTGGAGAAAAAAGAAATATCTAAACTTTCTAACTTTTATTATAAAGCAATTGTTCGCATGTATGAAATACTTTCCGTTATAATGAAGGATAAAGTGAAACTTTAATTAGTGCGGGGATGTTTCTGCGCGCTAATGATTAGCCTGCACCGGTTGGGCTTTTACTGCACGTTAAAGTGGAGAAGTTGAGTAAAAAGGAGATTATACATATGCATGAGCAAATTTTAAGAGCAATTAAAGAGTTTGATACAATTATTATTCACCGTCATGTGCGTCCAGATCCAGATGCGTTAGGTTCACAAGGCGGTCTTAGTACAATTCTACAAGAATCGTTTCCAGAGAAAAATATTTATACGGTTGGGTACAATGAACCGTCACTAGAATATTTACGAGTAATGGATGATATTGAAGATAGTGTATATGAAAATGCACTTGTTATCGTATGTGATACTGCGAACCAAGAACGTGTTGACGATCAACGCTATGCAAAAGGGAAGATGTTAATTAAAATTGATCATCATCCGAATGAAGATCCGTATGGAGATATTACGTGGGTAGATACGACAGCAAGTTCTACAAGTGAAATGATTTATGAGTTTTACAGTTATGGAAAAGATAAAGGATTACAGATAACGAAAGAAGCAGCTCGTCTTATTTTAGCGGGTATTGTTGGGGATACAGGTCGTTTCTTATTCCCGAATACAACAGCGAAAACACTTCGTTATGTAAGTGAGCTTGTTGATATGGATGTGAAGTTCACAGATTTATATAATGAAATGTATAAGACGAAAGAAAAGATTGCTCGTTTAAACGGCTATATTTTACAAAACTTTACGATGGTAGAAGAAGGAGCAGCTTACATTAAATTAACGAAAGAAGTGTTAGACAAGTTTGATGTACTTCCTTCTGAGGCATCCGGTGTTGTTGGAGCACTTGGTAATATTGATGGATTAAAGTCGTGGGTTCTATTTTTAGAGGAAGACGATGTGATTCGTGTTCGTCTTCGTTCAAAAGGACCAGTGATAAATAAATTAGCAATGCAATATAATGGCGGAGGGCATCCGATGGCTTCTGGTGCAAAAGCATCTTCTTGGGAAGAAGCGGATCGTCTTTTTGCTGATTTACGTGAGTTGTGTAGATAAGAGATTATATATGAGAACGAAAAGAAGGAGCGGCGCTAAAGCCCTCCTTCTTTATTTTTCTTTCTCTATCGTAATGCTAATTTCAAGCACTGTATCAAAAGATATCGTATCGACTTTGAAACGGTATAGCCGATCGTAATGTTTGTACGTTTTGTTTTCGATTACCTTTTTGAGTAGGTCTTTATTTTTTGCTATACTTTGAATGTTTTTCGTTAAAAGATGTTGGAGGTCATTATGGATAGACGTAGTCATATTTTCGAGTGTAAGGTTGTCTAAATCGTATTTTTCTCGATTTATAAGTTTTATTTTAATCTCTTGAATAGTTAAGAGCCGTTTATTTTCTGTATTCAATTTTTCTTGATCTTCGAGAAGGACGTGGAGCTTTGCTTCTTGTTTTTCTATAATTTCTCGTTGCTCTGCTATTTTACTAGCTTGTTCTTCTTGAAAAACACCGTATATGTACAAAAAAACAAACCAGCTCAACACGCCTCCAACAGCAGCACCAGCTAAAACTAAATACCATTTTTTGGCTGTATTGGCACTTGGTACTCTCATACATGTTCCTGCGTTAGCCATTTAATAATGGTAAGACCTGTTTGCATACCACCCGTTGCGAAAAAAATAAGGAGAATTTGTTTTACAATATCTTTCATATCTCCGCCAAAGAAACTTCTTTCAAAGCTATAAAAAGTATCAAATGTTCCGCCAATTGCTGCAACGAGTGCCCAAATTCTTAAATTTTGGGCGAATTGATTAATGTAAGTTAGAGTTGGTTTTCCGATAAGAAATGCACCAAATCCACCAATTAATGAACCACCAAGTATAACCCCAAAGGCAATAAAATAACTAATAATAAGCAGAGAGAAAAAAGTATGTTCTCTTACATCCATCGTCATTCCCCTTTCTTCTTCATATATATGGACAAAGTATAAGAAGTATGTTTTGATTTCCGCTTTCCTCATCACCTATAATAAAAGTAGTCAGATTGGTAAAGAGAGGGTACAACAGTGAAGTTTGTGCATTTACAATGTCAAACCGTTTTTAGTTTATTAAAAAGTGCTTGTAAAATTGATGAGCTTGTAGTCAGGGCGAAAGAACTTGGTTTCTCGTCACTCGCTATTACGGACGAAAATGTTATGTATGGCGTTATTCCGTTTTATAAAGCATGTAAGAAACATGGTATACAGCCTATTATCGGCTTAACAGCTTCTATTTTTAGTGAAGAAGAGGAAAAATCTTATCCGCTTGTTTTACTTGCTGAAAATGAAATGGGCTATCAAAATTTATTAAAGATTTCTAGTAGCATTATGACGAAGTCAAAAGAAGGTATTCCGAAAAAGTGGCTTGCCCATTATGCGAAAGGATTAATTGCTATTTCACCAGGTAAAGATGGGGAAATTGAACAATTATTATTAGAAGACAAAGAGAGTCAAGCTGAAGAAGTAGCTCGCATGTATCAAAGTATGTTCGACAATTTTTATATGAGTTTGCAGCATCATGCGATGCAAGATGAACTGCTCCTGCAAGAGAAATTACCTGCATTTATGAGTAGGATAAATGTTCCAGTCGTTGCAACAAACGATGTACGCTACATCAATCAAAGTGACGCACTTGTTCATGAGTGCTTATTATCTGTTGAAAGTGGAACGAAAATGACTGATCCAGATAGACCAAGGTTGAAAACTGATCAATATTATTTAAAATCATCAGATGAAATGGAAGCATTATTTTCTCACGTAGAAGAAGCGATTTATAACACAGTAGAAATTGCAGAACGTTGCAGAGTAGAAATACCGTTTCATATAAATCAATTACCGAAATTTCCTGTTCCAGCTAACGAGACGAATGATATGTATTTACGCCGCGTTTGTGAAGAAGGCTTGCAGAAACGTTATGGTACGCCGAAAGAAGTACATATAAAGCGTTTGAATCATGAATTAAACGTTATTTCTAGTATGGGGTTTAGTGATTATTTTCTAATCGTCTGGGATTTTATGAAATATGCGCATGAAAATCATATTTTAACAGGACCAGGCCGTGGGTCCGCGGCTGGCTCACTCGTTTCTTACGTATTAGAAATTACAGATATTGATCCAATTGAATACGATCTATTATTTGAAAGATTTTTAAATCCTGAACGTGTGACGCTTCCAGATATTGATATTGATTTTCCGGATATAAGACGCGATGAGATGATTCGATATGTAAAAGATAAATATGGTCAGCTTCGTGTTGCTCAAATTGTAACGTTCGGAACATTGGCAGCTAAAGCAGCAATTAGAGATATTGCGCGTGTAATGGGGCTTCCGCCGCGAGACATTGACATATTCTCAAAACTTATCCCATCAAAGCTCGGTATAACGTTAAAAGATGCATATGAGGAATCGCAATCACTCCGTGAGTTTATACAAGGAAACCTTCTGCATGAGCGTGTGTTTGAAATTGCAAAGCGTGTAGAAGGCTTACCGCGTCATACGTCTATTCATGCAGCTGGCGTTATTATGAGCCAAGAGCCGTTAACAGGAAGTGTTGCGATTCAAGAAGGGCATAACGATGTGTATGTTACGCAATATCCAGCTGATGCATTAGAAGAACTTGGTTTGTTAAAGATGGATTTTTTAGGATTACGTAATTTAACGTTACTTGAAAATATTATAAAGTTTATCGTGAAAAAGACGGGGACACAAATTGATTTAAGAAATTTACCACTTCAAGATGAAAAGACGTTCCAATTGTTAGGTAGAGGGGATACAACAGGTGTATTCCAGCTTGAATCAGGTGGTATGCGAAATGTACTTCGCGGGTTAAAACCGAATGAATTTGAAGATATTGTCGCTGTTAACTCGTTATATAGACCAGGACCAATGGAACAAATTCCAACCTTTATTGAATCAAAGCACGGAAAAAGAAAAATTGAATATTTACATCCGGATTTAAAGCCGATTTTAGAAAGAACATACGGTGTAATTGTATACCAAGAACAAATTATGCAAATTGCGTCGAAGTTGGCGGGATTCTCGCTCGGAGAAGCAGATTTATTACGCCGTGCAGTGAGTAAAAAAAATCGTGATATTTTAGATCAAGAACGTAAGCATTTTGTACAAGGTTGTTTACAAAATGGTTATGACGAGACATCCGCAGAGAAAATTTACGATTTAATTGTAAGATTTGCGAATTACGGTTTTAACCGAAGTCACGCTGTAGCCTACAGTATGATTGGGTACCAGCTTGCTTACTTAAAAGCGAATTATACGCTGGAATTTATGACAGCATTATTATCAAGTGCAATTGGAAATGAAGATAAGATTGTGCAGTATATACGAGAAACGAAGCGGAAAGGTTTTCACGTTTTGCCGCCTTCTCTTCAGAGAAGTGGTTACAATTTCCAAATAGAAGGTAATGCGATACGTTACAGCTTACTTTCAATTCGAAACATCGGAATGGCTACAGTGACAGCATTACTCGAAGAACGAGAGAAAAAAGTATTTGAAGATTTATTTGAATTTTGTCTTCGCATGCCATCAAAGTTTGTAACAGAGCGAAATTTAGAGGCGTTCGTCTGGTCTGGGTGTTTTGACGATTTTGGTGTTTCGAGAACAAATTTATGGAAAAGCCTTAAAGGAGCGTTAGAGTACGCAAATCTTGCACGTGATTTAGGAGATGCTGTTCCAAAATCAAAATACGTGCAAGGAGAAGAGCTCTCTTTTATTGAACAGTTAAATAAAGAGAAGGAAGCACTAGGTTTTTATTTATCAAGCTATCCGACAGCGCAGTATGTGAAGTTAGCGAAAGAATTAGAAATTCCATCTCTTGCTCAGGCAATGCGACATAAGAAAAAAGTACAAAGGGCTATCGTGTATATAACAAGCGTGAGAGTGATTCGTACGAAAAAGTTGCAAAAGATGGCGTTTATTACATTTTGTGATCAAAACGATGAAATGGAAGCAGTTCTTTTCCCTGAAACATATATACATTTCTCAGATAAGTTACAAGAAGGAGCAATTGTTTTAGTTGACGGCATGATTGAGCTTAGAAATCATAAGTTGCAATGGATTGTAAATGGACTATATCCGTTAGAAGAAATGGATGTGTATGAAGAAAAGAAAGATGCATCTGTTTACGTGAAATTGTCGTCTCAGTATGAGAAAAAGCTTTTAAATCAGGTTACTAAAATATTGTTTGACTATTCAGGTTTTGCGAAAGTACTAATTTATTATGAAAAGGAACATAAAATGGTACAATTGTCTCGAAGTTTATCGATTCATCCAAGTGAAGAATGTTTAGGAGCACTTCGTGAAATTGTCGGGGAAGAAAATGTAGTTGTGAAAATATAATGGACAATTTCCCTACACTTCGATTATTATAGTAGTAGTGTTCGTGGTCAGACCACTTGGAGAAATTGATATCAGCAAGAATAATTTGAGGAGAGTGGATAGTTTGTCAACACTTCGTGAAGAAGCACTTCACATGCATAAAGTGCATCAAGGAAAATTAGAAACTGTATCAAAAGTAAAAGTAGAAAATGCAAAAGATTTAAGTCTTGCATATTCTCCAGGGGTTGCAGAGCCTTGTAAGGAAATTTATGACGATAAAAGTAAGGTATATGAATATACGATGAAGGGAAATATGGTAGCAGTTGTGACTGATGGAACGGCTGTACTTGGTCTTGGTAACATCGGACCTGAAGCATCTCTTCCAGTAATGGAAGGTAAAGCTGTATTATTCAAGAGCTTTGCTGGTGTAGATGCATTCCCAATTGCCTTAAATACAAACGATGTAGATAAAATTGTTGAAACTGTAAAATTAATGGAGCCAACTTTTGGCGGCGTTAACTTAGAGGATATCGCAGCACCAAACTGCTTCATTATTGAAGAACGTTTGAAAAAAGAAACAAATATTCCTATCTTCCATGATGATCAACACGGAACAGCTATCGTAACAGTAGCGGGTCTTGTGAACGCGCTAAAACTAGTTGGAAAGAAAATGTCTGACATTAAAGTTGTCGCAAATGGCGCAGGTGCAGCAGGTATTGCAATTATTAAACTTTTATATCGCTATGGCGTACGCGACATTATTATGTGTGACCGTAAAGGGGCAATCTATGAAGGTCGTCCTACAGGTATGAATCCGGTGAAGGATGAAGTTGCAAAATATACAAATAAGAATCGTATCGAAGGTTCTTTAGGTGATGTTGTACAAGGTGCGGACGTATTCATTGGTGTATCTGCAGAAGGTGCATTAACAGAAGAAATGGTTCGTACAATGAATGACGATGCAATTATTTTTGCAATGGCGAATCCAGTTCCAGAAATTATGCCAGAATTGGCAAAAGCAGCGGGCGCAGCTGTTGTTGGAACGGGTCGTTCTGACTTCGCAAACCAAGTAAATAATGTACTAGCGTTCCCTGGTATTTTCCGCGGTGCACTTGACGTACATGCGACACAAATTAATGAAGAAATGAAGATGGCAGCTGTACAGGCTATTGCTGAGCTTGTAGCAGAAGATGAGTTAAATGCAGACTATATCATTCCAGCACCGTTTGACGCGCGTGTAGCGCCTCAAGTAGCAGCTTACGTTGCGAAAGCTGCAATGGAGACAGGAGTAGCTCGCCGTCAAGTAGATCCAAATGAAGTTGCTGAGAAAACAAAACAATTAGCGCTGATTGGTAAAGAATAAGCGAGGAATTTCCATTGACATCATCAAATACAAAAGTATATCTCGAAATTGTAAAAAAAATCCGTTCCATTATGGAAGAGGATGGATTGGTAGCAGGGGATCGTTTGCCGTCTGAGCGTGAGTTAAGTTCACGTTTAAATGTAGGGCGTTCCTCTGTAAGAGAAGCGTTGCGTGCTTTAGAACTTGTAGGATTAATTGAAACGAGACGTGGTGAAGGGACATTTATTCGAAACTTTTACGATAACGGTCTTGTACAATTGATTGCGCCGTTCTTGCTGCAAGATGAGAAAACAATTCGTGATTTATTACAAACAAAACGATTGCTTGAGAAAGATATGATTCGAATTGTATGTAATTTACCGAAAGAAACGTTTTCTAAAGTGCTAAGTAAATTACATCAAGTGCTTGAAGGAAATGAAAACTCAATTCCAATGCTTCATCAAACGTTCTTTAAAACACTTATTGAACAAGTCGATAATTATTTACTCTATCGCATTTGGATGATCGTAAATGATTACGTATCAACTCTTTCTTGTGAAGTTTCAGGAGATTCTATCGATATGTATAGAAAGCTTTATGCTACTTTGGAAGAAAAACAAGAAAATGATGCACTAAAAATTTACGATGAATTAGTAGAGAATATACAGTTTCACTCGTAATGTATAAAATTTGTCGAAATGACCATGACACGTTATGACAAACATTCTATCGCGTAGCGGTTAAAGTTAAACGTAAAGAGTGAGGTTATTAGACAGATTGAGAAGATAAGGCTAACATCAAACTTTGGTGTTAGCCCAATTTTCTTCTTGCGCTAACCTTAGCTCTCAACGAAGGGGGTCAAATTGTGCTAAGAGATTTATTCGTGAAAAAGAAAAAGTACGCTGCAATACCTTCAGAACAAGTACGAAAAGATGTACCAGATGGCGTTATGACAAAATGTCCGAAATGTAAAAAAATCATGTATACGAAAGAGCTTCTAAAAAATTTAAAAGTATGTGTGAATTGTGGATATCATCATCCTATGAATGCATGGGAACGTCTTGATAGTATATTGGACGAAGGGTCATTCCGTGAGTATGACAAAGAAATGGTTTCATTAAATCCACTCGAGTTTCCAGGATATGAAGAGAAACTAGAGAGCGATCGTAAGAAGACTGAATTGAACGAAGCGGTTGTAACTGGTGAAGGAACAATTGATGACATGCTTGTTGTTGTTGCAGTAATGGATTCTCGTTTTCGAATGGGGAGCATGGGCTCTGTTGTAGGAGAAAAAATTGCCCGTGCGGTTGAAAAGGCGTACGACTTACAAGTTCCATTTATTATCTTTACTGCTTCGGGTGGTGCCCGTATGCAAGAAGGGATATTAAGTTTAATGCAAATGGCAAAAACAAGCGTAGCTTTGAAAAAGCATAGTAATGCAGGAGGATTATTTATTTCTGTTATGACTCACCCAACGACGGGCGGGGTTTCAGCGAGTTTCGCTTCACTTGGTGATTATAATCTTGCAGAACCAGGGGCACTGATCGGATTTGCTGGTAGACGTGTAATTGAACAAACCGTGCGTGAGAAACTACCCGAAGATTTCCAAACGGCAGAATTCTTACTAGAACATGGTCAATTGGATGCGGTGGTACACCGTGATGATATGAGAGAATCGCTTCGCAAGATTTTAGAAGTTCATCAAGGAGGGGAAATGGCTGTATGGCAGAGCTAGAATTTGAGAAACCAGTTGTTGAGCTAAGAAATAAGATTCGTGAACTGAAAGACTATACGAAAAACAGCCAGATGGACTTCAGTGAGGAGATTCGTATTTTGGAAGACAAGCTAGAAAAATTAGAGGAAGATATATACGGCAATATGAAAGTATGGGACCGTGTTCAAATTGCTCGTCATGCAGAACGACCGACAACGCTCGATTATATTGAGCACTTATTTACTAATTTTTTTGAATGTCATGGAGATCGCCTATTTGGCGACGATGCAGCGATTGTCGGCGGCATTGCGAAATATAAGGGGATGCCTGTAACTGTAATTGGGCACCAACGCGGAAAAGATACGAAAGAAAATATTCGTCGTAATTTTGGGATGCCTCATCCAGAAGGATATCGAAAAGCGCTGCGTCTAATGAAACAAGCGGAAAAGTTTAATCGTCCTATTATTTGTTTCATTGATACGAAGGGAGCTTATCCTGGTAAAGCAGCTGAAGAACGTGGACAAAGTGAGGCGATTGCCCGTAATTTATTTGAAATGGCGGGTTTAACGGTACCTGTTATTTGTATTGTTATCGGTGAAGGTGGTAGTGGTGGTGCGTTAGGTCTTGGAGTAGGAGATTACATTCATATGCTGGAAAATTCCACGTATTCTGTTATTACACCAGAGGGTGCGGCGGCAATTCTTTGGAAAGACGCTGGTAAAGCAAAAGAAGCTGCAGAAGCGATGAAAATTACAGCATTAGATTTGAAAGAATTAGGTGTAATTGACGAAATTATTCCAGAGGCAAAAGGTGGAGCGCATCGTAATATTTTAAAACAATCAGAAAATATAGATTTAATGCTTAAGAAAACTTTTGAACAATTAAGCGGAATTTCGAAAGATGAATTAATCGAAAAACGTTATGAAAAATATATGAAAATTGGGCAAGTTTCGTTTTCAAACGCTTCCATTGGGATAAAATAATAAAAGCGTGCGTTCCTCTTCGCGAATGCACGTTTTTATTATGAAAAGACACATCTTCTCCATTGTGTTTTTATATTTTTTCGTGTTATTTTATTATAAGGCAAATAATCTTTATGAGGTGAGTACAAATGAAACGTATTGGTGTATTAACAAGTGGTGGAGATTCACCTGGTATGAATGCTGCCATTCGTGCAGTTGTTCGTAAAGCGATTTTCCATGATATTGAAGTATATGGTATTTACCATGGATACGCGGGTTTAATTTCTGGTCATATTGAAAAATTAGAACTTGGTTCTGTTGGCGATATTATCCACCGTGGTGGTACGAAATTATATACAGCAAGATGTCCTGAGTTTAAAGATCCAGAAGTACGACTAAAAGGTATCGAGCAATTAAAGAAACACGGTATTGAAGGACTTGTTGTTATTGGTGGAGATGGCTCTTATCAAGGTGCTAAAAAATTAACTGAACAAGGATTCCCATGTGTTGGTGTACCAGGTACAATCGACAATGATATTCCTGGAACAGACTTCACAATTGGTTTCGATACAGCTTTAAATACTGTTATTGATGCAATTGATAAAATTCGTGACACAGCTACATCTCATGAACGTACATATGTTATCGAAGTAATGGGACGTCATGCTGGAGATATCGCATTATGGGCTGGTTTAGCTGATGGTGCCGAAACAATCTTAATTCCAGAAGAAGAGTATGACATGGAAGATGTTATTGCTCGTCTGAAGCGTGGTAGTGAACGTGGTAAAAAACACAGTATTATCATTGTGGCTGAAGGTGTTGGAAGTGCAATTGACATCGGTAAGCACATTGAAGAAGCAACAAACTTTGATACTCGTGTAACTGTATTAGGTCACGTACAACGTGGTGGATCACCAAGTGCACAAGACCGTGTATTAGCAAGTCGTCTTGGCGCAAGAGCGGTTGAATTATTAATTGCTGGTAGAGGTGGACGTTGTGTAGGTATTCAAGATAATAAACTTGTTGATCATGATATTATCGAAGCGTTAGCTCAAAAGCATACAATCGATAAAGATATGTATCAATTATCTAAAGAATTATCCATCTAATCGGCTTAATGTCGGATATTTGGGAACGGTTTCATAATTTTCGGAGGTGCAATATGCGTAAAACTAAAATTGTATGTACTATAGGTCCTGCTAGTGAAAGTATTGAGAAATTAGAACAATTAATCGAAGCGGGTATGAACGTTGCTCGTTTAAACTTCTCTCATGGTAGCCATGAAGAGCACGGCGCTCGTATTAAAAACATTCGTGAAGCTTCAAAGAAAACTGGTAAAACAGTTGGTATCTTACTTGATACAAAAGGTCCAGAAATCCGTACTCACGACTTCGTAGACGGACAAGCTGAGCTTGTAACAGGTGCAGAAGTAGTTCTTTCTACTGAGCAAGTATTAGGTACTGCAGAGAAGTTCTCTGTATCTTATGCTGGTCTTTATGACGATGTAGACCCAGGTTCTCGTATTCTAATCGATGACGGTCTTATCGAACTAGAAGTAATCGAAAAAGCTGACGGAAACATCCGTACAAAAGTTTTAAACAGCGGAACTGTAAAAAATAAAAAAGGTGTTAACGTACCAAACGTAAGCATTAAGCTTCCTGGTATCACTGAAAAAGACGTAAAAGATATCGTCTTCGGTATCGAGCAAAAAGTTGATTTCATCGCAGCTTCATTCGTACGTAAAGCATCTGACGTATTAGAAATCCGTGAATTATTAGAAGGGCATAACGCTCAATACATCCAAATCGTACCAAAAATCGAAAACCAAGAGGGTATCGATAACATCGATTCAATCTTAGAAGTTTCTGACGGTTTAATGGTAGCTCGTGGTGATATGGGTGTAGAAATTCCACCAGAAGAAGTACCATTAGTACAAAAACGTCTAATCAAAAAATGTAACGTGTTAGGTAAACCGGTTATTACTGCGACACAAATGTTAGATTCTATGCAACGTAACCCACGTCCAACTCGTGCGGAAGCAAGTGACGTAGCTAATGCAATCTTCGATGGTACAGATGCAATCATGCTTTCAGGTGAAACAGCTGCTGGTCAATACCCAGTAGAAGCAGTAACAATGATGGCTAACATTGCAGTACGTGTTGAAAAATCATTACAATATGAAGATATGTTCAAAAAACGTATTAAAGAGTTCACTCCAACAATTACAGATGCAATTAGCCAATCTGTTGCGCATACAGCACTTGCTCTTGATGTAGCTGCAATCGTAGCTCCAACAGAAAGTGGACATACTGCGAAAATGATCTCTAAATACCGTCCGAAATCTCCAATCGTAGCTGTAACATCTGACGAGCAAGTAGGACGTCGTCTTGCACTTGTTTGGGGTGTACAAGCATTTATGGCTGGAAAACGTGCAGCGTCTACTGACGAAATGTTAGATACTGCAATTCAAACAGGTATGGATGCAGGTCTAATTGGACTTGGAGACACTGTAGTAATCACTGCTGGTGTTCCAGTTGCTGAAACTGGTACAACAAACTTAATGAAAATCCATGTTGTTGGTGAAGAAGTTGCGAAAGGGCAAGGAATCGGTCGTAAAGCTGCAAAAGGTAAAGTAGTTGTAGCGAAAACAGCTGCTGAAGCTGTAGCGAACGTAAACAAAGGTGATATCCTTGTTACAACAAGCACTGATAAAGATATGATTCCTGCAATCGAAAAAGCTGCTGCTCTAGTTGTAGAAGAAGGCGGTCTAACAAGCCATGCGGCTGTTGTAGGTGTATCAATCGGTATTCCTGTTATCGTTGGTGTAAACGGCGTAACAGCAACTTTAAAAAATGGCCAAGAAGTAACAGTTGATGCAGCACGCGGAATTGTTTATAATGGACATGCGGAAGTGCTATAAGTAATACGAAGAGAAGGATCGGAGTCCTTCTCTTTTTTTTACACAAAAACGAGGTGGAATCAGCTTGAAACGCCTGGAATTACGTTTAAAAGCCGTTTGTTACGAGGTTCAATAGGGAAAGGTGTTTAGTTTCTGTGTAGCGTATACGGGCGCTCTGGGTTCGTTTAAAGTGACGAGTGAGAGGAGTATAGAACTATGAAGTGGTTACTATTCTTGTTTATTTTAATACCGGCGATTGAGATTACAGTCTTAATTGGATCGAGTCATGTAATAGGTTTATGGTCTACGTTCGCTATGATTGTATTTACGGGTGTTGTAGGTGTCTATTTGGCGAAAAGACAAGGATTTAAAGTGCTTAGAGAGATTCAATCTAAGTTGAATAGAGGAGAAATGCCAGGAGGAGCGGTACTGGATGGTATTTTTATCTTTGTAGGAGGTATTCTTTTGGTACTTCCTGGATACGTAACGGATATAATAGGTTTGATCTTCGTTATCCCTATGACGAGGGCTTTGTTGAAGCCATTTGTTATGAAGTGGATGGAATGGAAGTTTAGAAAGAGTTCTACTATTATTGTGCAGAAATAGTGCTTAGATTATAGCGATCTAAGCACTATTTTTTTGCCCGCAAAAGGATGAGAGATGGATGAAGTTCTGTTGATCATAGTTTTGCTGTATCATGCCTTAAAATGTGGTGAATGCGAAGGAGTTAAGTGGAAATCAGACTGCTCATACAAGTCCGGTTGGTGAAAGTTAATAATCGGTGGTGGACAAAATCCTTACTGATCATAGTTTTGCCTTATTATATTTGCTATGTATTTTTCGATTGGATATGGAGGTAGTTCTTAATGAATGTGTTGTAGGGGAATTCATATGAACTCAAGCTGGTTTTTGTATATAAAAAGAGTCAATTGGTATGGAAAAGTTAGATACGAACAGGAAAAATGTTAGTTTAAGTCTTATTTTATACCATTTTGCATATTTATTCATTTACATAAAAAGTAATAAATGTAAGTAATAATTATAAAAATAACAGAATAAATATGTAAAAATACCTCGGAATATGCGTTTTCTATGCAAAAAAACAAGAGTATTATCCTTTTTGTGGGAAATTCTCTTGTTGTATGTAATGAGTGTGAAAAACAAGTATAAGGAATAATCAGTGGGAAATTCCCACTGATTACATATAAGTTTTTTGTTGTATATGAATTAGAAACTATTATCTTGAAGGTGAGCCTTTAATATATTTCCACAAATCATGGAATACACGAGCTTTGTGCAATGTATTAAGTAGTACTAAGATGACTGGACCGATGATTAATCCTAAAAAGCCAAAAAGCTTAAAGCCGACAAATAGAGCGATCAGTGTTGCTAATGGATCGAGGCCGATATTAGATGAAAGTACTTTAGGCTCCATAATTTGTCTTTGGACAATCACGACGATGTATAAGATGAGAAGACCGATGGCGAAAGCAGTATCGCCAGTGAAAAATACGTATATAACCCAAGGAACGAAGACGGCACCTGTTCCTAAATACGGGAGTAAATCTACAACCCCTGTAATAATCGCGATAGTAATGGCGTATGGTACGCGTAATATTAAAAGTCCGATTAGTACAATAACAGTTGTCATAGATACGAGTGTAAGTTGCGCTTTAACAAAACCAAATAAAGCTTTTCTTAAGTCCACAAAAATAGTTTTTCCATAGCCATGAACACGATTGGGCAAAAATTTTCTTACTTTCTGAGCAAGACGATGCCAATCGTAACTAATGAAGAAAGTGGCTAATAAAACGAATACAAGGACAGTTAAAGTGGTTGGTAATGCACTGATGAAATTTGTTAACCCGCTTATAATAGCAGTTAAAAGTTCTTTCATTTGCGTCGTTGCTTCGGTTCCTAAGTTTTGAATGTTTTGTGTAATCGTATAGCGCTGTGGTTCCCCAAGATGATTAAATTTAGAAATTAAATCATCATAGAGAGGCATAATATGATTAAGTGCAAATTGCTCTGCGAATTTAACGATATCCGGGAACTTTACTGTAACAAGTTGTAGTAAGTATGTTGTGGCCGATATTGCTTCCGTTACAAGATATGTAACGAGTCCGACGATAGCTCCGAATACGAGAATTAAGCTAACGAGTACTGCTAGTGCGCGAGGGAATTGTAGTTTTTGATTAAGGAAATTGACGACGGGATTAATCAAATAAGCAAATGCGAAAGCGATAATAAAAGGATAGATAAGTCCTGACATATATAGTAATGCATAGAACCCGGCTACCGTTGCTACAATGACAAATATGAGTCGCAATATCATATATAGTAAGTTTCGGTTCAAAGATGTATACCTCCCATTCCAATTTGGATTATCCTAATTCGTTCAACTTATAACGAGTGTGCCCCACTGATTAAAGTTTCACTTTACCCCGCATTAACGGGCAGTAAATCTCCTACCCGAAGTGCAGCTGGATCAAAGGAGTTAGATGGAGATAAACTGCCCGTAAATGCCCGATTGGTTCAACTAATAATCAGTGGAAAATGCCCCACTGATTAAAGTTTCACTTTATGTTATAGTGGAATGATGGATTTTTCCTGCTTTTTCAGTACATGAGTGACTGTAAAAGCTTGGTGTTGATGCTTCTACTATATGGTAAAAACTTCATTTTCTCTTCTTTTTATTTTACCTGTTTCTTATTAGAAAAGAAAGGAGGGACAATCGTTTTCAAAAATGTATATAGGCTTAAATTTTTGATGATGAAAGTCTCAGTTTAGCATTTTAAAATACATAAAAAATGAAGTGGTTATTGTTGAATATACATCGATATAGCATGTATAACGATAGGTTTAAAGGTATTTTTGTTTGGAAATGAGTTCATTATTTTCAGAAAGGAAGTGTAAACATGATTAGTCAGTCAACGTTATTTTTATTCATACTACTTATTATAGGACTTGTTGCTAAAAACCAATCGCTTACTGTAGCTATTGGTGTGTTATTTTTATTGAAATTTACGTTTCTAGGAGATAAAGTCTTTCCTTATCTACAAACGAAAGGGATTAACCTCGGTGTAACGGTTATTACAATAGCAGTACTCGTACCGATTGCAACGGGGGAAATAGGTTTTAAACAACTTGGAGAAGCGGCGAAATCGTATTATGCATGGATTGCTTTAGCTTCAGGGGTAGCGGTTGCTTTGTTAGCGAAAGGCGGCGTACAATTATTGACGACGGATCCTCATATTACAACTGCGCTCGTTTTCGGGACAATTATAGCGGTTGCTTTATTTAATGGAGTTGCTGTAGGTCCATTAATTGGGGCTGGAATTGCCTATGCAGTTATGAGTATTATACAGATGTTTAAATAAGGAATTTTATAGTAATATAAAATTTTTGAATTCTTTCTGTTCACAAAAGTCAGATAATTGTTTATAATAGGATTAGAAACTTTGAAAAGTTACATAACAGCAGAGACTTTACACCAGATAAAATAAAAACAACATAAAACAATTTTATAATGATATTGTTTTATGTTGTTTTTATCATAAAACTCTTCGGGATTAATTTTCCTCACTAACTTGTTGTTTTGAGCGTGAGGATTCGGGGAGACATTCACGCTCATGCTTTCCATGTAAACAATGGACAATAAGAGGGGAACATCGCAACAAATTTGCATGATCGTGCATTTTGCTTGCCTAAAGAGTGAACGGGCGTTCATAATTCAAAAGGGAAGCAAATAGATATAAGGAGCAAGGTTGGGAGAATTTTCAGGAAAAGGAGAGAATGTCATGACTGTTATTCGAGGTTTAGAAGGGGTAGTAGCAACAACATCATCTGTGAGCTCTATTATTGATGATACATTAACTTATGTTGGGTATAATATTGATGATTTAGCTGAGAATGCTACATTTGAAGAAGTAGTGTACTTATTATGGCATCGCAAGCTTCCTAATGAACAAGAACTAGCGAAATTTAAAGAGATTGTATCGGAATACTATAAAGTTCCAGGTGAGATTTTAACATATTTGAAACAAGTAGATTTAAAAATCGCACATCCGATGTCTGTTTTACGAACTGCAATTTCCATGCTATCATTATACGATGAGAGCGCTGAAATTATGGATGAAAACTCCAATTATTTGAAAGCGGTTAAATTGCAGGCTCAAGTGGGAACTTTAGTTGCTGCTTATGCAAGAATTCGTAAAGGTTTAGATGTTGTTGAGCCTAGAAACGATTTATCATTAGCTGCAAACTTCTTGTACATGTTAAATGATCGCGAGCCAAATGAAGTTGAAATTGAAGCTTTTGACAAGGCGCTTGTACTTCACGCAGATCATGAGTTAAACGCTTCTACATTTACTGCACGCGTTTGTGTAGCTACACTTTCAGATGTATATTCTGGTATTACAGCAGCAATCGGTGCGTTAAAAGGTCCTCTTCACGGCGGGGCAAACGAAAATGTAATGAAGATGCTAACTGAAATTGGCGAAGAAGAAAATGTAGAATCATATATTCATAATGCTCTTCAAAATAAAGTGAAAATCATGGGCTTTGGCCACCGTGTATATGAGCAGGGTGATCCGCGTGCAAAACATTTACGCGAAATGTCTAAGAGATTATGCGTGCTTTTAGGAGAAGACAAATGGTATAATATGTCTATCAAAATTGAAGACATTGTAACAAAAGAAAAAGGTCTTCCACCAAATGTTGATTTCTATTCAGCTTCTGTATACCATTGTTTAGGAATTGACCATGACTTATTTACACCTATTTTTGCAATTAGCCGTATGTCAGGCTGGTTAGCTCATATTCTAGAACAATATGAAAACAACCGTTTAATCCGTCCGCGTGCTGATTATAATGGACCAACACATCAAGTGTACGTTCCAATTGCACAACGATAAGCGAAAAACACTATTTTGATAGTGAAAATACGCTTTCAAAAGTCTGATTTTTTCGGAAAGACGTAATGATTAGAATATTTTAATTTAAATAACGGTTTGAACTGAGGGGTTATTCCCTCAGTTTCATACATATGAAATTTCAAACATGGGGGTTATCACATTGATGACAGGTGAAAAAATTACTGTAACTAATGGTGTTATGAATGTACCAAACAATCCGATTATTCCATTTATCGAAGGAGATGGAATTGGTCCTGATATTTGGGCAGCTGCATCTCGTGTACTAGAAGCAGCAGTTGAAAAAGCTTATGATGGTGAGAAGAAAATTGTTTGGAAAGAAGTGCTTGCAGGGGAAAAAGCATTCAACCAAACAGGCGAGTGGTTACCAGAAGAAACTTTAAATTTAATCCGTGAATATTTAATCGCGATTAAAGGTCCACTTACAACTCCAGTTGGCGGTGGTATTCGTTCTCTAAACGTAGCACTTCGTCAAGAATTAGATTTATATGTATGCCTACGTCCAGTTCGTTATTTTGATGGTGTTCCTTCACCTGTAAAACGTCCGGAAGATACTGATATGGTTATTTTCCGTGAGAATACAGAAGACATTTATGCTGGAATTGAATATGCACAAGGATCTCCGGAAGCAGAAAAAGTCCTTGCTTTCTTAAAAGAAGCAATGGGTGTTAATAAAATCCGCTTCCCAGAAACATCTGGTATTGGTATTAAACCAATCTCAGAAGAAGGGACAAAGCGTCTTGTTCGTGCTGCAATTCAATATGCAATTAACGAAAAACGTTCTTCTGTTACATTAGTTCATAAAGGAAACATTATGAAATTTACAGAAGGTGCTTTCAAAAACTGGGGTTACGAAGTAGCGGAACAAGAATTCGGCGATAAAGTATTTACTTGGGCTGAATATGATCGTATCGTTGAGAAAGATGGTAAAGATGCAGCGCATAAAGCGATGGCAGACGCTGAAGTGGTTGGAAAAATCATCGTAAAAGATTCTATTGCAGACATCTTCTTACAACAAATTTTAACTCGTCCACGTGAGTTCGATGTTGTTGCAACAATGAACTTAAACGGAGACTACATCTCTGATGCACTTGCTGCACAAGTAGGTGGAATTGGTATTGCACCTGGTGCAAACATTAACTATGTGACTGGACATGCTATCTTTGAAGCTACACATGGTACAGCTCCAAAATATGCAGGTTTAGACAAAGTAAACCCATCTTCAGTTCTTCTTTCTGGTGTATTATTATTAGAGCACTTAGGATGGAATGAAGCTGCGAAATTAGTAACTGATTCAGTTGAGAAAACAATTGCTTCAAAAGTAGTAACTTATGATTTCGCACGCTTAATGGAAGGTGCAACAGAAGTGAAATGTTCTGAGTTCGCTAATGAACTTATTAAAAACATGGATGTAGCGATAATCAAAAACGCATAATTAAAGCGGGGGGTAAATTATGACAATCAAACGCAAGAAAGTTTCAGTCATCGGTGCAGGATTTACAGGAGCAACAACAGCATTCTTATTAGCACAAAAAGAACTTGCAGATGTTGTATTAGTGGACATTCCACAACTGGAAAATCCAACAAAAGGGAAAGCGTTAGATATGTTAGAAGCGAGCCCAGTACAAGGTTTTGATGCTAACATTATTGGAACATCTGATTACGCAGATACTGCTGATTCTGACGTTGTCGTTATTACAGCAGGTATTGCACGTAAGCCTGGTATGAGCCGTGATGACTTAGTAGCAACAAACTCTAAAATTATGAAAAGTATTACGCGCGACATTGCAAAACATTCACCAAATGCGATTATTGTTGTGTTAACAAATCCAGTTGATGCAATGACATATTCTGTATTTAAAGAAGCAGGATTCCCGAAAGAGCGTGTTATCGGTCAATCGGGCGTATTAGATACAGCTCGTTTCCGTACATTTATTGCACAAGAATTAAATCTTTCTGTGAAAGATATTACAGGATTTGTTCTTGGTGGACACGGTGACGATATGGTACCTCTTGTACGTTATTCTTATGCAGGTGGCATTCCGTTAGAAACGTTAATTCCGAAAGAGCGTTTAGAAGCAATCGTAGAACGTACCCGTAAAGGTGGCGGTGAGATTGTAGGCTTATTAGGAAACGGTAGTGCATATTACGCACCAGCTGCTTCTTTAGTTGAAATGACAGAAGCAATCTTAAAAGATCAACGCCGTGTATTACCAGCTATTGCGTACCTTGAAGGTGAATATGGTTATAGCGATCTTTACTTAGGCGTACCAGTAATTCTAGGTGGTAACGGAATTGAAAAAATTATTGAGTTAGAACTTCTTACAGATGAAAGAGAAGCGTTAGATCGCTCTGTAGAATCTGTACGTAATGTAATGAAGGTTCTTGTTTAATAATTAAATATTAAGTAGAAAAAGATTCGGGGCCCCGAATCTTTTTCTACTATTTATTCAAATGTTTTTTTGAAATAATATGAAAACGCTATCATTTGGTGTATCCTATAATGAAACTATAGATTTATACTATACATTGCCCTCATCATAGTAAATTTCGGATAAGGTATCGCTATTAGTAGGATAATAAGGTGAAAAAATCGGAGGGGGTTGTAACATGTTAAAGAAAAAAGTTCAAATTGGTCGTAGAATGGATGAAATTACAGTAGGAGAGAAATTATCTATCACTGAAAAAATTGAGGATAAAGATTTGTTATTGTACTTAGGGTTAACGAATGATGCCAATCCATTATATATTCAGCATGATTACGCATCCCAAACTCCGTATGAAAAGCCGATTGTACCAAGCATTATGCTAACGGGAATGATTACAACGGCAGTTACGAAATATTTACCAGGTCCAGGCAGTCATATTACTAGGAAGGACCTTACGTTCGTGAAGCATGTTCATCATTATGAAACGTTACAAATCCATTTTGAAGTTGTAGCTGTTTCTGAGGAGGAACATACAATTGATATGCTTGTATCTGCTCATGATGAAAAAGGAGAAACGGTTGTAAAGGGTTCTTTAACAGTAACGCCGCCTTTTAAATCAGTTTCTATTATGGAAAAAGCATTAGATAATTTTTAAAACATGAAAATATGAATAGCGCTAGCACACCTTACTATAAGGGGGCTAGCGCTATTTTTAGTTGAAGAATCCTTGTGTGAATCCTTCGGCGAAATCAGAACAGCCTGTTTTAATAGTATCCCAGCTTGGGGCGTTGAAAGTAAGAATACATGTTACTACTAAAGATAGAATAGGTAGAACTAATCGCATAATAGACCTCCGTGTTTTTAATATTTATATATTTAAATTAATAATATAAATATTAATAATGTAAGTCAATAAAAGGGGTGATTTTTAAGGTGAAGTGGAAAAAAGAAGACGTTATCTTTGAAACGATAAGAGAAGCTGAAGTGTGGGCGGACGGGGTCGCGAATGAAATGTATGGAAGACTATTTGATAGATATGAAACACCGGACTATAAAATAGCGTATGCTCTTTCATTTTTCCTAGCGCAGGAGAGGGGATTTGTGGTTCATACGGAAAAATACTTTGAAAAAGGTAGGTTTATCTACCGAGTTTGGATAGCGGAGAGGGAGAGAGAATGAAGTTTTAATTACTTTTATTTTCGAAGCATTAGTAGAAACGAGCTCCATGAATAGACAATTATATTGAGAGGGAACTTGTTTTCTAGTATGATGAGAATAACGGGGAAAATACTAGGATGAAGAAGGTTTCAAGTCTATAACTTGGAGGAAAAGAATGAACAATCGTATTTTAGTAGTTGATGATGAGGAATTTATCTTAACTTTAATTGAATTTAATCTACAACAAGCTGGGTTTGAGGTTATAACAGCGATGGATGGAGAAATGGCGCTTCAAAAAGCGACAACAGAACGCCCAGATTTAATTATATTAGATTTAATGCTTCCAAAAATGGATGGTATGGAAGTGTGTAAAGAATTACGATTGCAGCGCGTTATGACGCCGATTTTAATGTTAACAGCAAAAGATGATGAATTTGATAAGGTGCTAGGTCTTGAACTTGGGGCAGATGATTATATGACGAAGCCATTTAGCCCAAGGGAAGTTGTTGCGCGTGTGAAGGCAATTTTGCGCCGCACGAAATTACAACAAGAAGAACAAGTGAAAGAAGCGTCAGATGAAGAGAGCATCACACTTGCTGAACTTAAAATTTTGCCGGAATTTTATGAGGCTTATTTCCAAGGAAGAAAGCTTGAATTAACACCAAAAGAATTTGAACTACTTGTTTATCTTGCGAAAAATAAAAGTCGCGTGTTGACACGTGATCAATTATTAAGTGCTGTATGGAACTATGATTTTGCTGGTGATACACGAATTGTTGACGTTCATATTAGCCATTTGCGCGATAAAATTGAACAAAATACGAAAAAACCGACGTACATTAAAACGATACGTGGTTTAGGATATAAATTAGAGGAGCCAAAAGGGGATGAATAAATTTCGTTCCAGGCTTCTTTTTACATTTGTTTCTCTTATTGTTTTTATTTTAGTTGGACTAGGTTTATTACTGGAAACCGTGTTTGAAAACTACTATATAGATCATGCAAAAGAGAGAATGGTAAAAGAGACAGAGTATGTTGCGGTATTAGCAGAAGAACAGGGTTTTGATGATGTTTTAAAAAATCCATATGTATTTGAAAAGTTAGAAGAAAAAATACAGGCTTCTATTGCATTTGTAGATGAAAAAAAGAAAGTTCAATATAGCGGAGGAGAACAGTCTGCTTTTAGTGAAGGGATAATTAAAGAACTTTCTTCTGAAACAACAAAACAAAGAAACAAAGTCATTACGAAAGAAACAGATCAGAATAATGAATTTTACCATGCGGTATTCGTTCAAGATGTAGCAGGGAAACAAGGGTACATTTTGGTGAAAAGTACAATTGAGCCTTTGAAATCTGTTCATCAAAAAACGTGGGGATTATTAATTATCGGATTTGTTATCGCTTGTCTCGTAGTCGTATTTTTAGGTATGAAAATTACAGGGCAATATATTAGGCCAATTGAATCCGTTACGAAAGTTGCTATCGAATTAGCGAAGGGAAATTATAAAGCACGCGCTTATGAAAGTCATTCGGATGAAACGGGAATGCTGAGTAAAGCAATTAATATTTTAGCCCGTAATTTACAAGAGATGACACTTGAGCAAGAAATGCAACAAGATCGTCTGCATACGTTAATTGAAAATATGGGAAGCGGAATGATTTTAATTGATAGCCGCGGTTATATAAACCTTGTAAACCGTTCTTATAAGGAAACTTTCCACGTAACAGATGAAGAATATTTAGATCGTTTATATTATGAGTCGTTTCATCATACAGAAATTATAGAGCTCGTGGAAGAAATTTTTATGACAGAAGTGAAAGTGCGTAAACAAATGTTATTGCCGCTTGGAATTGAGCGAAAGCATTTTGAAGTATATGGAGCACCGATTATCGGGACGAACCATGAATGGAAAGGGATTGTCCTTGTATTCCATGACATTACTGAGCTAAAGAAATTAGAACAAATGAGAAAAGACTTTTTAGCGAATGTTTCTCATGAACTAAAGACACCGATTACTTCTATTAAAGGTTTTTCAGAAACGCTCTTGGACGGTGCTATGGATAATAAAAAATTCTGCGAACATTTCTTGCACATTATTTTAAAAGAAAGTGAACGCATGCAAGGGTTAATTGAAGATTTATTAGATTTATCAAAGATTGAGCAACAAGGCTTTAAATTGAGTATGGGGACCGTTGATATGAAGGGACTTCTTGAAGACATTCATATGGTGCTTGATAACAAAGCAGGAGAAAAAGAAATTTCTTTACAAGTAAATGCGCTAAAAGGAGTCTCGGTCATTGGAGATCCAAGTCGTTTGAAGCAAATCTTTATTAATTTAATGAATAACGCAATCGTATATACGCCGGCTGGAGGCGTTGTTTCTGTAGAATTAGCAGAAGATAAATATAATGCTTATATAAAAGTATCGGATACGGGAATTGGTATTAGTAAAGATGAAATTCCGCGTATTTTTGAACGCTTTTACCGAGTGGATAAAGCGAGAAGTAGAAATACTGGTGGTACAGGCCTTGGATTATCGATTGTAAAGCATTTAGTTGAGGCGCATCACGGCACGATTACAGTGGATAGTGAAGTTGGGGAAGGGACAACATTTATAGTTGTTTTACCAAAATCAGCAACTGAAAAATAGGATGAAGGATGTTTACAATATATTAACAATGGCTTAATTAAATATTAATAAAGGTCTGTTAATATAATACATGAAAACCCCTTCATCCAAGGAGTAATTTTGGACGAGAATAGTTATGCTATTCTCGTCACTTCCCTTTTATGTTAGTAAACGTTTGTATATATGATAGAAAATAGCCGTTATTTTTCTTCTCTCTATTAGTCATGTTAATATAGAGAGAGGAAAGGAACGGTTTTTTTTCTGTGAAAAAAATCATTTCAAATTTGTATGGGGAGGTTTCTGGTTTGGAAAAAAAGGTCGTATTAGTAGATGGTAACAATATCGCGTATCGTGCTTTCTTTGCACTACCGCTTTTAAATAACGACAAAGGTATACATACGAACGCAATTTACGGTTTTACAATGATGTTAATGAGAATATTAGAGGAAGAAAAACCAACGCATATGTTAGTAGCGTTTGATGCGGGTAAAACGACATTCCGTCATAAAACGTATAGTGAGTATAAAGGAGGACGTCAAAAGACTCCACCTGAATTATCAGAGCAATTCCCGTTTATTCGTGAGATGCTTGATGCATTCAACGTACCACGTTATGAATTAGAAAATTATGAAGCGGATGACATTATGGGGACGTTAGCGAAAGAAGCGAGTGAACAAGGGTTTCATGTAAAAGTTATTTCAGGAGATAAAGACTTACTGCAACTTGTTTCAGATAATACACTCGTATGTATTCCTCGTAAAGGGATTACAGAAGTGGATGAATATACGAAAGAAGCTTTATTTGAGAAATACAGCTTATCACCAAAGCAAATTATCGATATGAAAGGTTTAATGGGAGACCAGTCAGATAATATTCCAGGTGTACCAGGAGTTGGTGAAAAAACTGCGATTAAATTGTTAACACAGTTTGAAACGGTCGAGGCAGTGTATGAAAATATAGATCAAGTAAGCGGGAAGAAATTAAAAGAAAAGCTAGAAGCAAATAAAGACCAAGCTCTTATGAGTAAAGATCTTGCAACTATTATTACAGATGCGCCGATTACAGTGCATGTGGATGATATGGAGTATAAAGGGTATGAAGCAAGTGATGTGATTCCAATGTTCGAGAATTTAGGATTTACATCCCTTTTAAATAAATTAGGTGTTACGCCAGAAGAAACGACTCCAGCTGAATTAGATGATATTACATTTGATATTGTGGAAGAAGTTACAGAAGAAATGCTAGTGCAAGATAGTGCGCTTATTGTTGAAGTACAAGAAGATAACTATCATAAAGCGGACATTCAAGGTTTTGGTATTCAAAATGAAAATGGCTGTTACTTTATTCAAACAGAAATTGCTCTTAAGTCAGACGCTTTTAAAGAGTGGCTTGCAGATGGAGAAATGAGAAAGTATACATTTGATGCAAAGCGCGCAATCGTTGCACTTAAATGGAACGGGATAGATATGCAAGGGATTGACTTTGATCTACTAATCGCTGCTTATTTACTTGACCCGGCTGATACGGATAAAGATTTCCGTACTGTAGCAAAAATGAAAGAAACACATGCTGTGAAATCTGATGAAGAAGTTTACGGAAAAGGTGCGAAGCGTGCTGTTCCAGAGCTAGAAGTAGTAGCGGAGCATGTAGCTCGTAAAGTGCACGTATTATATGATGTAAAGCAAACATTCGTTGAAGAGTTACAAAAGAATGAGCAATATGAACTGTTTACAGAGTTAGAATTACCACTTGCGCGTGTATTAGCTGATATGGAAGTAAAAGGTGTAAAAGTTGATACGGAGCGTCTTCGTAATATGGGAGAAGAACTTGCAGGTAGATTAAAGGAAATGGAACAGGAAATTTATAAGCTTGCGGGAACAGAATTTAATATTAATTCACCGAAGCAGCTTGGTGTTATTCTGTTTGAGAACTTAAACTTACCAGTTATTAAAAAGACGAAAACAGGTTATTCTACGTCAGCAGATGTACTAGAAAAGCTTATGGATCGCCATGAAATCATTCCAAACATTTTACATTATCGTCAATTAGGGAAACTAAATTCAACTTATATTGAAGGTTTATTAAAAGTTGTACATGAAGATTCATCTAAAATCCATACTCGTTTCAATCAAGTATTAACACAAACAGGTCGATTAAGTTCAACGGATCCTAACTTGCAAAATATCCCAATTCGATTAGAAGAAGGAAGAAAGATTCGTCAGGCATTTGTTCCATCAGAAGAAGGATGGATTATGTATGCGGCAGATTATTCACAAATTGAACTTCGCGTATTAGCTCATATTGCAAATGATAAAGGGCTAGTTGAAGCGTTCCAACATGACATGGATATTCATACGAAAACAGCGATGGATGTATTTGGCGTTGAAAAAGATGAAGTAACTTCGAATATGAGACGACAAGCGAAAGCTGTCAATTTCGGAATTGTATATGGTATTAGTGATTATGGTCTTTCACAAAACTTAGGAATTACAAGAAAAGCAGCAGCGGAATTTATTGAAAAGTATTTAGAAAGTTTCCCTGGTGTACAAGAATACATGAGTGACATCGTAAAAGATGCGAAACAAAAAGGGTATGTGGCTACATTATTAAATCGCCGCCGTTATATTCCGGAAATTACGAGTCGTAATTTCAATTTACGTAGCTTTGCTGAGCGTACGGCTATGAATACACCAATTCAAGGGACTGCGGCAGATATTATTAAAAAAGCGATGATTATTATGGCAGACCGTCTAGAAGAAGAAGGATTACAGGCGCGTCTACTTCTGCAAGTACACGATGAATTGATATTTGAAGCGCCAAAAGAAGAAATTGAAAAATTAGAGAAGCTTGTACCAGAAGTAATGGAGCATGCAATTGAACTCGCAGTTCCGTTGAAAGTTGATTATTCTTACGGTCCAACTTGGTACGACGCAAAATAAGGAAGTGATGAAATGCCTGAATTACCAGAGGTTGAAAACGTCAGACGGACACTTGAAAATCTTGTGACAGGAAAAACAATTGAAGATGTCATTGTTACCTATCCCAAAATAGTAAAACGTCCGGATGATGCAGAAATCTTTAAAGAAATGCTAAGAGGCGAGAAGATTGAAAATATAAAGCGAAGAGGAAAGTTTTTGCTTTTATATGTAACGAATTATGTTATTGTTTCACATTTGCGTATGGAAGGTAAGTTTTTACTGCATCAAGAGGACGAGCCAATTGATAAGCATACACACGTCCGTTTCTTATTTACAGATGGAACTGAACTACATTATAAAGATGTGAGAAAGTTTGGTACGATGCATCTCTTTAAGAAAGGTGAAGAATTGAATCAAATGCCTCTTGCTGACTTAGGTCCGGAGCCGTTTGATGCTGAATTGACACCGCAGTATTTACAAGAAAGATTGCAAAAGACCAATCGTAAAATAAAAGTCGTATTATTAGACCAGCGTCTTTTAGTAGGGCTTGGAAATATATATGTAGATGAGGTTTTATTCCGTTCTCAAATTCATCCGGAACGAGAAGCTTCGTCTTTAACAGCAGAAGAAATTGAACGAATTTACGAGGCGACTGTTACAACGTTAGGTGAAGCAGTGAAGCGAGGCGGAAGTACAATTCGAACGTATATGAATTCGCAAGGGCAAATTGGCTCATTCCAAGAACTTCTAAATGTATACGGAAAAAAAGGAGAACCATGTGTGACTTGCGGTACGATATTAGAAAAAACAGTTGTTGGCGGAAGAGGAACGCATTACTGCCCGATTTGTCAGCCGAGAATATAGAAAAGAGATAACATTGGATAGGCATTTGTCATATACATACAGCAGGGCTATGTATAAGGGAGGAGCTTACCGATGTACCTTTATTTATCTCTTATTTTATTAGCTTTTACATTAAGCTTAGATAGCTGTAGTGTAGGGCTAACATATGGTTTAAGAAGCGTAAGAATTCCACTAAGATCAATTATAATTATCGGAATGTGTTCAGCGGCTGTTATGCTTGTTTCAATGGGAATTGGACATATGATCGCGAAAATATTTTCACCTGTTATCGCAACGCGTATCGGTGGGCTTGTTCTTATTGGAATAGGAATTTGGGTATTATATCAATTTTTTCGAAGTGAGAAAAAAGAAGAACCAAAGCAAGAGGAGAAGGTTTGGAAATTAGAAATTGCTTCGCTCGGGCTAGTGATTCAAATTTTACGGAAACCGACTGTTGCAGATTTTGATAAATCAGGCACCATTTCTGCAGGAGAAGCGTTACTTCTTGGTATCGCTCTTTCTATAGATTCGTTCGGTGCTGGAATTGGTGCATCTTTATTAGGGTATGCGCCCGCTATGATGGCGATATTAGTTGCGGTTATGAGTTCTTTGTTTTTATTTATTGGAATGAAACTTGGAACGGTTTTATCAAATATGAAGTGGTTACAAAAATTTACATTCCTGCCTGGGGTATTACTCATTATTATTGGAATTTGGAAAATGTAAGTATGGGCGTGGAACATTAGTTTCGCGCCTTTTATTATGAGGATGGGAGGACGGTAAGTATATATTTATAGATAAAAAACCATTGTCAGGGTAAAGTAGCCTCATGGGGTGAAAAATCTTAAATTATATTCAATTGGTGATTTTGCAAAAAAGGCAGGTAGGACAGAGTAAACTAGTTGCCATCTTCAAGGAAAAAGAGCAAATATAGCTAAGAAGATGGTTAAGGAGTTGTTGGAAAGTGATGCTTGCGAAGAAAGTGAGAATCAAGCCAAATGAAGAACAAGAATTGCAACTTTGGAAATCTGTTGGCACGGCAAGATGGGCTTATAATTGGACACTGGCGAAGCAAGAGGAGAATTATAAGAATGGCGGAAAGTTCATATCAGACGGTTTTTTACGGAAAGAATTAACTGTATTGAAGCAGACTGAAGAATATGCTTGGTTGTATGATGTTTCGAATAATATAGCCAAACAAGCAATCAAAGATGCTTGTGAAGCATATAAACGATTTTTTAAGGGGCTGGCTGATAAACCACGATTCAAAAGCAGAAGGAAATCAAAACCCTCTTTCTACAACGATAACATCAAGTTAAAAGTAAAAGAAAAACAAGTTTTGATTGAGAAAGTTGGTTGGGTAAAAACATCCGAAAAGTTACCTGTAGAGGTGAAGTACTCTAATCCACGCGTTAGCTTTGACGGTAAGTATTGGTATTTATCTGTCAGTATCGAACAGGAGTTTACAAAAGAGAAGTTAACGGCTGTTTCGTTAGGAATAGATATTGGAATCAAAGAATTAGCATATTGTTCTGATGGTCAGAAAAAGAAAAATATCAACAAAACAAAGGTGGTAAGAAAGGCAGAGAAACGCCTTCGTAGGTTGCAACGTCAAGTTTCTCGTAAATATGAAATGAACAGGGAGGGAAACCGTTTTGTCAAAACGAGCAACATTATAAAAATCGAACAAGAGATACGACAACTACATAGAAGGTTATCGAATATCAGAAAGAATCATCTTCATCAGTCAACGAGCGAAATTGTGAAAACCAAGCCATTTCGTATTGTGATGGAGACGTTGCATATGAAAGGTCTGATGAAGAATAGACACCTAGCTAAAGCGATTGCGAAGCAGTGTTTATATGAGTTCAAAAGACAAATTCAATACAAGTGTGAAAAATATGGTATTGAATTTGTAGAAGCTGATACATGGTATCCTTCTTCAAAAATGTGTTCCAATTGTGGAAGCATCAACAAAGAACTAAAACTTTCTGACCGTGTATACAAATGCACTTGTGGTCACGAAATGGATAGGGATTTAAATGCGGCTATCAATTTGTCACGGTATGAATTAGCCAGTTAATATCTAAAAAAGTTACGGCTAATATGTAGGATTCGTTGTATCCGAATTTACGCCCTCGGAGTGTTTGATCAAACGAAAGTAGCTTTCTGCAAAATCGGACACGTAGAACAGGGAAATAAACAAAATTTATAGATTTTTATAAGTTTATGGCAACGGATTATGATGACAGTAGTAATTGGATTAACGGGAGGCATTGCAAGCGGAAAAAGTACAGTGTCTCAAATGTTTCGTGAACTGAGTATACCAGTTATTGATGCAGATATTATTGCAAGAGAAGTTGTAGAGCGAGGAAAACCAGCATATAACAAAATTGTAGAAGTGTTTGGAACGGAAGTATTACAAGAAGATGGAGAATTGGATCGCCCGAAATTAGGAAATGTCGTTTTCTATAATGAAGAAAAACGATTGCAGTTAAATAAAATCGTTCATCCTGCAGTTCGTGAGGAAATGAATACACAAAAGGAAAGGTACATAAAGGAAGGTATGCAAGCGGTTGTGTTAGATATACCTCTCTTATTTGAAAGCAAATTAACAAGTCTCGTTGACCGCGTATTAGTTGTAGCGGTTAAGCCACATACGCAATTAGAACGTTTAATGAAACGAAATAATTTTTCAGAAGAAGAAGCAACAGTTCGTATTCAATCTCAAATGCCGTTAGAAGAAAAAGTGAAAAATGCAGATGAAGTGATAAATAATGATGGCACAATTATGGGAACGAAAACACAATTACAGGTGATTTTAAAGAATTGGAACATTATTGACTAAAAAATTGTGAAATTAATGAAAATGCTTAGTGACATATCCCCTTTTTGTGTTATACTATTATTGGGATTGGAGATAAATAGTATAACGCATTCAAGGGGGATAACATATTATGACTCGTGTGGCAATTAATGGATTTGGACGTATTGGGAGAATGGTATTTCGTCAGGCAATAAAAGAAAGCGCATTCGAAATTGTAGCAATCAATGCAAGCTATCCATCTGAAACGTTAGCACATTTAATTAAATATGATACAGTTCACGGCAAGTTTGACGGAACAGTAGAAGCATTTGAAGATCACTTATTAGTTGATGGGAAAATGATTCGCCTTTTAAACAACCGCGATCCAAAGGAATTGCCTTGGACAGATTTAGGTGTTGAAGTTGTAATTGAAGCAACTGGTAAATTTAATTCAAAAGAAAAAGCAATTCTACATGTTGAAGCTGGAGCGAAAAAAGTTATTTTAACAGCGCCTGGTAAAAATGAAGATGTAACAATTGTAGTTGGTGTGAACGAAGACCAATTAGATATTACAAAACATACTGTTATTTCAAATGCATCTTGCACAACAAACTGTTTAGCGCCTGTTGTTAAGGTGTTAGATGAGCAGTTTGGAATTGAAAACGGTTTAATGACAACTGTTCACGCTTATACAAATGACCAAAAAAATATTGATAACCCACATAAAGATTTAAGAAGAGCACGTGCTTGCGGACAATCAATCATTCCGACAACGACAGGCGCTGCGAAAGCGCTTGCAAAAGTTCTTCCGCACTTAAACGGAAAACTTCATGGTATGGCACTTCGTGTACCAACACCAAACGTATCTCTTGTTGACTTAGTAGTAGATGTAAAACGTGATGTGACAGTTGAAGCTATTAATGAAGCATTCAAAACTGTTGCAAACGGTGCATTAAAAGGTATTGTAGAATTCAGTGAAGAGCCTTTAGTATCTATTGACTTTAATACAAATACACACTCAGCTATTATTGATGGTTTATCTACAATGGTAATGGGTGATCGTAAAGTGAAAGTACTTGCTTGGTATGATAACGAGTGGGGCTACTCTCGTCGTGTTGTAGATCTTGTAACGTTAGTTGTTGACGAATTAGCGAAGCAAAAAAATGTGCAACATATTTAAGTGAATAAGGGAGAGGGCAAGCGAATATTTGCCCTCTTTTTTTATTTTTTTCTGAAAAGGAAAAAAATTATAGGAGTATATTTTTGAAAGTGGACATACCACGAAACGTTGTGATTACTGTATTTGTGAATCATTTATTTTTTTTAGGGAAAAGTAAAGAGGAAAATATGACAGAAAATCGAAAAAACTGTTGTTGCAAAATGAAAATAAACAAAGTATACTAACACTCGTAAACTTAAGAGCTGAGGTACGTAGTCACTACTTAAAGGGTTAGGACCTCTCTGGACTAACTTTCCCCCGTGGTAGTGGAGCAAGCCAAATTGCAAATTAGTTTTCAATTCGAACAGTTAGAATAAATTTACAAGGGGGAACTGTAGAATGGATACTATGGATACGATGGGTCGTCACGTAATCGCTGAACTTTGGGATTGTGATTTCGACAAGCTTAATGACATGCCGTATATTGAACAATTATTTGTGGATGCAGCACTGAGAGCTGGTGCTGAAGTGCGTGAGGTTGCTTTCCATAAATTTGCACCACAAGGTGTAAGTGGAGTAGTAATTATCTCGGAATCACATTTAACAATTCATAGCTTTCCGGAGCACGGTTACGCAAGTATTGATGTTTATACTTGTGGGGATCGTATTGATCCAAATGTTGCTGCAGAATATATTGCAGAAGGTTTAAACGCGAAAACGCGTGAGAGCATCGAGCTTCCTCGAGGCACTGGTAGCTTCGAAATTAAGCAGAGAGAAACAAAAGCTCTTTAAAAAAGAACATAATTGATTTAAAATGTAAAGAGGTGTATAATGCACCTCTTTTTTAGTTTATAAAAAAGGAAAAATATAACGTACTCGTTAGTGAGATAAATTGGGCTCTTACGAATAAGTTAGCACCCCATCTACCATCTTATTTTTGAAAACGAGATGATAAAATAATGTGCTTAAACTTAAAGTGGTAAGAGAGTTAGAATGAGTTATATAATATTGTATATATATTGTCAGATGAAGTAAGTAGAGAAAAAATAAAGAGTATAGTGTAAAGGAGTGAATATATTGCGTTGTCCATCCTGTTCGCATAATGGTACAAGAGTGTTGGATTCGCGTCCGGTAGACGAGGGGCGCTCTATTCGAAGAAGGAGAGAGTGTGAAAGTTGTTTAAGTCGCTTTACGACATTTGAAAGAGTAGAAGAGTCACCTCTTATCGTTGTAAAAAAAGAAGGCACACGAGAAGAGTTTAATAAAGAAAAGATTTTGCGCGGCTTAATTAAAGCGTGCGAAAAAAGACCAGTATCTTTAAGACAATTAGAAGAAGTAACTCAAAGTGTGGAACGTGAACTTCGTAATTTAGGTATATCAGAAGTGAAAAGTGATATGATTGGTGAAATTGTTATGGAAGAACTGCGTGATATTGATGATGTTGCTTACGTGCGTTTTGCTTCTGTATATCGCCAATTTAAAGATTTAAATGTATTTATTGAAGAATTAAAAGATATACTGCAAAAAGAAAGAGAGTAGAAGTTGTATTTTATTCTCTTTACATACCGTAAGTAATGAGATAAGAGAGCTAGAAGCGAAAGCTAATAGCTCTTTTTCGCTAAGCAATTATATAATGAAGATAGAACGAATGAAGTAGAGGATAGATTGGATGAGAGAAAGGAAAAGCAAGAATGGAAAAACAGTCATGGATGGAGCTATTGCCAATTGATCGTTATAAAGTAAGTGCGAAAGGGTTACTGCATAATTACGACCGAAAAGTGTTAACGATGTTGTATCAGCCGTTAATAGGTAGTAGAGCTTTTAGTTTGTACATGACGCTATGGGGAGAGTTAGAGCAAGATCGTGTGTTTGGAAAAGAGAATACACATCATTCCCTTATGGTGACCATGCAGATGCAGCTTCCCGAAATATATGAGGAACGAGTAAAGTTAGAAGCAATTGGGCTTTTGAAGGTATATATTAAGAAAGAAAAAGATATTCGAATGTTTATATACGAATTGCAACCACCTTTATCTCCGAAGCAGTTTTTTGATGATATTGTGTTAAGCATCTTTTTATACAATCGATTGAGTCGGACAAAATATAATCAAGTAAAGCAATATTTCTTAGAAGAAGAATTTGATTTTGCTTCTTATGAAAATGTTACGCGTTCTTTCAATGATGTGTTTGGTTCGTTTAATCCAGGACAGCTTGAGCATGCGCAAGAAGATCTTCGTATTCCAAAAACGACAGCTATGCCAAGTAACGAGAAGGGAGACGCTCCAAAAGTTTGGAATGATTTCTTTGATTTCTCCTTATTTGTAGATGGCTTGTCCGCTCTTGTCCCTAAAAAGGCGATTACAGATCAAGTGCGAGAATGTGTCAGTACACTTGCTTACGTATACGATGTAGATGTGTTATCGATGCAAAATATCGTTCTTGGTACGGTGACAGAGATGCAGACAATTGATATCGAAAGGCTTAGAAAAGGAGCACGTGATTGGTATCAGTTCGAAAACGGTCAAGCGTTACCTGTATTAAGTGAAAGAGTACAACCTCACGCTGCACGTATGATGGAAGGAAAAGAGCCTTCTACGCAAGAAGAGATGTTAATAAAACAGTTAGAGGAAATCTCACCAAAACAACTATTAAAAGAAATCTCTGGTGGTGCAGAGGCGACAAAGGCTGACTTACAGATCGTTGAAGATGTAATGATCAATCAAAAATTAACGCCAGGTGTTGTGAATGTACTTATTTATTACGTTATGCTACGCTCAGATATGAAGCTTGCGAAAACGTATGTGGAGAAAATTGCTGGGCATTGGGCACGTAAAAAGGTCGGTACAGTAGCTGAAGCAATGGCGTTAGCGAAAGAAGAAAACCGTCAATATCAAGAATGGGCTGAGACGAAGAAAAAAGGCCGTACGTCGAAGAAAACGATAAGAAAAGAAATGGTACCAGATTGGCTGAAAGAAGAGCCGAAAGAACAAGAGAAAGAAATAGTGAAGAAAGATGTAAGTAAGAAAAAAGATGCAAGTACGTTAGATGATGAACGAAAACGACTAGAAGAAGTGTTAAAAAAATATAAGCGTGATTAATAGAAGAGAATGAACGCTCTTTGAGGTGAGAAAATGGAGCATATTCAAAATTCATTTGCAAAGTTAATGGAAAATAAAAATTTTAAAAATAGATATGAAGTATTAAAGGCGGAAGTAATGGCGCATCCGCGTGTGAAAGAATTTATAGACGAACATCAAGGTGAAGTAACAACTTCTATGATTGAGCGCAGCCTTGTGAAGTTATACGAATATATTGGACAAAGTGTAGGTTGTGCGGATTGTCCGGATCTAGGTTCGTGTAAAAACATGCTGCAAGGATATGAGCCAAAGCTCGTTATCCAAGGGAAGATGATTGATATTCAATACGATCGTTGCGTTAGAAAAGTAGCATATGACGAGAGAAAGAAATATGAAAAACTCGTTCAAAGTGTATATATGCCAACTGACATTTTACAGGCAACGATGGAAAACTTAGATCCTTCAGATTTAGATGCGCGTATTGATGCAATTGGTGCAGCTAATGAATTTTTAAGTACATATGAACCTGGTAAAAAAGTACAAGGTTTATATTTGTACGGTAAATTTGGTGTAGGGAAAACGTATTTGTTAGGAGCAATGGCGAATGAACTTGCTCAAAAGAAAATAAGTTCGATGCTCGTATACTTCCCTGAATTTTTACGTGAAATTAAAAGTTCGATTCAAGATAATTCGATTGGGGAAAAGATTGATGCGGTGAAACGCGTACAAGTTTTAATGCTAGATGATATCGGAGCAGAAGCGATGTCAAGTTTTGTGCGTGACGATGTGCTTGGTGCAATTTTGCAATTCCGTATGTTAGAAAACTTACCGACGTTCTTTACGTCTAACTTTGATTTCAAGGAATTGGAACATCATTTAACGTATACACAGCGTGGTGAAGCAGAACAAATGAAAGCAGCACGTATTATGGAACGAATTAAATATTTAGCGAAGCCGATTCCGATTGGCGGGAAAAACCGACGTCATAAGTAAAGAGTAAGCTGAAAAGCTTGCTCTTTTTTTCGTTTTGAACACTTCTCAGAATAGGTGAATTGCAAAACGAAAAACTTCTTATAGAAAATTCATTGTAGCTTGTATCATTTTTTTCTCCCTCCCTTAATATATATAAAATTAGCAAGCCATATTGAGTGGATTTTCTAACGATAGGAAATGTAATTCTACTAAGAGTGAACTTCACGCGGGACGGACTCTTATAGGATTTGTAACGTATAGATACAATCCTTTAGAGCAGGGATAAAAGGGGGGACAAAAGTGATTGAAATTTGCTTCGAAGAAAAAAATGATGCTATGCATGTATATAGACAACTATTGAAAAGAGCGGAACTGTTATATAAGGAAACGAGTGTGTATTTACAGGAACAAAAAGTGGTGATTCACATACCAGTATGTGAATCGAATTATATTGAAAAGATTTTATTGCCGGTAATGGTATATTTCATTGTGAATGTAAAGCAAAATAAGTGGATTTATACAATCTTAAAAGAGAAGTTTTTTTATGAAGAAGAGGAAGAGTGTCATCAAATATTGCATATGGCACAAGAGATTCTAAAGGGAAGAAGAAAAGGGATTGCTCGTGAATTAACACGTCACACATTTGAATCATATATTAAATCTTCTTTAAATAACTGGCTTTGTGATCCGCTTTCGTTCTCGTTTTCATCATATGTTCGTTTTCGCCTTCGTACATATAGGGAAATGGTAGCTAAGCTTGCTGAATTGTCGATTGATGAGTATAAGTTGGAACAAGAATATCAAATGTTTATTGAGACGCTAAGGCAACAAGTGCGTAGCCGAAAATCACGTTTGTCCTGTGTGCATCTTATTTTTGATGAAAGTTTTATTTTCTATGATGATAAAGGTAGACGTTTAAAACAGGAGAAATTGGTCCAATATATAGACGAGGAATTATTAAAGCAAAAGGATGTATATATTGATACGAAAGTAATTGCACCACTTCTTTCTATTTCGCCGAAAAAAATTTATTTATATACGAAAGAACAAGACCATAATATGATTATTACTTTGCGAAATGTATTCCAAGAACGGATCCAATTACATGGATTACATGAGTTTGAGCGCAATGTGAAAAATTTAAAAAATAAAGGTAACGCCCTTGATTTTCTAAGTTTTTGAGCATATAATTACCTACATAAATGAAATATATTGAAATGTCATGATGAGGACATGAGTAGTTTTCTACGATTTTCAGAGAGGGAAGCCTTAGGGTGTGAGCTTCCTAGTACGGGATTATTACTTACCACCTCTAAACTTTAGCAGTGAACGGTTTTTTCTAGTAATTGCTAACGGACAACACCGTTATGTTGAACTTGAGCAATTAACAATAATGTTAATTGGAACAAGGGTGGAACCACGAATTCAACACTCGTCCCTTTTTACGGGATGAGTGTTTTTTATTTTGAAAAAAAGAGGAGTGACCAGTGATGGCAGATGTAGTTAAAATTACTTTCCCTGATGGAGCTGTGAAGGAGTTTCCAAAAGGCGTAACAACTGAAGAAATCGCAGCTTCTATTAGCCCAGGCTTAAAGAAAAAAGCTGTGGCTGGAAAATTAAACGATGAGATGATCGATCTTGTTACACCAATCGAAGAAGATGGTGCAGTTTCTATTATTACATTAGATTCTGAAGATGGCTTATACATTTTACGCCATTCAACAGCCCACCTATTAGCACAAGCGTTAAAACGTTTATATAAAGATGCTAAGCTTGAGCTCGGCATTGGTCCAGTAATTGAAAATGGCTTCTACTACGATATTGATATGGAAGAAGCAATCACAGTTGAAGACTTCAAGAAAATCGAAAAAGAAATGCAAAAAATTGTGAACGAGAACTTAGAAATCGTTCGTCATGAAGTGCCACGTGCAGAAGCACTTCGTCGCTTTGAAGAAATCGGCGATGAGTTAAAATTAGATTTAATTAACGATCTTCCAGAAGATGCAGTTATTTCAATCTATGAGCAAGGCGAATTCTTCGACCTTTGCCGTGGTGTTCACCTTCCATCTACAGGGAAAATTAAAGTATTTAAATTATTAAGCGTTGCAGGTGCTTACTGGCGCGGCGATAGCAATAATAAAATGCTACAACGTATTTACGGTACTGCATTCGTTAAGAAAGCAGAATTAGATGAGCACTTACGTATGCTTGAAGAAGCGAAAGAGCGCGATCACCGTAAATTAGGTAAAGAATTAAAACTATTTACTAATAGCCAAAAAGTAGGACAAGGTTTACCACTTTGGTTACCAAAAGGTGCAACTATCCGCCGCATTATCGAGCGTTACATCGTTGATAAAGAAGCAAGCTTAGGCTATGATCACGTATACACTCCAGTACTAGGAAGCAGAGAGCTTTATGAAACTTCTGGTCACTGGAATCACTACCGTGATGGTATGTTCCCATCAATGGAAATGGATAATGAAGAGTTAGTTCTTCGTCCGATGAACTGCCCTCACCACATGATGGTTTATAAAAATGATATTCACAGCTACCGTGAATTACCAATCCGTATTGCGGAACTTGGAACAATGCACCGCTATGAAATGTCTGGAGCATTATCTGGATTACAACGTGTACGCGGAATGACTTTAAACGATGCGCACATTTTCGTTCGCCCAGATCAAATTAAAGAAGAGTTAAAACGTGTTGTAAACTTAACTCTAGAAGTGTACAAAGATTTTGGTTTAGAGAACTATTCATTCCGTCTATCTTATCGTGACCCAGCTGATACTAAAAAGTACTATGCTGATGATGAGATGTGGGAAAAAGCGCAAGGTATGTTAAAAGAAGCTATGGATGAAATGGGTCTTGATTACTATGAAGCTGAAGGTGAAGCGGCATTCTACGGTCCAAAACTTGACGTTCAAGTTCGTACTGCTCTTGGAAAAGACGAAACACTTTCAACTGTACAATTAGACTTCTTACTTCCAGAACGCTTTGAATTATCTTACGTTGGTGAAGACGGTAAACAACATCGTCCAGTTGTAATTCACCGTGGTGTTGTATCAACTATGGAACGTTTCGTAGCCTTCTTAATTGAAGAATACAAAGGTGCATTCCCAACTTGGTTAGCTCCAGTTCAAGCGCAAGTAATTCCAGTTTCTCCGCAAGTACATTTAGACTATGCGAAGAAAGTACAAGATGAATTACGTCGTGCTGGTATCCGTGTTGAATTAGATACTCGTGAAGAGAAAATTGGTTACAAAATCCGTGAAGCACAAATGCAAAAAATTCCGTACATGCTTGTAGTAGGTGACAATGAAGTAACTGAAAACGGCGTAAACGTACGTAAATATGGTGAACAAAAATCAGAAACAATTGCATTAGATGCTTTTGTTGATATGATTAAAGTAGAAGGAAAACGATAAGACAGAGCCGCGGTATACCGCGGCTTTCGTATGTATTATAAAAAAGAAAAACTAGAAAAAATAACCAAACTATACTTATCATAAAAAAGTATTGCAAGTATGTTAGTTGTTTGTTACAATATTTCTTGTTGTTAGTAAAACACATAGCGTCTTCTTGACAGACGTCATGTCCTATGATAAACTCATCAAGGATAATAGAATATTGTTTTGTGGAACAAGTAGAAGCACCCGCTTCTCACCTGATGGACGCATTCGCAGTTTACAGGTAAATGTATTTCTTACTTAAGAATTTACAAGTGTGGGTGTCGTATGCCCGCACTTTTTTTGTCGGGTTCTATGACTACAAAAGATGTTCTGAAAAAACCTTGGAGGTGGCTTACTATTAGCAAGGATATGATGATTAACGAGCAAATTCGTGCACGTGAAGTACGTTTAGTTGGTGCAAATGGCGATCAACTTGGAATCAAGTCTCGTAATGATGCTTTAGACTTAGCTGCAAATCTTAATCTTGATTTAGTATTAGTTGCTCCAAATGCGAAACCGCCAGTATGCCGCATTATGGACTACGGTAAATTCCGCTTTGAGCAACAGAAGAAAGAAAAAGAACAGCGCAAAAATCAAAAAGTAATTAGCATGAAAGAAGTTCGTTTAAGTCCAACAATTGATGAACACGACTTTAACACAAAACTTCGTAATGCTATCAAGTTTTTAGAGAAAGGCGACAAGGTTAAAGCGTCAATTCGCTTTAAAGGACGTGCCATTACTCATAAAGAAATCGGTCAACGTGTTTTAGATCGCTTCTCAGAAGCTTGTGCTGAAGTTAGTACAATTGAATCTAAGCCTAAAATGGAAGGACGTAGTATGTTCTTAGTTTTAGCACCGAAAAACGATAAGTAATAGATAGAGGAGGAAATACCTATGCCTAAACAAAAAACTCATCGCGGCTCTGCAAAGCGTTTCAAAAAGACTGGATCAGGTAAACTGAAACGTTCTCACGCTTACACAAGCCATTTATTCGCTAACAAATCTACAAAAGCTAAACGTAAACTACGTAAAGCTGGTGTAGTAAGCGCTGGTGACTTCAAACGCATTCGTCAAATGCTTGACAACTTAAAATAAGTTCGGCTGATATATAGAACAATTAGGAGGTAATATTATGCCAAGAGTAAAAGGTGGTACAGTTACTCGTCAACGTCGTAAAAAAGTTATAAAATTAGCAAAAGGTTACTACGGTTCTAAGAGTACATTATTCAAGGTTGCTAACCAACAGGTTATGAAATCTCTAATGTATGCATTCCGTGACCGTCGTCAAAAGAAACGTGACTTCCGTAAATTATGGATTACACGTATCAACGCAGCAGCTCGTATGAATGGTCTTTCTTACAGCCGTTTAATGCACGGTCTTAAAAATGCTGGCATCGAAGTTAACCGCAAGATGCTTGCTGACTTAGCTGTTCATGACGAAAAAGCTTTCGCTGAATTAGCAACAGTTGCAAAAAACAACATTAACTAATTAATTAGTTGAAACCTTAGAAGATTTTTCTTCTAAGGTTTTTTATTTGTATGCAAAGAGAAGTATGTCGTTATCGATATGACAAAATCAATATAAAAGCTATAGCGATATAGAAGAATATACATATGAAGCTAGGAGAATTCTCCTGGCTTTTTTCAATTATCCCCCTTTGGAAAGAAGAGTATCTTTCCTACCTGAAACGACACTGCTATAATGGAAAGATGATATGGAACTTTCATCAGATAAAATAAATTTTTTATCAGTGGACAATCCCCGGATAATGATTAACTATCACCAATCCGAGTGAACAATCTAATCGTGATGATTGAAACGTATTTGTGAATTAAGGACAAGCTATTTTGTAAAGAGATAAATGGCTGACTTATTAATAAGAAACGAAAAATAATAATGAACTTTGAGATGAAACAACATTGTTGCGTAAAATGCGATGTTGGAGGAGGACAATAGAATGGACTTACTACAACTGTTTAAATTACAAAAAGAATTAGATGACCGTATTGTGAAAGAGCATGATTTACAACCGAAAAAGTTGTTAAAAGAAAAAATGTTAGCTCTTCTTGTAGAAATTGGAGAACTTGCAAATGAAACACGTTGTTTTAAATATTGGAGCAACAAACCAGCATCAGAACGTGAAGTAATATTAGAAGAATACGTAGATGGCTTGCATTTTATTTTATCAATCGGAATTGATTTAGGTATTGATAAAAACTTCCTATTCTATAAATGTGCACAAACGAATAAAACACAAGTAGAAATTTTCTTAGACACATATGCGAAAGTAATTCGTTTTACAGATCAACCATCTATTACGAACTATATTGAATTATTTACAAGCTACCTTCGACTTGGACAAGCGCTAGAGTTTGAGCAAGAAGAAATTGAAAAGGCATATTTAGATAAAAATGAAGTAAATCATCAGCGTCAAACACAAGGATACTGATTTAATTTTTGAATATTTCAATTTCCTTTTGTATAATGAAGTGACTGAAGAAAAAGGAGGGTGTTGGCAATGACAAAATTAGACGCGACATTGACAATGCTAAAAGAATTAACAGATGCACGTGGTATTGCGGGTAACGAGCGTGAACCACGCGAAGTAATGAAGAAATATATTGAGCCGTTTGCGGACGAACTTTCTACTGATAATTTAGGAAGTTTAGTTGCGAAAAAAATAGGGGAAGAAAACGGCCCGAAAATTATGGTTGCAGGTCATTTAGATGAAGTTGGCTTTATGATTACGCAAATTGATGACAAAGGTTTCCTTCGTTTCCAAACAGTTGGTGGCTGGTGGTCACAAGTTATGCTTGCGCAGCGCGTGACAATTGTAACGCGTAAAGGAGATGTAACAGGTGTAATTGGTTCAAAACCACCACACATCTTACCTCCAGAAGCGCGTAAAAAGCCAGTTGAAATTAAAGACATGTTCATCGATATTGGTGCTTCTAGCCAAGAAGAGGCAATGGAGTGGGGCGTACGACCTGGCGATCAAGTTGTACCTTACTTTGAATTCCAAGTGATGAAAAATGAAAAAATGTTACTTGCAAAAGCATGGGATAACCGAATTGGTTGTGCAATTGCAATTGACGTATTAAAACAATTAAAAGATGAAAAGCATCCAAACGTTGTATACGGCGTAGGGACTGTACAAGAAGAAGTTGGTCTTCGTGGTGCGAAAACATCTGCGAACTATATTAAACCAGATATCGCATTCGCCGTAGATGTTGGTATCGCTGGTGACACACCAGGTGTAACGGCAAAAGAAGCGCAAAGTAAAATGGGTGATGGACCACAGATCATTTTATATGATGCTTCTGTTATTGGACATACAGGTTTACGTGACTTTGTAGTTGATGTTGCTGACGAATTACAAATCCCGTATCAATATGATTCAGTAGCGGGCGGTGGAACGGATGCAGGCGCAATTCACATTTCTGCAAATGGTATTCCGTCTATGGCAATTACAATTGCAACGCGCTACATTCATTCTCATGCGGCAATGTTACATCGTGATGACTATGAAAATGCAGTGAAGTTAATTGTAGAAGTTATTAAACGTCTTGATAAAGAGGCTGTACATAACATTACATTTAATTAATAGAAAAAGCGAAGGAGATTTTCCTTCGCTTTTTTATGTTTTAAAAAGGTCGTTCTAATCCTGCAGCAGTATGAGCACCTAAAATGATTAAACGAGTTAATTGCATGGCCATAAAATGCGGGGTATAAATCATCCCTCTTTTTAACCATGACATAATCATCCCGATATGAGCTCCTGTCACATAACTAATTAAAATATCACGAGGAACCATAAGATCTTTATCATCTGGCTGTGAAATAGACAGGCTTAATGTTAAATGTGTTTGTATTGTTTTCATCATTTTATAAGAGTAGTTTCCAGCGGCTTTATCACCAAGCATAACGTTATAGAAGTTCACATTTTCTGCAATATGTTCGAACAAAGCCAAAAATGTCGGATGTGGTGAATCAAATGTAAGTTGAAAATCTTCTTTATTTCTATTTTTCGGCTTAATAACTTCTGTTAACTTCTCTAACATTTCTTCAATGCTTTTGTCTAATAGGTCATATTTATCATGGTAATGGCTATAAAACGTAGCGCGATTTACAGGAGCACGTTCTGCAATATGTTGAACAGTTACATCATCAAATCCTTTTTCGCCTACTAAAGCGACAAAAGCATCCTGTATGAGTTGTCTCGTCCGCTTTACACGTGGATCATTTGTATTTTTAATAGACATTTTTACTTCTCCTCGTTTAATTTTCTATACTTAAACAACATATAGGTATTATATTGTTGTTTAAGCGACATTTCATACTTAAATTGTCGGTTGTAGATTCAAAATAATTATTTATAATTATAAACGATAGTCCTTCAGAAATCAGCACCGCTCGCAGGTAGATAAATTTCAATTTACACCGCAGATGGTGTGATTTTTTTGTCTAAAAGTTAATATAATTAACAATTAAACAATCTAAACAATAAGGACGTAAATAGTTTAGAAAAAAATTATATGCGATATAAGGAGAGGAATGCAATGAATCAGTTTCGAAGAATGGTGATTATCAACATTATCACATTAATTGTACTAGTTGGCGGTGGTATTGGCGGTTATTACTATTACAATCAAGCGGAAAATTATTTAAAAACAGAAAATGCAAAAATTGATGGAAAGGTAATTCCGATTGCATCACCAGTAGCAGGTAAATTAACTGACTGGAAAGCTGAAGTAGGAAAGAATTACAATGAAAATGATAAATTAGGTGCTGTTACTGTAGCGGCAGCAAATGGAGAACAAACAGTAGATGTAACAATTCCACAAAATGCAACAATTGTACAATCAAATGCAACAACAAATGCTTTCGTTGGAGCAGGTAGCCCAATTGCTTATGCATTTGATATGAACAATTTATGGGTAACAGCAAACATTGAAGAAACAGATGTTGACGATGTACAAAAAGGTCAAGATGTAGATGTGTATGTAGATGCATACCCAGATACAACTTTATCAGGAAAAGTAGAGCAAGTTGGATTAACAACAGCGAATACATTCTCTATGTTACCATCAAGCAACGCAACAGCGAACTATACGAAAGTAACACAAGTAGTACCAGTTAAAATTTCTTTAGATCATAGTAAATCAGTAAATATTGTTCCTGGAATGAATGTGTCAGTTCGTATTCATAAGTAAGGGGGAGATGAGATGTCCTCAATTGCAATTGCAGGATATGCACTATTTTGTATAATCGTCTTCTTCCTTGTAAATCGTCTTTTACGAAAGAAAAAAACGAACGTGGGAGAAGAACAAGTCCCAGCCGTAAATAAAATAGAAGTAAGTAAGGTAGAAACAGAAGAGAAAGAAATTGAACGAAAGCAAGAAGCAGAAATTTCTAATGTAGTTGAGTTAGAAACAGGAAAGCAAGAAGAAGTAAAACAAGAAAAAGAAGAGCCGAAAAAACAAATGTCTACGCCTGTAGAAAATGTGAACGTAAAAGCAGTTGTAGCTGTATTAATTCTCGGCATGTTCGTTTCTATTTTAAACCAAACAATTATTAACGTTGCATTGCCTCCGTTAATGAATGAATTTAACGTATCAACTTCAACAGCACAATGGTTAATTACAGGTTTCATGCTTGTAAATGGTATTTTAGTACCGATTAGTGCCTTTTTAGTTTCACGATTTACGTATCGTAAATTATTCGTAGCGGCAATGTTATTCTTCACGGTAGGATCTATCATTTGTGCTACTTCAGGAAACTTTACAATGATGATGACGGGCCGCGTTATTCAGGCGGTGGGTGCAGGTATTTTAATGCCGGTTGGTATGAATATTTTCATGACATTATTCCCGCCTCATAAGCGCGGAGCAGCGATGGGACTACTAGGTGTAGCGATGATTTTAGCACCAGCTATCGGACCAACTGTAACGGGCTGGGTGATTGAAAACTATAGCTGGAACTTAATGTTCTATGCGATGTTTATTATCGGTTTAATTATTACATTCCTATCTTTAAAATTCTTTACACTAGCTCAGCCGGTATCTAAAACGAAGTTAGATGTATTCGGTGTTGTTAGTTCAAGTATTGGACTAGGTAGCTTATTGTACGGATTTAGTGAAGCAGGAAATAATAGTTGGACTAGTGCAGAGGTTGTTATTTCACTTATCATTGGTGTAGTAGGTATTGCGGTATTTATTTGGAGAGAGCTAACAACGGACAATAAAATGCTTGATTTACAAGTGTTTAAATACCCAGTATTTACTTTTACTTTAGTAATTAATGCAATTGTTACGATGGCATTATTCGGAGGTATGTTATTACTTCCGGTATATCTGCAAAACATTCGCGGTTTCACACCGATAGAATCAGGTTTATTACTACTTCCAGGATCATTAATTATGGGGATCATGGGACCTATTGCAGGTAAACTATTTGATAAGTATGGTATTCGTCCGTTAGCAATTGTCGGTTTAGCCATTACAACGTTTGCGACATATGAATTCACAACGTTATCAATGGATACACCGTATAGTGTAATTATGACGGATTATATTATACGTTCGATTGGTATGTCATTTATTATGATGCCAATTATGACAGCAGGTATGAACGCACTGCCGATGAAATTAATTTCTCACGGTACAGCAACGCAAAATACGTCAAGACAAGTAGCTGGTTCAATTGGAACAGCGATATTAATTACACTTATGACGCAACAAACGACTGCTCACGTAGCAGATTATGGCAACATGTTAACAACGTCAAACCCAATTTTAGTTGATAAAGTACACGGCATGGGGCAAAGTTTAGCAGCGATTGCTGGATCAGCGCAAGCAGGAGATGCGATGAGCACGCAACTATTATTTGGACAAATTTCGAAGTTATCTGCAATTAACGGTATTAACGATGCCTTCTTAATTGCGACGATACTTGCAGGGATTGCTTGGGTATTATCGTTCTTCTTACCATCAGGCAATAAACCAAATAGAAAAGCAGGGAATTAATTTCCCTGCTTTTTTGTCTGTTTAAAGAGTTAAATATAAAAAATGATAACCAGTTACGGAGCACAGCCCTGTTATAAATAAAACCATTCCCATAGCACGAATACTGGATATTTGTCTTCCGCTTATAATAGCTAATAGTCCAGCTAAAGAGAAGAAATACCAATATAAAGTTCCCGAAACTGGAACAATCTCCTCTAAATCTATTCCATAACCTATACAAATGATAGGAACAAAGATAAGCGATATACTAATCAAACTAGCCATAATAGTAAGTGATTTACGACATTTAATACCAACAATAATTAAAAAAATGCCAATGATGAAGTTGCATAACATCAAGGTAAGAGCGAAAATCATCCAAGTTAATATTCCGAACACTTTTGTATTACCTCCGATTTATGGGTTTCTAAAAAATATTATATATAGTATGAATCACCTACAGTCATGAGTAACCAGAAGGTAACCCTTAATATACCAGCGATAAAAATAATGAATCCCATATTACGTATACGTATACTTTTAATTTTGGCTTGGACTCCACTTACCCCTGCTAATAATCCAGTTAAAGAAAACAGTATCCAATATAAAGTAGTTGAAATAGGGAGGATTGCATTGCTATCCACTCCCATGCCCCAAAAAACAAAAGGTAGTGTGACAAAGGAGAAGCTAAGTATCCCCATTAAACCAACGAGTAATTAACGGTGTTTAATTCCTTTTACTACTAAAAAAATACCGCCAGCAATTCCGCAGAGTAAGAGAAGTGGCATAAAAGCCATCCAAATAATACTGAACATATATAAACTCCTTGATAATAATTAAGGTATATTTTACTACATGAGGTTTATTTTGGATATTAGTTGAACCAATCGGGCTTTTATGGGCGGTTGATCCCCCACCTAAATTCTTTGCTTTCGCTGCATTTTGATGTGGGGGTCTTACTGCCCATTAAAGCGGGATAAATATGTATAAATTGATAGAAATGAGAAGTAATGATACGAATTAATAAAAAAGGTATCGCGATGATACCTCTTTCTAACTCAAGAATGCCAACATATTATTCATAATATGAAATAACATAGCTGGAATAATGGATTTTGTTTTTTTACATAAAATAGCCATTAATAATCCCATGAAGAAAGTAATTACCATTACGCCAAGTGAGTATGTATGAGCGATACCGAAGAAGAAACTTGTTATGATGGCTGCAATCCAAAATGGAAATCGCTCTGAGAAGAAGCGGAGTATAAAACCACGGAAAATAAGCTCTTCAAAAATTGGTGTAAGTATTGCGAAGCCGAGAAGTAATAATATTTGATACTGCTTAAAAACGTCTAAGTTTAATGCGGAAGATTGCTGCTTTGTTGCGTCTTGGAACATATAATTTAACAAGATGTAATTGAGTAAAATATTTATAGTGAAGAAAAGAAGTAAGTATACGTATGTACGCCATTCTTTAAGTGCTTTAAAGTTAAAAGATTTTAGTAGCAATTTTTTTGCGGGTTCGAATTTAAAAATGAAGAATAACAACACGGCTAGTTGTAATACGATACTTGCAGTATTTACGATAGATTCATACAAGGCAATTTGTTTTTTATCTGTAAGACCTGATGTATAAATTGTTAAGGGCATTGCGAGGAACACAGTAATAAGTCCGGTTCCGAAAAAAGCGAATAGAACGGAGCTAATAAATTGTCCCCATGACATAGAGTATTTCTGTTCATTAGAAAGTTGTGTAGCGGGTTGCATTTATAAAATCACCTCTTTATATTTATATATTTAATTATAAAGTATTTTGTTTTTATATGTAACATTTAAATATTACATATAAAGTGAAACTTTAATCAGTGGGGAGGTTCATCCCACACTGATTATTAGTTGAACCAATCGGGCTTTTACGGGCAGTTGATTCCCCTACCTAATTTCTTTACTTCCGCTGAATTTTGAGGTGGGGGTCTTACTGCCCGTTAATGCGGGGTAAAGGTATATTTTCCATGAAATAATAAAAGAGGTATCACCCTATAGTGATGCCTCTTTCTCATTGATAACTATGTTCTGCCTTGTTATTCGATTTTGATTGCTCTATTTGCAATTCACGTTCTACCAATCGGTCTAACTGTTGAATAGCTTTTAATGCTTTTTCATAAGAAATCGTTCTATAATGGTGCGCTCCGCCCGGTTCTTCATCTGCTTCGTCTGCCCATTTAATAATGTTTTGAAGAGATGTTCTTTCAATTTCTTGCTGTACTAAGAAAGAATCTGTATGAAGAAGAATCGCGATAGAAATTTCTTTTGCTAGTTTCGGATGTTCTCCTAATCTAATAAGCAATTTATGAGCTCTTTCTGCTCCTTTAATCGCATGTATATCATTCTTTTTATACAAGTCATAATCCCATTCTCCTTCGCTGTACCATGTGTGATGTCCGATATCATGAAGGAAACCAGCTTTTGTTGCAGCATCGACTGAGGCATGATGCTTTTTCGCTAAGTGAAACGCATGGTAAGCGACAGCAATCGCGTGGACCATTCCAGAACGGTTTACATATTTTTGTGTAATGTGATGTTTAAAAACTTGTTCGAGCGTAATACGTTGCATAAAACATTCACTCCTTTTATCTAATGGTGTCTATAAAGAAAATCGATCGGTTTAAATGTATTTTGAATATTGTACTCCATCTGTGTAGCGTTAGTAAAGTAGAAATGTTTAGGAGAAGAAAAATTTTATAGACATAAAAGGTCACCTTAGTTTTTTTTCTAAGGTGACCTTTTATTGTTTATTTTTTTAATCCTTGCTCCAGTGTTTCTAACATTTCGTGTTTTTCATTTTCATCAGCATTTTTCCAAATGACTTCGAATAAAACGCCAAGACCTGGAAGCATTTTTTCTTCACCGCTTTGAATTGCATCGACAATCGTTTCTTGTAATTGGTCTTGTGAATTCCCAGTTACATTCGCTAATACAGCGCCGCGTAAATTAAAACTCATGATTTTCACCTCTTCTTCAGAATTGAAACTGACGTTAGTTTTTGTTCTTTTTTATGTAAATATGTATGAAAAATAGGCTATAATGATAAGACAAGAAGAGAGGGAAATATATATTATGAAAAACATTGATTCAGTGCAAAATCCGCGTGTGAAGCAGTGGAAAAAGCTGCAGACGAAAAAAGAGCGCGATAAAAAAGGTTTATTTTTTGTAGAAGGATTCCACTTAGTGGAAGAAGCTTTAAAAGCAGGAGTTGTAACAGAACTTATCGTTTCTGATCAGACAGATCTTCCGAAAGAGTGGACAGTTAATGATGTGGAAATGTATATCGTACCTGAAGCAATCGTAAAAGTACTCCGTGAAACAGAAACGACGCAAGGGGTATTTGCTGTTTGTGAGAAACACGAGAGTGAAGTAGCTCTTGCAGATGGAAAGTTTCTTTTATTAGATGGTCTTCAAGACCCGGGCAACTTAGGGACAATTATTCGTACAGCTGATGCAGCTGGTATTCATGCTGTTGTGCTTGGAGAAGGATGCGTTGATGCATATAATAGTAAAGTGCTTCGCTCTACACAAGGTTCTATTTTCCATTTACCAGTTGTAAAAGGGAACTTAGAAGAGTGGGTAGACAAGTTAAGAGAAAATAACGTTCCTGTATATGGAACAGCTCTTGAAAATGGAGTTCCGTATGGTGAAGTAACACCAGCTGGTGGTTTTGCATTAATTGTAGGAAATGAAGGAAGCGGCGTAAGCCAAGAAATTCTTGCAAAAACGGATCAAAACTTGTATATTCCGATTTACGGCGGGGCAGAATCATTAAATGTTGCGGTTGCAGCAGGGATTTTAACGTATTATTTACAAAGCCCAGTTGCGAACAAATAAAAAACTTCTTATAATAAGTTGAAGTATATTATATTAAAAGTTAAATAACGAAAAACGTTGATAGAGAAGAGTAACTTACAAAATCGCCATATAGGGAGAGAGTGCCTTAGACTGAAAGCATTCTTATGGTAGACGGAAGTGAATTCACCTCTGGAGTTGACGCCAGGACCATATATATGTAAAGGCGTTCCGGTCAGAATTGATCGTTATAACTAATGAGTGGGCAGACCTGGTCTGTCAATTTAGGGTGGTACCGCGAATTTACCTCGTCCCTTTTTGGGAGCGAGGTTTTTTTATTTTTAAAATTAGGAGGGTTCCAAATGGAAGCACGTTTAAAAGAGCTAAAGCAAAAAGCGTTAGAGCTTATTGAAGAAGCGAAAGAGCTAAAGGGCTTAAACGACGTACGCGTAGCGTATTTAGGAAAAAAAGGTCCAATTACAGAAGTATTACGCGGCATGGGAAAATTATCAGCAGAAGAGCGTCCACGTATGGGAGCATTAGTAAATGAAGTACGTGAAGCGATTCAAACGCGTCTAGACGACAAAATTGGTAACTTAGAAAAAGCAGTAATTGAAGCGAAATTAGCTACGGAAACAATTGATGTTACACTACCAGGTCGTCCTGTTGAAACAGGTTGTCACCATCCGTTAACAGCTGTTGTTGAACAAATTGAAGATGTATTCATCGGTATGGGTTATGAAGTAGCTGAAGGAACAGAAGTAGAAAAAGACTACTACAACTTCGAAGCATTAAACTTACCGAAAGATCACCCAGCGCGTGATATGCAAGATACATTCTACATTACAGAAGAAACGTTACTACGTACACATACATCTTCTGTGCAAGCACGTACGATGGAAAATAATAAAGAAAAAGGCCCAATTAAAATTATTTGTCCTGGTAAAGTGTATCGCCGCGATGACGATGATGCGACGCATTCACACCAGTTCATGCAAATTGAAGGTCTTGTAATTGATAAAAACATTCGCATGAGTGACTTAAAAGGTACACTGCAAGTATTCGTGAAAAAGATGTTCGGTGAAGATCGTGAAATCCGTCTTCGTCCAAGTTTCTTCCCATTCACAGAGCCATCTGTAGAGATGGATATTTCTTGTATGATGTGTCACGGCAAAGGTTGCGGCACTTGTAAAGGAACTGGCTGGATCGAAATTTTAGGCGCAGGTATGGTTCATCCGAACGTACTTGAAATGGCTGGTTATGATTCAAAAGAATATCAAGGTTTCGCATTCGGTATGGGCGCAGAGCGTATCGCAATGTTGAAATACGGCGTAGATGACATTCGTCATTTCTATACAAATGATGTACGTTTCTTACAACAATTCAAACGAGCGTAAGGGAAGGAGAGGATAAGTATGTTCGTATCATATCGTTGGTTACAAGAGTATGTAGATATTAAAGATGTAACAGCACAAGAACTAGCAGACAAAATCACGAAAAGTGGTATTGAAGTAGAAGGCGTTGAAGTATTAAATAAAGGTGTAAAAGGTGTTGTAGTAGGTCACGTATTAGAATGTGAAAAACACCCAGAAGCTGATAAGTTAAGCAAATGCTTAATCGATATCGGTGAAGAAGAGCCAGTTCAAATTATTTGTGGAGCTGCTAACATTGCAAAAGGTTTAAAAGTACCAGTTGCAAAAGTTGGTGCTGTACTTCCTGGCAACTTCAAAATTAAAAAGGCAAAACTACGTGGTGAAGCTTCTCACGGTATGGTTTGTGCGCTTCAAGAGCTTGGCATTGATGGAAAGTTAGTTTCAAAAGAATATGCAGACGGTATCTTCATCTTCCCGAGTGACGCTGAAGTTGGTGCAGATGCACTTGAAATTTTAAACTTACACGATGAAGTACTTGAGCTTGGTTTAACACCAAACCGTGCAGATTGTTTAAATATGTTAGGTGTTGCATATGAAGTAGCTGCTATTTACGGCCGTGAAGTAAAACTTCCAGCTATCAGCTTACAAGAAACAGCAGAAAAAACTTCTGATTACATTTCTGTAAGTGTAGAAGCGAAAGAAGAAAACCCATTATATATTGCAAAAATGGTGAAAAACGTAAAGATTGGTCCATCACCAATGTGGATGCAAACGCGCCTTATGGCAGCTGGCATTCGTCCAATTAGCAATGTAGTTGATATTACAAACTACATTTTAATGGAATACGGTCAACCGTTACATGCATTCGATTACGATAAATTAGGTTCAAAAGAAATCGTTGTTCGTCTTGCAAAAGAAGGCGAAAAAATTGAAACGTTAGATGATCAAGAGCGTACGTTACAAAGCCACCACCTTGTAATTACAAACGGAACAAAAGCTTTAGCTGTTGCTGGTGTAATGGGCGGAGCGGATTCTGAAGTTACAAATGAGACAGTAAACGTTTTAATTGAATCTGCATACTTTGCAGGTCAAACAGTGCGCCGTACATCAAAAGACTTAGGTCTTCGCAGTGAATCAAGCGCACGTTTTGAAAAAGGAATCGATCCAACACGTACATTTGAAGCAATTCAACACGCAGCTGCTTTAATGGCGAAATACGCTGGCGGAGAAGCACTTGAAGGTGTAGTAGAAGCTGACAACTTACAAGTACAAGAGCGTACAGTATCTGTTACTGCTGAAAAAGTAAACCGTGTATTAGGTACAAATATTTCTGCAAGTGAAATGGGTACAATGTTCACAAACTTGAAATTCCCATTCACAGAAGTAGAAGGAACATTCCATGTGAATGTACCAGCACGTCGTCCTGATATTACAATTTCAGAAGACTTAGTAGAAGAAGTGGGTCGTCTATACGGTTATGACCACATTCCAGTTACATTACCTTCTGGAACAATGACTCGTGGTAAATTAACATCAGCACAAACGAAACGTCGTAAAGTACGTCGCTTCCTAGAGGGTGCTGGTTTATATGAAGCGATCACATATTCATTAACAAGCGCTGATAAAGCGAAGCAATATATGGTCGAGCCAAATGAAAAAGCTCCTGTAAACCTTGCACTTCCGATGAGTGAAGAGCGTAGCCAACTTCGTTTAAGCTTAGTACCGCAATTACTAGAAGCTGTTTCATATAATGTGGCACGTAAAAACGATAGTGTTGCTTTATACGAAGTAGGTTCTGTCTTCTTACCGACAGAAGAAGGAGAACTTCCGAAAGAAGAACAACATCTTGCTGGTGTTATGACAGGACTTGCTCTTCACCATGCATGGCAAGGTGAGAAAAAAGTAGTAGACTTCTTCGTTGTGAAAGGTGTACTAGAAGGATTATTCGACGTACTTGGCGTTGTAAACCAAATCACTTATGCACCAGCAAAACGTGAAGGTATGCACCCAGGTCGTACAGCTGACATCGTATTAGATGGCGAAGTAATTGGTTTCATCGGTCAATTGCACCCAGAAGTAGAAAAACAATTAGATGTGAAAAATACATTCGTATTCGAATTATCTCTTGTAAAAGTATTTGGTGCAGACGCAGAAGAAACTTACTACACAGCAATTCCACGTTTCCCATCTATGACACGTGATATGGCTGTTGTCGTAACGAAAGAAACAAAAGCTGGTGAAATGAAGCAAGTTATTGCTGAAGCTGGCGGAGAACTTCTGAAAGACGTAACGCTATTTGACTTATACGAAGGTGAAAAAATGGAAGAAGGCAAGAAATCACTTGCATTCTCTATGACATACTTCGATGCAGAACGTACGTTAACAGACGAAGAAGTAACAGAAGCACATAACCGTGTATTAACAACGGTAGAAGAGAAGTTTGGTGCGGAGTTACGTAAGTAATGAGAAATTGCCGGATTAAGTCCGGCAATTTTTTTTATGGCACGATTGTCGGAAAATCGATATATTACAAAAATCGCTGATATATTTTTTGGTATCTTGCATCTTTCTCTCGAATGTAGTACATTAATTTTAGTTTAACAAAATGAAAGACGATGATAAGGAAAAGTAGTATATACTATAATCCAAAGCGAGTCAGGGACGGTGAGAGCCTGATGAGGCGGTATATGTGAAGAACACCTTGGAGTTGCTAACCGAAATTGAATCTTGTATTCAAGAGTAGACTTAGACGGGAATCCGGCCTGTTACAAACCGGGAAGTATGTATTACATACGAGTTAAAGTTGGTCTTTATGACAAATTGGGTGGTACCGCGAAGTTTAACCTTTCGTCCCTTTATGGATGAAAGGTTTTTTTGTATTTAAATATATGTGCAAAGGAGAATTTCACTATGGAAAACACATTAGTAAAAAGTCTGTATAGAGATACAGATAAATACGCAGGTCAAACAGTACAAGTATCAGGGTGGATTCGTAACTTACGTGATTCAAAAGCATTTGGTTTCATCGAATTAAACGACGGTAGCTTCTTCAAAAGCGTTCAAATCGTTTTCGATACAGAGTTAGAAAACTTCAAAGAAATTGCAAAACTTCCACTTAGCTCTTCAGTTAAAGTAGAAGGTACAGTAATTGCAACGCCTGGAGCGAAGCAACCATTTGAAATTAAAGCAGAAAAAATTGATATCGAGGGCTTATCAGATTCTGATTACCCACTTCAAAAGAAACGTCACACGTTTGAATACTTACGTACAATCGCTCACTTACGTCCAAGAACAAATGCATTCTCTGCAACGTTCCGTGTACGTTCTGTCGCAGCATTTGCGATTCACCAGTTCTTCCAAGAGCGTGGATTCGTACATGTTCATACACCAATCATCACTGGTAGTGATACAGAAGGTGCAGGCGAAATGTTCCGCGTAACAACGCAAGATTTAAACAACGTACCAAAAGGCGAAGACGGACAAGTTGATGAATCAAAAGACTTCTTCGGCAAAGAAACAAACTTAACAGTAAGTGGACAGCTGAACGCTGAAGCTTATGCATTAGCATTCCGTGACGTATACACATTCGGACCTACATTCCGTGCAGAAAACTCAAACACAACTCGCCACGCTGCTGAGTTCTGGATGGTTGAGCCGGAGATTGCATTCGCTGAATTAGGTGATGTAATGGATCTTACAGAAGATATGCTGAAATATGCAATGAAATACGTACTAGAGCATGCACCAGAAGAAATGGAATTCTTCAACAGCTTCGTTGATAAAACAGTTCTAGAGCGCATGAACAACGTAATCAACTCGGACTTCGGTCGTATCACATATACAGAAGCAATTAAAGTGCTTCAAGAGTCAGGTGCTGACTTCAAATACCCAGTAGAATGGGGTATTGACTTACAAACAGAGCACGAAAGATACTTATCAGAAGAAATCTTCAAACGCCCTGTATTCGTAACTGACTATCCGAAAGACATTAAAGCGTTCTACATGCGTATGAATGAAGATGGAAAAACAGTAGCTGCTACTGACCTTCTAGTTCCTGGTATCGGCGAATTAATCGGCGGAAGCCAACGTGAAGAAAGAATGGACGTTTTAGTAGACAGAATTAAAGAATTAGGTATGAACGAAGAGGACTACTGGTGGTACTTAGAACTTAGAAAATACGGCGGTACAAAACACGCTGGATTCGGTCTAGGTTTTGAGCGCTTCTTAATGTACATCACTGGCATGGCTAACATCCGTGACGTAATTCCATTCCCAAGAACTCCAGGTTCTTCTGAGTTTTAAGATATGAAAAAGCGAGAGGGTTTCCTCTCGCTTTTTTCCTTTTCGGCAAGAAGACTCCATCTGATTTGTGTTACGGGTGAAATCCAACAATTCAGGTGGAGATGAATTGCCGTCAGAAGGTAGGCTGAACTCTTTTGTTTCGTTCATAACAATTTTTCGATAGCGAATATTTGTTTCTTTTTGTCTTACGATATAATCTGCGTAGATAAGGAGGGAATAGATTGTAAGACAACGAAATTGGATAATGATCATCATTCAGCTACTTGAGCCAAAAGGAATTAAGATGAAGAACATGTTCGCATTTTGTTCCAAATATTGATTTGTCAAAAATAATTTTAATGAACTCTCTAAGATAGGTGGTGAAAACAATGGCTAGAAAGAAAGCAGTGAAAGTATTACGAAAACAAAAGAAAAGAGAAAGCATACAACGATTCACTCAGAAACAGAATATCGGAAGAGCGTGCCTTACTGCAAAAGAATTTCGCTTACTTCAGCGTATGTCACATAGTTCAAAAGCTTTGCGAAATGTTGGATTGTACACGATTAAACAAAGTTACTTGAATAATAAAAAGATGGCTACTGTAAAAGAAGTGGACACTGCCATGCAAACCGATACAAACTACTGGGGCATGCAATCAAACTCTGTTCAAGCGATTCGTAGAGCCTTATTTACAGAAGTAAAAAGCTTTTTTAAGGCATTGGAACAGTGGAAGAAAAAAAATGAAACCTTCACAGGTCGTCCTAAGTTTCCGAATTATTCTCGTTCCACTGACAAACGAATTATTGAAATCTATCAAGTTCCAAAAGTTGATGATAACGGGTATTGGATGATTCCGATGAATGTTGCATTCAGAAAAAAATTCGGTTCCATTAAAATACGTATGCCAAAAAACTTAAGAAATAAAAAAATCTCCTACATTGAGATTGTACCGAAGCAAAAAGGTCGGTTCTTTGAGGTGCATTATACATATGAAATGCACGTTTCTCAAATGAAGAAACCATCCACGACTACTAGTAACGCTTTGAGTTGCGATTTAGGTGTAGACAGATTAGTAAGTTGCATAACAAATACAGGTGATGCATTTTTAATTGATGGAAAAAAACTAAAATCCATTAACCAATACTTCAACAAAATGATACGTAATCTGCAACTAAAAAATAGGGAAAATGGACTTTCAAAACGTGTTGTAACGAATCAAATGGCTGCACTTTGGCATAAACGAGAACGACAAATACATGGTTACATTTCACAAACTGTAGGCCTGTTGTTCAAAAAAGTGAGAGCATGCAACATAGATACGATTGTCGTAGGGTATAACGCTGGTTGGAAACAAAAATCTGATATGGGAAAAAAGAATAATCAAACATTTGTTCAAATCCCATTTCATAAACTGATGGCAGCGATTGAGAATAAATGTGTAAAAGAAGGTATCCGATTTTTAAAACAAGAAGAAAGCTATACTTCAAAAGCTAGTTTTCTGGATAAAGATAGGGTTCCAGTTTGGTCTAAGGATGATAGGACTCAGTATCGCTTTAGTGGCAAACGAATCACTCGTGGTCTGTACCAAAGTAAAGCAGGAACATGTATCCATGCTGATATTAATGGTGCATTGAATACATTGGAAAAATCAAAAGTTGTAGAATTGGATGAAAATCTTAAAGTGAAAACGCCGGTTCTATTAGAAGTGCAAAAACGTAAGGCTGTTGCTTCGCGCATAGCTTAGTGGGTGCGTCAACCATCCATGTGTACTCGACTTGTCGGGGCTTGTAGCACACGCCAGATTCATCTGAGTGGTGGCTTCTTCTGGAAGGAAGAATTGCTCTTTTTCGAAAGGGTGGTGCAAGTGGGAAAACAATAGTTCGTTGCCAGTACCAACCAAAAACTTACTTGGGGTGTTACCATAAGGTGGCATGAATGCTAGAGCGTCAAACTGTCTAGCGATAGACGAAAAGACCTAGCATTCTAACTCAAGCCCTCACTGAAACGCTTTATCTCAGTGGGGGGAGTTGACTTTGCATAGTTTATTACCTCGTAGCAAAAAGTAACGCGAAGGGGTGAATATAAATGAGTAAAAAAGTGAAAAAAGATCATTCAAGATCAAGCCTTGGTTCTCCAGAAGTAGAAGGACAAGGAACGACGACACATGAAACAGGTTCTCATAAAGTATCTTCATCAAATAAGAAGCAGAAAAGAAGTTAACATAAAAAAGGAGAGTCTTGGCGGCTCTCCTTTTTTTATATGTATTACACCTTATTATCATTAATCTCTTTTGTAATTTTATTTACATCTTTGTTTAATCGATCTAAATAGAAAAACTACAGTAAGCTCATGAGCACGTAATAGATGGCCATCACACCAAGATTATCAGATATATTTTCGAATGTGGATTTAGAAGTGAAAAAAGCTCCCCAAATGGTAGAAATAGTGAGGTAAGAAAGTGGGCCTACGAGGTGTACGAAAACATATAATAACTTTTAAAGCGTTCATATGAATTCCCTCCTTATGTAAACAATCTTTTTCTTCTAATCATACATTCAAGTTCCTCACAGAAGTGTTGTAGTTTTGCTGGATTATGTATTAACAAGCGGGCATCGTGTTTCCCGATAAATCTTCGAATCCGAAAGTTTAATAAGAAAGATCGGCCATAACGCTCTATTAAATCGTTGAACTCTCGTTGTTCACTTAGTAGCTGAATGTTTTCTCTAATTTCAAACTGTCTTTCGTGTGGATCGCCTAGTAAAATATTTAGAATCATTTGTAGAAGTAGCAATGGGAATCTCCTCCCATATTAGAATAATCTGTATATTTTAATTGTAACAAAAATAAAAGGTTAATAGTAGAGTGAAACAAAAAACAGGAGTTTGTAGGCTCCTGTTTTTGTCGATACTATTTTAGTAAGCGAAGCGCCTTCTCCCTATTAGCAAAATGCATTTTCACAAATTCAGGTAATCGTTCTTCACCAAGTTTCTGAATTAATTTAGCGGCAGCGATATCAACTTGTTTACCAGCACCCTTTGGAAGGGGCATACCAGCTTTTTTACTTAGTTCGTCAAATTGTTTCACGAATGAGTAACGAGCTAAAATGGAGGCAGCGGCTACTGCTAAATGGACACTTTCGCCTTTCGTCGCGAAGTAAACATTTTCACGTTGTACCAGCTTTTGTTTTGCTAAATATTTGTAGTATGTATCAGGTTGTGTGAATTGGTCGATTAAGACGCCTTCAGGTTTTGTAGGTGCCATTTTAGCTAATAAGTTTGTAATAGCCTTATTGTGTAGTAAAGCTTTTAACTTACCTTGGTTGTTTCCTTTATCAAATAGCTCGTTATATTTTTCGTTATGAAGGACAAGAGAGCTATAAGGAACAACGTGTAGAAGTTGTTTTGCAATGGCGGTAATTTGATCGTCATTTAAGTTTTTAGAGTCTTTTACACCAAGTTCTTTTAGTAGTGGAATTTGCTTCGCATCCACATATACAGCAACTACTGTCATCGGTCCGAAGAAATCACCAGTACCAACTTCATCTGACCCTACGATAGACATTGTACCGATGGAAGCAGGGGGTGCATAACGGTGTGAATCGACAGATTTTTTTACAGCTGTTTTCGGTGTTTGAGAGACAGTTTGCCAACGAGAAGCTTCTGCTTCAGCACGGCCACCTTGGAACATTACTTTTCCAGATTTATACGCTGTAATGGTGCAAGACGGCACCTTTGCCATGAAGATTCCGCCTTGTGGGGTTTTTGGGCTAAGTGCCTGTTTGTATTGTTGTTTCATGTCTTCAATTACTGTAGAATTTGTTTGAATTACGATAGAATTTGACATAGTGGTCGCCCCTTTTTTTATATTGTTATTTTTATCATATCGGATTGTTCTTTCTGTTTCCATAATATGATGGTTCATGGTATGATAAACTTTAGGATTCTGTACGTGATTGGAGGCCGGTGAGTTGTCACAACAAAAGGGAAAGAAAAGTCGAATTAATGTAGAAATCTATGGTCAACAATATTCAGTTGTTGGCGATGAAAGTACAAGTCATATCCGCATGGTAGCAGCGATTGTGGATGATAAAATGCGCGAACTCAATGCCAAGAATCCTTCGCTTGACACGAGTAGACTAGCGGTATTGACGGCGGTAAACGTCATACACGATTACATAAAATTAAAAGAAGAACATGAGAAATTGAAAGAAAGTATGACAAAAAAAGGAATGGAATAACATGATTGATATTATTATCATTTTACTGCTTGTTATGGGATTTTTCCTCGGCTTACGCAGAGGGTTTATTCTGCAACTTGTAAAGTTAACAAGCTTTATTATCGCATACCTTGTTGCATACTGGTACTGTAAAGATTTAGCGCCAGCACTTGCGAAATTTATTCCGTATCCATTTGATAAAAACGTGTCTGTTCCAGAATGGATTGATGCAAATAATATTGAGACAGTATTTTATCAAGCGCTTGCGTTTATCATATTGTTTATTATTACAAAAATTGCACTTTCATTACTTGGTAATTTGTTAAATATGTTTGCAGAAATACCGGTTTTAAAGCAAGTCAATGCGTTTGCGGGGGCAATCCTCGGATTTTTAGAAGTATATATTATTTTGTTTGTTTTAATTATCGTTGGAAACATTCTTCCAATTGAACAAATACAAACACCATTACAAAAATCATCAATTAGCAAAATAATTGTAGACGATACACCGATTCTCTCTGAAAAGGTGAAGGAACTATGGCAGACAGGTAGCAGAGTATAACTTCTCTTTTTTCGGAAAGAGGAGTTTTTTTCTATGAAAGAAAGGCGGGGTAATGATGAAAGTAAATAAAAAACAAGTTATTAAATTACTAGAGACAATTGGGCTTTTTATGGAACTAAAGGGCGCGAATCCATTTAAAATATCTGCATTTCGTAAGGCGGCGGCAGCATTAGAAAGTGATGATCGTAGTCTTTCTGAGATTGAAGATTTCACGAAGATTCCGGGCATTGGAAAAGGAACAGCAGCAGTTATTCAAGAATATATAGAATCGGGAACATCTGAAGTATTACAAGAGCTTGAAAAAGAAGTGCCAAGTAGCTTATTACCGTTATTAAAATTACCAGGCCTTGGTGGTAAAAAGGTAGCTAAGTTATATAAAGAACTTGGTGTTGTTGATATGGAATCGCTAAAAGCGGTTTGTGAGGAAAATAAAGTACAAGCTTTAGCAGGTTTCGGTAAGAAGACAGAAGAGAAAATATTAGAAGCAATCGATCAAGTAGGCTCTCGTCCAGAGCGTTTACCAATCGCAATGGTATTACCTATTGCCGGGGAAATAGAGGAGAAATTGTCGAATATTGCTGAAGTAATTCGTTTCTCTCGCGCTGGTAGTTTGCGCCGAGTTCGTGAAACAGTGAAAGATTTAGACTTTATCATTGCAACGTCAGAACCAGCTACAGTACGTGAGCATTTACTGCAATTCGATAATATGATTGAAGTAATCGCAAGTGGAGATACGAAAGTTTCTGTTCGTCTTCAATATGAATATGATATTTCAATCGATTTCCGTTTAGTAAAACCTGAAGAATTTATTACAACTCTTCATCATTTCACAGGATCAAAAGACCATAACGTAAAAATGCGCCAAATCGCGAAAGATAGAGGCGAGAAAATTAGTGAGTACGGTGTAGAAAGCTTAGAAACAGGTGAAGTGAGAACATTTGAAACAGAAGAGGAGTTCTTCGCTCATTTCGGTCTTCCATTTATCCCACCAGAAGTGCGTGAAGATGGAAAAGAAATTGAATTAATTAAAGAGTATCCGAACTTAATTCAGTTCTCTGACATACAAGGTGATTTACATATGCATACAACATGGAGTGATGGTGCTTTTTCCATTGAAGAGATGGTACAAGCGTGCCGTGCTCGTGGATATAAGTTTATGGCGATTACTGATCACTCACAATACTTGAAAGTAGCGAACGGTTTAACGAAAGAGCGCCTTCGTGAACAAGCGAAAGAAATTGAACGTATGAACGAAAAGTATCCAGACATTACAATTTTACGCGGAATTGAAATGGACATTTTACCAGATGCAACACTTGATTTTGATGATGAAGTATTAGCAGAATTAGATTATGTCATTGGAGCGATTCACTCTAGCTTCTCACAAGACCGTGAAACGATTATGAAACGTCTTCGTGCTGCGCTGGAGAATAAGCATGTCACAATGATTGCCCATCCGACAGGACGCCTTCTTGGGCGTCGTGAGGGTTACGATGTAGATACAGATTTATTAATTGAACTCGCAAAAGAGACAAATACAGTTTTAGAATTAAATGCGAATCCAAATCGTCTAGATTTAAGCGCGAAATTATTAAAACAAGCACAGGATGCTGGTGTAAAAGTAGCGATTAATACGGATGCTCATACGCTTGAAATGTTAGAAGATATGGAAACAGGTGTAGCCGCAGCACGTAAAGGTTGGATTCAAAAAGATAACGTGATTAACACGTGGGATATCGAACGTTTATTAGACTATATTAAACGTAATAAGTAACACAAGGGGGACCTGCAACATGTTAGAAAGAACGTTGCGTGTATTAGAATACAATAAAGTAAAAGAACAATTACTTGAACATACAGCCTCTTCACTTGGCCGTGACAAAGTGAAGCATTTAGTGCCAAGCACTGATTTTGAAGAAATTGTAGAAATGCAAGATACAACAGATGAAGCAGCGAAAGTCATTCGTTTAAAAGGTAGTGCACCATTAGGTGGTATTACGGATATTCGCTCAAATGTGAAGCGTGCAAAGATTGGAAGTATGTTAAGCCCGAATGAACTACTTGATATTGCCAATACGATGTATGGTAGTCGCAATATGAAACGTTTCATTGAAGATATGGTTGATAATGGTGTCGAGCTTCCAATTTTAGAAACTCATGTCGCTCAAATTGTATCTTTATATGATTTAGAAAAGAAAATTACAAATTGTATCGGTGATGGCGGTGAAGTAGTCGATAGCGCAAGTGATAAACTGCGTGGTATTCGTACTCAAATTCGTACTGCGGAAAGTCGTATTCGTGAAAAGTTAGAAAATATGACGCGTTCTTCCAACGCGCAAAAGATGCTGTCTGACGCGATTGTAACGATTCGTAACGAACGTTACGTAATCCCAGTAAAACAAGAATACCGCGGTGTATATGGCGGTATTGTCCACGATCAATCAGCTTCTGGGCAAACGTTATTTATTGAACCACAAGTCATTGTAGAGTTAAATAACGCGCTTCAAGAAGCACGAGTGAAAGAAAAACAAGAAATCGAACGCATTTTATTGATGTTAACAGAAGAAGTGGCAGTAGAAGCAGATATCGTTTTATCTAACGTAGAAGTAGTTGCGAATCTTGACTTTATTTTTGCGAAAGCTTTTTATGGGAAGCGTATAAAAGCAACGAAACCAATCGTAAATAACGAGCGTTATATGGATTTAAGACAAGCACGTCATCCGCTTATTGATCCAGAAATTATCGTGCCAAATAACATTATGTTAGGTAAAGATTTCACGACAATTGTTATTACAGGGCCGAATACAGGTGGTAAAACAGTTACGCTGAAAACAGTTGGTATTTGTGTATTAATGGCGCAATCTGGCCTTCACATTCCAGTAATGGATGAGTCAGAGATTTGTGTATTTAAAAATATCTTTGCCGATATCGGTGATGAGCAATCGATTGAACAAAGTTTAAGTACGTTCTCCTCACATATGGTGAATATTGTTGATATTTTAGAAAAAGCTGATTTTGAAAGCTTAGTTTTATTTGATGAATTAGGTGCTGGAACAGACCCGCAAGAAGGGGCTGCATTAGCAATTTCAATTTTAGATGAAGTATGTAATCGTGGTGCTCGCGTTGTTGCTACGACGCATTACCCAGAATTAAAAGCATACGGATATAACCGTGAGAAAGTTATTAATGCGAGCGTTGAGTTCGACGTGAACACATTAAGCCCAACGTATAAATTATTAATCGGTGTACCAGGACGTAGTAATGCCTTTGAAATTTCGAAGCGCCTTGGACTATCTGATCGCGTGATTGATCAAGCTCGTAACCACATTAGTACAGATACAAACAAAATTGAAAATATGATTGCGAAGTTAGAAGAAAGTCAAAAGAATGCAGAGCGTGACTGGAACGAAGCAGAAGCACTTCGCAAGCAATCTGAAAAACTACATCGCGAATTACAGCGTCAAATTATTGAATTTAATGATGAGCGCGATGAAAAATTATTAAAAGCGCAAAAAGAAGGGGAAGAAAAAGTCGAAGCTGCAAAGAAAGAAGCAGAAGGTATTATTCAAGAACTTCGTCAATTGCGTAAAGCACAGCTTATAAACGTGAAAGACCATGAGCTTATTGAAGCGAAGAGCCGTCTAGAAGGTGCGGCGCCAGAGCTTGTGAAGAAACAAAAAGTAAACGTGAAAAACACAGCGCCAAAACAACAATTACGCGCAGGTGATGAAGTAAAAGTGTTAACGTTTGGTCAAAAAGGTCAATTGCTTGAAAAAGTAAGTGATACAGAGTGGAGCGTACAAATTGGTATTCTGAAGATGAAAGTGAAAGAATCCAATATGGAATACATTAATACACCGAAGCAAACTGAGAAAAAAGCAGTCGCAAGTGTGAAGGGTAGAGATTATCACGTTTCGTTAGAGCTCGATCTTCGCGGTGAACGTTATGAAGATGCAATGATGCGCGTTGAAAAATATTTAGACGATGCACAGCTTGCAAGCTATCCTCGCGTATCAATTATTCACGGTAAAGGAACAGGAGCGCTTCGCCAAGGTGTACAAGATTACTTGAAGAAGCACCGCGGCGTGAAGAATTACCGTTACGGTGACATGGGCGAGGGAGGCCTAGGCGTAACAGTTGTCGAATTAAAATAGAAAACAACGAAACAAAGGGGAAACCATTATATGTTTATGGACAAACTTGCAAAAGTATTGTTAGCTTGTTGTGGAATATTTTTGGTGATTGGGGTTATTTATTTAGTTGTTTTTGCGAAGTAAAAGAGCGTCAATCGTGGCAGAGTGATATTGCCATAGATTGACGCTTTTAATATATAGGAAAAGGAATAAGCTATGAAAATCAACCAATACATAAGCGAAGCAAAATCCTGTTCAAGACGTGAAACAGACCGTCTCATTAAAGCAGGACGCGTGGCTATTAACGGCGAAATATGTACGCACGGTGCACTCGTGAGCGATGGTGATGTGGTAACGATTGATGGACAGGTTATTGCAAAAGAAGAGAAGGAAAAGGTGTATATTGCCTTTCATAAACCAATCGGAATTACTTGTACAGCAGCCGATCATATTGAAGATAATATTATTGATTATATTAATTATCCAGAACGAATTTTTCCTGTGGGACGATTAGATAAAGCATCGGAAGGACTTATTTTATTAACGAATGATGGCGCCATTGCCCATCAAATTTTACACGGAGATCATGAACATGAGAAAGAATATATTGTTACAGTTGATAAGCCGTTTACAGGTTGGTTTATTGATAAGATGGCCAGCGGTGTAAAGATTAAAGATGGAATGACGAAGCCTTGTAAAGTGACGAGAGTGGATCAATCTACATTTCGCATCGTTTTAACGCAAGGAATGAACAGACAAATTCGTAGAATGAGCCGTGCTTTCGGATTTACTGTAACAAAGCTAAAGCGGGTTCGTATTCTGAATATAGAGCTAGACGATCTTGAAGTGGGAAAATGGCGGAGCGTTACATCTGAGGAATTAGACATTTTAATAAATCAGTTATAGGGAGGAAAAATTTTCTCCCTATATTTTTTTGTCAGAAAAAATAAAACTATTGATTTTTTAAAAAATAGCCCATATAATAAAAAACAACAAGTTTCGACAAGATATTTTATAAAAGTAATGATGAGGACATGAGTTGTTTTTGACGATTCTCAGAGAGGGAAGCCTAGGCTGCGAGCTTCCTAATACGGAAAGACAAACTTACCACCTCTAAACTTCAAGAGTGAACTGCATGATGCATTGTAATTCTTGGCGGATAAAACCGTTATCAATTTACACGAGCTATAAAATGAGCTTATTTTGTTATAAATTCATTTTATTAGAATAAGGGTGGAACCACGATTTCAACACTCGTCCCTTTGTTAGGGACGGGTGTTTTTTGCGTTCTTTTACGGGGAAGTATGCTTGAAAGAGGATATGTGACGGTCTTTAATTCAGAATATTTTGTTAATATAAAAATATGTAGGAGGTTAGTAGAAATGAAATCATCTTTAAAGTTTTCTGAGATGTTTGCAATAAGTTTAATGTTGTTTGCACTATTTTTCGGTGCAGGTAATATGATTTTCCCGCCGGCTTTAGGGCAAGGTGCTGGAACAGACGTATGGATCGCGTTATTTGGCTTTATCGTAACAGGTGTTGGATTACCTTTATTAGGGGTAATTGTTATAGCTCTAAAGGGAGATATTAATGAGCTAGCGGGACGTGTACACCCTGTATTCGCACTTGTTTTTATCACTGCAATTTATTTATGTTTAGGCGTATTCGTAAGTGTTCCGCGTACAGGAACAGTTGCTTATGAAATGAGTGTTGCACCATTTTTACCAAGTGAGATAGCAGGTCAATCTTATCCACTTGTTATCTTTACATTCATTTTCTTTGCAGTAACTTTCTATTTAGCTTTAAACCCATCGAAATTAGTGGGCCGCATCGGTAAAGTATTAACTCCGATTTTGTTAGCTGTTATAGCAATTATCGTAGGTAAAGCAATTATTACACCAATTGGAGAATTTGGTGCACCGACAGAAGCGTATAATGCTCCGCTCTTTAAAGGTTTTATTGATGGATATTTAACTTTAGATGGACTTGCAGCACTTGTTTTCGGAAATGTTGTTATTAATGCTTTAAAAGCAAAAGGCGTTACAAATAAGAACAGCATTGCAAAAGTAACAATCTTTGCAGGATTTATTGCAGCGCTCGGTTTACTACTTGTTTATTTAGCACTTGCTTATCTGGGAGCTTCTAGTGTGTCTCTTGGAATGGGAGCAAACGGAGGAATTATTTTAACAAACGTTGTAAATCATTTATTTGGTAGTTACGGAACTTTATTATTAGGGATCGCAATTACAGCGGCATGTTTAACAACTTCTGTAGGTATTGTTGCAGCTTGTGGGGAATATTTTTCTTCCTTATTACCAAAGCTTTCTTATCAAAAGGTCGTTTTCATCTTCTGTGTATTAGCATTTATGGTAGCAAACCTTGGGTTAACTCAGTTAAACGCATTAGCATTACCGATTTTAATTGCAATTTACCCAATTGGTATCGTACTGATTGTATTATCACTTGTTGAAAACTATATTCGTCTTCCATTAGCTATGTATGTAGGCGGTATTGTAGGAGCATTTGCAATTAGCTTCTTTGATGGATTGCATAATGCAAATCTTCAAGTAGCGGCCCTTGCTCCTATCTTAGATAAAATTCCACTATATAGTGTAGGGATTGGTTGGCTAGTTCCGGGTATCATTGGAATTGCAATTGGATATGTAGTTTCTTTATTTCAAAAGCAAGAAGTTGCTGTAGAAAAATAGTGAAAAGAGGCTTTCTATGAAAGAAAGTCTCTTTTTTTGTAGAAAAAATTGCATATAGGGAAATTTAGATATTAAAAATTTTATACGTAATATAGTTGACAAAAAAATTAGCATTAGGCTAAGATTGACTTAGTTGTGGAAATATTGGAAGGAAAGTGAGGAGTGAAAGGTATAAGGTTTTCTATAACGATATCATTTTGTAGATAGAGGTGATAGAGTAGGAGAATGGTTAGTTTTATTTTTTTTGACCTTCATTGAGAATGATAATCATCAAAAGAAATAGGGACTTATGTTAAAATGTAAATCGCTCTTTATAAGGAATAGGGAGGGATATTATTTTTAACACGCAGTGAGAATGATAATCAATAATATCTACATTACATAAATAAATTACAATTAAATAATGATAGAGGATTATTATTTTTTTCTTATAAATTGAGAATAATTATCATTTTCAAAAAGTATGGATGAAAGATAAACAAGGAGGAAGTAAGCCAAATGAGAAAGATTTCTGTATTACCCGCTTTTATTATGACATTCGTATGTATGCTAGCTTTTTTCGTAGTGCCATTTGGACAAGCTTCGGCAAATGTAGCTGACGGTACTTATGATATTAACTATGTCATACAAAAAGCAGAAAATGATTCAGCTTCAATGGCAAATGATTATTTTGAAAAACCAGCTAAGTTAATTGTGAAAAATGGTGAGATGAGAGTACAAATTCCGATGAATCATAGTGCTTGGATTACAGAATTTAAAGCACCAGAGAACGGGAACTTTGTTGATGCAAAAGTTGTTAGTAAAGATGAATCTGCAGATAAAAGAACTGTAGAGTTTAAAATAGACGATTTATCTAAGCCAGCAGCTGCAAAAATTCATGTTGTTGTACCTAACGTAAATTATGACCATAACTACACAATTCGCTTTGCGTTTGATGCAAATGTAAAAGCGGTAGGTGGAGAAAATAAAGCAACTGCTACAACAAAGAATACTGATCAGACAAAAACAGATACAAAAGTAAAAGAAGAAGTGAAGAAAGAAGAGAATAAAGAAACAAATAAAGAGGCAAGCAAAGGAACAAATGAAAGTGGTAAAGCTGAAAAAACAGATAACCCAAAAACAGGCGATGAAGCACGCATCGGATTATTTGCAGTGTTAATTCTTATTTCAGGTGTTTTCTTAATTCGTAAAGTGAAGTTAAGTAAATAAATCTTTTGAAGGGTGATGAATATATGTTTAAACAATTTAAAATGATTATTGCCGTATTTGCTGTTTTATTTACGTTTATAGCAACACTAGGTTTACAAGATACAAAGGCTGCTACAAAATTGGCTGATGGAAAATATAATATTGCTTTTACTGTATGGAAAGGCGATAAAGATGAATCATCTAGAATGAATAGTTATTTTGAAAGTCCGGCAACATCAACAGTTAAAGATGGAAAACAATATGTTTCATTCAAAGTGAAAGATAGTACTTCTATTAAAAGTTTACAAGTAGAAAAAAATGGTCAATTCGTAGAAGCTACTGTGTTAAGTGAAAATACAAAAGAGAATACTAGAGTTGTAGAATTTGAAGTTGCTGACTTGTCAAAAAAACTAAATGGCAAGGTGAAAATTAATATCCCAATTATTAATTATAATGCTTCATATGATATTCGTTTTGTATTTGATGGGAACAGTATTAAATAATTAAAAAATTTTCAAAAGGGAGAGTCGTTCCATTGAACAGGTATGTAAAAATTATTGTTGCTATGTTTTTAATGGTATTTACATTCGTATCAACATTACAACCACTTGCAGTTCAAGCAGCAAGCCAACTAGCTGACGGTGAATATTCAATCGGTTTCAAAGTTCTTAAGGACACATCAGATGAAGAATCTATGATGAATCAATACTCTGTAAGTCCAGGGACTTTAAAAGTGAAGGATGGGAAGAAGAAGGTATCCTTTACGTTAACGAATAGTTCATGGATTACGAAATTTGAAACAGAAAAAGCAGGTCAGCTCGTTGAGACAAATGTAATTAGTGAAGATAAAGAACAAAATACAAGAGTAGTAGAATTTGATGTGGAAGATGTAGAGAAGATATTAAATGCAAAAGTAAAAGTTGATATTGACGCGTTTAATTATCATCATTACTATGACATTCGTATTTCATTCGACCAAAATAGTATTACACCGATTCATGTAGAAAAACCAAATGAAAAAGAGGATCCAGCAAATAAGCCAGATCCAAATGAAAAACCGGATCCAAGTCAGAAGCCCGACCAAAAGCCTGACCCAGATCAACAACCCAATTCTAACACAATTAACGATGGGAATTATAGTATTCCATTTAAAGTGTTAAAAGATCAAACAGATGAAGAATCTAAGATGAATACTTACATGGTAAATCCAGGAGTATTAAAAGTAGAAAACGGTAAGAAAAAGGCAATTGTAACACTAACAAGTAGCTCATTAATTAAAAATTTCCAAACGGAAAAAGATGGCGCATTTGTTGATGCAAAAGTAGTGAGTGAAGATAAAGAAAAAGATACAAGAGTAGTAGAGTTTGAAGTGGACGATTTATCTAAAAAAATAAATACAAAAGTATTTATTGAAGTGGCATCACAAGGTTACAAGCAAACACATAATGTACAACTTTTATTTGAACAAGATAAACTTGAACAAATTAAAAATGAAGAAAAACAACCGGATGGAGATAAAAAGCCGGAAGTAGAAAAACCAGAAGTTGAAACAATGAAAGATGGAGAGTACAGCATTCCATTTAAAGTATTAAAAGATAAGACAGATGAAGAATCTAGAATGAAAGACAAGCTAATAAGTCCAGCAGTATTAAAAGTAGAAAACGGTAAGAAAAAAGCGACTGTAACATTAACAGATAACGCATCAATTAAAAATTTACAAACAGAAAAAGATGGTTCATTTGTTGATTCGAAAGTAGTAAGTGAAGATAAAGAGAAAAATACAAGAGTAGTAGAATTTGAAGTAGACAGTTTATCTAAAAAGTTGAATGCAAAAGTATTTATTGAAGTGGCATCACAAAATTATAAACAAACGCATGAATTACAACTTCAATTTAATCAAGATAAACTTGAGCCAATTAAGAACGAAGAAAAGCAACCAGATGGAGATAAAAAGCCAGAGGTAGAGAAACCAGAAGTAGAGAAGCCGAATGTTGAAACAATGAAAGATGGCGAATACAGCATCAGTTTCAAAGCTTTAAAAGATCAAACAGAAGAAATTTCAATGATGAACACGTATACGAAGAGTCCGGGCGTGTTAAAGGTGAAAGATGGTAAAAAATATGTATCATTCACATTAACGAATAGTGCATGGATTACAAAGTTTGAATTTGAGAAAAATGGTTCGTTCGTTGATACGAGTGTATTAAGTGAAGATAAAAAAGCTGATACACGCGTAGTGGAAGTAGAAGTAGATGATTTATCTAAAAAGTTAAATGCAAAAGTAAAAGTAGATATCGATTCAATGAATTATCATCATTTCTACGACATTCAATTTGCATTTGATAAAGATAGCGTTAAACCGTTAGACAACCAAGGCGGAAACGATAACCAAGGCGGAAACGACAACCAAGGCGGAAACGATAACCAAGGCGGAAACGACAACCAAGGCGGAAACGATAACCAAGGCGGAAACGATAACCAAGGCGGAAACGATAACCAAGGCGGAAACGATAACCAAGGCGGAAACAATAACCAAGGCGGGAACAATAACCAAGGCGGAAACGATAACCAAGGCGGAAACAACAACCAAGGTAACAACACAACCATTGATCCAAAAGCCCTTAAAGATGGTGAATACAGTATTGGCTTTAAAGTTTTAAAAGATAAAACAGAAGAAATTTCAATGATGAACACATATACAAAGAGTCCAGCTGTACTAAAAGTGAAAGATGGCAAGAAGTATGTATCGTTTACATTAACGAATAGTGCATGGATTACAAAATTTGAGTTTGAGAAGAATGGTTCTTTTGTTAACGCAAAAGTCTTAAGTGAGAATAAAGAGAAAAATACAAAAGTAGTAGAGTTAGAAGTAGATGATTTATCGAAAAAATTAAATGCAAAAGTAAAAGTAGATATTGATGCAATGAATTATCACCATTTCTACGATGTTCAATTTGTATTTGATGAAAATAGTATTAAAGCTTTAGGTAATCAAGGCGGAAATGATAACCAAGGTGGAAACGACAACCAAGGTGGAAACGACAACCAAGGCGGAAACGATAACCAAGGTGGAAACGACAACCAAGGCGGAAGTGACAACCAAGGCGGAAATAATCAACCAAAAGTAATAGTTGATCCCAAAAATTTAGTAGATGGTGAATATGATATTCCATTTAAAGTGTTAAAAGATAAAACAAATGAGCTTTCAAAGATGCATGACTATACTGTACATCCAGCAAAATTAATCGTTAAAGATGGTAAAAAGTACATTGAGATGACGTTAAAAAATAGTGCATGGATTACAAAATTCCAAACGGAAAATAACAGTCTTTTTGCTGATGCGAAAGTAGTAAGCGAAGATACAAATGCAAATACGAGAGTAGTGCAATTTGAAGTAAGTGATTTATTTGCAAAATTAAATGCAAAAGTAAAAGTTGATATCAACGAAATGAACTACCATCATTTCTACGATGTCCAAATTCAATTTGATACAAATAATATTGGTGCGTTAGGAACGATTAAAGAGGATCCAAAAAAAGATCCGAAAAAAGATCCGAACAATCCAGTAATTACACCGAAAGTAGATAATGTGAAAAAAGTAGATAATCCTGATTTTAACCGAAATGCAGATGATAAGAAGAAAAAAGAAGATCAAAAAAATGATTCAAAAAAAGAGAAAAACTCAAAAACGGCAGATACAGCACAACTAGGTTTATACATGGTGCTATTGCTTGGGTCACTTGCTTTACTAGTTCGTAAATATAGAGCAGGAAGATTGTAATTTTTGGAGTCTTGATGCATGTTCGCATGCATCAAGACTTGTTTCATATTATTTGGAAAGGAGTGGTGATTGAGAGTGAAGAAAATTGCTAGTGTACTAATGGCTATCATTCTATTAGTGAGTATAGCTGGATGCTCGGCGCCTAAAAAAGAAGCAGCAAAACAGGTAAAGAGTGAGAGAATTGTTGCAACGACAGTTGCTGTTACTGAAATTATGGATGCGTTAGAAGTAGATTTAGTTGGTATTCCAACAAGTACGAAAGATTTACCAAAGAGATATAAAGGTTTACCTGAAGTCGGGAATCCGATGAGTCCTGATATGGAAAAGGTAAAATCGTTAAAGCCGTCAGAAGTATTATCCGTGACAACACTTGAATATGAATTAAAGCCAGTTTTTGATGGTGTGGGCATGAAAGCAAACTTTTTAGATTTAACAAGCTTGAAAAATATGCAAAATTCCATTAGCGATTTAGGTAAGCAATATGGACGTGAAAAGCAGGCTGAAGCAGTTGTAACGAAGTTAGATAACAAGGTTACAGAGATTAAAACAGCAGTAAAGGGAAAGAAAGAACCGACAGTGCTTATTTTATTAGGTGTACCAGGGAGTTATTTAGTAGCAACAGAGCATTCTTATATTGGAGATTTAGTGAAACAACTAGGTGGTAAAAATATTGTGCAAGGTGAACAAGTAGAGTATTTAGCTTCTAATACAGAGTATTTGAAAAAAGCTGATCCGGATATTATTTTACGAGCAGCTCATGGTATGCCTGAAGAAGTTGTGAAAATGTTTGATAAAGAATTTAAAACAAATGATATTTGGAAGCACTTCGCTGCAGTTAAAAATAACCGTGTTTACGATTTAGAAGAGCGTTTATTTGGAACAACAGGTAATTTAGCAGCAATGAAAGCTTTAGATGAATTGAAAAAAATGATGTATCCGTGATGCATTTTAATATAAAGGAAGAGTGGAATGAATAAAAAAACTTGGAGTTTCCTCATTGTTACTGCATTACTTATTGTTATGACATCATTGTCAGCGATGAAAGGGAGTTTAGAAATAGGTATTGCTGAGCTTGTGCAAGGGATATTTACAGGGGGGAATGAAGATGTTGAAGTGATTAAAGATTTACGTTTCCCACGTATTATTATTGCACTATTTACTGGAGCAGCTCTGGCCGTTTCAGGTGTGCTTTTTCAAGCTGTTATGAAAAATCCACTTGCTGATGCTGGGGTAATCGGGATATCTTCTGGGGCAAGTTTTATGACACTTGTTATTATTACGTTATTCCCGCAATTCTTTTTCTGGACACCCGTATTCGCCTTTTTAGGTGGTGCGTTTGCATGTTATCTCGTTTATGCATTTTCATGGAAGTCAGGGTTAAGTCCGCTTCGCATTATTTTAGTTGGTATAGCTATTAATGCAATGTTCACTGGATTAAATGAATCGTTCATTACGATTTGCGGATACTTCATTAAGAGTATTAAGCAAACGACGACTTCTAACATAACGATGAAGACGTGGGGCGATGTAGAAATAATGGTTACATATGGAACAATTGGTCTTATTCTTGCTCTGTTTGTAGGAGCTTGGTGTAACTTATTATCGCTACAAGATAAGACTGCGAAAAACTTAGGTTTGCACGTGACGAGAGTTCGTCTTATTATTTCTGCTATTGCAGTACTTTTAGCAGCAGTATCAACAGCAATTGCAGGTGTTATTGCTTTCGTAGGATTACTCGTTCCGCACATTTCAAGACAACTAGTCGGTTCGGATCATAAAGTATTAATTCCATTTTCTGCTCTTGCAGGAGCGTTATTAATTTTGACGGCGGATACGATTGGAAGGTTAATTGTGCCACCTAACGAAATTCCAGCGGCGACGATTATGGCAGTGATTGGTGGCCCATTCTTAATATTCTTGCTTAGAAAGAGTGATAAAGTTCATGGAAATTAAAAATGTAACCTTTTCGTATGATAATGTAACGGATCGATTAAAGTCGGTTAGTAGTGAAATAGAAATTGGTAAAATTACAACAATTATTGGTCCAAACGGTTGCGGGAAATCGACATTACTTGGCGTCATGTCAAGAAATCACGACCCTCGTAGCGGAGAGATAATACTGGATGGAAAGGCGATTAGTCAATATAAACCGAAAGAGTTTGCTAGAAAGTTAGCCGTTGTCCATCAACAAAATGAAGCACCGGCAGATATGACGGTAGAGAAATTAACAAGTTATGGTCGTATGCCTCATAAAAATATTTTTTCCTCGCAAACTGATGAAGATAGAGAAGCAATCGAAGGGGCTTTAGCATGTACGAATTTACTAAGTAAACGTGATAAAGAGATTCATGCTTTATCTGGTGGAGAAAGACAACGTGTTTGGATTGCTATGACGTTAGCTCAGAAAACACCAATGCTCTTTTTAGATGAACCGACCACCTATTTAGATATTTATTATCAACTTGAAATATTAGAGCTAGTAAAAGAGTTAAATGAAGTACATGGATTGACAATCGTTATGGTATTACATGATATCAATCAGGCGATTCGCTATAGTGATCATATCATCGTTATGAAAGACGGCGAAATTGTTACGAAAGGTAAGCCGAATGATGTTGTGACAGAAAGTATGATAAAGACGATATACGGTGTAGATGTCGTTGTAAAGCAAGATGAAGATACAGGGTTGTATATGGTCCCAATGGGCATTTAAATATGCGAACAATCCGTTTTGAGGTGATGATTTGAGTAGTAAAAAAGAACGGAAGAAGAATTCTTTTTTTCAACGAATACTTACAGTTGTTTTTTTAGGTACCTTTTTCTATTCAGTATATGAATTAGGTGATATTTTCATGGATTACTATGAAAATCGTAAAGTAATGGCCGAAGCACAAAACATTTATGAAAAGAGTCCGATGGAAGAGCAATCACAAGACGGGGAAGTACGTAAACAGTTCAAAGCTCTGCAGCAAATTAACCAAGAAATAGTTGGATGGATTACGATGGATGATACACAAATTAATTATCCAATCGTTCAGGCGAAAGACAATGATTACTATTTATTTCGTAATTATAAAGGTGAAGATATGAGAGCAGGAAGTATTTTTATGGACTATCGTAATGATGTGAAATCTCAAAATCGAAATACTATTTTATATGGTCACCGTATGAAAGATGGTTCTATGTTTGGAAGTTTAAAGAAAATGTTAGATGAAGAGTTCTTCATGTCGCATCGTAAATTATATTACGATACATTATTTGAAGGATATGATCTTGAAGTGTTCTCGGTGTATACAACAACAGCTGATTTTTATTACATTGAAACGGATTTTAGCAATGATACGGAATACACATCATTTTTGGAGAAAATTCAAGAAAAATCGCTGTACAAAACGGATACAAAATTGACAGCGAGTGATCAAATCGTAACACTTTCGACGTGTGACTATGCACTTGATCCGGAAGCAGGAAGGTTAGTCGTGCATGCGAAACTAGTAAAGAGACAGTAAAAAAAGTATAGAATATGAGAAGTGGTAACGCTTCTCATATTCTATACTTTAAAAAAGAAATATGTTTACTGTGCTGCAGCCATTGGCATACGTACAACTTCAACATTGTAGTAAGTGATCTTATTATCAAGAATATATTCTGGCATCCCGCCTTGATGTGAGTGAGCATCTTTAAATGCTGAGCTCTTCGTCCAACCTTGGAAATCTTCTTTTGCATTCCAGCGTGTGCTAATTGTTACTTCATCATAATCAACTGTATTTTGCGTTAAAAGAACTTCTAATCCTAAAAAGCCTGGCATCGTTTCGACTTGACCTACTTTATTAAAACGCTCAATTAATTTATGTCCATTTCCCTTTGTAATTTTAGCTGTATTTGTAACAATAATCATGTTTTATTCCTCCTATAAATGTAGCCTTTATTTTCGAGAACTCACATACATTAAATGATAATGAAAATCATTATCATTGTCAATGGTAAATGTGAAATAAATAAGTTTTTTTATTATTTTGGACAGTAAGATTTCCATTTCAAAATGTAGTACATATGTGGCGGTTAAGCGAGTTGTACTAGCAAAGCGATAATATGGTATAGTGAAACGAGGTTATTTTTTAGCCTCGTTTTTTATATGCTTCCTACGAATTAGAAAGCATGCAAATGGAAAGGAAGTTATTATATGCGATCAGAAGTAACTGTAAAAATAAAACCGAAATTTATAAAAGAAATTAAAAGTGGATATCCGCTTATTTTAAAAGATGCAATTCAAAATTTAAATGATGTTCAGGAAGAAGGAACAATCATTAAAGTAGTAGATGAGAAGAACAATTTTATCGGAAAAGGTTATTATGGAAAACAAAATAAAGGATACGGCTGGATTTTAACGAGAAAAGAGAGTGAACAAATTAATCAATCTTTCTTTGAAAGTAAAATAAAATCTGCCTTACATAAACGAAAGCAATTTTACAAATCAAGTGATACGACAGCATTCCGTGTCCTAAATGGTGAAGGTGATGGCCTTGGAGGCTTAATTATCGATTATTATGACGGCTATTATGTAGTAAGTTGGTATAGTGAAGGGATTTATACTTTCAGAGATGAGATTATAGCAGCTCTTCAGAAAGTAGCAAACTTTAAAGGGATTTATGAGAAAAAGCGTTTTGATACGAAAGGGAAATACATTGAAGGCGATGATTTCGTAGCAGGAGAGCGCGGCGAGTTCCCACTTATCGTAAAAGAAAATGGTGTGAACTTTGCGGTGTATTTAAACGACGGAGCGATGGTTGGTGTATTTTTAGATCAGCGTAACGTTCGAAAACAAATTCGTGATAAATATGCGACAGGGAGAACAGTGTTGAATATGTTCTCTTATACAGGTGCTTTCTCTGTATTTGCAGCGCTTGGCGGAGCGAGCAAAACGACGAGTGTGGACCTGGCAAATCGTAGTTTAAGTAAAACGATTGAGCAGTTTAGTGTAAATGAAATAGATTATGAAGCACAAGACATTATTGTAGAAGATGTATTTCTTTACTTCAAATATGCAGCTAAGAAAAAGATGAAATTTGATATGGTTGTACTTGATCCTCCAAGCTTTGCACGCTCAAAAAAATATACATTTAGTGCAGCGAAAGATTATAAAAACTTATTAAAAGAAACAATTGCGATTACAGAAAATAATGGAATTATTGTTGCCTCTACAAATTGTAGCGCATTTGATATGAAAAAGTTTAAAGGATTTATCGATACGGCATTTAAAGAAATGAATGGCAAATATAAAATATTAGAAGAACATTCTTTACCAGAAGATTTTCGTACCATTGATCAATTCAAAGAAGGAGACTATTTAAAAGTAGTTTTCATTGAGAAAATTAAAGGGTAATAAAGAAAAAGGAGCTCGAGTTTACTTGAGCTCCTTTTCTTATTGAACGATATTTTGTACTCTACCGACTTGCCCGTCCTGCAATCGCACTTTAATGCCATGAGGATGGGAAGGGGAGTTTGTTAAAATATCTTTTACAATTCCACGTGTTAATTTGCCTGTTCGTTGATCTTGTTTTAATACAATATCAACTTCAAGACCGGGTGCGATATTAGAACGTTTTTGTCCGTTCATTTATACACCTGTACGTCTACGCTGATTGTTTGTTTTCTTCGTTTGTTGGTTTTGTAATTTTTTCGTTGCTTGGCTTTGATTTGTATTATTTGCACCATTTCCATTTCCTTGCTTTTTCTTTGCAAGTTGTTCACGCATTAAATCAGCTAAGCTTACTTTTTTGTTTTCTGACATGATAAGTCTCCTTTATATAAAGTTAATTATGAACAATAGTAGTGAATTTTATCATATCATTGTTATGGAAGGAAGGGAAGTTGGTTTGAAAATTCATATAATTGTTTCCAGTCTGTAGTAGTTACGATACAATTGAATTGTTAACGTTTGTAAAAAGGGGATAGACATATGTCACATCATATTTTATTAGTTGAAGACGATATTTCAATTCAAGAGATGGTGGAAAAGTATTTAATAAAAGAGGGCTTTCAAGTTACAATCGCATCTGATGGAGAAGAAGGCGTGAACACATATTTAAAAGGTTCATTTGATTTGATTATCCTCGACATTATGATGCCAAAGCTAGATGGCTTAGAGGTTGTGCGAATCATTCGGGAAAAAAGTGCAGTTCCGATTTTAATGATGTCGGCAAAAGATACAGATGTTGATAAAGCTGTTGGATTAGGACTGGGAGCAGATGATTACATTTGTAAGCCATTTTCTATGATTGAATTGGCTGCACGTGTAAAAGCGGGTATTCGGAGGTCTACGAAATATTCGGCTACAGAAACAACAGAAAAGATGATTCAAATTGGTGATTTAGCAATTGATCCAATTAATTTTACGGTTGAAAAAAACGGAAAGCCCCTCAAACTTACTTTAAAAGAATTTGAGATTTTAAAGCTATTCGTAAAGAATCAAAATCGTGTATTTACGAAAGCGCAAATATATACGTTAGTTTGGAACGAAGAGTATTACGGTGACGATAACGTTATTAATGTTCATATGAGAAGATTGCGTGAGAAAATCGAAAGTGATCCATCTAATCCAGAATATATTAAAACTTTATGGGGCATCGGCTATAAATTGGAAGTGATGTAATATGGTCAATTTGTTAATAGGTATTATTTTCATATTGTTATGTATCATTTACATACAATATAAAATGAGAAAAAATAGTAGTAAAAATTTACGATACACATATGAAAAGTTAGAAAGTATTGTAAATGGACAAACAGGTGAGAAGTTACTCGTTATGACAGATGATCTACAATTACAAAAATTATTAGTAGCAATTAATCAACTATTAGATGCAAAACAAAAAACGAATGCAGATCATGCAAAAGTAGAAATTTCGATGAGAAAAATGCTTTCAAATATTTCACATGATTTAAAGACGCCACTAACAGTTATTCTTGGATATACAGAAATGTTAAATAAGGATAAAACGATGAATAAAGAAGAACAGCAAATATTACTTGAAAAGGTGCATGTGAAAACACTAGAAGTAATGGAACTGATTCATAAGTTTTTTGATTTAGCAAAATTAGAATCTGGTGACAAAGCAATTGAGATGACGAAAGTAAATATGAATGAAGTTTGCCGCGAGAAGATTTTATCTTTTTATGATTTAGTGACTGCGAAAGGATTTCAAGTTCATATTGATATACCAGAAAGAAATATATATGCACTTGGAAATGTAGAAGTATTAGGTAGAGTATTGAATAATTTAATATCAAATGCAATTACATATGGAGACGATGGAAAGACACTTGGTGTGACGTTAAGAGATGATGAAACGAGTGTGTATATAGATGTATGGGATACAGGGAAAGGAATTGATGAATCTCATATTGATAAAGTGTTTGAGCGTATGTACACACTTGAAGATTCCAGAAATAGATTGTACCAAGGAAGCGGTTTAGGGTTAACGATTACGAAAAGGCTTGTGGAAGCGATGGATGGAAAAATACATCTTTCTAGTAAGCCATATGAAAAAACGATTTTTACAGTTGTATTAAAAAAGATGCTGTTTTAGCTTGTAGAGAATTAGATTCTACAAGCTTTTTTTCAGCGTAAGGAATTTGTAAGGAATGGGTAAGAAAAAAGAGATTTCCATTGTCTATTATAGAAATATAAAGTATTGCGAAAGGGGAAAATGACATGACATATATATTAAAAACGAATCAGTTAACGAAAGTGTTTAAAGGAAAAGAAGTTATTTCTAGCGTTAACATGCATGTGAAAAAAGGAGAGATATACGGTTTCTTAGGACCAAATGGTGCAGGTAAAACAACGATTATGAAAATGATCACAAATTTAATAAAACCGACGAGCGGTGATATTGAAATTTTCGGTGAGAAGTTAACAGATACATCTTATGAATTGTTAAAGCGTATGGGGACCATTATCGAATATCCAATCTTTTATGATAAATTAACGGCGAAGGAAAACTTAGAATTACATTGTGAATATATGGGGTATTACGACAAGAACGCAATTGATCATGCTTTACATTTAGTAAAACTGCACGGTATAGATGATAAAAAAGTAAAAGATTTTTCATTAGGGATGAAGCAACGACTTGGTATTGCAAGGGCGATCATGACAAAGCCAGAACTACTCATTTTAGATGAGCCAATTAACGGTTTAGATCCAATAGGTATTAAAGAATTACGAGACTTATTTAAAATGCTTTGCAAAGAATATGGCATTACGTTATTAGTCTCTAGTCATATTTTAGGTGAGATGGAACTAATGGCGGATACAATTGGTGTAATTCAAAATGGAAAACTAATAAAAGAAGTTTCAATGAAGAGCATTAACGGAAAACAAACAGAGTACATTGAAATTACTGTTCCTGATGTGAAGCGTGCAGCTTATATTTTAGAAGATAAACTCGGTATAAAAAATTACAAAATAATGAGTGGAAACATGATTCGTGTGTATGATACGTCAGCGACGCAACAAGCTATTTCAAAAGCACTTATTATGAACGATGTAGAAATTGAAAGTATTAATAAGAAACATAGTTCCTTAGAAGAATATTTCTTAAATGTAATGGATGGAGAGGGCATTCATGCTTAATGGATTGTTAGTGAATCTAGTAAGTGGGTTAATTGTAATGTTCATAAGTGGGATTTTATATTATAGAAAACCTGAGCGGAAATGGTCGTTAATTTTACTAGTGATAGGGATGTTAAGCGTAGTTACGGCTGGAATTAGAATGTTAGTAGCATAGAGATAGTTATGTCAGTAATGGAGGCGTGGTTTATATGTTTAAATTAATGAAACTTGAATGGAGAAAACATCAATTATCTAGTTACTTTAAAGGGGTAGCCATTTGTATTATAGCAATTTTTGCTGCGGTAAGCCTTATGGGGTTGGGAGCGAAAGGTGAAGCAGATGCGGCGCTCACTGATTTCACAAAATATATGACTTTAGCAAATATTTTTATAAGGATAACATTTCTTATTTTTAGTGCGGTCATTTTATCGCGTTTAGTAATTGATGAGTATAAGAATAAAACAATACAACTACTATTTATGTACCCATTGCAAAGGAAAAAGTTAATGAGAGCGAAATTAACAATTGTTTTTAGTTTTTGTTTTATTAGCATGATTGTCGCTACGTTCACTATTAGTTTGCTCATATTTTTTATGAACCCAATGATAGGGCTAATTGAAACACCTATTACGATTGGTGAAATAATAGCTACTGTTCCAGCTACCTTTATAAGTGCATTTATGATATCTGGTATTAGTTTAATTCCTTTATTTTTTGGGATGAGAAAGAAATCTACACCGACAACGATTACTTCTGCAGTAATAATTGGGATGCTAATGAATAGTAACGTTGGTCCTGGAAACGGTCAAGTAAGTATGTATGATTTTATATTTATCCCAATTGTACTCTGTTTATTAGGAATTTTTATTAGTTATCTTTCGTATCGTAAAATCGACAAGATTGATGTGGCATGAAGCAAGCCTAAAACAAAAACGAACTGGGGTATGAATGTTGAAAAAAATAATAGTAATTGCAATTTTATTTCTGACAATTGCTAGTGTGGTTTTTGGCTTTAAGGTATTTCAGGGGAAAGATTTTAAGAAAGAAAAGTCTTTTGAGATAGATCATATAAAAGAAATAGAAGTGGACAATGAAGACTGGGATATTGAATTTAAAGGTACAGATGCTAACAAAATAGTGATTTTGGCTCAAGGTAAACGAGTAGATAAAGAGATAGATCCTGTCGAAATAGAACATGAAGGGAATAAAGTTATAGTTAAGCAAAAACAAAAGGCGACCAGATTTTTTAATGGTTTTACGTTTAGGAAGAAAAATAGTATATCTATAGCTATTCCGAAGAAAGAAATAGATAAAATTGTATTAAATAATAAATCGGGTGATGTAAAAATAAGCGATATAGAAGTGAAAAATATCGTGACAAAAGGCAAGTCTGGAGATGAAATGATTACAGGACTATCGGCAGAGAAGGGTGAATTTACATCCGAAAGCGGAGATTTAATGTTAAAAGATAGTTCATTACAAGAAGTAAATATAACTTCTACTACTGGCGATAATTATGTGAAAAATATAAAAAACGAAAATATGAACATCACTTCAACATCTGGGGAAGTATTACTGAAAGATATGAAAGAAGGAAAATCGTTATTTGTAGAAACAAAATCAGGAGATATTGGCGTACGGTATAAAGGTGTTCCGACATCTTTAAAACTTACGGCTAAAAGTAATTCGTCTGACGTAATGGTGAATGTAAATGGACTTAAGAAAGATAAAAATACAGAAAAAATAAAAGCGGGAACCATTGGTGATGCAAAAAACGAAGCGAAGTTTTCAAGTGAAACAGGAGTCATTTATATTGATTAAGTCTTATGAGAAAGGAGGACACTATCATGCTACGTCTTATGAAGCTAGAAATGAAGAAGTTTAAGCTTGGATGGTATGTAAGGGGAGTGATTATTGCAAATATCGCTATACTGGCATTATTGATCTCTATGAGCATCATTTCTCAAATAGAAGGAGATCCAGAAATAAGAGATCCACAGATGATTTTGTTAGCGGCTAGTACATTAGTAAGAGCAACATTTATTATTTTTGGTAGTGTCTTAATCGCAAGGTTAATAATTGGCGAATATAAAAATAAAACAATACTACTTATGTTTTCTTATCCTATTAACCGAAAGAAAATGATGGCTAGTAAGTTGGCTATTACAGCGATAGTAACATTTATAACAGTTATTGTATCTAACATTTTAGTAGTAGGAATTTTCTTTGGGATAGATAGCTATTTTTCAATTCTTCCTAATTCATTCACAGTAGATCAATTGGTGCAAGAAGGAATAAAACTAGTTCCTTTAGCCATTGCAACTGCGGGAATGAGTTTAATCCCTCTATATTTCGGAATGCGTAAACGTTCAGTGCCAACTACAATTGTTTCATCTCTTATCGTTGTCTCAATTGCAATGAATAGCAACCCAGAGTTTCCCACAGCAACTTTTCTTCCCCTTCAACTAGCACTTGCAGCAATTGGAGTGGTGATTGCATATTACGGAATTAAAAATATAGAGAAGGAAGATATAACTGTATGATAAGAATACGTAAAAAAGAGTTGGCGTTACACCAACTCTTTTTTGTATATGTATGCTTCGTTACTACTCTGTAAATTTGGAGTGTTTGCTTAAATACGCTTGTACTTCTGGAGAAATATTAAAGTTATTAGGACTTTTATATTCGATAGTAAACTCTCCGTCTTTATTTGTTTCAAAGGCGATTGCATAGCTATTCATTTTAGCATCGTAAGAAGTGTTTTTGACTTCTGCATCTAGATTAAAATATTTTGTAATATAATCTTTTGATTCCGTAATTGCTGCTTGTTTTCCCCAAGGGGTACCATAACTTGTGAAATAAAGAGATGCGCTGATAACTCCAATAATAGAAGTTAGTAAAACAGTTCCCATAACTATTTTTTTATTTTTTGTATTCAATTTGGTTGCTCCTCTTCATAATATGTATTCATTTTAACGTATTTTTCCATAAAACAACCATTTGGTAAAAATAGTTTCACATGAAACAAGTTACAGAAAAAGACAAGATGTGTAAACACCTTGTCTTTTTCTGTAGTTACATTTTAGGAGCTTCCATTCCAGCTGCAGCCCATTCTTCTTTTGCAGGACCATATACGCCAGGGACTGTTAAGCCGGCTTGTCGCATTAAAACCGTCATTTGTCCGCGATGGTGATTTTGATGATTAATAAGTGTCATTAAAAATATAGAATTCGGCATAGGACGACCAAAGAAGTCATTAATAGTAGCTAAGTCTTTATCCGTCCATTCGCCTTGAAGAGCTTCAACAAAAGCTGCATTCACTTTACGGTATTGATCAGCAATTGTTGTTGCAGAAGTTGGTACAGGATAATCTTTCGTTTCTCCTTCAAACTTAAGCCCTGTGCCAGATAGTATAACTGGAATTGCCGTCACGATATGCCAAGCAACTCTGCCTAACGTCCAGTGTCCAGGTGCAATTTCTTGTGACAAAGATTCATCTGTTAATGCATTGAGCATCTTTTGAGTAGACTCAGCCTCGTATGTCCATGATTGCAAGAAGCCTTCAATAGTTTGGTACATGTTATCCCTCCTCGTTATGTTCATAGGTTACATTCGTGAAAAAAAGATAGTTTCCTTTTGACCTTATAAGAATGAATAAAAAAGGAGACTTCTTCCCACTATTCTTCCTCATCCACTATAAGAAATAAGGTGCTCCAAGTACGAGAACATCAAGCTGTTTTATTAAGAAAAAGAATTTCGTTTGAGCAAGAAGGCGAAAGTACAAGCAAAAGGAGTGAGAATCACATGTAATAATTATTAGAATGTACGGAGTAAAGTTGTTCTAGGTTATTTATAGGTGTTTTTTTATGTGTTGCTTATACTTAAAAGATTGAATTTGAAGGAAGGGATCAGCATGTATTCATGGAGCAATAATATAAATGGATATTGTGGGTGTAATAATCAAAATGGTGTACATGTTGATTCATGTTGTTTTAGTTGCGATGGGACAGTGCCTAAGCTAGGCCCAACAGGTCCGACGGGAGCAACAGGTGACACAGGTCCAACAGGAGCGACAGGAATAACGGGAGCAATGGGTCCAACAGGAGCAACGGGAATAACAGGTTCAACGGGTCCAACAGGAGCGACAGGAATAACGGGAGCGACAGGCCCAACAGGAGCGACGGGAATAACAGGTCCAACAGGAGCGACAGGAATAACGGGAGCAACGGGTCCAACAGGAATAACAGGAGCAACAGGTCCAACAGGAGTGACAGGAGCAACGGGAATAACAGGGGCAACGGGTCCAACAGGAGCGACAGGCCCAACAGGATCAACGGGTCCAACAGGAGCGACGGGAATAACAGGTTCAACAGGTCCAACGGGAGCGACGGGAATAACAGGATCAACGGGTCCGACGGGAATAACAGGTTCAACAGGTCCAACGGGAGCGACGGGAATAACAGGATCAACGGGAGCGACGGGAATAACAGGTCCAACGGGAGCGACGGGAATAACAGGTTCAACGGGTCCAACAGGATCAACGGGTCCGACGGGAGCAACAGGTCCAACAGGATCAACGGGATCAACGGGTCCAACAGGTTCAACAGGAATAACAGGAGTGACAGGAGCAACGGGTCCAACAGGTTCAACAGGAATAACAGGATCCACCGGCCCAACGGGAATAACAGGTACAAGTATCACAGCGACGTATGCATTTGCAAATAATACGTCGGGAACAGCGATATCGGTACTTCTTGGTGGAACGAATGTCCCGCTTCCAAATAATCAAAACATCGGTCCAGGAATTACTGTTTCTGGTGGAAGTACAGTATTTACGGTTGCGAATGCTGGGAATTATTATATTTCATACACAATTAATATAACGGCTTCATTATTAGTCAGTTCACGGATTACAATTAATGGAGCACCACTTGCTGGGACGATTAATTCTCCTGCGTTAGCAACTACATCATTTAGTGCAACAATCATTACAACTCTTGCAGCAGGAGATGCTATTAGTTTGCAACTATTTGGTTTGTTAGCTGTTGCCACATTATCAACAACTACACCAGGAGCTGTGTTAACGATAATAAGATTAAGCTAAATAATAACTCTCTTACTTTTTTAAGATTAGGAGAGTTGATACATATAATAAGAAGTTAATGAAGTAAAGCATAGTTATACAAAAGTCAGAATATTATGATTGTAACGTTATGGTGACTATAATATAATGAAAACAACTTCATGAATGAACATTCATTTATTTTTATGTATTTGAAGGGGGAATGAAGGTGGAAAAACCATGGTTGAAAAGTTATCCAGAAGAAATTCCAAGTGCGATTTCTTATGATATTCAGCCGCTTCATGGATATGTGGAACAGGTGGCTTCACGTTATCCAGAAAAGAAAGCGCTTCACTTTTTAGGGAAGGATATTACATTTTCAGACTTCCACGATAAGGTGAAGAGGTTTGCAAATTATCTTCAAAAACTCGGTGTGGAAAAGGGTGATCGAGTTGCTATTATGTTGCCAAACTGTCCGCAATCTGTAATTGGTTATTATGGTACATTACTTGCGGGAGGTATCGTAGTACAAACAAATCCGCTATATACAGAAAGAGAATTAGAATACCAGCTTCATGATTCGGGAGCAAAAGTAATTCTTTGTCTCGATTTAGTGTTTCCAAGAGTAACGAATGTTCAATCTGCTACAAAAATTGAACATATTATCGTAACTCGGATTGCGGACTTTTTACCCTTCCCTAAAAATTTACTTTATCCATTTGTACAAAAAAAGCAGGCAAATCTTGTTGTGGATGTGTCGGAAAGCGAAACGATTCATCTATGGAAATCAGTAGAACGAGAAAGTAATGTTAATGTTGAAGTGCCTTGTGATCCTGAAAATGATCTAGCTCTTTTACAGTACACTGGAGGAACAACTGGATTTCCGAAAGGCGTTATGTTGACGCATAAAAACCTTGTTTCGAACACTTTAATGGGAGCTCATTGGCTATATAATTGTAAAGAAGGGGAAGAAGTAATTCTTGGTGTCCTTCCGTTCTTTCATGTGTATGGGATGACAGCTGTAATGAATTTAAGTATTATGCAAGGATATAAAATGGTGCTGATTCCGAAGTTTGATATGAAAATGGTTTTTGAAGCGATAAAAAAACATAAAGTCACACTATTTCCAGGGGCACCGACCATTTATATTGCTCTATTAAATAGTCCCCTCTTAAAAGAATATGATATTTCTTCTATTCAAGCTTGTATTAGTGGATCTGCCCCGCTTCCTGTAGAAGTACAGGAAGAGTTTGAGAGAGTTACAGGTGGGAAATTGGTAGAAGGTTATGGATTAACGGAGTCGTCGCCAGTTACACATGGGAATTTTTTGTGGGAAAAACGCGTGCCAGGAAGTATTGGTGTGCCGTGGCCAGATACAGAGGCAAACATTATGTCGCTTGAAACTGGAGAGGCTTTACCTCCGGGTGAAATTGGTGAAATTGTTGTAAAGGGTCCTCAAATTATGAAAGGGTATTGGAATAAGCCAGAAGAAACAGCAGCTGTATTACAAGACGGATGGCTTCATACAGGGGATGTTGGTTACATGGATGAAGATGGATTTTTCTATGTGAAAGATCGTAAGAAAGATATGATTGTTGCGAGTGGATTTAATGTGTATCCTCGCGAAGTAGAAGAAGTATTATATGAGCATGAAAAAGTGCAAGAAGTAGTGACGATTGGAGTTCCCGATCCATACCGGGGAGAGACAGTTAAAGCATTTGTTGTGTTAAAAGAAGGTGCGGAGTGTTCTGAGGAAGAATTAAACCAGTTTGCGCGTAAATATTTAGCGGCTTATAAAGTGCCGAAAGTATATGAGTTTAGAGATGAACTGCCGAAAACGACAGTCGGAAAAATTTTACGCCGTGTCCTAATAGATGAAGAGAAAAGAAAAAATGAGGATGAGCAAACGGGCTAAGGCCCTTTCTTTTTGAAAAAATAGGATTGACACTTTTCTAAATAGTCAGTATTATAAGAATATGAATGACTATTCATTCAGTCATCTTCTTGAAGGGGACAGTAAAGTGAAGAAAAATAGACCGAAATACAATCAAATTATTGATGCGGCAGTCATTGTGATTGCGGAGAATGGGTACCACCAAGCGCAAGTTTCTAAAATAGCAAAGCAAGCTGGGGTAGCTGATGGCACGATTTATTTATATTTTAAAAATAAAGAAGATATATTAATATCCTTATTCCAAGAGAAGATGGGAGATTTTGTCGAAACAATTCGTCAAAAAACAGCAGGAATTGAAAGCGCTGTATCGAAGTTATTCATGTTGGTAGAAACGCACTTCTTGCTGTTATCACAAAATGATCCTCTTGCTATCGTTACGCAATTAGAGCTAAGACAGTCCAATCAAGACTTACGCCTGAAAATAAATGAAGTATTAAAAGGCTACTTACAAGTTATGGATGAGATTTTGGAGACAGGTATAAAGCAAGGTGAATTCCAAGCGGATTTAAATGTTCGCGTGGCAAGACAAATGATCTTTGGAACAGTAGATGAAGTTGTGACCAATTGGGTAATGAGCGATCATAAGTATGATCTGGTCGCACTTTCAAAAACGGTACATGGGCTACTTATTGCAGCTTGTGGTTATCGTCAATAATGGGAGGGATCATGTTGAAATTCCTATCTGTAAGAGTTGAAGATCATATCGCGGTGGCGACGTTAAATCATGCGCCGGCAAACGCGATGTCTTCACAAGTTATGCATGACGTTACTGAATTAATTGATCAAGTGGAGAAGGATGATAACATTCGTGTTGTTGTTATTCACGGTGAAGGGCGCTTCTTCTCGGCGGGAGCAGATATTAAAGAATTTACATCTGTTACTGAAGCGAAGCAAGCGACAGAATTAGCGCAGCTTGGACAAGTTACGTTTGAGCGTGTTGAAAAATGTTCAAAACCAGTTATCGCGGCAATTCATGGAGCGGCACTTGGCGGCGGCCTTGAGTTTGCTATGTCTTGCCACATGCGCTTTGCAACTGAAAGTGCAAAACTTGGTTTACCTGAATTAACACTTGGATTAATTCCTGGATTTGCAGGTACACAGCGATTACCACGTTATGTTGGGAAAGCGAAAGCTTGTGAAATGATGTTAACAAGTACACCGATTACTGGTGCAGAAGCATTAAAATGGGGACTTGTTAACGGAGTTTTTGCTGAAGAAACATTTTTAGATGATACGCTTAAAGTTGCAAAACAGATTGCTGGAAAAAGCCCAGCGACGACTCGTGCTGTACTAGAGTTATTGCAAACGACGAAATCGTCTCATTATTATGAAGGTGTACAACGCGAAGCTCAAATCTTTGGTGAAGTATTTACGGGTGAAGATGGAAGAGAAGGTGTAGCAGCGTTTTTAGAAAAACGTAAGCCTTCATTTAATGGCAGGTAGTTCAATTATTTTTTTAATATAAATTAACAGAAAATTAAAATTGATAGAATCTTTCTGAAAAACAAGGGGGTAAATGGAATGAACATCTACGTACTCATGAAACGAACATTTGATACAGAAGAAAAAATCGTAATTAAAAACGGTGCAATTTACGATGGCGAAGCGGAATTCATCATCAACCCTTACGACGAATATGCGATTGAAGAAGCAATTCAAGTAAGAGACGCACAAGGTGGCGAAGTTACTGTTGTAACAGTCGGTGGCGAAGATAGTGAGAAAGAACTTCGTACGGCATTAGCGATGGGCTGCGATAAAGCTGTATTAATTAATATTGAAGATGATGTGGAAAATGGTGACCAGTTCACGACAGCAAAAGTACTTGCTGAATATTTAAAAGATAAAGATGTAGATTTAATTTTAGGCGGGAACGTTGCAATTGATGGTGCATCTGGACAAGTTGGTCCACGCGTAGCAGAAGCGTTAAATATTCCGTACGTAACGACAATTACAAAACTTGAAATTGACGGTACAAACGTGAAGATTGAGCGTGATGTTGAAGGTGATACGGAAGTGATTGAAACTTCATTACCAGTTTTAGTAACAGCACAACAAGGTTTAAATGAACCTCGTTATCCATCGCTTCCAGGTATTATGAAAGCGAAGAAAAAGCCACTAGAAGAAGTAGAATTAGATGATTTAGATTTAGAAGAAGATGATGTGGAAGCAAAGACAAAAACGATTGAAATCTATTTGCCTCCTAAGAAAGATGCAGGAAAAGTGTTACAAGGCGAGCTGCAAGATCAAGTAAAAGAACTTGTATCGTTGCTCCATACAGAAGCGAAAGTAATCTAATAAAATACGAAATTATATATGCAGGAGGGAAAATCTATGGCTCGTAAAGTATTAGTAATGGGTGAGGTTCGTGATGGATCGCTACGTAACGTTTCGTTTGAAGCGGTAGCAGCAGCAAAAACAATTGCAGAAGGCGGTGAAGTAGTAGGTCTTCTAGTTGGAGACAGCGTTGCCTCTTTTGCAAATGAATTGATTCATTACGGTGCAGATCGCGTTGTGACAGTTGAAAATGATAAATTAAAATCATATACATCTGATGGTTATGCACAAGCATTTTCAGCTGTATATGCTGAAGAAAAGCCAGAAGGTATTGTATTTGGACATACAGCACTTGGTAAAGATTTATCACCAAAATTAGCAGCGAAGCTCGAAGCTGGTCTAGTTTCTGATGTAACTGCTTTAGAAGTTGAAGGTGGAAATGTTATCTTTACTCGTCCAATTTACTCTGGTAAAGCATTTGAGAAGAAGATTGTAACGGACGGTATCTTATTTGCGACAGTACGTCCAAATAACATTGCAACGCTTGAAAAAGATGAGTCTCGCAGTGGTGACGTATCTTCTATTACAGTAGATGTGAAAGACCTACGTACAATTATTCAAGATGTCGTCCGTAAGACGGCAGAAGGTGTTGACCTTTCTGAAGCAAAAGTTATTATCGCTGGTGGACGCGGTGTGAAGAGTGAAGAAGGATTCAAGCCATTAAAAGAGTTAGCTGACGTATTGGGCGGCGCTGTTGGAGCATCTCGTGGTGCTTGTGACGCTGAGTATTGCGATTACTCATTACAAATTGGTCAAACTGGTAAAGTTGTTACGCCAGACTTATACATTGCATGCGGTATTTCTGGTGCGATTCAGCATTTAGCTGGTATGTCTAACTCAAAAATAATCGTTGCAATTAATAAAGACCCAGAAGCAAGTATCTTCAAAGTAGCTGACTATGGTATTGTTGGCGATCTATTTGAAGTCTTACCTCTTTTAACAGAAGAGTTTAAAAAGTTAAAAGTACATTCATGATTTGAGTACCCTTGAGTTCCAAGTGAAGTACCCCTATATATAGAAAAGGTGAGAGATCCCCTGTCTCTCATCTTTTTAGTATTTAATCCGTATTTTTATATAGTATAAAGGAACACTTTTTTGTTACAATACATAACGATACATATTATTCGCCACGTATATAAGTTAATGATATACTCTTGGTAGAATATACTTGAAGGAGGAAATAAAATGGCAATTGTAAATGCAAATGACCAAAGCTTCGCAGCTGAAACTAGCGAAGGTGTTGTATTATTAGATTTCTGGGCACCTTGGTGTGGACCTTGTAAAATGATCGCTCCTGTATTAGAGGAAATTGATGCAGAATTAGGCGAAAAAGTAAAAGTAGTAAAAGTAGACGTGGATGAAAACCAAGAAACTGCTCGTCAATTCGAAGTAATGAGCATTCCAGCTCTTTTCGTATTAAAAGACGGTAAAGTAGTTGATCAAGCGTTAGGTTACAAACCGAAAGAAGCGTTAGTAGAATTAGTTTCTAAACACTTCTAAAATAAAGGGCTACCATTTGGTAGCCTTTTTTATTTTCCTTTTTTACACCTTTCCGTTACAATAAAAGAACGTATGTTGGGTGTTTTGGCATAGTATGTTTTCATGTGAAAATAAAGATGCTAAGCATGTAGAAATGGAGGGTAACGAGTGCACGAACATTTAAAAGAAAAATTGGCTATTTTACCAGATCAACCTGGTTGTTATTTAATGAAAGATAAGCAAGGAACGGTTATATATGTCGGAAAGGCAAAAGTGCTTAAAAATCGTGTGCGCTCGTACTTTACTGGTTCGCATGATGGAAAAACACTGCGGCTTGTAGGAGAAATTGTAGATTTTGAATATATTGTAACTTCCTCAAATCTAGAGGCTCTCATTTTAGAGTTAAACTTAATAAAAAAACATGATCCAAAATATAATATTCAATTAAAAGATGATAAAACATATCCTTTTATTAAAATTACAGCTGAGAAACAGCCGCGATTACTTATTACGCGAAATGTAAAAAAGGATAAGGGAAAGTATTTTGGTCCTTATCCGAATGCACAATCAGCTCATGAAACGAAAAAGCTGCTAGATCGTATGTATCCGCTTCGTAAGTGCTCAAATATGCCAGATAAAGTTTGTTTATATTATCATATGGGTCAATGTTTAGCGCCTTGTGTGAAAGAAGTGACGGAAGAACAAAACAAAGAAATTGTAGATGAAATTATTAAGTTTCTAAATGGTGGGCATAAAGAAGTTCGTTCAGAATTAGAAACAAAGATGTATGAAGCTTCAGAGAAACTAGAATTTGAACGTGCAAAAGAGTTGCGGGATCAAATTGCTCATATCGATGCGATTATGGAAAAACAAAAGATGATTATGAGTGACTTAGTGGATCGTGATGTGTTTGGGTATGCAGTTGATAAAGGATGGATGTGTGTTCAAGTTTTCTTCGTTCGAAAAGGAAAGTTAATTGAACGTGATGTTTCTATGTTTCCAATCTACGATGAACCAGAAGAGGGATTTTTAACGTTTATCGGTCAATTTTATGAGAACAGCAGTCATTTTAAGCCGAAGGAAATTGTCGTTCCAGGAAGTATAGACTCAGAGTTAGTAGAGCGCTTTTTAGAAGTTGAAGCGACACAGCCGAAACGTGGTAAGAAAAAAGATCTTGTAGAATTAGCAAATAAAAATGCGAAGATTGCTCTTGAAGAGAAATTCTACTTAATTGAACGTGATGAAGAGCGAACGATTAAGGCGGTAGATCATTTAGGGAAGCAGCTCGGGATTGAAACACCTTATCGTATTGAGGCGTTTGATAACTCAAATATTCAAGGGACAAATCCTGTTTCTGCAATGATTGCTTTTATCGATGGGAAACCAGCTAAGAAAGAATATAGGAAATATAAAATTAAAACGGTTCAAGGGCCAGATGATTATGAGTCTATGAGAGAAGTTGTGAGACGCCGTTATACAAGGGCGCTGAAAGAGAGTTTGCCTTTACCAGATTTAATCATTATTGATGGTGGAAAAGGGCATCTGGCAGCTGTAAGTGATGTTCTAGAAAACGAACTCGGTTTATATATTCCGATGGCAGGGCTTGTAAAAGATGACAAACATAAAACTTCCCATTTAATTATTGGAGATCCACCTGAACCTGTGATGCTTGAGCGAAATAGCCAAGAATTTTATTTATTGCAGCGCATTCAAGATGAAGTGCATCGATTTGCGATTACATTCCATCGTCAATTACACGGGAAATCTGTCATTCAATCAGCACTGGATGATATTCCTGGAATTGGAGATAAACGAAAAAAGATATTGTTGAAACATTTTGGTTCATTAAAGAAGATGAAAGAAGCTTCTTTAGCTGAATTTGTCGAAGCAGGTATGCCGAAAAATGTCGCAGAGACGATTTATACTTATTTAGCGTATAAGAAGACGTTGTAGTTTACAACGTCTTCTATTTTTTGGTATAATTTCTGAAGATTTAAAATAAACCTAACTGAATGAAAATACAAAAAAGTCAACTAAACTTATATGTCTAGTTGACTGTAGGTAATGCTACACTTCAATGAGATCTTTTATATCCCATTTCACAAGAAATGTAATAGAGTCTGAACGTTTTTTCTTTTCTTCATAGGACTCTGCAACGACGTTTCGTTGCTTTTGAATTTGTTCAGCGATGAATCCAGCTTCTAATTGATAAGAAGAATGTCTGTTTTGTTTTTGACGTTCAGCGATGAGTGTGCCTTTAAGTTGGAACTGCATTTCACGACGCTTATGTTCAATAATGCTTAAAGTGCCCCAGCCAGCTTTTTCAAAGAACTGAATGACTTCTTCAATTGTTTCTAGTGGATATTTTCTTGCAAGGTTTCTACCAGACCAGTATAAAATACCATCTAAATCGTTACCGATTAAATCAGGTAGTAATTCTTCACGTAGCAATTCATAAGCGAAGGCGTTCAATGAAACATCTTCTAAAGATGTTGTATCGATTGTATTTTTACTCACAATATTCCCCTCTTTCTATAGGGATTATTATATAACATTTCTCATTTATAAAAACAGATTTTTCTTTGGGGAAATCTGAATATATAAGAAGGGAAAAAGAATTGGCAAATTATATGCAAATTATGTATACGTTTTCTTGACGCTTCGACAAAAATAGGGGTAAAATGAACTTGTTATCAAATTATGCTGAAATATTTCGAATAATTTTTTCAGTTTTTCTTATGCCAATAGTGAAAAAACATTATTGTTGTAAATTAATCTGAAAACAGCAGTCAAACATTCAAGGGGGTAATGGGGACATGAAAGGCCGCGAGTATACGTTTCGTAAGTGGCACTCATTAATGGGGGTCATCCCGGTTGGTGTCTTTTTGACGCAACATCTAATTGTAAACAACTTTGCAACAAGAGGAGCAGAGGCTTTTAACAAAGCTGCAGGCTTTATGGAGCTCCTTCCATTCCGGTATGCGCTAGAGATTTTCATCATCTTTTTACCGATACTGTACCATGCTATATATGGCTTATATATTGCATTTACAGCTAAGAACAATGCGGTTTCTTACGGTTATTTCCGTAACTGGATGTTCGTCTTCCAAAGAATTTCAGGTATCGTTACACTGATTTTCATTTCTTGGCACGTCTGGGAAACTCGTATTCAAGCAATGCTAGGTAAAGAGGTAAACTATGATATGATGGCAGATATTTTAAACAATCCAGCTATGTTTGCATTCTACTTAGTTGGTGTTGTTTCAACAATTTTCCACTTTGCAAATGGACTATGGACATTCTGCATAAGCTGGGGAATTACAGTATCTCCACGTTCACAAAGAATCTCTACTTATGTAACATTAGCTATTTTCTTAGGTCTATCTTATGTAGGTGTGAGTGCATTATTAGCGTTCATCGATCCACAGCTAGCAAATCAGTAAGGAGTGGGAGAGCATGAAAGGGAAACTTATAGTAGTCGGCGGTGGCTTGGCCGGCTTAATGGCAACGATTAAAGCGGCGGAAGCAGGAGTAAATGTTGAACTATTTTCTTTAGTACCAGTAAAACGTTCACATTCTGTATGTGCCCAAGGTGGAATTAACGGTGCCGTAAATACGAAAGGTGAAGGGGATTCTCCATGGATCCACTTTGACGATACAATTTATGGTGGGGACTTCTTAGCGAACCAACCGCCAGTTAAAGCAATGTGTGAAGCAGCACCTGGTATTATTCATTTAATGGACCGTATGGGTGTTATGTTCAACCGTACGGAAGAAGGACTTCTTGATTTCCGTCGTTTTGGTGGAACACAACATCACCGTACAGCATTTGCTGGTGCAACAACTGGACAGCAATTACTATACGCATTAGATGAGCAAGTACGTCGTCACGAAGTAGCAGGACTTGTAACGAAATATGAAGGTTGGGATTTCTTACGAGCTGTTGTTGATGACGAAGGTGTGTGCCGAGGAATCGTTGCACAAGACTTACAAACAATGGAGATTAAAAGTTTCCAAGCTGATGCCGTAATTATGGCAACAGGGGGCCCTGGTATCATCTTTGGAAAATCAACTAACTCTATTATTAATACAGGTACAGCAGCTTCTGCTGTATATCAACAAGGCGCATATTATGCAAACGGCGAGTTCATTCAAATTCATCCAACGGCAATTCCTGGAGACGATAAATTACGTCTTATGAGTGAATCGGCACGTGGTGAAGGTGGCCGTGTTTGGACATATAAAGATGGTAAACCATGGTACTTCCTAGAAGAAAAATATCCGGCTTACGGAAACCTTGTACCTCGTGATATTGCAACGCGTGAAATCTTTGACGTTTGCGTAGAGCAAAAACTAGGTATTAACGGTGAAAACATGGTGTACTTAGATCTTTCTCATAAAGATCCGAAAGAACTAGATATTAAACTTGGTGGAATTATTGAAATCTATGAGAAGTTTACAGGTGATGATCCTCGTAAACTACCAATGAAAATCTTCCCAGCAGTTCACTATTCAATGGGCGGACTATGGGTTGATTATAAGCAGATGACAAGTATTCCAGGTTTATTTGCAGCAGGTGAGTGTGATTATTCTATGCATGGTGGTAACCGTCTAGGTGCGAACTCACTATTATCAGCAATTTACGGTGGTATGGTAGCAGGACCGAACGCGATTGAGTATATGAAAGGTCTTTCTAAATCGTCTGATGCTGTTTCATCTACTGTATATGAGCAAAATGAATTAATCGAAACAGAGAAATTTAACAATATTTTAATGCTTGATGGTAACGAAAATGCATATGTTCTTCATAAAGAGCTTGGAGAATGGATGACAGATAACGTTACAGTAGTTCGTGAAAATAAAAAGCTACTAGAAACTGATGCGAAAATTGAAGAGTTAATGGCGCGTTACAAACGCATTAACATTAACGATACAGCGAGATGGAGTAACCAAGGTGCTTCATTTACACGCCAACTTGCAAATATGTTTGAGTTAGCACGTGTTATTACAATTGGCGCATATAACCGTAATGAGAGCCGCGGGGCGCATTACAAACCTGAATTCCCAAATCGTGATGATGCAAACTTCTTAAAAACTACGATGGCGAAATTTGAAGGAGAAGGAAATGCACCAGCATTCCATTACGAAGAAGTGGATGTTTCATTAATTAAACCACGTAAACGTGACTATTCCTCAAAACATGATGTAGCTGCTAAGGGTGAAGAGAAGGGGGATAAGCAACATGTCTGAGAAAACAATCCGCCTCATCATTACGAGACAAGATGGACCAGACGCTCAAGCGTTTGACCAAGAGTTTGAAATTCCATATCGTCCAAATATGAACATTATTTCGGCACTGATGGAAATTCGTCGTAATCCTGTTGATTCAAAAGGAAACCAAACGACTCCGATTGCATGGGATATGAACTGTTTAGAGGAAGTATGTGGCGCATGTTCGATGGTTATTAACGGAAAACCACGTCAATCATGTACAGCTCTTATTGATCAGTTAGAACAACCAATTCGCTTAAAGCCGATGAAGACATTCCCAGTTGTACGTGATTTACAAGTTGACCGTAGTCGCATGTTTAACGCTCTAAAACGCGTTAAAGCTTGGATTCCAATTGATGGTACGTATGACTTAGGACCAGGACCAAGAATGCCTGAGAAGAAACGTCAATGGGCTTATGAGCTTTCAAAATGTATGACATGTGGTGTTTGCTTAGAATCATGTCCAAACGTAAATAGTAAATCTGACTTTATTGGACCAGCACCGTTATCACAAGCTCGTTTATTCAACTCACATCCGACGGGTGAAATGCATAAAGCAGATCGCTTACGTGCAATTATGGGAGATGGAGGACTTGCAAACTGTGGTAACTCTCAAAACTGTGTGCAATCATGTCCGAAGGGTATTCCATTAACAACTTCAATTGCGGCATTAAACCGAGATACAACAATTCAATCGTTTAAAGATTTCTTTGGTAGCGACAATAACTATTAATAAATATTGCCTCTTCATGTTGAAGAGGCAATATTTATAACTTTATTTTTCTGTTTATTCTGTTTATTTTGAGGGCGAAAAGGAGAGGAAACAATGAAGAGGATTTCTTATATTGAAGACTTTGAGCGATGGGAAAGTGGTTTTTCATTTTACAATCCTGTAAAAGTTCGTTTTGGTGAAGTAGATATGTTTGGGCATGTAAATAATGTCGTTGCCTTTACCTATTTTGAAGAAGCACGTATCGCATTGTTTAAAGAACTTGGATTTATGCAAGAATGGACGCATGAATCTTCAGAAACGATGATCGTTGTTGCAGATTTACAATGTAATTTTATTAAGCAAATATATTTTGATGAACAGTTGAAGGTGTATGTAAAAGCGGGATCGGTTGGGAATTCTTCTTTAGATTTGCATTACATGGTGAAGAATGCAGAAGGAGAAGCTTGTTTAGTCGGCCGTGGAATGATGGTTCAAGCATCGAAAAAAACGGGAAAAGGCGAACCGTGGCCTGAAGAATGGAAGAAAAAATTACTACAATGATAGAGTGAAAGAAAAATAAGAGAGCAATTTGCTCTCTTATTTTTTGTCTTTCATTGCTTCTTCTAATGTTAAATGATGTTTATATATGTATGTAGCGTATGGATTACCAACGTAGCGCAAATGCCACGGTTCATATGAATATTCTGTTGTTTCTGTTTTATCTTCTAAATAACGAATGACAAAGCCAAATTCATGGGCATGTTTTGCAACCCATTTTCCTTCGGCTGTCTCTCCAAAAATAGGCTCTAATTGGAATTTAGCAGATTTTGAACTAATATCCATTGCTAAACCAGTTTGATGTTCACTCGTACCAGGAATGGCACTTACTGAATCAGCTTCAGCTTTTCCTTGACGTCTAACGTATGTATCATGTAATGATTTTTGGCGTTTGTATGAACGATAACCAGATACAGCTGTAAGTTCAAGGCCTTCTTTCTTTGCCGCTTCAAACATATTTTCAAGCGCATCTGCAGCATCTTTACGCAGCAATGTTTTTTCTTTATCTTTTGGACTAGTAAATGGTACGTTTGGTCTTGTTAAGTCTTCAGGTATGTATCCGTCTGGTAGTTTTCGATGTTTATTCACTAAGACAAGATTAGACTCTGGATTTGTTACAACGGAAAAATCATTTTCTAGCTTCTTTGCAGTATGATCAGCTTTTGGAAAAGCAGGAATCTCTTCTTTTTGGTGATTACTATGCTGTTGACTTTCGACAGCTTTCGCCTCATTTTGTAGTGGTGATTTAGAACTAAAGTAAGCGAAAGAAGTGATACCGATTACAATAGTAGTGGCAGAAATAATGATTATCTTTTTCATGATACCTTGTAATCACAGTCCTTTCTTAATAAAATATGTATCGTTTTTTATTATAAGTCTAGTTTACTGAAAAAGAAATATAAGAGTCGTAACGTAATAGAAATGCAAAGAAAATGTCAGAAAATGTGTGAAATTGTAGTATTTTTTCATATAATTCATTTCTTATCTTTCATGAAATTCATTTTTTATGTAATATATATACATAAGAAGATGTAGCGATTATCGAGAATGAAGAACTTCTTGTATAGACTAGGAGTGAATGGGAATGGATTTTGCAACAATTATTGGGCTCATTTTAGGATTTGTAGCGGTAGTAGTAGGGATGGTCGTCAAGGGCGCTGACATAACAGCCTTATTGAATCCTGCCGCAGCATTAATTATTTTTATCGGTACATTTGCTGCAGTATGTATAGCATTTCCGATGAATCAACTAAAAAGGGTTCCAAAATTATTTAAAGTTCTTTTTGGTTCAAATAAAAAGGATTTAAGTTATGAACAGTTGCTAGAATTATTTGTTCATTGGACATCAGAAAGTAGAAAATACGGTATTTTGTCTTTAGAGCAACAATTAGACAAAATTCAAGATGAATTTCTTTTGCGTGGTATGAAATTTGTGATTGATGGCGTATCCGCAGAAGATCTAGAACAGATTTTAGAAGCTGAATTAGAAGCAATTGAAGAAAGGCATGCAAAAGGAGCGGCAATTTTTTCTCAAGCTGGTACATATGCACCGACATTAGGGGTTTTAGGTGCTGTTATTGGTCTTGTAGCTGCACTTGGCAATTTAACTGATATTGAAAAGTTAGGTCACGCTATTTCGGGTGCTTTTATTGCAACGATTTTTGGTATTTTTTCAGGCTATGTATTATGGCATCCATTTGCAAATAAACTAAAGCAAAAATCTGCAGCTGAATTAGAGAAAAAACGTTTAATTATTGATTGTTTATTAATGTTACAAGAGGGTACATATCCGTTTATTATGAAGAACCGCATTTTAGGTGCACTTTCTGCAACTGAACGTAAAAAGCTAGAAAAAGGAGCAGAAAAAAATGCGGAGTAAAAAAAATAGAAGAGGTAAAAAGAAAAAACACGAAGAACATATCGATGAAACTTGGTTAATCCCTTATTCTGATATGTTAACGTTGTTATTTGCATTGTTCATCGTTTTATTTGCGATGAGTAGTATAGATGCTGCGAAGTTCAAACAGATGGCAGTAGCATTTCGAAGCGAATTAGCAGGTGGAACAGGAAATAAAGAGTTTTTAAGTGATCAGAAGCCAAATGATGAAAAGGAATTATCAGCAAGTAGCCTTGAGGCAGAACAAGCAAAAAAACAAGAAGAAGCTAGAGAAAAAGAAAAAAAAGAAATGGATGAATTGAAAGCATTACAAAAAAAGATTGATCAATATATTAATGAGAAACAATTATCCTCTTCTTTTCAAACTAAATTAACTGAAAAGGGATTAATGGTGACAATATTAGAGAATGTGCTGTTTGATTCGGGGAAAGCAGATGTGAAGTTAGAATCACTAGGGATTGCAAAAGAGATGTCTAGCTTACTTGTTTCAGCGTCACCTCGTGAGATTACAGTATCTGGTCATACGGATAATGTCCCTATTGCCAATGCGCAGTTTGCATCGAACTGGGAATTAAGTACGCAGCGTGCAGTTAATTTTATGCAAGTATTACTCCAAAATAAAGAATTACAACCAGAAAAATTTAGTGCGATTGGTTACGGAGAATACCGTTCAATTGCTCCAAACGATACACAAGAAGGAAAGGCAAAGAATAGGCGTGTGGAAGTGTTTATCTTGCCTTTAACAGAGAAGGGAAAATAAAGAGGATGGCGAATGCCATCCTCTTTATTTTGCATCAAATGATTTTAAGTTGTCGCGACGGATTTTATCTTTTTCTGCATCTGATTTTTTGAAATCATAATCATATAAAGCGCCTTCCCAATCACCATACATTGGATTCGGGAAAATAATAAATTTCTCACCAAATTGTGCTTTCGAATCTGATACTGCTTGATTGCGGTCTTTTACAGACTTCCCATCAAAACCAGTGAAATCAGATAAGTTATCACCGAAGAATAAGAAGATATCATGTGTTTGCGAAACGAGTTCACGGCGTTTTTCTTTTCCTTTTTCTTTCGGATCTTGTAGTAATATATGTTCTTTCGTTGCTTGAGGAGCACCTACACGCTCAAGATTTTTAATTGTTGCATCTAGTTGGTTCGTTTTACGATTTGAGATGTAATAAATATCTACACCTTTAGACTCCGTATATTTTAAGAAATCAATTGCGCCTGGAAGGGCTTCAGCTTCGGCCTTATTAATCCAATCATCCCATTTGTAAGGATAGCCTTTTCCTGTTTTTACGCTCATTGCTTGATGAGGGCTGTTGTCTAAAACAGTTTCGTCTAAATCAAGTACGATAGCAGGCTTTTTCTCTGTCCCTTTTGCAAGAGCTGCATCAAGCTTCAATTGACCGATATTGTACCCTTGGTAGTAAAGTGCTTTCGTTTCACCGGCTGTTTGATACCATAAATCAGCCATTAATTGCTGTTCTGTTAATTTTACTTTTTCTTCTTTTGCCACTGTTTTCTCTGGTGTTCCTGAACATGCTACAAGCGATGTAGATAGAACCGCTACAGATAATAAAGTGGTAATACCCCTCTTCATCTTCATATGTATCCTCCTTGATGTTAGAAAATCATCTTATATTATATATTAAAATATAAAAATTTTTTATGAACATTTGCATATTATCTTTTGTATATATAGTAGTATGTCCTATATTAGAAAGATGAGAAAAATAATGGAAATCGTTTTGACAACTTTTATTGTCGAAATGACAATTATAATTGACAAATGACATGATATTATTTACAATTTTAACTAAATAGAACAAATGATGGATTAAGGAGATGTTACATACTAAGAGGATGAAGTGTAGTGCTATATTTTATCCTGAATAAACATAGTCTTTGAAAGAGAGTATGAATGATATTAAAGGGGAGGCTTTATACTTTGAGTTTACAAATTCAGAACTTAACGAAACTATTTGGGGAATCTAAAGCAGTGAACGGTTTGCAAATTTCGTTACCAAGAGGTGAAGTACTAGGATTACTTGGACGTAATGGTGCAGGGAAAACAACGACAATCAAAATGCTTCTCGGATTATTAACGCCAAATGAAGGCTCTATTACATGGGATGGAAAAACATTTGGGACTAGTGGGGTAACGATTGGGTATTTACCAGAAGAAAGAGGTTTATATACAAAAAGTAGAGTAATAGACCAGTTGCGATATTTTGGTAGATTAGAAGGAATGTCGAAAAAAGAAGTAGATCTTGCTATTGATCACTGGTTAGAGCGATTAGCAATACCGGAATATAAATTTAAAACGGCAGGAGAGCTTTCAAAAGGAAATCAGCAAAAAATCCAATTAATTGCTGCTCTTCTTCATAATCCTGAACTTCTCATTTTAGATGAACCATTTAGTGGACTGGACCCAGTTAATGCTGGAATGTTAGCTAGCATTATTGAAGAACAAGTACAGAGCGGAAAGACCATTATTTTATCTAGTCATCGTATGGAACAAGTAGAGGCTTTTTGCCAACATGTATGTATTTTGAAAAAAGGCGAAGCAGTCGTAAAAGGCCAGTTAAGTGATATTAAAAAAGAGTACGGTTTCCGTAATTTAACGATTGAAGATACAGAAGAGAACGCGAAGGGATTAGAAGCTATTCATGTATCCTATGAAAAACAACAAGGCCTTCTTTATGTGCAAGTACAAGATGATGCAGAAGCTCTAAAGATTTTACAACAGTTGCAAGAACAAGGTGTTACCTTACGACAATTTAAAATGTTAGAGCCGACGTTAAACGAAATCTTTGTAGAGAGGGCGAAATAACGATGCGTAAATTTTCTCACGTATTTTCATTTTATTTCAGGGAAGCATTTTTATCTAAAAAATCATTAATTACGAGTGCGATTTTATTTTTAGTTGTGTTTGGACTTTTCGCATTTAATCATTTCACTGCTGATAACGATAAAGGAAAAGATAAATTTGCGGTAATAACGGAAAGCGATACTTATAAAGTGCAAGAAAGTGATGTAACAAAGTTACTTCCGTCTGCTAAAGTAACTGTAGAAAATAAGGATAAATTTAATGAGCTACGTAAGCAAGTGGAAGATGGGGATTTAGACGGTTTATTCCATATTACAGAAAAGAATGGTATTCCGGAAGTGACGTATATGTATAGTGGTTTTCCGAGTCAATCAACTGCTACACTTATGGCAAGTTATTTAAAGGAACAGTATACAGCGGTAATGATTGAAAAAAATAATGTATCTGCCGAAGTAGCAAAACAGTTACAGATGGAAATTCCGTTAAAACAAGAAGCAGTAAAGGATCATGCATCTTCCTTTGGAATTGGTTATGTTTTCTCCTTTGCTTTATATATGTTTATTATTGTGTTTGGAACTGCAATTGGGACGACGATAGCCTCTGAAAAGTCATCTCGTGTTATGGAGTTAATGCTTCCGAAAGTAAAACCATTAACAATGCTACATGCCAAAATTTTAGCAATTGTTTCTAGCGCTTTACTATTACTAGTTATTGCTTCCTTCGGTTTTCTTGTACCATATTTATTAGGTTGGATAGATTTAGAAAACGCATCTTTAATAGGACTTACACTAGACTTTTCTAAATTGGATGCGGTAGTAATTAGTATGTTCGTTGTATATTTTGTTACGGGCTACTTACTATATGCAATGTTATATGCAGCGGTTGGGGCTGTTGTATCAAAAATTGAGGATGTGCAATCTCTTTCGTTCCCAATTACTATGTTAGGTATAGCAGCATTTTTCATTAGTATTAAATCATTATTTGATCCTAATAGTACATTAGCTGTAGTTAGTTCATATATTCCATTCTTTACACCTATGGTTACATTTTCAAGACTTGTAGCTGGTGAAGCAGGTGCTGTAGAAATTGGTGTGACATTAGTAATTTTATTGGTGACTATCGTTATCATCAATATGCTTACAAGTCGCATTTACGTAAATGGCGTAATGAATTACTCAGATAAAGTGAAATTTAAAGATTTAGCGAAGTTTATAAAGCGTCAATAATGAGAGAAAAGTATGATTTCCTATTGGAATCATGCTTTTTCTTTATGTATAAATTAAAAATAGTATATAATAATAAGAGTCGTCTTTTAATAGAATGAATACAAAGGAGGGTGTGCAGATGGGGATTAGTAGTCGTTTTACAGTAGGTGTTCATATGTTAACGTTACTTGCGATAGATCGAAACTCTCGCTGTACCTCTGAATGGATTGCTGGTAGTGTGAATACAAATCCAGTTGTGATTCGTCGCATTACAGGAATGTTGAAGAGAGCAGGACTTGTTGATGTACAAGCTGGTAAAGGTGGTACGACACTTGCTCGTGATTTAGAAGAAATTACATTACTTGATGTATATAAAGCAGTGGAAGTTGTAGAAGAAGGACAACTATTTTCCTTCCATGAAAATCCCAACATTGAATGTCCAGTAGGAGCTAATATTCAATCAGTATTAGAAATTATTTTAATGCAAGCGCAAGAAGCGATGGAAAACGTACTTGCAAATGTAACGGTAGATCAATTAGTTACAAACTTAAAGTCTAAAATGAAAGAGTAAAAAAGCGAGCAACCTCATAATGAGGGCTCGCCTTTTTTTATTCAGAAATATTGAAAATTCTATTTTTCAGTATTTAAAATGAATTTACCAACAATAGCTGCTACGATACCACCAAGAATTGGTGCTACGATGAATACCCATAGTTGAGAAAGTGCTTCTCCGCCAGCGAATAGAGCTGGTGCGATACTACGAGCTGGGTTAACAGAAGTTCCAGTTAACGGAATTCCTAATAAGTGAACTAAAACTAATGTGAAACCAATTACTAATCCTGCTAGAGAAGAACTTCCTTTTTTACCTGTTACAGCAACGATAACTAAAATGAATACGAAAGTTAAAATAAATTCAACTAGAAATGCTCCAGATAAACCAAGAGTTCCAAAACCATTTTGTCCTAAATTATCTAAAGGTGTTTTAGCAGAGCGTAAAATCGTTACTAACGTTGCAGTTCCTAATAAACCACCTAAAATTTGAGCTAATACATAATAACAAAGTTCCATAGCGTTCATTCTTTTGTTGATGAACATAGCTACTGATACTGCTGGGTTAATGTGACATCCAGAAATTGTTCCGATGCTATATGCCATAGCCACAATAGATAGACCGAAAGCCATAGCGATTCCTAATGTTCCAATTCCTTCAATTCCGCCGCCAATGACAGCTACTCCAGTTCCGAATAATACAAGTACAAATGTACCAATAAATTCAGCGATTGCTTTTTTTAACATAATTTACCTCCTAATATTGCGCATGAAACGTATTATAACATAGGTTTTAGTATAAACAGCTAATGAAATACTATTCTGATAAGGCGAAATAGGGGGACAATAAAAAAAGAGTATAGTTCTTTGTTAGAGAACTATACTCTTTTTTATGCAGTTTTTTTCTGCTTAACGACTGGAGCAGAACGGTTTAAAACGCTATTTGCAACCATTCCTAACATAATAATAATCATTCCTAGTAGGGAAAGACCACCCGGAAATGAACCATTCAAGAAAACAATTTCGCCAAGCACGGTAAAGACCATCGTTCCAGCTTGCGTTGCTTCAACAGCTCCAAGTAGAGAGAGGTTATCTTTGGCTAAGTCAGTAGCAAAGAAAAATGTCATCGTCGCAATCACGCCAGAACATAATGCTAACAAAAATCCTTGCAACATTTGGCTGGATGTTGGAATACCAGTAGTAGAAAATCCGTATATACCAAGTAAAATTGTTATAGGTAGACTTCCTATTGCCATTCCTAATACACGTTGGAACGTATCAAGACGTCCGCCAACAAGTTCCATCATTTTTCGGTTGCCGAATGGATATAAGAAGGCTGCTACTACGACAGGTAAAAAACCTGAAATGAACTGAGTCATTGTAATATGACCTGCTGCAGTCGCTTGCATACAAATTACACCAAGTAAAATAAATAATGCGACATATAAACTACGAAGTGGAATTTTTCCGCGTACAAGTTTTGTGCCTGATTTCGTTTCTAATTTAACGAAGAATAATGGTGATAAAAGTAAACCTGCTAATATAGTAACTTGCCAAGTTCCAGCAACGAGCCAAGCTGGAGAAAAGACAGCTGCGAAACTTAATAAAGAATAGAAACCAATACCAGCAACGGAACCCCATCCGATCCACGCTAATGGATGTTTCTTTAATTCTTCCCATAAACCCCTTAAGTTTTTGCGAAATAAAACGATAAGGAATAAAATAGGGAGAGCAAATAAAAAACGGAAGGAAGCTGTCCAGGCCCAGCTTGTTCCAGATACATTCATCGCTCGATTAATAATAAAGGTTGCGGAAAAAAAGGCTGATGATAAAAGGCCTAATAAAATTGCGCGCATGAAGTATAGCACTCCTTTCGGAATTTGATGATTATGTATAGTATAATATACTTAAAAATAATAAAAGTAAACTATTTTATACTTTAAGGTGGTTTTATAGATGAAAGAACATGAAGATATGCAAACGAAAGAAGTCATTCAGCAAGTAGGTCAGCTGTTAAGACAAATTCGAAATGAACAAAAATTAAGTTTAGAAGAATTAGCCCAAAAAACTGGGGTTAGTAAATTAACATTAGGAAAGATTGAAAGAGGCGAAACGAATCCGACGCTAGCTGTCATTTGGAAAATAACGAAAGGGTTATCGATTCCTTTATCGAGATTGATGGTTGTTGGAGAACCTGTAGCTGTGGCGCGCTGCGGAGAAGGATTTGCAGTAGATGTAGGACAAGCATGGCATTTAGAAACGATGTTCCGCTATACGAAAGAAACGGGGATGGAAATGCATCGTGCTTGTTTAAGATCGAATAGTATATATGAACCAGAAGCTCATCATGAAGGTGCTATTGAGCTTGTAACAGTAATGAAAGGGAAAGTATTGATTCAAGTAGAAAGCGATGTATACGAATTAAATGAGTTTGACTCTATTCAATTTGAAGCGAATAAAAAACATAGTTATAGAAATGAAGAAGATGAAGTAGCAGTATTACATTTAACGATGAAATATTCTTCATAAAAAAATCACCTATAGAATTCTATAGGCGATTTTTTATATTTAGATTAAGTATATGCAGGATGCCACTAGTAAGAGCGTGGCATAAGTAATAAACAAATAAAATAAACTAAAAACCCCGTCCCAAAACATAAAATAGCAATGACCCAAAGTATGCGAATGAGAGTAGAGCTAATATCAAAATATTCCCCTAAACCACCGCATATACCAAATAGCATTTTATCAGTTTCGGATTTACATAACCTTTTTGACATCTTCCAATCCACTCCTTTTTATCCCGCTTTAACGAGCAGTAAGAACTCCACCTAAAAATTCAGCGAAAGCAAAGAAGTTAGGTGGGGGTTAACTACCCGTAAAAGCCCGATTGGTTTAACTAATGATCAGTGGGGGGGATGCCCCCCACTGATCAAAGTTTCACTTTATAGCAAGCTATATACTTCTATTCTATATGGAAATTTATGAGAAGACTATGCCGTTGTATTACATTTTTTTTAGGGAACAGTCGTATTAATTGTCTTAATTTTCAGTTGATATTAAAATTATAGTAAGAGGTAACTTTTAATAAAGGGTGGGGGAAATAGAGATGACAGTATATTGGCTGACTAATGTAATGCTTGAATCGGGGTATACATATGAAGAGGGGAGAATTTCCCAAACAGAAACAGAGTTATGTAGTTTACTCATTGAAGATGGACGAATTAAAAAAATGATAGCAGGGGCTGTTCAAGAGGAAGGAGTATTAATTCTTGATGCTAATCGTTTATTGATTTTGCCAGCTTTCGAAGAGATGCATATTCATATTGATAAGACATATTATAGTGGCCCTTGGAAAGCTTGTATGCCAGCAGAGAATATTTTTACGCGTTTTAATGAAGAAGAAAAAATTCTGCCGAAGCAATTAGCAACTGCTCAAGATAGGGCGGAAAATATGTTAGCGTTATTGCTTCGAAATGGTGCAACGAATATAAGAACGCATTGTAATGTTGATCCGATTATTGGACTTGGTAATTTGGAGGCGACGTTAGCGGCGTTGGAAACGTATAAAAATCAGGTTTCTGGTAGAATTGTTGCTTTTCCGCAACATGGATTATTGCGTAGTAATTCTGTACAACTTGTGAAAGATGCGATGCGTATGGGTGCGCATCTAGTCGGTGGAGTGGATCCAGCTACAGTGGATAATGATATTGAAAAATCATTACATACCATTATGGATATCGCAGTAGAATTTAATGCGGATGTTGATATTCATCTGCATGATGCGAATAATCTTGGGACGTTTACGATGAAGCGATTGGCAAGTTTAACAGAAGAAGCGGGATGGCAAGGTCGCGTAACAATTAGTCATGCACTTGGACTTGGTGGTGTTACGGATAAAGAAGTTGAAGAAGTGGCGGAAAGACTAGCTGCTTTAAATATTGATATTACTTCAACGGTGCCAATTGGGAAACAAGTAATCCCAATTCCGTTATTAGATAAAAAAGGTGTGAAAGTTTCATTAGGAAATGATAGTATTACTGATCATTGGTCACCGTTTGGCACAGGTGATATGCTGCAAAAGGCAAATCGATTAGCGGAACGTTTTGGCTGGAGTGACGAAAGGTCTTTAGGAAAAGCCCTTCGCTTTATTACGGGAGGAAAAGAAACGTTAAACAATGAAGGGAAGCGAGCATGGCCGAATATAGGAGATGAAGCGAGTTTTGTTTTGACGAATGCAACATGTACTGCTGAAGCGGTAGCGCGTCAAACAGAGAAACGTTTAGTCGTGCATAAAGGGAATATTGTTGTTGGAAGTTTAAATGAGGTGGAATTAAATAATCTTGTGTAAAAGAATCGTGTAAATGTTTTGAGGAGGGTTCTAATTGTGAGTGTAGAACCCTTCTTTGTTATGCTTGCAATATATTTCTTATAGGGAAGCTAGAAAGGATGAAAAATTTGGACAATCAACATAACCAAAATCATATTATGGGAACTTTGCAATGGTTTATATTTTTATTAGCGAATTCAATCGCACTACCAATTGTCGTTGGCGGATTATTTCATCTTACAACGGAAGAAATATTTTATTTAATGCAGCGTACGTTTTTTGTAGTTGGTATATCTTCTTTTTTACAAGGGTGGCTTGGACATAGACTACCAATTGCGGATGGACCAGCTGGATCGTGGGTTGGAGTATTTACCGTACTTGCTTATGCAACGGCCGGGCAAGATCAATTACATAGTACGTTGCAAACTTTAGAATTAGGAATGATAATTTCCGGTGTTATTTTAATAGGATTAGGAGTCACTGGTTTTATCGGACGTATTTTATTTTTATTCACGCCGCTTGTGACAGGGACGTTTTTACTTTTATTATGTTTACAATTAAGCGGTGTATTTCTAAAAGGAATGCTAGGAATTACTGCTACTGTTTCTCAAATCGATGGATTTACAGCGATAATTGCGTTTAGCATATTTCTTTTCGTTATTATACTATCTAACTTCGGAAAAGGTTTTGTCAAAAGTTATGCGGTTTTAATAGGATTAATTAGTGGGTGGATTCTTTTTCTCATTGCAGGAAAAATGACGATTCCATCTCAAGTAACTCATTTTGTGCAACTTCCGCAAATATTTGCTTGGGGACTTCCAAAGTGGAATACAGGTATGGCTGTATCCAGTTTTGTTATGGTATGTATTTTAGTTTCAAATACAGTGGCAGCTATTATAGCAATTAATCAAGCTACCATTCAAAAGGGGACTATTGAACAAAAACAGTTGAAGGGTGGTACGTGGGTTGGAGGGATTTCGCATATCATTTCTTCTGTATTTTCAACTGTAGGTGTCGTGCCGTTACCAGCAACGGCAGGATTTATACGTTTAACGAAACAAAAATATATACGATCGTTCTTACTAGCATGTTTGTTACTAGTCGTAATGTCGTTGCTTCCAAATATTATTCGTTACTTAGCATCGTTACCACCCGCTGTCGCATCTGCGGTTTTAATGGCTTCGTTCGTACAGTTAATTGGAATTGGGTTTCATAATATAAAACAAGTGCCAATGAGCGAAAGGAATGTAACGGTTTTAGGAGTTTCTGTATTATTTGGAAGCGGTGTTATGTTTTTACCGTCTGGAGCACTCCAATCACTGCCGTCTGTTATGCAATATATATTCGGAAATGGTTTGTTCGTAGGTACAGTTGTCAGCATATTACTAGAACAAATATGGCGTAATGAAAAGTGAGTGGATACAAAGAGTGTCTGCACTGTATAAAAGTCTAAAATAACATGTGAAATAAAGCCTATTTTCATTCACCACCCGCACATTTCGTTCATACAATATCTTGACTAAATAAACACCCAACTTACACATACACGGCTCTGGCTTAAGCAAGGAGGTTTATACCAGTTGAAGGAAAAAGCGTATCAATCTAAACCGTTACTCACAAAGAGAGAGAGAGAAGTATTTGAATTACTGGTTCAAGATAAAACAACGAAGGAAATTGCAGGTGAACTTTTTATCAGTGAAAAAACAGTACGCAACCACATCTCAAACGCAATGCAAAAGCTAGGAGTTAAAGGACGTTCACAAGCAGTTGTTGAGCTTCTTCGCATGGGAGAGCTCGAACTATAAAAAGAAAGCCGACTTTTATATGAAGAGTCGGCTATTTTTCTGTTTATATTTTGAACTTAAAAAGGTATTTCAGACTTTGAAAAGGAAGATATGTTTAAGAAAGAAACGTTAAGAATAACTACTTTAGAACATGATGAGGCATTCAGGGTAGGTATCTTTGTCATTCACAAATAAGAAGGTGCAAATATGAAGTTGTATTTTAAGGATATGGAGATAGGTGAAATTAAAGATGTTTTTGGAGACATGCCATGGATGTATGGAACAATTCGTCTATATGAAAATAGTAAACCGTTCCAAAAATATTTTCGTGAGATGGTAGACGAAGATAGTGGATTTGATTTTGAAAGCATAGATCCTGAATTTTTATATGAAGGAAATTGGTCTGTTTTTGATGAGGATAATCAGCGGTATTTAGGGATTGATATACCTGCTATTCATATGGAGGATAACACGATTGCGTGGCGTTGGAGATAAAAGTTATAAGGTTGTGAAAATCTTCGTACGAAAGAATTCAAACGATAACAACAAGTTGACTTTTATACAAAAGGTCAGCTTGTTGTTATCGTTTTTTTCGCTTGCTATATGAATGATAAGAACACTCCATACATAAATAGGTAGTAAGGAGGGGATATGTTGAAAAGGATATTGTTAGTTTCAACAAGCGCTCATGATATGAATGGACACCCGACTGGTTTGTGGCTGGAAGAGCTCGCAGCTCCTTATAATGTATTTAAAAAAGCTAAGTTCGATGTTGATATTGTGTCGATAAAGGGCGGTAAAGTACCTATTGATAGAGTGTCTATTCCGAACGGGATACCTCGTGAATTTAAGTATGTCGCTTCTTTATTGCAAAATACGAAGCCGATCTCGACGGTTCATTTTTCGGATTATGATGCGGTTTTATTTGGTGGTGGGCACGGGGCAATTGTAGATTTTCCAGGTAATCCATATGTTGCAAATTTGATTGAGAATATGTACAACAATAACCGGATTGTAGCGGCTGTTTGTCACGGAGTAAGTTCTTTAGTCGGTGTGAAAAATAAAGATGGCTCGTTTTTTGTTGCTGGTAAGCGTATAACAGGTTATACAAACGATGAGGAAAAAGCTGTGCATTTAGAAAAGCGAGTGCCGTTTTTATTAGAAAGTAAATTGAAAGAAGAAGGAGCTTTGTTTTATGTTGCTCCAAATTTCACACCGCATGTAGTAGTAGATGGGCGTTTAATTACAGGGCAAAACCCGCAGTCTAGTATGGAAATAGGGAAAGCTATAAGAAGAGCTGTAAATAAATTATAGAAAAGGTGCTCGCTTTAATTTCTGCTCATCTCTTCTTATTAATAGGAATGTCTTCTTTCCAAAAAAAGATGGAGCAATAAATACGCACTTTATTATAGAAGAAACCGACTTTCATATAGAAGGTCGGTTATTTTTCTGTGTTGCAAATTATGAAAAAAAGGAGCAAAATAAAAAAGGTCCTAGTCTATACAGGTACAAATGAAAATTTTCATACAGAAGCAGTTTAAGTTAGCGAACTTAAAGTGTGTAAAATATAATGATAAAATAAGATGATGAATGAGAAAACGGGTGATGAAGTTGAATAGAGCAATCGGTGTTATCGATTCAGGAGTTGGCGGTTTAACAGTAGCGAAGGAATTAATTCGTCAGTTGCCGAAAGAGCGTATTATATATTTAGGGGATACGGCACGTTGCCCTTATGGTCCACGTTCTCGAGAAGAAGTGCGTCAATTTACGTGGGAAATGACGGAGCATTTACTAGATTTAAATATCAAAATGTTAGTTATTGCGTGTAATACAGCAACTGCGGTTGTATTAGAAGAGATGCAGAAACAATTACCAATTCCAGTGGTAGGAGTTATTCACCCAGGATCACGTACAGCTTTAAAAGTGACAAACACGTATCATGTTGGGATTATTGGAACGATTGGAACGGTGAAAAGTGGTGCATACGAAGAAGCGCTAAAGTCTATTAATAACCGTGTTATGGTAGAAAGTTTAGCGTGTCCGCCTTTCGTTGAGCTTGTAGAGAGTGGGAATTTTGAAAGTGAAATGGCGTATGAAGTTGTACGAGAAACGTTGCAACCGCTGAAAAATACTGATATTGATACACTTATTTTAGGTTGTACACATTATCCAATTTTAGGTCCTGTTATTAAAAAAGTAATGGGAGATAAAGTACAACTCATTAGTTCAGGTGATGAAACAGCGCGCGAAGTAAGTACAATTTTATACCATAGTAAAATGTTGAATGAGGGAGAGGAACAAAGTGATCATCTCTTCTTAACGACAGGAAAAATAGGCCTATTTAAAGAAATTGCATCAAAATGGTTCGGTCAACCGATTGAAAATGTAAAACATATTTATTTAGAAAAAGAATAATAGTAGAATTCGTATAAGTGAGCTCCTGAGAAATCAGGAGTTTTTTTGTTTATAGGAAGCACAGCTTGTTCTAAAAAGTGAAACAGCTCGTATACATAATAGTACAAACTTAGATTTTAGGGGGGAATGGCATGCCTAAATCCACTTTTAAATGGGTTGTTGGTGCTACTGTGAGCGCTGTTTTACTAACAGGGTGTGGCTTTATAAATCAGGAGAAAGCAACGGAACAAATTGATCCGCCAAAACAAGTTACGTATACAGAGGGTGGAAAGAAAGAAGTATCTAAGAAAGTTAAGCAAGGGCAAATGGTGAATAGAGAACTATACCTTGTTGATAAAAATGGCTATGTTGTACCTCAAACGCTAGCTATACCTACTCCGAAAGCAAATGAGGTTATTCAGCAAACGTTAGAGTACCTTGTGAAAGATGGACCGGTAACGAATGTATTACCGAATGGGTTCCGTGCAGTCATTCCAGCGAATACGTCGATGACCCTAAATTTGAAAAAAGATGGGACGGCAGTCATTGATTTCTCTAAAGAAATGAAAAACTATGCAAAAGAGGAAGAGCGTCAGATGGTTGAGTCAATAGCCTGGACGTTGACGCAATTTAAAGAAATAAAACAAGTGCAGTTCCAAATAAATGGTGAGAAATTGGCAAAGATGCCTGTTGGTGGTACACCGATTGGTGAAGGGGTGAGCCGTGCTAACGGTATCAACTTCGATGATGAACAAGTAGCGGATGTAACAAATACAAAACCGGTTACACTTTATTTTATGGCACAAAATAATAATAAGCAGCAATACTACGTACCAGTAACACGCCGCGTTGTAGAAGGAAAAGAAAATGATTATGCAGCAATTATAGATGAACTTGTAAAAGGACCGATTCATCAATCGCTTCTGAATGATTTTAATCCAGGAGTTAAGTTGATTACGAATCCGAAGTTACAAGATGGAAATCTTACATTAAACTTTAATGAAAATATATTTATAAACCCAGATAAAAATATGGTTTCAAATTACGTATTGAAGTCGTTAGTTTTATCTTTAACAGAAAAGAAAGGCGTGAAAAGTGTTTCTATTGAAGTAAATGGTAAAGCGAATCTTATAGATGAAAAGGGCGGAAAGTTAATAAAACCTGTCGATCGTCCAGAAAACGTGAATACAGGTAGTTTTTAATCTTCAATAATTTGATATACTTAAGTAAGAAAGGGGAATTGCTTTTTGGGTTCCTCTTCTTTTATTGTATACATATCATACATTTAAATTTGGCTATACTAACAAGTAGTTATGAGGAGGTTATTTTTATGCGAGTAGATGGTAGAGAGAAAACAGAATTACGCCATATACATATTCATACGAATTATTTAAAACATCCAGAGGGATCAGTATTAATTGAGGTTGGGGATACAAAGGTAATTTGCTCGGCGACAATTGAAGAGCGTGTCCCACCGTTTATGCGTGGAGAAGGAAAGGGCTGGGTAACAGCTGAATATGCGATGATTCCACGTGCAACAGAACAACGTACAATTAGGGAATCAAGTAAAGGGAAAGTAACAGGACGTACAATGGAAATCCAGCGCTTAATTGGACGAGCATTACGTGCGGTAGTTGACTTAGAAGCACTTGGTGAGAGAACGGTTTGGATTGATTGTGATGTTATTCAAGCGGATGGTGGAACGAGAACTGCTTCTATTACAGGTGCATATGTAGCAATGGTATTAGCATTTGAGAAGTTATTACAAGCAGAAAAAGTATCTAAAATTCCAGTAAAAGATTATTTAGCAGCAACGTCAGTAGGAATTGTTGAAGAGCAAGGTGTTGTTTTAGATTTAAACTACGCAGAAGATTCTAAAGCAGACGTTGATATGAACGTAATTATGACTGGAAAAGGTCAGTTTGTTGAAGTGCAAGGAACTGGAGAAGAGGCGACGTTTAGCAGAGCGCAGTTAAATGAATTACTTGATGCTGCGGAACAAGGTATCTTCCAACTAATCGACATGCAAAAAGAAGCGCTAGGTGACATCGTATCTCATATAGAGTAGAGGTGGAAAGTATGAAACAAGTTGTTGTAGCGACAAAAAATATGGGGAAAGTACGTGAATTTGCTGAGTTATTTGAGCGATTTGATTTAGAAGTCAAATCATTGCACGATTTTCCTTATATTGAAGAAGTCGAAGAAACTGGTGAAACATTTGAAGAAAATGCAATCTTAAAAGCGGATAGTCTGAGTAGACAGCTGAATGCGATCGTAATCGCGGATGATTCAGGTCTTATTGTAGATGCTTTAAATGGAAAACCGGGCGTGTATTCAGCTCGTTTTGCTGGAGAGCCGAAAGATGATCAAGCGAATATTGATAAAGTGTTACAAGAATTAAATGAAATAGCGTTTGAAAAGCGTAAAGCTCGTTTCTACTGTGCATTAGCAGTGGCTTTCCCTGAAGGTGATAAAAAGCCTGTCATTGTAAACGGGACGTGCGAAGGGTATATTTTAGAGCAGCGCCGTGGGGAAAACGGCTTTGGATATGATCCGATTTTTTATGTGGAAGAATATAAAAGAGCGATGGCGGAACTAAGTTCAGATGAGAAAAATGCCATTAGCCACCGTGGACGTGCTCTTCGTAAGCTAGAAGAAAAAATCCCTGAATGGTTTTTAGGAGAATAAGGGAGAGAGATTGATGAAAGCTTTAATCGTAAGCGATAGTCATAGCTCCGTGAAGGAATTACAGCAGTTGAAAGAAAACTATGAAGGAAAAGTAGATGTCATGATTCATTGCGGTGATTCAGAGCTAACGCCTGCTCATGAAGAGCTGCAAGGTTTCCATGTTGTAAAAGGGAACTGTGATTATGCTAACTTTCAAGATGAAATTGTAACTGATGTAGATGGCATTCGTTTCGTAGTTGTGCACGGACATCGTCATAACGTGAAAATGACATTACAAACATTAGCGTACCATGCGGAAGAGGTAGGGGCGCAAGTTGCATGCTTCGGACACTCTCACGTATTAGGTGCAGAATTAATCGATGGCGTTTTATTTATTAATCCAGGCAGTATTTTATTGCCACGTCAGCGTGTAGAAAAGACATTTGCTTTATTAGAAATGGATGAAAATCAAATGGAAGTTCGTTTTGAAACATTAGACGGACAACTAGTTGAACAAGCAGTTTTTAAAAGAGGATAAGAAAAATTATCCTCTTTTAAAAAAGGTGTTGACTTTATGTATGGTTATGCATATAATAAATATTGTCGATAGGGCAACAGCGCTAACGAAGGAAAATAAAATAAAATATGCGGGTGTAGTTTAGTGGTAAAACAAGAGCCTTCCAAGCTCTGGTCGAGAGTTCGATTCTCTTCACCCGCTCCATGTCCCAGTAGCTCAGCCGGATAGAGCATACGCCTTCTAAGCGTACGGTCGGGAGTTCGAATCTCTCCTGGGACGCTAAAAAAACCTTGTTATCTTTTGATAACAAGGTTTTTTGTTTGTTTAAAAATTGATGTATGTGCAAGAGGTGTAAAAAATATAAAGTAACATATGATAATTATTATATACAACAGATTAAAGTGCATTAAGAAAGAGCGCTATTTATGCGCCCTATTTCTCTTGTTTAATTTAAAGAATCAATAGGCTTATGAGGAAACTTCATATCTATATTATCCCAATTGTTCACTTAGAATGTTATAAAACTTTTTACCATTCTAGTACGATTAAGCAGCCGTTATCGGAACTTATCCCCGACAGTGTGTTACAATTAATAGAAGCGGAAAACGAGAATCTCCAATTGACTGGACGTGTGATTGGTTGGACAGTTTAAGAAGGTTGTATAAAAAAGGGAGATGGCGCAAAGATGGCGAGATCAAATGAGAATGATTTAACGGAGAAATTGGCAGAAGGTCACCGGAAATATGGTGATGGCAACTTTACAGTACAGAACATCGGTGATGAAACTAACCCAGATTGGACTGTCGTAAAAAATGTGAGGAAGGGATCGGCAGGCATTCGTGAAGGAGAAGATATATTAAGACTGCGATCAAAATATATAAAATAGTACGGAAATGAGCGGGCCGAGAGTTCGAACCTCTCTTGGGACGCTAAGAAAACCTTGTTATCTTTTGATAACAAGGTTTTTTGTTTGTTTTAAATTAATTATTAATAAACTTCTCAAAGACAAAACCATAATCTTTCACGTTATATTGTTTCTTCGTATCAACGAGCCAGTTAAAGGCGATCTCGTTCATTTCTTTAAATTGTTCTGCTAAATTTACTTGTGCGTTTGAAATACGGCTGAAAGCGTTAGATGCCATATCTAGACTTTTATGTGCATACTGCAATGTAATATCGTTGTCGTATGAAATTTCTTCTATTTTAAGTAAAGCCTTATATAAATCTTTTAATTCTTCAATATGTTTTTTATGAACATCAATTGAATAATGCTCATCTCCCATCTGGAACTTAATTTCTACGTCTAAATCAATCGTTCCTGCAGTTTCAAGTGCTACGTTTTTAATTTGATACTTACTATAACTAAAGCGGCGTAGTGTACGTTTTTTACTTGTTGCGCTTGTACCATCTAGGTGGATTAATCCTTTGTTTGTGAAACAATATTCATCTGATTTTGATTTGATTAGAAAATAAATTTTCTCCCCATCTTCATGCATCACGTAATCATCAGCATCAACTTTATCGTAATCTTTCGGTGTAATGACAGAACCTACATCGCTTAGCCCTAATACATCTGCAGCCATTTTTTTAAACATACATAATCCCCCTTGTAAAATAAATTCTTAATTGTATAAAAATATATTAACATGATTTTCATCGGTTGTTTTCTTGTAATACGAAAATATATGAAGGTAAGTTAAGAAAAGTAACGAATAATTATTTCAACCCTAAGTTATTTAGTAAATCTATCAGTTTAAGAGTGGATTCTCCGAAAAATAATCAAGAGAAAAAAGTTAATTTTGCAAGTAATTATAGAGAAATTCCGTGAAAACCTCTCAAGTAATATGAGGTTTTTTTCTATCCATTTTGAAATCTTACAATTCTGTAAGGTAACTGTAAGGAAGTTCGATGGTAACAAATTGCTAATCCTCTATAATGAAGGTAACAACGATAAAACGAGGAGGAAGAAATGATGAAAGGGTTAATCGTAACGGGTTTAACAGTTGCTTTTGGATTTGTAGCATATGAGAAATTAACGTATGTAGTTGATGTTGTAAAACATTTAATCGCTTAGTAAAAAAACTGCCATGAGAGGGAAAGGGAATGAGTGAATGAATGGAATGGTTATTTGGAATTATAGGTACTTGTAGTGTAGTGTTATTGTTCTTTGTCCCGAGCGGTATACTTAGTTCGACAACGAGTTTGTTCTTCTTAAGTTTGTTTGCTTGTACGATGCTTATTATTATGTTTTTAATGAAGCGAAGTAAACCAATCTTCTATTTTAGCATGATTGTTATGGCAATTATTGTTCTCCAAATTATTACCCTTGTTATATACCCCACTATTATAAAAGCTTTCCATTAATGATGAATCCTCTGCTTTAATTGCTGAGGATTTTTATTTGTACATTTTTAATTTTTAGTAAGGATTTGTTTATATCGAAATATAAAAATTAAATATTTCCATATTTCAAACAAAGGGTTTTGGGATGTTGTGTTCTTATTACTCATTTGATATATTTACTTTAAAGATAATTAAAATCTAGAAAAAGAGGCGGACGTATGGATAAAAAAGAAAATACGGTCGTATTGTTTCCACAACTATCAGAGCGATATATTGATGAAGGTTTTTTAGCACTGAAAGAGCGGAAATTCGAAGATGCATTGCGCTGCTTTGAAATATTACGTCAGTATAATGCAGAAACGGAACAAACGGAACTCGCTTCTGTTATTTGTTTGTTAGAATTAAAACATATGGAAGAAGCGAAAGACAAATGTGAACAGTTACTTGAAACAGGAGCTGTATTATTTGGTGATATTCTTGAAACATATGTGACGATTTTAGTTCAAACAAATGATTATGAAGGTGTCATTGAAATCGTTGAAAAGGTTTTGCAAACGAAAGATGTAATGCCTGAGCAAAAGGAAAAATTAGCACAGCTCGCTTTATTTGCAGAAGGTATGTTAAGTGAAGTAGATGCGTCACTAGTCGATTCGAATTTTGAATTGGATGAGTTTACTAATGAAATGTTTGGAGAAAACTTTGGGCAAAAGCTAAGAGCGATTCAGCAACTTTCGTTAAAAGACTTGGATCTTGCATTACCTATTTTAAAGAAATTTTTAATAGACGAAAAACAGCACCCTTATTTGAAAACTTCTATTTTATATAAAATGATAGAAAATCAAATAGAAGAAGAGATAGAGGTAGAAAAGTTTGGAAATACGATCAAGGTGATTCCAGCATTTACAGGTCATAATGAGGAGCAATCCAATAACATTATACATACATTATCAAGCCGATTAGAGCAAAATTATCCCGATATATTTGATGCGATGGTTACATATTGGAAAGAATTGCGAATTAGCGTTTTCCCATTCGCTCTATTAATGGATAAAGTGGAGATTTGGGCTGCTGTTTTAGAGAGAATTGGAAGAAAGCGTTTCGGATTGACTATTGATGAAGAAGAGCTTATGACAGCGTATAATATTGAATTAGAAGAGTTTCATATTGCCTATCAATGGTTATTACGTGTTGAAAGAGAAGGATATTTGCCCGTATAATTATGAAAAAGAATCGTTCGGTTCTTGAAACGAGCATATTCTATGTTATAATGTAAGGGTTGCAAAAGGCAGAAATCTGCCTGTTTGTAAGAGAAGAGAAGTGTAATTCTCTTACTTAATATGTTTCATATTATTCTCGAACAAAATATACCGTAGTTGTCTTTTAGGCAATTAGTAGATTGGAACATTATATCTGAAAGCTTTTGCTAGAGGATTATTTGTACTTTTGTTATTTCAAAAAAGAGATAATGAAGATTTTAATCTATAGAGGTATGTGCATACATTATTATAGTTGGAGGGAAAGAATAAATGGCTGCAAAATGGGAAAAATTAGAAGGTAACGTAGGCGTTTTAACAATCGAAGTTGATGCTAAAGAAGTAAACAACTCTATCGACGCTGCGTTCAAAAAAGTAGTACAAACAATTAACGTACCAGGTTTCCGTAAAGGGAAAATGCCTCGTCCGTTATTCGAACAACGCTTTGGTATCGAATCTTTATACCAAGATGCTTTAGATATCATCTTACCAAAAGCATACGGTGAAGCGATCGATGAAGCTGGTATCTTCCCAGTTGATCATCCTGAAATCAACATCGAGAAGTTCGAAAAAAATGCTAACCTTATCTTCACTGCAAAAGTTACAGTGAAACCTGAAGTTAAATTAGGTGAGTACAAAGGTTTAGCAGTAGAAAAAGTTGAAACAACTGTAACTGACGAAGATGTAGAGAACGAATTAAAATCTTTACAAGAGCGTCAAGCTGAACTAGTTGTTAAAGAAGAAGGAACTGTTGAAAACGGTGATACAGCTGTAATCGACTTCGAAGGTTTCGTTGATGGCGAAGCATTTGAAGGCGGAAAAGGCGAAAACTATTCTCTTGCAATCGGTTCTGGTACTTTCATCCCTGGTTTCGAAGAGCAAGTAATTGGTCTTAAATCTGGTGATTCTAAAGAAGTTGAAGTATCATTCCCAGAAGAGTACCACGCTGCTGAATTAGCTGGTAAACCAGCTACATTCAAAGTAACAATTCACGAAATCAAAACAAAAGAACTTCCTGAGTTAAACGACGAGTTCGCTAAAGAAGCTGACGAAGAAGTTGCAACTCTTGATGAATTAAAAACAAAACTTCGTACAAACTTAGAAGAAGGCAAAAAGCACGAAGCTGAGCACAAAGTACGTGACGAAGTAGTAGAATTAGCTGCTGCTAACGCTGAAATCGAGATTCCAGAAGCTATGATCGACACTGAGTTAGATCGTATGGTTCGTGAATTCGAGCAACGTTTAAGCCAACAAGGTATGAACCTTGAGCTTTACTACCAATTCACAGGTACTGACGCTGACAAGTTAAAAGAGCAAATGAAAGAAGACGCTCAAAAACGCGTAAGAATCAATCTTGTTCTTGAAGCTATCATTGAAGCTGAAAACATCGAAGTTACTGAAGAAGAAGTAACTGCAGAAGTTGAAAAAATGGCTGAAATGTACGGTATGCCAGTAGACGCTATCAAGCAAGCTCTTGGAAGCGTAGACGCTTTATCTGAAGACCTTAAAGTGCGTAAAGCTGTAGACTTCTTAGTAGACAACGCTGCATAATAAAATAACAAGGCGCGATTTTAATCGTGCCTTGTTTTATAAATATAGAAATATATTTATAAAACTTTTCGATGAAGAAGGAAAACTTCCTTTACAAGTCGAATATACATATTTCAAAAGTTTTAAAATTTTTTTATTTGTACATAACTAGTCATATTATTTGTATTTCTCGCCACGTAGTGACATAATATGTATTTACATACGATACATTTATCGTGTACATACGAAGGCAAGAGGTTAGCACTTTGTAAGGGGTGTGAAAATATGTTTAAATTTAATGATGAAAAAGGTCAATTAAAATGTTCTTTCTGTGGTAAAACACAAACGCAAGTTCGAAAGTTAGTTGCAGGTCCAGGTGTTTACATTTGTGACGAGTGTATCGAACTTTGTACTGAAATTGTACAAGAGGAGCTTGCGAAGGACGAAGAAGTAGAATTCAAAGATGTACCGAAACCGGTAGAAATTCGTGAAATCTTAGATGAGTATGTCATCGGACAAGATAACGCGAAAAAAGCACTAGCGGTAGCGGTATATAACCATTACAAACGCATTAATTCTAACAGTAAAATTGATGATGTAGAATTAGCGAAGAGTAATATTTCACTTATTGGGCCAACTGGTAGTGGTAAAACATTATTGGCACAAACATTAGCGCGTATTTTAAATGTTCCATTTGCAATCGCGGACGCAACATCTTTAACAGAAGCTGGTTATGTAGGGGAAGATGTAGAAAACATCTTACTAAAATTAATCCAAGCAGCTGATTATGATGTAGAGAAAGCGGAAAAAGGAATCATTTATATTGATGAGATTGATAAAGTGGCACGTAAGTCCGAAAATCCATCAATTACACGTGATGTATCTGGTGAAGGTGTACAGCAGGCACTTCTGAAAATTTTAGAAGGTACTGTAGCGAGCGTTCCACCTCAAGGTGGTCGTAAGCATCCGCATCAAGAGTTCATTCAAATTGATACAACGAACATCCTATTCATTTGTGGTGGAGCGTTTGATGGCATTGAGCCAATTATTAAACGTCGCCTTGGTGAGAAAGTAATTGGATTTGGTGCTGAGAAGAAAAATGCTGATGTAAATGAGAAGCATGTTTTATCTCACGTTTTACCAGAGGATCTTTTAAGATTCGGTTTAATTCCGGAGTTTATCGGTCGTCTTCCAGTTATTGCGAACCTAGAGCCGCTTGATGAAGATGCTCTTGTAGATATTTTAACGAAACCGAAAAATGCACTTGTTAAGCAATTCCAAAAATTATTGGAGCTTGACGATGTTGAGTTAGAGTTTGAAGAAGGTGCACTAGTTGAGATTGCGAAAAAAGCAATTGAACGTAAAACAGGTGCTCGTGGACTTCGTTCTATTATTGAAGGCTTAATGCTTGATGTAATGTTCGAACTTCCATCTCGCAAAGATATCGAGAAGTGTATTCTGACGAAAGAAACAGTAGCTGATAATGAACCACCGAAATTGGTGTTACAAGATGGTACTGTACTTGATACAAAAACATCTGCATAGTGCGAAGAAGAAACAGCAATTTTTATAATTGCTGTTTTTCTTTATGTTTAGCTATGTTCCTCCGCGGAAATACTAAATGATAAAACATTGCGGGAGGAAATAAATTATGAGCTGGACAAATATATTTTTACTTGTTCAACTTGTTTTTGGTGTAATTGTCGGATTGTATTTTTGGCATTTACTTCGAAATCAGCGAACACAAAAAGTTTCAATTGATCGAGAATCGAAAAAAGAATTAGAACAGCTTCGTAAAATGCGTGAGATTTCTTTAACAGAGCCGCTTGCGGAGAAGGTACGTCCTACATCCTTTTTAGATATTGTAGGGCAAGAGGACGGGATTAAGTCGTTAAAAGCGGCTCTTTGTGGTCCAAATCCGCAACATGTAATTATATATGGTCCGCCAGGTGTCGGGAAGACAGCGGCAGCACGTCTTGTATTGGAAGAAGCGAAACGCAATCCGAAATCTCCATTTCGTACGAATGCAACATTTATCGAACTTGATGCGACGACAGCAAGATTTGATGAACGTGGTATTGCAGACCCATTAATTGGTTCAGTCCATGATCCGATTTATCAAGGGGCAGGTGCAATGGGGCAAGCGGGTATCCCACAGCCGAAAAAAGGGGCTGTAACAGATGCGCATGGTGGTATTTTGTTCATTGATGAGATTGGTGAATTACATCCAATTCAAATGAACAAAATGTTAAAGGTGCTAGAAGATCGGAAAGTATTTTTGGAAAGTGCGTACTATAGTGAAGAAAATTCTATGATTCCAACGTATATACATGATATTTTTCAAAAAGGTTTGCCAGCCGATTTTCGCTTAGTTGGGGCGACGACACGTTCGCCAGAGGAGATTCCTCCTGCTATTCGGTCACGCTGTTTAGAAGTGTTTTTCCGTGAGTTAGATACAGAAGAGATTCAAAAAGTAGCGAAGAATGCAGCTGATAAAGTGGAAATGCGAATAGGTAAAAATGGTGTTGAAATGATTGGGATGTATGCAAGAAATGGACGAGAAGCGATTAACCTTGTACAAATTTCTACTGGTATGGCAATAAATGAAGAACGTTCTTTCATTAAAGATGAGGATATAGAGTGGGTTGTTCACTCTAGTCAACTTACACCGAAATATGAAAAACGTATTTATCCTATTCCGAGAATCGGTCTTGTAAATGGACTTGCTGTATACGGACCAAATACAGGCGCGTTATTAGAAATTGAAGTAACAGCAATCAAGGCGAAAGATAAAGGGTCGGTAAATGTTACCGGGATTGTGGAAGAGGAAAGTATTGGTAGTCAAACGAAATCCATTCGCCGTAAAAGTATGGCGAAAGGTTCTGTAGATAATGTATTAACAGTACTTCGTTCTCTAGATGTGTTGCCAGAAGGTTACGATATACATATTAATTTTCCAGGTGGTATCCCAATTGATGGGCCTTCGGCAGGTATTGCTATGGCAACAGGTGTATATTCAGCGGTGCATCGTACGTATGTGAATAATGAAGTAGCGATGACCGGTGAGATAAGTATACACGGGGAAGTGAAACCTATTGGTGGTGTGTACGCAAAAATAAAAGCCGCGAAAAAAGCAGGTGCTAAGAAAGTCATCATTCCTGCTGAAAACATGCAACCGTTTTTGTATACAATAAAAGGAATTGAAATCATTCCTGTTCGTAAGTTAAAAGAAGTATTTGAGCTAACATTTATGCAGGAAAATATGCATCGAGACCTTGATATACATACTACTGTAGACGAAACAGATGCACAATCAATGTGAGAATGAGCGATAATAAAATTTGCCAGACTTCGTTTAAGTTTGTATGCTTAAGCGGAGTCTTTTTTCCTTTTTAAAAGGGAGAAAAAACGAGGGATTTACAATTGCGGAAAATCTCTGCAATTGCATCTAGATGTATTGTAATATAAAATAGTTGAACAGGAGTTTAATTTATTATGGAGGTGCTATGTCTAGTATGAATACGAATGAAAGAATCGTACCCCTCCTACCATTAAGAGGCGTTCTCGTATATCCAACGATGGTTCTGCATCTTGATGTAGGACGTGATAAATCGATACAAGCACTAGAGCAGGCGGCAATGGATGAAAATATCATCTTTTTAGCGATGCAAAAAGAAATGAATATCGATGATCCGAAAGAAGATGACATATATAGTGTAGGTACAGTGGCGAAAGTGAAGCAAATGTTAAAATTGCCGAACGGTACGCTTCGTGTCCTTGTAGAGGGTTTACATAGAGCTGAAGTAGTAGAGTTTATCGAAGAAGATAATGTAGTGCAGGTTTCTATCAAAACGGTAACGGAAGAAGTGGAAGATGATCTAGAAGAGAAAGCTCTTATGCGTACATTACTGGAGCATTTCGAACAATATATTAAAGTTTCGAAAAAAGTTTCAAATGAAACATTTGCAACGGTAACTGATGTGGAAGAGCCAGGAAGATTAGCTGATTTAATTGCTTCTCACTTGCCGATTAAAACGAAGCAGAAACAAGAAATATTAGAGATTGTATCTGTGAAGGAACGATTACATACACTTATTTCAATTATTCAAGATGAACAAGAGTTACTTAGTTTAGAAAAGAAAATTGGACAAAAAGTGAAACGTTCAATGGAGCGCACGCAAAAAGAATATTTCTTACGTGAGCAAATGAAGGCGATTCAAACTGAACTTGGTGATAAAGAAGGTAAGGGCGGGGAAGTTGAAGAACTTCGTGAGAAAATTGAACAATCAGGAATGCCTGAAGAAACAATGAAGGCTGCACTGAAAGAATTAGACCGTTATGAAAAGTTACCAGCAAGTTCTGCGGAGAGCGGTGTTATTCGTAATTATATGGATTGGTTATTAGCACTTCCGTGGACAGAAGCGACAGAAGATATGATTGATCTTACTCATTCTGAAGAGATTTTGAACAAAGATCATTACGGGCTTGAGAAAGTAAAAGAGCGCGTACTTGAATATTTAGCTGTGCAGAAGTTAACGAATTCATTAAAAGGACCTATCCTTTGCTTAGTAGGACCTCCTGGGGTCGGGAAAACATCGTTAGCGCGTTCGATTGCAACATCATTAAATCGTAATTTTGTCCGTGTATCCCTTGGTGGTGTACGTGATGAATCTGAAATCCGTGGTCACCGTCGTACGTATGTTGGAGCGATGCCAGGACGCATTATTCAAGGTATGAAAAAGGCGAAAACAGTTAATCCAGTCTTTTTATTAGATGAGATTGATAAAATGTCTAACGACTTCCGTGGAGATCCATCAGCGGCATTACTTGAAGTGTTAGACCCAGAACAAAACCATAACTTCAGTGATCACTACATTGAAGAACCGTATGATCTATCGAAAGTTATGTTTGTAGCAACTGCGAATACACTTTCAAGTGTTCCAGGTCCGTTGCTTGACCGTATGGAAATTATTTCAATTGCTGGCTATACAGAACTTGAAAAAGTTCACATTGCCCGTGAACATTTATTGCCGAAACAATTAAAAGAGCATGGCTTACGAAAAGGTAATTTACAAGTACGTGATGAAGCGCTTCTTGAAATTATTCGTTATTATACACGTGAGGCCGGTGTTCGTACGCTAGAGCGTCAAATTGCAAAAGTTTGTCGTAAAGCAGCAAAAATTATCGTTACAGCAGAACGTAAGCGTATTGTAGTAACAGAGAAAAACATTGTTGATTTACTTGGTAAGCACATATTCCGTTATGGGCAAGCTGAAAAAACAGACCAAGTTGGTATGGCAACAGGGTTAGCGTATACAGCAGCAGGCGGTGATACACTTGCGATTGAAGTGTCTGTAGCGCCAGGTAAAGGGAAATTAATTTTAACAGGGAAACTTGGGGATGTTATGAAAGAATCCGCACAAGCAGCGTTTAGCTATATTCGTTCTCGTGCAGAAGAACTTCAGATTGATCCGAATTTCCATGAGAAAAATGATATTCATATTCATGTTCCAGAAGGAGCAGTTCCAAAAGATGGACCGTCAGCAGGTATTACGATGGCAACGGCACTTATTTCTGCACTAACAGGTATTCCTGTAAGTAAAGAAGTGGGGATGACAGGTGAAATTACACTTCGTGGTCGTGTATTACCAATTGGTGGTTTAAAAGAAAAAACATTAAGTGCTCACCGCGCAGGCTTAACAAAAATTATTTTGCCAGCAGAAAACGAGAAAGATTTAGATGATATTCCAGAAAGCGTAAAAGAAAACCTTACGTTTGTGCTTGCATCTCATTTAGATGAAGTATTGGAGCACGCATTAGTAGGAGTGAAACAATGAAAGTAACAAAAGCAGATATTGTAATTAGTGCTGTTAAACCAGAACAATATCCAGACAGTGATTTACCAGAAATTGCATTAGCAGGTCGTTCAAATGTCGGGAAGTCTTCCTTTATTAATAAAATTTTAAATCGTAAAAAGTTAGTACGTATTTCTTCTAAACCAGGGAAAACGCAAACGTTGAACTTTTTCTTGATCAATGAGATGATGCATTTTGTTGACGTTCCAGGTTATGGATATGCGAAAGTATCTAAAACAGAGCGCGCAGCATGGGGCAAGATGATTGAGACTTACTTTACAACACGTGAGCAATTAGACGCAGCTGTATTAGTAGTTGATTTACGTCATCAACCAACAAATGATGACGTGATGATGTATGATTTCTTAAAGCATTATGAAATCCCAACAATTATTATTGCGACGAAAGCCGATAAAATTCCGAAAGGGAAATGGCAAAAGCATTTAAAAGTTGTAAAAGAAACGCTTGCTGTTGAAATTGGCGATGAAATCGTTCTATTCTCTTCTGAAACAGGACTTGGAAAAGAAGAAGCGTGGAAGGCAATTCATAGAATGACAAAAACAAAAAACGCGTGACGAATGTCGCGCGTTTTTTTTATTTACTAAATTTTTTTATCGTACGTTTAATGTAACCTCAATATTACCTCTTGTTGCTTTTGAATAAGGACATACACCGTGAGCGGCTTCTACAAGTTCTTGTGCTTCGTCATGAGAGACGCCAGCAACATGTACATCAAGTACAGCAGATAGGCCGAAACCACCATCTGTATCTTTTCCGATAGAAACGTGAGCAGTTACTTCTGTACTTTCTACTTTCACACGTTTTGTACGAATGACAAGTTGTAATGCACTATCAAAACAAGCGGCATAGCCAGCAGCAAATAGTTGTTCTGGATTCGTTGCCTCTCCGCCTGCACCACCTAGTGCTTTCGGCATTTTTACATCAAGATTTAATATGCCATCATCTGAAATTACTTTTCCGTTTCTTCCACCTGTAGCAGTTACTGAAGCAGTATATAATTTATCCATGTTTATTCCCCTTTTCTATCATTAATTGTTTTCATTGTTTCAATTAGTTTATTTAATTGAATTAATAAAGAACGATATTCTTGTTCTGTAATTCCTAAATTTGTTGCCATTGTTGTCGGCAATGAACAAGCCTTTTCTTTTAAATCTTTACCTTGTTCTGTTAATTTAATATAAACTTTGCGCTCATCTTCTTTGGAACGAACGCGTTTTACAAGTTTTAATGATTCCATTCGTTTTAACATAGGTGTTAATGTACCGGAATCTAAAAATAGACGTTCTCCAATTTCTTTTACTGTTAGTCCATCTTGCTCCCATAGTACGAGTAAAGTAATGTACTGAGGGTACGTAATACCCATCTCTTCTAAATATGGTCGATAAAAGCGGGTAACTTCTTTAGAACAGGCGTAAATAGAAAAACAAAGTTGGTTATCTAGATGTAAAGAATTCTCTGTCATACATAACTCCTTTCTAATTAAGTTGTGCACAATTTAATTTTATAAAATCAATATAACGAAAAAGAAATACAATGTCAAATACATTGTATTGAGAAAGTTTGTGCTACAATTTGGAACAATCATACATATTTTTCTTCATGATGAAAGAAGATAGGAAAGATGATGTTATAATTCATATGGAATAGTTTCCATCACTTGATTATGAGTGCTTTTTTTGGTAACGTACAAATAGAGTTATTAATTTATAATCATTATAAAGTAGAAAGTCTTTATTAGTTTTACTGAATCTCCTTTATTACATACGGAGAATAAATAAAAAATAATCGGTTGTTCACACGATTGTCAGATTCATAAGAGGAAAGTTGTATTATGATAGTAGATAAAGTGATAAAACGGGTGAAGGGGGACATGCTGCGTGCATATTCTTGTTGTTAGTGTAAATTATCGAACAGCCCCTGTAGAATTTCGTGAGAAACTCACATTTCAGGCAGCAGAGCTAGAGCAAGCAATGACTACATTACAAAATCAAAAGAGCGTGTTAGAGAATGTCATTGTATCAACTTGTAATCGCACTGAGATTTACGCTGTTGTCGATCAATTACACACGGGACGGTATTATATTAAGAAGTTTTTAGCTGATTGGTTTCAGCTTGAAATAGAAGAAGTCGCACCATATTTAACTATTTTTGAACAAGACGGTGCAATAGATCATTTATTCCGCGTGACGTGCGGTTTAGATTCTATGGTAGTTGGAGAAACACAGATTTTAGGCCAAATAAAAGATAGCTTTTTAGAAGCGCAACAAGTAAAAGCGACAGGCACAATTTTTAATGAGTTGTTTAAGCAGGTGGTTACGTTAGCGAAACGTGCGCACTCAGAAACGACGATTGGTGAAAGTGCGATGTCTGTTAGCTATGCTGCTGTTGAGCTCGGAAAGAAAATATTTGGTGAGTTAACAGATTGTCATGTGCTTATTCTTGGTGCTGGTAAGATGGGTGAACTGGCACTGCAAAACTTATATGGAAGCGGTGCTCGAAAAGTAACCGTCATGAATAGGACGTTTACGAAAGCGGAAGTAATGGCTGAGAAATATATGGGACATGCAAAGCCTTTAAGTGAATTGCAATGTGCATTATTAGAAGCAGATATTTTAATTAGTTCAACTGGTGCATCTGAATATGTCATTACGAAAGAGATGATGACAAAGGTAGAGAGAATGCGCTCTGGTCGTCCGTTATTTATGGTGGATATTGCAGTGCCACGTGATATTGATCCAGCGATTGATGAACTAGAAGGTTCTTTCTTATATGACATTGATGATTTGCAAGGAGTAGTGGAAGCGAATCGTGCTGAGCGTTTGAAAGAAGCAGAGAAAATTCAATTTATGATTGAAGAGGAAATTGTTTTATTTAAAACGTGGTTAAGTACACTTGGTGTTGTTCCGTTAATAGCAGCTCTTCGTGATAAGGCACTTGCTATCCAAAGTGAAACGATGGAAAGCTTGGAACGAAAAATACCGAATCTTAGTGATCGTGAGAGAAAAGTAATTAGTAAGCATACGAAAAGTATTATTAATCAATTATTAAAAGACCCAATTTTAGTAGCGAAAGAAATTGCTGCTGAAGAGGGAGCAGACGAAAAATTAGCGTTATTTGCAAAGATTTTCGACTTAGAAATGGAAGATGTAGAGAGTTGTGCGGAAGAAGTAGAACATAAAAGAGCGTGGACACCATCCGTTCCATCTTTATAATTTGGAAGGATGATCGGATGAGTTTTTTAAATAACAGTATTATTTATCATATTGCAATTATTTTATATGCTTGTAGCATTAGTTTATATTTTATAGATTATTTCCAAAGTAACCGAAAGGCGAACCGATTTGCTTTTTGGTTACTTTCGATTGTATGGGTTCTGCAGTCTATCTTTATGTTACTTAGGGCTACAGATTCAGAAACGAACCCTATATTAACTTTATTATCAGGGATTTATTTTTATGTTTGGCTATTGATTACGATGTCGTTAGTCATTAATCGATTTATGAGAATTGACTTTCTAGTCTTTTTTACAAATGTTGTTGCATTTGGCGTAAGCGCTTTTTCTATTTTTACACCGCTCGGAAAGATGTCGCCGGTACTGGCAGAGCAATTAGTTTCAGAACTTGTATATGTACATGTCGGTATGGCTATTATTTCTTATGCAACTTTCACTGTATCGTTCATTTTTTCTATTATGTATTTATTGCAATATCGCCTATTAAAAAAGAAAAAATGGAATGCGAGATTAAGAAGGTTAGGGAATTTACCGAAGCTAGAATCGATGTCTTACGGATTAAATTTATTTTCTGTTCCATTTTTCTTATTAGCTATTTTATTAGGATGCATATGGGGATATACGAAATTGGACAATTTCCATTGGTATGATACGAAAGTGATTGGGTCTTTTGTCGTTCTATTTGTATATTGTGCTGGCCTATATTTACGAGTGGCAGATGTGTTGCAAGGGAAGAAAATCGTGCAGTGGAACATCGGAGCATTTCTCGTAATGCTAATCAATATTTTTCTATTAAGCAGTTTATCCAACTTCCACTTTTGGTATTTATAATGAGGAGAGAGAATTATGCGCAAAATTATTGTAGGGTCACGAAAGAGTAAATTAGCATTAACGCAAACAAACTGGTTTATTGATCAGTTAAAAGCACTAGGTTTACCATATGAATTTGAAGTGAAAGAAATCGTCACAAAAGGTGATGTTATTTTAGATGTTACTCTTTCAAAAGTAGGCGGAAAAGGCTTGTTTGTTAAAGAGATTGAACATGCGTTACTTACGAAAGAAATTGATATGGCTGTACATAGTATGAAAGATATGCCGGCCGTACTTCCAGAAGGATTAATGATTGGTTGTACACCGAAGCGTGTTGACCCTCGTGATGCTTTTATCTCAAAAAGCGGAGCAGCGTTTGAAGAGTTAGCAGAAGGCGCTATTTTAGGTACGAGTAGTTTAAGACGCAGTGCACAATTATTAGCTGCGAGACCAGATTTACAAGTGAAGTGGATTCGAGGAAATATCGATACACGTTTACGTAAATTACAAGAAGAGGATTACGATGCAATCATTTTAGCAACAGCTGGATTACAAAGAATGGGCTGGGATAATGAAGTTATTACAGAACATTTAGATGAGACGTTATGTGTACCTGCTGTAGGACAAGGTGCATTAGCGATTGAATGCCGTGAGGATGATAAGGATTTACTACAGTTGTTAGCGCATATGAATGATGCAGTAACAGAAAGAACAGTGGCGGCAGAACGAGTATTTCTTCATAAACTTGAAGGTGGCTGCCAAGTTCCGATCGCTGGATATGCAACTCTTACAGAAAATGATGCAATCGAATTAACAGCTCTTGTCGGTTCTATGGACGGTTCTATTTTATTGAAAGAGACAGTAGTAGGAACTAATCCAGAGGAAGTAGGATTAGAGGCTGCGGACCGCTTAATTAAACAAGGCGCCAAAGAACTCATTCTTGCTGCAAATAAGGGGCAACAATAAATATGAACGCTCTCGCTGGCAAAACGGTATTAATTACACGTGCCCAGCATCAAGCGAAACAAATGAGTGTAGCGGTGAAAGAAAAGAGCGGAATTCCATTGGAAATTCCGCTTTTGCGTATGGAAGGTATGTCTCATAGGCAAATTCAACATATAGCAGGGCAACTGCATTCGTATGACTGGGTTATTTTTACGAGTAAAAATGGAGTAGCTTTTTTTCTAGATAGTTTGAGAAAGAAGCTACCCGCAAAGACTAAAATTGCTGCAGTAGGCGTGAAAACAAGGTTAGAGTTAGAAAAGCGGGGCTATCAAGTGGACTTCGTTCCAACTGCATTTGTTGCAGAAGTATTTGCAGAAGAGTTTGTAAAAAGACTAAGTGGAAACGAGTGCATTTTATTTCCGAAAGGGAATTTAGCAAGAGATGTAATTCCAGTTGCACTTCGCGAAATTGGTGTTTCTCTAGATGAGCTAATCGTATATGGTACGAAAGAGAATGTAGGGAAAAGGCAAGAGCTTATAGTAGCGTTAGAAGTAGGGAAAGTAGACATTATTACATTTACAAGCCCTTCAACTGTTACTAGTTTTGTTCGTTTACTTGAGGGTACAAACTGGAGAGAATGGACAAAAAACTGTACAATTGCTTGTATAGGGCCTATTACGGAAAAAGAGGCGATCCTTTATTTTCCACATGTTATTATGCCGAAAGAGTACACTGTAGAAGCATTACTACAATGCATTTGTGAATCTATAAAATAAAAGAATGGGGATAGAAATCTATGAACTCTTTACAATTTAATCGTCATCGTCGCTTAAGACAAAGCGGTAATATGCGTGCGCTTGTGCGTGAAACGTTTTTACATACGGAAGATTTTATTTACCCTATTTTTGTATTAGAAGGAGAAAATGTTCGTAATGAAGTGCCTTCTATGCCAGGCGTATATCAAATATCTTTAGATTTATTGCAAGCTGAAATGCAAGAGGTTGTTGATTTAGGTATTCGTTCTGTTATTGTATTTGGTTTACCTGCTGAAAAAGATGAAGTTGGATCATCAGCATATTGTGATCATGGAATTGTGCAACGTGCAATTAAGCAAATTAAAGGTGAATTCCCTGAGCTAGTAGTAGTTGCAGATACATGTTTATGTCAATTCACAAGCCATGGTCATTGCGGTGTAATTGAAGATGGTATTATTTTAAATGACGAGTCTCTTGCAGTTCTTGCGAAAACAGCTGTAAGCCAAGCGAAAGCAGGAGCGGACATTATTGCGCCATCAAACATGATGGACGGATTCGTAACAGCAATTCGCCATGCATTAGATGAAAATGGTTTTGGACACGTACCAGTAATGTCGTACGCTGTGAAATATTCATCAGCATTTTACGGACCATTCCGTGATGCGGCGCACGGTGCTCCGCAATTTGGTGATCGTAAAACATATCAAATGGATCCAGCGAACCGTATGGAAGCATTCCGTGAAGCAGAATCAGATGTAATGGAAGGGGCAGATTTCTTAATTGTAAAGCCAGCTCTTTCTTACTTAGATATCATTCGTGATGTGAAAAATAACTTTAATTTACCAGTCGTTGCTTATAACGTAAGTGGTGAATATTCGATGATTAAAGCAGCAGCGCAAAATGGTTGGATTAATGAAAAAGAAGTTGTACTTGAAAAATTAATTAGCATGAAACGTGCAGGAGCAGATTTAATTATTACGTATCATGCAAAAGATGCAGCAAGATGGTTACAAGAAGGAGGCGCTAAATAATGAAAAAGTTTGATAAGTCGATTGCGGCGTTTGAAGAGGCGCAAGATTTAATGCCTGGTGGCGTAAATAGTCCCGTTCGTGCTTTTAAGTCTGTTGGTATGAATCCGTTGTTTATGGAGCGCGGAAAAGGCTCTAAAGTATATGATATCGATGGAAATGAATACATCGATTACGTATTATCATGGGGTCCTTTAATTCATGGTCATGCGAATGATCGTGTTGTTGAAGCTTTAAAATCTGTTGCTGAAAGAGGAACAAGCTTCGGTGCCCCAACGGAAATTGAGAATAAATTAGCGAAACTTGTTATTGAGCGCGTACCATCAATTGAGATTGTACGTATGGTTAACTCTGGAACAGAAGCGACAATGAGTGCGCTACGTTTAGCTCGTGGTTATACAGGACGTAATAAAATTTTGAAATTCATCGGTTGTTACCACGGTCATGGTGATTCGTTATTAATTAAAGCGGGTTCTGGTGTGGCGACGCTAGGTTTACCAGATAGCCCAGGTGTACCAGAAGGTGTAGCGAAAAATACGATTACCGTAGCGTATAACGATTTAGAAAGTGTGAAATACGCTTTCGAACAATTTGGTGATGATATTGCTTGTATAATTGTAGAACCAGTAGCAGGAAATATGGGTGTTGTTCCTCCGCAACCAGGATTTTTAGAAGGTCTTCGTGAAGTAACAGAGCAAAATGGTGCATTGCTTATTTTTGATGAAGTCATGACAGGATTCCGAGTTGCTTATAATTGCGGACAAGGTTATTACGGTGTAACACCTGATTTAACTTGTTTAGGTAAAGTAATCGGTGGTGGCTTACCAGTAGGAGCATACGGTGGTAAAGCAGAAATTATGCGCCAAGTTGCACCGAGCGGACCGATTTACCAAGCAGGTACTTTATCAGGTAACCCACTTGCAATGGCAGCAGGTTATGAAACGTTAGTACAGTTAACGCCAGAATCATATGTAGAATTTGAGCGTAAAGCTGAAATGTTAGAAGCTGGCTTACGTAAAGCGGCTGAAAAACATGGCATTCCGCATCATATTAACCGTGCGGGTTCTATGATTGGTATCTTCTTTACAGATGAACAAGTTATTAATTACGATGCAGCAAAATCTTCAAACTTAGAATTCTTTGCGGCTTACTATCGTGAAATGGTAGAACAAGGTGTATTCTTGCCACCATCTCAATTCGAAGGCCTATTCTTATCGACAGCACATAGTGATGCAGATATTGAAGCGACGATTGCAGCAGCTGAAATTGCAATGTCAAAATTAAAAGCTTAATTGTTGAAAGAAAATCGCTCTCCATAAGGGGAGCGATTTTTTTTATTCATAAAGTCAGCTTTCCATACATAAATCTGTAATGACATATAGTTTGGGAGGGGGAAAAGAAGTGGCAACAGATCATTCATTACGTTTTTCATTAAAAGAATCTGTTTGGTTCCAAAAAGGACAGGAAGTCGAAGAACTTTTGTCAATTTCGTTAGATCCAGACGTTGAGATAGAAGAGCTTGATCATGAAGTTATCGTGAGAGGGCAATTAGATTTAACGGGAGAGTACGTTGCGCGGCAAGATGATTCGGCTTATTCATTAAGAGATTTATCGCCAGCGAAGTCGATTGATTATGTAGAAACAAGGGAAGATGGGGTTAATGAACTTGTTCATTCCTTTCCGCTTGAAATATCAATTCCGAGAAACCGTGTGAAAGTAATTGAAGAACTATATGTATCTATTGAGGAGTTTGATTATGAATTAAAGGAAAATGGTTGCTTACAATTATTAGCGGATATATCTATCACTGGTTTATGTGATGAAGAAAGAATCGAGGATGAAGAGGAAGAAACAGCGTATGCTGAGTTAGAGGCTGATTCCGCACAAGAAGATGAAAATAGACCCGCCATGCACGTAGAAGAACCAGTCTATAAGGAATCAGATGAGTGGGAAGATTACGCATTTGAACCGTTTCAACTAGAGGAAAGAAAAGAGCAGGAAGTAGAGGAAGAGGAAATAGAAGAACATGAATTTGTGGAGCGTGAAGAGGAGAAAGAATCAACGCCACAATTTGAATTGTTCGGAAGAAAAGATTTCAAGAAAGAAAAAGCGAAAAAACAAGAAGAGCAAGAAGAAGAAACGTATTCACAGCGAGATGAAAATGCACTTTATTTAACGAAAATATTTACGAAAGAACCGGAAGAAGAATTTACAAAGTTAAGAATGTATTTCGTGCAAGAAGGGGATACAATCGAATCTGTTGCAGACCGTTATGAAACGTCTGTACAAAACTTATATCGTGTCAATCAAACAGAAGATATATATTTAACTGCGGGACAAATTATTTATATTCCTGTTTCAAGGGCAAAAGCGAAATAAGTGAGTGTTTTCACTCACTTATTTTCCTAAAGGCAATGTTTTGAATAGAAAGGGTTATTCGTATGGATATTGAATTACGAAATCGCTATGAACCCATTGTAAGGCAATATAGATTGGATACACAGCATATGGAAGAGCACGGAAGTGTAACGAAAATTTACACGAATCAAGGTCCGTATGCGCTCAAGAAAATAGAAGACGGGAAGTTAGAGCGGAATAACTTTTTGCACCATATTCAATATTTGAAGGAGAACGGTTTTTCAAATTATGTACCTATATACCATGCGACGGATGGAAATTATATTTTAAGTGACGGGACGTATAATTATTATTTAATGCCTTGGTTAGAACGTGCGGAAGGCAATGGCGAGGATAATGATCAATACCATAAAATGTTTCAAACTCTCGGGACGTTACATCAAAAAACGGTGAAAGAAGAAACGTATACAGAAGAAGATTTAGAAAAACATTATACAAATATATCCGATCGCTGGGAGAATGATGGTGAGATGTTAGAAGAGTTTCTCGTAGAATCTGAAGCGAAGTGGTATATGTCTCCGTTTGAATTGCAATATTGTACGTACTATCATCATGTAATGAGGGCGCGTGAGTTTGCAATGAAGCAATTAACTGAGTGGAACGATGCGATGAAAGAAAAAGAAAAAACACGTATTACTTTTGTACATGGTAACGTATCGCTTAATCATTTCTTATTTGATTATGAACGGAATGGCTATTTTATTAGTTTAGAAAAATCGAAGTTTGCCACACCGGTGCAAGATATAGTAGGGTTTTATTCTCGGTCTTTAAATACGTATCCAATTGCGCGAAGTGATCGGTTTGAATGGTATCAAATGTACCAAAAAAATTTCCCTTTTACGAAAGAAGAGCAACTACTCATGTTTGCGTATATGACGTATCCATCGCAATTTATTCGGCAAATCCAGTCTTATAAGAAAAGAAGAGGGAGTCGCAATAAGGAAAATGAACTTCTCGGAGTAAAGAGCTTACAACAATCGCATTGGCTCGTTAGCAATATAGAATATTTCCTTTCGCAATTACAAGCTGCCCAGCAAGGGAACGGATAAAGTGAAACTTTAATCAGTGGGGGTCTTACTGCCCGCAAATAGCGGGATAAAGAAGATAAGTAGAGGATGCTACTTATCTTCTTTTTTTGCCCAAAAAGCCGTAGTATTAAATTTATCTTGACGAATAGGGTTTCGTTTTTTACACTATTGTATATAATAATTAACAATCATATAAATGCCTTGAAGGGGAAGAGTATAACAAGAAACGTCTTCAGAGAGGAGAATCATTAGCTGGGAGATTCTCTAGATAGTTATGTTAGAAGGTAGCCCTGGAGCATCTTTTCTGAACGGAATAGTTCTTATTAGGAAAAGACGGATTTGTCCGTTATCAAATTAAGAGTATAAGCAAATTCCTGAATTTGTTTGTAAATAAAGGTGGTACCGCGATGTCCCTCGTCCTTTTTGGATGAGGGGCATTTTTTATTTTAAGGAGGGAAAATAATGTCAAATACGGAAAAGAATTTACCAACTAAATATGATCATATGTCCGTTGAAGAAGGCCTTTATCAATGGTGGCTTGAAGGCAAATATTTCGAAGCAACAGGAGATGAGAAGAAACAACCATACACAATTGTAATTCCACCTCCGAACGTAACTGGTAAGTTACACTTAGGTCATGCTTGGGATACAACTCTTCAAGATATTTTAACTCGTACGAAGCGTATGCAAGGTTACGATGTATTATGGCTTCCAGGAATGGACCATGCGGGTATCGCAACACAAGCGAAAGTAGAAGGAAAACTTCGTGAAGAAGGTATTTCACGTTACGATCTTGGCCGTGAGAAATTCCTTGAAAAAGCTTGGGAATGGAAAGAGGAATACGCGTCTCACATTCGTCAACAATGGGGGAAAGTTGGTTTAGGACTAGACTATTCTCGCGAACGTTTCACATTAGATGAAGGTTTATCTGATGCGGTTAATAAAGTATTCGTTCAATTATACGAAAAAGGCTTAATTTACCGCGGTGAATATATTATCAACTGGGACCCAGCGACACGCACAGCTCTTTCTGATATTGAAGTAATTCATAAAGAAGTTCAAGGTGCATTCTACCATATGAACTATCCGTTAACAGATGGTTCTGGTCATATTCGTCTTGCGACTACTCGTCCAGAAACGATGCTTGGTGATACAGCAGTAGCGGTTCATCCAGAAGACGATCGTTACAAACATTTAATCGGAAAAACAGTTACACTTCCAATCGTAGGCCGTGAGATTCCGATTATTGCTGATGAGTACGTAGAAAAAGATTTCGGAACAGGCGTTGTAAAAATTACACCAGCTCATGACCCGAATGACTTTGAAGTAGGTAACCGTCATGACTTACCACGTATCTTAGTAATGAACGAAGACGGATCAATGAACGAAAAAGCTGGTAAGTATAACGGTATGGATCGTTTCGAATGCCGTAAAGCGTTAGTGAAGGACTTACAAGAAGCGGGCGTATTAGTAGAAATTGAGCCTCATATGCATTCAGTAGGTCATAGTGAGCGTAGTGGTGCAGTTGTTGAGCCTTACTTATCAACACAATGGTTCGTAAAAATGGCTCCACTTGCTGAGAAGGCAGTAGAGCTTCAACAAAAAGAAGAAGAGAAAGTAACGTTCGTACCAGAGCGTTTCGAAAACACATATTTACGCTGGATGGAAAACATTCACGACTGGTGTATTTCTCGTCAATTATGGTGGGGACACCGCATTCCAGCTTGGTATCATAAAGAAACTGGTGAAGTATACGTAGGTACAGAAGAGCCAGCAGATATTGAAAACTGGAATCAAGATAACGACGTACTGGATACATGGTTCAGTTCAGCGTTATGGCCGTTCTCAACACTTGGCTGGCCGGATGAAGATTCAGCAGACTTCAAACGTTACTATTCAACAGATGCACTAGTAACGGGTTATGACATCATCTTCTTCTGGGTATCTCGTATGATTTTCCAAGGTTTAGAGTTTACAGGCGAGCGTCCGTTTAAAGATGTATTAATTCACGGTTTAGTTCGTGATGAGCAAGGACGTAAAATGAGTAAATCTCTTGGTAACGGTATTGATCCAATGGATGTTATCGAGAAGTACGGTGCAGATGCAATGCGCTATTTCTTATCAACAGGAAGCGCACCAGGTCAAGATTTACGTTTCAGTATGGAAAAAGTAGAGTCTACTTGGAACTTCATTAATAAAATTTGGAACGCATCACGTTTCGTATTAATGAACATGGATGATATGAAGTATGAAGAAATCGATTTAACTGGGGAAAAATCAGTTGCGGATAAGTGGATTTTAACTCGCTTAAACGAAACAATCGAAAGCGTAACGCGTAACATGGATAAATATGAGTTCGGTGAAGCTGGTCGTTCATTATACAACTTCATTTGGGACGATTTCTGTGACTGGTACATTGAAATGGCGAAACTGCCACTATATGGTGAAGATGAAGCAGCTAAGAAAACAACTCGTTCTATTTTAGCTTACGTATTAGACCAAACAATGCGTCTATTACACCCATTCATGCCATTCGTAACAGAGAAGATTTGGCAACATTTACCGCATGAAGGCGAATCTATTACAGTAGCAGCATGGCCAACAGTTCGCGAAGATTTACAAGATACAGAAGCTGCGGCAGAAATGCACCTTCTAGTTGATATCATTCGCTCTGTTCGTAACATCCGTGCAGAAGTTAATACGCCAATGAGCAAAAAAGTTCAAATGCAAATTAAAGCAAAAGATGAGGCTGTACTTGCTCAACTTACGAAAAACAGCTCTTACATTGAGCGTTTCTGTAACCCAAGCGAATTAATAATTCAAACGGATTTACAAGCACCAGAAAAAGCAATGACTGCAATCGTATCAGGTGCAGAGTTATTCTTACCGTTAGCTGATCTTATCAATCTTGATGAAGAGAGAGCACGTCTTGAGAAAGAATTTGAGAAGTTCGACAAAGAAGTAGAACGTGTACAGAAGAAACTTTCAAACCAAGGTTTCGTAGCGAAAGCTCCTGCAGCAGTTATTGACGGAGAGCGTGCGAAAGAGCAAGACTACCTAGAAAAACGTGAAGCAGTTCGCCAACGTCTAGCAGATCTTGAAAAGTAAAATATTTTTTAGAGACTCACTATATTGGTGAGTCTCTTTTCTTTGCGTATAATAGGAGTATGAAGGTTGTCTTTTGAAAGGGGAAAGCATACGTGATACATACATACGAAGAAGCGATAGGGTGGATTCATAGCCGATTGAAGTTTGGTATTAAACCAGGATTAGAAAGAATGAGATGGATGCTAGAAGAGCTCGGAAATCCAGAGCGTCACATAAAATGTGTTCATCTTGCTGGTACAAATGGAAAAGGTTCAACGTTAACATATATGCGCTACATGTTAGAAGATGCAAAATATAAGGTAGGAACATTTACTTCTCCATATATTGAAACATTTAACGAACGTATTAGTGTGAACGGGACACCAATTGCAGATGAAGAGATTACTGAACTTGTAAAGATGGTAAAGCCAGTCGTTGAAAAACTAGATGGGACAGATTTAGGGGAAGCGACTGAGTTTGAAATTATTACTGTTATGGCAATTTGTTATTTCGGTAAAGTTAATTTCTGTGATGTTGTTTTATTTGAAACAGGGCTTGGAGGGCGTTTTGATTCTACGAATGTTATTCATCCTGTTCTCACGATTATTACAAATATCGGCCACGATCATATGCATATTTTAGGGAATACACTAGGAGAAATTGCATATGAAAAGGCGGGGATTATTAAGTCTGGTGTTCCGGTTATTACTGGTGTACGAGATGAGGAAGCATTGCAAGTCATTCAAAAAGTTGCAAAGGAAAATCATGCAAACTTATACGAGATGGGCAAGCATTTTACAGTGTTACATAAACAGTCTGGCGAAGATGGAGAACAGTTCGATTTCATTTGTCCTTTCGCCACCTTTGAAGATGTGCGAATCTCAATGAAAGGTGTTCACCAAGTAGGAAACGCAGCACTTGCACTTATGGCAGTCATGTATGTCAAAACATACTTATCATTTTTAATTGAGGAAGAAGAAATAAGAACTGGATTACAGGAAGCGTATTGGATTGGGCGATTTGAAAAACTGCAAAGCAATCCGGATATTATTATAGATGGTGCCCATAACCCAGAAGGTATCGAAAGTCTTGTGAAAACAGTAGAATCACATTACAAAAATAAAAATGTAATAGTTTTATTTACTGCCCTAGGTGATAAACAATTGCATAATATGGTAGATCAATTAGAAACCATTGCCGATGAAATTATTTTTACAACATTCGCCTTTGATCGTGCTATTTCTGCTGATAAGCTTGCATCGTATTCAAAGAAAGAGTCAAAACTAGTTTTTGAAAATTGGAAAGAGGCAATTGATACGAAGGTTGAAATGATTGGAGAAAATGATGTTTTTATCATAACAGGTTCTCTTTATTTCATTTCGGAAGTTCGAAAATATATTTGCGAGAAAAACTAGATAGTCTTTGCTATCTAGTTTTTTTGTTCTACAAATGAAGTCAAATGCATACATATAAGATAAATATATAGGGTTATTTGGCGAATTCCTCTGACAAATATCTCGTTTTTTTGTGAAATGAATATGATATGATGCGGACAACGATAAGAGGTGAGGTGTGAGTGTATGGACAAGCAATCACGAACGATCTCAGTGAAAGTGAATGGAACCGAAGCGAAATATGAGGAGAAGAAGAAAGATGAATTTGAATGGATGGTAGTAGAAAGTGAAAGACCGAAAAACGTTGTTCCGTTTCAAAAAGCGAAATTGGTGTCTAAGGAAAAAAAACGAAAGAAGTGGAGCAATACGTTAATTGCAATCGTTGCAACTGCGATTGTTATTGGTACGGCTTTTGGGATGGGAATGCTACAGTTACTTAAAGGACAAGGTGCGACAGGGGGAAGCGAAGTAACAGCTTCGAAGCAGATGCGAAATGAAGAATCAAAGGTGGGCGGAACGGCAGAACAAACACCGGCACCAAAAGAGGAAAAACAAAAAGAACAGACAGGAACGTCATTAGATCCAATGAAATTATTTTTTGTGCAAGGAGGGGTTTATTCTTCCGAAGAAAAGGGACAGGCCGCTCTTGAAGAGTGGAAAGGTAATGGAGGCGTTGCAGCTTTAAAACTGAGCGGTGATAAGTATGCATTAGTTGTTGGTATTGCTAGCGATGAACAAGGCATAAATCAATTAATGATGCAGTATAAAAATGATAATGTCTCCGTATTGAAAAAGAACTGGGATATAACAGATAAAGCATTACTTAAAGATGATAAAGAAGTTGGGGCATTTTTAACAAAAGTACAGCCATTATATACTCATTTAGCAAAATATGCTTCCAGCGTACAAGCTAGTGGAAAAAGTAATGCAAAAGATATAGGTGCGATTGAAAAAGAGTGGAAAGCAATTGAAAAAGAAGGGAAAAGTATGAAGCAGGAAGAAGCAAAGAAATTGTATATGTATACGTCAATAGCTGTGCAAACAGTGAAGGATGGAAAAGGTGATAAGGAATCTTTGGCGAAATTAAATCAAGTTATTATTGATGGTATACTTTCATATGAAAAAATTGTTTCCCAAAAGGTGAAATAATAGGATAATGAAGTGACGAAGGAAGAAGTATAGGTACTTCTTTCTTTTCTTTTGAATTTAGAGCAAAGTGCTTTCTCTATGGTAGGAATATAATCGTATTTTAGTAAAAAGTATTATTTTATTTAGAGAAAATAATACTTCTTTCATTTGTGGACAAACTATTCCTTTGATACAATTGATGTAAATGATTCTGCTTCATGTGAGAAAGGAAGGAGAAAATATGAGAAAAATTATTTTAGCATCAGGATCACCTCGCAGGAAGGAACTGCTTGAGTTAGCGGATGTACCATTTGAAATCATTGTAAGTGAAGTAGAAGAGACGATTGGTGCGTACTCATCACCTTCTGATATTGTTATGTCCCTCGCCCTGCAAAAAGCATCTGCGGTAGCAGAAAAGAATAGTGATTACATTGTGTTAGGTGCAGACACAATTGTTACATATGAATCGCGTATTCTTGGAAAGCCTTCTAATGAGGCTGAGGCGAAAGAAATGTTGCAATTATTATCAGGGAAAACACATGAAGTGTATACTGGTGTTGCAATTATAGCAAAAGACAAAACAGTCACTTTTTACGAGCGTACAGAAGTTACGTTTTGGGAATTAACAGAAGAGGAAATTGACGTATATGTTGCATCAAAAGAACCTCTTGATAAAGCAGGAAGTTATGGAATTCAAGGTAAAGGATCTATTTTTGTTCAACATATTCAAGGGGACTACTATAGTGTAGTCGGGTTACCAATTTCACGTCTTGTTCGGGAATTAAAACAATTTAATATTGATGTAACCCATGCGTAAAATTGCATGGGATTTTCTTTGAGAGAACAAATAAAAGGGGTGGAGAAATGAACGGTATTCGTGATGTTGTCAAAGAAGAACAGCCACGGGAGCGTTTATTGTTAGAAGGAGCTGGAAGTTTATCGAATCGGGAGCTTCTTGCTGTGTTACTTAGAACAGGTTCTAAAGAAGAAACAGTTTTAAAGTTATCAGATAAAATTTTACATCACTTTGATGGTTTACGTATGTTGAAAGATGCAACGTTAGAAGAGCTTGTCAGTATACATGGTGTTGGGATTGCAAAGGCAGCCCAGCTTATAGCTGCTTTTGAACTTGGTAGAAGAATGGTACGTTTAGAATATCAAAATAGATACAGCATTCGAAGCCCAGAAGATTGTGCGAGATATATGATGGAAGAAATGCGCTTCCTGCAACAGGAGCATTTTGTATGTTTATATTTGAACACAAAAAATCAAGTTATACATAGGCAAACGGTTTTCATTGGAAGTTTAAACACATCAATTGTACATCCAAGAGAAGTTTTTAAAGAAGCGTTCCGCCGCGCAGCAGCCTCTATCATATGTCTTCATAACCACCCTTCAGGAGACCCCACGCCGAGCCGAGAGGATATTGAAGTAACGAAACGCTTAGTAGAATGCGGCCAGATTATCGGAATTGAAGTGCTTGACCATATTATAATAGGTGACCATAAATTCGTGAGTTTAAAGGAAAAAGGTCATATTTAAGACTATGCTTTTTACTTATTTTGTTTTATAATGTGATTTATGAGTTTTTTGTAGAAATTTATCTACAAAAAGGATAAAGATATAAAAAACGTACTGTTTTTATAATATAAAGTAAGAAAAAATGAGTCCGTGAAAACAAGAAAGGAAGATAAATAATATGTTTGGATTTGGTGGCTTTACTCGCGATCTTGGAATAGATTTAGGAACTGCGAACACGCTTGTATATGTAAAAGGAAAAGGTGTAGTTTTACGTGAACCCTCAGTAGTAGCGTTACAAACTGATACGAAACAAATCGTTGCTGTAGGTAGCGATGCAAAACAAATGATTGGTCGTACACCAGGAAACGTTGTGGCACTTCGCCCGATGAAAGACGGTGTAATTGCTGATTACGAAACGACAGCAACAATGATGAAATATTACATTCAACAAGCTCAAAAATCAAATGGATTCTTCTCACGTAAGCCTTACGTAATGGTATGTGTACCTTCTGGTATTACAGCTGTAGAAAGACGTGCAGTAATCGATGCGACTCGTCAAGCGGGTGCTCGTGATGCTTATCCAATCGAAGAACCATTTGCAGCAGCAATTGGTGCGAACTTACCTGTTTGGGAACCAACTGGTAGTATGGTTGTTGATATCGGTGGCGGTACAACAGAAGTTGCAATCATTTCTTTAGGTGGTATTGTAACAAGTCAATCAGTTCGTGTTGCTGGTGATGATATGGACGATTCAATCATTCAGTACATTAAGAAAAGCTATAACTTAATGATTGGTGAAAGAACGGCTGAAGCATTAAAATTAGAAATCGGTTCTGCAGGCGAGCCAGAAGGTATCGAGCCTATGGAAATTCGCGGTCGTGATTTAGTAAGTGGTTTACCAAAAACAGTACTAATTCAGCCAGAAGAAATTGCAGATGCATTAAAAGATACAGTAGATGCAATTGTAGAATCTGTTAAAAATACGTTAGAGAAAACTCCACCTGAATTAGCGGCAGACATTATGGACCGTGGTATCGTATTAACAGGCGGTGGAGCATTACTACGTAATTTAGATAAAGTGATTAGTGAAGAAACAAATATGCCAGTCCTTGTTGCAGAAGACCCATTAGATTGCGTAGCAATTGGAACGGGTAAAGCATTAGACAATATCGATCTTTTCAAAACTGCTGCTCGATAATATTGCAAAATAAAAATCAATGAAATTAAGAGGGTGTGAACGTGCCACAGTTTTTCTTAAACAAAAGATTAATTGTTTTGTTAGTTAGTATTATTCTTCTCGTGGCATTGATTGGAATCTCATTGAAAGAACGGAACAGTTTAACATGGCCAGAGCAGTTTGTTAAAGACACTGTCGGTGTTGTAGAACGTGTATTCCAAAAGCCAGCGAAATACGTAGCTGGATTCTTCGAAAATGTAGAGGATGTAAAGCGCACGTATGAAGAGAATAAAGAATTAAAAGCAAAATTAGATAATTATGCAGGTCTATCAGGGAAAGTAAAACAATTAGAAGATGATAAAAAGAAGTTACAAGAGTTAACGGGTAAAAAAGAGTTGCCTAGTGATTATACTGAAATTCCAGCTACTGTCGGTTCTCGTAACCCGGATAAATGGTACGATCTAGTTGGAATTGATAAAGGGGCACAGCAAGGAATTAAAAAAGATATGGCTGTAGTAACTTCACAAGGTTTAGTTGGACGAGTGAAAAGTGTATCTCAGTTTACATCATCAGTAGAATTGCTAAGCTCTATGAGCCGAACAAATCGTGTTTCTGCTATCGTACAAGGTGATGAGAAAATCTTCGGATTGATTGAAGGTTACGACAAAGAAAAGCACTTACTTCTTTTTACAAAGATCGGCTCTGATGCTCAGGTAGCGAAAGATCAATTAGTTGTAACATCTGGACTGGGTGATATTTTCCCGAAAGGTCTTGTAATTGGAACAATCGTTGATGTTCAGCCGGATCCATACGGTTTAACAAAAACAGCTTATGTAAAACCTGCCGCTGATTTGAATGACGTAGAGCATGTTATGGTTGCGAAACGTGCAATACCTTCAGCGCCATTAGAATAGGAGGGGGAGAAGAGATGATGAAGATTTTAAAAAGAGCAGCTCTTCCTCTTTTGCTCCTTTTTGTTTTTCTATTTGAAAATATGTTTGCTACTATTGTTCCGACAGAGGTTTTTTGGAAAGACGGTATAGCAGCACCTCATTTCTTTATAATTGTATTATGTTTTATTACTGTGTACTATAGTCCGGTTCAAGGGATTTATTACGGACTCTTATTTGGTTTCTTATTTGATACCGTATACACAGAACTTGTCGGTATATATATATTTGCGTATCCGATTTTAGCTTATTTAGTTTATAGTGTGATGAAGATACTACAATTGAATTTATTTATTGTTGCTTCTATTGTACTAGCTAGCATTGTAGCACTAGAGTATTATGTGTATGGATTTTTAACTTTGTTAGGACGTACTCATATGTCAGCGTATGTCTTTTTCACAGATCGTCTCCTGTCTACTTTATTGCTAAATGCAATTTTCTTATTGATAGTTTGTTTCCCACTGAGACGATATTTAGTGCGTCTTTCAAAAGCGATGGAAGAAAAAGAAAAAAGGATTTTCTAATTTTATGTCGAATTGAATCGGTGGGGTGAACTTTAGTGGAAGAAAAAAAGCAACAAAATGTAACAATAAAAGGGACAAAAGACGGAATAACGCTTCATTTAGATGATTGTTGTTCATTCTCTGAATTACTGGAGGAACTGGATGAAAAGCTTTCTACACATTACTATGATGGTGATGGGCGCTCTTTAATTGAAGTGCATGTGAAAGTGGGAAATCGTTATTTAACAGAAGTCCAACAAGAAGAGATTCGTACGTTAATTCGTAATAAAAAGAATCTTGTTGTGGATTCAATTGAAAGTGATGTTATAACGAAAGCAGAAGCAATAGCTTGGAAAGAAGAAACAGAAATTGTCCCTATTTCCAAAATTGTTCGCTCTGGACAAGTTTTACATGTAAAAGGAAATTTATTGTTAATTGGAGATGTTAATCCAGGCGGAACGGTTATCGCTGGGGGGAATATTTTTGTCGTAGGATCATTAAGAGGAATTGCGCATGCTGGGTATTATGGGGATTCGGATGCCGTAATCGCTGCATCTGATATGAACCCGATGCAACTTCGAATTAGTGATGTGGCAATGCGGGCTCCGGAAGAGAAAGAAGACGGAGCGGAGGCGGCAGAATGTGCGTATATTAATGAGAACAATCACATTGTTGTCGATCGACTGCAACTTCTCACTCATCTTAGACCTAATTTAACAAAGTTAGAAAGGGGAATTGTATAGCTGTGGGAGAGGCAATAGTAATTACATCTGGAAAAGGCGGAGTAGGTAAAACTACAACGTCTGCGAACATTGGTACAGCCCTGGCGTTATCTGGAAAGAAAGTGTGCTTAATTGACACAGATATCGGTCTTCGAAACTTAGACGTAGTAATGGGGCTGGAAAATCGTATTGTATTTGATCTTGTTGATGTCGTTGAAGGGCGTTGCCGTTTACCTCAGGCGCTTATTAAAGATAAGCGTTTTGATGATCTTTATTTATTACCTGCAGCACAAACGAGTGATAAATCAGCGGTAACACCTGAACAAATGGATGAATTAATACAAGTATTACGTCAAGATTATGATTACATATTAATTGATTGTCCTGCGGGGATTGAGCAGGGATTTAAAAATGCGGTAGCTGGTGCGGATAAAGCAATCGTTGTTACGACGCCAGAAGTATCCTCAATGCGCGATGCGGATCGTATTATCGGGCTTTTAGAAAAAGAGGATATTGAACCACCAAAACTTGTTATTAATCGTGTGCGTAGTCATATGCTTCATGAGCAGGATATGTTAGATGTTGATGAAATCGTACGTACATTGTCAATCGAGCTTCTTGGTGTTGTCGAGGATGATGATGAAGTTATTCGTGCTACAAATACAGGTGAACCTGTAGCGTTGCAACCGAGCGGAAAAGCAGCGTTAGCTTATCGTAATATTGCAAGACGCTTGTTGGGTGAGAATGTACCATTGCAAGCATTTGGACAAGAAAAGGTATCGGTATTTACAAAGATGAAAAACTTCTTTGGAATCCGTTAAAAGCACTTCGCACATATGCGAAGTGCTTTCTTTTTTCTTCACACGAATATCTTCCTTTCTTAGCTCATACATATGTACAAACTGTATACAACTGTTTCTATTTAAATTAGCTTAACGAAAGAAAGGAGACAGTATGAAGAATAGTCGTGTAGAAGAAATTAAAAAACGGATTGCGAAAAGGAAGGCAGAGCAGGAAAGGATGGAGGAAGAGCAGTATTTTGCTGGAGGGAATTTTGATAGTGAAACAGTATTTATTGAAGAAGGAGAAAAGGAAATTCATCCTTTATTTAGAAAAGAAGTATTTTTCTTCAAATTTTTGTTATCAGCAATATTAGTTCTTTCTGTCGCTATTTTATATAAGAATGCACCCTCTTCTTTCGACGGTGCTAAAGCTGTTACAGAAAAAGTGATGAAAGAAGAATTTCAGTTTGCTACTGTAGCGAAATGGTACGAAAAGCAGTTTGGAAAACCGCTCGTATTTTATTCACCTACTGAGAAAAAAGAAGGAACTATTCAGCAAAAAGATTATGCCATCCCTGCTTCTGGAAAGGTGATGCAAGGGTTTCAAAAAAATGGCCAAGGTGTATTTGTTCAAACAGCTATAAATGCAACTGTTGAGTCAGTGAATGAAGGGCTAGTTGTTTTTGCAGGCAAGAAAGAGGAACTTGGTAATACGGTTCAAATTCAGCATGCAGATGGAACAGAATCGTGGTATGCGAATTTAAATGACATGACAGTGAAATTATATGATTACGTTTCAAAGAAACAAAAAATTGGAACGGTGAATAATGATGCGAATAATAAAAATGGTAAGTTTTATTTCGCGATAAAAAAGAATGAAAAATTTATTGACCCGATTCAGGTGATTTCATTTGATTAAATATAGAGAAGTTTTAACGAAGATTTCAGTGCATCCGTTGTTTTGGGTTATTATTGTCATTGGTATTTTTACGGCACGTTTTAAAGAGTTACTACTGTTATTTTGTATCGTTCTTATCCATGAACTTGGGCATGCCTTTGCGGCGGCACACTACAATTGGCGTATTAAAAAGATTCAACTTTTACCGTTTGGTGGTGTGGCTGAGCTTGAGGAGCATGGGAATAAGTCATTGATAGAGGAGCTTGTTGTTGTAATTGCAGGGCCTATACAACATATTTGGATGATGGTGGTAGGTTATATAGTCTTTGAAGCTGGTTGGCTGGGTGCGGATTTATATTATTTCTTTATATGGAATAATATAATTATTTTAGCATTTAATTTACTACCTATTTGGCCGCTTGATGGTGGAAAAGTATTGTTTAACGTATTATCATATCGTTTTCCTTATTTACAAGCACATGAAAAGATGATGAAATTATCATGTGTTTTTTTTAGTGTAATACTAGTGTGGCAGTTACTTTGGAATAGTAACAATATTATGATGTGGGTACTACTCATATTTTTAGCGGTGTCGTTATATCAAGAGTGGAAACAAAGACAGTATGCCTTTATGCGTTTTTTATTAGAACGTTATTATGGGAACAAAAGAGGAATTGAAAAGATTGCACCTATTGAAGTGCAATCAGAAGATCATTTATATAAGATATTCACAAAATTTCGTAGAGGGTATAAGCACTCTATTATCGTCCATGGAAAATATAAAGAACATTACACATTGGATGAAAATGAATTACTCTATGCGTATTTTACTGAAAAACGAACAACTTCATCTGTTGAAGAATTAATCGGTTAGTGTTGACGATAGCACTAACCTTTTATTATTGTAAAAGCAAAGAAGATTATAAAGTGAGGAAAGAATTTTGAAAACGTTATATATGAACTATGCAGGATCGGAAAAACGCGTTGCAATTGAAGAGAAGAAAAAAATTGTTGAGTTTTTATGGAAACGAAATGAAGAACAAGAGATTGTTGGGCATATTTATGTTGGACGTATCGTAAGAACGATTGCTGGAATGAACGCAGCTTTTGTAAACATCGGTTTAGAAAAACATGCGTACCTTTCATACGATGATGTACCATCTTCTTATCGTATACATGAAGGGCAAGCAGTACTCGTGCAAGTTGTGAAAGAGGCAATTGATACGAAAGGGCCGAAATTGACGGCGAACGTAGAATTTACCGGGAAATATGTCGTTTATATGCCATATGATGAAATGCGTGCGGTTTCTCGGAAAATAAAAAACAATAAAAGAAGGCAACAGCTACTCCAAATTGAGGTAGAAGGGACAGGAGGTTATATTTTCCGCTCTGCTTCTGAAAAAGGAGAAATTGAAGAAATACAAGCTGAAATGCAAAGTTTACAGCAGTTATATGAAGAGCTAAAAAGAAAAGAGGGCCAAGGAAAGGCACCGTTACTACTTCATCGACCGGCGACCTTTTTAGATCGTGTATTCCAAGAGAATCCGATTGAAACGATTGAAAAAGTAGTTGTAGATACAAGAAGTATAGTAAAAGAATTAGAAGAAAAGGTCGGAAAAGAAAAAGTATCTTTTTATAATGAAAGATCTTCAATGTTTAACCATTTTGGAATAGAACGTGAGATCGAGAAAGCACTTCAAAAAATTGTGTGGCTCCCGAATGGTGCTTATTTAATTGTGGAACAAATGGAGACGATGACTGTAATTGATGTGAATACGGGCAAGTTTACTGGAAAACAGAATTTACAAGATACAGTCCTTCGTACAAATGAAGTGGCAGCTGAAGAGATTGCACGTCAATTAAGACTGCGTGATATCGGTGGTATGATATTAATTGATTTCATTAATATGAAAAGAAGAGAAGATAAAGAAAAGGTAAGAGAATGTCTGATGGCTGCTATGCAAAATGATCGCACATATACAAGAGTGCTCGGTTTTACAGAGTTAGGGATTTTGGAGATGACACGTAAACGTAAGAAACATTCTTTACGCGACGTATTACTAGAAGAGTGTGTACCTTGCAAAGCGACGGGGTATGTAATGTCATATGAAACAATTGCGTATGAGTTAGAGAGAGAGCTAATCACATATGGAAATATAGAGGATGAGGCAGTATTAATCGCTGCGCCTAAAAATTTGCAAAAACAATTTTTGCAAAAAGAATTACAAAAAAATATTCCATTTGAAATTTATTTCAAAGATGATATGATCGAAAAGTACGCAATTATTCGTTTTGGAAGTAAAACAGAAATTGTAGAACGGAAAAAATAGTTAGCAGAACATTTATTGACAACCGTCTATGATTCATGATAACATCTTTATGTTATAGTTTATAGCACCTAAACGGCTATATGCTACAACCGCACAAGACAGGTTCCCTAAAGACATTTATGTCTACCTCGTTTTTGGCGAGTCTTAGTAATTAAGAGGAGGTGCAAGTATGTACGCAATTATCGAAACAGGTGGAAAACAAATTAAAGTTGAAGCTGGTCAAGCAATCTACATTGAAAAATTAGATGTTGAAGCTGGTGAAACTGTTACTTTTGACAAAGTTCTTTTCGTTGGTGGCGAAAACGTTAAAGTTGGTAGCCCAGTTGTAGAAGGTGCAACAGTTACTGCGAAAGTTGAAAAACAAGGTCGCGCTAAGAAAATTATCGTTTTCAAATACAAAGCGAAAAAGAACAATCGTAAGAAACAAGGTCATCGTCAACCTTACACTAAGCTAGTTGTTGAAGCTATCAACGCTTAATCCAGGTTAACATGATTAAAATTACGATAAGTCGCACGAAATTAGGAAGTATCCAATCATTTAAAATGACTGGACATGCCGATTATGCGCCACATGGACAAGATCTTGTCTGTGCTGGAACTACAGCGGTTGTGTTTGGTTCTATAAATGCAGTGGAAGAACTTTGTAATGTGCAGGCAACTATTGAACTCGGAAGTGATGGCGGATTCTTAACGTATGAATTGCCTAATGATTTAGACGTTCATGCAGCAGAAAAAGCACAAACGCTTTTAGAAGGATTGGTTGTTTCGCTTAAGACGATCGAACTTGATTACGGAAAGTATATCCGTTTAATAGAAAAAGTGCAGGAGGTGTAACGTATGTTAAGATTAGATCTTCAGTTTTTCGCATCTAAGAAAGGTGTAGGTAGTACAAAGAACGGTCGTGACTCTCAGTCAAAACGTCTTGGTGCTAAACGCGCAGATGGTCAAACGGTTTCAGGTGGTTCAATTCTTTACCGTCAACGCGGTACAAAAATTTATCCAGGTGTTAACGTTGGTCGTGGTGGCGATGACACTTTATACGCGAAAGTTGACGGCGTAGTACGCTTTGAGCGTCTTGGCCGTGACCGCAAACAAGTGAGCGTATATCCTGTTGCTCAAGAAGCATAAGAACTCACGGAAAACTCTAACCTGAGTGCAGGTTAGAGTTTTTCTATATTAAGGGGTATCTAAATGAATGAAAAATGGACAATTATAGATGCATTGCGTCATTCAAGACATGATTGGCTCAATCGTATGCAGATGGTGAAAGGAAACCTTTCCCTTGGAAAAGTGGAAGAGATTCATAGTCTCATCGATCGTTTTGTCCAAGAAGCGAGACAAGAATCCAATCTGATAGGGCTATCAATGCCTTTATTTTCAGAGTGGATTTTAACATATAATTGGAAACAGCAGCCGTGCTTATTGGAGTACGAAGTATTAGGGAAATTACATAACTTATCTCACTTAGATGAGACTGTATGTATATGGACGAATCAATTTTTCTCAATACTTCAGCATAGTTTAGACGTATATGTTGAAAATTATGTTTGTATCACAATTGAATGTGACGCGGAGAATGCTCGTTTCTTTTTTGATTTTCGTGGTAAGCTAACGAGTGTAGAAGAACTACAGAATTGGCTTGCGAACCAAAACAATAAATGGTATTCCATTTCTTATACAGTACGAGACGAAGAAGTCTCAGTTATATTACAACCAATCGAAAAAAGTGTGGTGAAATAATGTTTGTAGATCAGGTCAAGATATATGTAAAAGGCGGCGACGGTGGTAACGGAATGGTTGCGTATCGTCGTGAGAAGTATGTACCTAAAGGTGGCCCAGCAGGTGGCGACGGTGGTAAAGGTGCAGATGTTGTTTTTGTTGTTGAGGAAGGCTTACGTACATTAATGGACTTCCGCTACCAACGTCATTTCAAAGCTGATCGTGGTCAGCATGGAATGAGTAAAGGTCAGCATGGTCGTAAATCTGAAGATTTAATCGTAAAGGTTCCACCGGGAACAATAGTAAAAGATGAAAAAACAGGTGAAATTCTTGCCGATTTAGTAACGCATGGACAAACAGCTGTAATCGCAAAGGGTGGCCGCGGTGGTCGTGGTAACTCACGTTTCGCAACACCGACGAACCCAGCGCCAGAAATCGCTGAGAACGGTGAACCAGGTCAAGAACGTGATGTCACGCTAGAACTTAAAGTGCTAGCAGATGTTGGACTTGTTGGATTCCCAAGTGTAGGTAAATCTACATTATTATCTGTTGTATCATCAGCGCGTCCGAAAATTGCAGAGTATCACTTTACAACAATCGTTCCGAATCTTGGTGTTGTTGAAACTGGTGATAACCGCAGCTTCGTTATGGCTGACCTTCCTGGACTAATTGAAGGTGCACATGCCGGCGTCGGACTTGGACACCAATTCTTACGTCATATTGAGCGTACGCGTGTAATCGTGCATGTTATCGATATGTCTGGTTTAGAAGGCCGTGAGCCATATGAAGATTATGTAACAATCAATAGTGAACTAAAAGAATACAATATGCGTTTAACTGAGCGTCCACAAGTTGTTGTTGCAAACAAAATGGATATGCCAGGTGCAGAAGAAAACTTACAAGCATTTAAAGCAAAATTGGGAGACGAAGTGAAAATTTTCCCAATCTCAGCTGTAACGAAACAAGGTGTTCGTGACTTACTATTTGAAGTAGCGAACTTATTAGAAACAACACCAGAATTCCCAATGTACGATGATGTAGAAGAATCTGAAGCAAGTGTAATGTACAAATTTGAATCTGAATCTAATTTTGAAATTACACGCGAAAGTGATGGCACATTTGTTATTTCTGGTTATGATATTGAGAAAACATTCAAAATGACAGACTTCTCACGTGATGAATCTGTACGCCGATTTGCTCGTCAAATGCGTGGAATGGGTATTGATGAAGCCCTTCGTGCACGTGGTGCAGTAGACGGAGATATTGTAAAAATTCTTGAATATCAATTTGAATTTATCGATTAAGACTGCCGAAATATGGCAGTTTTTTTTTATTGTAAATGTCTGATTCATATAGGGAAAAATACCCACTAATTAAATTTTCAATTTATAATAGAACAAGGAGTAGCTTTGGAAGAATTTTTTATGGGGAGAAAACGAACATGTATAAAATATTAATTGTAGAAGACGATGAAAAAATAGCGGGAATATTAGAGGAGCATTTAGAAAGGTATGGCTATCAATCATTTAGAGCAAGTGATTTACGTCATATAAAAGATGAGTTCGTGAAAATAAATCCTCATCTCGTATTACTGGATATTAATTTACCATATTTTGATGGTTTTTATTGGTGTCGTCAAATTCGTACTGTATCGAATGCGCCGATTATTTTTGTTTCTGCAAGAACAGGGGAAATGGATCAAGTAATGGCGATCGAGAATGGCGGAGATGATTACATTACGAAGCCATTCCATTTAGATATTGTAATGGCTAAGGTGAAAAGTGCACTTCGCCGTGGCTATGGTGAGTATGCCTCTGTTGCTGAGAGTGATTGTTTAGGTGTAAATGGACTGTTGTTATTTCCGTCCCAGCACATTGTTGAGTGGCAGGGGCAACAAACGGAGCTGACAAAAAATGAATTTTACTTATTAGAATGTTTAATGAAACAAGCAAATCAATATGTAACGCGTGAAGAACTGTTAGAAGCCCTGTGGGACGAGGTAGCTTTTGTTGATGATAATACATTAACCGTAAATGTAAAACGCGTAAGGAAGAAACTAGAGGAGCTAGGCATTCAAAATGCAATTGTAACGAAACGCGGATATGGTTATGCGCTTCTTACAGAGTGGGGCGAAGGGCATGAAGGTTAAAAATTACCTCATGGACCGTTTTTCTTTACTTCTTTCTTATATTATTAGCCTTTGTTTATTTGGGCTCGTTTTGCAGTTGCAAAGTTTTTTAGAAAAAAAATCCATTGATTGGAGTACGTGGTTATATGGGCTTTTATTAGGGACAGTTGTATTTACTGTATACCTCATTTACGATTATCGAAAAAGAAGTGTATTTTTAAAAAGAATCGAAAAATATGTTGCTAGCGGAAATACATTACACGACTCTTTACTTATTGATACTTCTTATACGTCAGAGCAAGAGATGGTTGTTGAATCGTTTACGCTATTAAGACAGCAATATATGAATGAAGTTCATAAACAACATGCGAAAGAACAACAGCAAATGATATTTATGAACCAATGGATTCATCAAATGAAAACACCAGTATCGGTTATAGAATTGCTATTACAAAAGTTTGGTAAAGAGCATCGTGAAGCAAGAGCAACAGTTGAAAGTATTCGTGAAGAAAATAACCGCATACTAAATGGTTTAGATTTAGCGTTACATATGGCAAGGTTAGAGCAGTTTGCGAAAGATTATAAAGTAGAAGTAGTAAATGTGATAGATATCATTAGGGGTATTATTAATGAAAATAGAAAATCTTTCATTCAATCGTCTGTATTTCCGAAAGTGATGTTTGAGGAAGATACTTGTATGGTTGCATCTGATAGAAAATGGCTCAGTATTGCTATAGGTCAAATTGTTGTAAATGCAATTAAGTATACGAAAATTTCAGAAGCAGAGAAAAAGGAAATCCAATTTCAAATTGAAGAGAAAGATCAAAAAGTGTTACTACATATTATGGACAATGGAATCGGTATTCCAGAGCAAGATGTAAAGCGTATATTTGATCCATTTTTTACGGGGATAAATGGCCGTAAAACGAGAGAAGCGACTGGAATGGGTTTATATATTACGAAGGAAATTTGCGATAATTTACATCATGGAATGTATGTGCAATCGGCTGAAGGGGAAGGTACAACATTCACGTTCCAATTTGCAAAAGATGAAGAATATCATACCTTAATGAGAAAAATGACAAAACTGTAAGATAACAAAACGTTTTGTAAGGGAAATCACTCGTTTCTTTTTCTTATTTTTCTTATAGTAAGTGTAAGAAGAAAACACATAGGGGGACTAGAAATGAGTGTTCTTGAAGTAAAAGGATTAACAAAAGTGTACCAATCAAAAGGTTCAGTAGCGACGACTGCTTTAAACGATATAAATTTTAAAATAGAAGAAGGCGAATTTGTAGGAATTATGGGGCCTTCAGGGAGCGGGAAAACAACGCTTTTAAACTTATTAGCAACAATTGATAAGCAAACTTCAGGTCATGTGCTTGTAAATGGTGAAGAAATTAATCAAATGCGTGCTGCAAAATTAGCGGAGTTTCGTCGTACACATTTAGGATTCATCTTCCAGGATTTTAACTTACTTGATACGTTATCGATTAAAGAAAATATCATTTTACCACTTGTAATGGCGAAGAAATCTGTAAATGAAATCGATGCGAAAGTGCTTGAGATTGCAAAGTTTTTAAACATCGAAGAAATTTTAAATAAAAAAGTATATGAAGTGTCAGGCGGACAACAACAACGTGCAGCAGCAGCGAGAGCGATCATTCATGAACCTACGCTAATTTTAGCGGATGAGCCAACTGGAAACTTAGATTCGAAGTCAGCAAAATCATTAATGAGTGCGTTGCAAGATTTACATGAACAAAAGAAAGTGACAATTGCAATGGTAACGCATGATCCAGTAGCGGCGAGTTATTGCGAACGTATTCTTTTCATTCGCGACGGAGAAATTTTCTCGGAAATACATAAAGGAAGAACGAAACAAGCCTTTTTCCAAGAAATTCTGGACGTACTTGCGATGCTAGGAGGAGAATATCATGAACTTTCGCCAGCTCGCGCTTAATAACGTAAAAGGAAATTGGCGTAATTATAAAGCTTTCCTTATTAGTAGCTGTTTATCGATTGTCGTATTTTTCATGTATGCTTCCTTTATTTATCATCCAGATGTCGTAAGTGGTAATATTAGTATGAGAGAGATGATTTCAAAAGGGCTAGAATCGATGAATTATATTGTAGTCATCTTCTCAGCGCTCTTTATTTTATATGCAAATTCAACATTTTTACGAGCAAGAAAAAAAGAGTTTGGTCTATTAACATTAATAGGTGGAACAAAATCTCAACTTGGCCGAATGATTATATTAGAACAGCTTATGTTAGGTAGCATTGCAATTGTAGTAGGTATTGGGCTTGGCATGCTTTGTTCAAAGTTATTTTTCCAAGCATTAAGCGTAATATTGAAAATAGATAAAACACTTCCACTCGTATGGAATAGTAAAGCAGTTTTGATTACAGTAGGTGTATACTTTATTCTATTTTTAATCCTATCATTGTTTAGTGTTTGGACAGTAGGGCGCTTGCAAATTATTGATTTATTAAGAGAAGCAAGAAAACAAAAAGTAGAACCTTTTGCATTTACATCGTTATGTGTAGTTGGTATAGGATGTATTATTGTTGCATATGTACTGAGCTTCCAAGTGACATTTATGAATTTTATCATTCTGTTTTTACCGATTGTAGGGCTGACGATAGGCGGAACTTATTTACTGTTTACACAAGGTAGTACAGTCGTATTAAAAGCATTGCAAAAAAGAAAAAGATCTTTTTATACATATCCAAATATGTTCGTACTTAGCAATCTTATTTATAAAATGAAAGATAATGCTCGTTTTCTATTTGTAATTTCTATCATTACGGCCGTTGTATCTTCAGCAGTTGGTACACTGTACGTATTTTTTGAGGATATGAGTTATAAGGCAGTAACTAGTACCCCGCATGCTATTTCGTATGAGGAAAAGGGAATAAATACGCATAATGTCATAAAAGAAGGAAAGGCAAAAGAATTAATAAAAAAACACGGATTTGAAGAAGCGCGAGAAGTAATGTACGTAAAACTTCCTGGAACTCAAAAAATCACGATGTTTAAGAGTGAACATGAAGTACCGATGGCGATTGTTTCAGAAAAAGAATATAATGCTGAAGTACGTAAACAAAAGAGAGAGCAAGTTAGAGAAGTTCATAATGCACCAGGTAGTGCAACGATGGTCGTAATGGATATGGCGAACGATATGATGAAGATAGATCGTACGAAACCGTATGAAATTAAAATTAACGGACAAACGCAGTCTGTTCAATTAAATGATCCAACTTCATTTTCTGTTTTTAATGATAGTGAATATCTCATTGTGAATGATCAAGATTTTGAGAAATACGCAAAGCTCGTACCAGATGAAGAAAAGACGAAATATTACGGTTATTATATAGAAGACTGGAAAAGTACGGAAGAACTTGTGTTAGATTTGAAAAAGGAAATTGCACCAGATAAGCAAGGGGAATTAAATAACTCGGTGTTTGCTTATAAAAATATAAGGGAATCAGGAGCAATTACGATGTTTATCGGTTTCTTCGTAGCTGTACTGTTCTTCTTTTTCGCTTGTAGTATGACATACTTTAAATGGTTTAACGATAAAGAACAAGATCGTATTCAATTTAAATCGTTAAAGAGAATCGGTATGACAGATAAAGAAATTCGTAAAATTGCGATTCGACAAATGGGCGTTATCTTCTTTATCCCAATTTTGATCGGTGCAATTCATAGTGGATTTGCTCTTCATACGTTAGGGAAAATGCTTTATATTGATTTATGGAAATCAGGTGCGATTGTAATTGGAGCATACATTGTAGCTTCTGCGATTTACTTTATGATCGCGCAAAGGGGATATTTGAAACACGTGCAAAGCTAGAGAAACCTCTAGCTTTTTGCCTATGTAGTAAGTTATAGGGGGACGATAGATGAACATTCGGCAACTAGCGCTGCAAAATATAAAAGGAAATTGGCGTAATTATAAAGTGTTTTTCTTAAGTAGTTGTTTTGCGATATTTGCGTCTTTTGCATACATGTCTGTCATTGTACATCCGTATATGCAAGAGACGATGTGGTATCAAAACGTACGCTGGGGACTTATCATATGTAATGTTATAATTATTTCTTTTTTCGTCATATTTATTTTGTACGCTACTTCTATTTTCATAGAGGCACGTAAGAAAGAATTAGGATTATATATGTTAATGGGAGCAACGAAATCTAACGTAATAGGAGTGATTATGACCGAGCAAATATTGATCGGGGTATTTGCTAATATTTTCGGTATTGGGCTTGGTATGATCTTTTTAAAGCTCTTTTTCATGGTGTTTAGTATGTTATTGGGGCTTCCGAAAGAACTCCCTGTCATATTTGATGTGAGAGCAATTGGGGGAACGTTTATTACGTATATGTTCGTATTTGTTGTCTTATCTTTTATAAGTGCTTTACGAATATGGAATATAAAAATCATTCGGTTATTGAAAGAATTTCGAGCAGATAAAAAAGAGAAGAAAACATCAATGTGGCTTTGTATATTCGGCTTTATTTGTTTAGGGATAGGATATGCGTTAGCGTTACAAGCGACGGTGACAACGATAGCATTCTATTTTTTCCCTGTGTCTATACTTGTCTTTTTCGGAACGTATTTTTCTTTTACACACGGCACTGCTCAAATATTAGAAATGATAAAACGAAATAAAAAGATTATGTATACATACCCGTATTTATTTATAGTGAATCAATTGTCACATCGAATGAAGGAAAATGGTCGTTTTTTCTTTCTAATGTCAATGGCAACGACGTTTGTAGTTACGGCAACAGGTACGGTATTTTTATATTTTTCTGGTATGCAAGATATGTGGCGGGGCGGGGGAGTACACTCATTTTCTTACATAGAAAAAGGTACTTCTTCTCATGAAGTCTTTGCGGAAGGTGCGGTTGAACAATTATTGCATCAATATGGGTATAATGATTTTCAAACTATGAGTTTTGTTGGAGTGTATGCATCTTTTCAGTCCAATAAGGGAGAAACAGAAGTAGCGCCGCTCATTAAAGAAAGTGAATACAATCAAGAGGCAAGAAAACAAAAACAAAAAACGTATCATCCTAAAAAAGGAACAGTTACACTCGTTTATTATAGTAAATACAATTATCCGTATATGTATGATCAAAAAGAAATCCAACTACAAGTAATAAATCAAACATATTCATTCGTATTTAACGGTCAGAAGGAAGGGGTTCAATTTAACCATCATCCTTCGCACATTAATGGTCTGTTCTTCGTCATGCATGATGAAGACTTTGACAGTATAGCAAATCAGGTTCCTGATTCTGAAAAAATGATATATAGAGGCTATACATTACCAAATATCGAAAATACGAAGAAATTAAATGAAGATTTACGGAAACATATGAAACAAGATAATAATGCATTTCGAAGCAATATGGAGTTATATGTAAATATGAAAGAAGGCGGCGATATTACTCTATTTTTAGGCTCATTTATTAGTATATTATTCTTTCTTACTTCATGTAGCATCGTATATTTTAAATGGTTTCATAACATTTCATCGGATCGTAAAGGGTACGGGGCGCTCTCTAAGCTTGGAATGACGAAAGAAGAAGTGTGGAAAATTTCCCGTTGGCAATTGTGTATGCTATTTTTTACGCCAATTATAGTAGGAAGTATGCATAGTGCAGTTGCGCTATATGCGTTTCATAATACGATCTTTATGGATGGTTCATTAAGAAAAGTAGGCTTGTTTATTCTGTGTTATATCGCTGCATGCATCGTTTATTTCTTTTTCGCTCAAAGAGAATATAGGAAACATTTAGACTAGCGAATGCTAGTCTTTTTTAAATATTCGAAATTTACATAGAAGAATATAAAAAAGTATGGTATAACAGTAAGAAAACGAAAAAGAGGGGAAAAGACGATGATTCGAGTAGGATATTTAGGACCGGAAGCAACATTTACAAATATGGCGGTGAGTCGTTTTTTTCCGGAAGCAGAGCATGTACCGTATCGCACGATTCCAGACTGTATTGATGCAGCTGCAAATGGAAATGTAGACTTCGCAGTTGTACCGTTAGAAAATGCGATAGAAGGTTCAGTGAATATAACGGTTGATTATCTTGTACATGAGCAGCCGCTCTCCATTGTAGGAGAAATTACAGTACCGATTCAGCAACATTTACTTGTACATCCGCAGTATGCAGAAGTGTGGGAAGAAGTATATGCAGTGCATTCTCATCCGCACGCTATTGCACAATGTCATAAGTTTTTAAATGAAGAATTAAAAGGGGTAACCGTCCGAGATATGACATCAACAAGTGCCGCTGCGCAATATGTGAAAGAACACCCTGAAGAAAAAATCGCTGCCATTGCAAATGAAGCAGCCGCAGAAAAATACGGATTAACGATCGTAAGAAGTAGCATTCATACGCATAAAAATAATCATACACGCTTCCTCGTTCTCCATAAGAAAAAGAGAGCAATACTCCCGGATAACGGAGAAAACCGAGGAGAGAAAACGACGCTTATGATAACGTTACCTGCTGATTATGCAGGGGCGCTATATCAAGTGTTATCAGCTTTCGCATGGAGAAAATTAAACTTATCAAAAATCGAATCGCGTCCGATGAAAACAGGTCTTGGAAATTACTTTTTCTTAATCGATGTAGATAAAGCATACGATGATGTATTATTACCAGGCGTAACGATGGAACTTGAAGCACTCGGCTTTTCTGTGACTGTGCTTGGGAGTTATTCTTCTTATTGGTTGTAAGAGAGGTGGATGAACTGTCGACATTTCCCTTCTAATTGCTGGTATAATTTCATCGGATAATACATTTTGTGATAGATAAATAGAATCCCACCTATAAATGGTGGGATTCTATTTATTTTAACTTCGCAAGACGATCCTCTAACTGCCCACGCCAAATATCGGCTAGTTCTGGAACAGCAAGAATCTTTTCGATGCCATCTTTATCTTTTCTATTATGAAAATAAATTTCGTTAGAGAACAATACAGAAACATTGCGCGGTTGACGTTCTAGTAATGTAATTTTAGAATCTTTACGTACAGTACCTTCTTGAAGAACGCGACATAGATAACCAGTAAATCCAGTTGCTACAATGCGCGGCAGTATGCCAGGAATACCAAGGCGTTTTGAAATTGTGCTACAAGGTACTCTCGCTTGTGTCACTTGAATGATTGCTTCACCTAGTTGATATGTATCTCCGATGCAAACATCACGTTCTAACATATTTGTTACGGTAATGTTTTCGCCAAATGTGGAAGCTGGAAGCGTAGTTTGAAATTCTTCTTCCCATAGTGCGTAATGTTCGTGTGGGTACACACAAACTGCGCGGTCAGGTCCTCCGTGGTGTTTTAAATCCGCCACATCATCACCACGAAATCCATCTTTTGAGAGAAAAGCTTCTTCTGCAAGTTCTTTACATATACCAGTAATCATTTCTTTATCTTCGCTATATTTCATTTGTTTTGGTTTGCCAATGCTAAAGTGAACGAGTTCAATTCCCATGTTTGATCCCCTTTACAATTGATTACAATATTATATCACTAAAAAAGCACAGAGAATGATAAAAACTCTGTGCTTTACATGAATTAATAAACGAGAAATCCTGCTTTATCTAGTGCCTCGCAAGCAGCGTCTAATTTCTCTTTTGAATCTGCCTCAATTGTATGTAAGTGAATACCATCTGTTAGTTGCGAAAGATAGGAAGCATTCGTGTTTTCAATTTTTTGTAAATATTGCTCTACATCAAAGCGATTACTTACCATGATGGACGCTGTTAAGTCACCGTATACAGGATGCTCAACTTTTACATCTTTAATCGTAACGCCGTGGTCAACAAGCATTGTAAGTTCTTGACGTACTTCCGCTGGTTTATGTTGGCATACAATTACGCGTTCGAAAGCTTGTTGTTTCTCTTGTGGTTTTAAATATAAATACCCTTGAGCAGTCGCAATAATTGGTTCGTTTCGTGCTTTAAGCAAGGAAATATCTTGCACGATAACTTGTCTACTTACATTTGTCTTTTTCGATAGTTCATTCCCAGATAACGGTTCATTTGCAGCGAGAAGCCACTGAAGGATAAGTTGTCGTCTTTCTTCACCTAAAATCTTTTTTTGTTCATTTTGTTTCATTATGATTTAACACCTCTATAAAATTGATTTCCAATTGTGTGTAGTGCATGAATAGTAGTATCAATTTGATCTTTCGTTGTTTGTTGTCCGAAAGAGAAGCGAACATATTGTTTTGCCTCTTCATACGTTTTTCCAATTGCAAGCATTGTTTTCGAAGGTTCTTGTTTACCGACTTGGCAAGCACTTCCAGTGGAAATGGCAATACCATGGCGATTACATTCTAGCATTGTATATTGACCTTCTATTCCTTTTATTGTAACCCCAACAATATGTGGTAAACAAGAAGTAGAATGACCTTCTACTTGAATTTCTAGAGGAAGCGCTTGTAAATGTCTTAAAAAGTAGGATCGTAACTCTTTAAAACGTAAGCTCTCTTCTTGTTGATTTTTTAATATATTCTCAGCAGCTGTTAAAAAAGATGCGATGCCAGGAACGTTTACTGTACCTGGGCGAAATCCTTTTTCGTGAGAAGTTCCCGGAAATATTTGTGCCCAGCGAACTTGGGGATTTATATAGCAAGCGCCAACACCCTTTGGTCCGTATATTTTATGTGCTGAAACAGAGAGACTATCAATTCCCATCTCAAAAACATTGATAGGAAGTTTACCAAATGTTTGTACACAATCTGAATGAAATAAAACGTTATGTTTTTTTAAAAGTGCCCCGATCTCTGTGATGTTTTGAACGGTTCCGATTTCAGAGTTTCCATGCTGTATGCTTGCTAGAACAGTATTTTCTGTAATGGCTGTTTCTAAATCATCTAAATGAATTAGCCCACCTTCATCAACAGGAATTTCAGTAATGGTATACCCTTCTGATTGTAAGGATTGAAAATAACTTCGAATGGATGCATGTTCCATAGGTGTCGTAATAATGTGCTTCTTATTTCGAGCATTGAGAAGGGATTGAATCGCAAGGTAGTTGGATTCCGAGCCGCCGCTTGTGAAGAATACCCCTTGTTCCTTTCCGCCAATCATTTCAGCAAATGTTTTTCGGCAAACTTGTAATAAAGAAGAGGCTGTTCCTCCAATATCATGTAAACTTTGTTCATTTCCGAAGTATTGCGATGCTGCTTTTATATATGTGTGTAATGCTTCTTCACTCATAGGTGTAGTAGCTGCATAGTCAAGATATATCATCATGTAAGTTCCTCTCCCTAGTAAGAGTTACATTTCTTGTATTTTTTAAATGGTAGTGAAAATAAGAATTATAAAAAACTCTTGTCATTATTTTAAAACTATGTAAATATAGGTGTCAAGACAGTTGAAAAGTGTAAAGTAGGAGGCAACAATTATGCCAAGTGCAGATGTCTTAATTATTGGAAGTGGCGTTGCGGCACTTCGTGTTGCGAAAGAGATTTGTCACGAAAAGAATGTGATTATTATCACAAAGGGAACAAATCGTAATAATAATACATATTTAGCGCAAGGTGGAATTGCCGCAGCAGTTGCAACATATGACAATCCAAATGATCATTTTGAAGATACGTTAGTAGCAGGATGTCATTATAACAATGAAGATGTGGTCCGTTATTTAGTCGAGGAAGGACCGAAAGAAATGAATAATCTCATTGAAAATGGAATGAAATTTGATGGAGATGAAATGGGTCCTCATCTTGGAAAAGAAGGCGCACATCGAAAGCGTCGTATTTTACATGCAGGTGGCGATGCAACAGGAAAGAATTTATTAGAGCATTTCATTCAAGAAGTAGCTCCGCACGTTACGGTAGTGGAACAGGAAATGGTGCTCGATTTTATTATAGAAAATGATAAATGTGTTGGAGTTTTAACAAGAACTAGTGAAGGGAAGTTGAAGCGTTACGTTGCAGATTATACGGTGTTAGCAACAGGTGGGATTGGCGGTTTATACGCCTTTACTTCTAACGATAAGACAATTACGGGTGATGGACTTGCGATGGTGTACCGCGCAGGCGGGGAGCTCGTAGATTTAGAGTTTGTACAGTTTCATCCAACAATGTTATACGCGAACGGGCGATGCTGCGGCCTCGTCTCTGAAGCTGTCCGTGGTGAAGGAGCTATCCTTATGAATGGAAAAGGGCAGCGTTTTATGATGAATATACACCCTGATCACGATCTCGCACCACGTGATGTAGTAGCAAGAGCGATTCATGAGCAGCTTTTGGCGGGTGAACAAGTGTATGTAAATATCGAGTCTATCCAAAATTTCGAAGAACGTTTTCCGACTGTATCATCATTGTGTAAAAAGAATGGTGTCGATATAAATGAAAAACGCATTCCAGTCGTACCCGGTGCTCATTTTCATATGGGCGGCGTGAAAACGAACTGTGATGGAGAGACGTCCATTCCAAATTTATATGCGGTCGGTGAAGTAGCTTGTAATGGTGTTCATGGAGCAAATAGATTAGCAAGTAATTCATTATTAGAAGGTCTTGTGTTTGGAAAAAGAATAGGACAACATATTTTAACGAAAGCGACAAAAGAAAGCTGGAACAACGTGGCTGAGAAGGAAAAGAAGTTTATCGTTCTGAATCATTTGCCGGCGAAAGAAGAAATACAAGAATGCATGATGAAATATGTTGGGATTGTGCGAACAGAGCAAAGTTTATCTTATGCAAAGAGATGGCTTAGTAAGTACGGTGTTCGAAATATGATATTACAACATAATGCTCTTACAAATGAAGAGATAACAATTATTAATATGTTAACAGCCTGTGAGCTTATAGTCGTGTCAGCTTTGCAAAGAGAAGAAAGTATTGGTGGCCATTATCGAAATGACTATCCAGATAGAAATAGCGTAAAAAAAGAGATCGTTCGAGTGAGAAGAAAACTACAACTTGTGTGATGAAGGGAAGAGGGGCTCTATGAACACGATAAAAGTGAAAGAAGCATTAAATCGATTTTTTCTAGAAGATATAGGAGAAAGAGATGTAACATCTCAGCTTATTTTTCCAGACAATTTACTTTCAAAAGGAACGTTTCTTGCGAAGGATACAGGTGTCTTTGCGGGGCGTTTAGTAATTGAAGAAGGATTTAAATTAATTGATGAAAGAATTGAAGTGGCGCTTCATAAAAAAGATGGAGATCTTGTAGAAAAAGGCGAAATAATAGCAACTGCGCAAGGACCAATTGCTTCGTTATTGACGGCAGAGCGCGTTATATTAAACGTTATCCAGCGTATGAGCGGGATAGCTACGATGACACATAAAGCTGTTCTTGCTTTAGATAGCGGCCATACACGTATTTGCGATACGCGAAAAACGATGCCAGGGCTACGCATGTTTGATAAGTATGCAGTTGTGTGCGGAGGCGGATTTAATCACCGTTTCGGTTTATATGACGGTGTCATGATTAAAGACAATCATATTGCTTTTGCTGGTTCTATTACGAAAGCTGTTACATCGGTGAAAGAAAAATTAGGACATATGGTGAAAGTAGAAGTGGAAACAGAAACGGAGGAGCAAGTGAGAGAGGCTGTAGCTGCTGGTGCAGATATTATTATGTTTGATAACCGTAAGCCAGATGAGATCCGGGAGTTTTCAAAGATTGTACCAAGTGCCATCGTTACGGAAGCATCAGGAGGCATTACAATTGAAGATTTATCGAAATATGGAAAAACAGGGGTCGATTATATTTCACTTGGAGCGTTAACACATTCAGTGAAAGCACTTGATATTAGTTTCAATATTGAGGCGTAAGGAAAGTGGCTTAGAGGGGGAGAAAGGAATATGAGTATTTTAGAAAAAGTGCAACCGATTGAAACGATGTTACCAGAGCGTTATTACACGATGACAACAGAAGAAATGGAAAAGCGTGTTCGTGAAATTAAAGAAAAAATGGGGGAAACATTATTTATTCCAGGACATCATTACCAAAAAGATGAAGTGGTACAATTTTCTGATGCAGCAGGAGATTCACTTCAGCTTGCACAAGTTGCAGCGAGCAATAAAGAAGCGAAATATATTGTATTTTGCGGTGTACACTTTATGGCAGAAACAGCAGATATGTTAACGACAGATAATCAAATCGTTATTTTGCCAGATATGCGTGCAGGTTGTTCGATGGCAGATATGGCAGATATTGAACAAACAGAAAGGGCATGGAAAGAGCTCGCAAAATTATTTGGAGATACGATGATTCCGTTAACATATGTTAACTCTACAGCTGCAATTAAAGCGTTTTGTGGTCGTAATGGCGGAGCAACAGTAACTTCTTCTAATGCAAAACAAATGGTGTCTTGGGCATTTACACAAAAAGAGCGTCTTGTCTTTTTACCGGATCAACATTTAGGAAGAAATACAGCATACGATTTAGGTATCCCATTAGATAAAATGGCAGTATGGGACCCACATACAGATTCATTAGAGTACGATGGAGATATAGAAGGAATTCAAGTGATTTTATGGAAAGGGCATTGTTCGGTTCATCAAAACTTTACAGTGAAAAACATTGAGAATGTACGGAAAAATCATCCGGATATGAATATTATTGTACATCCAGAATGTTGTTATGAGGTCGTTGATGCTTCGGATTACGCAGGATCAACGAAATATATTATTGATATGATTGAAGCAGCGCCACCTGGAAGTAAATGGGCAATTGGTACAGAGATGAATTTAGTGAACCGAATTATTCAGCAACATCCAGATAAAGAGATTGTTTCACTTAATCCATTTATGTGTCCGTGTTTAACGATGAACCGAATTGATCTGCCGCACTTATTATGGGTGCTTGAAACGGTAGAAAGAGGAGAAGAAATTAACGTTATTAGCGTAGATAAACAAGTGACTGAAGAAGCGGTTCTTGCATTAAATCGTATGTTAGAGCGTGTGTAAAGCAACGGTATTTCTGTTGCTTTTTTTCATGCATATAATCATAACGAGAACGAAATGGGCATACATTGTTTTGAAGAAATCAATGCGATTTTTTTATACTTATTCCACTTCGAACTATATTGGAAATAGAAGAAGTGTTAAAAGTGAAAAGAAGTTCATGTTATTTAGAAGGTGTTACTTCATGAGATTTGTTACTTATAGATAAGTTATACAGGAGGGGGAAAATTTGAAAATTCATATCGTGCAAAAAGGGGATACCCTTTGGAAAATTGCGAAAAAGTACGGAGTGGATTTTGATACGTTGAAAAATACAAATACACAACTTAGTAATCCAGATTTAATCATGCCAGGTATGAAAATTAAAGTACCATCAAACAGCGTTCACGTGAAACAACATGCTGGAGCAGGTTCATCACCTCCAAAACAATACGTAAAAGAAGTACAACAAAAAGAATTTGCAGCAACGCCAACTCCGCTTGGAATAGAGGATGAGGAAGAAGTTACGTATCAATCAGCGCCAATTACACAGCAACCTGCTATGCAACAAACACAAAAAGAATTGCAAGTAAAACCACAAAAAGAAGTACAGGTAAAACCACAGAAGGAAGTGCAAGTGAAACAGCAAAAAGAAGTACAGGTAAAGCCACAAAAAGAGGTGCAAAAAGAAAAGCCAATTCAAATAGAAAAACCAGTTGAAAAACCATCTGTTATTCAAAAACCACCTGTTATAGAAAAACAAAAACCAGCAGAAAAAGAAAACACGAAGTTTTCGATAAATGTATTACCACAGCCGCCGCAACCACCAATAAAAGCAAAAAAAGAATATAAAATTTCAGATGTAATTAAAAAAGGAAGCGAGTTAATTGCTCCTCAAATTACTAAAATGAAACCTAATAACATCATTTCTCCGCAAACGAAAAAAGATAACATAGTGTCACCACAAGTGAAGAAAGAGAACGTAGGAAATATAGTATCACCGCAAGTGAAGAAAGAGAATGTAGGAAATATAATATCACCGCAAGTAAAGAAAGAAAATATAGGAAACATAGTATCACCACAAGTAAAGAAAGAAAATGTAGGAAACATAGTATCACCACAAGTAAAGAAAGAAAATATAGGAAACATAGTATCACCACAAGTAAAGAAAGAAAATGTAGGAAATATAGTGTCACCACAAGTAAAGAAAGAAAATGTAGGAAATATAGTGTCACCAAATGTATCGAAAGAGAATGTAGTCATTCCGCAAGTAATACCGCCAAATATTCAAGTACCAAACATCATGCCAATGTTGGATAACAATCAGTCACCAAATATGATGCCAATGTTGGATAACAATCAACCACCAAATATGATGCCAATGTTGGATAATAATCAACCACCAAATATGATGCCAATCATGGATAATAACCCAATACCAAACATCATGCCAATGTTGGATAATAATCAACCACCAAATACGATGCCAATCATGGATAACAACCAAATGCCAAATACGATGCCAATCATGGATAACAACCAAATGCCAAATATGATGCCGATAATGGATAACAACCAAATGCCAAACATGATGCCAATCATGGATAATAATCAAATGCCAAACATGATGCCAATCATGGATAATAATCAAATGCCAAATATGATGCCGATAATGGATAATAATCAAATGCCGAATATGATGCCGATAATGGATAATAATCAAATGCCAAATATGATGCCGATAATGGATAACAATCAAATGCCAAATATGATGCCGATAATGGATAATAATCAACCACCGAATATGATGCCATATCAAATGCCATACCAACAGCCTATGATGCCACCTAATCCGTATTATCAACAACAAAATCCATATCAAATGCCATATCAGCAAGGAGCACCGTTTGGACCGCAATATACGTCTATGCCGAATCCAAATATGATGCCAATGGATAATAATATGCCGCCGCTCGTACAAGGTGAGGAAGATTGTGGATGCGGAGGAGAGAGTAGGTTATATAGTCCTCAACCTGGAGGACCGCAATACGCAAATCCTTTATATTATCAACCAACTCAATCGGCATATGCGCCACAGCCAGGAACGATGTATTATCAACCAGATCCACCAAATGTATTTGGAGATCCAGTTTCAGAAGAAGAGGACGAAGAGGAAGTTTAAAAAAGGTGGGATTATTCCCGCCTTTTTTTTTATGTAGAGTCGTTCTGAAAATGGAAGATTTACATCAAATGTTAGAAAATCCCCAGTGAAATATTAACAGTGTAAAAACCTTCTCTGTTACTCATCATAAGAGGGAGCTTTTCAGAAGAGAAGCTCATTCTAACAGAGGGGGTTTTTGTATTGAATACGAAAGTAAAAGTGATTGCTGCTTCTTTGTTAGTTACCAGTGCATTAGCTGCATGTGGTACACCAAAAGATAACAATGCAATGGATGGACGTAACTACAATTACGAGCGTACATCTTATAACGATACACACCAGTACCGTGATAATGTAACGCGTAATGATCGTTATACAGATTATGTAACATATAGAAATGGTCGTAACGATACAGGATATAACAATTATTACCGTGATGTAAATTACAACGGTCAAATTGCTAACCCGCATCCAACACGTAATATTACAATGAACAATTCATACATTAACAATGATGGTAAAACAGCAGAAAAAATAACAAATCGTGTAAAGCGTATGAATAACGTAGACCGCGTGTCTACAGTTGTATATGGAAACGATGTGGCGATTGCGGTAAAACCGCGTAATCCAGTATCGAATGAAACGGCACTTGCAAACGAAGTTCGTCAAGCCGTTGCAAATGAAGTTGGAAACAGAAATGTATATGTTTCTGTAAGAAATGACATGTTTACTCGTGTCGATGCAATGAGTACACGCCTACGTAATGGTACAGTTACAAACGATTTTAATCGTGATATAGGGAATATGTTCCGAGACATTCGTTACGGTTTAACTGGTACTACTGGTACTATGCGATAGCAAAATAAAAGAGGAAGGGGGAGCCCTTCCTCTTTATTCATCATTGTCTTGTAAACGACGTTTTTTAATGAAATAACTAATGGAATAAGAAATTAAAAAACATATAAAGAAAATACTACCTGTTAGAATAGCCTCAAAGAGAGGTCTTTCTGGACTGAAAATAATATAAATAATGGCTATAATAGTTCCTACAATAAGAGAGCGTAAAATAATTTTGTAATAAGGAGTTAACTTTATATCCTTTTCGCCTTCTTCTACATCGATAGAAACGCTTAACTGTAAATAACTAAGTACAATACTTGTAAGGATAAATAATAACCATAATGGAGATTTCGTAATTTGATCCATTCCTTCAGTGAATCCGATATATCCTAAAATGCCAATTATACCAAGCGATTGAAAAAGAAAAGCAATACGTATGTTTTTTAATGTTTTCAGAATGAGACGTTCATCCTTTATTTTTTTCACAATATCCATCTCCTGTTTATTATGATTTCGCTGTTATATTAATTGTAACATATATATTGCATTTATCAATTTATAATTTACATAAAGTTTGTTTGGTTGAAAGAGGAAATAAAATATTTTTATAAACATGTTGCACTTATACTTTATTAATGTTATATTAGCAAAGCGATGAGCTAATTTACGTAAGACGAGAGATATGCTTAAGTGCTAAACACGCGAATGTGGTCGCCTGGTCTCTCGCCGTAAACGCATCAAGACGCCTGCTTTGCAGGCGTCTTTCATTTTATATGAATGTAATGGGAAGAATGGAGGAATCCAATCTTCCCTTTTTTATTGAAATGAAAGTCGGAAAATAAAGTTATTTACAAGTGTATATGAAAGAGTTACTATTTGATGGTAATATATTACATGTTTTTTAGATATAAAAGGTTGGGATGAATAGGATATGGAGAATTTTGAATGTAGAAATACAGAAGTTGTATTAGAGAAATTTCAGGTCGTAACACCTATATTTCAGGCGTTAGGAGATGAGAATCGTCAGCAAATTATTATGTTTCTATTAGAAAACAAGCAGATGAATGTAACACAAATAACAGATAAAATGGGGATTTCTAGACCGGCTGTTTCACACCATTTGAAAATTTTAAAACAAGCAGAATTAATTGTAGCGGATCGAAATGGAAAAGAAATTTTTTATTCTATAATAGCAGGAGAATTTTTAAAACAGGTGAAGGATTTACTTCAAGTAATAGAGTCAAATTATTAATTTTTTTTAAATAACAAGTAAACAAGTTTAAACTTTTAAACCTATTTGCTTAAAAGGGGTAATAAAAATGAAAAGAATAAACCGTATGTATGTAATTATGTTACTTGTTCCTTTGTTTTGGGGTGGATCTTTTGCAACAGCAGAGCATGTTATTACTGAAATTCCACCGATTACTGCAGCAACAATTCGTTTTGGTTTAGCTAGTTTTATTTTAATAGGCATAATTTTTATGAAATCTGAGTGGAATACAAGTTTGTTATTAAAGAATTGGAAAGGGCTGTTATTTGTATCGCTAACAGGTATTTTTGGTTATAATGTTTTTTTCTTTATGGGACTTAACTATACTTCCAGCCTGAATGGCTCGCTTATTATTGCTACAATGCCCGTTTTTGTAACATTGGGAGCAATATTATTTTTTAAAGAGTCTTGGAGTATAAAAGTGGGAATAAGTTTAATGTTGTCCCTTATAGGTGTAATAGTTGTTATTACGAGTGGTTCAATGAATATACTTATGTCTTTGTCATTTAATAAGGGAGATCTTTTATTTATAGCTGCTTTAATCTGTGGGGTGTTATATAGCTTAACAGGGAAAAAAGTTATGAGTGGTGTATCACCTTTGTTAACTACAATGAGTATGACGGTATTAGGAACCGTTTTTTTAGCAGGATTTTCTCTATATGAAGATGGGTGGGGAAAGGTTTTAACGCTTTCTTTACAAGGATGGCTAGAAATGTTGTATATGGTCATATGCGGGACGTTAATTGGGTATATCGTGTTTAATAAAGGAGTAGAAGAGTTAGGTGCAAGTAAAGCGAGTATGTATTTGAATTTAACCCCCATCGTAGCTACTGGCATAGCAGTTATAGTATATGGAGCAGTTGTTACATGGCAACAAGTAGTCGGAATGATAATTGTACTAATCGGGGTTTATATAGCTACGGTACAATCAAATAAAGATATAAAAAAGCTTTCACATAATCAATACGTTTCGAAATAGGTAGAAATAATTGGACTCTATAAGTCTTAATGAGAACAATCTATGAATTAGGGATAAAACCCCCATTTCCGGAAAAACTACTAATGAAAGTTTGATCTTGCCTAAAAGAGGTGAACGGAAATGAAATGGATACTGATTGCGATGCAAGCTTTCGTTATGATGTTTTGTTTCGCTTATGAAACGAATGTGAAGGCGGAAGGACCAGTACCAGAAGTAACGGAAAAAGAGCCTGAAGTTACAATTTTATTAGAGCGAATGTATGTTGATGGAGAAGTAAGCGAGGAAATATTTACAGAAAAAGTAGCGGACTTAGAAAAGTTTTTACAGCAGTATAAAGAATGGCAGCTCGTTGATCGTGATGATGTACAAATTGTATTACAAAAGAAAGTTGATGATATTTCTCCGTTATTAAAGACGAGCGGTTATTTCGGTGTGTCAGAGGAAGGGATATTACAAATTTTCAAAGGTGTACCGAAAAGTGATAATGCGATTCATTCCTTCTTTCAAATTGATATGAAAAAGCTTGAGAGTTATGAGCGTGCGAAATTGAAGCGTGGTATTCGCATTAAATCAAAAGAAGGTTTTGTGAAGACGATTGAAAAAATGAAGCAATACGCAGTGCAAAGTAAGAAAAAAAGCAGCTCGTGGTGAGCTGCTTTTTTTCTTACTTGTTTTTATCTAAAATTTGTTTTGCGATTTCATCGATTAGCATATCTTTTCCAATTGGATTGAAAGCTTTCGTATTGAAGATTTCATTCGATACTTCATATACGTGATTGTTTTTAACTGCTTTATTGTCTTTCCAAACGGCACTGTTTTTATAGTCTTCGTAAACTTTATCAGCTTCGCCGCCGAAGTTTACAATAAACATTTGGTCAGGATGGAATGCAACAAGACCTTCTAACGATACTTGTGCCATCGTTTGTTTTAAATCTGTACCTTTTGTTGCTGGAAGTTTTAAGTCATTAAAGATGATGTCACCGTATCCGAAGCTACCGTATACACGGAAGTTTTGTGGTGTAACTGCGACGAACATAAAGTTCTCATCTTTTGTTTTTTCTTTAATTTTTTTAGATAAAGAGTCTGCTTTTTTATCGTAGTCTGCAATCCATTTGTCTGCTTTCTTTTCTTCGTCAAATAGTTTACCTACTTCTTTAAACTTACCGCGCCAGTCTTCTAAGTTTGTTTCTAAAACAACTGTTGGTGCAACCTTTTCTAATTGATCATAGATCTTCAATTGACGATTATTTAAAATAATTAAGTCTGGTTTTAATGCAGTAACAGCTTCCAGATCAACTTTAGGTGCCCAGTACCACCCTACTGCTTTTACTCCGTCTAATTTTTCTGTTAAATGATTTTGGATTTTATCTTTATATGTGTTTGCTGTACCAACAGGTTTGTGTCCAAGAAGTAATAATTCTTCTGTTGATCCAGAAAGGTCAACAATTCTCTTTGGATTTACTGGAATTGTAGCTTCTCCTTTAGCGTGTTTTACAACTTTTGTTTTCAGTTGTTCTTTCGCTTTCGATTCTTCTTTTTGAGAAGAACAGCCAACGATAGAAAGAACAACTAGCATAATAGTAAATAAAATAAATAGCTTCTGTTTCATCCTGATGTAACCCCTTTAATTAATATTGATAATCATTATCGACTTCTGTATATTAAGGTGCTTCATACTTTCTGTCAATGGAAAATAACAGAAGTTTCAAATAGGGAACATTTGTTGGGGTAGTCTCGCTTTTCTATCATTAAATATGTTAAAATGGAATACATGATTTAAGAGGGAGAGATCGTATTTTGTTTGAATATGTTACAGGTTACGTGGAGTATGTAGGACCGGAATATGTCGTAATTGACCATAATGGAATTGGTTATCAAATTTTCACACCAAATCCGTATGTATTTCAAAGAAGTAAGCAAGAAATCCGTGTCTATACATATCATTATGTGAGAGAAGATATTATGGCACTTTACGGGTTTAAAACACGTGAAGAGCGTTTATTATTTACAAAGTTGTTAGGTGTGTCTGGTATTGGACCAAAAGGCGCTCTTGCAATTTTAGCGTCTGGTCAAACAGGACAGGTCGTTCAAGCGATTGAACACGAAGACGAGAAGTTTTTAGTGAAGTTCCCGGGCGTCGGAAAGAAAACAGCACGCCAAATGATTTTAGATTTAAAAGGAAAACTAGCTGATGTCGTGCCAGATGCATTTGTTGATTTATTCTCAGACACAGAACGTTTTGATGAGAAGAAAGGTTCATCAGCTGAGCTTGATGAGGCGCTGGAAGCTCTGCGCGCACTTGGATACGCAGAACGAGAAGTTTCTCGCGTTGTACCAGAGTTATTAAAAGAATCATTAACGACGGATCAGTATATTAAAAAGGCACTTAGTCTTTTACTAAATGGTAAGAGGTGAGTATAATGGACGAACGTCTCCTTTCAGGGGAATCTGCATATGAAGATTCGGATTTAGAATATTCATTACGGCCACAGACGCTCCGTCAGTATATTGGCCAAGATAAAGCGAAACACAATTTAGAAGTGTTTATTGAAGCAGCGAAAATGCGTGAAGAAACGTTGGATCATGTGCTTCTATATGGACCACCAGGACTTGGTAAAACGACGCTTGCCAATATTATTGCCAATGAAATGGGCGTAAATGTTAGAACAACTTCAGGTCCAGCAATTGAAAGGCCGGGAGATTTAGCAGCTGTATTAACAGCACTTCAGCCGGGTGATGTATTATTTATTGATGAAATTCATCGTTTGCATAGGTCAATTGAAGAAGTGTTATATCCTGCGATGGAAGATTTTTGCCTTGATATCGTAATTGGAAAAGGGCCATCAGCACGGTCTGTACGTTTAGATTTACCGCCATTTACATTAGTTGGAGCAACGACCCGTGCGGGGGCATTATCAGCGCCGCTTCGTGACCGTTTCGGTGTACTTTCAAGATTAGAGTATTACACAGTAGATCAGCTTTCTGAGATTGTTGAACGTACAGCAGAAGTATTCGAAGTTGAAATTGATTCGTTAGCCGCACTAGAAATTGCAAGACGTGCTCGTGGTACACCTCGTATTGCGAATCGTTTATTACGACGTGTACGAGATTTCGCACAAGTTCGTGGTAACGGAACGGTTACGATGGAAATTACACAAATGGCGTTAGAACTACTGCAAGTAGATAAATTAGGTCTAGATCATATCGATCATAAATTATTGCTTGGTATTATTGAGAAATTCCGTGGTGGCCCAGTCGGATTAGAAACGGTTTCGGCAACGATTGGAGAAGAATCTCATACGATTGAAGATGTATATGAGCCATATTTATTACAAATTGGCTTTTTACAACGAACGCCAAGAGGCCGAATCGTAACGCCGCTTGCATATGAGCATTTCGGAATGGAGATGCCAAAAGTATGACGGAGATGCCAAAGCTGCTTATTACAGCTGGTATTTTGCTCATTGTTGTTGGATTAGCTTGGAAGTTCATAGGAAGGCTTCCAGGCGATATTTTTGTGAAAAAAGGTAACGTTACCTTTTATTTTCCTGTCATTACATGTATTGTGTTAAGTATTGTATTATCTTTTATTATGTATATAATAAATCGATTTAAATAAGAAATAGGTGGATATATTTATGGATATTAATCTGTTTGATTTTCATTTACCAGAAGAACTTATTGCACAAATCCCATTAGAAGATCGTGAAACATCAAGATTAATGGTGTTAGATCGTGAAACAGGCGATATTGAGCATAAACATTTTACAGACATTCTTTCTTACTTACATGAGGGGGATTGCTTAGTTTTAAATGAAACGAAAGTTATGCCTGCTCGTTTGCACGGTGTGAAAGAAGATACAGGCGCGCACATTGAAGTACTTCTTCTAAAACAAGAAGAAGGCGATAAGTGGGAAACGCTTGTTAAGCCAGCGAAACGTGTAAAAGAAGGAACTGTTATCTCTTTTGGCGAAGGGAAATTAAAAGCAACTTGCATAGGAACTGCAGATCAAGGTGGACGTCATCTTGAATTTTCATATGACGGCATCTTCTATGAAATTTTAGATGAACTTGGGGAAATGCCACTTCCTCCATATATTAAAGAGACGCTAGAAGATCGCGATCGCTATCAAACAGTATATGCGAAAGAAATCGGTTCAGCAGCAGCGCCGACTGCGGGACTTCACTTTACAGAAGAGTTACTGGAGAAGTTAAAACAAAAAGGCGTCGGGTTAGCTTTCATTACACTTCACGTAGGACTTGGAACATTTAGACCAGTTTCTGCAGATACGATTGAAGAACACCATATGCACGCAGAATATTACCATATGTCTGAAGAGACAGCGGCGTTATTAAATCGCGTGAAAGAGAATGGTGGACGTATTATTACGGTAGGTACGACTTCAACTCGTACGTTAGAAACAATTGCGACAGATCATAACGGTAAGCTTTGTGCTGCTTCTGGATGGACAGACATTTTTATGTACCCAGGTTATGAATTTAAAGCAATTGATGGTTTAATTACAAACTTCCATTTACCGAAATCAACATTAATTATGCTTGTAAGTGCATTTGCAAATAGAGATAATGTACTTCATGCTTATAATGAAGCAGTAAAAGAAAAATATCGTTTCTTTAGCTTCGGTGATGCAATGTTCGTTGCATCTCACGCTAAAATGGGAAACAAATAAAAGGAGTAAATTATGACAGCAATTCGTTATGAATTTATTAAAACTTGTAAACAAACAGGTGCCCGTTTAGGACGTGTACATACGCCGCACGGTTCATTTGATACACCAACATTTATGCCAGTTGGTACACTTGCAACAGTTAAGACAATGTCACCAGAAGAATTAAAAGCAATGGATTCTGGCATTATTTTAAGTAATACGTATCATTTATGGCTACGCCCAGGTCACGAAATTATTCGTGAAGCAGGTGGTTTGCATAAATTTATGAACTGGGATCGTGCGATCTTAACGGACTCTGGTGGTTTCCAAGTATTCAGTTTAAGTGACTTCCGTCGCATTGAAGAGGAAGGCGTTCACTTCCGTAACCACTTAAATGGAGATAAATTATTCTTATCACCAGAAAAAGCGATGGAAATTCAAAATGCATTAGGATCTGATATTATGATGGCATTTGATGAGTGTCCACCTTTCCCGGCTACTTTTGAATATATGAAGAAATCTGTAGAACGTACAAGCCGCTGGGCAGAACGTTGTTTAAAAGCGCATGAACGTCCACAAGATCAAGGTTTATTCGGTATTGTACAAGGCGGAGAGTTCGAAGAGCTTCGTCGTCAAAGTGCAAAAGACCTTGTTTCAATGGACTTCCCTGGTTACGCTGTAGGTGGTTTATCTGTAGGTGAACCGAAAGATATTATGAACCGTGTACTTGAGTTTACAACACCACTTCTTCCAGATAATAAGCCACGTTACTTAATGGGAGTAGGTTCTCCTGACTCGTTAATCGATGGTGCAATTCGTGGTATTGATATGTTTGACTGCGTACTTCCAACTCGTATCGCTCGAAATGGTACATGTATGACAAGTGAAGGCCGTCTAGTTGTAAAAAATGCGAAATTTGCAAGAGACTTCGGTCCGCTTGATCCAAATTGTGATTGCTATACATGTAAAAATTACTCTCGTGCGTACATTCGTCACTTAATGAAATGTGATGAAACGTTTGGAATTCGTTTAACGTCTTATCACAACCTTCATTTTCTGTTAAACTTAATGGAGCAGGTGAGACAAGCTATTCGTGAAGACCGTCTTGGCGATTTCCGCGAAGAATTCTTTGAACAGTATGGCTTTAATAAACCGAATGCTAAAAACTTCTAATACATAATTTAAAAGGAGGAACAAAAGATGAATCCAGGTATGATGAATATCGTTATGATCGTTGCGATGTTTGCGATTTTCTATTTCTTATTAATTCGCCCGCAACAAAAGCGTCAAAAAGCAGTTGCTCAAATGCAAAATGAGTTAGCAAAAGGTGATGCTATCGTAACAATCGGTGGCTTACACGGTACAATCGAATCAGTAGATGAGACGAAAATCGTTATTAAATCTGGTGGTTCACACTTAACTTTCGATCGTAATGCGATTCGTGAAGTTGTGAAAAACTAATGAGAAAGGCCCTGCATGAAATGTGCAGGGCCTTTTTTAGTTATTTTGTTTTGACATATTTACCCCGAAAATACCACCGAGTGTACTCGCGCCCATTAATGCTAATTGATAAAGTAACTGGGAGTTCGATAAAGTTTGAGAGAAGCCTAAATAGTTAACTAGAAAAACAAGTATAGCGAATGTAAGACCTGTTGTGAAACCTACTAGCCAACCTTTCCCTTGTGCTTTTTTGCCGGCAGTAAATCCGGATATAAGCATAGATAAAAGAGCTAGTATAAAAATAGTAACGGCTAATGTCTCTTCAGTCATATCTGTAAACTTTAATAAAAGAGCCATAACCATGCTAATAATTGATGCGAAAATTAATAAGGTAATGATACCAAAGCCAATTGCGGTTGATAATTTTTTCGTTCCATCCATTTATACATTCCCCCTTTTTAATACAAGCATATTTTCTTTTTGCCCAAGTTAGACTAGTTTATTTTTTATAGGGGAGTCTATACGTAAAAAAGGAGATGTAGAAATGGAATGGGTATCAATCATTGGCCGGACGATGCTTTTGTATATCATCATATTAATTATTTTTCGTCTTATGGGTAAACGTGAAATTGGAGAGTTAAGTGTATTAGATTTAGTCGTATTCATTATGCTTGGGGAAATGGCTGTAGTCGCAATTGAAAATACCGATAAATCACTTTGGCACCAATTAGTTCCGATGACTTTTCTTATGTGTATACAGATTATTTTGTCAGTCATTTCATTAAAGTTTCAACGATTTCGGCATTTAATAGAAGGTGAGCCGGCTATTCTTGTAAATGCGGGGAAAATTGATGAAAAGAAGATGAGAAAGCAGCGTTATAATATAGATGATTTATTGATGCAATTAAGGGAGCAAGGAGTTGGAGATATCCGAGATGTAGAATACGCTATTTTAGAACCATCTGGGAAGTTATCTGTCTTTCAAAAACAAAAAGGCGGGCAGGATACATTGCATTTTACTCTTCCTCTTATTATTGATGGAGAAATTCAATTGAATCATTTACAAATGATTGAACATACAGACGAATGGCTCATTGGAAAATTAAAAAACTTAGGTTATAACGATATCACACAAATTTTATACTGCAGCTTTCAAAACGGACAATTTTTTGTTGATTTGAAAGAAAACTAGAGGCTTACTATATGAAATAGTAAGCCCGTTTACTTCAAAAATGAAAGTTTTCGAATGATTGGAAGTCGACTTAACTCTTCTTTTCGAATGAGTTTGAAAGTGAAGAGGAGGATAATATAAACGATTGTTGTTAAAGTGATTTCCCATAATGTTTGTACGCCGAGTGAATGCGAGAAAATTATATATTTATGAAGGTAAAAACCGAAAGCGCCTGCAATACCGATAGCAAGTCCGCCAAAAATGTAGTCTTTTGCGTAAATGGTAAATGTAATTTTCTTTAAAACAGTAGCGTAATGAAGGAATGTTACCGTCACTATATTTGCTGCAATTGCAAGGGCAACCCCCATCATTTGAAAATCTGGCCTTGAAGCTAGTACAAAAATAACGATTAATTTCACGATGGCGCCAATAAATGTATTCATCATTGCAGCTCTTGCTAAGTTTAAAGCTTGTAAAACAGAGGTAAGTGGACTTTGAAAGTAATGAAATAAAAAGCAAGGTGCAAGAAGCTGGATAAATGCTGTTGCACTATCCGATCCATACATAAGAGTTAAAATAGGAGAAGCGAATACGTATAATATAACGACTGACCACCCACCAGTAATTAATGAGATTCGAAGAGCTTGTTGGAGGCGGTGTTCCACTAATTTATGCTGTCTTTTAGCCATCGCTTCACTAATAGATGGAACGAGTGCTGTAGAAAGAGCGTATGTAATAAAGGCTGGCAGTGATAGAAGTGGGAATGCATAACCGTTTAATATACCGTATTGCTGGGTTGCGACAGAGGCAGCAACTCCGGCAATCGCTAAGCTTTGCATAACAACGATAGGTTCAAAAAAATATGAAACGGAACCGATTAAACGACTTCCTGTAGTTGGAAGGGCAATATCCATAAGAGAATAAAATGTACCCTTGCTCTCCTTTACAGTAGTGAAAAATCCAGAGCGTATAGATAAATGTTTTTCGCGCTGGAATAAAGTGAGTAAAAATAATAACGATGCAACTTCACCGAGAACGGCTGATAACATAGCGCCAGCTGCAGCATATTCTACACCGTAAGGTAAAAATAACTGAATGCATATAGCGATAATTGTAATGCGGACAACTTGTTCTATAACTTGAGCATAAGCGCTAGGTTTCATATTTTGTTTCCCTTGGAAATAACCGCGTAAAACAGAAGAAACAGCAATAACAGGAACGACAGGTAAAATGGCCATTAATGGATAGTACGTTCGTTCATCAGTTAATAATGTTTTTGCTAAAATAGGTGTGAGGAGCATAATTCCGATTGTTAAAATGATACTAATAACGGATGTAACAGCTAATGATACTGTTAATATTTTTTTAACTCTTTGTTTATCGTTCACAGCTTCCGCTTCTGCTACAAATTTTGCGATTGCGACAGGAAGGCCGATTTGTGTTAATGTAATTGCTAGAATAAATGTAGGAACGGCCATCATATAAAGGCCAACACCTTCTTCCCCTAAAATACGTGCCATTACAATCCGGTTAATAAATCCAAGGATTTTGGTAATAAAGCCGGCTATCATTAAAATAAATGCACCTTTTAAAAAGCTTTGTCTCGTCATGGTCTTCTCCTACCTTCTCAAAATCAGTGGAATGATTTACAATAATTTATATGCACGTATGAGACAAGAATGACAAGCATTTAAGAGAGTGAAGTATGAGAGTGCTCTTGAAAGTAGTTATTGCTGTCCATTAGAGCGGGATTAAAAGCGACTTTTCGTGCTGAAATAAGAAGGAGATGTTTATGTATGTTAGAAAAAGAGGCTTTGGTAGAATCATACCGCGGACAGTTACAAGTCGTTTTAGAAAGCAAAGTAGAAGAGTTTCACATGTTCGGTTATGACCGAGTAACAGATGATGATATTTGGAAGTTTCTTAAAGTGAAGAAGTGGAAAAAAATAAACAGTGATGTTAGATTATATGAATTAGTAAATGATGTATTAAGAGTAAGTACTAATGAATATATGAATTATTTAACTGTTGAAGCATATCAAGCGCCACTTTGGTCATTTGATGAATATGAAAATAAATAACCGACTGCAATTGGTTTGTTCTTCCTTTTGCAGTATAATGATAGGTATTGATAATGAGGAAATAATTATGTCTAAGATTATATATAAAGGGGGTAGTGAAGAGAAAAAATAAATAATGAAAGTGTAGGTATTGTGAAAAACTTACCGACACAGCTAGTGAGGAACTAGCAAAATTATAGAAAGGAAGTCTACTAACTAGGCGTATGCACACGTGTAAAAGTGAATCGTAAGAGATTTATTTAAAATGTTAGTAGCAGAAAGAGGGTACATATGGCAAAGCGTGGTACGAGAATTGCCGCCTTTTTCCTCATCGTTTTATTAATCGGTGGAGTAATTGGTGCGGCAGGAAAAGACATAGCAAAAGGAATTAGTCTAGGACTAGACCTTCGCGGTGGTTTTGAAATTCTGTATGAAGTAAAACCAGCCAAAAAAGGTGATAAAATTGACCGAGAGGCACTTGTAAGTACAGTAGGTGCTCTTGAAAACCGTGTCAATGCACTCGGTGTAAGTGAGCCGAACATTCAAATTGAAGGGCAAGATCGAATTCGCGTACAGCTTGCTGGTGTACAAGATCAGCAAAAGGCACGTGAAATGTTATCAACACAAGCAAAATTAACATTCCGTGATGTAGATGACAATCTTCTTATGGATGGGGCGGATTTAAAAGGCGGCGGAGCGAAGCAAACATTTGATGATAAAGGTCGTCCAAGTGTTGGACTTACGTTAAAAAGCGCTGAAAAATTCCGTGGAGTAACAGAAAAGATTTCAAAAATGCCACCACCAACGAATTTAATGGTAATTTGGCTTGATTTTGAAGAAGGAAAAGATTCGTATAAAGCAGAATCAGCAAAACCGAATCCGAAGTTTTTATCAGCAGCAACAGTAGAACAAGTATTTAACCAAGCTGAAGTATCTATCGTAGGTGGAAACTTCACAGTTGAAAGTGCGAAAGAACTTTCATCTTTATTAAATGCAGGTGCACTTCCTGTTGATTTAAAAGAAATGTATTCAACATCTGTTGGAGCAAAATTTGGTCAACAAGCGTTAGAGCAAACGATTTTCGCTAGTGCGATTGGTATCGCTCTTATTTTCTTATTTATGCTTGTATTCTACCGTTTACCAGGACTTGTAGCGGTTATTATGTTAGGTTTATACATTTTCGTTACATTACTTGTCTTTAACTGGATGCATGCAGTTCTTACGTTGCCAGGTATTGCGGCGTTAGTGCTCGGGGTGGGTATCGCCGTTGATGCGAATATTATTACGTACGAGAGACTGAAAGAAGAGCTGAAAATTGGTAAGTCAATGATGTCAGCATTCCGTGCTGGTAACCATCGTTCATTAGCAACAATTTTAGATGCAAACGTTACGACTCTTGCAGCAGCTGGTGTATTATTCGTTTATGGTAATAGTTCTGTAAAAGGGTTCGCAACAAGTTTAATCGTAAGTATTTTAGTCGGTTTTATTACGAACGTATTCGGTACGCGTTTCTTACTAGGTTTACTTGTAAAGAGCCGTTACTTCGATAAAAAACCAGGATACTTTGGTGTTAAGGAAAAGGATATTATTCCATTAACAAAAGGTGTAGTACATCCACCGACAAGATTTGATCGTATTAACTTCGTAAATATCGGTCATAAATTCCTTGTTTTCTCGATTGTAGTTGTAATTGCAGGTGCAATTATACTACCAATTTTCAAATTGAATCTTGGTATTGACTTTGCGAGTGGTACACGTATCGACTTGCAATCAAAACAAACAGTTACTGTGTCTGATGTTCATAAAGATTTTAAAGAATTGAAAATTGATGTGAAGGAAGAAAATATTGTACCGACTGGAGATGACAATAAAGGATTCGCAGTTCGTACATTAGGTGTTCTATCAAAAGATGAAATTGCGAAAACAAAAACATTCTTCCATGATAAATACGGTACAGATCCAAACGTAAGTACAGTTTCACCGACAATCGGTAAAGAGATTGCACGAAATGCATTTATCGCAGTATTAATTGCTTCTGCGGTTATCATTTTATACGTAAGTATTCGATTCCGATTTACGTACGCATTATCTGCAGTACTTGCATTATTACATGATGCGTTCGTTATGATTGTTATATTTAGTATTTTCCAATTAGAGGTAGACTTAACGTTTATCGCTGCGGTATTAACAATCATCGGTTATTCTATTAATGACTCGATTGTTACATTTGATAGAAACCGTGAATTATACAAACAGAAAAAACGAGTTCGCGATATAAAAGACTTAGAAGAAATCGTAAATGCAAGTATTCGCCAAACGCTTGGTCGTTCAATTAACACCGTATTAACAGTGTTATTCCCAGTAATTGCGTTACTTATCTTCGGTAGTGAGTCATTACGTAACTTCTCGTTTGCGTTACTTGTTGGATTAGTTGTAGGTACGTACTCTTCTGTTTTCGTTGCTTCTCAAATTTGGTTAATGCTTGAAAACCGTCGTTTGAAAAAGGGAAAAAATAAGAAAAAGGTTGAGAAAGTAGAATCTGAACCGCAAGTATGAAAAAGATGATGTCTCTTTATGAGGCATCTCTTTTTTCGTTTGTGGATACAATAAGATAGCAACTTTTTAACAGAAGGGATATGGGAAAAACTGGTGTTTTTATCACTGTTTTTGTTACAATAAAAAGATAGGTTAAGAAAAGAAGGGATTTTAATTATGGAAAAAGATGAACGTTTTAAACAGGCCGAGTTTGGTGCTATTGTCGGGATCGTTGGTAATATTATATTAGCGATTGTAAAGGCGGTAATTGGTTATATTGGGAACAGTAAAGCGCTATTAGCGGATGCCGTGCATTCTGCATCAGATGTAATTGGTTCACTAGCTGTATTGTTTGGATTGCGAGCAGCGAAGCAACCGCCCGATGAAGATCACCCGTACGGTCATGGTAAAGCGGAATCGATTTCAGCGATTATTGTTGCAGTATTATTATTTATTGTGGGAATCGAGATAGCGATTTCGTCTATAAAAGCTTTTTCGCAGGAACTAGAACCACCGAAGGGAATTACGATTTTTGCTGTTGTTCTTTCAATTATCGTGAAAGAAGGAATGTTTCAATATAAATTCCGATTAGGGAAGAGGGTAAATAGTGATGCAATTATTGCAAATGCATATGAACATCGTTCGGATGTATTTTCTTCAATTGCAGCTTTAATCGGTATTTGTGCAGCGATTATTGGTGGTAAGCTCGGGTTAGATTGGCTTGTATATGCCGATCCAATTGCAGGATTATTTGTTTCACTTCTTGTTGCAAAAATGGCATGGAGTATTGGGGCAGAAGCAATTCATGCAACGCTTGATCATGTTCTTCATGAGGAAGATGTTGTTCCGCTTAGAGAAGCAGTACTTCAAATAGACGGTGTGAAAAAAATCGGTTCTTTATATGCAAGGGAGCATGGCCATTACGTTATTGTCGATATTAAAGTTTCTGTAGATCCATACATTACTGTAGAAGAAGGGCACCGCATTGGAAAGCATGTGAAAGAAACGCTTATGGAACAAGATAACGTACAAAATGTGTTTGTACATATAAATCCGTATTCTCCAAATTAAACATTATTAACATTTTAGTATATAGATATTGCAGCGTAGTTTGCATTATATTGTCACCCCTTAATCTGTCTTGTATAATGAACAGGTTAAGGGGTGATTTCGTGTTACAACCGAAGACGCGTTGGAAAGAAAAAGAATATAATGACGAGCGAGTGAGTGAATTAGCAAGTAAATTAAAATTATCACCACTTGTCGTTTCGTTATTCCTCGGTAGAGGACTAGATACAGAAGATAAGATTTTAGATTTTTTAAATACAGAAAATCAAGAATTTCATGATCCATTTTTATTAGAAGGAATGGATAGAACGGTAGAACGTGTCAAAAAGGCGATTCAAAATGGAGAGCAAATATTAATATTTGGTGACTACGATGCGGACGGAGTAAGTAGTACGACTGTGTTATATCTTGCTTTGCAAGAATTAGGTGCAAATGTAGAATTTTATATCCCAAACCGTTTCACAGAAGGTTATGGACCAAACGAAGAAGCATTTCGTTGGGCGCATAGCGCAGGATTCTCACTAATTATTACTGTCGATACTGGTATCGCAGCAGTACATGAAGCGAAGGTAGCGAAGGAGCTTGGAATAGATCTTATTATTACAGATCACCATGAGCCACCACCAGAATTGCCAGAAGCACTTGCGATTATTCATCCGAAATTAGATGGCGGTGTATATCCGTTTCACTATTTAGCTGGTGTAGGTGTTGCATTTAAAGTTGCACATGCACTACTAGGTCGTGTACCAGAACATTTATTAGAAATTGCAGTAATTGGTACAGTAGCCGATTTAGTGTCACTTCATGGTGAGAATAGATTGCTAGTGAAGCGCGGTTTAAAACATATGCGCATGACGAAAAATATCGGACTAAAGGCGCTATTTAAAGTTGCTAACGTTTCGCAAAGTGAAATTACAGAAGAGAGCATTGGATTCTCACTCGCACCACGTATTAATGCAGTTGGCCGTTTAGAAGATGCTACGCCGGCTGTACATCTTTTATTATCAGATGATCCAGAAGAAGCGAAAGAGCTAGCTGAAGAAATTGATGAGCTGAACAAACTGCGAAAAGATATTGTAAAGCAAATTACAGAAGAAGCTATCGCTGAAGTGGAAAATAATTTCCCGCCAGAAGACAATAAAGTACTAGTACTGGCAAAAGAAGGCTGGAATCCAGGTGTAATTGGAATTGTCGCATCTAAATTAGTGGAACGTTTTTATCGTCCAACGATTGTATTATGCATTGATCCTGTAAAAGAAACAGCAAAAGGTTCAGCACGTAGTATTGCAGGATTTGATTTGTTTGCAAACTTGTCAGATTGTAGAGAGTTATTGCCACACTTCGGAGGGCATCCGATGGCAGCGGGAATGACGCTACATATGAATGATGTAGATGAATTGCGCCGCCGCTTAAATGAACAAGCAGAGGTAATTTTAACAGAAGAAGATTTTATTCCAATTACAGCTGTTGATGTCTTTTGTAAAGTGGAGGATGTAACACTGGCAGCAATTGAAGACATGCAAAAGTTAGCGCCATTTGGTGTTGGGAATCCAAAACCGCGTATTGCAGTGAAGGATGCAGAGTTAGAAAGTATTCGTGCAATCGGATCAGATGGCTCTCATTTGAAAATGGCTCTTCGCGATGGACAAGCGACACTGGATACAATCGGATTTGGATTTGGTGCGTATGCGAAAGAAATTTCTCCAGTTGCAAAGGTATCTGTAATAGGAGAAGCATCTATCAATGAATGGAATAATTTTAAGAAGCCGCAATTAATGGTACAAGATATTGCTGTAGAGGCATGGCAATTATTTGATTGGCGTAGTATGCGTAACGTAGAAGCGAATGTATCAGAACTTCCGAAAGAAAAAATAACGATGGTGTATTTTTCTGAAGAGGTATTGAATAAATTTTCTTTAGAAGACTATAAAGAGCATATGATGCATGCATCAGAAGTGACTCATTTAGACGATCAATACATCGTGTTACTTGATTTGCCAAAAGGAACAGATGAATTACGAGATTTATTTAAAGTGGGGTTCCCGTCGCGAATTTATACGCTATTTTATCAAGAGAATAATCATTTATTTAGTACTGTTCCAACGAGGGAACATTTTAAATGGTACTATTCTTTCTTGAGCCAAAAAGCACCATTTTCTTTAAGACAATATGGAGAACAACTATGTCGACATAAAGGTTGGTCAAAAGATACAGTAAATTTCATGACACAGGTGTTTTTTGAGTTAGAATTTGTTACAATAAAAGATGGCGTCATTTTTATGGCAGACAAAAAACAAAAGCGTGATTTAATTGAATCGAACACATATCGTGAGAAAATGAACCACTTACAATTAGAAAAAGAATTGGTTTATAGCACATATCAGCAACTATATACATGGTTTGAAACGATTCGTAATCATAAAGAAGTAGAACAGTTAGGGTAAAGGATTTGTATTTACAAACCTTTTAGATCTGAGGAGGATTCAGAAATATGGATTTCAAGCAACATATCGCAATTGTACCGGATTATCCAAAAGAAGGTATTGTATTTAAAGACATTACACCGTTAATGAACGACGGTAAAGCATACAAAGCAGCAACAGATGCAATCGTTGAGTATGCAAAGAAAAGAGACATTGACGTTGTAGTAGGGCCAGAAGCACGTGGCTTTATTATCGGTTGCCCAGTTTCTTATGCGTTAGAAGTAGGTTTTGCACCAGTTCGTAAATTAGGGAAATTACCACGTGAAGTAATTACAGTTGACTACGGTAAAGAATATGGTAAAGATGTTTTAACAATCCATAAAGATGCAATTAAGCCAGGTCAACGCGTATTGATTACAGATGATCTATTAGCTACAGGTGGAACAATTGAAGCGACAATTAAGCTAGTTGAAGAACTTGGCGGAGTTGTAGCAGGAATTGCATTCTTAGTAGAGCTTACTTACTTAGATGGTCGTAAAATGTTAGATGGTTACGATGTATTAGTATTAGAAAAATACTAATCACTATATAGGTAAAACTACGGTGATAAAAAGTACCCGTGAATCTCTTGGAGAGGAGCGGGTACTTTTGTATAATTGCACAAAAAAATAAGGTGAAATGTCAGTAAAATCTTTTCCTTTTCACAATTCACAATCATTAGGTTATAATGATAGAATATAATTTATTCTACTTAATTAAGATAAAGTCAATTTTCAATAAAAGGTGATTCGATGGCAAATGAGCAGGTACTAACAGCTGAACAGGTACTCGAGAAAGCAAGTCAATATTTAGCAGATGAAGATATTGAGCTAGTGGCACGTGCCTATGAATATGCACGTGATGCGCATAGCGAACAATACAGAAAATCGGGTGAACCGTACATTATTCATCCAATTCAAGTTGCAGGTATTTTAGTTGATTTACACATGGATCCAGCTACAGTATCAGCAGGTTTCTTACATGATGTAGTGGAAGATACAGAAATTACATTAGAAGATATTGAACGGGAATTTAATAAAGAAATTGCTATGCTTGTCGATGGTGTAACAAAGCTCGGAAAGATTAAATATAAATCTCATGAGCAACAACAAGCAGAAAACCATCGCAAAATGTTTATTGCAATGGCTCAAGATATTCGAGTTATTTTAATTAAACTAGCTGATCGTCTTCATAACATGCGTACATTGAAACATTTGCCTCAAGAGAAGCAGCGTCGCATTGCAAATGAAACGTTAGAAATCTTTGCACCTTTAGCACATAGACTCGGAATTAGTACTATTAAATGGGAGCTAGAGGATACGTCACTTCGCTATTTAAATCCACAGCAATACTATCGTATCGTAAATTTAATGAAGCGTAAACGTGCAGAGCGTGAAGAATATTTAGACGAAGTAATGACTGGTATTCGTGAGAAATTAAAAGAAGTTGCAATTCAACCTGAGATTTCTGGAAGACCAAAGCATATTTACAGTATTTATCGTAAAATGGCACTGCAAAATAAACAGTTCAATGAAATTTACGATTTATTAGCTGTACGTGTCGTTGTAAATAGTATTAAAGATTGTTATGCAGTACTTGGAATTATTCATACGTGCTGGAAGCCGATGCCAGGTCGTTTTAAAGATTATATTGCGATGCCGAAAGCAAATCTATATCAATCTCTTCATACGACTGTAATTGGGCCGAAAGGTGATCCGCTTGAAGTGCAAATTCGTACGAAAGAAATGCATGAGATTGCAGAATTCGGGATCGCGGCGCACTGGGCGTATAAAGAAGGAAAAACAGCAGAAACAACAGGTACATTAGAGAAGAAACTTACATGGTTCCGTCAAATATTAGAATGGCAAAATGAAGCTTCTAATGCAGAAGAGTTTATGGAGTCATTAAAAATTGATTTATTCTCTGACATGGTATTCGTCTTTACACCGAAAGGCGACGTGATGGAATTGCCACTTGGATCTGTTCCGATTGACTTTTCGTATCGTGTCCATTCGGAGATTGGAAATAAAACAATTGGTGCAAAAGTAAACGGCAAAATGGTGACGCTTGATTATAAATTAAAAACTGGTGACATCATTGAAATTTTAACATCGAAACATTCGTATGGGCCAAGTCAAGACTGGGTGAAACTTGCTCAAACATCTCATGCGAAAAACAAAATACGTCAATTCTTTAAGAAGCAACGTAGAGATGAAAATATTGAAAAAGGCCGTGAACTTGTTGAAAAAGAAGTGCGTAGCCTAGAGTATGAGATGAAAGAAGTGTTAGCTCCTGACAATTTAAAACGTGTTGCCGAGAAGTTCAATTTTGCAAATGAAGAAGATATGTTTGCAGCAGTTGGATATAGCGGGATTACAGCGTCGCAAATTGTTACGCGACTAACGGACAAATTCCGTAAGCAACGTGAAGAAGAAGAAATCGTTGAAGTTAAAGAAGTTCGTAAACCGATGAAAATTCGAAAATGGGATTCTGGCGTTAAAGTAAGTGGTGCGGATAATTTGTTAATTCGTTTATCTAAATGCTGTAACCCGGTTCCAGGTGATGATATCGTTGGGTATATTACGAAAGGCCGAGGTGTATCGATTCACCGCCGTGATTGTGTAAATGTTCATACAGAAGAAGCTATAGAACGTTTATTGGAAGTAGAGTGGGAAGGTAGTCCTGAAAAAGAAATTGAGTATAACGTTGATATTGAAATTTCAGGTTACGATCGCCGTGGCTTATTAAATGAAGTATTACAAGCTGTTACAGAGACGAAAACGTATATTTCGGCAGTTTCTGGTAGAAGTGACCGTAATAAGATGGCGACAATTAATATGTCAATCTCTATTCGTAACTTACAGCACTTGAAAAAAGTAGTAGAACGCATTAAACGTGTTCCAGAAATTTATGCAGTACGACGCATGATGCATTAATAGGGAGTGTAGAAAAGATGAGAGTTGTTTTACAACGATCAAAAGAAGCGTCTGTCACAGTAGACGGTGAGATCGTAGGACAAATTCCGTTCGGTTTAACATTACTAGTTGGCATTACGCATGAAGATACAGAAAAAGATGCAACTTACATTGCAGAAAAAATTGCGAACTTACGTATTTTTGAAGATGAGAATGGAAAGATGAACCATTCTGTACTTGATGTAGAAGGACAAGTTCTATCAATTTCGCAATTCACATTATACGGAGATTGCCGCAAGGGAAGACGTCCCAACTTTATGGATGCTGCCAAACCTGATTATGCAGAGCGTTTATATGATTTCTTTAATGAGGAAGTTCGTAAGCAAGGATTGCATGTAGAAACAGGAAAGTTCGGAGCAATGATGGATGTTTCTTTAATCAATGATGGTCCGGTGACCTTAATTGTGGATAGTAAATAGTATTGCTTAAGAAGAGGGGATTACATAATCCCCTCTTTTTTATACATTGTTGTATGTTTTGTTCATTTATCTCGCTATTTGTGGGAGATCCACTGCCCGTCGAAGCCTGATAAGTGAGGGCTAATAATGAGTGGCAATGGACAAAACCCTTATTCATTAAAGTTTCACTTTATTTGGAATCAATAGCTGTTTCAGTTATGTATAACTCTTTCATCAATATGGAACAATAAAAAGTAAAACATCTATATTGAATGTGAGGGATATACGTATGCGTATGAATGAAAAAGGGCATTCTGTTACAAATGGTGCAAATCAACTGTTTAACGTAAATTTTCATGATTTTATTTCAAAAGAGCAAAACAATACTTCAATGGAACTTGCTTCTGAGTTTGGGATTTCTCTTCAAGATGTAAAGCGTCTAAAGAAGCAGATTGAACGCTCTTAGAGTACTTGACAATCCTACTCAACAAACGTATAGTAATTTTATATTTACATATGAATATAACCGTTGATAGAGAAGAGTAAATGAGACACACATGGAAAGAGAAGAAATGTCTTAGGCTGAAAACATTTCTGCATGATGACTGATTGAATGACACTCTAGAGGTTTCAACTTGAACGGCATATATGCTTAGTAGGGATGAACGCACATTTAAGCGTTATTAAAAAAGTGGAAGCATACGTGCTTCAATTAGGGTGGCACCACGGGTATAATACTCTCGTCCCTACTGTTCAAACAGTAGAGGCGGGAGTTTTTTTATTTTTATTAAGATTAAAACAATTTGAGGAGGAACTGAATATGTCTATTCAAATCCCACGCGGAACGCAAGATATTCTTCCAGGTAGCGTTGAGTTATGGCAGTATATCGAAGGGCAAGCACGCGAAATTTGCCGTCGTTACAACTATAAAGAAATTCGTACACCAATTTTTGAACACACTGAGCTATTTTTACGTGGTGTTGGTGATACGACAGATATCGTACAAAAAGAAATGTACTCATTCCAAGATCGTGGAGAGCGCAGTTTAACATTACGTCCAGAAGGTACTGCACCTGTTGTACGTTCTTACGTTGAAAACAAAATGTTCGGTGATGCAACACAACCAACGAAATTATACTATATTGGTCAAATGTTCCGTTACGAAAGACCACAAGCAGGTCGCTATCGTCAATTCGTACAATTCGGTATTGAAGCAATCGGTAGTAACGATCCTGCGATTGATGCAGAAGTAATTGCACTTGCTGTAGAGTTTTACCGCGGCATGGGCTTAAAAAATATTAAAGTTGTATTAAACAGTTTAGGTGATGCGGCGAGCCGTCAAGCGCACCGCGATGCGTTAATCGCACACTTTGAGCCACGTATCGGCGAGTTCTGTTCTGACTGTCAATCTCGTCTAGAAAAGAACCCTCTTCGTATTTTAGATTGTAAGAAGGACCGTAACCATGAATTAATGGGAACAGCACCATCTATTACAGAATACTTAAACGAAGATTCAGCAGTATACTACGACAAAGTTCAAGGACTATTAACGATGATGGATGTTCCGTTTGAAAAAGATCCGAACTTAGTACGTGGTTTAGACTACTATCAACACACTGTTTTTGAAATTATGAGTGAGGCAGAAGGTTTCGGTGCTATCACTACATTAAGCGGTGGTGGCCGTTACAACGGACTTGTACAAGAAATCGGTGGACCAGAAATGCCAGGTATCGGTTTTGCGATGAGTATCGAACGTTTAATTATGGCGCTAAAAGCTGAAAACATCGAATTACCAATTGAACATAGTATTGATTGTTATGTTGTAGCGCTTGGTGAAAAAGCGAAAGACCATGCTGCGAAAGTTGCGTTTGATCTTCGTAAAGCTGGATTATCAGTTGAAAAAGATTATTTAGACCGTAAAATGAAAGCACAATTTAAATCAGCAGATCGTCTAAAGGCGAAATTTGTAGCTGTATTAGGGGAAGATGAGCTAGATAAAGGCATCATTAACTTAAAAGATATGGCAACAGGCGAACAAGAAGAAGTAGCATTAGATGTATTTGCTTCATACGTAGCAGAGAAATTAATATAGGGGGAACTTACAGTGGCTGAAAGAACACATGCATGTGGAAAAGTAACAGTAGAAGCAGTTGGACAAACAGTTCAATTAAAAGGTTGGGTACAAAAACGCCGTGATTTAGGTGGATTAATCTTTATCGACTTACGTGACCGTACAGGCATCGTGCAAGTTGTATTTAATCCAGAAACATCAAAAGAAGCGTTAGAAATAGCAGAAACTATTCGTAGTGAATACGTATTGCACGTAGAAGGTACAGTTGTTGAGCGTGGTGAAGGCGCAATTAATGACAATATGGCAACGGGTCGTATTGAAGTACAAGCAACGAAAGTAAACGTATTAAATGCAGCAAAAACAACGCCAATCATTATTGCTGATGATACAGATGCATCAGAAGATGTGCGTTTAAAATATCGTTATTTAGACTTACGTCGTCCTGCAATGTTTAACACATTCAAAATGCGTCACGACGTAACGAAAACAATTCGTAACTTCTTAGACACAGAAGAGTTCTTAGAAGTGGAAACACCAATTTTAACGAAGAGTACACCAGAAGGAGCTCGTGACTATTTAGTACCAAGTCGTGTACATGATGGTGAATTCTATGCGTTACCACAGTCTCCACAATTATTTAAACAGCTTCTTATGGTCGGCGGATTTGAGCGTTATTATCAAGTAGCACGTTGTTTCCGTGACGAAGATTTACGTGCAGACCGTCAACCAGAATTCACGCAAATCGATATCGAAGCTTCATTCTTAACACAAGATGAAATTTTAGATATGATGGAGCGCATGATGACGAAAGTTATGAAGGATGCAAAAGGTGTAGAAGTGAGTGCGCCATTCCCTCGTATGAAATATGCTGATGCAATGGCTCGTTACGGTTCTGATAAGCCAGATACACGCTTTGAAATGGAACTAACAGATCTATCTGAATTTGCAGTAGGTTGTGGTTTTAAAGTATTTACAAGTGCTGTAGAAAGTGGCGGACAAGTAAAAGCAATTAATGCAAAAGGTGCTGCGAGCAAATACTCTCGTAAAGATATCGATGCATTAACTGAATTCGTAAAAGTATACGGTGCAAAAGGTCTAGCTTGGCTTAAAGTGGAAGAGGACGGCTTAAAAGGACCGATTGCGAAATTCTTCGGTGAAGAAGAAGCAAACGCGTTAATGGCTACATTAGAAGCTACTGCTGGCGACTTATTACTATTCGTAGCAGATAAGAAGAGCGTTGTCGCAGATAGCTTAGGTGCACTTCGTTTACGTCTAGGCAAAGAGCTTGAGTTAATCGATGAAAGTAAATTTAACTTCCTATGGGTAACGGATTGGCCACTTCTTGAGTACGATGAAGATGCAGATCGTTACTTCGCAGCTCACCACCCATTCACAATGCCATTCCGTGAAGATGTTGAGCTATTAGAAACAGCACCAGAAAAAGCACGTGCACAAGCATATGACCTTGTATTAAATGGTTATGAGCTTGGCGGTGGATCACTTCGTATTTACGAGCGTGACGTACAAGAAAAAATGTTCAAAGCACTTGGATTCTCACAAGAAGAAGCACAAGAGCAATTCGGATTCTTATTAGAAGCATTCGAATACGGTACTCCACCACATGGTGGTATCGCATTAGGTTTAGACCGTCTTGTTATGTTACTTGCAGGCCGTACGAACCTTCGTGATACAATTGCATTCCCGAAAACAGCAAGCGCAAGCTGCTTATTAACAGAAGCTCCAAGCCCAGTTGCAGAAGCACAGCTTGAAGAGTTAAACTTAAAATTAAGCTTAAAAGAAGAGAAGTAAGAATAAAGTCTAGATGGTTATACTATAGCCGTCTAGACTTTTTTTTGAGAGGTTGTTTAAAAAGTCCGGTTTAGATAACTGTCGCATCTCATCGTTACGTATGCTAGTCCGGTGCTCGAGTAGTACTTCTACACTGCGCTCCTCCTAGCACACGTGCCTCGATCTGCTCGGTTCTCTTAAGCGTATATTGAAAGGGTTGTTTAAAAAGTCCGGTTTACACTATGTTTTTATTCTCGAAATATGTATTTTTAGGAATTCTATAACTTTTTCTATACAAATAGTCGGAAAAACGCTAGAATACATGATAGACCATTTTTGTAATAGGAGTGTAGAGCTGAATGTTACATCAATTTTCACGTAATGAATTAGCCTTCGGTAAAGAAGGACTTGAAATATTAAAAAATAGTACAGTCGGTATTTTAGGAATTGGCGGCGTAGGGTCATTTTCGGCAGAGGCGTTAGCACGCTCTGGCGTAGGACGTCTCGTATTAGTCGATAAAGACGTTGTAGATATTACAAACGTAAACCGTCAAATTCACGCGTTAGTATCTACTGTAGGACGTTCAAAAGTAGAATTAATGAAAGAGCGTATCGCAGACATTAATCCAGAGTGTGAAGTAATTGGACTAGAAATGTTTTATACTGATGAAACATATGAAGAGTTCTTCAAACATGGATTGGATTTCGTAGTAGATGCATCTGATACGATTACGTTCAAAATTCATTTAATTAAACAATGCTTACGTCGAAAAATTAAAATTATCTCATGCATGGGTGCAGCAAATAAAATGGACCCAACTCGTTTCCGTATTGCGGACATCTCTAAAACACATACAGATCCAATTGCGAAAGTAATTCGTACGAAGCTTCGTAAAGATGGTATTAAAAAAGGTGTAAAAGTTGTCTTCTCTGACGAAAACCCAATCGTAATTCGTGAAGAAGTACGTAAAGAAATCGTACCAGACGAAAATGCAAAAATTCGTAAAGCGAAATTACCACCTTCATCAAATGCATTCGTACCATCTGTGGCAGGCCTAATTATGGCAAGTCACGTTGTACGTGAACGTATTAAAAACGTTGAAGTGAAGCGTGTAGGGCAAGAATAAAAAGAAAGCATATATCCGTCTAGGGTATATGCTTTTTCTAATTATGTTTTAAAGAATCGCAGATATTTGCAATACTAATAATTCGAATGTAAGTAATCCTAATAAAGAATAATCGTATTTATCCGACTTATAGGCGGAAGTCTTTTTTAAACTCTGAATGGTAAAAACTCCTAATGTTAGAACGAGAATACCGAGTGTTATTTTGAAGACTACTAATGAAATGGCAATCAGCTCCTTTCAATCGTATATGTTTATAGTAACATTTAAGTTAAATATATCTAATTAACCCTATAAATTTCCTTTTATGACAAATCGACTTGTTTTGTCAATATTTGTTGGTAAATCGATATCTCTTGTCGAATAGTTGATATAATTAAAAAAATCGTTGATATATTGTAAGTTACGATAGATATATTTGAAAAATCGTCGATATAATTTCATTTACCAATATATCATTCACAGAAAAAATAAACAGGGATGTCACTTAGTCAAAAAAGTGACATCCCTGTTTTTAATTCTCTGCAGAATAAATAATATCTAAATTTCCATTTTGATCTGTTTTGAAAATGGGAGCGATCTGTTCTTCTTGTTCTTCAACCGAAACGAGTTTTCGAGCACGGTCCATAATTCTAACAAGCATTGCATAATCTTCTTCGATTGCTTGTTGTTTTTTTGAGAGTACCGCTAATTTTGCTTCCAGTTCATGATTCGTTTTTTTCAAAGTCGTGAGCTGAGCTTGTAATACTTCATTTTCAGTTTGTAACTTTGCGAGTGAAGGGTTGGTATGCTCTAAGTTTTGCAAAAACGAGATGACATGTTGCATTGTAAGATCCTGTTTGTTTGGCATAATATCTTCTGAGAACTCGGCATCAATTACGAGTTGTTTCGTTTGCGTGAAATGCTCTTTTTCTATTTTAGCTTCAGAGCGTTTTAATTCTTTACGTTGTTTTTTTGCAAGTTGCACCGCATCTTCGTAATTCGGTCTTACTTCAGCATTCCATCTAAATCCGCAAGCTGCGGAAGTGCGGTTCAATGTATCGCCGACTTCATCGAATGCTTTTATTTGTGTGCTACCGCTGCGAATATGTCGTAAAACAGTTTCTGCTAAAAGGAGATCGTCTTCTTTTGTCCATGCATCTTGACGTGTTTTCATAAGCGAAGCCTCCATAATGGTGACGTTTTCGCTTAGGTTACCCTTTATTTTTCGTTTTATTCGAACTTTGTAATCTTTCATATACAGTAGAAAGTGCTTGCTCAAATTTTCCTGTCGTTTTCGGTTTATAATATTGTTTGTTTTTTATTTTATCAGGTAAGTATTGTTGTTGTACCCATCCATTTGGATGGTCGTGTGGATACAAGTATCCAATGCCTCTTCCAAGTGATTCTGCGCCTTTGTAATGACTATCTTTTAAATGACTTGGAATGTCGCCTGTTTGACCGTTACGTAAATCGTGTAATGCAGTATCAAGTGCTTTGTAAGCTGAGTTTGATTTTGGTGATAAGCAAAGCTCGATAACAGCATTTGCAAGTGGTATGCGTGCCTCCGGGAATCCAACTCGTTCAGCGGATTCTATAGCTGCTAGTGTACGAGGTCCGGCTTGCGGGCTAGCAAGTCCGATATCTTCATATGCCATAATAAGAAGACGTCTACCAATGCTTTGTAAATCACCAGCTTCAATAAGACGTGCTAAATAGTGAAGTGCTGCATTTACATCACTTCCGCGTACCGATTTTTGAAATGCCGATAATACGTCATAATGAGCATCACCGCCTTTGTCGTGAACGAAGCTCTTTTTTTGCAAGCATTCTTCTGCAATTTCTAGCGTAATTACCGCAGCTTTTTCGTCCGTTGTAAAGCTAGATAAAACAGCTAGTTCAAGTGCATTATAAGCAGAACGCATATCTCCACCAGATGCATTTGCAAAGTGATGTAATGCTTCCGGCGTAACCGTTACATCATATTCCCCAAGACCTTTTTCTTTATCTTCAAGTGCTCGTTTTAAGCCAATTAAAAGATCATCTTCTGTTAATGCGTGTAATTCGAAGATTTGACAACGACTTCGAATAGCAGAATTAATAGCATGGAACGGATTACTCGTTGTTGCACCGATTAAGGTAAGGAGTCCGCTTTCTAAATGAGGTAATAGAAAATCCTGTTTTGCTTTATCTAGACGGTGTACTTCATCTAAAATTAAAACGAGGTGTCGATGCATCTTTGCTTCTTGTACGACAACTTCCATATCTTTTTTATTATGAGTAACAGCGTTTAATAGGCGAAAAGGGGTTCCAGTACTTCCTGCAATTGCGCTCGCAATGGATGTTTTTCCTGTGCCTGGAGGGCCGTATAAAATCATAGATTGAAAATGATTTGCTTGGACCATTCGCCATAAAATTTTTCCTTCACCAACTAAATGTTGTTGTCCGATAATTTCTTGAATATTTGTAGGGCGCATTCGATGTGCGAGTGGTTGTTTCATTTTTACCGTCTCCCTTAATGTATAATCTCTTTCTATCGTATCATTTTTTTTAGTGGAATTTGAAATAGGATGCTGTTTTGTGGAAAAAATGAATATAAATATTTTCATTTTTCTTTCAATTGTAATAATTTCCGAGTTTTTCAATGTGATTTTATGTTATCATTTTGATACACAAGTTGAAATTTCTTATAATACTATATTATGCTATAATTTCATAGGATTTTAAATTGTGTTCTTTTATAAATAAGATATAACCAATAGAAGTGAAAATTTGAAAAGAGGTGCAAAATAGATGAAGATTTCAACGAAAGGCCGCTACGGCTTAACAATTATGATCGATCTTGCAAAAAAGTTTGGTGAAGGTCCAATTTCCTTAAAATCAATTGCGCAGGCACATGATTTATCGGAACATTACTTAGAGCAATTAATTTCACCACTTCGTAACGCTCGTCTAGTAAAGAGTACGCGCGGGGCATATGGCGGATATGTATTGTCTGATCAGCCAGCTAACATTACAGCTGGGGATGTAATCCGTGTATTAGAGGGTCCGATTAGTGTTGTAGAAATGATAGAAGAAGAGGAACCGGCACAACGCCAATTATGGATGCGTGTTCGTGATGCGGTGCAAGAAGTGTTAGATAGTACAACGTTAGAAGATTTAGTACGTTATGAGGAAGAAAATCACGGGGGCTATATGTTTTACATTTAATTCCTTGTGAAACGATTTGGAAAGAAGGAGATTTAATGGAACGCATTTACTTAGATCATGCTGCGACATCTCCGACTCACCCAGAAGTGGTCGAAAAGATGATTCCATATATGACAGAAACATTCGGAAATCCGTCTAGTATTCACTTTTATGGACGTCAAACGCGCCATGCAGTAGATGAGGCGAGACGCGCGTGTGCACGTAGCATTCATGCGAATCCGAATGAAATTATATTTACGAGCGGTGGTACAGAAGCTGATAATTTAGCACTTATCGGTGTAGCACGTGCAAACCGTCATAAAGGTAACCATATTATAACGACGCAAATTGAACATCATGCAATTTTGCATACGTGTGAACTGTTAGAGCGTGAAGGGTTTGAAGTGACATATTTACCTGTCGATGAAACAGGACGCGTTCAAGTTTCTGACATAAAAAAGGCATTAACAGAAGAGACAATTCTCGTATCTGTTATGTTTGGGAATAATGAAGTTGGGACGATGCAGCCAATTGCGGAAATAGGTAAGTTGTTAAAAGAGCATCAAGCTTATTTCCATACAGATGCGGTACAGGCATACGGTTTAGTAGAAATAGATGTGAAAGAGTTTGGTATTGATTTATTATCAATTTCAGCTCATAAAATTAACGGGCCAAAAGGTGTCGGGTTCCTATACGCTGGTGCAAATGTGAAATTTGAACCGTTATTAATAGGCGGGGAGCAAGAAAGAAAACGCCGTGCTGGTACTGAAAATGTACCGAGTATTGCCGGGCTTCAGCATGCGATTTTGTTAGCTGAAAAAACTCGTGAGCAAAAAAATGCCCAATATGAAGAGTTTAAAGATATAATGGTATCTGTCTTCAAAAATGAAGGCATTACTTTCGAGGTAAACGGAAACTTAGAATATCGCTTACCACATGTGTTTAATATTAGTTTTACAGGAATGAACATTGAACCGTTTCTTGTGAACTTAGATTTAGCTGGCATTGCAGTATCAAGTGGTTCGGCTTGTACAGCTGGTTCGATTGATCCATCACATGTATTAGTAGCGATGTTCGGAAAAGACTCCGATCAAATACGTTCATCCGTACGCTTTAGTTTCGGACTTGGAAATACGAAAGAGCAAATTGAGAAAGCGGCGTACGAAACAGTGAAAATCGTGAAGCGATTAACACAAAATTAGCATGGGAGGTGACATGATGAACAAACTACCTCAAGAAACACGCGTTGTCATCGGGATGTCCGGTGGCGTCGATTCATCTGTAGCAGCTCTTTTATTAAAAGAGCAAGGTTATGATGTAATCGGAATTTTTATGAAAAACTGGGATGATACAGATGAGAATGGTGTCTGCACAGCAACAGAAGATTACAATGATGTAATTGAAGTGTGTAACCAAATTGGCATTCCGTATTATGCAGTAAACTTTGAAAAACAATACTGGGATAAAGTATTTACGTACTTCTTAGATGAGTACCGAGCTGGTCGTACACCAAACCCAGATGTAATGTGTAACAAAGAAATTAAATTTAAAGCATTTTTAGAGCATGCGATTGCGCTTGGTGCTGATTATGTAGCGACAGGTCATTATGCACGCGTTGCTTATATGGACGGCGAATATAAAATGCTTCGCGGCGTTGATGATAATAAAGACCAAACGTATTTCTTGAATCAATTAAGCCAAGAGCAATTATCAAAAACAATGTTCCCATTAGGTGAATTAAAGAAACCGCAAATTCGTGAAATGGCGACAGAAGCTGGTTTAGCGACAGCGGCGAAGAAAGATAGTACTGGTATTTGCTTTATCGGTGAGCGTAACTTTAAAGATTTCTTAAGCAACTATTTACCAGCGCAACCAGGTGTGATGCAAACATTATCTGGTGAAGTGAAAGGGAAGCATGACGGTTTAATGTACTATACAATTGGACAACGTCATGGCCTTGGTATTGGTGGTAACGGTGATCCGTGGTTTGCTGTTGGGAAAAACTTGAAAGAAAACATTTTATATGTTGATCAAGGATTCCATAACGAGCTTCTATATGGTGATGAAGTTATTGCTACGAATATCGGCTGGGTAAGTAATGAAGCGAAAGAAAAAGAATTTAAGTGCACAGCGAAATTCCGTTATCGTCAAGAAGACAATAAAGTAACGGTTCAAATCGTTGATGAAAATACAGTTCGTATTCTTTGTGATGAGCCAATTCGTGCAATTACACCAGGACAAGCAGTTGTTTTCTATGATGGAGATGAGTGCTTAGGCGGTGCTACAATTGATGAAGTATATCGTAGTGGTAAGAAATTGGAATATTTAGGATAAAATGAGAAGCCTCTGCCGATTAGCGGTTAGAGGTTTCTTTTACATAAAGCGAATTTTCGTTCGCTTGGAAAATACATTCTTTGTTATAATTTGTTGTAGAGGTGAAGGACATGTCAAACAAACTTGAAACAGGTATTCAATATATGCAAGAAGGAAACTGGGAAGAAGCTGCTAAAAATTTCACAGAAGCAATCGAAGAAAATCCGAAAGATGCGCTTGGATACATTAATTTTGCGAACTTATTAGATGTACTAGGTGATAGTGAAAGAGCAATTTTATTTTATAAACGTGCATTAGAATTAGATGATAAATCTGCGGCTGCTTATTATGGATTAGGAAATGTATATTACGGTCAAGAGCAATTTGCGGAGGCAAAGGCTGTATTTGAACAAGCGATGCAAGCGGGATTACAATCAGCTGATGTAACATTTATGTTAGGTATTACACATGTGCAGCTTGGAAATGATCGTCTTGCACTTCCATTTTTACAAAGAGCAACAGAATTAGATGAAAACGATGTAGAAGCTGTGTTCCAGTGCGGACTTTGCTTTGCACGTTTAGAACATATTCAAGAGGCGAAACCTTATTTTGAAAAGGTATTAAAAATGGATGAAGAGCATGCAGATGCGTATTATAATTTAGGTGTTGCGTACGTATTTGAAGAAAATAACGAGAAGGCTCTTACTTTATTTAAGAAAGCAACTGAAATTCAGCCAGATCACTTTTTAGCTGGTAATGGTGTTCGTTTATTGGAGCAAGAAGCTGAATAAGATGAAAATATAGTTTAATGGGTAGTTATCCCTCATCTAAATAGGTGGGGGATGTACTGCTCATTAAAGTGAAACGAACCGGAAAGGAGAGGAAAGATGGGAAATCAACATGCAATGGATTTGTTTGAGGAAGATAAAAAGTTTATAAAAGCGCAAGTTCTTCATACCATTTTCCACAACGAAGAAAACCTCTATTCCGTTGTCAGTATGAAAGTCATTGAGACGAATGAAACGTACGACGAAAAAAAAGTGATGATAAACGGTCATTTTCCCCGCATGCATGAAGATGAAGTATTTACATTGACAGGGCATTTTAAAGACCATCCGAAGTATGGGAAACAATATTTAGTTGAAACATTTAAGAAAGAATTGCCGCAAACAAAAGCTGGTATGGTGCAATATTTAGCGAGTGATTTATTTAAAGGGATAGGAAAGCGTACAGCTGAAAAAATTGTGGATCATCTTGGGGAACATGCCATCTCTAAAATTATGGATGATCCGGATGCGTTAAATGGTGTTGTCAATAAGCAAAAAGCTCAAGAAATATATGAGACAATTGTTGAACATCAAGGACTAGAGAAAGTAATGAGTTTTTTAAATGGTTACGGTTTTGGAACGAAGCTTTCTATTAAGATTTACCAGCAATATAAAGAGATGACATTAGAAGTGATTCGTAATAATCCGTATAAGCTTATTGAAGAAGTGGACGGGATTGGATTTGGAAGAGCGGATGATATAGGACGTGCGTTAGGTATATCGGGTAATCATAATGACCGTGTACGTGCGGGTTGTTTTTATACGTTAGAGAATGTTTCATTGCAACTTGGTCATGTTTATATGGGGAAAAATCAACTTGTAAGAGAAACGATGTCACTTTTAAATAATCAAGAAGGAAGAGTGACCGAGGAAGACATTGTAGCTTGCGTTGAAATGATGCAAAGTGAAGGGAAAGTTATCATAGAAGAAGAACGAGTGTATTTAGCATCGTTATTCTACTCAGAAAAAGGTGTTGTAAAGTCTATTCGCAGGCTTATGAATCAGGAGGAAACACCCTCATTTCCTGAAGCAGAAGTGTTAAAGACGTTAGGTCAAATTGAAGAACAACTGAATGTACAGTATGCACCGTTTCAGCAAGAAGCGATTCAAACGGCACTTCATAAACCGATGATGTTATTGACAGGTGGACCAGGAACAGGGAAAACAACAGTTATTAAAGGAATTGTTGAAATGTATGCGTCACTTCACGGGCTATCGTTAAATCCGAATGAATACAGTGACGATAATCCATTTCCGATATTATTAACGGCCCCAACAGGAAGAGCAGCGAAGCGAATGAGTGAATCAACAGGGCTTCCAGCTTGTACAATTCACCGTTTACTTGGCTGGACCCCAGAAGGGTCTTTCCAGCGTAATGAAACGGATCCGGTACAAGGGAAATTGCTTATTATTGATGAATTTTCAATGGTTGATATTTGGCTTGCAAATCAGCTGTTTAAATCATTGCCGACTAACATTCAAGTTATCGTTGTAGGTGATGAAGATCAATTACCATCTGTAGGACCTGGACAAGTGTTGAAAGATTTATTGAATGCAGGTGCAGTTCCAACAGTGAAGCTTACTGAAATTTATCGTCAAGCGGAAGGCTCATCTGTTATTCAACTCGCCCATGCGATAAAAAATGGAACGCTCCCACCAGATTTAGCGCAAAATCAAAAAGATCGTTCATTTATCGGCTGTACAGGAGCTCAAATTGTTGAGGTTGTTAAGAAGGTTTGTGAAAATGCTAAGACAAAAGGGTTTAGCGCAAGAGATGTACAAGTACTGGCCCCGATGTATCGTGGCCCTGCCGGTATTAATGTACTAAACGAAGCGTTGCAAGAAGTGTTTAATCCGAAAAGGGAAAAGAGTAAAGAAATTGCTTACGGTGATGTTGTATACCGAAGAGGCGATAAAGTACTGCAACTCGTTAATCAACCGGAGAGTCAAGTGTTTAATGGTGATATCGGAGAAATTGTTTCGGTGTTTTATGCGAAAGAGAACGTTGAACAACAAGATATGATTATCGTTTCATTTGATGGAATTGAGGTAACGTATACAAAGCCAGACTTAAATCAAATTACACATGCCTATTGCTGTTCGATTCATAAATCGCAAGGTAGTGAGTTTCCGATTGTGATTATGCCGATAGTGAAAAGTTACAATCGTATGTTACGTCGTAATTTAATTTACACTGGTATTACAAGAAGTAAAAAGTTCCTCATTATTTGCGGGGAGGAAGCAGCTTTCCAATCTGGTGTAAATCGCCTTGATGATGCAATGCGTCAAACGACTTTAGCGAATCGTTTGCAAGAATCGCAAGGAGAAGTACAGATGGTAACAGTTAATGGCGAAGAAATGGACGTGGAAAACATTTCACCGTATGATTTCATGTAACAAGGTGAAATTATATAGTGAAACTTTCAAACGTATATCGTTGAAAGGCTCCAGTAATGTATAAATGAATGCGGTTTGGACATAATGGCGAATAGAATCTGGGAGACTGTAAGGAGATGAAAGCCATATGTTCATTTGTCCAAATTGCAAAGGGAAAGACATTGGAAAAATAGGTGTCAACCAATTTTATTGCTGGAATTGTTATATCGAATTATCGGTTTCAAAAGGGAAAATCCATACGCATCAAGTAGAGGAAGATGGTTCATTAAGCTCTCTTGATGATTTATTTGATGAGAACGAAAGAACGATCGGATAACGAAAAGGGGGATTTACTTTGAATCTACGCAATTCATTAATCGCATTAGGTGTTGGAGCGGCAGCATATCAATATGCTCGCAAGCAAGATGTATTTTCAAAACGCAATATGAAAAAAGCACGTAAGATGATTAAATCTTATTTATAAGCGCAAAAAACTCCCTTCATAATAAGGGAGTTTTTTTATGCACTTGTATGTAAATATAAAAGTCCAATTTCAGAGAAGAGATAAGATAGGCCGTAACATCCAACGCCAAGCATTCCGTAATGAAATAACTGCTTCGCCCTTTCTTTTCGCGAGGAACGAATAAAGAAACCTTTCCAAATCCCAAACCCGATACAAACCCATTCAAGAATCATAAAAAGTGCTGATAATACGAGCATAAATAAAACCATTGTTAGCCCTCCTGATTATATTGTTTCATGCTGCATTCTCAGGGGTGGTTGTCCTTGTTATGTTATGTATATGTATGTCTTTACAAAACAGTATGGTCTGCACGAAAAGATTTTAAAACTTTTGCACATAACCTACCCTGTTTATTTTCAAAATAAAGGTGGAGGAGGTTTTTCATGTGAAGAATCTTAAAATCATTTGGATATATCGTTTAGGGTTATTGTTACTTGTATTTCTTTGTTTACTTGTCTTTTTAAAAATTAAGCCGCTATGGGCACCGATTATTTTTGTATTTAAAGTGGCAATTACACCGTTTCTTATTGCATGCTTTATTGCGTATTTATTGCATCCTTTAATTGAAAAAATTCATAAAGAAGGGATGCCACGTACACTTGCTATCTTGCTTATTTACATCCTTTTCTTTGGCGGAATTGGTTATGGGATTTATAAAGGAACGCCAGTTGTTATTAAACAGTTACAAGAGATTAATGAACAATTTCCGCAGTTTACAAAAATGTATGATTCTTGGATGGATGGCGTCACAGAACAAACAGCAAATTTCCCATCATTTATTCATGAAAAGGTGAAACAAATTTTTGTTGGTGTAGAAACGAAGATACAATCACTTTTAAATAAAGTGATGAGTACGGCTCGTGGCGTACTGGATTCGTTGCTTATTATTTTCTTAATACCGTTCATTGTATTTTACATATTAAAAGATTACGGTGAATTTTATCACATCTTTTGGAAACTAGTCCCAAGTAAGTGGCGTAGTACAGGGCAAATGCTGGCGAAAGAAATTGATAAGTCACTCGGAAGTTATATTCGAGGACAGTTGTTTGTTTGCTTAGTATTAGGGGGAGTATCTGTTCTTTCCTTTTGGTTTATCGGTATGAAATATCCACTATTACTCGGCATTATTATTGGGGTAACGGATATAATCCCGTACTTCGGTCCTATTTTAGGGGCGATTCCGACATTGATGATTGCGGCAACGGTATCAACGAGTTTACTCATTAAGGCGGGAATTACGATTGCTATTTTGCAGTTTTTGGAAAGTAACATTTTATCACCTTACATCGTTGGTAAGTCACTTCGTATGCATCCTGTTATTATTATGCTTGCATTACTAGTTGGAGGAGAGATAGCTGGGATTGTAGGATTATTAATATCAGTTCCAATTTTAGCGGTTATTCGTACAGTGATTGTTCATGTAAGACCTCTTTGGAAAAAAGAAGATGTGTAATATGAAAGCCCTCTACTTATAAAAGTAGAGGGCTTTCATTATGTAGAGAGTTGCTCGTGTATTTGTTGAACGAGAGAGCTTACATCATTTGTTTGAATATGCTTTATTTTTTTCCATTCATTATCGTACATAAATATAATTTGATTGCTGAAAAGCCGCTTTTGCTCTTTTAGATTAGAAATGTTTGCAAAAGAGTACTCTTCAAATATTGGGTTCTTACTTACATCTGGTCCATAAAAGAAGAGCCGTTTGTTCGTTAAAATTAACAGTCCTGGTCTTGCAACGGAACGATAAATAAATATATCTAATGAACAGGCAGTGTAAAATAATATCGTTTCGTCAGTCGTTAATATGTTTTTAGCCTTGTTCAATAAAGTTGTCATTTTGCTCACTCCTTTATTATTGATAATTTAATTATAACAAAAAAATAATATTCTGAAAAAAATATAGAGGTAGTACAATTTATTAATAAATGCATAATATATTGAAAGGCTGTTAAGAATGAATAGTAGAATAACTATGGTTAATGCAATATAAATGATTATCTACATTGACAAACTTAAGAGAATTCTATTATATTTAGTCATATAATACATTAAATCAATGACGGAAAAAGTACGTTACAGTCCATTTATAGAGAGAAGCTTCCATATGGCTGAAAGAAGCTTTAAATGAAGGGTAACAGAAAGCTAATCCTGAGAGCAGCTAATCACTGCCGTCTTGCCACGTTACGGCACCATGAGGTGATGAATTGATTGTTATAATAATCAATTCATAATTAGGGTGGTATCGCGAGTTAACTCTCGTCCCTTTTATAGGGGCGGGAGTTTTTTATATTTAAGGAGGAAAATACAATGAAACAACTAACAGGCGCACAAATTCGTCAAATGTTTTTAGACTTTTTCCAAGAAAAAGGACATGCAGTAGAACCTAGTGCATCACTAGTTCCGCATGAAGATCCATCTCTGTTATGGATTAACAGTGGTGTAGCGACATTAAAAAAATATTTTGATGGACGTGTAATCCCGCAAAATCCACGTATTACAAATGCCCAAAAATCAATTCGTACAAACGATATTGAAAACGTAGGGAAAACAGCTCGTCACCATACATTCTTTGAAATGTTAGGAAACTTCTCAATCGGTGATTACTTTAAAGAAGAAGCAATTACTTGGGCTTGGGAATTCTTAACGAGCGACAAATGGATCGGATTCGATAAAGAATTACTATCAGTTACAATCCATCCAGAAGATGAAGAAGCATTCACAATTTGGAATGAAAAAATGGGTGTTCCAAAAGAGCGCATCATCCGTTTAGAAGAAAACTTCTGGGATATCGGTGAAGGACCAAGCGGACCGAATACAGAGATTTTCTATGACCGCGGAGAAGCTTATGGTAATGACTTTAGTGACCCAGAATTATATCCAGGCGGAGAAAACGAGCGTTACTTAGAAGTATGGAACCTTGTATTCTCTCAATTTAACCATAATCCAGACGGATCATATACACCGCTTCCTAAGAAAAACATCGATACAGGGATGGGTCTAGAGCGTATGACATCTATCGTTCAAGATGTGCCTACAAACTTTGATACAGACTTATTCATGCCGATGATTGGCGCAACAGAATCAATTTCTGGTGAGAAGTATCGTAATGGTGACTTAGAAAAAGATATGGCGTTTAAAGTAATTGCTGACCATATCCGTACAGTAACATTTGCTGTAGGTGACGGTGCTCTTCCATCTAACGAAGGCCGTGGTTATGTATTACGTCGTTTATTACGCCGCGCGGTTCGTTATTCGAAAAAATTAAACATCAACCGTCCATTCATGTTTGAATTAGTGCCGGTTGTTGGAGAGGTAATGAAAGACTTCTACCCAGAAGTACTTGAAAAGAAAGATTTCATAGCAAAAGTTGTGAAAAATGAAGAAGAGCGTTTCCATGAAACACTTCATGATGGGGAAGCAATTTTAGCTGAAGTTATCACAAAAGCAAAAGAAGAAAAAACAACTGTTATTTCTGGAGTAGATGCGTTCCGTCTATATGACACATATGGTTTCCCGATTGAATTAACAGAAGAATATGCAGAAGAAGCTGGTATGACAGTTGATCAGGAAGGCTTTGAAAGTGAAATGGAAAAACAACGTGAGCGCGCACGTGCTGCTCGTCAAGACGTTGATTCTATGCAAGTTCAAGGCGGTGTCCTTGGAGAAGTGAAAGTAGCGAGCGAGTTCGTTGGTTACGGTACAGTTGCAACAGAAAGTAACGTTGTTGCACTTGTGAAAAACGGCGAATACACAGATAGCTTACAAGCTGGTGAAGAAGGGCAATTAATGCTTGATGTAACACCATTCTATGCTGAGAGCGGTGGACAAATTGCAGACCGTGGTTACCTTCTTGCTGACGGCGTGAAAGTACTTGTAAAAGACGTACAAAAAGCACCAAATGGTCAAAACTTACACAAAGTTGTTGTTGAAGAAGGTACATTAACGAAAGATGCGGCTGTGAAAGCTATTATCGACACGAAAAACCGTAGTAGCGTTGTGAAAAACCATACAGCAACTCACTTACTACACCAAGCATTAAAAGACGTACTTGGAACGCATGTTAACCAAGCAGGTTCTCTTGTAACTTCTGAACGTTTACGCTTTGATTTCTCTCACTTCGGTCAAGTACAAGCTGACGAATTAGAAAAAATTGAGCGTATCGTAAACGAGAAAATTTGGGAAAGTATTGATGTTGAGATTTCTCAAAAAGCAATTGAAGAAGCGAAAGAAATGGGCGCAATGGCATTATTCGGTGAAAAATACGGTGATGTTGTACGCGTTGTACAAGTAGGCGATTATAGCTTAGAGCTTTGCGGTGGTTGTCACGTTGATAACACAGCTTCAATTGGTATTTTCAAAATCGTTGCTGAGTCTGGTATCGGTGCAGGAACGCGTCGTATTGAAGCAGTAACTGGTAAATCTGCATACGAATTAATGAACGATCAAGTAGGTTTATTAAAAGAAGCAGCAGGAAAAATGAAAACAAACCCGAAAGATATTTTAACAAGAGTGGATGGTTTATTTGCTGAAGTAAAACAACTTCAAAAAGAAAACGAATCTCTTGCTGCAAAATTAAGCAATATTGAAGCTGGAAACTTAACTGATTCAGTAATGACAGTTGATGGCGTAAACGTATTAGCAGCGAAAGTAAACGTTGCAGATATGAACAACTTACGTACGATGATGGATGACCTGAAAAATAAATTAGAGTCTGCAGTTGTCGTATTAGCGTCTGTAAATGATGATAAAGTAAACATCTTAGCTGGCGTAACGAAAGATTTAATTAGCCAAGGTTACCATGCTGGTAAACTTGTGAAAGAAGTAGCTTCTCGTTGTGGCGGCGGTGGTGGTGGCCGTCCTGACATGGCTCAAGCAGGCGGTAAAAACCCAGCGCAAGTTGAGGAAGCTTTAGCATTTGTACAAGAGTACGTTAAATCTGTTTCAAAATAAAGAGATAGTAGTGTACAATGGTAGGGAGAGGAGAAGTTCTTCTCCCTATACTTACTATATAAGTGAGGTGCTTGAAATGGACGGTTTTGATAAAACAATGAAGTTTAGCATTCAAGATGAAAAACAGAGTGTCCATGTAAATGATGTACTTTTAACTGTGTATGATGCACTTCAAGAAAAAGGCTATAATCCGATTAACCAAATCGTCGGTTATTTATTAAGTGGAGACCCAGCATACATACCTCGCCATAAAGATGCACGAAGCATCATTCGCAAGCTTGAACGTGATGAGTTAATTGAAGAGCTTGTGAAGTCGTACTTGAAACATCATCGTGAGGAGTAGTTTATGCGGATATTAGGTTTAGATGTAGGTACAAAAACAGTCGGAGTTGCAATGAGCGACGAAATGGGCTGGACAGCGCAAGGGCTGGAAACAATCAGGATTAACGAAGAACGAGGTCACTTTGGTTTTGATCGTATTTCTGAGTTAGTAAAGCAGTACAATGTGGACAAAATAGTAGTAGGTTTACCTAAAAATATGAATGGTACAATTGGCCCACGTGGTGAAGCGTGCCAGCAATTTGCAGAAAACCTGCGAAATCTGTTACAATTAGAAGTTGTAATGTGGGACGAGCGTTTGTCAACGATGGCAGCGGAACGTCTGCTCATTTCAGCTGATGTGAGTCGTAAGAAGCGAAAACAGGTAATTGATAAGATGGCTGCAGTCGTAATCTTACAAGGATTTTTAGATAGTAAATAAGAGGTGACCAAAATGGAAGAAAATCAAATTACAATTGTAGACGAAAAAGGTAACGAACATTTATGTGAAATTATTTTCACTTTTGATGCTGAAAAATTTGGCAAAAAATCATACGTAGTCTTCTCTCCAATCGGTGAAGTAGACGAAGATGGAGACCAAATTTATGATGCAATGGCTTATGAGCAAAATGAAGAAGAGGGCGGAAGTTTACTTCCAATCGAATCTGAAGAAGAGTGGGAAATGGTACAAGAAATGTTCAACACTCTAGCTGATGAGCAAGAAGCTGAATAATAAGTACTGAAAAGGTGGACGACATATAGTCCACCTTTTTTTATATGTAAAATGAAAGATTTTTTGTCGAAACCGTGTAATCCTTTGTAGTATAATGAGACGGATTGTAGAAAAATAAAATGTCTATCTAAAAAAAGATAAATAAATTTATTGTGTTTTTATATCGTGTTGTATAGAAAGATATACATACGGTCTACAATTTAATTAAGGAGGAAGAGTGTTGATAGAGAATCAAGTGAAAAAAAAGCGTAGACGTCTTTTTTTATTTTCGATTATTGCACTGCTTTTAGTTTGTGGTTCAGTCTATGCGTATATTTCATCCGCATTAGGACCAGTTGATAGCGGGAATAAAAAAGAGATTGAAGTAGAAATTCCAAAAGGATCATCTACTAGTAAAATTGGTGAGATTTTAGAAGAAAAAGGTACTGTGAAAAACGGTACAGTTTTTAGTTTTTATACAAAGGCTAAATCTAAAAATTTACAAGCGGGTACATATTTATTAAATCCTTCAATGAGTGCCTCAGATGTTATTGAACAAATGTCATCTGGTAATGTACATCGTCCAGCTCTTTATAAAGTGACGATAAAAGAAGGTGCACAAGTAACTGAAATTGCAGAAACGGTTGCAAACGAATTAAAGTGGAATAAAGATGATGTCGTACGTCAATTAAACGATAAGGCATTTATTCAAAAAATGCAGCAAAAGTATCCGAAGTTGTTAACGGATAAAATCTTTGATAGCAATATTAAATATCCATTAGAAGGTTATTTATATCCTGCGACGTACTCTTTCTATAAAAAAGATACGACGTTAGAAGAAATTGTAATTCCAATGCTTGAGAAAACGAATGCAATCATTGTTCAAAACGAGGCAAAAATGAAAGCGAAAAACTGGGATGTTCATCAGCTTTTAACATTGTCTTCACTTATTGAAGAAGAGGCAACAGGCTTTACAGATCGTCAAAAAATCTCTAGTGTCTTTTATAATCGTTTGGAAAAAGGTATGCCCCTGCAAACTGATCCAACGGTATTATATGCACTTGGAAAGCATAAACAACGTGTATTATACGAAGATTTAAAGGTAAACTCACCGTACAATACGTATGTTGTGAAAGGATTGCCGGTTGGTCCGATTGCAAACTCTGGTAAACATTCAGTGGAAGCGGCGTTAGAGCCTGCACAAACAGATTATTATTATTTCTTAGCTGCACCAACTGGTGAAGTGTACTATGCGAAAACATTGGAAGAGCATAATGCATTAAAGCAAAAATATATTACGAAAAAACAGTGAAATGGGGAGGGATAGCGAAAAATGTCGCACATCCCTCTTTTTTGTGGTAAAATATATCGGGTTAAAAACTGGCAGAAGAATCGTTTTTAATATCAAAACGGGACGTACAAGCTAAGGATGAAGCTGGCTTGTATTTTTATTGCATTCTATGTGTGAAAAGACGTCATAGAGGCACTTCTCCATGTAAATAAGGAGGACCATTATGGAGGATGCAGTTAACGAGTACCTATTATCATTTATTGATCCGAAAGATAAATTAATTCTTGAAATGGAAGATTATGCGAAAGAAAATCATGTGCCGATTATGGATCGACTTGGAATGGAATTTATGTTGCAATTTTTACGTTTAATTGGACCAAAAAGCATTTTAGAGCTTGGTACAGCAATTGGTTATTCTAGTATTCGTATGATGCAAGCTATTCCAAATTCTCGCATTGTGACAGTTGAACGCAATCGTGAGCGATATGAAAAAGCACTTGAATATATAGAACGTTCATCAGTTAAAGAGCGTATTTCTGTTATTTACGGTGATGCGTTAGAAACAGGTGAGCAAGTAGAAGAACATGGAACGTTTGACGTTATTTTTATTGATGCAGCAAAAGGACAATATCGTCGCTTTTTTGACTTATATGAACCGTTATTAAACCCTGGTGGCGTAATTATTTCAGATAATGTTATGTACCATGGCCTTGTAACGACAAAAGAGAAAATTGAAAACAGACGTACACGTGGTTTAATCCGTCGTATTAAGACGTACAATGAATGGCTTATGAACCATGAAGGATATGATACAACGATTTTCCCAATTGGTGATGGAGTAGCTGTTAGTAAAAAGAGAGGGTGACCAAGGTATGAAGAAACCTGAATTGTTAGTAACGCCAAAAGCAGTAGTGGATATCGAACCTCTTGCGAAAGCAGGAGCAGATGCGGTAATGATCGGTGAGCAAAAGTTCGGTTTACGTTTAGCAGGGGAATTTTCACGTGAAGATGTGAAACAAGCTGTGAAGATTGCGCATGAAAATGGTGTGAAAGTATACGTAGCAATGAACGCTATGTTCCACAATGATAAAGTAGACGAATTAACAGATTATGTTGCATTTTTAAACGAAGTAAGTGTAGATGCAATTGTTTTCGGAGACCCAGCAGTATTAATGGCGGTCCGAGAAGTAGCGCCAAATATGCAATTGCACTGGAATACAGAAACAACAGCAACAAACTGGTTTACTTGTAACTACTGGGGACAAAGAGGAGCAAAACGCGCTGTATTAGCTCGTGAGCTTAGCTTAGATGAGATTGTTGAATTAAAAGAAAATGCTGAAGTGGAACTTGAAGTACAAATTCACGGTATGACTTGTATGTTCCAATCGAAGCGTTCCTTAGTAGGAAACTACTTTGAGTATCAAGGACGTAATCTTGACATTGAAAAGAAAAAATATGAAGAGAATATGTTCTTATATGACCCAGAGCGTAACAATAAATATCCAATTTATGAAGATGAAAATGGTACTCACATTATGAGTCCAAACGATATTTGTTTCATCGATGAGTTAGAAGAACTAATTGACGCTGAAGTCGCTAGCTTAAAAGTTGATGGTGTACTAAAAAGCTCTGCATACATTATTGAGGTAACGAAGAAATATCGTAAAGCAATTGATTTATGTGTAGAAGATCGTGATGCGTATTATGACGTGAAAGACGATTTATATAAAGAGATAGAAGAAATGCAACCAGTAAATCGTCCGTTAGATACAGGATTCTTCTTTAAAGAGACGGTTTACTAAACGAGGAGGGTGTAGGAAATGACTGTACAAGAAATTTCACGAGTAATCGATGGCAAACGCGTTATTGTGAAGAAACCTGAACTGTTAATCCCTGCGGGTAACTTAGAAAAATTAAAAGTAGCTATCCATTATGGGGCAGATGCTGTATATTTAGGTGGACAAGAATTTGGTCTTCGTTCGAATGCAGGTAACTTTACACTGGAAGAAATGGCAGAAGGTGTTGAATTTGCAAAGAAATATGGAGCAAAAATATATGTAACAACAAATATCTTTGCACATAATGAAAATATGGACGGGCTAGAGGAATATTTAAAAGGGATTGAAAAAGCTGGCGTAACGGGAATTATCGTTGCTGATCCGCTTATTATTGAGACTTGTAAACGTGTAGCGCCTTCTGTTGAAGTGCATTTAAGTACACAACAATCACTATCCAACTGGAAAGCAGCACAGTATTGGAAAGAAGAAGGTTTACATCGTCTTGTATTAGCTCGTGAAGCAAGCTATGAAGAAATGAAAGAAATTAAAGAAAAAGTGGATATTGAAATTGAAGCATTCGTCCATGGTGCAATGTGTATCGCATATTCAGGCAGATGTACGTTAAGTAACCATATGACAGCACGTGACTCTAACCGTGGTGGTTGTTGTCAATCTTGCCGTTGGGACTATGATTTAGTTCAAACAGTATCACAACATAAAGATGCAAAAGAGCTTCCTCTATTCCAAGAAGAAGATGCTCACTTTGCAATGAGTCCAAAAGACTTAAATTTAATTTTATCAATTCCGAAAATGATTGAAATTGGAATTGATAGCTTAAAAGTTGAAGGACGTATGAAATCAATCCATTACGTAGCAACTGTAGCAACGGTATACCGTAAAGTAATTGATGCGTATTGTGCGGATCCGGATAATTTTGAGTTTAAACAAGAATGGTTAGATGAGCTTGATAAATGTGCAAATCGTGATACAGCTCCCGCATTCTTTGAAGGGGTTCCAGGACATCAAGAGCAAATGTTTGGAAATCATAGTAAGAAAACAACGTATGATTTCGCTGGTTTAGTGTTAGATTATAATGAAGAAACAGGCATCGTAACGATTGAGCAACGTAATCATTTCAAACCAGGACATGAAGTGGAGTTCTTTGGGCCAGAAATAGAAAACTTTACGCAGACGGTGGAGAAAATTTGGGATGAGGATGGAAACGAATTAGATGCAGCGAGACATCCGCTGCAAATCGTGAAATTCAAAGTGGATCAACCAGTGTATGTGAATAATATGATGCGCAAAAGCATACTTCAATAAGAAAGAGTTGATAGTCGAATGGGGACGAATAAGCCTGTTGTAATTGGAATTGCTGGTGGTTCGGGATCAGGTAAAACGAGTGTAACGAAAGCGATTTTTGACCATTTTAAAGGTCATTCTATTTTAATCTTAGAGCAAGATTATTATTACAAAGATCAAAGCCATTTACCAATGGAAGAGCGTTTAAAAACAAATTATGATCATCCGCTTGCGTTTGATAATGATCTGTTAATTGAACATTTGCAGCAGTTACTTGCATATGAGCAAATTGATAAGCCTGTATATGACTATACATTGCATACGCGTTCAGAAGAAGTTATTCCAGTTGAGCCGAAAGATGTAATCATTTTAGAAGGAATTCTTATTTTAGAAGACCCACGTCTTTGTGAGTTAATGGACATTAAGCTATTCGTTGATACAGATGCAGATCTTCGTATTTTACGCCGCATGCAGCGTGATATTAAGGAACGCGGCCGTACGATGGATTCAGTTATTGATCAATACGTAAGTGTTGTACGTCCAATGCACAATCAATTTATTGAGCCTTCTAAGAAATTTGCGGATATTATTATCCCTGAAGGTGGACAAAACCATGTTGCAATTGATATTATGGTGACAAAAATTGCAACAATTCTTGAACAAAAAGTAAATTTGTAATAGCATAGTAAAAGATATACGATAGGAAGGGATTTTTTCCCTTCCTATCGAATACAATGAAACATGCAACCTCATCTATATATAGGTGAGGGCATATTTATATCAACTTTCCATACATATCTTCTTTATATAAAGAGGAATTGGGAATACGGGGTTGTATGTGACAACTCCGCTAGTACAGGCGTGCTAGAAACCTCCGCTATACATATAAGTGGGGGAGTTTTCATATGGAACTCCTCTTTTTTTTCGGGGGATTGGTATATAAAAGGAGTGGAAAATATGGCAACAGAAAAAACATACCCTATGACGCAAGAGGGTAAGCAAAAGCTAGAGAACGAACTTGAAGATTTAAAAACGGTAAAACGTAAAGAGGTTGTAGAGCGAATTAAGATTGCACGTAGCTTCGGAGATCTTTCTGAGAACTCTGAGTACGATGCAGCGAAAGATGAGCAAGCGTTCGTAGAAGGACGTATTACACAATTAGAAAACATGATTCGTAACGCAGTTATCATCACAGATAACGGCGAAGAGTCTACAGTTGTTACATTAGGTAAAACAGTAACATTTAAAGAGTTACCAGGTGGAGATGAAGAATCTTACACAATCGTAGGTAGCGCAGAAGCAGATCCATTTGAAGGAAGAATTTCTAACGATTCTCCAATTGCAAAAAGCTTATTAGGTAAGCAAATTGGTGAGAAGGTAGCAATCCAAACTCCAGGTGGAGAAATGCAAGTAGAGATTATCTCTGTAAAATAATAAAAAATCACTCGTGTAAAAGCGAGTGATTTTTTTATTTGTATAAAAGATGAAACACTCCGTCCAAACTATAATAGACGAGGTGTTTTTTATGAAAATAAAACGGAGAATTACAATTGTTTTAATTTGTTTTATATGTATCATGTTTATTTTACTTTGTCGTTTAATTCAAATACAAATTATAGATACAGAATCATTTACAGATCGTAAGATAAATTTAATTGAAAAAAGTGTTACACAACGGACGCAGTCCATTACGGTAGATGATGGACGAGGCCATTTTATAGATCGGAACGGTAAGGAAATAGGTGAGAAAAAGTATCCTGTTTTAATTATTTTTCCATTTCTACAAATAAAAAATGACATGTTAGAGAAAATTGCGCATATCATTGGTGTGTCGAGACAAGAGATTGAAAGTCAAATGAAAGACAAGAAAAGTGCATTTATCATGCAAAGGGGAAATGGTCCATTTCGCTTGGCACGAGAGCAGATGGAGAAGGTAAATCAATTAAAGGTATTAGGTATTGTAGCAGCTGAAGTTCGTTTACGGCAAACTGGCAGGGTGAATCATTTAATTGGCGATGTGGGGGAGAATGAACGAGAATTTCAAAAACGATACGGAGAAGTAAGAAAAATTTCAAGGCAAACGCCAATTGGTATTTCAGGATTGCAGCAATCATTTGATGAATTTCTTTTGACCGATGGAGAGGCAAAAGTATTGTATCAAGTGGACCGACAAGGGGAACCGATTTTTGGAAAACAAGCAAAATATACTGCTCCTGGAAATCCGTTTTATCCAGTGACGATTCAAACAACTTTACATAACAGGTTACAGCAAAAAGCAGAAGAAGTGGTTGAAGCAAGCGAAATAAAGAAGGGGGGATTAGTATTACTTGATGTAAAGACAAATGAAATTTTAGCGATGGTCAGTAAACCATCTGTGCAGGTGAAGGATGCGCGTTTATATACAACTACACTTGAAAATCAAATGTTGACACCACATTTTCCCGGTTCTGTTTTTAAAACAATAGTTGCAGCGGCAGTGATTGATCAAAATGAAAATGTGTTTAATCGTACATTTAATTGTAATCAAGATTTATATGGTGAAGACCATCCACAAGTTATGATGGGTACACTTAGTTTTAAAGAGAGCTTTGCTAGAAGCTGTAATAGGACATTTTCGGAGTTAGGTAATGAGCTAATACAAAAGGATAAGATGGTGTTAGAAACTTACGTAGCAGCGTTAGGAGCCGCTAGTAAGGTTGGATGGAAAGGTTCTGTATTTCATACAACTCATTTTGAGCAAATGCCAGAGGAGAAGAGGGTTACGATTTGGGGTAGTGAAGGAAATAAGAATAGTAAAAAGGCGGTAGCGCAAACAGCAATTGGACAGAAAGATGTCCGCATGTCACCTCTAGCGATTGCAAATATAATGGCGACGATTGGTAGGGATGGAGAAAAGATGGAAGTGAAAGCTGTTGAAAAGATAATGTATAAAAATGGAACGGACTTTTATACATTTGAAGACCATACAATAGGCGGGAAACAGCTTTCGTATGAAACAGTGAAAACATTACAAGAGTTATTAAGGGGCGTTGTAACAACGGAGAAAGGAACAGGAGCAGCATTCAGGTCGTTACCACTAAGTGTCGCCGGAAAATCTGGGACAGCACAAACAGGAAAAGGGACGAAAGTGAATCGTTGGTTTGCAGGTTATTTTCCATATGAAAATCCAAGATATGCTTTAGTTGTCGTGGATATAGAAACGAATAGTAATGTAAATGAAGTTACACCTATTTTCAAAGCTATCGTAGAATCAATCTATCGATTAGAGAATGAAAAGTAATCTTGCAATTCATAGTGAAATGTTTTCATTTCGTGAAAATATTATTGTAAATGTTCAACCTTTCTAGATTTAATGTTACAATAGCAAGTATGAAAAACTGCATGGAGGTTTGAAGAATGGCAGGAGGATCTAGATTCCAACAGAAACAACAAAAACGTCGTCAAAACGGTGTTTTAAATATTGCAATTGCAATTGTATTAATATTAGTAGCTATTGTATCATATCAATTGTTTGTTCCTGAAAGAAAAGAACAAGCGTCTTCTAGTGATAAAAAAGTAGCTCAGCAAACAACAAAAGAGAATAAGTCTGAGAAAGCTAAAGGCAAAGAAGAGACGAAGAAGAACGAGCAAGATAAGGCAGAGGCTAAGAAGAAGGAAGAAGAAGAGAAGCAAAAGGCTGAGGAAGAACAGAAAAAAGCTGAAGAAGAAGCGAAAGCTAACGAGAAAGCACCAGCTGAAAAAACACAGTCACAGGCAACAGATGCTTATACGAAATCTTCTTGGAAGCCAGTAGGTACAGAGCAAGGTGCAACACCTGCGATGACGTTTAAAAAAGGTACAGCAGATTGGAATGAGATGAACCAAGCAATTTCAGCTGCAATTGACGTTCCAGTAGAGCAATTAGTTATTCATCGAATCGGAAATAACGGTAAAAATAAAGCTTACGGTAACGTACAAGATAAACAATCAGGTAAAAAATATTATGTGAATATTGATTGGGTAGAAAATGAGGGCTGGAAACCAGTACTTGTTCAAACTCTAAACTAAAAAAGAGAGGCTCCTTAGGAGCTTCTCTTTTTTAGTTAGCGTAATTTCTTTAATTTAAAATGAACAACCGCGCTATAATATGGTCTTTTGCTTTCGGGATCCATAACCATTTGATGCGAGATGTGATGAACTTCAAGCATAAGTGCTTTATTATTATCGATTTGTTCGCTAATTTTTCGTTCTAAAGAAGCTAAGTCTCCTGCTTCGAAAAACTCTACTTTATCTTCTAACATTTCAAAGGTAAATGACACGAAGACGACCCCTCTCCTATGTAATCAACTATAGTGTAACAAAGAAAAGAATGAAATACCATGTACATTTCAATTGACATTTTTAGCAAGAGGGCATATCATACTGATAAAACCGATAAGAAAAAGGGGAATTTTTATGGGGACAGAATTTAATGGTTTATTTGATGAGTGGGCTCATACGTACGACTCATTCGTACAAGGCGAAGATATACAATATAAAGAAGTTTTCGCTCGTTATGAGGATATTCTAGAGGATGTAGTTAACAAGTCATTTGGTAATGTATTAGAATTTGGTGTTGGTACTGGCAATTTAACAAATAAATTATTGTTTGCTGGACGCACAGTTTACGGTATAGAACCGTCACGTGAAATGCGCATGATTGCAAAAGAGAAATTGCCGCAAGAGTTTTCCATTACAGAAGGTGATTTTCTTTCGTTTGAAGTCCCAACTTCAATTGATACCATAGTAAGCACCTACGCATTTCATCATTTAACAGATGATGAAAAAAATGTAGCGATTGCGAAGTATAGTCAATTGCTAAACAAAGGTGGTAAAATAGTGTTTGCTGATACGATATTTGCAGATCAAGATGCATATGATAAAACTGTTGAAACAGCAAAACAAAGAGGTTTCCATCAGTTAGCAAACGATTTGCAAACGGAATACTATACACGTATTCCAGTCATGCAGTCTATTTTTGAAAACAATGGCTTCCATGTAACGTTTACGAGATTAAATCATTTCGTTTGGGTAATGGAAGCAACTAAGCAATAGAAAGAGGGATTAGATTGAGAATTGCTGTAATTGGAGCAATGGAAGAAGAAGTACGTATTTTACGTGACAAATTAGAACAAGCAGAGACAGAAACAGTTGCAGGTTGTGAATTTACGAAAGGGCTATTAGCAGGGCATGAAGTAATCTTGTTAAAGTCTGGTATTGGTAAAGTAAATGCAGCGATGTCAACGACAATTTTATTAGAAAGATATAAGCCAGAAAAAGTAATTAATACTGGTTCAGCTGGTGGCTTCCATCATTCTCTAAACGTTGGAGATGTAGTTATTTCAACAGAAGTTCGTCATCATGACGTAGATGTAACAGCATTTAACTATGAGTATGGTCAAGTACCAGGAATGCCTCCTGGATTCAAGGCTGATGAAGCATTAGTTGCATTAGCTGAGAAATGTATGCAGGCAGAAGAAAATATTCAAGTTGTAAAAGGTATGATTGCAACAGGTGATTCATTTATGAGTGATCCGAACCGCGTTGCAGCAATCCGTGATAAATTTGAAGACCTTTATGCAGTAGAAATGGAAGCAGCAGCTGTTGCACAAGTATGCCACCAATATGAAGTTCCGTTTGTTATTATTCGTGCACTTTCTGATATTGCTGGTAAAGAATCAAATGTTTCATTTGATCAATTTTTAGATCAAGCAGCTCTTCATTCTACAAACTTTATCGTAAAAGTACTAGAAGAGTTAAAGTAATGTAACAAAAAGGCAACTGTCTCATATAAAGAAAATACATACAGTTGCCTTTTCTTTATTGGCAAATAAGGGGGAGAACACGATGAATGTATATCGTGGAGTTCATGAGTTGATTGGTCATACACCAATTGTAGAAATTACTCGTTTTTCACTTCCAGAAGGGGTCCGTTTATTTGCAAAGCTTGAATTTTATAACCCAGGTGGAAGCGTTAAGGACCGTTTAGGAAGAGAATTAATCGAAGATGCGCTAGAAAAAGGGCTTGTTACCCAGGGTGGAACAATTATTGAACCAACTGCTGGAAATACTGGTATTGGACTGGCACTTGCAGCGTTACAACATGATTTACGCGTTATTGTTTGTGTACCAGAGAAATTTAGTATTGAAAAACAAGAATTAATGAAAGCACTAGGCGCAACGGTCGTGCATACACCGACTGAGCAAGGAATGACCGGCGCAATTGCAAAAGCAAAAGAATTAGTAAATGAAATACCGAATTCATACTCTCCAAGTCAGTTTGCGAATGAAGCAAACCCGCGTGCGTATTTCAAAACACTAGGTCCTGAACTTTGGTCGGCACTTAACGGAGAGATTAACATATTTGTTGCAGGAGCAGGAACTGGTGGTACATTCATGGGGACTGCATCTTATTTGAAAGAAAAAAATATAGATATAAAAACGGTTATTGTCGAACCAGAAGGATCTATTTTAAATGGTGGTAAAGCTGGTTCGCATGAAACAGAAGGGATCGGCCTTGAATTCATCCCGCCATTTTTGAAAACATCTTATTTTGATGAAATTCATACAATTTCTGATCGAAATGCATTTTTACGAGTAAAGGAATTAGCGCAAAAAGAAGGACTGCTTGTTGGGAGCTCTTCCGGAGCAGCATTTCATGCAAGTTTACTTGAAGCAGAGCAAGCGGCACCAGGTACAAATATTGTAACGATTTTTCCTGATAGTAGTGAGCGTTATTTAAGTAAAGACATATACAAAGGATGGGAATAAAAAATGAGAGCAAAGACAAAGTTAATTCATGGTATTCGCATAGGAGAACCTTCAACTGGATCTGTAAATGTACCGATTTATCAAACAAGTACGTACAAACAAGAAGCAGTTGGTAAGCATCAAGGATATGAATATTCACGTACAGGCAACCCAACACGTGCAGCTTTAGAAGAAATGATTGCAGTATTAGAAAACGGTCATGCTGGTTTTGCATTTGGTTCAGGAATGGCTGCTATTACAGCTACAATTATGTTGTTCTCAAAAGGTGACCACGTTATTTTAACAGATGATGTGTATGGTGGAACGTACCGCGTTATCACGAAAGTATTAAATCGCTTCGGTATTGAGCATACATTTGTAGATACAACCAACTTAGAGGAAGTTGTAGAAGCAATTCGTCCGAATACGAAAGCGATTTATGTGGAAACACCAACGAACCCATTACTGAAAATTACTGATATTAAGAAAATATCTACTCTTGCTAAAGAGAAAGATTTATTAACAATTATCGATAACACATTCATGACGCCATATTGGCAGTCGCCGATTACTTTAGGAGCAGACATTGTACTTCATAGTGCAACGAAATATTTAGGAGGTCATAGTGACGTAGTTGCAGGCCTAGTAGTTGTAAATAGCCCGCAATTAGCAGAAGACCTTCACTTTGTACAAAACTCAACAGGAGGCATTCTTGGCCCACAAGATAGCTTCTTACTACTTCGTGGTTTAAAAACATTAGGAATTCGAATGGAAGAGCATGAGACGAATTCACACGCAATTGCCGAGTTTTTAAATAACCATCCAAAAGTAAATAAAGTATATTACCCAGGTCTTGCATCACATCAAAACCATGAACTAGCGACAGAACAAGCAAATGGATTTGGTGCTATTATCTCATTTGATGTAGATAGTGAAGAAACATTAAATAAAGTACTAGAGAACTTACAATACTTTACACTTGCTGAAAGTTTAGGGGCAGTAGAAAGTTTAATTTCTATCCCATCTCAAATGACACATGCATCAATCCCAGCAGATCGTCGTAAAGAGCTAGGAATTACAGATACATTAATTCGTATTTCTGTCGGTATTGAAGACGGTGAAGATTTAATTGAAGATCTAGCACAAGCGTTAGCATAGTAAAAATGCACTGCTCAGGCAGTGCATTTTTACTACATCTATTTTGTGAAAAACTTCACAAAATAGACATACACAAATGAAATAATTTCATGTATATTAAGTTCATGAAGTGTTACTCACGAACATACTTGTGAAATATTTCACAAAGAATGAGGTTCATGTAGGAAAGCAACTCTATTTTTTTGCGCTAATCGGGACTCATTATGACCTATAGGGTCTTATTCAGTCCACGATAGCAGAATAGGAGGAATTTACATGGTAGTCAAAGAGAAAGTTGTAAATGAAATGCAGGAAGTAAAAGAGATGATTGATACGTTAGTGAATAACGGTCGAAAGGCTTTACAAGCATTAGAAAGTTTTACACAAGAGCAAATTGACAAAATTGTTCATGAAATGGCATTAGCAGGTGTTGATCAACATATGCCGCTTGCGAAGTTGGCTGTTGAAGAAACAGGTCGTGGTGTATATGAAGATAAATGTATTAAAAATATTTTTGCTACTGAATATATTTGGCATAGCATAAAAAAAGATAAAACAGTAGGGATTATTCACGAAGATCCTCATGAAGAAATAATAGAAATTGCGGAACCTGTCGGTGTAGTAGCTGGGGTAACGCCAGTAACGAATCCAACGTCGACAACAATGTTTAAAGCATTAATCGCGATGAAAACGAGAAATCCAATTATTTTCGCATTTCATCCTTCAGCACAAAACTGTTCCATTGCAGCGGCGAAAACAGTATATGATGCAGCGGTGAAGGCCGGGGCACCAAAACATTGTATTCAGTGGATTGAAAGACCTTCTGTCGAAGCAACGAAACAATTAATGAACCATGAAGGTGTTGCGCTTGTTTTGGCAACTGGAGGAGCAGGTATGGTGAAATCAGCTTATTCTACTGGAAAACCAGCGCTAGGTGTAGGTCCTGGTAATGTACCATGCTATATAGAGAAATCAGCGCATATAAAACGAGCTGTTAATGATTTAATTTTATCAAAAACATTTGATAACGGTATGATTTGTGCATCAGAACAAGCAATCATTGTAGACAAGGAAATTTATGATGATGTGAAAAAAGAAATGATTGCAAACAATTGTTACTTTGTAACAGAAGAAGAGAGAAGAAAATTAGAAAAGCTTGTTATTAATGAAAATACATGTGCAGTAAATAGTGATATTGTAGGGAAATCAGCACAGTACATCGCCGCATTAGTTGGAATTACTGTGCCTGAAAATACAAAAATGCTTGTAGCTGAAATACAAGGTATCGGAGGAGCATATCCACTATCACGTGAGAAACTGAGTCCAGTATTAGCTTGTGTAAAAGCAAATTCACTAGAAGAGGGACTTACATATTGCGAAGACATGTTAGACCTTGGTGGTTTAGGACATTCAGCAGTCATTCATTCCACAAATAAAGAAGTACAAAAACAATTTGGATTACGTATGAAAGCTTGCCGTCTTATTGTAAATGCCCCTTCATCACAAGGTGGAATCGGTGATATATATAATGGATTTATTCCATCACTTACGCTCGGTTGCGGCTCGTATGGGAAAAACTCAGTTTCTCAAAACGTAACAGCGACGCATTTATTAAATATAAAAAGGTTGGCAAATAGAAAAAAGAATATGCAGTGGTTCAAATTACCACCAAAAATTTATTTTGAAAAACATGCGACAGCATATTTAGCAAATATGCCTAACATTTCACGTGCATTTATTGTAACGGATCCAGGAATGGTTGAGCACGGATATGTAGATACGGTTACGCATTATTTACGTAAACATGCAAATGATGTAAAAGTCGAAGTTTTCTTTGAGGTCGAGCCAGATCCATCAGATGAAACTGTGTTTAAAGGTGCGGAAATGATGAGAAGTTTTAAGCCAGATGTAATTATCGCACTTGGTGGTGGTTCAGCTATGGATGCAGCGAAAGGGATGTGGCTTTTCTATGAGCATCCAGAAACAACATTCTATGAAATTAAACAGAAGTTTTTAGATATAAGAAAACGTACATGTAAATATCCGGAATTAGGAAGTAAGGCGCAGTTTGTTGCCATTCCAACAACATCAGGAACAGGATCAGAAGTAACACCATTTGCGGTTATTACAGATAAGAAAAATAATATAAAGTATCCGCTCGCGGATTATGAATTAACACCAGATGTAGCAATTGTTGATCCACAGTTTGTAATGACAGTACCACCACATGTAACAGCAGACACTGGTATGGACGTATTAACGCATGCAATCGAGGCGTATGTGTCTGTTCTAGCAAATGACTATACAGATGGATTAGCATTAAAGGCCATTGATCTCGTATTTAAATATTTACCAAGAGCATTTAAAGATGGAAATGACGAAGAAGCACGAGAAAAAATGCATAATGCTTCTGCAATCGCAGGGATGGCATTTGCAAATGCTTTCTTAGGTATTAATCACAGCTTAGCACATAAAATTGGACCGGAATTTCATATTCCGCATGGGCGTGCGAATGCAATTCTTATGCCGCACGTAGTTCGCTATAATGCTATTAAGCCAAGAAAACACGCATTGTTCGCAAAATATGAGCACTTTGTGGCTGATGAACGCTATGCACATATTGCGAGAATGCTCGGGCTTCCAGCAGGCTCGACAGCAGAAGGTGTGGAATCCCTCGTCCAAGCAATTATTGAGCTTGGAAAAAGCTTAAATATAAATATGAGTATTGCAGGACAAGGAGTTGCTAAAGACCAATTTGAAGAGGTTGTTGGATTATTAGCAGAAAGAGCTTTTGAAGATCAATGTACAACAGCTAATCCGAAATTACCTCTCATTTCAGAGTTGAAAGAAATTTATATGGAAGCATATAAAGGGGAGTAATGGGTATGAAAGAGTCGCAATAAAGCGGCTCTTTTTCATTTGGAAAACATCTCCCAGAATGGCTGTATTTACTGGTCTTTAAGTTTAATAGAATATGATACAGTGAAATAGAGGAGTGAGAATATAATGAAAGAATTACAAGGAAAAATAGAAGATTATACTCGGTTCGGACAAATCCTTCTCGCTGTAAGTACATTGTTAATGGTTGGCTTATTGATTCCGAATGGAGCAAAAGAAGCAATACAATCTTTTGTTATGATGGGGAGTACCGTTATATTTTTAAGTTTATCATTCTTTTTCTTTCAGCGTGTGAAAGTGATGCGAGAACAGTTAGAAGGAAACGAATGTGAGTAATATTATGAAATAGAGCACTACGAAAAGAACGAATCTTTTTGTAGTGCTTTTTGTTTTTGTAAAAAATGTATGCGGTTTATATTGACAATGATAATCCTTATCAATTAAAGTAGAATAGTAGTTAATGATTATCATTATCAGTTAGAGGTGAAAGAATGAAAAAATCTATTACGCTATTCACAGCGATTTTATCTATTTTTTTCTTGTTAATAGGTTGCAATGCAAAGGGAGACGAAAAAGCATCTGCAACAAAAACAGAAAAAGGAAAAGAGAAAATCGAAGTTACCGACCTATCAGGAAGAAAGGTAACATTCGATAAAGTGCCAGAGAGTTTTGCAACATTAAGTATGGGGGACATGAATATTATTCATGCTTTAGGCGGAAAAATAGTAGGTCGTCCGGATGCAAAAATAACTCTTCCAGAGGATGTAAAGAAAGTACAAGTAATCGGGAATGCACATCAACCGAATTTTGAGCAAATCGCTAGTTTAAAACCGGATGTACTTATTGCTAACAATGGGTTTCAAAAGAATGTTCCAACGGTTGAAGGACAAGGAACGAAAGTAATGATTTCTTCTGCGAATTCTGTACAAGATATTCAAAAGAATATTGAACTATATGGAACGATAATGAAGAAAGAAGATAAAGCAAAAGAACTTAATCAAAAAATTAATGATCAAATGAAGACATATGAGAAAAAGAGTGATGTGAAAGCACTGTTAGTATACGGAGCACCAGGTACTTATTTAGCAGCATTACCAACATCTTTATCAGGTAATATTTTAGAAAAAACAGGCGGAAAAAATATTGCAGCTGATTTTCCGGAAATGAAGGAATATCCGCAATATGCGCAGCTAAGTGTAGAACGTATTATTGAGGCAAATCCAGATGTGATTTATTTAATTACACATGGAGATCCAAATAGCGTTAAAAAAGCATTTGAAGGCGAAATGATGAAAAATGAAGCGTGGAAAAATTTAGATGCAGTAAAACAAAATCGTGTAGTTATTTTGCCACCAGACTTATTTGGATCAAATCCTGGAACAAAAGTTACAGAAGCAATGGACTTTATGTATAAAAGTATACAAGATGTAAGGAAATGATAAGTATGGAAAGTAGTGAAGTAGTAAGGGAAAAGGAACATCCTTTTGCGAAAAAAAGATGGATAATAGCAGTTACTTTAGTTGTATTAACGATTCTAGGTCTTTTTTACGGTCTTTTCGCAGGAAGCCTATCCTTTTCTTTACGAGAAATTCTAACAGGGATACAAGATGAAGGTTCGACGGTTCATCGAATTGTATGGGACCTTCGTATACCGAGAGTGCTCGTTGGATTTATAGTAGGAACATGTTTAGCAGCATCTGGTGCACTGCTGCAAGGGGTTATGAGAAATCCTCTTGCAGACCCTGGTATTATCGGGGTTTCATCTGGAGCAGGCCTTGTAGCAATTGTAATTATGATTTTATTCCCTCAGCATATGGCATTTTTACCGCTCGGGGCGTTTATAGGAGCTTTCATAACGGCGATGGTCATTTATGCTTTGTCATGGCAAAAAGGGGCGCCGCCTTCAAGGATTGTCTTAGTAGGTGTATCAATCAATGCATTAATTGGTGCAGCGACGTCAGCGTTAATGTTATTACATAGTGACAAAGTACAATCGGTGTTACCCTGGTTAGCAGGTGGCATTGGTGGTGTAAGTTGGGCACATTTAAACATGATTATTTATTATGCAATATTCGCTATTATATTAGCCTTCTTTGGTATAAAGCATATTCGAGTATTAATGCTTGGAGATGAAATGGCGAAATTATTAGGTCATAACGTGGAGAAAAGCCGGTTTTATTTAATAGTAGTAAGTACACTATTAGCTGGAATTGCAGTTAGTGTTTCTGGTCTTATTGGATTTGTCGGACTTGTTGTACCACATATGTTACGTTTATTAGTTGGAAATGACTATAAATATTTACTTCCATTATCATGCCTTGGCGGAGGTATATTACTTGTTTTCGCGGATGCGATAGCTCGAAGTTGGTTCGATCCAATTGAATTGCCTGTTGGTATTTTATTATCCTTCTTAGGCGGTCCGTTCTTCTTATATTTAATTCATAGAGGAGGAAGACAACGTGATTTCCGTTAATAAAGTGTTTTACGCACATTCTGAAAGATTTCAAATGCAAAATATGAATGTACATATTAAAGCTGGAGAGGTCGTTAGTTTAATTGGACCGAATGGATCGGGGAAATCTACTTTGCTTCGTTTAATGGCAAGACTACTTAAACAAAGCGAAGGGGATATCATTTTAGATGGAAAAAGTATTCATACGATGAAAAGTGCCGATGTAGCGAAGCAATTAGCGATGTTACCACAAATGCATGATCATAAATTAGATTTAACAGTGAAAGAATTAATCGAATTTGGAAGGGGACCTCATAAATCATGGAGAGATCGCTTAAATAAAGACGATGAAGAAATTGTTGATTGGGCATTGTCTGTTACAAATCTTGAAGGGTATGAATATCGTCTTTTACAATCTTTATCAGGAGGAGAAAGACAACGTGCCTGGATTGCAATGACGCTAGCACAACGTACAAATGTCTTATTATTAGATGAGCCAACAACCTTTTTAGATATCGTTCATCAGTTGGAAGTAATGGAACTTGTGAAACGGTTAAACGAGGAGTTTGGCATGACAATTGTAATGGTTTTACATGATATTAATCAAGCGGCTCAATATAGTGATCGTTTACTCGTATTAAAGCGAGGGCAGCTTCAGTATGACGGTATACCAGAAGAAGTGTTATGTCATGAAATGTTTCAACGTGTGTTCGGCATAGAGGTAGATATTTTTCAAGGAAGTGACAAGCCATTTTTTACACCAAAACGAATTTCTAAAAAAGGAGGAGCAAGATGCGAACAGAAGAATGTATTACCACTGAGTTAGTAAGAGAATTTGTTATGGCAGCTCACGGAGATTTAGAAAAAGTACAAGAACTGTTGGCTGAATCGCCAAGCTTACTTCATGCCTCTTACAATTGGGGCGGATCAGGTTGGGAAAGTGCGTTAGGAGCGGCGGCACATGTAGGTCGTAAAGATATTGCTCTCTATTTACTAGAAAAGGGTGCTCGAATGGACATTTTTGCGGCCGCGATGCTTGGAGAATTAGAAGTTGTACAAGCTATTTTAGTAGCACAACCAGAGGCATTGCGTGCATCGGGTCCACATGGTATTTCCCTTCTTCAACATGCACGAATGGGTGGAGAACAAGCACAGCGTGTATTTGAGTACTTAACGGTGATCTCTTAATGACCGCAAAGGTTCTTATGTGCGGTAAACTTTTCACTTTCATATAATTGAAAAGTTTACCGCCCGTTAGAGCGGGATAAGTATCTAGTATATTTGAAAATCCTACACCCCCTCAATTGTAGTTTTCTTTATGCTAGTTATGATATGGATGCAGTAGACAATATTTGTCTACTGCCTTTTTTAGATTCTTGAGAGATTGAATATTCTGTATTTTATTCTTGGTTCATTTATAATAGATAGTAACATTTTAGTATACATACAAAACATGATCGTGTAGTTAAGTACAAATTCGTGGGAAGGAGTGCAGAGATGTTTCATACAGATCATTTACAAATTCGCAAATATACAATGGATGACTTGCAGTTCTATGCTTCGCTATGGGGAAATGAGAAGGTAATGCGCTATATTGGAAATGGGACGTTAAAAACATATATGCAATGTAAAAAAAGTTTGGAGGAGTGGGTGATTCCTAGCTATAAAAATGGTCTTGGTTTATTTGTATTGATTGAAAAGGAAACGGGAATACGAATTGGTCATGCAGGGTTAGTAAAGCAGCAGATAGATGGAAAAGAAGAAATTGAAATTGGTTATTGGTTATTACCTCAGTATTGGGGAAAAGGGTATGCGAAAGAAGCAGCGGCAGCATTTCGAGACTATGGTTTCCAAGCGTTACGAATGAATAAATTAATTTCTCTTATTAATCCGGATCACCCCGCCTCAATCTTTGTTGCTAGAAAAACAGGGCTTAGTTATGAGAAAACAACTTCATTTCATGGGATGGACGTTCTTGTTTATTCCATTAAACGCGTTGGATGAAAAAAGGTAAATTTCATCTTTTGAAGAATGGTATATAAAAATAAAGGGGGGATTACATGTATATTTATCATAATGGCCTTATTATTCGTGAGGGAACGAATGGTGTGCCAGCATATGCAATTAAAACTTTATTCGAAGATGCTGGTTGGGGTAATGATGATATCCCTTCTTGGCAAATTGAAAAATTCACGATAGCATTTGAAAATTCAACATGGGCATTCACAATTTGGGATGAAGAAGAGATGATTGCGATGGTTAGAGTCATTTCTGATGGAATCATGATCGCGAACATAGTAAATTTAGTTGTGAAATGTGAATATAGAGGGAAGGGATTAGGTAAGAAACTTGTCGCTCTTTGTTTGCAAAAGTTGCCACATGGAGACTGGTTTGCACATACATCGGCGAGTAATTTTGATTTTTATAGAAGTTGTGGTTTTGAGGTGAGAGAGTTATCGAGAAATGGAACATGTGCGTACTACGGGTATCAAGTAGCAAAAAAAGATGGGCACCGATAAAAGTAAGATGGTGTAGAAAAAGGATCGCTATTTTAATAATAGAAACTGAACTGAGACTCATTTTATGATAAAATAAAAGAAAATTCTGTTTATTAAACGGGGGATAAAAATGAATGTAAAAGTTGGGGATGTATTTAAATACGAAAGAAGATTTACTGAGGAAGAGGTTTTTGAATTTGCAAATATTACAGGAGATAAAGGTAGGCATCATATGGAATATGATGAAAAAGGACGTTTAATGGTTCATGGTTTATTAACCGCTAGTATTGGAACGAAAGTAGGAGAAGAATTACATTACATAGCAAGAGAATTAGTAAGTGAGTTTATTAGACCGGTTTTTACAGGAGATACGATCACTTGTGAATTAACTTTAACAAATATTGAACAGATGGAAGGATATAAAAAGGTTTCAATCGAGTCAGTTTATCGCAATCAACATGAAAAGACTGTACTAGTTGGGACAAGTTATGGCGTTATAAGGGGATAAAAAAGAAGCCTGATTTACAGGCTTCTTTTTTATTTAATAAACACGTTTTCGATTTTCTGCATGACTAGAGATGAGTAATAATGCAGTTTCTTCTCCTATATTACGAACGATATGAGGAACACATGCATTCCAAGAGAAAGAATCACCCTCTTCTACAATTGCAATATCTTCTCCATGTTGAACTTCTAGTTTTCCGCGTAATACAAGGTGACATTCTTCCCCTTCATGGGCATTTGGTATATTTTCTTTCGGAAACCCAGCAGGAATTTCCACGAGGTTTAGGCGGAGGCCACCTTGCTCTGCAACATGTTCAATTCTTTGTTCATCTTTTCCGTATACACTGTATTTACGCTCTACCTTTTTGACAACTTTCAACCGATCTTTTTGTTCTAATAATAAATAGGGAAGGGGAACGTTTAAAAAATTGGAGATTGTTTCTAAAGTTGAGATAGATGGTGATGTTTTATTATTTTCAACCTGACTCATAAATCCTTTAGAAAGACCTGTTCCCTCACAAATTTGTGCGATTGTTATGCCTCTACGTTGACGAATTTCACGTATTGCAGAACCAATATTCATAAAATCAAGCTCCTTTTTGTAAACAACTATTTGTATCATAGCAAAAAAAATATATTTTTTCCCAGTGAAAATGAATTGACGAATAAAAAAATTTAGTGTATGTTTTGTATTATAAATAAAAGTTTTGTATAAGGAAACTATAAAGGAGAGAATGAAATGAATCAACATATCGGTAACTTAATTATTCGTATCGTGTTAGGGGTAACATTCTTTATGCACGGTTTAACAAAATTCCAATCGGGGATTGACAATATTGCAGGGTGGTTTACAAGCATTGGTTTACCAGGAGGTCTTGCATACGGTGTAGCAACAGCGGAAGTAGTTGGTGGTATATTGTTAATTCTAGGTTTAGGTGTAAGATATATTGGATTATTATTTGCACTTGTAATGGTTGGAGCAATTGTAAAAGTAAAATGGTCAGCTGGTTTATTAGGAGATGGAAAAAATCCTGGCTTCGAATTAGAACTTGCATTGTTAGCAATGGGTGCGTACTTATTTGTTGCGAAAGCAGACGGTTTTGTAGATAATTTCTTAAAAGAGAGAATGTTAAAGAAGAACTAAATTAAATGGGGGGCTAACAAGATGAGTTTTCAACTTCATCCCGACACAACACTTGATGTTGTTCATTTATATGTATCAAATATAAAGAAATCACTAGAGTTTTATACAGAAGTACTAAGTATGAAAGTACTAAAAGAAGATGAAATGGTTGTTACATTTGGGAATGAAAATAACGAACCACTCCTTATCATTGAAGAAAAGAAAGAAGCTCTACCAAAGCAAAGAGGGAGAACGGGGTTATATCATTACGCAATCTTATTACCAAGCAGACAGGATTTAGCGAATATTCTTCGTCATCTTGTAGAAATGGTATATCCACTGCACGGCGGAGCCGACCATTACTTTAGTGAGGCCCTTTATTTAGCTGATCCAGATGGAAACGGGATTGAAATTTATCATGATCGCCAAAAAGAAGTTTGGCGTGATGAGAATGGAGAACTACCATTTGTTAGTAACCCGTTAGCTGGTGAAGAACTATTACAGCAAGGAAGTACATGGAATGGATTTCCGGCGGGTACTGTGATGGGACATATTCATCTCCATGTAGCTGATTTGGAAGAAGCGAAACGTTTCTATGTGGATGGTCTTGGTTTTGAAGTAACAATCCCAGCTCGTAATGGAGCGTTGTTCGTATCGGCAGGTGGCTATCATCACCATATCGGTTTAAATACGTGGCAAGGTGAAGAAATACCGCCGCAAATGCCAAATTCCGTCGGCTTGAAATATTTCACAATTGTACTAGCGGATGAAAAACAAAAAGAGCAAGTATGTAAAAGCTTAAAAAATATTGGCAAAGTCGCTACGTACAAAGATGGAATATTACAAGCCCAGGATCCATTTGGACATTGTATTCATTTCAAAATAAAAGGAGAAGCCTAAAAAAGGCTTCTCTTTTTTTACTTTCTTATAATTGCTTTTTCGTTTTGTAAAAATAGTTCATCAAACTGCTTTGCAAGCTCAAAATCTAGTTTCGTTAAACCTTTTGCATTCCAAGATGACAAAGTAATAATGACTGCTTTATACTGGATAAGGATAAATGGATGGTGATTACGTTCTTCTGATAGTTTGGCGGCTTCAGAGACAAATTCGACTCCTTTTAAATAGTCGGAAAACATATATTTTCGTTCAATCCATTTTTCATCTTTTACTATCCATTTATCCACCTTGAATAATTCCCCTTGAACTTCTTCTTCAGTTAATCGCAGCATCATTTTTCACATCCTTTACATGCAGTAGTGCAAGACCATTGTTAATAAGGCGTGTTACAGCTTCGTCAGTTGTGAAAGTAGAAAGTTGTTGTAATAATGCTGCTGATGTTTCGTGCCCTTTGTTATGCTCTAAAAGTAATTCTAATATTTCAAGGCGAAGCAGCCATTCTTTCGGATAAAATTTATTTAATACCTCTTGAATTGCTACTAATTGATCGACATGTGCGTCGTGTAAAATACCTCCACCTCGAATATCACGAACTGTTTGATACATACGATCCAGCTCAGTTAATGCAAGAGGTGCTGGAGTTTCCTCTGTTTCTTCATCAATTGGGAAAAATGATGCTGCATCTGCGGCACCTGGGAATACGGAAGTAATTGTTGAACCAACAGCCATATCAAATGCGCCCCATGAAGCATCAAATAAAACACGGTCGTTATAAGTAACTGTGCAATTGATAAAGGAAATAAGCGCAATTTTCTTATTGTTTTTTATAATATCTGTTACTTTTCCTTTTACATGAATACCACTTGCAAAAGTGAATGCTGCTTCATTTCCGATTGTAATTCCTAATGATTGTAGTTGTTCATCTGTACAATTTTCTAATGCAATATTTTCAGTGAGTAATCCAATTGGTGTTCCAAAGCCGTCACTGTGTACAGACGTAGAATGATTCGCTAGCTGTTTATTGTGAATTGCTAATGCTGTTGGTGAATTTGTTCGCATGTAAATCACTTTACCTGCATCGTTTTCAATTGTCTCGCTGAATGTACCTGTAATCTGTAATCCACTAGTTAGTTCAGCAGTTGCATAGTTTTCAGAGCGAATCGCTTTTTCTAAACCTTCCTTTCCACCTGTTTTAAAGGCCATCGTTTCAGCAAATGTCTCAAGTGCTTCAGTCAGCTCTTCAAATGATTCACAAACAAATAGTTGAGGTTGCATTTTTGTTACGTCATAAGTTGTTCCAGTACATGCTTCTATAGAAAATGGAACCTTTTCTACAGCGTCTGTTAAGCAATGTTTGCTTTCGCCAACAGAGGAAAGGAGACCAGCGCCATATATTTTTGGAGCGTCTATACTTCCGATTAAGCCATATTCTACTGTCCACCAGAAAAGACGCGAAATTTGTTCCGCTTCTGATAAGCCAGAAACTAAGTTTTGTTTTTCAATTACATTATTTTCAGCAGTTGTAACTTCATCAGGCGTAGAAGTAGGGCTTTCTTTTACAATCGTTAATGTACGAACAGCTTCGAATGCATCATGTTCTTCTTTTGTAGAGAAAGCTTTTGCACCAATTTGCCCAAATCGTTTCACATATTTTGCATATGTAGGATCAAGTAAAATAGGTGCGTGTCCTGCTGCTTCGTGTACGATATCTGGAGCAGGTGTATACTCGATGTTTTCTACTTTGCGAATATCTGTTGCGATTGGTAATAATCCGTGTCCTTGAAAATCAAAGAAGGCTACGCCAGGAATAAGCCCGTCAATCGTTACAGCGCCCCAGCCGCTTGGTGCTAAACACTCATTCATTTCTTCTACCTTTGGAATTGCATCTATATTAATACCAGATGATTGTAATCCGTTCACATAGGCTGGATGAGCAACGTCTTTTAAGAAACTATGATTTTGTCTCATAATGTAACGCCACACAGCGTGATTCACCGGTGTGTATTGATCATAATGCTGCGTGGATACGAATGGTTTTAAATGTGATGGAATTTCTGTTTTCTTTGTCATTTAGACATCCTCCTTTTTTTTAATAAAATTAAGTATCGGTTTTGTATAGCTTGTATCACCCCCTTTCAAAATTGTAAGCGCTTATAAAATTTTATCATAAGATTCGGAATTATTTAATATTTGTTTCTGTGAGAAATAGAAAAAGCCCCTATCGGAAAATCCGATAGGGGCGAAAGAATCGCGGTACCACCCTATTTGTAAGTGAAAATATACTTACATCTCAATTAATGATAACGGAAAAACTCCGTCTTTTCCTTCATGCCTATAAGCACTACGAAAAAGAAGCTCCAGAATTGTAATTCATACTTATATATGTGCTAATTTCCACCGACCATTAGCTCTCTGTAACAGGGATATAAGATACTACTGCGATTCTTTCAACGCGTATATTATGAAATTATGTAAAAGGATGGACGCAAAAAAGTCCCTATCGGAAAATCCGATAGGGACGATAAAAATCGCGGTACCACCCTATTTGTAAACAAGTAATTGTTTACCACTCACTTTAAGATAACGGAAAAATCCGTCTTTCTCTTCATGCATAAAAAGCATTACGGGAAAGAAGCTCCAGAATTGTAATTCACGCTTGTATATGTACTGATTCGCACCAACCATCAGTTCTCTGAGACAGGGATATAAGTCGCTACTAGTATTCCTTCAAAGCCGATATATAATTCGTTCAACTAAACTATGTTTTGTATTATAAAACTATATTTAAAAAATTGTCAACAATAATTTTTTATTTTACATTTAAATCAACATTTAAATTAGATGTATTTCCAGCTGCATCTGTTGCTACAATGTGAATTGTATTCTTTCCTTGTTGTAATTGATTACGATCGAAATAAATTTCGTAGTTTTTCTCCCATGTGTTTAAGAATGCACTCTCCCATACACCATTTCCGTTAATCTCATATTGTATTCCCACTGGAATACCAGGTGCAATCCAACCAGATTCTGTCATCCAATCTAGTAGAATATCATCAACGTTTCCTCTAATAATAAGATTTTCTTGATCAATTTCGTGAGTTAACTTAGGGGCTGTTCGATCGATAAATACAGCTCCTGTTTGCTTTGTTTCTCCACCAGAGTTAGAAGCAACGGCTTCAATTTGGTATAAGCCATCAGGCAACGGAGATCCGTCTGCTCTTGTACCATTCCATTTGAAAGATTTATAACCTGGTGTTTCGTTTTTACCTTGATATACCTTACCTTGATATGTCACACGGTCTTTCGTGATTAAATTGGCATGAAACGCTATATCTTCAACTGGTGTAACTAAATAGTAATTGATTAGGTTGTCATCTAATATTTTGTCATTATTTGGACTGAAAGTAGAATTAACGATTTCAAGGCCATCAATACGCTTGTATTCTTTCGGATCGATACTAAATGTAAATGGAATACGCATTTCTTCCGTTTTCCCTTGCTCTTTTACATACAGATTCCCTGTATATACGCCTTGCGGTAAGGAGCTATCTACAGTAATAGTAAAAGGTTTTTCAATGTTACTATTCGGTTTCATACTAATAGAAGAAGGAAAAGAAGTTTGGATTTTTGTTTTTGTATCTAGTAATTCAATACGAGTTGAAAAGTTTTTCTTTTTGTTAGAAAGATTTTGTAACGTAATATTTTGTGTTAGTTTCACTTTGCCGCTATTCGGTTTAATAAGACCGAAACTTACATTGTTCGGTTTCACTAACGCATCCGTTTGAGCTGCTTTCGGAATGTTAATTAAACCTGATCCTTGTGCCATAACAGGATATGTATTTTCATTGACATCCTTTAATGTTTTTGCAGTGTTGGCAAGAGCAGATTTCAATTGTTCTGTCGTCCAATCAGGATGCATTTGACGTAGTAAGGCAACGGCTCCTGCTACTTGTGGCGCAGCCATACTTGTTCCGTTGTGAGATTCATAGCCACCCCTTGGTACCGTACTAGTAATTTGTACTCCAGGTGCAACAACATCAGGTTTTATGAGCCAACTTCCTTGTGATGGTCCTCTGGAACTAAAGTTACCAATAAGTTCTGTTTTGTTCGGTTGTCCAATTTTTATATTTTTCTTTCTTTTTGTAATTAAATTTTTCAACTCTTCACCATTTGTATTTGATAGTTGCATAACTGGAAGAGCTATCTCTTCACGGCCAAAATATTCAGGCATAATATTAATTTCTTTTTCATTAGAAATTAGTAGCACCCCGATAGCTCCAGCTTGTTTCGCTTGTTCTGCCTTTACTAACGTGCTTGAAGTTCCTTGTAAAACAAGGACGAACTTCCCTTTCACATCTTGTTTAGCGTAATCACTTGAATTACCGTAGCCAACATAGACAAGCTGAGCATCGTTTCCTACTTGGAAATCTGCTTTTGATAACGGTAATCCTTGGTAAGATTTATTAGAACCAGCTACTTGGAATGCTGGGAACGGAATAGAAACAGTTGATGCGCCAACAGAGATGACACTACTTGCGTTACCAGGAGCATCAACAGACCAAGGTTTTGGTCCATCATTTCCATTTGAAACAACTGCAGTAACACCAAGTTTTGCTGCGCGTTCTAACGTCATTGTTACAGGTTGATCAGGGACATTCAAATCTTGACCGAGAGATAAATTTAAAACGTCAGCACCATCTTGAATAGCGCGCTCAATACCTTGAATAATATCATCGGTCGTACCAGTTCCACCATCGTTCATGACACGGTAAGCGAGTATAGAAGCATTCGGAGCAACGCCTTTAATTTTTCCGTTACCAGCAATAATACCAGCTACATGAGTACCGTGTACGTTACCATCCATCGGATCGTTATCCTCATCGACTGTATCGTATCCACCGATATAGTTTGCTTGTAAGTCGGGGTGTGTGTAGTCTACGCCAGAATCAATAATAGCGACTTTCATACCTTTTCCATCAAGCGGTTTGCCAGATGGATCTTTTAAATTCCATGCTTCAGGTGCACCGATTGTCGGTCCGCCAATATTTGGCGCTTCTTCTTTAGTAGCGCTTTTTGCTGTTTCATGCAATTTATATGTTAAGTTCGGATAAACAGCTTTTACTTCGGGTAAAGAAGCTAAAGCAGCAACTTGATCTCCTGGGATAGAAATAGAGAATCCAGAAAATAATGTGCTATACGTTTCTTTTATCTTTGCTTTTGGTGCTTTTTCTCTAATTTTCTTTGTTGTATCCTCTTGCGCCTTTTTTAGTTGTGCATGGTATGATTGCACATTTCCATTTTTTAAATCTGGAGCATGCTGAATGTTACTTTGTGAAGCGAGCGGAGCATGTTGCAATTCTACAATGACTGAAATTTCTTTTGATGTTTTTGTTTCAACATTTTGCGCGATTTTGTTTTCTCCCCATTGCTCAATATTCGCTTTTAACTGTGGACTAAATTGCTTCTCCTTTTGCAGCGATTCAGCATGCGCGCTTAAAGCTCCAAAACTAGAAAAGACAAGCGCCATACTTAATAGTGCAGATGTAGTTTTTTTCATTGAAACTCCCCCTAATAAAAAGTGCTAATATTCCGAAAAGTTATCTTACATTTTTGTTCTGAAATATAAAATCGAATGTTGGCTAAACTATACTTTCGACATAATTCATACCAATCCTCTTTGAATTAAAAATTTTTCGGGAAATTTTTTGGGATTATGTCGAATGGCTAATATTCAGCGAGGAAAGCCCATTCTTATTGGGGATAAATCCACAATAATTCTGCAATTAATAAGGAGTGAAATTCGCATATAGTAAGTGGAATATGAGGAATGCTATAAGAAAATGGAGGAACGTATGAAAAAAATTATCGTGAGTAGTAGTGTGGTTTTTTTTATTTTTTTATCTTCAATTTTTAGTACTAGTGCGGAACATAATGGGGTGAAGGTTGCTTTTATTCGTCATCATGATCTTTGGGTTAAAATTGATGGAAAAGAAAAACAAATAACAAAAGGCGAGTACATAACAGGGCCGAAATGGTCTCATGATGGAGAATGGATTTCTTATGCTAAAGGAAAGAAGCAAAACACCTTGGAGTTGTACCGACTGGAAGATGGAAAAAAAGTTAGGCCATTGCAATCTGAGGTATCGAATTATCAATGGTCACCGAAAGAGAATATAATTGCATTTGTATTTGCAAATACATTAAATACGTTTGATGTCAAAAATAAGAATACAGATTTTGAAAATGTGTCAGCTGGTGTAGGTGATTATGCATGGTACCCTGATGGAAAGAAGTTTCTTGTATCTTCTGAAGCACACTTACTTCCAACAGGATGGACAGGAGCTCAGCTATATGAAGTGCAAAAAGATGCACATATGAATCCTCACAAAATGAAGCATTTGTATGCATTACCAAATGAACATGATGATTTTCTAGCGCTAGTTGCAAGTGGATTTGAGTGGTCACCGGATCAAAGGTGGATTTCATTTTTAGCGGTACCGACAGCTTCGTGGTCAGCTGATAGTAATACGCTTTGCTTAGTTCGAGCAGATGGCAGTCGCTTTGAAAAGGTAGATCAAATGTTATTAAACATGCAATGGTTCAAATGGGCGCCATCCAAGAATATTTTAGCTTATATTGAAGGAAGCGGAAGAGTTGCGTTAGAGAATAAACATTTAAAAGTAAAAGAGTTGCCGGCACTTCAGCAGAACACCTTTACGCCGAAAGGATATGTCGATTGGGATTTTGTATGGAAGAACGATAAAGTAATGATCGTTTCACGAGCAAAAGAGGCAGGGATAGAAACTCCGCCAGAAAAAAGGCCACTGCCATCCTTATATGAGATCGATAGTACAAGCGACGAACAACATCAAATCACAAAGCCACCCCATAAGCAAGGTGACTATCATCCCATCTTTATGAAGAAGAACAATCAATTAATATGGATACGTTCAGACCGTAAGAAAGCCAATGTATGGCTTTCCAGTAGTGATGGAAAACAGGAAAAGAAGTGGATTGAAAATATAGATGTACCAGAATGGTATTATGAGAAATGGAACTGGGAAAATGTCATATCGGTAAAAGAAGAATAAAAAACCTGCCTAAAAGATAATTTTAGGCAGGTTTTTTATTGTTATTTATGTGTTTTATTTGGCTTTTTTTTCGCGGGGTTTCCGTTTCCCTGACGCTTTCTATTTTGTTCATCTTTTGCTTGCTTTTCATGTAGTGTATCTAAAAAGTCATTCGAGTTACTCATTTTTATATCGCTCCTTTCATTTCGTCCTAATTACTATAACCATTTAGGAGGATAATCATGAGATAAAAGTTAAGCGCTTAATTTTCTTCGATAGTATACGTAAAATATGCCATACGTAATAAATAGCATAAGTAAAACTTGTAACTCTACATTTTCTTTTAAAATAGTTGCGACAGAAGATGGTAAGTAAGGTGATGTATTACTCGTTCCTAAACCTAACCATTTGTTTAAGAGGTTAATGATACAAAACATGAAAACACCAGACCAGCTTGCAATAATTGCCTTCTGCTTAATTTTTGTTTCACGTTCATCATCTGTAATCCAAGGATTAGCAGTTTTATCACTATTAAAAAATCCATTTATGTATCCCCATATGATCATTCCGATAAAGGCGATAATCCATTTCATATTTGTGATTCACCTCTCTCTTGTAAAAAGTATTTTACATATTATAATTGTAATGTTTTTCAATTAATTATGTCAAATGTTTTTTACACACCAGTTTTTCATATAGCAGGAATAAAGAATGAGATAGGGAAGAAATATGTAAGAAGATTTCATAGAGAGAGGAGGCTGGGTATGAAGCTTGTCTTTGTTCGGCACGGAGAAGGTGAACATACAAAGGATTTTCCTTCAAGTTTACAAGTGCTTCATCCTCCATTAACGGATGAGGGAAAGAATCAGGCTAAATTACTTCAATGCAATGTGCCATTACAAGAAACGGATATATTAATTGTTAGTCCTACACGTAGAACTTTACAAACAGCGGCAATATGGAGTGCGAAAGTAGTTTGTCAAAAAATCGTCCATCCATATGTATCCCCACGTATTTTTCCTTATCGAGAAGGAGCGAAAACATTACCATGTGATGACATAATAGATCAGGAAATGATAGCAAATTTATTTCCACATTTTTCGATAGAGAAAAGTACAAATAAGAAGTTATGGACGGAAGGTATAAATACTATTTCAGAAAATCGTTTTCAGCAAATAGTAGATGAATTTCTTCTTTGGTGTTATGAGCTAGGTGCTGAAAGAATTTGCATTGTATCTCACGACGGGACAATTACAGCGTATAGGCAATATGTACAGAAAGTCGTTTTAACTAGATCTGATTTTTTGCAAGAAACGGGTATATATGAAATGGATGTATCTTTTAAAAGTCTGATTGATGAGATCTAATTATAGGATGGAAGGTGTATGTTGAATGTTGCATTAGTAGTTGGTTTCAATTCGGATTTAGAGGCGCAATCAATCCGAGCATCGCTTGAATATTTTGGGGCAAAAGTTGTAACATACTGGATTGGTAGACCGAGAAAGTTCATTAATATTCTTTCTGGAAAGGGTTTATATAATGATATCAATTATGTTATTTTTTGCTTTCATGGTGAGGAAGGAGAGTTTGTCATGGAAGAGTTAGGTGAAGATATATATGAGCAAGATGAACCGAGGGGATACTTTGGTGCAGCAGAAATTTATCCCGCGTTAACGGACAGTAAAACTCCCACCTCAAAATTCAGTTGGAGCAAAGAAGTTAGGTGGGAGATCAACTGTCCGTTAACGTCCGATTGGTTCAACTAATAATCAGTGGGGGATGAACAAAACCCCCACTGATTAAAGTTTCACTTTATAAATATGCAAAATTGCATAATACACATATTGTAAATAGCGGGTGTACGTTAGGGGAGCGAAAACTAGCAGAATCTTTCTTACATAGTGGGGCGAAATCGTATATTGGATCGATAGATTATGTAGATGGGAATGCAGCACTTATGTTTACAATACGCTTATTTTATGGGCTTATTAGCCATGAAAAAACGTTAGAAGATGCTTTTCAAGAGGCGAAATTAATCGATGAGGAGACACGTACATTTCAATTCTATAAATAGTGAAAATGCATTTATTCTATATTTGAATAAATGCGTTTCACATTTAACTCACATTTTTTTTACATTTTCTTCAATGAAAATGATTATCACCTATGGTATGATATGTTCAAGTTTTTACAGGTAATAAAAGTTACTATATAAACGTTAGTTTTTAATGTTTCATACACATGTCACGAATTATTCATAATTAACGTTTGAAAAATAAGTAACTAATGTTATTATATTATCTGTAACTAACTTAATTACAACTTTAGGAGGAAGATATGGTTATTCAATTTTTAAGAGAAAACAAAGCAGTTTCTTTTGTGTTAGCAGTAATTCGAGTGTATCTTGGTTATACATGGTTAATGGCTGGAATCGGTAAACTACAAGGAAAAGGGTTCGATGCAACGGGTTATTTACAAGGTGCAATTGAAAAAGCTAAAGGAGCACAACCGGCTGTTCAATCTTGGTGGGCATCATTTTTACAAGATTTTGCAATTCCAAACGTTGATCTATTTAATACACTTGTAACGTGGGGAGAAATTTTAGTCGGAATTGGTTTAATTGTAGGCTGTTTAACAAAAACAGCGGTCTTTTTCGGTCTTGTAATGAACTTTTCCTATATGCTTAGTGGGTCAATTGGTGTAAATCCTGAAATGGTTATTCTATCAATGTTCGTTCTAGTCTCTGGTATGAATGCTGGTAAATTTGGAATAGATGGTTTCGTTATTCCGAAAGTATTAGGATCAAAAACTCAAAAGCGCCAAAAGCAAGCTGCTTAATATATGAAAGCGGGTATCTCAAAATGAGATACCCGCTTATGTTATTTTTCAACTTTATTGTTCTTAAAGAATTCTTTTACATAACCTACAAATTCTTGTGGCTCTTGACGAAATGGTGCATGATAACCTTTTTCGATAATATGGAAAGTACTATTTTTTAAGAATTGATGATACGTTTCTCCTTCTTTCCAAGAAACGCTACTATCATTTCTTCCCCATATAATTAAGGTTGGTTGTTTAATTTCATTTGCATTGATTTGAAGACGTCTAGGCCATAATTTCATTTTATTGTAATGCTCTTCATCATTACGCTTGGATTTAACTTTGTTTTCATCATAATCTGCAATAGTAGAAACAGTATTTAAATCAGTCGACAACTGTGGTTTTGGTGAACCTTGTTTATTAACGAATGTATGAGGACCGCCTGTAGCATCAGTTAAAATAAGGTGGGTAACGGCTTCAGGATATAAATACGTTAAATTAAGAGAAATTTCTCCGCCCATTGAGTGTCCTAGTATTGCAAACGAATCATAACCTAGTTTTTTCATTAATTTATAATACAAATTTGCATGGTTTGGGAAAGAATAGTAAAAATCCATTGGCTTAGATGAGCGCCCGAATCCTAAAGCATCTACAGAAATAATTGTATGATCTTTTGCTAAGTCTGAGTAAATCTTTTGAAAACCATCTGACGATCCTCCAAATCCATGGATCATAAGTAAAGGTGGTTTTTCATTACCAATCTTTTTAAAGTAAATGGTTTGACCATCTATTTCTACCATTTTTTCCTCGGTAGCTAGTTTCGCTGTAAGTGTATTTTTCACTTGTTTTACTTGCTCTACTGGCTTTTCTGCTGCACTACATCCTACTAATAGTGTAAGAGTAAGACAACCTACCATAAAATAGCTAAATCGCGTCAATTAGGTGTCCCCTTTCTAACATAAGGCTGTGTCTATCATAGCAAATAGCATATTACGATTTCCAGGAAGTTGGCTACCATTTTTCATCATAAGAGGTGAAAGGAGCGTTTCTTGGAAATTTTCTGTTTGAAGAAATTTACGAAATGAAAATTGTGAATGTGGGACATCAATCCTTACTGTGCCATTCCAACATTCACAGATTCTCTTGAATAATTGAATAGCATCCTTCTCTTGTTTTGCGATAAGTGGAGTGACGCATAATATATTCCCTTTTTGTATACATAAGGAAAAAGCTTCTATACAGTTATTTCTCTCAATTTTAAAAGAGTGGCTCGTTCTTGGTAATAGTAATGAATAAAGTAAAGAACGATCGGCACCAGTTGTAATTTGATCGAGAGAAATAAGTGAGATAAGGTCTTTTTCTTTTACTTGTTGTGTATGAGTGATATTTGTCTTAGTAGTTTGTTTTTCAAAACGATGAATCGTCGTTACTGTTTGAAATTTGCATGATGTATAAAGAGGCTCGCCAGCTTTTGTTGCAATAAGTGCAATTGGTTGCTTTGGATGAGTGTGTTCTAAGCAACAATTTAGCAAAATACGTCCGATGCCTTGGCCTTGAAAATTAGGATGGACGATTAACATGCCAATAGTAGAAAAACTATCTTTAAAAGGAAATACTCCTCCAGCTGCAATCAGTTTATTTTCATGCATATAACCGATAAGTGTGCCGAGAGAAAGATACATTTCGAATTGTTTTTTCATAAATTCTTTATCTTGTAACCATCCAATAGCTTTACAAAGGTCGAGTAAATCAAAAATAAAAGATTCATCTAGCTTTATTGTTTTCATAAATACGCCCCACATTTCTATTAATTTTCATAAAAGTAGATTGAAAATGTTAAATAAGAGATTTACGTTACATGAAATCCAACTTGTTTATATTTTAATTGTAAAGGGGAAGAAGGTTGATACGAACAGACAAACTTATACAAATTATAACTGATATTTACATAAGTTAACAAAAAATTTACATATAACTAATTTTCTCTTAATAGTCTTCTATTAAATTTGATAGTGGGAAATGAATAACCTAATTAGGGGGACAAGACAGTGAAAAAGTTTGTGAAAAAAGCATGGCCATTTGCAGTTGTGGCGTCGTTAGCAGTTACTTCGGTGGCAACATGGAATTTTACACGTTCTAGTGAAGTAAATGCAGATGAGAGCGGAAGCAATGCAAAGATTAAAAATGTTATTGTGTTAATTGGAGATGGTATGGGTCCTTCATACATGACGGCTCATCGTTATATGAAAGATAATCCAAAAACATTCGAGATGGAATCTACAGAGTTTGATAAGCATCTTGTAGGAACACAAAAAACATATCCGGAAGATGAACATGAAAATATCACAGACTCTGCATCAGCAGCAACAGCTATGTCAGCGGGAATTAAAACATATAACGCGGCAATTGCAGTTGATAATGATAAAGCAGAAGTGAAAACTGTTCTTGAACAAGCGAAAGAAAAAGGGAAATCAACGGGACTCGTTGCTACTTCTGAAATTACACATGCAACACCAGCTGCTTTCGGTGCGCATGACATTAGTCGTAAAAATATGGATGCAATTGCAAATGATTATTTTGATGAAAAAATTAAAGGGAAGCATAAAGTAGATGTTATGCTTGGCGGCGGTGTAAAAAACTTTGTTAGAAAAGATCGTAATCTTACAGAAGAGTTTAAGAAATCTGGTTATAGCTACGTAACAGATCGAGATCAATTGTTAAATGATAAAAACGATCAAATTTTAGGTTTATTTGCACCAGGCGGTTTAGATAAAATGATTGACCGTAATGAGAAGACACCTTCATTAGAAGAAATGACAAATGCAGCAATTGAGCGTTTGAACAAAAATAAAAATGGTTTCTTCTTAATGGTTGAAGGAAGTCAAATCGACTGGGCTGGACACGATAATGATATCGTAGGTGCAATGAGTGAAATGGAAGACTTTGAAAAAGCATTTAAAGCAGCGATTGAGTTTGCGAAAAAAGATAAAAATACGTTAGTCGTTGCAACGGCAGACCACGCTACTGGCGGATTATCTTTAGGTGCGAATGGTGAGTATAACTTTAAAGTAGATCCAATTAAAGCTGCAAAACGCACACCAGACTTCATGGCAAATGAGATTGCAAAAGGTGCAAATGTAGAAGAGACATTAAAAAAATATATTGATTTACAATTAACACCAGAAGAAATTAAAGCGGTAAATGATATTGCTCCTTCAAAAGATGTAACAAAGATTGATAATGCGATTGAGGATATTTTCAATAAGCGTTCGGTTACAGGATGGACAACAGGTGGACATACGGGGGAAGATGTAAACGTATATGCATTTGGCCCTGGTAAATACTTGTTCTCTGGCGTTCAAGAGAATACAAATATCGCTAAACGTGTCTTTGATATTGTTGGCGGTGGCGATCCGAATAAAGGAAGACGCTAATTATCAAGAAAAGTGAGGCGAAATGCCTCACTTTTCTTTTTAGGAGATGGGAATGATGAGGACTTTTTTCAGAGGGATAGGAGCCCTTCTAATAGGTGTATTATTGCTAGTTGGATGTCAATCCAAGGAGAATTATATAGAACAAAAATCTACTACTAAAAAAATTGAGGAGAAGGTACAAATAACGAAAGAAGAAGAAAAATCGATTCAAGATGTTATGGAGAAATTTGTACGGACGACAAATGAAAAAAATCTTGCTGAACATATGGAGTTATTCTCAAAGAAGCTGCCTAGTGCTGAAGACTTAAAAACACAAAAAGAAGCCGCTTTTCAAAAGGGGAATAAGAAAATTGAATTGGAACATATAGACATGAAAGCTAGTAAAGCAGGGTATGTTGTAGTTGAAACAAAGGAAAAGGAAATAGATGGGGAGGTCACTCTTCAGAAAAATGTACAGTATGCACTTGGAAAAGAAGAGGATGGATGGAAAATTGAAGAGGTTCGCACGATAGGGAAGAAATAAAGTGAAACTTTAATCAGGGAGTCTTACTGCCCATAAATAGCGAAATAAAAAAGGTTCTCATTGGAGAGAACCTTTTTATAGTGGTAATAGAATTTGATTTGAACATGCTTCGATATCATCAATATCTTGGCGAATTGTTGCCATTTTATTATCAAGATCTTCAGCCTTCATTGCCGCATCATGTAGTTCATCTTTTAAATACTCAGGTATTTTCCCTTCATATTTATAATAAAGTTTATGTTCTAAACTTGCCCAAAAGTCCATAGCAAGTGTACGTAACTGGATTTCTGCAAATACATCTTTTGTACCAGAATTCAGTGATAAAGGATACTTAATGATCATGTGTAAACTTTTATATCCGTTTCCCTTTGGATTAGCGATATAATCTTTTACTTCTATGATTTCCATATCCTCACGCTTTTGAATGACTTCTTTTAAATGATAAATATCTTCTACGAAGCAACATGTAATACGAATGCCGATGATATCTTGTAAATGTGTTTGTGCATTCTCAACTGTCGGTAATAAATTTTTACGTTCAAGCTTTTTAATAATACTTTCAGGTTGTTTTAATCTTGTTTTTATATGTTCAAACGGGTTGTAATCCTCTAAAAATTGAGCTTCCCGGTTCATAATTTCAAATTTAGTTTTTAACTCTTCTAAAGCAAATGTATATGGTAGTACAAAAGCTTTCCAGTAGTTAACTGTTGATTGGTTATATTCCATTTATATACACACCTTTTCCTATTTACAAGTGAGGTTGTTATTATACTAAATACCAAAGCATATAAGCGCAAGCAGCAAATGAGGAGATCATAAAACGATATTTAGTTTTCATACTTTCAACTCCTTTCGAGTAAGATTCTATATGAATAAACGTGATTGTTAATAAATTCACTATGTACAATTCTTATAGTAATAGATTCGTGTGAATTTCGTATGAACTAATTGTTTCAGATTTTTGTCTTTTTTTGTAAAGCATCATTATCCATAATTTAAAGTGTTTTCATTTGATTTATTTAATTATATAAATTAATGTATATTTGAATTTATGGTTATTAAGGAGGCTATACGGTGAACTTTGAAGAATTAGCAATTGCTAGACGTTCCGCAATGAAATTTGTACAAGGAATAGAAATCCCTGATGAGGATTTTAAAAAAATATTTGAGCTAACAAAGCTTTCGCCATCTTGTTACAATTTGCAACATACACATTATGTTGTAATTCGTGATCAAGAGCGAAAAGAAAGATTAAAAGAGTTAGCTTTCAGACAATATAAAGTTTCGAGTGCATCTGCGGTAATACTTGTTTGTGGTGATAAGAGAGCATACCCAAATGTCGAAAATATTTATTTTGGTATGAAGGTTTTAAAGATTATTGATGAATGTGAATATGAAGATACAATTAAGCAAACGAAAGGGCTATATGAAGGAAAAGGAGAACGCTTCATGGAAGAGGAAGCGATTAGAAATGCATCGTTAAGTGCGATGACTTTTATGTATGCAGCTAAATATTACGGCTATGATACGTGCCCAATGATCGGTTTCGATGAAAAAGCAATGCAAAGTGAATTAAATATGCCGGAGCATGTAGTACCTGTTTTAATGATTACGATAGGAAAAAGCGATACTACTAAAATTCGTCCACGAGGATATCGAAAGCCGATTAGTGAGTTTGTTACATATGAAACATTTTAAAAAAAGGTATAGATTACTTAAACAAAAGGGTTCTATTTAGATCCCTTTTGTTTTGTAATTGACAAATAGAATGAATTTATATAACATATAAATCGTAATCATTACGTTTTAGTTTGCGATCTTTGAAAGAAAGGAGAATTACATATGCGTGTAAATATTACATTGGCTTGTACAGAGTGCGGTGATCGTAATTATATTTCTAAAAAAAATAAACGAAACAATCCAGAGCGCATCGAACTAAAAAAATATTGTCCACGATTAAAGCGAGTAACGCTACATCGTGAGACGAAGTAGAAGACTAGAGATATCTCTAGTCTTTTTTGTTTATAGCCATTTAGTTTTATTTGTTATAATTACCTTAAATTGTAATGAAGGAGAGGTATGATGAATCAAAAAGATAAAGAAAGAAAAGAGCAAGTGGCTCATATGATTGATATTCCAGATGATTATAGGCTTGTCGTAGATGATCAAGAAGGTGTGGATGACCCATATCATCTATTATGGTGGGAACATAAAGAGGATGAGGAGAGAACGATACAAATTACGCTGAATAGACATACTGGTAATTTAATCGAATTTAGTATAGATGATAAAAAATATTTTTCGAGTGGTAAGGAAGCGCTAGAGGAGAATAAAGCAAGAGAGATTGCAAATGTATTTTTAAAAAAATATACAAAAGAAGGTTATGAATGTTATACATATGTAACGGTTAAGGACGACAGAAGTGGTTGGAAAGAAGTAAATTATATGCAAGAAGTGAATGGCTATCCACTGCCGAATACAGGATGTGTCGTGCAAGTTTGTCCTTCAGGTAATGTTGTGCATTTTCGTTATAATGGACAAAAAGCTATCGAGAAAAAAACGGTATGGCCAAGTGAAATTGTTGAGGAGAACGTCGTCTTAGAAAATTTGAAAGCTAGACAAGATATGAGACTTGTATTTGTGGATTTAACACACTCTTCATGTGAGTATGAAAATGGAGAGGAAGTAAAAGGGTACCATCTTGTATATGAACCAGAACCTAGCCATGCGTTTATTGATGCCAGTACGGGAGAAGATTTATTTGAACCGGAACACTATAAATTAGCTCCTACAGTACCTGTTGAAAAAACGGTAAAAAGTAGGCAGAAAAAAGATGTTTTCGATTTATTAGATTGGGACGTAGAAAAGTTTATAAAAGTAGATGAAAAAGAAGATGAGTATGAAGTCCAAATGAAATTTGCATTGAAAGAAGCAGTGCAAAAAGAAATAGAAGTGAAGGATCCATATTCAATGAATGAGTTCTATAAAAAGAATTTTCCTATGTTGCAGCATGATAAATTCGTTGTAATTACTGTAGATAAAAGAACAAATCAATTGATCTCCTGTTTAATGTGGACGGACGAGAAGGACAGGAAATCAATATTGTCAAGAGAGCAATGTTTAGAAAAAGCACTTCAATTTTTAGAGGTAATTATTCCAAACGCAACAAAGTATGTTCAGCTTTGGGATGATTATGAATCGGAAGAGGGGGTAGAGAGATTTTCCTTTTCGATATATGTAAATGGCTTTTGTGTAGCGGGAAAATATATCATGCTCAACATTAATACAGAAAATGGTGCTGTGATGCACTACTCTGGAGAATCTAGCAATTTTATAAAAGAATTGCTTACATATGAAACAACACCAAAAGTTACAAAAGAAAAAGCGTTACAAATATACAAAGAGGCCATCCGAGTTAATTTAGAATGGGACATAGATAATGATGCAGAAGAAACGGTATATAAATTATTGTATAAACAAACGACAGATGAAAATTGTAAAGAACCTTTCGAGTGTAGTCGAGAAATTCGTTATATTGATGCACATACTGGGGAGAAAATTTGGAGTGAGTATTAGTAAAAGCCAATCGATACGTATCGATTGGCTTTTACTATGTTCTTAGAATCATTTATTAATTGCCGTTAAGTGGTTGAAGAATACCATCTTGAGCTTTTGACCAATCATATAGGTTTCCATCAGATCCCACTGCAAAATTTAGCGTACGAGAGTTTTCAGGAGATTCGCGTCCGTATAATACGTCGTATAGCTTAATACCATTTATTGTGCCAATTAGTTTGTCTTCGCTGGAGCCGTAACGAATTTCATTTGAGCGAGCTCCCATTCTTTTTTCTAGAACTTTTATAGCATCTTCACTTGTGAATGTAATAGTATCAGTTTGTTTATTTGGTTGCTTAGATGGTTGTTGCTCTTTTTGTGTGTTTTTAGATTCTGCTTCAGGTTTCGTATTATTTTCAGTTTTTGTGTTGTTCTCAGTTTTTGCATTGTTTTTAGTTGTTGTGTTGTTATCAGCTTTTGCGTTGTTCTCAGTCTTTGCGTTGTTCTCGGTTTTTGCGTTGTTTTCAGCTTTTGTGTTGTTCTCAGTCTTTGCGTTGTTCTCGGTTTTTGCGTTGTTCTCAGCTTTTGCACTGTCTTCAGTTTTTTGGCTATCTTCAGTTTTTGTACTGTCTTTTGATACGGCAGTATCTTGTTTAGTAGCTTCAGTTTTTGTAGGAGACGTTTGTTGTCCACAAGCTGAAAGTAAGAAAAATGATGATGTGAGTATTACAAAGTTTCTGATTTGTGATGTAGCGTATCGCATGAAAACACCTCTTTCAAAATTTTGGAATCTTACATATTGTAATACATTGGAAAATTTATTCAAGATATGAAAGACGTATTTCGTTCGACAAAAAGCTAAGGATTCCATATTTATATCGTACAGACACAAACAACCTCACGCCCACATACACTTAGTAAAGACCACTATTTTGGCGGAGGTGAAAGGTTTGAGTCTATTCGCCGCAATTGGATATATGGTTCGAGAAGTGTTTGTCTTTGTTTCTTATGTAAAGAATAATGCGTTTCCGCAGCCGTTATCATCAGACGATGAGAGAAAGTACTTAGAGTTAATGGAGCAAGGTGATGCTCAAGCGAGGAATTTGTTAATTGAACATAATTTACGGCTTGTAGCTCATATCGTTAAGAAATTTGAAAACACAGGGGAAGATGCAGAAGATTTAATTTCAATTGGTACAATCGGGCTTATTAAAGCGATCGAGAGCTATTCGGCAGGAAAAGGCACAAAACTTGCGACGTATGCAGCACGCTGTATTGAAAATGAAATTTTGATGCATTTACGTGTACTAAAGAAAACGAAAAAGGACGTTTCACTTCATGACCCGATCGGGCAAGATAAAGAGGGGAATGAAATATCGCTTATTGATATATTAAAATCAGAGTCTGAAGATGTAATTGATATGATTCAGCTTAGTATGGAGTTAGAAAAGATTAAAGAGTATATCGATATTTTAGACGAACGGGAGAAAGAAGTAATCGTGAAGCGTTTTGGACTGGGGCTTGATAAGGAGAAAACGCAACGAGAGATCGCAAAGGCACTCGGTATTTCCAGAAGCTACGTATCAAGAATTGAAAAGCGTGCTTTAATGAAAATGTTCCATGAATTTGTAAGAGCAGAGAAAGAGAAAAAAGCGAAAGAATAATGTACATTGCAAGCAGCCATATTTTAAAATGGGCTGCTTTTCTTTTTGTAAATAAGGAAAGAAAAAGAGTTGTGTTCAGAAGAAATCTATGTTCACTGTTGAAAATGACGGATTCTATCTGTAATATTAGAGGGTGCTAAACAATTTAAGAATAATACCATACTTAGTTTTCCGCATGTATAATGAAACAGTTCTATATGATATGTGGGAATAAGAACCAATTTTACATATGATATAGAAGGAAAAGAAGGGGAAGCTAAAGTTATAGACTGATTAGGAGGTTTCGCAATTTGCGACGTACATTATATCGACTTATGATCGAACTTACAAATGGTCGTTTTACTTCTTATATATTACGTAAATTTGCACAATCTCGTTTGAGCTCTATCATTATTCCATCGTATGCGAAAGTTTTTCAAATTAACCAAGGTGAGATGGAAAAGGGTTTGAAGGAATATAGAACATTGCATGAATTATTTACGCGTAAGCTAAAAGAAGGAAAGCGTAGTGTTGATACAGATGCATCGAGTATCGTTAGTCCTGTTGATGGTGTTTTTGCTGATCACGGTCCTATTGAGGACACAAAAACATTTGATATTAAAGGTAAGCGTTATTCAATCGTGGATATGCTAGGTAATGAAGAACGTGCAAAGCGATATGCAGGTGGTACATACATGGTTATTTATTTAAGCCCAAGTCATTATCATCGTATTCATAGTCCGCTTTCTGGTTCTGTGACTGAAAGGTTTGTACTTGGTAGAAAGTCATATCCGGTAAATGCAGCTGGTATGGAATATGGGAAAGAGCCATTGTCAAAAAATTATCGCTCTGTTACAGAAGTAAATAGTGACGGTGAACATATGGCACTTGTAAAAGTAGGAGCTATGTTTGTTAATAGTATTGAGCTGTTGCATGAAAGAGACACTGTTCAAAAAGGTGAAGAAATGGCATACTTTACATTTGGCTCAACAGTTGTGTTATTGTTTGAAAAAGATATGATAGAAGTAGTGCAGGAATTGAAGAGTGGACAAGAGCTTCGTCTTGGTGAAAAAATTGCTACTCGTTCGGCTCATAAGTAAAGAAAACATTTTATAACTGTAAGCAAGAGTTATGGACAAAGATGCTTAATGATGAAATTCCCTAGATGGGAGTACTTGTTTATTCGAGAGCCATCGCAGGATGGCTCTTTTTACAAGTTAGCTCATTAAAATTTCACTTTATATGTAATCAAGACGATTTGACAAGCTTGTCCTCTAATGAGCGTCTAATCATTTCTTGTTTTATAAGTAAAATGAAGTCGGGATTTAATTTTAGTTCTTTTGCTTTATAATAAGACTCAGTGAGTAACTCAGTAGACAACTGTTCCATATATTTTGTTTTCAAGGTGAGTCACCTCCTAATAATTTAAGGGTTGATTCGTTGTTGCATTTAATGTACCAAAAAAATATGACAGTCACAAACGAGTGGTTATCCACATATCTAGGTGGATAAAATGTGTATAGATTGTTAGTAAATTCCAAATTAGCTGAAAAATTAATGTGGAAAATGTGTACAATTTTATCCACAGGTCATATATCGAAATATGTTGTCGAAAAATTTTTATGAAAACTCCTCAAAGAGGTGAAAGAAATTGAAGCTATTTTTACCAAATGAATATGTGAAAAATGTATATCATGTTCAACCAGAAGATTTGAAAAAACGTGGAATTAAAGGTGTCATTACTGATTTAGATAACACGTTAATTGAATGGGATCGTCCAAATGCAACGCCACAACTTGAAGAATGGTTTTTGAAAATGAAAGAGCAAGGTATTCAAGTAACGGTCGTTTCAAATAATAATGAGCAACGTGTGAAAGACTTTGCTGATCCATTAGGTATTCCATTTATTCATAGTGCGCGTAAACCATTTGTTCGCGCGTTTAAGCGTGCGATACAAGAGATGCACCTGCAACCAGATGAAGTTGTAGTAATTGGAGATCAGTTACTAACGGATGTTTTAGGTGGAAACCGAGTGGGGCTTCATACAATTTTAGTTGTACCGGTAGCACAAACCGACGGATTAGTAACGCGCTTTAATCGGAAAATTGAACGAAAAATTATGAGAAATATGAAGAAAAAAGGTTTAATTAACTGGGAGGAATAAAGTTTGACTGAAACAATTAAATGTATTGGTTGCGGTGTAGAAATTCAAACAGAAGATAAAAACGAAGTGGGATATGCTCCTACCTCATCTTTAGAGAAAGAACAAGTAATTTGTCAACGCTGTTTTCGCTTGAAACATTATAACGAAATTCAAGATGTATCATTAACAGATGATGACTTCCTACGCATTTTAAATGGAATTGGAAAATCGGATGCGTTAGTAGTTAAAATTGTAGATATTTTTGATTTTAATGGTAGCTGGTTACCTGGCCTACATCGTTTCGTGGGAAATAATAAAGTATTACTTGTTGGAAATAAAGCTGATTTAATTCCTAAGTCAGTAAAACATGATAAAGTAAAGCATTGGATGCGCTATAGTGCAAAGCAGCTAGGATTAAAGCCAGAAGATGTCTTTTTAATTAGTGCAGCAAAGGGACAAGGGATTGCTGAGTTGGCAGATGCTATTGAGTATTACCGCGGCGGAAAAGATGTTTACGTTGTTGGATGTACGAATGTAGGAAAATCAACATTTATTAATCGTATGATTAAAGAATTCAGTGATGAGACTGAAAATGTAATTACAACATCTCATTTCCCAGGAACAACACTTGATTTAATTGATATTCCGTTAGACGAAGAATCTTCTTTATATGATACGCCAGGTATTATTAACCACCATCAAATGGCTCATTATGTTGGAAAAGAAAGCTTAAAGCTTATTACACCAACAAAAGAAATTAAGCCAATGGTGTTCCAATTAAATGAAGAACAAACATTATTCTTCAGTGGATTGGCACGTTTTGATTATGTAAGTGGTGGTCGTCGTGCATTTACTTGTCACTTCTCGAATCGTTTAACAATCCATCGTACAAAGCTTGAGAAAGCAGATGAATTGTATAAAAATCATGCTGGGGATTTACTAAGCCCGCCAACACCAGAAGAATTAGAAAATATGCCAGAGTTAGTGAAATACGAATTTAATATTCGTGAACCAAAAACGGATGTTGTATTCTCTGGATTAGGATGGGTTACGGTAAACGAACCGGGAGCAAAAATTGTTGCACACGTACCAAAAGGAGTAAGTGTTTCGCTACGTAAATCTTTAATTTAATATGGAGAGGGATTTATGAAACAATTATATGGTGTAATCGGAAATCCAATTGGACATTCATTATCGCCTGTTATGCATAACGATGCATTTGAACACTTGAATATGGATGCCCATTATCATGCATTTCTTGTTAAAGAGGAAGTGCTAGGGGAAGCAGTAAGAGGTTTAAAAGCATTAGGTATTTCAGGATTTAATGTAACCACTCCGCACAAAGTTGCTATTATGGATTATTTGGATGAGATTGACCCGCTAGCAAAACAAATTGGTGCAGTAAATACAGTGGTTCATAAGGATGGGAAATTGATTGGCTACAATACAGATGGAATTGGTTTTGTCCGAGCGCTGCAGTCAATTAGTAGTGAACCACTTCAGGAGAAACGTATTTTATTGCTTGGCGCAGGTGGTGCTAGTCGAGCTATTTATTTTTCTCTTGCTGATGTAGGTGTGAAAGAGATTGATGTAGCTAATCGTACAGTAGATAAGGCGAAAGAACTTATTGCTGCATGTACAGCTACTGTTAATTCTGTTGCTTTATCACTAGAAAAAGCAACAGAAGAACAAGGGAATTATGATATTATCATTCAGACGACAACAATAGGTATGCATCCACGCGTCGAATATACGCCATTACAAATTTCTTCGTTAAAAAAAGGGACGATTGTATCAGATATAATTTATAATCCATTTGAAACGAAAATTTTATATGAGGCAAAAGAGCAAGGTGCAATGATTCAAAATGGTATTGATATGTTTGTTTATCAAGGTGCACTTGCATTTGAAATGTGGACAGGGCGTGTACCGAATATCGATAGAATGAAACAATTAGTTATAAGAAAGCTTGGAGGCTAACATATATGTTAACAGGAAAACAAAAAAGATTTTTACGTGCACAAGCACATCATTTAACACCAATTTTTCAAGTAGGAAAAGGCGGAGTAAATGAAAATATGATTAAACAAATCGCAGATACTTTAGAAGTTCGTGAACTATTTAAAGTAAGTGTGCTACAAAACTGTGAATTCGATCGTCGTGAAGTTGCAGAAGAACTTGCAAAAGGCGCACGTGCTGAAATCGTTCAAGTAATTGGAAGTACAATCGTTTTATACAAAGAATCTAGAGAAAATAAACAAATTAAACTTCCTCGATCAAAAGACTAGCATATGCTATTTTTTATCGTTAGTGCGTAATGATGTAGAGAGCGAAACCAATTGAACTTTTATTAACAGTGAACTCTCTTCGGATAGGAATGAAGAGAGTTACTGTAGGTAAAAGGAAGGGGCGTTTCTTTTGAGAAAAATTGGCATCATTGGCGGTACATTTGATCCGCCACATTATGGGCATTTGCTAATTGCAAATGAAGTATATCATGCTTTGAATTTAGAAGAAGTATGGTTCTTACCGAACCAAATTCCACCGCATAAACAAGGACGGAATATTACAAGTGTAGAAAATCGCTTACAAATGTTAGAGCTTGCGACTGAGGCGGAGGAACATTTTTCTATTTGTTTAGAAGAGCTAAGCAGGAAGGGCCCATCTTATACGTATGACACTATGTTACAATTGACGAAGAAGTATCCGGATGTGCAGTTTCACTTTATTATTGGTGGAGATATGGTTGAGTATTTACCGAAGTGGTATAACATTGAAGCGTTACTCGATCTTGTGACGTTTGTTGGGGTTGCAAGACCTGGTTATACATTGCGTACGCCTTATCCTATCACCACTGTGGAAATTCCGGAGTTTGCAGTTTCTTCATCTTTATTGCGTGATAGATATAAAGAGAAGCGAACATGTAAATATTTACTTCCTGAAAAAGTACAGGTGTATATCGAGAGGAATGGGTTGTATGAATCGTGAGAAAGCACTTCATATTGTCAAACAACAAATGCATGAAAAACGTTATATACACACAATAGGTGTAATGGAGACAGCAATTGAACTTGCTAAGTTATACGGTGTGGATGAAAAAAAGGCTGAAGTTGCAGCTATATTCCATGATTATGCGAAGTGTAGAGCGATTTCTGAGATGGAAGAGATTATTAAAAGTGAAGATTTGCCGAAAGATTTACTTTGTTATAACAAAGAGTTATGGCATGCGCCTGTTGGGGCATACTTAGTAGAAAAAGAAGTAGGCATTACGGATCATGAAATCCTGCAAGCTATTACATATCATACAAGTGGTCATGAGAAAATGACGATGTTAGATAAAGTAATTTATGTAGCTGATTACATTGAGCCTGGGCGAAAGTTTCCAGGGGTGGAGGAAGCTCGTAAACTCGCATATACGGATATAAATCAAGCTTTATTATTTGCGTTAAAGCGAACAATTCAATTTTTAATGGAAAAAAATCAAACGATTTATCCATTAACATTCCAAACATACAACGCAGTTATCAAGGAGGAAATTAGTAAATGAAAGATAAAGAGTTATTAGTATTAGCAGCAAAAGCAGCTGATGATAAGAGAGCAGAAGATATGGTTGTCCTAAATATGCAAGGTATTTCACCAATTGCAGATTATTTCATTATTTGTCACGGTAACTCAGATAAGCAAGTGCAAGCAATTGCGCGTGAAATTAAATCAAAAGCACATGAGTTCCAAATCGACGTACAACGTATGGAAGGTTTTGACGAAGCACGCTGGGTACTAGTTGACCTTGGAGATGTAGTTGCTCATGTATTCCATAAAGATGAGCGTAATCACTATAATTTAGAGCGTCTTTGGGGCGATGTGCCACGTGAGGATATTACAGACGAGCTAGACCAATGAAATACGAACAATTTGCATTGTTGTACGACGAACTAATGAATGATGTTCCTTATGATAAATGGGTGGAATTTACAGAGGAGAGTTTACAGCAAGCGGATATGAAAGAGGCGAAAATTCTTGATGTAGCATGCGGTACTGGTAATGTAACACTTCCGCTTGTACAAAAGGGTTACGATTTAATCGGTGTCGATCTTTCAGAAGAAATGTTAACGGTCGCTCAGCAAAAACTAGGCGGAGAAGGATACTTTATTCCTTTTTACCAACAAGACATGCGAGAGCTTGACGTTCCAGGTGAGTTTGACTGTGTAACGATCTTTTGTGATTCGTTAAACTATGTATTGCAAGAAGATGGAGTGCAAGAAACATTTCGAAGAGTGTTTCACCATTTACGTCAAGATGGTTTATTTTTATTTGATGTACATTCTTTATATAAAATACATCATGTATTTCAAAATGAAACATACACAGTGAATGGAGAAGAAATATCTCTTATTTGGAATTGCTTCCCTGGTGAAGAATCAAATAGTGTAGAACATGATTTAACATTCTTTGTTCAAGACCCAGAAGAAGATGTGTACCATCGTTTTGACGAATGTCACGTGCAACGTGCATATCAGGTCGAAGAGTTAACGAAATGGCTTGAAGAAGCTGGTTTTACCGTGCTTCGCGTCACTGGTGACTTTGAGCGACTTGAAGTTACAGAACAAACAGAGCGTATTTTCTTCATGGCGAAGAAAAACGGGTAAAACAAAAGCAACCGAGAAGGTTGCTTTTGTTTTGTAAAGAAGTTGTAATTTTAGTTCTAGCATAATAAGAAGATGATATACGTGAAGTGTGAAAATACTAGTTTAAGTGAAAATGTAATGTAAAAAAGTAAGTATTTATAAAAAGGATTTGGAATGACGATGACGTATTTATTATGTGTGTTTATTGAATTGTTGATCGACGCATTTTAAATCTTCATCAAATTTCTCATGTGTCCGCTCAATTAATTTATGAAACATATCCCCAACATGTTCTTCTAAAACACGAATGCCTTCTCCTGTAACGCCGCCTTTAACACATACTTTTTCTTGTAAAGTAGGCAATGTGAAAATCTCTTTTTCAAGTAGTTTCCCCATTCCAACGACCATTTCACTTACTAAAGTAGTGGCTTCTTCATGTGTAATATTTGTTTTATCTACAGCAGCGTTAATGAAACATTGTAATAAATAACTAAAGAATGCAGGGCCGCAGCTTGCTATATCAGATGAAACGCGCGTTATATCTTCTTCTATCATAAGGGGAGTAGAAATGTTTTTGAATAGGCGAAATAGCTTTTGTTGCCACTCTTCAGAGCATTTACTTCCAAATGTAAATAGTGATGCACCAGACAGGGCGCGGTTTGTAATGCTTGGAATGATACGTGCAACGTGGCAAGGTACAAGTGTCTCTAATTGTGACGGAGATATTGGACTTGTGATAGAAACTAAGCACTTTTCATCAGTAAAATGTTCAGCGTATTTTTGTAGGATCGGGTATATATCTATCGGCTTTACACAAATAAAAATAAGATGTGATCGTTCGATTACCTCATCGATAGTTTTGGCTATATGAACAGAAGGGTATTTTTCCTTTATATGATATGCTTTGGCGGGCGTTCGATTAATGATTGTAAGGCACGAAGGTTTGACAGCACGGGTTTCTAAAAATGCGTCGATTAGTATATTCCCCATGTTCCCTGTCCCTATAATTCCTATGTTCAATGTTTCATCCCTCCTTCGTAACAGCTTTCTCCTAAACAATATGAATGATGTTATAAATTTATGATTAGAGGTGTAAAATGATGTGGGATTTTCCAAAGAAATGGTTAGGGTTAGTAGCTATTATTGGAACTGTACTTTTTCTTCTTTTTTGGAAAACGAACCAGCATACAGAGCGAACGGTCGTTGCAACGGATGTGCAAGCGAAAGAGATAGAGAAAAAAAGTAAACCGAAAATATCGGATACAAAGCAGCAGAAAAAAATAATTGTAATTGATATGAAAGGGGCTGTTGTTAAAGAAGGGGTGTATGAAATGAAAGAAGGGGACCGGGTCAAGGATGCTATTGAAAAGGCAGGTGGTTTTTTACCCGAGGCAGATAGGAAGAAGGTGAATTTAGCACAAATGGTACAAGACCAAATGATCCTTTATGTACCGAATGAAAATGAACAAGTGCAAGAGGTAGCTGCTATTTTAAAGGGGGAGGGGAAAGTTCAAATAAATGCGGCTTCTAAAGAACAACTTGAAAAAATTACAGGCATTGGTTCTCGGAAAGCAGAAAGTATTTTGAAATATCGAGAAGAACATGGTCCTTTTCAGAAAATAGAAGATTTGTTAGAGATTGATGGGATTGGTGTGAAGTCATTGGAAAAAATAAAAGATCAAATTATTATTCCGTAAAAGATTGACGAAGTTTTTCTTCATTCGCTACACTACAAGTAGACAAAAAAGTAGGTGAAAAATATGGAACGAATTTCATGGGATCAATATTTTATGACGCAAAGCCATCTGCTATCTTTACGTAGTACATGTACAAGGCTTGCAGTAGGAGCGACAATCGTTCGTGATAAACGAATTATTGCTGGTGGATATAATGGTTCAATTAAAGGTGGCGTACATTGTATAGATGATGGATGCTACGTTATTGATAATCATTGTGTTCGTACAATTCACGCAGAAATGAATGCTTTATTACAGTGTGCAAAATTCGGTGTGAAAACGGAGGAAGCGGAAATTTATGTTACGCATTTCCCTTGTTTACAATGCTGTAAGGCGATTATTCAAAGTGGTATTACAGCAGTTTACTATGCGCAGGATTATAAAAATCATCCATATGCCGTAGAGTTATTTGAAAAAGCGAATGTAACAGTGAAACACGTTCCGCTAGAATATAATATTGCAGCATTAGAGGATCAAAAGCGTCATATGGAGTTAAAAGAACTATTTGCATCTTTAGAAAAAGAAAACTTATCAATGGAAGAATTACAGCATGTATTCACGAAAGCAAAAATGATGCTATAAGGAGTGAGTATGAGTTGTATGGACAATGGGGCTATGTTGCAATCTCGTTTATCATAGGGATTGCAAGTGCCTTTTCCACTTCAGTTTTATTGCTGACTTGTTGTCTCGTTTTGTATGTTTTCTATTGTTTATACCGTGCTTCGCGTAAAACCTTCTTTTTTTGTATGTTAGCGTGTTTTAGTGGCGCTATGTACACTACGTATATTCAAGGGCAAAACAAGCCTCTAGGAGGATCTTACGAAGTTACAAGGGGATTAATACAAAATACACCTCTTATTAACGGGGATCGCCTAACATTTCAAGTTGAAGATCAGAATAAAAATATAGTGCAGTTAAGTTATAAAATTAAATCGGCCTTGGAAAAGAAACAACTGCGACAATTACATGCAGGAGTATCATGTGTATTCGAAGGTGAGAGGAAAGAACCACCAATAGCTCGGAATTTTCATGGTTTTAATTATCGTGATTATTTGTATAAGCAAAATATTCATTTCATATTGGAGGCTACATATATTTCTGAATGCCAAAAAACATCGTTGTCACTCGTGCAATGGATTCTTCTTTTGAGACAGCAAGCAATCTTGGGCGTTACAGAAATGTTTCCAGCGCAATCAGGTGCTTTTATGAATGCATTAGTATTCGGTGATAGACAACAAATGACATTTGAAGTTGAAGAGCAATATCAGCAATTTGGTCTTGTACATTTGTTGGCGATTTCAGGATCGCATATCGTATTGTTAATGGTGATTGTGTATTTTATTTTGCTAAGAAGTGGTGTAACGAGGGAGGTAGCGACAGTATGTCTTATCTTTTGTATTCCTCTATATATGATTTTAGCAGGAGCATCACCGTCTGTTATAAGAGCTTCTATAACAGGAGTTTTGATGTTGATTGCTTTCATATGTTCTATTCGTTTATCTAGCTTAGATGCTTTAAGCGTTACAGCTATATGCATGCTTATATTTGATCCGTATCTTGTTTTTAATATTGGCTTTCAGTTTTCGTTCGTTGGTAGTTTCGCCTTGCTTTTGTCAGCCCCGCTTTTACTAGATAGTAGTAATGGAGTAATCCGAAATTCCATTTATATTTCTTTTATTTCACAACTCGTTAGTACTCCGATTTTGTTATATCACTTCGGTTATTTTTCTCCATATAGTATTTTTCTTAATATCCTATACGTTCCGTTTTTATCTCTTATTGTATTGCCGGGTAGTATTATCGTTTTGGTATGTATACCGATCGTCCCGTTTCTTGCAAAAGGACTTGCGAATGTACTATCAATAGGTTTGAATCTTTCTAATGATTTTCTAAGTTATTGTGAAAATTTACCGTTTATCCGCCTTGTTTTCGGGCAAACATCTATACTTCTTGTAGCTCTATATTACGCGAGTATTGTTAGTATATTGATGGTTTGGGAAAGGCGGGTGTCGAAGAAAATTATGTTCGTAGCTTCGGGTATATTTCTTTTTGTTTGTACATGTCATTATGTATATCCGTATTTTCGAGAAAGTGGGAGTGTTACATTTCTTGATGTTGGACAGGGAGACGCAATTTTAATTCGCCTCCCGTACGATAAAGGGATTTACCTCATTGATACCGGTGGCACAATGCGTGCAAATAAGGAAGAATGGCAACGGAAAAAGCATGAATTTTCTGTTGGAAATGATATTTTAATCCCTTATTTACAAAAGGAAGGGATTAAAACAATTGATAAATTAATTGTAACGCATGGAGATGCGGATCATATAGGTGCTGCGCAAGAGTTATTATCAAATATAATCGTAAAAGAAGTTGTATTTGGCCGAAAAGAACAAGATGCGGTATTAGAAAAATTATTAAAGAAACAGGCATTAGAAAAGGCAGTGAAAATAAGTGAAGTGGGGGAAGGAGAGAGTTGGAGCGTAAATGAAGCAGAATTTTTTGTGTTAGCTCCAACAGGAAAAGCAAGAAGTGAAAATAATGCTTCAATTGTAATATGGGCAAAATTAGGAGGGGCAACGTGGCTGTTTACAGGTGATTTAGAAGAAGAAGGAGAGAAATTTTTAATAGCTACGTATCCAGATTTACGGGCGGATGTTTTAAAGGTTGCTCATCATGGGAGTAATACGTCATCTATAGTGCCTTTTTTGAGCGCTGTACAGCCTGATGTAGCGATTATTTCTGTCGGTGAGCGTAATAGGTATGGGCATCCTCATAAGGAAGTGATAGAGCGTTTGGAGAAGATGGGGATTGAAATATGGCGTACGGATAAGCAAGGCGCTATTTCCTATGTGTTTAAAGTGGAACACGGAACCTTTCGTAGCAAAATCACATATGATGAAACACATGATAGATAAAAAAGAAGACTGCCAGTAAGCAGCAGTCTTTAAGAACCGATAAATTTAATAACAGTTGCAATGATGAAAAGTGTTGCGAAAAAACCAAATGAGACGATAAATCCTACCCCTGAATCAATAGCGTCATTGCGTTTACTTTGAACGTTCTGTTCAAAATCATTCATTTAGAATCCCTCCCCAACATTCCACTTTAGTATAAAATATTGTCAGAAAAAAATCTACAATTTCCATATGAAGAGAAATCGAGCGTTTTTACTACTTTAGATCATTAAGGAACGCGAGTTTTTTGTTTCCAAGCATGTTAACAGTTGGCACTTATACTCGAATTTTTATTGTGAATAATAAAGGGAAGGTGATTACCGCACACCAATAAGAAACCCGGGGCTTATTGCGTGGCGTTTAATATAAATAAAGGAACGGGTCATAAAGCCTGTTCCTTTGTACTTGTAAAACGAAAGCTAGGGCATTAGTATAAATATATATTGCCAAGTTAGGGAGTAGGAAAAAGTATGAGTGATATACATAAAAAGATTAAAAAGAAGCAGTTTGCTCCAGTGTATTTACTGTATGGAACGGAAGCGTTTTTTATAAATGAAACGATAAAGCTTATTACAACAGAAGCGCTTGAAGAGGAAGATCGCGAGTTTAATGTTGTGACATATGATTTAGAAGAAGCGTATTTAGAAGATGTGGTTGAGGATGCACGTACACTTCCTTTTTTCGGGGAACGTAAAGTGATATTAATAAAATCACCACTATTTTTAACTTCACAAAAAGAAAAATTAGAGCAAAATATAAAAATTTTAGAAGAATATATTGGGGAGCCTTCTCCATTTTCTATTCTTGTTTTTGTTGCGCCTTACGAAAAACTTGATGAACGAAAAAAAATTACAAAACTATTAAAGAAAACAGCGGATGTAGTAGAAGCGAATGCGATGCAAGTGCAGGATGTTCAGAAGTGGATTGTTGCTCGTGCAGATGAAGTACATGTGCATATAGATAATGCAGCTGTTAGTTTGTTGTTAGAGCTTGTGGGAAGTAATGTAACGATGTTGGCGAAGGAAATGGACAAGTTAACGTTATACGTCGGTATGGGCGGAGAGATTACACCGAAACTCGTTGGGGAGCTTGTACCAAAATCGGTTGAACAAAATGTGTTTGCTTTGACAGAAAAAGTGGTAAAAAAAGATATTGCGGGTGCGATGCAAATTTTGGATGGATTATTTACGCAGCAAGAGGAACCAATTAAACTGCTTGCGTTATTAGTAAGTCAATTCCGCTTGCTCTATCAAGTGAAAGAGTTACAGCAACGTGGTTATGGACAAAATCAAATTGCGTCTCATATTGGTGTGCATCCATATCGTGTAAAGTTAGCGATGAATCAAACGAAGTTTTTCTCTTTTGAAGAATTAAAAAAAGTGATTATAGAATTAGCGGAAGCTGATTATAGTATGAAGACCGGAAAAATGGATAAGAAACTTGTACTTGAGTTTTTCTTAATGCGGTTAAATCATATGTGATGAAACAAAAAGTTCACGTGCTTAGCACGTGAACTTTTTGTATATAAAAAAACGATCCAAATGGATCGTTTTTTAAACGCCTTACGCGTTTACTTGTTTCGCTAAGCGAGATTTTTGACGAGCTGCAGCGTTTTGGTGGATAAGACCTTTACGAGCTGCTTTGTCAAGTTTTTTAGAAGCAGTTTTGAAAGCTTCTTTAGCATTTTCAAGATCGTTATTAGTAACTAAAGCTTCTACAGTTTTAACAGCAGAACGCATGTCAGACTTGATAGAAGCGTTATGTGAACGACGCTCTTCGCTAAGTTTAGCGCGTTTGATAGCAGATTTGATGTTTGCCATACTTTTCACCTCCCTGGTGCAATCGAATGACTCGATTCTTAACATAGAACAAGTGATATTCTATCAAACGGTGAAGAGAATTGCAATAGTATATCAATGAAATTTCACGTAAAGGAAAGAATGACCTTATATAACTTTGGGAAATCTAACGATATTTACTATGAATTACGGAGGAGATACGATGAGAGAACCATTAGATTTAAGTAAATATAGTGTTAGAACGGACCTTGCTGTCGAGGCACATGAAATGCTGCAAGAGAGTCAAGAAGAGCAAAAAGGGATACAAGGAGTTATTGTCAAAGAGAGGGAAGAAGAAGGTATTACCATTACAAAAGTAACGATTGATGAAATTGCCTCTGAATCGATGGGTAAAAAACCTGGGAGTTATTTAACGCTTGAAGTACAAGGCATACGTCAACAAGATACGGAACTGCAACAAAAAGTAGAGCGCATTTTTGCAAAAGAATTTTCTTATTTCTTAGAAGAGGTTGGCGTTACGAAAGAAGCGAGTTGTTTAATTGTTGGTCTTGGGAATTGGAATGTAACGCCAGATGCGCTTGGACCAATCGTTGTAGAAAATGTATTGGTAACGAGACATTTGTTTCAATTGCAGCCTGAAAGTGTAGAAGAAGGGTTTAGGCCTGTTAGTGCAATTCGGCCGGGGGTAATGGGAATTACAGGAATCGAAACGAGCGATGTCATTTATGGAATCATTGAGAAGACGAAGCCAGACTTTGTCATTGCAATTGATGCATTAGCTGCCCGCTCTATTGAACGAGTAAATAGTACGATACAAATTTCTGATACGGGAATTCATCCTGGATCGGGTGTTGGGAATAAGCGTAAGGAACTTAGTAAAGAAACATTGGGTATTCCTGTTATCGCGATTGGTGTTCCGACTGTGGTTGATGCAGTTTCGATTACAAGCGATACAATTGATTTTATTTTGAAACATTTTGGAAGGGAGATGAAAGAAGGAAACAAACCTTCCCGTTCTTTGTTGCCAGCCGGTTTTACATTTGGAGAAAAGAAAAAATTAACAGAAGAAGATATGCCGGATGAAAAGAGTCGGAATATGTTTTTAGGTGCTGTAGGTACACTGGAAGATGAAGAGAAGAGAAAATTAATTTATGAAGTGTTATCTCCTCTTGGTCATAATTTAATGGTGACTCCGAAAGAAGTGGATGCTTTCATAGAGGATATGGCGAATGTAATAGCGAGTGGTTTAAATGCAGCCTTGCATCATCAAATTGACCAAGATAATACAGGAGCATATACACATTGATGGGAAGAGACGATAATCGTTTAAGCCGTTTTTCGCTTTTATGTATATGTAGTGCGGCCTTATGTTTACTTATGATAATAGCAGGGGTGGCACTTGCTAATCATGGTTTGAAAAGTATGAAAGGTTATCAGCAAATGTCGTATGAACAAATCGCTCATATGACAGGAACAGAGGGTGCGGGTGCTGAATCAGAAATTTTGGAGGGTTCATTTTCCGCTACTGAAAAACAAAAACAATTAGAAAGCTTAAAAAGCTTTAATGTTGTAGAAGGAATTGGTATGGCAATAGCAAGTGCTACTTATGAAGTAACAAAGTTCGGAACGGATATAGTTGTTGGGAAAGTGAGAGAGATTTTTAGTTAAGGGTAGCAGGAAGAACGGTTGTCTTACCATTTTGTACGACAGCCGTTTTTAAATTTGAAAAAAGTTTGTCTCTTATGGTTTGTTCGCATAAGATATAGATAGAATGATTTGTATTGTAAGCAGCACGAGTTTTCATTGAATCTTTGCTGCTCTATTGATATAATCAGTGCTAGTGTATATTGGCGAGACTATTAGGAGTTGAGAACATAGATGAACAAAGAAGAAAGAGCAAAAAGACAGTCCAAAATCCGTAATTTCTCTATCATTGCTCATATTGACCACGGAAAATCAACGTTAGCAGACCGTATTTTAGAGAAAACAAACGCGTTAACACAACGTGAAATGAAAGCTCAATTGCTTGACTCTATGGATTTAGAGCGTGAGCGCGGTATTACAATTAAATTAAATGCAGTACAACTAACGTATAAAGCGAAAGACGGTGAAGAGTATATTCTTCACTTAATCGATACTCCAGGACACGTCGACTTTACGTACGAAGTATCTCGTAGTTTAGCGGCTTGTGAAGGTGCGATTCTTGTTGTGGATGCAGCACAAGGGATTGAGGCGCAAACATTAGCGAACGTATATTTAGCGCTTGATAATAATTTAGAAATATTACCAGTTATTAATAAGATCGACTTACCAAGTGCGGACCCAGAACGTGTACGTCAAGAGGTAGAAGATGTAATTGGTTTAGATGCATCGGAAGCTGTACTTGCTTCAGCGAAAGCTGGTATTGGTATTGAAGATATTTTAGAACAAATCGTTGAAAAGGTACCAGCTCCAACAGGGGATTCAGAAGAGCCTTTACAATGTATGATTTTCGATTCTTTATATGACCCGTACCGCGGTGTAATTGCATATATCCGTGTTGTAAATGGAACGGTAAAAGTTGGCGATAAAGTACGTATGATGGCAACTGGAAAAGAATTTGAAGTAACAGAAGTAGGTGTGTTTACACCGAAAACAACGCAACGTGACGAGTTAACAGTAGGTGATGTAGGTTTCTTAGCAGCATCTATTAAAAACGTAGGTGATACACGCGTAGGTGATACAATCACACATGCAAAACGTCCGGCTGCAGAGGCGTTAGCAGGTTATCGTAAATTAAACCCGATGGTATTCTGTGGTTTATATCCAATCGATTCTGCACGTTACAACGACTTACGTGATGCGTTAGAAAAATTAGAGTTAAACGATTCTGCTCTTGAGTTTGAACCAGAAACATCTCAAGCGCTAGGATTTGGTTTCCGTTGTGGTTTCTTAGGACTTCTTCACATGGAAATCATTCAAGAACGTATTGAACGTGAATTTAAAATCGATTTAATTACAACAGCACCAAGTGTTATTTATAAAGTTTATTTAACGAACGGTGAAGATGTTATTGTTGATAATCCATCTAATATGCCGGATCCACAATCTATTGATCGTGTAGAAGAGCCGTTTGTGAAGGCTTCAATTATGGTTCCGAATGACTATGTTGGAGCTGTAATGGAAATTTGCCAAGGTAAACGTGGAACGTTTATTGATATGCAATATTTAGATGAAACACGTGTTACACTAACATACGAAATCCCGTTATCAGAAATCGTATATGACTTCTTCGATCAGTTGAAATCAAATACGAAAGGATATGCATCGTTTGACTACGAGTTAATTGGTTACAAACCATCGAAACTTGTGAAAATGGATATTCTTTTAAATAACGAACAAGTCGATGCTCTATCATTTATCGTACACCGTGATTCAGCGTATGATCGTGGTAAAGTAATCGTAGATAAATTAAAAGAATTAATTCCAAGACAACAGTTCGAAGTACCAATTCAGGCGACTATCGGAAACAAGGTTGTAGCACGTTCTACAATTAAGGCGATGCGTAAAAACGTACTTGCGAAATGTTACGGTGGTGACATTTCTCGTAAGCGTAAACTTCTTGATAAGCAAAAAGAAGGTAAAAAACGTATGAAGTCTGTTGGTTCTGTAGAAGTACCGCAAGAAGCATTCATGGCTGTACTGAAAATGGATGACAACTAATAATGGATTGTTATTTCATGCGGATTGAGATAAAAAAGAAGTCGTTTATACGGCTTCTTTTTTTATGTATAATTACTTTTTAGACAACGTAGCTTCTCTCATTTACAATAGTGAGGTGGCTATATTTATGAATGATTGATATAGAGTTAGGAGACTATTAATGTCCGAAAATATTCGAAAAGATATTCACGAAAAAATACAAAATGGCAATTTTAATTGTGAAAAGGAATTGACGCTTTCTATTATTAGCGGGAAGTGGAAAGTTGTGATACTGTGGCATCTTGGTGTGGAAGGGCCTCATCGTTTTAGTGAATTACAACGATTATTCCCAAGCATTTCTCATAAAGTTTTGTCGAACCAATTAAAAGAGTTAATGGAAGATGGGATTGTTGACCGAACGGTATACCCAGAAATTCCTCCGCGAGTAGAGTATTATATGACGGAATTAGGCATGTCGCTTTTACCGATCGTTGAAATGATGTATGATTGGGGAAAAATGCGAATGGAGCAAATTCGTAATACGTTAGAGAAGTGAAGATTCCTCCGGAGTGCGGAGGTTTTCTTTTTAGAAAGGTAGGAGTTATATTTGGTTCAAGCTGCATATATTCATATTCCATTTTGTCAGCATATTTGTCACTATTGTGATTTTAATAAAGTGTTTATTGAACGCCAACCGGTCGATCAATATTTAGAGTATTTAGAGAAAGAAATAATAAATACAGTTCAAAAAGTACCGTTTGATAGTATGAAAACGATTTTTGTTGGTGGAGGAACTCCGACAGCTTTAAATATGGAACAGACAAAAAAGTTGCTAGATATTATAAACCGTCGCTTACGTCCGTTTGCCCCAAATTGTGAATTAACATTTGAAGCGAATCCAGGTGATTTACCAAAAGAGAAGTTAAATGTATTGCTAGAAGGTGGAGTGAACCGAATTAGTTTTGGTGTGCAAACATTTCGGGATGAGTTGCTTGAGAAAATTGGGCGTAAGCATACGAGGAAAGATGCATTTGTAGCAATTAGAGAAGCGCAGGAAGTGGGCTTTAAAAATATAAATGTAGATATTATTTATGCTCTGCCAGGGCAGACGATAGAAGATGTAAAAGAAACATTAGACATTGCTTTTACGCTTGGTGTACAACATTTCTCAGCATATTCATTAATTGTGGAACCGAAAACTGTGTTTTATAACTTAATGAATAAAGGGAAATTAAGACTTCCAGGTGAAGATCATGAAGCGAAAATGTATGAAATGGTAATGGATGAAATGGAGAAACACGGCTATAGCCAGTATGAAATTAGCAATTTCTCAAAAGGTGATAATGAAAGTAGACACAATCTCACATACTGGAATAATGAGGAGTATTATGGATTTGGAGCTGGAGCGCATAGTTATGTAAATGGAGAACGTATCCAAAATGTAGGGCCGCTCAAGCAATATTTCAATAAAATCGATGAAACTGGATTTCCGTATTTAGATGTTCACGCGGTGACGGAGAAAGAAAGAATGGAAGAAGAGTTGTTCTTAGGACTTCGAAAAACACAAGGTGTATCTAAAATATTGTTTCAAAAGAAATTTAATATGGAGATGAATCAAGTTTTCGCGAAGCAGTTGCAAAAAAATCAAGAACAAGGATTGCTTGAAGAGAAAGATGGATATGTTCGTTTAACGCGAAAAGGAAAATTATTAGGGAATGAAGTATTCCAATCATTTTTGATTGACTAATTAAATGTTCCATAAACGTGAAAAAGTTTCATTATTTCGTGACGTTTCCGTTGACAATTGAATGTCAATTTTGGTAAGTTATTAATAGATTTAGCACTCGAAGACAAAGAGTGCTAACAGAGGTGATGATGAGATGCTTACGGAACGTCAGCTCTTAATTTTACAAACAATTATTGATGACTTTATTGGATCAGCGCAACCTGTTGGGTCGAGGACGTTGGCTAAGAAAGATGAAATTACGTTTAGTTCAGCTACTATTCGAAATGAAATGGCTGATTTAGAGGAACTAGGATTTATTGAGAAAACGCATAGTTCTTCAGGACGTGTTCCTTCTGAAAAAGGATATCGTTTTTATGTAGACCATCTTTTAGCGCCGCAAAACTTACCGAACGATGAAATTGTACAAATTAAAGATTTATTTGCTGAAAGAATTTTTGAAGCGGAAAAGATTGCACAGCAATCGGCTCAAATTTTATCAGAGCTTACGAATTATACGGCCATTGTTCTTGGACCTAAGTTAAGCACAAATAAACTTAAAAACGTACAAATTGTACCGCTTGATCGTCAAACTGCAGTCGCTATTATTGTAACGGATACAGGGCATGTACAAAGCAAAACGATTACCGTTCCGGAATCTGTTGATTTATCAGATTTAGAAAAAATGGTTAATATTTTAAATGAAAAGCTGTCGGGTGTACCAATGGCAGAACTGCATAACAAAATCTTTAAAGAGATTGTTACAGTTTTACGTGGATATGTTCATAATTACGATAGTGCAATAAAAATGTTAGATGGTACATTTCAAGTTCCTTTATCGGAAAAGATATACTTTGGAGGTAAAGCAAATATGCTTTCGCAACCAGAGTTCCATGACATTCACAAAGTAAGATCCTTGCTGACGATGATCGATAATGAAGCCGAATTTTATGACATTTTGCGTCATAAACAAGTAGGTATTCAAGTGAACATTGGTAGGGAAAACTCTGCGACGGCCATGGAAGATTGTAGTTTAATTTCTGCAACATATTCGATTGGAGAAGAACAGCTTGGAACAATTGCTATTTTAGGTCCGACAAGAATGCAATACTCTCGGGTAATTAGTTTGTTACAGTTATTTACGAGGCAATTTACTGATGGACTTAAAAAGTAAATGAGAGTAATACATTCGCTCAAGTAATGAAATTTTCATTGCTGTGTGTAATATATAATGCTTAAGGAATTGTGTTCAGCATAATACCTAATACCTTTTAAGGAGGTGAATATTGTGGAAGAGCGTAACGAACAAGTGGTAGAAGAAGTAAAAGAAGCGCAAGTTGAAGAAGCTGTCACGACAGAAAACAGTGAAAAAACTGTAGAAGAAAAAAGTGAGGCTGCTCTTTTACAAGAAAAAGTAGATGAGTTACAAGCGAAGCTAACGGAAACGGAAGGTCGCACATTACGTCTACAAGCTGATTTTGAAAATTATAAGCGTCGTGTCCAAATGGATAAACAGGCTGCTGAAAAATATAGAGCACAAAGTCTAGTTTCAGATATTTTGCCAGCTCTTGATAATTTTGAAAGAGCGATGCAAGTGGAAGCAACTGATGAGCAAACGAAATCCTTGTTACAAGGTATGGAAATGGTGCATCGTCAATTGCTAGAAGCGCTGACTAAAGAAGGCGTTGAAGCGATTGAAGCTGTTGGTAAACAGTTTGATCCTAATGAACACCAAGCTATTATGCAAGTGGAAGATAGTGAATTTGAATCAAACGCGGTAGTTGAAGAATTCCAAAAAGGTTATAAACTAAAAGACCGTGTGATTCGCCCATCAATGGTAAAAGTAAATCAATAATTTACATAAAAGTAGGAGGATTCGCCATGAGTAAAATTATCGGTATTGACTTAGGTACAACAAACTCTTGTGTAGCTGTTATGGAAGGTGGAGAACCAAAGGTTATCCCAAATCCAGAAGGAAACCGTACAACACCTTCTGTTGTAGCTTTCAAAAATGAAGAGCGTCAAGTTGGGGAAGTTGCAAAGCGTCAAGCAATTACAAACCCAAATACAATCATGTCTGTTAAACGTCATATGGGTACAGACTACAAAGTAGAAGTTGAAGGTAAAGATTATACACCTCAAGAAATTTCTGCAATCATTTTACAAAACTTAAAAGCTTCTGCTGAAGCATACTTAGGTGAAACAGTAACGAAAGCTGTTATTACAGTACCTGCATACTTCAACGATGCAGAACGTCAAGCAACAAAAGATGCTGGTCGTATCGCTGGTTTAGAAGTTGAGCGTATCATTAACGAACCAACAGCAGCAGCGCTTGCTTACGGTTTAGAAAAACAAGATGAAGAGCAAAAAATCTTAGTATATGACTTAGGTGGCGGTACATTTGACGTATCTATCCTTGAGTTAGCAGATGGAACATTCGAAGTTATTTCAACTGCTGGTGACAACCGTCTTGGTGGAGATGACTTTGACCAAGTTATTATTGACCACTTAGTAGCTGAGTTCAAAAAAGAAAATAACATTGATTTAAGCCAAGATAAAATGGCACTTCAACGTTTGAAAGATGCAGCTGAAAAAGCGAAAAAAGATCTTTCTGGCGTAACACAAACACAAATTTCATTACCATTCATTAGTGCTGGAGCTGCTGGTCCATTACACTTAGAATTAACGTTAACAAGAGCGAAATTCGAAGAGATTTCAGCAGGTCTTGTTGAAAGAACGTTAGAGCCAACTCGTCGTGCATTAAAAGACGCTGGTTTTGCTCCAAGCGAATTAGATAAAGTTATCCTTGTTGGTGGATCTACTCGTATCCCAGCTGTACAAGAAGCTATTAAACGTGAAACTGGTAAAGAACCATATAAAGGTGTAAACCCTGATGAAGTTGTAGCATTAGGTGCTGCAGTTCAAGGTGGCGTACTTACTGGTGATGTAGAAGGCGTACTATTATTAGACGTAACTCCACTTTCTTTAGGTATTGAAACTATGGGTGGTGTGTTCACGAAATTAATCGAGCGTAACACTACAATTCCAACAAGTAAGTCACAAGTATTCTCAACAGCTGCTGATAACCAACCGGCAGTAGACATTCACGTATTACAAGGTGAGCGTCCAATGTCAGCTGACAACAAAACATTAGGTCGTTTCCAATTAACAGACCTTCCACCAGCACCACGTGGTATTCCACAAATCGAAGTAACATTCGATATTGATGCGAACGGTATCGTTAACGTACGTGCAAAAGACTTAGGAACAAGCAAAGAGCAAACTATTACAATCCAATCTTCTTCAGGTCTTTCTGATGAAGAAGTAGATCGTATGGTACAAGAAGCGGAAGCAAATGCTGACGCTGACCAAAAACGTAAGGAAGAAGTTGAACTTCGTAACGAAGCTGACCAACTTGTATTCCAAACGGATAAAGTTGTAAAAGATTTAGAAGGTAAAGTGGATGCGGCTGAAGTTGCAAAAGCAACAGAAGCGAAAGAAGCATTACAAGCTGCGATCGAGAAGAACGAGCTTGAGGAAATCCGTGCGAAAAAAGACGCTTTACAAGAAATCGTACAACAATTAACTGTTAAATTATACGAGCAAGCTCAAGCAGCTGCAGGGCAAGCAGAAGGTGCACAAGGAGCACAAGATGCTGGCGCGAAGAAAGACAATGTAGTAGACGCTGAGTTCGAAGAAGTAAAAGAAGATAAGTAATATAAATAAGTAAGATGACAAAAAGTCAAAGTCAAGCGTGCCTTGACTTTGGCTTTTTTCACGAATGAAAAGAAAAGTGTGAGGTTCTTAAGTTTTTTACTTTGCATACTGTAAGTGAGGAAACTTTGTTGCAAAGCACTTTCTTTCGGTGTTAAAATTACGTTTATGTGAAAGATTCGGGGGTTGTAAATTTATGAGTAAACGAGACTATTATGAGGTCCTTGGACTTAGCCAGGGTGCTTCAAAAGATGAAATAAAAAAAGCGTATCGTCGTTTGGCTAAAAAATACCATCCAGACGTAAGTAAAGAAGAAAATGCAATTGAAAAGTTTAAAGAAGTACAAGAAGCATACGAAGTATTAAGCGACGATCAAAAGCGCGCGCAATATGATCAATTTGGTCATGCTGGTGCAAATCAAGGTTTCGGTGGCTTTGGCGGCGGAGGAGACTTCGGTGGTGGCTTCGGTTTCGAAGATATCTTTAGTTCGTTCTTTGGCGGCGGTGGCGGTAGACGTCGTGATCCAAATGCTCCGCGTCAAGGTGCTGACTTACAATATCAAGTTACTTTAGAGTTTGAGGAAGCTATTTTTGGTAAAGAATTAAATGTTGAGATTCCAGTAGAAGATCCATGTGATACTTGTAAAGGTAGCGGAGCGAAACCAGGAACTTCAAAAGAAACATGTAAACATTGTTCAGGATCAGGGCAAGTAAGTGTAGAACAAAATACACCATTTGGTCGTATTGTAAACCGTCAAGCTTGTGGTCATTGTTCAGGAACTGGTCAAATGATTAAAGAAAAATGTACGACATGTCACGGTTCTGGTAAAGTACGTAAACGTAAAAAAATCAATGTTAAAATTCCAGCAGGTATTGATAATGGTCAACAAATTCGTGTATCTGGAAAAGGTGAAGCGGGCGTAAATGGCGGACCGGCAGGAGATTTATATGTTGTTGTTCATGTGAGAAATCATGAATTCTTTGAGCGTGAAGGAGATCACATTATTTGTGAAATGCCATTAACATTTGCGCAAATGGCACTTGGTGCTGAAGTGGAAGTTCCTACTGTTCATGGGAAAGTGAAGCTGAAAATTCCAGCAGGAACACAAACAGGAACAGAATTCCGCTTAAAAGGAAAAGGTGCTCCGAACGTACGTGGATACGGTCAAGGAGATCAATATGTAGTCGTTCGTGTTGTTGTACCGACGAAATTAACTTCACATCAAAAAGAGTTATTACGTGAATTTGCGGGACAAGAAGAGCAGGATGATAGTTTATTTGGAAAGCTTAAACGTGCTTTCAAAGGGGAATAATGGAAATAAAAAATGGAGTTGGTAAATTGTGAAATGGTCAGAAGTTAGTATTCATACAACAGAAGAAGCAGTAGAAGCTGTCTCTCATATTTTACATGAAGCTGGTGCTAGTGGAGTTGCGATTGAGGATCCAGCGGAGTTGACGAAAGAGCGCGAGCAACAATATGGTGAAATTTATGCATTGAACCCAGATGAATATCCGGCGGAAGGTGTATTAATAAAAGCATATTTCCCACAAACGGATTCTTTACAGGAAACGATTGCGGGTGTAAAATCATCTATTGATATGCTTCCATCTTACGACATCGAAATTGGTACTGGAAATATTACCGTTAACGAAGTCAATGAAGAAGATTGGGCTACTGCTTGGAAAAAATATTACCATCCAGTACGAATTTCTGATACATTCACAATTGTGCCGACGTGGGAAGAATATACACCAGCTTCTCCGGAAGAAAAAATTATTGAATTAGATCCAGGTATGGCGTTTGGGACAGGAACTCACCCGACAACAACGATGTGTATTCGTGCTTTAGAAAAAACAGTTCAGCCAGGTGATACTGTCATTGATGTAGGAACAGGTTCTGGTGTACTTAGTATTGCAGCGGCAAAATTAGGTGCGTCTTCTGTTCAAGCGTATGATTTAGATCCGGTTGCAGTGGAAAGTGCAGAAATGAATGTACGTTTAAATAAAACAGATGATATCGTGTCTGTTGGGCAAAATAGTCTTTTAGAAGGTATTGAAGGTCCTGTTGATTTAATCGTAGCTAACTTATTAGCAGAAATTATTCTTTTATTCCCTGAGGATGCAGCAAGAGTTGTGAAGTCGGGCGGATTATTTATTACATCGGGCATTATTGCAGCGAAGGAAAAGATAATTTCTGAAGCGCTAGAAAAAGCTGGATTTACAATTGAAGAAGTATTACGAATGGAAGATTGGGTAGCAATTATTGCACGAAATGCGTAATATAGATTTTAGTTTATAATGAAAAGGGGGAGTCTCTCACTATAAGGTGAGGGACTTGCCGTTTGTTATATGAAAAAATGATAACGTTTCGTTCTTTTCGTAAGTGTTGACTTACGAAAGGAACGAAACTCTACTAAGGTGATTATATGCAACGTTATTTTGTAGAAGAGAAATATGTAAATGAGACAAGTATTCGCATTGTAGGTGATGACGTACATCATATTGCAAGAGTGATGCGTATGTCAGCTGGCGATCACATTTATTGCTGTGTAAACGGAAAAACAGCAGTATGTTCAATTGATGAAATTACCAGTGAATTTATTAATACGGCTATTGTAGAATGGGTAGAGGCGTCAAGTGAACTTCCTGTTTTCGTGACGATTGCAAGTGGACTGCCAAAAGGAGACAAGCTAGAGTTAATTTTCCAAAAAGGAACTGAGCTTGGGGCGGCCGCATTTTTACCATTTCAAGCATCTCGCTCTATTGTAAAATGGGATGCGAAAAAAGCTGATAAAAAAGTTGAGCGTTTAAGAAAAATTGTGAAAGAAGCTGCGGAACAATCGCATAGAAGCGAAATTCCAGAAGTGCATGCTCCGGCATCATTTAAGCAATTGCTTTCAATGAGTAATGAGTATGATGTATGTCTTGTTGCGTACGAAGAGGAAGCAAAACAAGGTGAGAAATCCAATTTTGCTAAAGCTTTAACGACGATGAAACCAGGCCAAAAACTATTGATTGTATTTGGACCAGAAGGTGGTTTAGCGGAGGAAGAGATTACTACGCTTCGTGAACATAAATTTGTACCATGTAGTTTAGGACCAAGAATTTTAAGAACAGAAACGGCGCCGTTATATGCGTTAAGTGCTGCTTCGTATCATTTTGAATTGATGGGGTGATGATCAATGTCAACTGTTGCGTTCCATACGTTAGGTTGTAAAGTAAACCACTATGAAACAGAGGCCATTTGGCAATTGTTTAAACAAGGTGGATATGAAAGAACTGAATATGAAAAGAAAGCTGATGTATATGTTATTAATACGTGTACAGTAACGAATACGGGGGATAAGAAAAGCCGTCAAGTTATTAGACGTGCTGTTCGTCAAAATCCGGATGCGGTTATTTGTGTAACGGGATGTTATGCACAAACATCTCCAGCGGAAATTATGGCGATTCCAGGTGTAGATATTGTAGTTGGTACACAGGATCGTGAAAAGATGTTAGGATACATTGAAGAATTCCGCAAAGAGCGTCAACCAATTAATGCGGTCCGCAACATTATGAAAACACGTGTATACGAAGAACTGGATGTACCTTATTTCACGGATCGTACACGTGCATCTTTAAAAATACAAGAAGGTTGTAATAATTTCTGTACATTCTGTATTATTCCTTGGGCACGTGGTTTAATGCGTTCTCGTGATGGAAAAGAAGTTATTAAACAAGCACAGCAATTAGTAGATGCAGGTTATAAAGAAATCGTATTAACAGGTATTCATACAGGTGGGTACGGTGAAGATATTAAAGATTATAACTTAGCTGGATTACTTCGTGATATGGAAGCGGAAGTAGGCGGATTAAAACGTCTTCGTATTTCTTCTATTGAAGCGAGTCAGATTTCAGATGAAGTAATTGAAGTGTTAGATAAGTCTGAAGTTGTTGTACGTCACTTGCACATTCCATTGCAATCTGGATCTAATACTGTATTAAAGCGTATGCGTCGTAAGTATACGATGGAATTTTTCCAAGAGCGTTTAGATCGATTGAAAGAAGCGTTACCAGGCCTTGCGATTACATCGGATGTAATTGTTGGTTTCCCAGGTGAAACAGAAGAAGAATTCATGGAAACATACAATTTCATTAAAGAGAATCGCTTCTCTGAGTTACACGTATTCCCGTACTCAAAGCGTACAGGAACACCTGCAGCGCGTATGGAAGATCAAGTTCCTGAAGATGTGAAGAATGATCGTGTTCATCGTTTAATTGAACTATCTAACCAATTAGCGAAAGAGTATGCGTCACAGTTTGAAGGGGAAGTGCTTGAAATCATTCCGGAAGAGCAATTTAAAGAGGGCGACCGTAAAGGGTTATATGTAGGCTATACGGATAACTACTTAAAAATTGTATTTGAAGGATCAGAAGAGTTAATTGGTAAGCTAGTGAAAGTGAAAATTACGAAAGCTGGTTATCCATATAACGAAGCGCAATTTGTTCGTGTTCTTGAAGATGATGTAAAAAAAGAATCAGCAAGCGCATAAAACGAAACTTTAATCAGTGGGGTTTTTGTTCCTCCCCACTAATTATCAGCCGGATTCCTACCTAAGTTCTTTGCTTGTGCTGAATTTTGAGGTGGGGGGTCTTACTGCCCGGCAAATAGCGGGATAAAAAAAGCATGCAAACGGAAACGATTTGCATGCTTTCTTTTTTTTCGTGGAGAAGTTAAGTACTGAAAAAGGCAGGTACGTCGAATGAGTAGTCGTTTCGTACATTCCTGCATTAAAAAAGATGTAATGATAAAAATATAGTTGTCTTCAGGGAAAAGGATAATAGCTATCTACGTAGCTTTTGAACAGGAAAGGGCATCTATTCTTCTTTTATTCTGCCAAATAGTTGACCTGAAGTGATAAAATGTATTATAATCGTAAAAGACATGCTGAAGAAGGGTTTCTTTTTGCATGCTGAAATTAGTATGTAAGTGTGATGTTTCGGAGGGAGGGAAAGAGAATGTCAAAAACAGTCGTTCGTAAAAACGAGTCTTTGGAGGATGCACTTCGCCGTTTTAAAAGATCGGTTTCTAAAACTGGTACACTTGCTGAAGCAAGAAAGCGCGAGTTTTATGAAAAACCAAGTGTAAAACGTAAGAAGAAATCTGAAGCGGCAAGAAAGCGTAAATTCTAAGAGAGGGTGTAAGTGATGAGTCTTCTCGGTCGTTTAAACGATGATATGAAACAAGCGATGAAGAATAAACAAAAAGAAAAATTAACCGTTATTCGTATGGTTAAGGCTGCTTTACAAAATGAAGGTATTAAACTGCAACATACTCTTACTGAAGAAGAGGAATTAACAGTTTTAGCTCGTGAAGTAAAACAGTATAAGGACTCCCTCCTTGAATTTAAAAAAGCTGGTCGTGAAGACCTTGTTAATAAACTGCAAAGTGAAATTCAGATTTTAAGCGCATATTTGCCGGAGCAATTAACAGAAGAAGAACTAGCGAATGTAATTAAGCAAGTTATTTCTGAAGTTGGTGCAACTTCTAAAGCAGATATGGGTAAGGTGATGACTGCTGTTATGCCGAAAGTAAAAGGTAAAACAGACGGATCACTTGTGAATAAGTTGGTTATCCAGCTATTAGCATAAAAAAACGTCTCATTTCGTATGAGACGTTTTTTTATGCTTTTTTTCAGTTTGGACGTGATATTACAAGCTCTTTTTTCATACATATGGGATGAGAGGGGGTCTTTTGAGATGAAAAAATTAGAACAAATGAAGAATTGGTTAACAAAGCAAATAGACCTGCCAGTGGATGTGCTAATGGATCTACCTCGGATCACGCTTGTTGGGCAAGTGCATATCTATATAGAAAATCATCGGGGTTTATTAGTGTTTTCAGATAAAGAAGTAAGATTGTTATTAAAGCACGGTCAATTATTAATTAAAGGGCAATCCTTTATTATTAAAACAATCCTTCCAGAAGAACTTTTGCTTGAAGGAATAATTGAGCAAGTGACGTTTTTAGAAAACGAAAAAAAAGAGGAGTGAGGGAAACTTCCATATGTGAAGTTTTTCTTCGTTATTTTCGTGATTTAACCTTACTATTCAGTTTATCTCGCTATTTATGGGTGGTAGAACTCTTTATTTTATTTTCGTACGAGCTATTTTGCTAATTAAAGTGAAAAAAGTAGTGTGTATACTTTTGGAAAGGTAGTGGAGATAGTAGATGAAAAATAAATGGTTTATAAAATGGCTTGGATATGTAAAAGTACGAATTGAAGGTAGAGGAGCGGAACGGTTCGTTAACGAATGTGTACGTAGAAAATTATTAGTTTGGGATGTTAAGAAGATTGCTGATGAAACGTTAGTTTTTTGTATGTTATTACGAGATGTGAAGAAAATAAAACCAATTTATAGAAAAAATGAATGTAAACTATATTTTATTGGGCGTTACGGTTTTCCCTTTTTGAATAAGCGTTTAATTAAAAATAGTGGATTCTTAATTGGTTTTTTAATTTTCTTTTTTGGCATGATTGCATTATCCAATATGGTTTGGAAAATTGAAATTACAGGGGCGAAACCTGAAACAGAATATATATTGATGAAAGAATTGGACAAAATGGGTATTAAAAAAGGGAAATTACAATTCCAAATGCCTAATGTAGAAGATGTACAACGTCATTTGACAGACAATATTAATGCGATTACTTGGGCGGGACTAGAAATAAGAGGAACGACGTATCATTTTAAAATTGTTGAAAAAAACGAGCCGAAAAAAGAAAAGGAACAAAGGCCGCAAAATTTAGTAGCAAAAAAAGAAGCGATTGTGACAAAAACATTTGTTGAAGTAGGAAAACCAGTCGTCTTGAAAAATGACCATGTCGAAAAAGGGCAGCTTCTCGTATCAGGGGTATACGGTAATGAGGAGAGTCCGACGATTGTTTCGGCGAAAGGTATTGTATATGGAGAAACGTGGTATACATCTGAGGTGAATGTACCACTGAAGACGCAATTTCAAGTATATACTGGCAATGCATATAATGAGCATTACCTTACATTTGGGAGTGCGAAAATAAAAATATGGGGATTTCAACATGATAAGTATAAACGCTCTCGTACTGAAAGTGTAAAACACGATGTGAAACTATTTGGTTTTACACTGCCGATCGCGTATGAAAAAGATATTGTACGAGAAGAGGAAGAAGCGAATCGGGAATATACTGAAAAACAGGCAATGAAAGTAGCGAAAGAGATGGCTGAAAAAGAACTAAAGAAAAAATTGGATGAACATGCTATGATTGTAAGTGATAAGATTTTGAGTAAAGAGGTTGAGGCGGATCAACTAAAAGTCACATTGCATTATACTGTGATCGAAAATATTGCAGAGCCACAACCAATATCCGAATCCGATATTCAAGGAGACTGAGTAATGGCAGAACAATTAGTAGAAATGAACCAACAATTGGAAAATGCTAACGAAGCAATCGCTCTTTTTGGAGTCAATGATGCTCATTTGAAAGTAATTGAACGGGAATTGAATGTATCGATTGTAACTAGAGGTGAAACTGTTCATGCATCTGGAGCAGTTGAAACTGTGACACTCGTAGAAAAAATCTTACAGCAATTACTTGTTGTTATTCGAAAAGGTATATCAATTACAGAAAGAGATGTTGCGTATGCAATTCAGCTCGCACAACAAGGGAAAATTGCTCAATTTGAAGAGTTATATGAAGAAGAAATCTTTAAAACGGCAAAAGGTAAATCCATTCGTGTAAAAACAATGGGGCAAAGAAGATATATTCATGCAATGAAGAAGAATGATATTGTATTTGGAATGGGACCTGCTGGGACTGGGAAAACATACTTAGCTGTAGTAATGGCTGTGAGAGCTTTAAAGCAAGGGTATGTAAAGAAAATCATTTTAACGAGACCGGCTGTAGAAGCTGGAGAAAGTTTAGGTTTTTTACCAGGAGATTTGAAAGAGAAGGTAGATCCGTATTTACGTCCATTGTATGATGCTTTGCACGATATTCTTGGACAAGAATATACGCAACGTATGATGGAGCGAGGGGTAATTGAAATTGCACCTCTTGCTTATATGAGAGGGCGTACGCTCGATGATTCATTTGTTATTTTAGATGAAGCGCAAAATACAACGGGTGCACAAATAAAAATGTTTTTAACTAGATTAGGTTTTAGTTCTAAAATGGTTATTACGGGGGACCCTTCACAAGTAGACTTACCAAAAGGGGTAAAATCAGGGCTTTCGCTAGCTTCTAACATTTTATCTGGTGTATCAGGTCTTTCATTCATTACATTAGAACAAACGGACGTTGTGAGGCATCCGCTGGTGCAACGTATTATTGAGGCATATGATAAAATGGAATGATCCTATTTGTCAGGATCATTTCTTTTTGTATTAAGGTTGGCGAACGGCATATTTTTTACTATCATAAAAGATAAGAGAAATAAACTATAGGTGCTGGTGTATCAAAATGTTACTTAAAAGTATTGTTGGTTAGAAGAAATGAAAGCTATAAATAGTTTCACTTTATTTCTGGAGAGGAGAAGGTATTGAAATCATGTTAAGATCTGAAGAAATTTCTAAGTGGTTTCGTAATTTACAACATTCGAAAAAACTAAGTTGGATTTCTTACGTTTTATTAGGAGCAGTGCTGTTTTTTGCACTTATGAATAATGTAAAACCAGAGCAATTAGATGTTGATATGTATTCTATTGCAAAAAAAACAATTCATTCTCCTATTAAAATTGAAGATAAGGTTATAACGGACAGAAAAAAACAAGAGGCCGCTCAAAAAGTTGGAGATCAATATACATATAGAAGTGAATATAAACAAAATAGAGTAGATATTGTAAATGATGTTTTTGCTAAGGTAAATGAAGCAATTCAAGAGATGAAAGCTGCTGGACCTGAAGAGCAAAAAAAGATGACCGATGCAAATAAATTAGAAAAATTGAAGAAGAAGTTGCCATCTAATTTAACAAAGGAATTATCTGATGAGAATTTATTATATTTTATTAATGCAGAACCGGATCAATTAGAATTAGCAAAGAACGCGGCTCTAACGTCTATTAGTGTTATTATGGGTGGAAATATTAAAATGTCCGAAGAAATAGCAGCAAAAGAGCGATTTGTTAATGAAATGAAAAGCCTTAATGTGAATAGTGGATTGAAGGAAGCTGTGAACGCGCTAGGATCATATGCGATTACAGCAAATTATTTTTATGATCCGGCTGTAACGAAAGAGAAGAAGAAAGCGGAAGAAGATTTAATTCCACCTGTTTATATTCTTCAAGGACAAGTTATTGTTAGAGAAGGTGAAACAATTTCAAGTGATATGTATAATCAGTTGAAATTAGTCGGTTTATTAGAGAAAGGTAATAGTTTTCAGCCTTATGTTGGATTAGCAGTGCTCATTGGTGTGTTACTGTACTTTATGCATAAGCAGTTTGAAGTATTTTTACAGCGTAAAAGAGAAGATAGACCGTATATTTTAGCGTATATTACAATTTTATCTATCACGATTGTTTTAATGAAAACGATTAGTTTGTTTCAAAAGCTTGAATATGCAGGAATTGCGTATGTTGTCCCGGTTGCGATGGGAACAATACTTGTAAAACTAATGATTGGCGACCGATTTGTATTTTTAACAAGTATGATTTTTTCTGTGTGCGGAAGTATTATGTTTAATGAAGGGGTAACAAGTACACTGAATTATAGTGTAGGTATTTATGTGTTGTTAAGTTCATTATCAGTAAGTATTTTCTTAAGAGAAAAAAATCGTCGTACGATGATTTTGCAAGCTGGTATACTCGTTTCTATCTTAAATGTGGTCGTCTTAGCAGCGTTATTATTATTACGTAATGGGAATTTTTCACCTCTTGAAATTGGAACGCAATTATTGATGGCTTCCGTTTCAGGAATTATCTCATCCGTTTTGGCTATGGGGATATTACCGTATTTAGAGAGTGGACTTGGAATTGTATCAAGCATGAAGCTTATGGAACTATCAAGTCCGAATCATCCGCTTTTACGTAGAATTTTGTTAGAAGCGCCAGGAACGTATCACCACAGTGTAATGGTAGCGAATCTTTCTGAGGCAGCGTGTGAAGCGGTTGGAGCAAATGGTGTATTAGCACGTGTAGGGGCGTATTATCATGATGTAGGAAAAACAGTACAACCGCAATTTTTTATTGAAAACCAGATGGGAATTGAAAATCCACATGATAAATTAGATCCTGTGACGAGTAAAGATATTATCATTGCTCATGTAACAGATGGAGTCAGAATGCTCGAAGAATATCATATTCCGCAAGAAATTATCGATATTGCTGGACAACACCATGGTACAACATTACTTAAATATTTTTATTATAAGGCGATTAAAGAAGATAAAGAAAAATATACAGAAGAGATGTTTCGCTATCCGGGATCAAAAGCAACTTCTAAAGAGTCGGCAATTGTTGGTATTGCTGATAGTGTTGAGGCGGCGGTACGTTCTATGAATCACCCAACGCCAGATCAAATTAATAATTTAGTACAAAGTATTATTAAAGATCGCCTGCAAGATGGTCAATTTAGTGAATGTGATTTGACGTTTAAGGAACTACAAATCGTTGGAAAAACGTTATGTGAAACGTTAAATGGTATTTTCCATTCGCGTATTACATATCCGGAACCACCGGAAGAGAAGGAGAAAGAATGAGTTTATTAATTGATTTCATTGATGAAACAGAAGAAGTGAAAGAAGAATATGTGAATTTAATTCGTGAGATATTAGAAAAAGCAGCTCAAATGGAAAAAATAGAGGATGGTGCGGAGTTATCAGTGACATTTGTAGATAACGAACGCATTCGCGAGATTAATCGTGATTACCGAGATAAGGATCAGCCTACTGATGTCATTTCCTTTGCTATGGAAGAAATGGGAGAAGGAGAAATGGAAATTGTAGGTGCAGAGATGCCTCGTATGTTAGGTGACCTTATTATTTCTATTCCGAGAGCGAAAGAACAAGCTGAAGAGTATGGACATTCTTTTGATCGTGAACTTGGCTTTTTAGCGTTACATGGCTTTTTACATTTACTTGGTTATGACCACATGACAGAAGAGGATGAAAAAGAAATGTTTGGAAGACAAAAAGAAATTTTAGAGGCATTTGGATTAGGTCGATGAAAAAAGGAAAACTTATAAATAGTTTTGGATATGCTATAGCAGGTATATTCTTTTGTCTTCGTCATGAACGCAATATGAAAATTCATTATGTAGCCGCAGTCATTGTTATATGCTGCGGCTTTTATTTCCATATTACGAAAGTAGAGTGGATGGTATTACTTATTGTAATAGGAATTGTAATGAGTTTAGAGATGGTAAATACGGCTGTGGAAAAAACAGTAGATTTAGCGACTACCGATATACATCCGTTTGCGAAAATTGCAAAGGATGTCGCAGCCGGATCGGTTTTATTGTTTGCGATAATAGCCGTTATAATTGGTGCTATTATCTTTTTGCCGTATGTGGTATAGTTGCATTCCAAAGCTTTTATGAAGCTTTGAAAGTGCCGTAAAGGCCTTTAATGAGAGAGTGTATCTATTCACAGCTGTGGACAGGAAGGATGCGGGAATATGAATAGTAAACAATTAATTCAAGAAGCAATCGAAGCGCGTAAACAAGCGTACGTACCATATTCTAAATTTCAAGTAGGTGCAGCATTATTAACACAGGATGGAAAAGTATATCGTGGATGTAATGTTGAGAATGCATCATATGGCTTATGTAATTGTGCAGAAAGAACAGCTTTATTTAAGGCGGTTTCTGAAGGAGATAAAGAGTTTTTAGCTATCGCGATTGTGGCGGATACAAAGCGTCCAGTACCTCCTTGTGGAGCATGTCGACAAGTTATGGTAGAATTATGTAAACAGGATACGAAAGTATACCTATCAAATTTACATGGTGACGTTCAAGAGACGACAGTCGGAGAATTGTTACCAGGAGCATTTTTAGCGGAGGATTTACATGAATAGAAAAGGTTATAAATCAGGTTTTGTCTCTATTATTGGCAGACCGAATGTTGGGAAATCTACATTTTTAAATCGTATTATCGGCCAGAAAATTGCCATTATGAGTGATAAGCCACAAACAACTCGTAATAAAATTCAAGGCGTATATACAGAAAATGATTCACAAGTAATTTTCATTGATACACCAGGAATACATAAACCTAAACATAAATTAGGCGACTTCATGGTGAAGATGGCTCAAACGACATTAAAAGAAGTTGATATTGTTCTGTTTATGGTCAATGCAGTTGAAGGATTTGGTCGCGGTGAGGAATTCATTATTGAGAAATTAAAAGAAACGAAACAACCAGTATTTTTAGTAATTAATAAAATTGACCAACTTCATCCAGAGCAATTATTAGAGTTAATTGATCAATACCGTAAACTATATGAGTTTGCAGAGATTGTACCAATTTCTGCATTAGACGGCAATAATGTGGATGCTTTAATTGGAACAATTAAAAAGTATTTACCAGAAGGACCGCAATACTATCCAGATAATCAAGTAACGGATCATCCAGAGCGATTTATTATTTCAGAGCTTATTCGTGAAAAAGTATTACATTTAACACGTGAAGAAGTGCCGCACTCTGTAGCGGTTGTTATTGATGCAATTCAAAAACGTGAGGGAGGAGCGGTTTATATAAACGCAACGATTGTTGTTGAACGTGCATCACAAAAAGGAATTATTATAGGTAAGCAAGGAAAGATGTTAAAAGAAGTCGGTAAGCGAGCTCGTTTTGACATTGAAGCATTACTTGGTTCTAAAGTATTTTTAGAAGTATGGGTAAAAGTGCAAAAAGATTGGCGTAATAAAATGTCTCAGCTTCGTGACCTTGGTTTCCGCGAAGACGAGTACTAAAATAGAGTAAAGCTGTAATCAGCGGATGTTTTGTTCATCCGCTGATTATTGGTTTTTATGAGTTTTGATAAATTAGGAAAAATTTTTCTCACATGAAAATGGACAAAATGGGTCAATTTAATAACAACAAAGGAAATTGGTTTATAGGCTACGCTTATTGAGAAAGGTGGATTCTTATGCTAGATTTTACCTGGAAGTTTTTCTCCAAAACAGGAAGCATTGAAACGTACTTGCTTTTGAAAGAAATGGAAAAAGACGTAAACGATGAGATGGATCAACATGAAGAGGAGCTAGCGCATCTAGACTCTCCAATTTCTTGACCCGTTTTGTTCAAACCTTGGATGGTGACGAACATGTTTCAAAAAGTTGAGGGCATCGTTATCCGTACGACAGATTACGGAGAAACGAACAAGATTGTTACAATATTCTCAAGAGAATTGGGTAAGGTAAGTGCAATGGCAAGAGGAGCGAAAAAACCGAAAAGCCGGTTAGCATCTGTTTCGCAACTTATGACCCATGGTAATTTTCTTATTCAAATGGGATCTGGACTTGGAACTTTGCAACAAGGCGAGATTATTTCAACTATGAAAGAAATTCGCGAGGATATATTTTTAACTGCTTATGCATCATTTATTGTTGAGTTAACTGATAAAGCAACAGAAGATAAAAAACATAATCCATATTTATTTGAAATGTTATATCAAACGTTGCATTATATGTGTGAGGGTGTTGATTCAGAAGTATTATCATTAATTTATCAAACGAAAATGCTTCCGGTATTAGGGATGCGCCCGTACTTTGATACATGTGCGATTTGTCATCAAGAAACAGATTTTGTCGCCTTCTCTGTCCGGGAAGGCGGTTTTCTGTGCTCGCGTCATGCTGAGCAAGACCAGTATCGTATACCAGTGGGGGAAGCTGTTCATAAATTATTACGTCTTTTCTACCACTTCGATTTACATAGACTTGGCAATGTATCGGTGAAGGATAGCACAAAAAAACAAATGCGTTTAGTATTGAATACATATTATGATGAATATTGCGGGATTTATTTAAAGTCAAGACGTTTCTTAGAACAACTTGATAAGTTTCAAATATAATTTGGGGCCGTATACGGTCCTTTTTACATCCTATCTTTTTCAAATAGCATATTTAGTATATAATATTTAAGAGATAGTATAACTTTTTTCGTTGTGCATTAAAGGTGGTGATTATCATAGAGCTGAATAAACGGCAAGAACATATCATTCAGATTGTAAAAGATCACGGTCCTATTACAGGGGAGTCAATTGCTGCGCAATTAGGATTAACACGTGCAACACTAAGACCAGACTTAGCAATTTTAACGATGGCTGGTTATTTAGAAGCGCGTCCACGCGTAGGTTATTTTTATACGGGTAAAACCGGGGGGCAGCTATTATCTGAGGCTGTTAAGAAAATTAAAGTACAAGATTATCAATCTAGACCAGCTGTAATTGATAAAAATGTATCAGTATACGATGCGATTTGTACAATGTTTTTAGAGGACGTAGGTACCTTATTTGTTGTAGATCAGGCGATTCTATTAGTTGGTGTTGTGTCTCGTAAAGATTTATTAAGAGCTAGCCTTGGAAAGCAGGATTTAACCTCTCTTCCGGTTAATATTATCATGACAAGGATGCCAAACATTGCGATGTGTCGTAGAGAGGATTCTTTATATGATATTGCGATGGAATTAATAGAAAGACAGATTGATGCGATGCCGGTTGTGAAAGATACGAAGCAAGGTTTAGAAGTGATTGGACGAATTACAAAAACAAATATTACACGTGCGTTTGTAAACTTAGTAAATAACGAATAAGTGTAATTTGTTTAAAGTGAGGTAATATAATGGATAATAAAATCGTATATGTCGTATCTGACTCTGTTGGAGAAACGGCTGATTTGGTTGTTCGAGCAGCGATGGGGCAATTCCCATTTGCTCCTGATATTAGACGTGTACCGTATGTAGAAGATACAGGGACATTAAAAGAAGTGATTTCGATTGCTAAGAGCAATCAAGCGCTTATTTGTTTTACGTTAGTAAAGCCTGACATGCGTCAGTATTTAGTGACAGAGGCTGCGAAAGAAGGCGTAGAGGCATATGATATTATCGGGCCTCTTATCGATCAAATTGAAGAAATTACTGGGCAAGTACCAAGATATGAGCCGGGTGTTGTTCGTAGATTAGATGAAGAATACTTTAAAAAGATTGAAGCGATTGAGTTTGCTGTAAAGTATGATGATGGTAGAGACGCGCGTGGTATTTTAAAAGCAGATATCGTGTTGATTGGGATTTCGCGCACATCAAAAACACCGCTTTCTCAATATTTAGCTCATAACAAACGTTTGAAAGTTGCTAATGTACCGCTCGTACCAGAAGTAGATCCGCCTGAAGAGTTATATCAAGTGGCTAAAGAAAAATGCTTCGGTTTGAAAATTACGCCAGAGAAGTTGAATCATATTCGAAAAGAGCGATTGAAATCACTTGGACTAAGTGATGGTGCAACATATGCCAATATTAATCGTATTAAAGAAGAAATTGATCACTTTGAGAATGTAGTTGGTAAAATAAATTGTCAAGTAATTGATGTATCGAATAAAGCGATTGAAGAAACAGCCAACATTATTGTGAATGCAGTGCAAAACCAAAAATTGTTTTAGCACATTTACCAAAGGTGAATGTGCTTTTTTCGCTCGTGAGAAACACAATACCTGTTGATTTCGTAATAGATTATAGCGGAGTGGTTATACTTATATTCTTCTGTCTTTTTATTATGCTAAAGGCAGGGTTTCGTTATCCTGAAATAGAAGATGAAAAAATAAAGGGATATGTAGCGTAGTTGAAGAAAATATATTATAATAAAAAATTGTGATAAAAACCTATATTTTACGTTTAGACTTTAATTTTTCAGAATAAACTAGGGATAGGATTTACGAAAAGACATGTAATTACGTTAAATCGACAAAATCTATACAAGAAAACGCACATTATGGAAGGATTCGCAGAAGGGATGTAGAATACAGAAATATGCAAAACATCAATATCGTATTAGTTGATGCAGATGCATAGCCTGTGAATGCTGAAAATTGTGCAAGTTGGAACGAAAGTTCATGTCGAAATTTTGTTTGTCACATCGTATGCTCATCGTTTAAGGAAGTAGCAAGGAAAATTGGATCTATGTAGATACTGAATAAGCTACAGTTGATTTTTTATATGTATCAACATGCAAAAAACAGATCTCTTGATCACATAGGATATGGTGCTTGCTAGTCTTCTTGTAAAAAAATTGTATATGTATTGTCTCCAGGAGGTACATTTGTAACAGGTGAGCAAATGGATACAATTTTATATAGTAGGTACGTATCTGCGAAATTACGCAGAAAAGGGCCTACAAAATCGTTTGATAACGTGATCGACAACACTTTCTAATAAGTTTAGAAAAAATATTGTCGAATTATAAAGGAATTTTTTAATTTTTATCGAATACAAAATACGACACGGAGATGGATTTATGGGGAACAGAATTCCCGAAGAAGTTGTTGAACAGATTCGGACGTCATCGGATATTGTAGAAGTGATTGGTGAATACGTTCAACTTAGAAAACAGGGGCGTAACTATTTTGGCCTTTGTCCATTTCATGGTGAGAATTCTCCTTCATTCTCTGTTTCATCTGATAAGCAAATTTTTCATTGCTTCGGATGTGGAGAAGGTGGAAATGTATTTTCCTTTCTAATGAAAATGGAAGGATTGGCTTTTACCGAGGCTGTTCAAAAGCTAGGTGAAAGAAATGGAATGGCGGTTGCAGAGTATACATCAGGGCAAGGACAACAAGAAGACATATCTGATGACACTGTCATCATGCAACAGGCTCATGAACTTTTGAAAAAGTATTATCATCATTTATTAGTAAATACAGAAGAAGGAAATGAAGCACTTTCGTATTTGTTAAAACGTGGTATTACGAAAGAGATGATTGAGAAGTTTGAAATTGGTTATGCGTCACCTGCTTGGGATGCAGCAACGAAAATTTTACAAAAAAGAGGTTTATCGCTGTCTAGTATGGAACAAGCTGGTCTTCTCATAAGAAGCGAGAAGGATGGTAGTCATTATGATCGCTTCCGTGGAAGAGTTATGTTTCCAATCTATACGTTACAAGGTAAAGTGATAGCGTTTAGTGGAAGGGCATTAGGAGATGACACTCCGAAATATTTAAATAGCCCTGAAACACCGATTTTTCATAAAAGTAAATTGTTGTATAACTTCCACCAAGCGAGGCCTTTTATTAGAAAACGTGGGCAAGTGGTCCTTTTTGAAGGGTATGCTGACGTAATGGCTGCGGTAAAAAGTGGTGTGGAAGAAGCTGTCGCGACAATGGGAACAGCTTTAACTGAAGAACAAGCAAAACTTCTGCGACGTAACGTTGAAACTGTTGTTCTTTGCTATGATGGTGATAAAGCAGGGCGAGAAGCAACGATGAAAGCAGGGCAATTATTGCTAAAAGTTGGTTGCCAAGTGAAAGTTACATCCTTGCCAGATAAGCTTGATCCTGATGAATATGTGCAACAATATGGGACAACTGCTTTTGAAAATCTTGTGAAATCAAGTATAAGTTTTGTTGGTTTTAAAATAAATTATTTGCGTTTAGGGAAAAATTTGCAAGATGAGTCTGGCAAAGAAGAATATGTGAAAAGTGTTTTAAAAGAGTTATCGTTGCTACAGGATGCGATGCAGGCAGAATCATATTTGAAGTCATTATCGCAAGAATTTTCGTATTCAATGGAAACTCTTTTGAATCAATTGCACCAATATCGCAAAGAACAAAAGGTACAGCAAAAACAAGTAAAGCAGGTTTCTAAGCCGTCTCAAATTGTTCAAACAAAACCGAAGTTAACAGGTTTTGAAAGGGCAGAAAGAGAAATTATTTATCATATGTTGCAAAGTCCAGAAGTGGCTGTTCGTATGGAATCCCACATAGAAGATTTTCATACAGAAGAACATAAAGGGATTTTATATGAACTATACGCATATTATGAAAAGGGAAATGAACCTTCAGTCGGAACATTTTTAAGTTGGCTCTCTGATGAAAAGTTGAAAAATATTATCACTGATATTTCGACGGATGAATTTATTAATCCAGAATACACAGAAGAAGTGTTACAAGGCCATTTGGAGACGCTCACCCGTCATCAAGAAAAACTTGAAAAGATGGAAATCATCTTTAAGGTAAAACAAATGGAAAAAACAGATCCTGTAGAGGCTGCTAAGTATTATGTAGCATATTTACAAAATCAAAAAGCGAGAAAATAGCTTTTTTGATAAATTTTTAGTATAATGAATGTTTGTATCTCGCGTAAGGAGGGGAACAGATGGCTGACAAACCAGCTCGTTCTAAACAAATTGAAACTGAAATGACCCTTGAGCAAGTGAAAGAACAACTCACTGAGCTCGGAAAAAAACGTGGCGTTCTTACATATGAAGAGATTGCAGAACGCATGAATGGATTTGAAATTGAATCCGATCAAATGGATGAATACTATGAATATTTAGGTGAACAAGGGATTGACTTAGTTGGTGATAATGATAACGACGAAGGTCCTAATAATCGCCAAATTACAAAAGCGGAAGAAGAATTTGACCTTAATGATTTAAGTGTACCACCTGGGGTTAAAATCAATGATCCCGTTCGTATGTATTTAAAAGAAATTGGTCGTGTAGATTTACTATCTGCAGAAGAAGAAATTCGACTTGCAACGCGTATTGAAGAAGGCGATGAAGAAGCGAAACGTCGTCTTGCAGAAGCAAACTTACGTCTTGTAGTAAGTATTGCAAAGCGCTACGTGGGCCGTGGTATGCTTTTCTTAGACTTAATCCAAGAAGGGAATATGGGTCTAATTAAAGCGGTTGAAAAGTTCGATTATCGTAAAGGTTTCAAATTTAGTACGTATGCAACTTGGTGGATTCGCCAAGCGATTACACGTGCGATTGCAGACCAAGCACGAACAATTCGTATCCCAGTTCATATGGTTGAAACGATTAATAAGTTAATTCGTGTACAACGTCAATTACTACAAGATTTAGGACGCGAACCATCTCCAGAAGAGATTGGTGAAGAAATGGATCTTGCTCCAGAAAAAGTACGCGAAATCTTAAAAATTGCACAGGAGCCAGTTTCTCTTGAAACACCGATCGGTGAAGAAGATGACTCCCATTTAGGTGATTTTATTGAAGACCAAGAAGCAACATCGCCTGCGGACCATGCAGCGTATGAATTGCTAAAAGAACAATTAGAAGATGTGTTAGATACACTAACAGATCGTGAAGAAAATGTTCTACGTCTTCGTTTTGGTTTAGATGATGGACGAACTCGTACGCTTGAAGAAGTTGGGAAAGTATTCGGCGTAACGAGAGAACGTATCCGTCAAATTGAAGCAAAAGCACTTCGTAAATTAAGACATCCAAGCCGTAGTAAGCGTCTTAAGGATTTCTTAGAATAGGCTACCTTTAAGTTTACTTCACCTTTGTGAAGTAAACTTTTTTATTTTGTTAACTTTTGTTAAACTTTAGCTATCAGCAACGATTACAATTTCTTGTAATTTATTTTACAGAATTGTCTTTTGATTTGCAAATGCTCATTTTTCGATTTTTCGATTAATTTTGTGTATTCTATACAAAAATATATGTAGAAAAGTGAAAAATATGATGAGAAACGTTAATAATTATCGAAATAATAAGCGATATAACAATAAAAAACAATAAACTGAATTTATGGAATATTTTTAACGATTAGTAGTTTACTCTTTTCTGATAGAGCGTTTTCAAGTACAATAGAAATGACTGAATCATCTAACTATTTAGGGGGATAGAGGGGGGAGAAGAGATATGAAACGTAATCCGCTGATTCCGTTCGCTCTTATTGCAGCATTAGGTATTATCGTTATGTTTGTATTTTCATTTCAGGGGCTAAATAAATCTAAAGAGTTAGCTGATGCAAAAAATGGCGGGAAGCCAGCACAAACAGCATCAAAGCCAGAGGATATTGTGAAACAAAGCTGTACGAGCTGCCACGGTGATCAATTACAAGGGGCAGTAGGACCTAATTTGCAAAAAATTGGTGGGAAACTTTCAAAAGATGAAATTAAAGAAATTCTTTCGAAAGGTAAAGGGAACATGCCACCAAATATAGTCCCAGCTGATCAAGCTGCTAAAGTAGCTGATTGGTTATCGAAGAAAAAATAAAGTTCCGTATGACAAGCCTTTTGCTTAAGCAAAAGGCTTGTTTTTCTATATTTTCTAAAATACGATGAATGATAGAGAAGTGAATTGTTGTTATAGGCTTGCAACAACTACTATAAATTCATTATCATGGAGACAGACTGACAAGAGAAGGAGTAATGGAAATACATGAATGAAGTAAAGCTTTCAAAACGATTAGAAGAAGTTGTGCGTGAAATACCGGTAGGATCTACAGTTGCTGATATTGGATCAGATCATGCGTATTTACCGTGTTATGCAATTATAAATAATATTGCTACAAAAGCAGTTGCAGGAGAGGTTGTAGAGGGGCCATTTCGCTCTGCGCAAGCAACTGTAGCTGAAAGTGGCTTACAAGATAAAGTAGATGTGCGTAAAGGGAATGGATTAGCTGTTATCGCGCCAGGAGAAGTAGATGTAATTACGGTTGCCGGAATGGGCGGGGCGTTAATTCGTGACATTTTAGAAAGTGGTAAAGAAAAATTAGAAGGTGTAACGCGTTTAATTTTACAGCCGAATATTGCAGCGCATCACATTCGTGAATGGTTTATTGAGAATGGATGGGAACTTATCCATGAAAAAATCGTAAAAGAAGATGGGAAAATTTACGAGATTTTAGTAGGAGAGCGAGGAAACATCGCGTCGCCTTATTCTGAAAATAAACAAGCTGAATTGTTTATGGGACCATTTTTAATAAAAGAAAAAAGTGAAGCTTTCGTTGAAAAATGGGAAGGAGAATTGAAAAACTTCCAAAATATTTTAAAGCAGTTAGAACGTGCGGCTGATTCTGAAGAAACAAAAGTGAAGCGTGCGGAAGTAGAAGCGAAAATGAAAATGATAGGGGAGGTTTTATCATGAGTAAAATTCCAAATGGCCATGAAATTATTTCTTTATTTGAAAGTATGTATCCGAAGCATTTGGCGATGGAAGGAGATAAGATTGGCCTGCAAATTGGAGCGCTTAATAAACCCGTACAACACGTATTGATTGCGTTAGATGTAACGGAGGAAGTTGTGGATGAAGCAATTCAATTAGGGGCGAATGTCATTATTGCACATCACCCTTTAATTTTTAATCCGTTAAAAGCGATTCATACAGATAAAGCGTACGGAAGAATTATTGAAATGTGTATTAAAAATGATATCGCCATTTATGCAGCACATACAAATGTGGATGTTGCTAAGGGCGGGGTAAATGATTTACTTGCTGAGGCGTTAGGATTGCAAAATACAGAAGTTTTGGCACCGACATATGCAGAAGAAATGAAAAAAGTTGTTGTGTTTGTGCCAGTAACTCATGCAGAAGAAGTACGAAAAGCATTAGGAGACGCAGGTGCTGGTCATATCGGCAATTATAGCCACTGTACGTTTAATAGCGAGGGTACAGGCACGTTTGTACCTCAAGAGGGAACAAATCCTTATATCGGGGAAACTGGGCAGTTAGAACGCGTAGAAGAAGTGCGAATCGAAACGATAATTCCAGCTTCACTACAACGAAAAGTGATTAAAGCAATGGTAACTGCACATCCATATGAAGAAGTAGCATATGATGTGTATCCACTTGATAACAAAGGTGAAACATTAGGGCTTGGAAAAATAGGATATTTACAAGAAGAAATGACACTTGGACAGTTTGCGGAACATGTAAAGCAATCATTAGATGTGAAGGGCGCAAGAGTTGTTGGGAAATTAGATGATAAAGTGCGCAAAGTAGCTGTACTTGGTGGCGATGGTAACAAATACATCAATCAAGCTAAATTTAAAGGAGCGGATGTATATGTAACGGGTGACATGTATTATCATGTTGCTCATGATGCTATGATGCTCGGTTTAAATATAGTTGACCCAGGACATAACGTTGAAAAAGTAATGAAGCAAGGTGTACAAAAGCAATTACAAGAAAAAGTGGATGCAAAGAAATTCAATGTACACATTCATGCTTCGCAATTACATACGGATCCATTTACATTTGTATAAGAAAAATAAAAACCGTTGCTCATATAGGCAACGGTTTTTATTATTGTTCTTTTTTCACTTTTACACGAGGTAATATTTTTTGTAATGGTACTTTTCGAACTCTCTCCCATGTAGCGGGATTCATTGGATCATATTGATCTAAGAAAGCGATAACTTCTTTTGTAATTGGAGTTGGAGTAGAAGCACCTGCTGTAACAGCTACGTTTTCTACACCTTGTAGCCACTCTAATTTAATCTCACTTACGTCTGCAACGCGATATGCTTTCGTACCAGCGATTTCTTGTGATACTTGTGCTAAACGGTTTGAGTTGTTACTTTTCGGATCACCGACAACAATTGTTAAGTCTGCAACATCAGCTTGTTTAGCGACAGCTTCTTGGCGAACTTGAGTTGCTAAACAAATTTCCTTATGGAATTCTGCTGTTGGGAATTTTTTCTGAATGTCCTCCATTAAATGTTGAACATCCCATTGGCTCATCGTTGTTTGATTTGTAACTAAAATTTTATCTGTTGGAATTTCTAATGTTTTTAAATCATCAGCTCTTTCGATAAGGTGAACGATGTCAGGTGCAATACCAACTGCGCCTTCTGGTTCTGGATGATTTTTTTTGCCGATATAAATGACATGGTAACCTTCAGCTTTCTTTGCTTCAATAAGGTCATGTGTTTTTGTAACATCTGGACAAGTGGCATCGATTGTCGTTAAACCTTTTTCTTTTGCACGTTGTTTAACTTCTGGAGAAACACCGTGTGCAGTGAAAATAACAGTACCAGATTCGATTTTATCTAAAATTTCTAATCGACTTGGACCGTCTAATGTAATGATGCCATCTTCTTCGAATGCATCTGTTACATGTTTGTTGTGAACAATCATACCTAAAATATAAATAGGTCTTGGTAATGATGTATCTAATGCGGCGTTACGTGCAATAACCATCGCGTCCACAACACCGTAGCAATAACCACGAGGGGAAATTTTAACAATTTTCATATGAGTAATCCTCTCCTTCTAAACAAGGGATACTTTTGTGCATAGTCTTTTACATTATAAAGGAGGAATGGATAGAAAACAAAGGATTGTTACACATATAGTTTTGGTTTTGTTGCTATTTTTTGAACAGGCTCCTCTCGTAATTCTTTTTCTATGACAGGCTCAATCACTATTTTTTTTCTTTTTCTTTTTTTTTGTGGAGGAGGCGGAGTTGCTACCTCAACCTTTTCTGTTATGTCTTCAGTTGGATTTTTAGTTGGATTTTCTTCCGTACTTTTTCCAGAGGTGAGGATTTTAACAATGCTTGGTAGGTTACGCATAATAGGACCGTACTGTTCGACGACAGGGCTTACAGATTGAACGACTTGGGATACTTTTTCAATATTGTTTATCATATTAGTTGGATTCGAAATTAAATTTGCAAAAAAACTGCCGATGCCGCTACTTGATGCTGCTGTAGTTGCTGCACCGCCGCGCGTTTCATTTGATTCATACATTTGAGGGGGAATCATTTGCTCTGGATGTTGTTGCATGTATGGTTGATATTGTTGTGAGTATTGCTGCGGGTATTGTTGTTGGTATTGGTATTGTTGTTGATATTGGGGCGGCGGTTGCTGGTGCATCATTGGCGGCGGTCCATCCATTTGTCGATAAGGTGGAACCATTTGCATGAAAGGCTCGGTTGGATCGTGTTTTTTAAAGAGTTTAGCAAGGAAACCTTTCTTTTTTTGCGCCATCGGTGGTAGTTGTGGAATTGGATATGGTGTATAAGGTTGCTGTCCTTGATTCGGATACATTTGCCTTGTGTGGGATTTGGGAAACATGTGAGAAATCCTCCTTTCTTCAGTTAGGTATATACACATACAATATGCAATAAGAGGGAAGAAGGTTAGTTTTTGAAGTAAAAACCTAAACTAAAGATGGATTTTACTTGTAGATTTCGATATAATGTAGACTTGGCTGATTTGTGCGCGCAGTAGAAATTTAGAAAGAAGGTGTAACTTATGACACAACAAACTTTTACACAGTATGATTTTAAACCATTTTTAATAGATGCAGTTCGTGAACTACGCTTTACAGAGCCGACAGGAATTCAAAAGAAAATTTTCCCGGTCGTGAAAAAAGGTGTAAGTGTAATTGGACAATCCCAAACAGGTTCTGGGAAAACACATGCATACTTACTTCCTACATTGAACAGAATTAATGCAAGTCGTGAAGAAGTACAACTTGTTATTACAGCGCCTACTCGTGAGTTAGCACAACAAATTTACGAAGAAATCGTGAAATTAACAAAGTTTTGTGCGGAAGATCAAATGATTACAGCACGTTGTTTAATTGGTGGAACTGATAAACAACGATCAATTGAAAAGTTGAAAAAACAACCTCATATTGTAGTTGGAACACCAGGACGTATTAAAGATTTAGTAGAAGCACAAGCATTATTTGTTCATAAAGCAAATACTATTATTGTCGATGAAGCAGACTTAATGCTTGATATGGGATTCATTCATGATGTAGACAAAATTGCATCACGCATGCCTAGAAACTTGCAAATGCTAGTTTTCTCTGCAACAATTCCTCAAAAACTAAAACCGTTTCTGAAGAAATATATGGAGAATCCAGAGCATATTCATATCAATCCAAAACAAGTTGCAGCTGGAAATATTGAGCATTACTTAGTACCTTCTAAACATCGTAACAAAATCGATTTAGTGAACAAAATGTTGCTACAATTTAAACCGTATTTAGCAGTTGTTTTCACGAATACGAAGAAGATGGCGGATCAGGTTGCTGACGGATTAATGGAACGTGGCTTAAAAGTTGGACGAATTCACGGAGATTTATCACCGCGTGATCGTAAAAAAATGATGAAACAAATTCGTGATCTTGAATTCCAATATATTGTTGCAACTGATTTAGCAGCACGTGGTATTGATATTGAAGGAATTAGTCATGTTATTAACTACGAACTTCCATCAGATTTAGATTTCTTCGTTCACCGCGTTGGAAGAACAGCACGTGCGGGGCATTCAGGTATTGCAGTGACGATTTATGATCCAGCAAACGAAGAAGCGTTAGATAGTTTAGAAAAACAACGTCATATTGAGTTCAAGCATGTAGAGTTACGCGGAGATGAGTGGGCGGATTTAGGTGAACGTCGTCGTCGTAAGAGCCGTAAAAAACCAAATGATGAACTTGATGTTATGGCAACGAAAGTTATTAAAAAGCCGAAAAAAGTAAAACCAAACTATAAACGTAAACTTGCAACAGAACGTGATAAAGTGAAGAAAAAATATAGCAATAAAAAAAGATAAGGGGAGCCCCCTTATCTTTTTTTATCCGGATATTTGCGGGATAATAATTGGTGGGGAATGAAAAAACACTGATTAAAGTTTCGGTGTAGCCAGTTACAATTTGCGTAGTGTTTTAGGAACAAACAATTCGCTACATATTTCTACAAATTATGCTATCATTATATCTATTGTATATTGAAGAGGTGATTGTATGTTAAAGATTGGATCTCATGTTTCTATGAGTGGTAAGAAAATGTTATTAGCAGCAAGTGAAGAGGCTGTTTCATACGGTGCAACGACGTTTATGATTTATACAGGTGCACCGCAAAATACACGAAGAAAACCAATTGAAGAATTGAACATAGAAGCAGGAAGAAAACATATGGAACTAAACGGTATTGAGGAAATTATCGTACATGCGCCATATATTATTAATCTTGGGAATACGACGAAGCCAGAAACATTCCAATTAGGTGTAGACTTCCTTCGCATGGAAATTGAAAGAACATCGGCATTAGGTGTAGCGAAACAAATCGTTCTTCACCCAGGTGCGCACGTTGGTGCAGGAGCGGATGCTGGTATTCAACAAATTATTAAAGGGCTTAATGAAGTATTAATGCCAGAGCAGACGGTTAACATTGCGTTAGAAACGATGGCAGGAAAAGGAACAGAATGCGGTCGTAGCTTTGAAGAAATTGCAAAGATTATTGATGGTGTAAAATATAATGAAAAATTATCAGTATGCTTTGATACGTGTCATACGCACGATGCAGGATATGATATTGTAAATGATTTTGACGGCGTATTAAATGAATTTGATAAGATTGTTGGTATGGATCGTTTGCAAGTACTTCATATTAATGATAGTAAAAATGTATGCGGCGCAGGAAAGGACCGTCATGAAAATATCGGCTTCGGTCATATCGGTTATAAAGCGTTACATCATATTGTGCATCATCCGCAGTTAATGCACGTACCAAAAATTCTTGAAACGCCATATGTAGGTGAAGATAAAAAAGATAAGAAGCCGCCATATAAATTAGAAATCGAAATGCTGAAAAATGGTACATTTGATGAAGGGATTCTTGAGAAAATTAAAGCGCAATAAGCAATAAGGAGGGGATTTTCCCCTCCTTATTTTAGTAGTTGCTGAAATAAAGTATTTACTTGTTGGGCAGTAGCAGGGGAGGTTACTTTTGCTATTTGTTTTAAGAGCTCTAGCCGTTCGTCATTATCGTAAATGTTAATATTTTTTCCTTTCATAAGTAAAACAATTTGATCGGCTTGTGCAGTCGTAATAGAAACTTCATACTCTTTACTATATTTCAATAACTCTTTTGTAGAAATATGATTTAATTTTTTATTTACAAGTTGTTTAATGAGGTTCATTGAGTTATCCTCCTTCACACGTTCTTCTATCGAAATATATGAGTACGTAGCTTGTACATATTCGTATAGAGTTTCTTTTTTCATGAGAAAAAGAAGCGTATGTTATAATATAAGGACAAAACTATAGAAAAAGAGTATAAGGAGGACTTATGGAACAAAAGCAACATCGAAAAGAAAGTGTTATCCATCTTATTTATCGTTTAGTTATGATTATTTTTGGGGCAGCATGCGCAGCGGTAGCGATTGAACTATTTTTAATGCCAAATAAAATTATTGATGGTGGAATTATTGGTATTTCTCTTATATTAGATTATCTTACTCCTAATATTTGGTGGTTAAGTTTCTCTACTTTAGTCGTTATTCTCAATATCCCATTTATGTATTCAGGTTATAAGCAAATCGGAAAAACGTTCATGTTATCTTCGGCGTTCGGTATTGTAGCTTTAGCGTTTATTGAATCAACGTTACATGCTGTTCCACCATTTACAACAGAGCCGATTTTAGCAACAGTGTTTGGTGGTCTTATTTTAGGTATTGGTGTAGGGCTCGTTATTCGCCATGGTGGATCAATGGACGGAACAGAAATTATGGGTATTTTATTAACGAAGAAATTACCTTTCTCTGTTGGCGAATTTGTAATGTTTGTGAACTTATTCATTTTTGCATGGGCAGCATTTGTATTTGGTGTTGAACAAGCTATGTATTCTGTTATGACGTACTATATTGCATTCAAAACAATTGATACAGTCATTCAAGGTTTAGATGAAACGAAAGCAGTTTTAATTGTATCAGATCAATATGAGGAAGTATCAAATGCGATTTTGCATCGTCTTGGTCGTGGAACTACAAAGCTTGTAGCGAAAGGCGGTTACACGGATAAAGAAAAAGAAGTTATTTATGCAGTTGTAACGCGTCTGGAAGTGACGAAGTTAAAATCAATTGTGTATGAAATTGATGCGAATGCGTTTGTTACGATTATGAATACACAAGAGACAAATGGTGGCAAGTTTAAATCGGCTATCCACTAGAAAATTTATCCAGTAAAAATCCTCGCCAATCGTTAGGGGATGGCCTCATCTGATTAAGGTTTCATTTTATCCCGCGTTAACGGACAGTAAACTCCCACCTCAAAATTCAGTTGGAGCAAAGAAGTTAGGTGGGAGATCAACTGTCCGTAAACGTCCGATTGGTTCAACTAATAATCAGTGGGGGATGAAGAAAACCCCCACTGATTAAAGTTTCACTTTATAGGAATATTTTTCGAAAGCAGAGAATTTTTCTCTGCTTTTTGTTATAATAGTAAGGTTTCTTGAAAAAATTGATATATTTTAGGCAGATTGGTTTACAACTATAATAAGCTGTACTATAATTCAAATAGATATAAATCGGAATCATTCTGAATTAAAATAGGTGAGATGCTATGAATAATATATTAGAAATAGAAGGATTGTCATTTCGATATGAAGATCGAAATGTGTTAGAAGATATTAATTTGCAAGTTCCGAAGGGAGCTTTTTTAGGTTTAGTTGGACCAAATGGTTCTGGGAAATCAACCTTGCTAAAATGTTTATTAGGCGTTTTAAAGCCAAAACAGGGAAGTATTCGTTTGTTTGGTGTTGACAGTAAGAAGTTTAAAGAATGGAACAAAGTTGGTTATGTGTCGCAAAAGGCAAATAGCTTTAATTCTGGTTTTCCGGCCACTGTTTTTGAAGTGGTATCAATGGGACTCGTTTCGAAAAAAGGGCTGTTTCGCTTTTTCACGAAAAACGATAAGGAAAAGGTAGAAAAAGCGATTGCTGATGTAGGGATGAGTGCGTTTCAAGGGCGCAATATCGGAGAACTTTCTGGTGGACAACAACAGCGTGTATTTATTGCTCGTGCGCTCGTTAGTGATCCTGAATTACTTATTTTGGACGAGCCCACTGTTGGAATCGATGTGAAGAATGTAGAAAGTTTTTATGAGATATTAGAGGATTTAAACAAAAGGTTAGGAATCACATTAATTCTCGTTACTCATGATATGGGAGCTGTTACAGAGAAGGTAACACATGTTGCATGCTTAAACCAACATCTACATTTCCATGGAAATGTAGAGAAGTTCCGAGAGTTAGAAGATGCAGAAATGTCCGTCTTATATGGACATCATGTTCATCGTTTAGAACACGAGCATGAGCATCACGGGAGGATATAATGATACAAGATTTTTTACAATATGACTTTTTACGGAATTCTTTATATGCAGGGATTTTAATAGGACTTGTTGCGCCGCTTATCGGTGTATTTGTTGTCATTCGCCGAATGTCGCTTATTGCGGATGCTTTAAGTCACGTGACATTATCGGGTATTGCTGCAAGTTTACTACTAGAAAAAACAATTTTCACAGGAGGATTTTTAAATCCATTATATATGGGAATGATTTTTTCTATTGGTGGGGCGTTACTAATTGAAAAATTACGTACTGTATATAAACATTATCAAGAATTAGCAATTCCGATTATTCTTTCAGCAGGAATGGGAATTGGGGTTATTTTTATATCACTTGCAAATGGATTTAACACTGATTTATTTAGTTATTTATTTGGGAGTGTAAGTGCTGTAACAAGTACGGATTTAATAATCATCGGCATTGTAGCAATTGTTGTTATTGTAACGATCACTTTATTATACAAAGAGTTATTTTTACTATCGTTTGATGAGGAATATGCTGTATCAACCGGTTTGAGTGCAAAGTGGATTCACTTTATTTTCATTATATTGGTTGCTCTTGTTATTGCAGTATCAATGCGTGTAGTAGGGGTTCTCCTCGTATCATCATTAATGACGTTACCAGTTGCAGCAAGTATTCGTATTGCGAATGGATTTAAACAAACAATTTTCTTTTCCATTTTATTTGGTGAAATTGCAGTAATTGGTGGAATGTTTGCTTCATATCAACTTGATCTAGCACCAGGTGGTACAATTGTTATGATAGCAGTTCTTATTTTAATTGGTGCGATTTTATGGAAAAAGAAAAAAACTGCATAAAGTAGGGATAGATATGAATCTAACAGAAGCTTTACGCCTAATGAAAGATAAAGGATACAAACATACTGGGAAAAGGGAAGAAATGCTCAGGTTATTTGCAGCTCACAATCGTTATTTAACGGCGAAAGACGTTTTAGAGCATATGAAGGATGATTATCCAGGTCTTAGCTTTGATACGATTTATCGTAACTTAACGGTGTTTGCTGAAATCGGTGTTTTAGAACAAACGGAATTAAATGGTGAAAAACATTTTCGTTTTACATGTTCTATTATGGAACATCATCATCATTTTATTTGTTTAGATTGCGGGGGGACGAAAGAGATTACTTCCTGCCCGATGGATTTTATGAATAAAGATTTTAACGGTTATGAAGTAACCGGTCATAAGTTTGAAATATATGGCCGTTGTCCAAAATGTGCAAAATAAGAACTCGTCGGTTACATAACTGACGAGCTTTTTTACGTAAAAAAGAAGGTTGCCCACAAATATTGTGGCAACCTTCTTTTTATTGTTCTTGTGTTTCTTTTTCTTTTTCTTTTTCTTTTTCTCGTTCAGCAGCCATTTCAGCAGCAATTACATCGATTTCTTTTTTCAGTTCTTCTACCATTATTTCTTCTGGTACTTTACGAACAACTTGCCCTTTACGGAATAATAATCCTTCTCCACGTGCACCGGCAATACCGATATCAGCTTCACGAGCTTCACCAGGACCGTTTACAGCGCAACCAAGTACTGCAACTTTAATTGGTACTTTTAGTGTAGAGATGTATTCTTCCACCTCGTTAGCGATGCTAATTAAATCAATTTCAATACGACCACAAGTTGGGCAAGAAATAAGTGTTGCTGCATTAGATGCAAGACCGAATGACTTTAATAGTTCACGCGCAACTTTTACTTCTTCAACTGGGTCAGCACTTAATGAAATACGTAGTGTATTTCCGATGCCTTTATTTAAGATTGCGCCAAGACCAGCGGCACTTTTTACAGTTCCGGCAAATAATGTTCCGGATTCTGTAATACCTAAATGTAATGGGTAATCAAAAGCACGAGCAGCTTTTTCGTATGCTTCAATTGCTAAGTTAACATCAGAGGCTTTCATAGACACGATAATATCGTGGAAATCTAAGTCCTCTAAAATTTTAATGTGATGTAGGGCGCTCTCGACCATACCATCTGCAGTTGGGTATCCGTACTTTTCTAAAATGTGACGTTCTAATGAACCTGCGTTTACACCGATACGGATTGGAATACCGCGTTCTTTTGCTGCATTTACAACAGCTTCTACTTTATGGCGACGACCAATGTTACCTGGATTGATACGTACTTTATCAATGCCACCTTCAATTGCTTTTAAAGCAAGACGATAATCAAAATGAATATCAGCAACAAGTGGAATGTTGATTTGTTTTTTAATATCAGCAATAGCATTTGCTGCGCGTTCGTCTGGAACAGCAACACGGACGACTTGACAGCCAGCTTCTTCTAAACGTTTAATTTCAGCAACTGTTGCTTCAACATCATGTGTTTTTGTTGTTGTCATACTTTGTATAATTAATTCATTATTACCGCCAATTGTTAAATTACCGACTTTAACTGGACGTGTTTTTGTACGATGAGTCATTTCATTCACGAATAGATCGCTCTCCTTATAAAAGAAGTTTCTTATTTAGTCCCTCATATCAATGAAAGTATACGTGATACAGGGCTATAGAAACCGAAGTGCTCGGTTTCACTTTTACTATTGTATCAGCGCCTTTATGTAATTGACAAGGATTAAGTGATTGCTCATTGATATAACGGGAATTTATAAGACTTTCCAATTTGTATTTTTGTAGCAGATGTACTTTTGTTTAGTTGTTTAAAGTCATCAATTACCTTTTCAATGGAAGGGATTTTTTTCTTATTAATTTGTTCGGTAATAGAAAGAACTGTCTCACCTGTTTTGACTTCGATTGTTTTATAAGTTACATCTGTTTCTTTTTCTGCTTTGTTCTCTTTCTTTTGTTTTGTATCTGTATTTTCTTGCTTTATCGTTTGGGCAGCGGTTGTTTTTTTATATGAACTTAACATCGGTAAGGTGCCGATTTTTATATCGTAATAAAATATATAACCAAGAACAAGCACGAATAAGAATATACCTAATCTTTTCATATTCTTCACTCCTTTGCTAGGAATATATGCTTGTCCAAAAAAAAAATGCCTATTTAGGCATTTTTTTTTCGTTCTTATTTTTCTTTCGGTTTTGGAACTTCTTTAATCGTTAAGTAAAGAACAATTAAAACAACTGCGATATAAATGAATGTTGAACCAGGTACAACAATTTTGAATAGATCCATAATCATAAAGAAGATTGTTGGGATTGTGTAGCTGTATGCAGTTAACGTCCATACTTGCTTATAAGATAATTTACGTTGACCACTCATAGCAGAACCTATAAACGCAAGTAAAGTAATTCCTAAGAAAGTAATAAACAATTGGAATAGGTACACTAACACTCCAATAACGGCTAGTAAAATTGGATAAATACTATCGAATACAGAAATGAAATCTTGCAAATCTTTCTTCTCAAGAGATGTCCCTAATAAATCATTATAGGAGTATGTTTGTGTTTGACCATTTCCTATAGAAACTACTTTATCTTTTAAAATAAATAAACCAGTTTTGTTTTGATATGTTTCTATATCTGTTGTATTGGGATCAAATACGAAAAGAGCATCTCCCTCTTCCTTTAGAATAGGTTGTTCAATATCTGCTTTTAGTTCACCGTTTTCGATTTTAAAATCAGGTAAATCTTTTTCAATTGCTTGATTTACCATGCTGACACTATCTTGGATAAAGCTGCCGTAAAAGAATGTTCTTGGAATAGTAGTGATTAGACAAAGTAGCATAATATACAAAATGGTTTTTCCGATTTTTTGAAAACGGAATAGCGCCATATCTTTAGGCGAATATACGCTTTTTGCTAATTGGGTAAATATGGACATAGATTCACTTCCTTTATGTATGTATAAAATCATTGTAACGTAGGAATCTAGAGAATCTCAAGATATATTATATTTACATATAGTGGAGATAACTAAATTTCTTTTTATTAATTTTCTTCTTTTATATGAGAAAAATACAATTGACACTTTTCTTTGTCATATGGTAAATTTATCTTACATTTCTTAAAGGATATATCCGATAGGAATTCCTTTATTTGATATGTTGTTACATACATAATTGTGGACCCTTAGCTCAGCTGGTTAGAGCAGACGGCTCATAACCGTCCGGTCGTAGGTTCGAGTCCTACAGGGTCCATATCCATTTCGCATGTTTATTATGTCAGTGGGAAGCTTCCTTGTAGAAGGGAGCTTTTTTTACGGAATATATGAGCATTTTAATTGAAAAGAAGTGGGATTTTTGCTACGTTAATGATAGCAAGACAATGTGATTTATTTGTTTGCACCCTATGGCAATTAGGGTAGAATGAAGTTGTATGTCACTTAAGTGGCAATACATAAACTGGGAGGAATATAACAATGGCAAAACACGAATTACCAAATTTACCTTATGCGTATGATGCTTTAGAGCCTCACTTTGACAAAGAAACAATGAACATCCATCATACAAAACATCATAACACTTACATTACAAACTTAAACGCTGCTTTAGAAGGTCATGCAGAATTAGCTGACAAAAGCGTAGAAGAATTAGTTGCAAACTTAAACGAAGTACCAGAAGCAATCCGTACAGCAGTACGTAACAATGGTGGCGGACATGCTAACCATACATTCTTCTGGACAATCTTATCTCCAAACGGCGGCGGACAACCAGTAGGCGAACTTGCAACTGCAATTGAAGCGAAATTCGGTAGCTTCGATGCATTCAAAGAAGAATTCGCAAAAGCTGGCGCAACTCGTTTCGGTTCTGGTTGGGCTTGGTTAGTAGTAAACAATGGTGAGTTAGAAGTAACAAGCACGCCAAACCAAGATTCTCCTCTAACTGAAGGTAAAACTCCAGTTGTAGGTTTAGATGTTTGGGAACATGCTTACTACCTAAATTACCAAAACCGTCGTCCTGACTACATCGGTGCATTCTGGAACGTTGTAGATTGGAACGCTGCTGAAAAACGTTACCAAGAAGCAAAATAATTGTAATAACGATAGAAAAAGCTAGGAGAATGCTCCTAGCTTTTTTCTATGCTTTCCTTTTACATAATTGGGCTTGTCTTTGGAAGACTAGAACATGAAGTAAAGGAGAGTTGTGTATGAAGTGGAAACATATAATTGGTGACGTTGAAGTGAATCGGGATTTAGTGTTGTTGCTCCTTATTGGAGGTTTATACACGCTCGCAATTTCTTTATCGAATACGTTTGTTAACATTTATTTATGGAAACAAACACAAAATTATGTGAATCTTGGCTTGTATAATTTGGCCAGCGTTGTATTGCAGCCTCTCACATTTCTTATAGGTGGGAAATTAGCGAAGCGTATTGATCGCTCAATCTTGTTACGAATAGGCGTAGGCACGTTAGCTATTTTTTTTATCGTTGTTTTAGTAGCGGGAAAAAGCGCTTCTCACTATATTTTATTAATGGGGGCTCTTTTAGGAGTCGGATATGGTTTTTACTGGCTCGCGTTTAACTTATTAACATTTGAGATTACAGAACCAGAAACAAGAGATTTCTTTAATGGGTTTCTTGGACTTCTTACATCCTTCTCTGGCATGATTGGACCGATAGCAGCTGGATACACAATTTCACGTATGGAAAAATGGAGTGGCTATACGGTCATATTCTTTCTTTCGTTAGTGTTATTTGCAATTGCTGTTATTTTAAGCTTTTTTGTATCTAAGAGAGAATGTGAAGGACGGTATGAAATTGTACAAGTATTGAAAGAGCGGCAGATTGATAAAAATTGGGGAAGAATTACACGTGCTCATTTTTTCCAAGGATTGAGAGAGGGAACGTTTATTTTTGTGATTTCCGTGTACGTGTATTTAGCGACGGATAGTGAACTCGCCTTAGGAAAATATAGCTTAGTAAATTCTGCTGTATCATTTGTATGTTACTACTTAGTCACTCGTATGTTAAAGAAAGAGTGGCGGAAAAAAGCAATTTTACTTGGAGGCATTATTTTATATGCTGTCGTATTTTTAGTTATATTCAACGTTACATACGCAAAATTACTTATTTATGCAGCGTGTATTGCGGTTGCATACCCTATTTTGCTTGTTCCGTACGGGTCCATGACATATGATGTAATTGGCAGAGCGAAAAATGCGAGAGAGTGGCGTGTAGAGTATGTAGTTGTCCGAGAATTATGGTTAAATGCAGGAAGAATTTGCTCGATTTTAAGTTTTTTATGCGCTGTACTATTCTTTCCGCCCGAAAAAAGTTTACCTTACTTATTATGTATTTTAGGTGCAGGACATTTTCTTATTTATTTTGCAGTTAAAAATGTCAAATATGATGAGGGAAATGCAAGTAAAACAAGTGTTGTAACGCAAGCAAATGCGCAGAATCAAACAGAACCAGAAGGTTAACTTCTCGGTTGTTTTATGCTAGAATAGAAAAAGATGTAAGACAGCAGTGAGGACACCTGTATGAAGGTGTCCCTTTCACATTACATAGCTGTTGGTAGAGGAGGTTTGTATGAGCAAGAAGCAGAAACAACAAAAGAAAAAGACTCACGTTCCTTTTCGGTTAAACGTGCTGTTTTTCTGCGTGTTTTTAATGTTCTCCGCGGTTATTGTAAGGCTAGGATATGTACAAATTGTTCGCGGTGAGGAATATAAGAATGAAGTGGAGAGGAAAGAGAACTCGACGATAAGTAATCCTGTACCACGTGGGAAAATATTTGACCGTTATGGGCGAGCTGTAGTAGATAATGCAGCTGTACGTACGATTACATTTACAAAAATGAAAGGATCAACTGCAGAGGCTCGCTTAGAAACAGCGAAAAAGCTAGCAGATTTGATTGAAGTACCGACAGATAAATTAACAGATCGTGATAAAAAAGATTATTGGCTTGCTATTCATAAAGAGGAAGCGAAAGAAAAAATTACGAATAAAGATCGTCAAGAGTTTAAAGATAAAAAAATTGACGATAAAGAATTAGACGAGCGTCAACGAGGTCGCGTGACGGAAGAAGAAGTGAATCAATTATCTGCAAAAGATTTAGAAATACTAGCAATTAAAAGCAAAATGGACGGCGGATATGCAATGACACCACAAGTCATTAAGAAGGATGCCACAGAAAAAGAATATGCGATTATTAGTGAAAAATTAGCGGAATTGCCAGGAGTAGATACGAGTGTCGATTGGGAACGAAAATATGCATATGATGGTGATTTATTCCGAAGTGTACTTGGTGGGGTGTCAACGTCTGATGAAGGTTTACCGAGAGAAAGACTAGATTACTATCTTGTTCGTGATTATAATCGAAATGAACGAGTAGGAAAAAGTTATCTTGAACAGCAATATGAAGATAGCCTACATGGTACGAAAGCGGAAGTGAAAAATATTACAGATAAAAATGGTAATATTTTAGAAACGATTAATGTATCAAAAGGGCAAAGTGGTAATGATCTGAATTTAACAATTGATATGGAATTACAAAAGCGTGTAGAAGAAATTATCACTAAAAGTTTATTGAAATATAAAGGTGGGCAACCACTTTTAGATCGTGCATTCGTTGTAATGATGAATCCGAAAAATGGTGAAGTTTTATCTATGGCAGGGAAACAGTTAGTGAATGAAAATGGTGAAACGAAAGTACAAGATTTCGCATTAGGAACGATGACAAGTTCTTATCCGATGGGATCGACTGTAAAAGGCGCTACAATACTTACTGGATATCAAACAGGCGCTATTCAACCAGGTTCGGTTCAACTTGATGAACCAATTGTATTAAAAGGACCGCTAAAAAAATCGTCTTGGAAGACGATGGGATATATTGATGACCTTACAGCGTTAAAAATGTCTTCAAACGTTTATATGTTTAAAACAGCGATGAATATTGCTGGTGTTCCCTATGTACGAGGCGGTACGTTAGATATAAAACAAAAATCATATGATACGATGCGTTACTATTTCGGTCAATTTGGACTTGGTGTAAAAACTGGCATTGATTTACCGAATGAAACGGCTGGACAAAGAGGTAGAACAGATCATATGCCAGGTTTCTTATTGGATTTATCAATTGGACAGTATGATACGTATACACCACTTCAATTAGCACAATATGTTTCAACAATTGCAAATGGTGGTTACCGTATGCAGCCGCAAGTTGTAAAAGAAATTCGTCAACCGGCAGTGAAACCAGATGAAGTTGGAAAAGTGGTTCATTCAATGGAACCGAAAGTACTAAACCGTGTAGATATGCCTGAATCACAAATTAAACGTGTTCAGGAAGGATTTAAGCAAGTGTTTAACAGTCCGGGTGGTACGGCTTTAAACTATTTTTCGACTGCAAAATATACAGCTGCTGGTAAAACAGGTACAGCTCAAACTGTGTATGGCGGAGATAAAGAGATTGGTAGAAATGCAAAAGGTGAGCGCAAAGAGACATATAACTTAACGTTAGTAGGTTATGCGCCATTTGAAGACCCTGAAGTAGCATTTTCTGTTGTTGTACCTTGGGTAGATGATAAATCAGGTATTAATGGATATATTAGCCGTGACATTATGGACGCGTACTTTGATTTGAAAAAGGTGGAAAATGGCGAAGCTACAAAAGATGAAATAGATAAGAAAAATAAAGAGCAAGATGATGAATAAAAAAGTTGTAAAAAAAGCACACTATCTGAAAAGATAGTGTGCTTTTTTTTATGGTTCATGCATACGTTTTAATAAAGTGGACAAGCATATCATATCGGGAAATTAAGGGACCTCGCAAATGATACGTATGCATTTCCCTATGGAGGATAAGGATTTTATGGACCAATCATTAGTGAAGATGAATGGTGGCTACGGATTAGAATTTCACCTAATGTTGATTCTTGTGGAACTTTACAAAACTTTTACAAACAATTAAAACCGAATTAATAGTTTAGCAGTATTCTTATATCTGTAATCCTGTTATTTCCGGTTACTTCTAGGAGGAAGAACACGTGAAATGGATAAGTGCATCGATTAAAGTTTTCGTATTGTCGACATGTTTCTTTTATGTTGGCACGTCTACTGCATTTGCTGTGAATGAAATGGGAGAAGTGAGAGTTGATGGATCCTCAACAGTTTTTCCTATTATAGAAGCGGTAGCGGAGGAATATACAAAGGTGCATCCAAACGTGAAAATTTCCATCAGTGTTTCTGGAACAGGAGGAGGATTTAATCGTTTCAGTAAAGGAGAAGTAGATATAAATAATGCTTCGAGAGCAATGAAACAAGTGGAAGAAAATGAGATGAAAAAAAACTCCATTCAGTTTACACCGTTTGAAGTCGCTTACGATGGCCTTACGATCGTTGTGAGTCGCCAAAATACTTGGGTAGACAATATGACGGTAGACGAGTTACGTCTATTATGGAGTGAAGATGGAAGCGAAAAGCGATGGTCACAAATTCATTCATCATGGCCACGTGAACAGGTGAAGTTTTATGCGCCAGGTGTAGACTCTGGTACGTATGATTATTTTCAAAATGTCATCTTACAAAATAGTCGCATTGTAAAAAAAGTCTCTTTGTCTGAAGATGATCAAGTTATTATGCAAGGGGTAATGAATGATAAAAATGCCATTGCTTTTGTAGGATATGCTTATTATATGGCCAATCGAGATAAGGTGAGAGCAATAAAAATGAATGGTGTACTTCCGACGAAAGATACCATTCAATCAGGTAAGTATAAGCCATTATCTAGGCCGTTATTTGCTTATGTAAATGATGCATCTATCCGAAATAAAATGAATGTAGCAAATTATATTGAGTTTATGATTCAGCATGTAGGTAATCTTGCTGAAGAGGTTGGATATGTAAAATTACCAAAAGAAAAATACAATGAACAGCTGCGGATGTTAACAGAAATAAAAAGGTAATGTCAGGGTGGAAAGGGGTTTTCATCTTTGGCTCATAATGACAAAAGTCAAATTACATTTTCTGTACAACATTTGATTGAAAGAAATACAAAACAAAGAAAAAAAACGCAGCGAATCAATCGAATCGTTCCATTATTACTAAAAATAATGGCTAGCGTGTCTATTGTAACGACACTTGGAATTATTTTCACATTGGCAAATGAAACGTTGATGTTTTTTCAAAAAATACCATTACACTCCTTTTTGACGGGAAAAGAATGGTTACCTTTTTTTGAAGATCCTAAATTCGGTATATTACCACTTATATGTGGAACGTTCCTTGTAACAGCAATTGCCATGTTCGTAGCAATTCCTATCGGTTTAGCGTGTGCTGTATTTTTAAGCGAATATGCTTCAAACGGTGCAAGGAAAGTATTAAAACCGATGTTAGAACTATTAGCAGGTATTCCGACAATTGTATATGGTTTTTTTGCATTAACAGTTGTCACACCACTTTTACAACGGATTATACCAGATTTACAGTTTTTTAATGCGATTAGTCCAGGTATTGTTATTGGCTTTATGATGATACCTACAATTGCATCTCTATCTGAAGACGCGATGAGAGTTGTAGCGAAAGGAACGAAAGAAGCTTCGTTAGCACTTGGAGCAACTCGGTTTGAGATGGTAAAACAAGTCGTGTTTCCTTCGGCTTTTACAGGGATTATGGCAGCAATCCTATTAGCTGCTTCCAGAGCAATTGGCGAAACGATGATAGTTGTAATTGCAGCGGGATCTACACCGAATGTATCGCTCGATCCGACACACTCTATTCAAACGCTAACAGCCTATATTGTGCAAGTGAGCTTAGGTGATGCTCCGCATGGAACAATTACGTATTACAGCATGTATGCTGTAGGCGCAACGTTATTCTTGTTTACTCTTATAATGAACATCATTTCACACTCTATTATGCGCCGCTTTAGGAGGGTGACATAATATGCGAATGTTGAATCATAAAAAAATACAAGAAAATATGGCATCACGTTTTTTAAAAGACCGAGTTTACAAGTTGTTATTTTATATGGCAATTTTGTTTTCAATAGTAATACTGCTTATTTTGCTTTTTCAAATTTTTGAAAAAGGTATAAGTTACCTTTCGTTAGATTTCTTTACAAACTTCGCTTCGCGTAATCCGAAAGAAGCTGGGATTGCTGCAGCTTTGTCAGGAACAATATTATTTATGAGTATTGTTATACCAGTCTCCTTTATATTTGGAGTTGGAACGGCTCTTTATTTGGAGCAATATGCGAAGGAATCTATATTTAAAAAGGTAATAGAAATTAATAATCAAACGTTAGCAGGAGTACCTTCCGTTGTATTTGGATTACTCGGCTTAACTATTTTTGTATATGCTCTTCATTTAGGAGAGAGTATTATTGCGGCGGCACTGACGATGAGTTTACTCGTTTTACCGGCAGTTGTTGTAGCGAGTCAAGAAGCGATACGATCTGTACCAAGTTCATTATTAGAAGCTTCTTACGGATTAGGTGCTACGAAGTGGCAAACGATGTATCAAATTGTATTGCCATCTGCTTTCCAAGGAATTATAACGGGTTGTATGTTAGCGATATCAAGGGCGATTGGAGAAGCGGCACCGCTATTAGTTATCGGGGCACTTGTATTTGCAAATTATGTTCCATTTAGTATGTTTGATAGATTTACAGTTTTACCAATTCAAATTTTTAATTGGATGAGTAGACCGCAAGAAGAATTTCAGTATGTAGCAGCTGCTGGGATGATTGTTTTGTTAGGTTTATTACTCTTTATCAATATATTTGTCTTATGGTTACGAAATCGAAAATAAGTTGGAAATGGATGAAAGGGGAATTCAAATGGTAGCAACAGTAGTAAATGTACAGGTGAAAAACGAGGAGAAAATCGAGACTGCACCAAAGAAAGTAGTATTTGATACGAAAAACTTAAATTTATGGTACGGAGAAGACCATGCTTTAAAAGATATTAACTTAAGCATTCATGAGAATGAAGTTACAGCAATTATCGGGCCAAGTGGTTGTGGTAAATCAACGTACTTAAAAACATTAAATCGTATGGTAGAGTTAGTACCAATCGTGCGAACTACAGGTGTAATTGAATATAGAGAGCGCAATATATTTGAAAAATCATACCCAGTTGAAGAATTAAGAACTCATGTGGGAATGGTGTTCCAAAAGCCAAACCCATTTCCGAAATCTATTTATGAAAATGTAGCATATGGCCCGAAAATTCATGGTATTCGTGATAAAAAAACATTGGATGAAATTGTTGAAAAAAGTTTACGTGGAGCAGCGATTTGGGATGAGTTAAAAGATCGTTTGCATGATAATGCATACGGTTTATCTGGTGGACAGCAACAGCGTCTATGTATCGCACGTTGTTTAGCAATTGAACCAGACGTTATTTTAATGGATGAGCCAACATCGGCACTAGATCCAATTTCAACATTAAAAGTAGAAGAATTAATTCAAGAGTTAAAGAAAGACTTTAGTATTGTGATCGTAACGCATAACATGCAACAAGCAGCACGTATTTCAGACAAAACTGCTTTCTTCTTAAGTGGAGAAGTTGTGGAATATACAGATACAAATAAATTATTTACGACACCTTCAGATAAGCGTACAGAAGACTATATTACAGGCCGATTCGGTTGATATCGTTGCAAGGCTAAGAGCAAATACCCTCTTAACAGAGGGTATTTCTTATTTTTACCTCATTTAATTAGAGAAGTAATACTTCTCCTATCTTAAGGCTTATTACAAGTAGGCTAGGTAGGAGATCTATATATAATGGCACATAATATTGAGGGGGAAGAAACAATGGTAAGAGAACAGTTTCAATGTGATTTAAAAATGTTGCAGCAAAAGGTGATTGAGCTTGGAGAGCTAGCGAGGGAAGCTTTATTGCTTGCTATGGAAGGTCTTCATAAAAGGGATGTAGAGAAAGCGTTAGAGGTAATAGATGGTGATTATCGTATGGATAATTTAGAAGAGGAAATAAATGATCTTGCGCTTATGCTTATTACGAAGCAGCAACCTGTAGCAAGTGATTTAAGAAGGATTTTCATTTCAATTAAAACAGCGACAGATTTAGAGCGTATTGCAGATCATGCTGTTAATATTGCGAAATCAACAATTCGTCTTGGGGAAAAAGAGGTGGTTGTTAGTTTGCACAATCTTGATGAAATGTTTGCAATTGCAAATAAGATGCTACAGTTAGCGCTAGAAGCATATGAGCAAGAAAATTTAACTTTGGCGAAACAAATTGCTGAAATGGATGATTCAGTTGATGAAATATATGGGAAAGCGATTCGTGAATTTATATCTTCAGTTCCAGAACAACCAGAAGCAATTACACAAATTACACAATTATCCTTTGTGGCGAGATATATCGAGCGTGTAGCAGATCATATTACAAATATTGCTGAAAATGTTTTTTATTTAGTAAAAGGAAAGCATTACTTATTAAATGAATAAAGAAAAAGGCAGGTGAAACATCACCTGCTTTTTTTAGTCAAAACATGACAAAAAAAGCTCGTTGTTTCCTTTAGTTTATGATGATAAGATGTATCATAATATAATGGAAAAAATAGGACATATATGTTGTTCACTTATTAAGAGATATTTTACTAAGTTAATAGTAAGCGCTTTCTTTCGTGGCGTTGAAAAGGTACATGTATATAGACAGTTTTACCGCCTGTAAAAGCCCGAGTGGTCAGGGCTAATAATCAGTGGGAGATGCACAAAATCCCTACTAATTAAAGTTTCATTTTATACTGCTAGTTAATGCGGGGTAGATAATATACATATCGTATATGAAGTTACTGATCATTATATAAGTGGAGGCTGAAGTATATGAAGGGGGTTATTTTAGCTGGAGGAAAAGGACGACGCCTTAGACCATTAACATGTAATACTCCAAAGCCGATGTTACCATTATTAGAAAAGCCAGTTTTGGAATACAATATTGAATTATTACGTCAGCATGGTATTCGTGAAATTGCAATTACTGTTCAGTATATGAGTACAGCCATTAAACAATATTTTGGTGACGGTAGCAAATGGGGAGTTAACTTGTACTACTTTGAAGATTCTCCCCCGCTTGGAACCGCAGGGAGTATTAAACAAGCGGAAACATTTTTAGATGAAACGTTTGTTGTGATAAGCGGGGATGCGTTAACTGATTTTCAATTATCAGAAGGAATTATGTTTCATGAACAAAAGAAAAGAATGGTAACTATGTTTGTAAAGGAAGTAGAAAACCCACTCTCATTCGGTTTAGTTGTAATGAATAAAGAACAAGAGGTTACACGATATATAGAAAAACCGAGCTGGAATGAAGTAGTCTCTAATATTGTGAATACAGGTATATATATTATGGAGCCAGAAATTTTTTCTTACATACCGCCCCGAGAGTTTTTTGATTTCAGTCAAGATGTGTTTCCGCTATTGGCAAATAAGAACGCGTTATTTGCATATTTGTCAGAAGGTTATTGGTTAGATATCGGTACATTTGATCAATATCGACAAGCACAATTTGATTTGTTAACGAAAAAATTGCAAGTACCTATTCCTTACACGGAAGTATTGCCGATGGTATGGATGGGGGAAGGTGTGACGATTGGAAAAGGAACGAAAATTCACGGTCCTTCTTTTATTGGAGAAGGAGCAAAGATTGGTGCTGGAGCTGTAATTGAGCCATACTCTATTATCGGGAAAAATAGTGTGGTTTCAAGTTATTCTCATCTTCAAAAAAGTATTGTTTTTGCAAATGCGCACATTGGTCAGTATTGCGAGCTATTAGAAACGATCATAGGAGAGCATACAATGGTGGAAGATGACGTTACACTGTTTCAAAAAAGCATTGTAGCGGATCATTGTCATATAGGGAAAAGTACGGTAATTAAGCAAAAGGGAAAACTATGGCCATATAAGGCAATTGACAGCTATTCAGTAGTAGGATCGGCTGGTGTTCAAGAAAGCGAAAAGAGTGCAGGATGGTTGCAAAAAAGCCGCATTGTAGGAAGAGGCAATGTTGAAATCACTCCTCAATTTATTGTGAAAGTTGCGATGGCGTATGGATCTCTTTTTGCCAAAGGAGAAAGTATATTAATTGGGAGTCAAGAACATATAGAAACGACTTCTTATAAAAATCTCTTTCTTCATGCGATTCATGGTATCGGGGTTCATACGATGGAATGCAAAGAAATGAACGAATCGCTTTTTCAGTATAGCATTCAGGATTTACAATGTGCTGGTGGGGTTTTCATTCAAGTGGAAAATGAAAAAGAGGTTGTTATAAAGTTATATGGTAAGGATGGGGTACAATTAACGTATAAGCAGCAAAAAGCGATAGAACAAGTATATATGTCCGAGTCGTTTTATTACGTATGTGAGAAAGAAATGGGGCGGAATAAGCTAGTCCACGTTTCTTTACATGATTATATAGAGGCTGTATTAGAGCGCGTTGATATTGAGAAAATACAAAAACAAAAGTTTCATCTTCTTATTAATAAGAGGAATGATATGTTACAACATTTACTGATGCTCTTTTTACAAAGGCTCGGATGCACAGTTACATGGATTTATGCGGGCGAACAAAAGGATCATGTGAAAGCTTTGATGAAATCAAGCAAAGCAAATATGGCACTTATGTTTTCAGAGCAAGGAAATTATTTCGAGTTATATGATAATCATAGTAATATTTACCAAGGAACAAATTTTGAAGAGGTAGATATTCCAGATTTATTACTTGAATCAGCAGGAAATATTTACCCGATGTCTTTGAAATTAGGAGAATGTTACCTTCTATTTTATACGCAGGATGAAAAAAAGTCGTTTCAAGCGAGATGGAAGCGAGATATTTTATATCGAATTGGAAAATTATTCGAGTTAATAGCATTGCAGGGGAAAACATTTCTCAGCATAGTAGAGCAATCACCGCCGCTTTATCTACTTTGTGATGAAGTTGTATGTTCATGGAATGAAAAAGGAAAAGTAATGAGGAAATTATTGGCTGATATGGAAAGAAAGGAAGAAGGTATATTTGAAGGAGTACAGTTCAAATACACCGAAAAAGAGTGGTCTTATATCGTTTCTGACACAAAACAACCGAAATTTTTAGTGTATTCGCATGCCAGAAACCCAGTAATAGCAAGGGAAAACATGAAAAATCTTATAGAAAAAATTAGACAATATCAAAAGGTGTAGAATTTTTATTTTAAAAGTGGTATTATAGTATAGTCTGATTTAAGTTATTAGTACTGGAGGGAATAAGAATGCGTGTGAATATTACTCTAGCATGTACAGAATGCGGAGATCGTAACTATATCTCAAAGAAAAACAAACGTAACAACGCTGAGCGTATCGAGCTTAAAAAGTATTGCAAGCGTGACAAGAAGTCTACGTTACACCGTGAAACAAAGTAAGCAGTAGGAATATTTTCCTACTGTTTCTTTTTTTATTCGATTCCTCTGTTAAAAGTGATACACTATCATCGTAGAGCAAAGTATCACTGTGAGGGGGAAAGTGTGTGAGAGAAGAGAAAGTACGTTTACGTAAACAAATAATAGAGCACATGAATTCTTTATCAGAAGAACGGTATACAACTTTATCAGAGCAAATTGCATTTTCGTTGTATGCGCAAAAAGAGTGGGCTGAAGCTAAAACAGTTGGAATCACTCTCTCAATGGAAAATGAAGTGAATACATATGCTATTATCGAAAAAGCTTGGGAAGAAGGAAAGAAAGTTGTTGTTCCAAAGTGTAACAAAGAAACACGAACAATGTCTTTCCGGCAAATTAGTAATTTTGATCAATTAGAAATAGTGTATATGAATTTACGTGAACCAATTCCAGCGCGTACGGAAGAAGTGAATGCAGATGACATTGATCTTCAAATCGTGCCAGGTGTAGCTTATACAGAGCGAGGAGAACGGATTGGATATGGCGGTGGGTATTATGATCGTTATCTCTTACATTATAAAGGGAAAACGCTATCATTAGCTTATAGTTTTCAAATAGTAGAACATATTCCAGTAGAGCCGTTTGATAAAAACGTAGAAAAAATTATTACAGAAAAAGGAACAATGGTTAAAAATGGGCTTGTATAGACAAATAAAAATTGACGAGACTTTTTCTTCTTGATTATAATAAAATATGTGAACGTTTTCTTATTATAATTTTTTATAGTAAGTGAGCATAGAGGGTGATAAAATGGTATCTATTTATGATATTCAGCAATTGCTAAAGAAATTTGGTACGATTATTTATACGGGTGATCGAATTGCAGATTTACAATTAATGCAAGATGAATTGCGTGAATTAAATCAATCACAGTTAATCGATCCACAAGACTATCAAACAGCTTTATTTTTATTGAAGCAAGAAATTCAAAAAGAGCTAAATAAGAATTAGATAAAGGTAGGTAAGCAACATGGAAGAGAAATGGTTAGTTGGGGTTGACCTTGGTGGTACAACAATTAAATTAGCATTTATTAATGTGTACGGTGAAATTTTACATAAGTGGGAAATCCCTACGAATACAAATGAGCAAGGAAAACATATTACGCTTGATGTAGCGAAAGCTATTGATAAAAAGTTAGAAGAGTTAGGTGAATTGAAAAGCAAGTTAATCGGTATTGGTATGGGAGCTCCTGGTCCTGTACACGTGGCGTCTGGAATGATTTATGAAGCGGTCAATTTAGGATGGAAAAACTATCCGTTAAAAGATTTATTAGAAGTAGAAACAGGATTACCTGTTGTTATTGATAATGATGCAAACTTAGCAGCGCTTGGTGAAATGTGGAAAGGTGCTGGTGAAGGAGCAAAAGATTTAATCTGTATGACACTTGGCACTGGTGTTGGTGGTGGTGTAATCGCCAATGGTGAGATTGTACACGGCGTAAGCGGAGCTGCTGGTGAGATTGGACATATTACAGTAGTTACAGAGAATGCTTTCCCATGTAATTGCGGGAAGTCTGGTTGCTTAGAAACTGTAGCATCTGCAACGGGTATTGTGCGTGTTGCTATGCAAAAAATACAAGAGACTAATAAAGAGAGTGTTCTACGTTCTATGTTAGCAGAAGAAGGGCGTATTACATCAAAAGATGTGTTTGAAGCACTTGGACAAGGTGATGAGCTAGCAGGCGAAGTAGTAGAAAAAGTAGCTTCTTATTTAGGGTTAGCTGTAGCGAACCTTGCTAGTACGTTGAACCCAGAGAAAATTGTTATTGGCGGGGGCGTGTCTAAAGCTGGAGATGCACTATTAGAGCCAATTCAACGTTATTTCGAGCAATATGCTTTCTCACGTGCTGTAAAGAGCACAAAGTTAGCGATTGCAATACTTGGTAATGATGCAGGTGTTATCGGAGGAGCTTGGCTTGTAAAAAAGCACAAATACGAAGCGAAGATGGTATAAGTTGTGAAATATGAAAAGAGGAAGGGGAAACCCTTCCTCTTTTTGTGTGAAATCTTGATGAAGAATAACATGTAAATGAATTAAGCTGCTGGTGGGTACCCGTTATATAGAACAGTCATGATCGTAAACCATCCGAAAACGAGTACAGTTGCAATTGCAAAGCCGCCCGCGAATAAGTTTTTTTCGCGAAGAGTTCTAAGCGTAGCGAATACAGCTAACAGAGTGACTAGCGCAAAAATAATAACAAGGCCCATACAATATCCTCCTCTGTCTACCCATTCCTCAATATGAGTTTTTAGAATATTAACTCTTTTATATTGTACATGTTTTAAAAATGATTGTCGAGATAGCATCCTTTCTTTTCCTAAGAGAAAAAAATGTTGTATCATTGAAAGTAAGTTTAATAATTGGAGGAGATTTTCATATGAAATGGATACAAATGCCGTTAGGCCCATTACAAACGAATGCTTATATTTTAACGAATGATCAAAATGAGTGTATTATCTTTGATCCTGGTCACGAAGGAGAGAAGCTCGTTACATATTTACAAGAAGAACAATTAAAGCCACTTGCTGTTTTATTAACACATGCTCACTTTGATCATATTGGTGCTGTTGACGCGGTAAGAGACGCTTTTCATATTCCTGTGTACGTACATAGAGAAGAAGCAGATTGGTTAGGCGATGCAACTGTAAATGGCTCTCAAATTTTTATGATGAATCGCAGTATTACAGCAAAACCAGCAGATCATATTATTGATGCAGAAGGTGCATTAGCAATTGGTTCATTTAATTTTGAGATTTTTGAGACGCCAGGACATTCTCCAGGCAGTATTTCTTATTATTGTAAAGAGGCGAATGCTGTATTTTCTGGTGATGTATTGTTCCAAATGAGCATCGGAAGAACAGATTTACCCGGTGGAAGTTTTGCTGAATTGATTGGAAGTATTGAAGAAAAATTATTTGTATTACCAGATGAAACAGCGGTGCTATGTGGACATGGTCCAGAAACAAGCATTGGTTTTGAAAAAGAAAATAATCCATTTTTACAGTAAGGAGCTAGTATGGAGATGGAGCTCATTTTAAAAGAATGGATGGAGAAAGAGAAGGATTATTCAATTTCATATAGTACGTATATGAACCTCGTATTGTACACAGAGGGACATGGCTATTATATGAAGGAACGTGAAAAAATTGGAAGACAAGGGGATTTTTTTACAAGTAGCAACGTATCCTCTGTTTTTGCAAAAACATTTGCTAAATTTTTTATTCGTCTTGTTGAAAATGGTGAAGTTGCTCCGAATATTTGTGAGATTGGTGGGGGAACAGGAAGGTTTGCCTATGATGTTTTACAAGAGTGGAAGCAAGTATCTCCTGAAACCTTTATTGATTTAAACTATTCAATAATTGAAATGAGCCCTTTTCATAGAAACTTACAGCAGAAAAATCTTTGTTCGTTTTCTAATGTGTCGTATTATACGTCGCATAGTGAAATGGGAGAATCGTTCGAAGGGATTCTTTTTTCGAATGAGTTATTTGATGCATTTCCTGTTGAAGTAATTGAGAAGAGAAATGGAATATTGTATGAAGTACGTGTGACGTACACAGAGGAAGGGAAACTCGCAGAAGTATGTAGACCGCTACAGAAAAATATTGGTCGATACTTATTGAAATATAATATTCATCTTGCTGAAGGTCAGCGTTTTGAAGTGCCACTTGCGATGGAAGAATATATAGAAGAAATTGCGAAATGGTTTCAACGAGGTGTATGTATTACCGTTGATTATGGATACACAAAAGAAGAATGGATGCATCCTGCACATCAAGAAGGAAGTTTACGAGGATATTACGAGCATAAGTTAATCCGTAATCCTTTAGAGCATCCAGGTGAAATGGATCTTACTACTCATATTCATTGGGACGAACTGAAAGAGATGTTTAGCCTGCAAGGCATGAATATAGTATGGCATAAGAAGCAATCTGAGTTTTTGTTAGCAGCAGGAATATTAGATCAGCTTACGGGTCACCAAGATCGAAATCCTTTTTCTGAAACTCAAAAACAAAATCGTGCAGTTCGTTCTATGATTTTGAGCGGAGGATTAGGGAGTGCATTTGATGTTGTGATACATACGAAACATATGCAACAGTTACACTTGGATCAGCATTTGAAAATATAAAAAAACAAGACACAGCATATTTCTGTGTCTTGTTTTTTAATACGACTTTTTAATTATGTAGCATCATATATTTTCTCTCATGATATATATTTATATTAAAGATATGAGATAAAAAATATAAAATACGCCCTTTTTCTCTGTTTATGAGCTCTTAACCTAATAATACGCGAACGAGTTGAATAATTGTCTCGTTTTCTACTTTGTAATAAATTTCCAATCCTTTTCTTTCACTGGAAACGATTTTAGCACTTTTTAATTTTGCTAAATGCTGTGAAATTGTAGATTGTGGCATGTTTAAGCCAGTGTACATTGTAGAAACGTTGCTTGGACCACGTTCAATTAATCCTTTTACAATACATAAGCGAACAGGATGAGCAAGTACTTTCAATAATTCTGCATTGCTTTCATATAGTTCTATTTCTTTTTGAAAGGTTTCTAACATGTTCTTTTCCACCTCCGTGTGAGCTGTTATACCATACTATACATACCAAAAAATTAAAGAAAAGAAAACAGTTGTTGCAGAAAAAAAGTCCTAAAGTAAAGAAATTGTAAGAAAAGAGACCCTGATGTAAATAAAGTAGATAAATTTGCATGGTTTTGTAAAATGACATTTTTGGGCGAAAATTTCGATGCGTTTTAAAAATTGAAAGATATAGATATATTTGTAACACAATTTTATCATGATTTTCTTATTCTTTCAAATGAATATACAAAATTTTTAAAATAATAAGAAAAAGGAATTATAATGTTATATATAGAATATAAAACAGGTTAAAAGAAAGGAAGCTGAATATAGTCAGCTTCTTTATGGTGATAACAAAATATTTGAGTATAGCTGATAAATTTTAGAATTACCAAGACATTAGTTATATATTCTAGAGTTCATCTTTTATCAGCTTTAAAAATCTGCGGTTCCATATGTTCTCATAAAAATCAATCGTCTCTTTTGCGGACATAAATGGATTATTTAACGTAGAGGTTGCTTTCTGTACCATGAAGTTTTCGTATTCTAGTCCATGGGAAAATCTAATCGTAGCATCCATACAGTACTCTGTTTGGGCACCACAAAATTCAATACGGTGTACAGATAATTGTTCTAAAATCTCTTTCAAGTTTGTTTTATAAAATGAATTGGCATGTGTTTTTCTTACAAAAAAATCTTGTTCCTGAACATCTAGATCAGCATGAATAGCCCAAAGTTCTTTTTCGGGTACTAAATCATCGTCACAATGTTGAATAAAAATGATGGGTTTATTTGATTTTCTGTATGAAGAAATTCTTTTATTTACTTTTGTAAGTAAATTTTGTAAATCGAATAAATGCTCTTCGCTATAACATACTCCATTTTGTAAATCGATAACGATTAAAACATCTGCACAAATATCCATTATTTTTGCCCCCTTTTTTACTTCTTAATATATCAATTAATTCATTATTTAGAAATAGATGGTGCTCTTTTGCTTTTTTATGGACTATACGAAAAGTAAAAAATATACTTAACGGTATAAAAAAGAAGATATGAAAACTTAATTTCATATCTTCTGTTCGTTCTATGCATTTACAGGTTCTTCTACATAAGAAAGGGCATTTTCAAAATCGGATATTAAATCGTCAACATTTTCAAGGCCGACGGATAACCGAAGTAATGAATTAGAAATCCCTCTTTCATCACGAGCTTCTTGCGACAATGCTGCATGTGACATTTTAGCTGGGTAGGAAAGAATCGATTCGACAGCTCCTAAACTAACTGCAAAGACAGGTAATTTTACTTTTGATAAAAATTGGCGGAGTGCGTCTTCTGATTGTAAAGTGAAAGATAGGACAGCTCCGGCTGATGTAGCTTGAGATTGTTGAATATCAAATCCAAGATGTGTTTGTAAGCCAGGATAATAGACATTTTTAACTTTAGCGTGCTCTTGTAAATAATGTGCAATTTTATTGGCGTTTGCAGCTGAATGCTCAAGACGTACATGCAATGTTTTTAGACCGCGAAGTACGAGAGAACAATCTTGAGGACCTAAAATAGCGCCGAATGCATTTTGTAAAAATCCAAGTTTTTGAGCGAGTTCGGCATCTTTTACAACCGCTAATCCGGCAGTAACATCACTATGACCGGCAATGAATTTTGTGGCACTATGAAGAACGACATCGGCGCCAAGATCAAGTGGTTTCTGGAATAGTGGTGTCAAAAATGTATTATCAACAAAAGTAAGGGCGTCAATAGATTTTGCAAGTTTAGAAACAGCACGAATATCTGTCACTTTTAAAAGTGGATTAGAGGGTGTTTCCACATAAAAGAGTTTTGTGTTTGGCTTAATGTTTTGCTTTATTTCTTCTACATTTGTCATATCAACAAATGTATGTGACACACCGTAACGGGAGAGCACTTCAGTTATAATTCGGTAAGTTCCTCCGTATACGTCTTCTGAAATGAGTACGTGATCGCCTTGTGAAAGAAGGAGGAATGCAGTAGAAATCGCTGCAATTCCTGATGCGAAGGCAAATCCCTTTGTTCCTCCTTCTAATAAAGCAATGATATCTTCAAGAGCTTCACGAGTTGGATTACCAGAGCGACTATAGTCATATTTTCCGAACGTATCTACATCAAACTGATGGAATGTTGATGTATTATAGATGGGAACGTTAACAGCTCCTGTTTGTGAGTCATGTTTATATTGGTTGTGCAGTAAGAGTGTATCTATAGAATAACTCATATTCTTACCCCTTCTTTTACAAGTTTAATGGCTTGCTTTAAGTCTTGAATTAAATCGTTACTATTTTCAATGCCAACGGAAAATCGCAGAAGACGATTACATACACCGTTTGCTGTTCTGATTTCTTCAGGAATATCAGCGTGTGTTTGCGTTGCTGGATACGTCATTAAACTTTCAACACCACCAAGACTTTCAGCAAATGTAATTAAGGATAAAGATTGTAAGAATGGATTAATCCATGTTTCATCTTTCAGACGAAATGAGATCATGCCACCTCTTCCAGGATAAAATACATCTGTCACCCCGTCTTCATCATTTAAATAAGCAACAACTGCTTTTGCATTTTCTTCATGTTGTCTCATGCGAAGCGCTAACGTTTTCATACCACGAATTAATAGCCATGAGTCAAATGGACTTAAGACCGCACCAGAGGCATTATGATAATGAGCGATTTCCTCACAAAGTTCCTTTCCTTTTGCAACGACAAGTCCGCTTAGGACATCGTTATGTCCTCCTAAATATTTCGTTGCGCTATGAAGTACAATGTCGGCACCTTCTGTTAATGGCTGCTGTATATAAGGCGTATAGAATGTGTTGTCTACAATAAGAAGTAGTCCGTGTCTTTTCGCTACAGTTGCGACAGCGGCAATATCAGTAACTTGCATTAACGGATTAGTTGGAGTTTCTATGAAAATAGCTTTCGTTTCAGTTGTGATAGCTTGCTCAATTTGTTTAATGGATTGTGTATTTACGTATCTACATCGAACATTCCACTTTTTTTCGTGCTCAGAAAATAATCGATAAGTGCCCCCGTATAAATCTTCAGATACAATAAGTTCGTCTCCAGAACGGAATAGGGAGAGGACGAGGAGAACAGCTGCCATCCCTGAACTACAGGCATAACCTTGTTCACCATATTCTAAGTCTGCGATTGCCTGCTCTAAAAGACCACGAGTTGGATTGCCAGTTCGTGAATAGTCAAAGCCAGTAGAGTTACCAATTCCGTCATGACGATAAGCAGTTGAAAAATAAACAGGTGGGTTAACAGTTCCTGTTGTAGTTTCGCTCCGGTTTCCGATTTGTGCTAGTTTTGTTTCAATAGTTGACATGTGAAAATTCCTCCTTTTTAAATTAACAATTAAGTGAATGTAAAGTGAAACTTTAATCAGTGAGGGATTCATCCCCACTGATTATCAGCCCTCACCAATCGAGCTTTTACGGGCAGTTGATTCCCACCTAACTTCTTTGTTCCAGCTGAATTTTGAGTTGGGAATCTTACTGCCCTCAAATAGCGGGGGAAAATAAAAAAAGCCTTCTAAAGAAGAAGGCTTTCGGTTTGAATAGAGTCTTCTTCTCATCTGTCAAATCTTTCACAATTTGCTGGAATTAGCACCTTATTAACAAATGTTAATGGTTGCTGAGGCGTCAAAGGGCCAGTCCCTCTACCTCTCTAGATAAGAATGTTCGTATGAAATTTTATTATGTTTTTAACTTTACAACAAAAGATAATTGAATTGCAACTTTATTTTAAATAATTTTTATTTTTCCGCAAGTGTCATTGACTTTTGCATTTGTGCATGCTAAATTTATTAAAAAATTAACAAACATTGTTAAAAGGGGAACGTATTTCCTTTTAGCTACATAAATAAAATAATAAAGACAAACTCTTATTGAGAGCGGTGGAGGGAAAGGCCCTGTGAAACCCAGCAACCTTCAAACGAAATGTTTGAAACGGTGCTAATACCTGCAAAACGAATGTTTTGCATAATAAGAGGAGGAACAATTATGTCCCCCTCTTCAAAGTGAAGAGGGGGTTTTTATATTGATAGAAATGAGGGAGATTTGTGAAATTACTAGATTTATTATCAAAAGGAATTGTAATAGGTGATGGTGCGGTTGGGACGTTATTACATTCACATGGTTTGCAAAGTAGTTTTGAAGAATTGAATATATCTGATCCAGATTTAATTATATCGATTCATAAGCAATATGTAGCTGCTGGGGCTGATGTGATTCAAACAAATACGTACGGAGCAAATGAAGCGAAATTACGTATGTATGGTTTAGAAAATCAAGTTACTGAAATTAATAGAGCCGCAGTAAAACTGGCGAAAGCATCTGTTACAGACAGAAATGCAATTTTAGGAACAATTGGTGGTATGAAACATATCGGAGCTGTTACGACAACTGATATGGAAAGAGAATTTATGTTACTGGAACAGGCAAGTGCATTACTAGAAGAACAGGTTGATGGACTGCTATTAGAAACTTTTTATGATGAGTTTGAATTACTTCATGCTGTTCAGGTGTTACGAAAACAAACGAATATTCCAATTGTAGCTCAATTAGCATTGCATGAGGCAGGTACAACTCAAAATGGAAATGATGTAAATGAAATATTAAAACAGCTTTTAGATTACGGTGCAAATGTTGTTGGATTGAACTGTCAACTAGGGCCACTTCACATGACGGAAGCTTTTAAAATGATATCGATTCCGCAAAATGGCTACTTGTCAGCATATCCAAATGCAGGTCTCCCGAATTATGTGGAGGGACGCTACGTATATGAGGGAAGTCCGGCTTATTTCGAAGCGATGACACCGAAATTTATTGAGCAAGGTATCCGATTATTGGGTGGTTGTTGTGGCACGACTCCAGAACATATTGAAAGTATGAAACGTGCAATTGCAAATGTTACACCTGTAATAGAAAAGGATACGATTCAAAGACCGAAAGTAGTTCATACACATGAGAAACGTTCGAAAGCTCATGTCACTTTAGCAGAGAAAGCAAAAAAACAAACGACAGTAGTAGTGGAATTAGATCCACCGAAAACGTTAGATACGCAGCGATTTTTTGAAGGCGCAAGAGCATTGAAAAGAGCTGGGGCAGATGCTATTACTCTAGCAGATAATTCATTAGCATCGCCTCGCATCTCGAATATGGCAATGGGGGCATTATTAACGAAGCACGATATTCCGGTATTGACGCACTTAACGTGTAGAGACCATAACGTCATCGGACTACAATCTCATTTACTAGGCCTATCAGCGTTAGGTATGGAAGAAGTGTTAGCTTTAACTGGGGATCCAGCACGCGTTGGTGATTTTCCAGGTGCCACTTCTGTATATGATTTGTCCTCTATTGAGCTCATTAAAATGATTAAAGAAATGAACGACGGGCGCTCGATTTTAGGGAAATCAATTGGTCCAGCAACAAGGTTTTCAGTGGGAGGTGCGTTTAATCCGCATGTAAGACATTTAAAAGCAGCGGTTAAGCGAATGGAACGGAAAATAGATGCTGGAGCGGAATATTTCTTAACGCAGCCAATTTATGATATCGCGTTAATTGAAGAAGTGTATGAAGCGACAAAGCATTTGGAACAACCTATTTTTATTGGGATTATGCCATTAATAAGTAAAAGGAATGCAGATTTCCTTCATTTTGAGGTACCGGGTATTACACTACCTGAAGAAATAAGGGAGAGAATGGATGGACATGAAACGAAAGAGGCAGCAATTGAGGAAGGAATTCTCATTTCACAAGAATTAATCGATGCGGCGATGAAGTATTTTAACGGCATTTATCTTATTACACCATTTCTAAAATATGAAATTACAGAACATCTTGTTAAATATGTGAGAGAAAAGCAAGAAGTGAAAGAAGGTATTAATTGATGAAATGTATAGAAGAAAAATTACAAAATAACATCTTAATATTAGATGGTGCAATGGGAACAATGATCCAGCAAGAGGACTTAACTGCGGAAGATTTCGGAGGAGAAGAGTACGAAGGCTGTAATGAATATTTAGTAGAAACAAGGCCTGATGTCATTTTAAAGATTCATAAAGCTTATATTGAAGCTGGAGCAGATATTATTGAAACAAATACATTTGGGGCGACAAATATTGTATTAAGTGATTATGAGTTGTCTCATTTAGATGAGGAATTAAATGAGACGGCAGCGCGTTTAGCGAAGCAAGCGGTCAAAGAAAGCGGGAAGGAAGTATATGTTGCGGGAGCAATGGGACCAACAACGAAAGCGATTAGTGTTACAGGTGGTGTGACGTTTGAAGAATTAATTGAAGCCTATACACGGCAGGCTAGAGGCTTATTGAATGGCGACGTAGATGTATTACTCGTTGAGACGAGTCAAGATATGCGTAACGTGAAGGCTGCTTATATTGGAATTCAAGCAGCTTTTGATGAGCTAAATAAAATTGTACCTATTATGATTTCAGGAACGATTGAACCGATGGGAACGACTCTGGCCGGGCAAACAATTGAGGCTTTTTACTTATCAGTAGAACATATGAAGCCATTATCTGTTGGGTTAAACTGTGCGACCGGTCCGGAGTTTATGAGAGACCATATTCGTTCACTATCTGAGTTGTCGGAGTGTTACATTTCTTGTTATCCAAATGCAGGTCTTCCTGATGAAGATGGACATTATCATGAATCGCCATCTTCTCTCGCTGAAAAAGTGAAGCGATTTGCTGAAGAAGGATGGGTTAATATTATCGGTGGTTGTTGTGGCACAACACCAGAACATATAAAAGCAATGAAATCCGCGTTAGCCTCTCTTAAGCCGCGTGAACACCACGAAAGAGCTGGACACGGGGTTAGTGGATTAGAGGCACTTCAATATGATGACTCTATGAGACCATTATTTGTTGGTGAAAGAACAAACGTTATTGGGTCACGTAAATTTAAACGATTAGTAGCAGAAGGGAAATTTGAAGAGGCTGCTGAAGTCGCAAGAGCGCAAGTGAAGAAAAATGCTCATATTATTGATATTTGTATGGCAGATCCTGATCGCGATGAAATAGAAGATATGGAAAACTTCTTGGCAGAAGTTACGAAAGTGTTAAAAGTACCAATTATGATTGATTCAACAGATGAAAATGTGATGGAGCGAGCTCTTACTTATATACAAGGAAAAGCTGTTATTAATTCAATTAATTTAGAAGATGGAGAAGAACGATTTAAAAAAGTGACGCCGCTTCTTCAAAAATATGGTGCTGCTATTGTTGTAGGAACAATTGATGAAGATGGTATGGCGGTTAGTGCAGAACGAAAACTCGAAATCGCAAAAAGAAGTTATGAGTTATTGACGACGAAATATGGTATACGCCCGTCAGATATTATTTTTGATGCACTTGTATTTCCTGTAGGGACAGGTGATGAAGAATATATCGGCTCGGCGGCAGCGACGATAGAAGGAATTCGTCTTATTAAAGAAGCCTTACCAGAATGTTTAACGATTTTAGGTGTAAGTAACATATCTTTTGGTTTACCACCAGCTGGCCGAGAAGTATTAAATTCCGTCTTTTTATATCATGCAACGAAAGCAGGATTAGATTACGCAATTGTGAATACGGAAAAATTAGAACGGTATGCGTCAATTCCAGAGGAAGAAAAACGTCTTGCTGATGCACTACTTTTTGAAACGACGCAAGAGACGTTAGAAGAATTTACAAATTTTTATCGCGCGGCAAAAAAGAAAGATGTCGTTACCCAAGAAACATTAACTCTTGATGAAAGGCTGGCAAATTACATTGTAGAAGGTACGAAACAAGGACTACAAGAAGATTTAAGCCGTGCACTTACAGAAGGAAGAAAACCTTTGGATATTATTAATGGCCCACTTATGACAGGAATGGATGAGGTGGGACGATTATTTAATAATAATGAGCTTATCGTTGCCGAAGTATTGCAAAGTGCTGAAAGTATGAAAGCTGCCGTAAGCTATTTAGAGCCACATATGGAATCTAGCGAGAGTGCGAAAAAGGGGAAAGTATTATTAGCAACTGTTAAAGGTGACGTACATGATATTGGGAAAAACCTCGTTGAAATTATTTTATCGAATAACGGATATGAGATTATTAATTTAGGAATCAATGTTCGTTCGGATCGAATTGTTCAAGAAGTACAAGAAAAGAAGCCTGACATTATTGGTCTTTCTGGTTTATTAGTAAAATCAGCGCAACAAATGGTAACGACTGCTGAAGATTTAAAAGCTGCAAATATTGATGTTCCAATCGTTGTAGGCGGGGCAGCGTTAACGAGAAAATTTACAGAAAATCGTATTTCACCATCATATAAAGGGCTCGTATGTTATGCGAGTGATGCGATGACTGGTCTTGATATTATTAATAAGCTTCAAAAGGAAGAAGAGCGTGAGAAGATGAAACAAGATAAAAAAGAGCGTCATCTTCATATCGTAAAAAAAGAGGAGAAGAAAGTAGAAATTCCAGCAGTAATTGAGCCATTAGCGAAGGCAGAGGTTATGATACCTGATTCAACAAAACGAATTGTATTACGTGATATTCCAGCCCTTCATCTCGCTCCATTTTTAAATAGACAAATGCTACTTGGACATCACCTTGGATTAAAAGGAAATGTGAAGAAGCTTTTGCGAGAGGGAGATAAGAGAGCACACGAATTAAATGATTTAATAGATGAATTATTGCAGGAAGGACAATCTTGGTTAAAACCGAAAGCGGTGTATCAATTTTTCCCAGCGCAAAGTGATGGACAAAACATTGTAATATATGATCCAGAAGATCATACGCGTGTTATAGAGCGTTTTACATTCCCAAGACAAGGAAAAGCACCATATCGTACTTTAGGTGATTATTTACGACCAGTTGGAGATGAGATGGACTATGTTGCTTTCCTATCTGTTACGGTTGGGGAAGGCGTTCGGAACATTGCTGAAGAGTGGAAGGCGAAGGGTGATTATTTACGCAGCCATGCGATCCAATCGTTAGCGCTTGAACTAGCAGAAGGTCTTGCTGAAAAAACACATATGCTCATTCGTGATCGCTGGGGTATTCCAGATTCACTAGAACTGACGATGGAAGAACGTTTCCGTACGAAATATAGAGGGATACGAGTGTCTTTCGGTTATCCAGCATGTCCAGAACTTGCGGATCAAGAAAAGTTATTTCGCCTTATTCATCCAGAAGAAATAGGTATTTCATTAACAGAAGGATTTATGATGGAGCCAGAAGCGTCTGTAACGGCTATGGTATTTTCTCACCCTGAGGCAAGATATTTTAGTGTATTATAGTGTAGAAGGGGGAGACGTATGAAGAAAATAGTCTTTACAGGTGGCGGTTCGGCAGGGCATGTAACACCTAATTTAGCCATCATTCCACATTTACAAGAACAGAATTGGGATATCTCGTATATTGGTTCTCATCAAGGGATTGAGAAAACGATTATAGAAAAGGAAGGCATTCCGTACTATAGTATTTCAAGTGGAAAGCTACGTCGTTATTTTGATTTAAAAAATATAAAAGATCCTTTTCTTGTAATGAAGGGTGTTATGGATGCGTATGTAAGGATTCGAAAACTAAAACCGGATGTGATTTTTTCAAAAGGTGGTTTCGTATCTGTACCAGTCGTAATTGGAGGCTGGCTAAATAGAGTCCCTGTTTTATTACATGAATCTGATATGACGCCAGGACTAGCAAACAAAATTGCGCTCCGTTTTGCTTCGAAAATATTTGTTACATTTGAAGAAGCTGCGAAACATTTACCGAAAGAAAAAGTAATCTATACAGGATCTCCTGTACGTGAAGAAGTGCTAAAGGGAAATCGTGAAAAAGGTTTAGTGTTTTTAGGTTTTTCACGTAAAAAGCCAGTTATTACAATCATGGGAGGAAGTTTGGGCGCAAAGAAAATTAATGAAACGGTTCGAGAAGCGTTACCAGAACTTTTGAAAAAATATCAAATTGTTCATCTTTGCGGAAAAGGTAATCTTGATGAAAGCTTACAAAATAAAGAAGGATATAAACAATTTGAATATGTACATGGAGAACTGCCAGACATATTAGCGATAACAGATTTTGTTATTTCACGTGCGGGCTCTAATGCAATTTTTGAGTTTTTAACATTGCAAAAGCCGATGGTTTTAATTCCGCTATCGAAATTTGCAAGTCGTGGAGATCAAATACTAAATGCAGAGTCTTTTGAAAGACAAGGATATGCTTCCGTATTGTATGAGGAAGATGTGACTGTGAAATCACTTATAAAGCATGTCGAAGAATTAAATCAAAATAATGAAATGTATAAAACAGCACTAAAAAAATATAATGGAAAAGAAGCAATTCAAACAATCATTCAACATATTTCAGAGGCATGATGAAACAATCATGTCTTTTTTAGTAGGATGAAAGATTCCAAGGATTGATATTTTTATGTTACAATAACAAATGGATTAGTAGGGAAATTCCAAGTAATGAAGCGTGAAAATACGAATGGATTAGGAGTGACTGTGTTGGAGCTAAGTCTCTATGAAAATACTGCACTTATTATATGCTTTGTGTTGTACGTTGGTAGTGTTATTGTTTATATTTCAAGGAAATTTTCGCAAGAAAGAGAGCTTGAAAAATCAGAAATAACAGCTGAACTAGAAATGTTAGCTGATGAAAGTTATAAAAAGAAGAAAATAAAAGAAGAGCATGAAGAATCCCATCATTTAAACGCAAATAAGTTTTAAAGATGGGGATTTTTTTTTGAAGTCGTTCTTTAGTTCTTTATTATGTTTATAGCAAGTAACGCTAAAAGGAGTTTCCCGTACATAATGAAGGAGTGTATATAAATGAATTTTTATGTCGCCTCAGGATTCCAAAATAAACATCTTGTACGTTCTATAGCAAATGAACTGAAACATGCAGGATGGCACCATACATATGATTGGACAAGAAACGAAAGAGCAGTGAATCAAGATCAATTAAGAGAAATTGGTCAGGCAGAAAAGAATGCTATTAAAGAAGCGGATGTCTTTTTACTTATATTAGATGGCGGAAACGGGAGCCATACAGAGTTTGGAATGGCGATTGCGCTAGAGAAAAAGATATATGTATATCATGAAAGAAACCCGCTTCAAACAACGTTCTATCATTTGCCAGAAATAAATATTTTTGAAGGAGATGCAACTGAATTTGCATCTTATGTTATGAATCATGTGAAATAATAGTAACGACCTAAAAGGTTATAAAAGTGATCTTTTGGGAACAGTGATGATAAGAAACGTATATAAAGGAGTATATAATATGAAATTAGAAAATGGATGGGAAACGAGCTTTTTAGAAGTCGTACAAAATAGTGAATTTAAGAAAGAGGCCGTTCTTAGTCAATTGCTTTGTGGGGATAGTGAAGAAGTAGAAGAGCTTGTGGATGATTACGGATATGAAGAGATTATTGAACGCGAACATGATGATGAATTAGCAGAAGTTTTAGGTGAAGAACTTTTCGGTGAGATGGAACGACACGTATTCTTATCTTCACAGCCAGAAGAAAAACTTATTTCATTCGTAAATGGATTAGGTTTTCATGTGTTAGATTGGATCGTTCTTCTTGAAACAGAATTTGGCATTGATAGTGTACACTTTACGTCGGACGCCGTGAAAATGTTAGAAAAACGCTTTAGACAATTTCCATACATAGAAGATAAGACAATTTTTGATATGACATTTGGAGAAGCAATGGATGTATTAGAATCCATTACAGGATTACAACTGAAGGAAAAGATGAACGTATAATGTAAAAAAAGAACGTGATATCCTCACGTTCTTTTTTTACATTATAATAATTTTGTCATCTAGTTTTGTTTGTCCGCTAAGAAGTGCGTTTAAATATTCCACTTTTCTTATACAGGCCTGTATATGTCTTTCAACCTCTTGCAACTCTGCTTGGTGATGTGTTTCAATCGGATGAATTTGTACGTTGAATTTTTCAAATTGACTACTATATGTTATTTCTGCATAGCCGCTCATAATATCCATTTCGTTATGAAATAAAAATTGTTTCGTTTTGTCACAGAATGATACATTCTGAAAGCCATATACTTTTAATGCGTCAATTACTTTTTTAATCATTTTTGTATTCATTTTTTAACCCTCTTTGCGAAGTTCTACTTATATATTATAACATAAAAAATTACATAGAAAGCGCTTCCAAGTGTATTTTATTATAAACTTTACGTTTCAATCACAAAAATGAAACAAAGAAAAAATAATTGTAAAGAAGGGAGGACTCTTTTATTGTTTCGTCATATATATAGAGAAATAGTGCAAGGAAAGGAAAATTTCCGAATTTGAGTTCGTATTTCAAATTTAAGCGCAATAAAAGAGGTGAGAGACTTGAACTTTGATATTGTAGGACAAAAAGCATATATAAAAGATGGACCGCATCGGAACCGAATTGGAATTGTAAAGAACAGCGAGACAAAATTAGAATCGCAGTTTGCTATTGTAATTGGAGAACAAATCATTGATGTAGAGCTAAAGGATATCGTGTTAGTTGGAGTAGACGTAGGACAATTTCATAAATGGTGCGAACAAAATGGTTATTTGTGAAAAGGACGGGCTGTGAGATAATAAAAATAATTGTAGCAGCATAAGAATGAGAGAATACGAGATTGGTATTCTCTTTTTCAGTGTTTTAGGAGGCGAGAATGAAGTATAAAGAACAAGATTTTACATTGGAGTTAAAAGAGAAAATTCAGTGTATGGAGAAGGAAACAGAGAGAATATCATTTAAACTTTTTAAAGATTATTCACATTTGTACATAGAAAAAAACATGGAATTATTTATAGAACTCATCAGAGATAAAGAAGATCCTTTTGAAACAGGATATTATTCATCCATTTCGATAGCTGTATTAGATGAAGAAGGAGAGATGACTGAATTTTATACAGTTCCTATCTGGGAATGTTGTAATTATTTTTTAGGAGTACCGCTTCAAATAAGGTTTTGGGGAAGTAAGTTAAGTGGTGAACTTGTTGATGAAACTTATTGTGAGATAGAGGAGGAGTTAAAGGAGCGGTTGGAAGAGTTTTTACAGTTTGCAGATGAGGAATAATAGTTAGTCTTTAGTTTATAATTAATAGTTATTAAAAAAATGAAAAGTAGCATAATTTAGTTATATCTATACGTAATGATATATAAGTGGTGTTCTTATCATGGCTGAAGTAATTGGTAGAGCTTTATACATAGTGTTTGAAACAATATGTTATGCCTTATGTATAAAAGACAAAGAGGAAGATGAAAAGAACTAAAAAAGGACGCTAACAGTTTTTGTTAGCATCCTTTTTATTATGAAGCAATTTCACCAGTTTTTGTATCATCTTGATTGTACGTATCTTGATCTAATTCACCAAGCCATTTACTAGAAATAAGACCTGCTGTCATAGAACCACTTACGTTAAGAGCTGTACGACCCATATCGATTAATGGTTCAACTGAGATAACAAGAGCGACAATACCGATTGGTAAGTTCATTGTAGATAGTACGATTAACGCTGCGAATGTTGCACCACCACCAACACCGGCAACACCGAATGAGCTAATAGCAACGACAGCGATTAAAGTTAAAATAAATTGTGGTTGTAATGGATCGATTCCTACAGTTGGAGCGACCATCATTGCAAGCATTGCTGGATAAATACCTGCGCAACCGTTTTGTCCGATAGATACTCCGAATGATGCTGCGAAGTTTGCAATCCCTTCGGAAATACCAAGCTTTTCTTTTTGCGCTTCAATATTTAATGGCATTGCACCAGCACTAGAGCGAGATGTGAATGCAAATGTTAATACAGGGAACACCTTTTTTAAATATTGAATTGGATTTAAACCAGATAGAGCAATTAATAATAAGTGGATAACGAACATTATGATAAGTGCCACGTAAGACGCTAACACGAAGTTACCAAGTTTTAAAATAGCATTTATATCGCTACCAGCAACTGTTTTTGCCATAAGAGCTAATACGCCGTATGGAGTAAGACGTAAAATTAATGTTACCATACGCATTACGATTGCATATACAGCATCAAGCATTTTCTTAAATAGTTCTGCTTGTTCTGGATATTTTCGTTTTACCCCTATAAAGGCGATACCGATAAAGGCTGCAAATATTACAACAGAAATTGTTGATGTTGGACGAGCACCTGTTAAATCAAGAAACGGATTTGTAGGTAACAGCTCTAATAATTTATCTGGAATTGTTGTTTTTTCAATAGAAGTAAATCTTTCTTCAACTAGTTTCAGACGAGCAGATTCTGCATCACCTTGTTGCAGGCCTGTTGCAGATACATCAAATCCTGCACTTGCGGCGATACCGACAGCTGCAGCAATTCCTGTAGTAAGAATTAAAATTCCGATAATAAGACCACTAATTTTACCAAGGTTTTTCGTTAACTGTAATTTTGTAAATGCGGAAATAATAGATACTAAAATAAGTGGCATAACGATCATTTGAAGTAATTTCACATAACCGTTACCGATCAAGCCAAACCAAGTATTTGATTCAATAATTACTTTAGAAGTTGGCTCATAAATAAATTGTAATATAAGACCGAATATAATTCCGACTCCTAAAGCAGTAAATACACGTTTATTAAAAGATACATGCTTACGTTGCATATAATATAATACGCCAACTAAGATGAGCATGACTGCAACGTTAATTCCGACAAGCAGTGTATTCATGTTGATTCCCCCTAATTCCAATCTGTTATATAGAATATAAGGTAATAAAACCTATAAGTCAACTAGGGAATTGCGGAATTAAAAAAAAGATGGCAAAATGCCATCTTTAATGTCCAGCTCCAGGGACAAGTAAAAACGTCGTGTAGTATGTAAATCCTATGAAGAAAACAGTTAAATATGCCCCGAATACGTATATATACATACGCTCTGTTAAATTTAAATAGCTTAAAAGTACGAAGAAACCTGTTTGTCCTAAAAATAGTAGTGCGGCCTGTTGCATATCCCCTACGTAAAACATAACCGAGAAAATTCCAGTCCAAAAGCCGAGAACGCGAAACATGCGCTCCATGCCATCTCCCTCCTTTTCTAAAAAAAGTAAACCTCTCCTCATTATAGTTTATTTTTCTTACTATTGTAAATATTCATTCATATAAAAAGAAGCCAATTATAATTGGCTTCTTTTTATATGAGAAATTAAATTGTTAGTTTATAATTACAAGATTTACATCCATCTAGTAGACTATCGTTTCGAGTTAATTCCGTGTTAGGGAATAGGATTTCAAAAATCCCTTTCATCATATCTCCGTGCATATTACAAATTTCAGTTGGGTGATGAACAGCAACCTCTTTAAATGGACAATTGTGTACATCGTAGAAAATTTTCGTTCCATCTGCACTTAATTCAAATGCAGGTGATAAACCAGCTGTTGAGAAAGCTTCTTTTGCAATTTGGACTTTTTGCTCTACTGTTAAAGCATCTTCATTCACATGTAAACGCTGCATATGTTGTTGCATTAACTCGGCCCCGAATTGTTTTCCTGTTTCGTATAGCGCTTTTTCACCAGCGGCGCCAAGGCTAAGTAAAGAATTAAATGCTATTCTTGCTAACAATTGATAATCGCGGAATGGAAATTGTAATTGAATCACATCTTCAGATAATACATATAATCTGCTTGGTCTTCCGCCTTTTCCAGTTTTTTTCGTTTCCGATTTCAGCATATGAACATCTTCTAATTTAGATAAATGTAAACGTGCTACGTTTGGATGAATGGCAAACTCATCTGCAATTTCTTGTACAGTTACGTAACTATGTTTTTGAGAAATATATTTATAAATGTAATAACGAGTTGGGTCAGATAATACACCAGTAATTTTTAAAGCTTGTTCCATGAGGATCTCCACCTTTATCACTTTATCCAAGATAATAACATTATAATACAGATAAACTTCCATATAGGTAATTTCAGACAATAATTCGGAAATTGTTCATAATTTCACAAACATATTTTCCCTTTTTGCTCTAGTGAAAATACAAAAATACCGATTTTTCTGATGGTTTTTTTCATGCTATATACATAGTGGGGAGGGAAAAATGATGAATGGAATTGAAAGCTTCGCGAATATGATTTTGAAAGAGGCGTGTAGGGTACAAGCTTCGGATTTACACATTGTGCCCCGGAAGAAGGATGTAGCGGTTCAACTACGTATAGGAAAAGATTTAATGACGAAACAATACATTGAAAAGGAATTTGGAGAAAAACTTGTTTCACACTTTAAATTTTTAGCATCCATGGATATAGGGGAGAGGCGGAAGCCACAAAATGGTTCATTGTATTTACAAATGGATGGACAAGAAGTATATTTGCGCCTTTCCACGCTTCCAACCGTATATCAAGAAAGTCTCGTTATTCGTCTTCATTTACAAGCATCTATTCAGCCGTTATCTCATCTTTCGTTATTTCCAAGTACAGCGAAGAAACTACTTTCTTTTTTGTATTATTCACATGGGTTACTCGTCTTTACGGGACCGACTGGTTCAGGAAAGACAACAACAATGTATGCATTATTAGAGGTAATTAGAAAAAAGAAAACACGTCGCATCGTTACACTAGAAGATCCAGTTGAAAAAAGAAATGACGATGTATTACAAATTCAAATAAATGAAAAAGCAGGTATCACATATGAGGCGGGACTGAAGGCTATTTTACGCCATGATCCAGATATTATTTTAGTCGGTGAAATTCGTGATGAAGAAACAGCGAAAATTGCTATAAGAGCAAGTTTGACTGGACATTTAGTAATGACGACATTGCATACGAATGATGCGAAAGGAGCGATACTTCGGTTTATGGACTTTGGCATAACAAGGCAAGAGATTGAACAATCTTTATTGGCTATAGCTGCACAGCGACTTGTCGAATTGAAGTGTCCGTTTTGCCAAAGAAAGTGCTCAACTTTATGTAAATCAATGAGGCAAGTAAGACAAGCGAGTATTTATGAGTTGTTATATGGATATGAGTTAAAACAAGCGATTAAAGAAGCAAACGGGGAATGTGTCACATACGAGCATGAGACATTAGAATCTTCGCTACGAAAAGGATACGCTTTAGGATTTTTAGAAGAGGATGTGTATGTTTAAGAAAATATGGAGTTTAAGTGATCAAGTAGTATTACTGAAACGATTAGGAGAACTATTAGAAAAAGGATACTCCCTTTTGCAGGCATTAGAATTTTTACAGTTTCAATTACCTTTAGAAAAGAAAGTACAATTGCAGCGTATGATTGATGGGTTAAAAGATGGAAAAAGTCTACACGATTCTTTTCATCAATTAAAGTTTCATCAGGAGATGTTAAGCTATTTATTTTATGCCGAGCAACATGGTGATATTTCTTTTGCGTTGCAACAAGGGAGCTCACTTCTTTATAAAAAGGATAAGTATAGGAAAGATATGATGAAAATAATGCAGTATCCTATGTTTTTGGCGTTCTTTTTAATAATCATGATTTTTGTTTTTAACCGCATTTTATTACCGCAGGTTGACATGGTATATAGTTCGTTTGGTTCTACAGCACCTTTACTTACAGAACAAATATTAAGTGCAATTAAGCTGCTACCCTATCTTATTATGAGCACTATTTTTATCGTCTTAATTGGCTGTAGTGTATATATAGTTTACTTTCGGAAACTCCCGCATATGAAGCAGATAAAAATTATGCTTCGTATTCCCCTCATAAAAACATTTCTTATTTTAAAGCATTCGCATTATTTGGCTACTCAATTGAACGGCTTATTACACGGAGGACTATCGGTACTTGAGGCTATAACAATAATGATGGAGCAAAAGTATCATCCATTCTTTCAGTATGAAGCGGGCCGAATTAAACACCAATTAATTGCGGGAGAACCGTTGCAAGCTATTATTGCAAAAAGTGGATATTACGAGGAAGAGCTATCTTATATTATTACGCATGGACAAGCAAATGGTAATTTGGCAATTGAATTAGGTGACTATAGCGATCTTATCATGGAGAAGATGGAGCAAAAAGTTAAACGTATGTTAGTGATCATTCAACCAATTTTATTTACGTGTATTGGAGGAATAGTCGTTCTTATGTATTTAGCGATGATTATGCCAATGTTTCAAATGATGAATTCTATTTAGGAGGCATTTACATGCAAAATGAGGAGGGATTTACCCTTTTAGAAATGTTATTAGTTATGGTCGTAATAACTGTACTATTACTATTAATTATTCCGAATGTAGTTACACAGCGTTCATCCGTCGAAGGAAAAGGATGTAAAGCCTATGTGAAATCTATAGAAGCGCAAATACAAGTATACCAATTACAACATAATAAAATTCCTTCGCTAAAAGAGCTAAGGGATGAAAAATATATTACATCTGATAAGTGTCCGAATGGTGAATCCATTCATATTTCAAATGATGGCACAGTAACAACTGGGAAACTGTGAAACAAAAAGGTTTTACTCTTTTAGAAATGCTACTCGTCCTCTTTGCAATTTCTGTGCTAAGTATGGTCATGTATTACAATGTACATTCGTTATATGAAAAACGGAAAATCGAACAATTTTTGAGGCAGTTTTCAAATGATATTTTGTATATGCAACAATTAGCGATAAACCGTCAAAAACATTATACATTACGATGGTATAAAGATAGACATATGTACTATATAGGGGAATCGAGTACGAATCTTGCTATCATTAAAAGAGAATATGATAGCGATATACAAATTGATTTGAATACTTTTCCCAATCCGATGACATATAATCCGAGTGGAAATATTAATAGAGGTGGTACAATTTTACTTTCGTATCGAAGTTATAAATATGAGGTTGTATTTCAGCTTGGAAGAGGGAGATTTACGTATCGTGAAATGTCAAAAAGGGTCAGTGATGGCTGAGATGCTTGTAGCATTAAGTATAGTAATGATGGCGGTATCTTTACTACTTCCGCAAACAGTATTAATTATGCAAGAACGAAAGAATATACAGATGCGTTATAATGCATTTGTATTATTAAAAAGGGAAGCAGCTTTATATATGTATGAAAATGAGGCGAAACAACAGAAAGAAAAAGTCATAAATGGAAATGTATATTACACATATTGGGGAGGAAATGAAGTTTGTGCTATGTGGAAAGATGTGAAAGGAAGAATGATGGAACAATGCTTTTATGCAGGAGAAAAAACAAATTAGAAGTTGGATTTACATTAATAGAAATGATAGTATGTTTTTTTCTGTTATCACTGTTCTTTTTACTCTTGCCACGTTTAAACTTTATCGGAATAGAAAACAAACAATCGAAAGGATTAAATAATTGGGAATGGGATGTGTTTATAGGACAAGTACAGTTAGAGTTTCGTGAAGTATCTTTTGTAGAAAAAATAGTCCCTGAAAATAAAGATAATCTTTTGCGCTTCCGTCTTCGTACTGGAGATGAAGTGACGTATGAAAAATTGAATAATCATCTTATAAGAAAAGTGAATATGCGCGGAAGAGAAGTTATATTACAAAATGTTGAAATGGTTTCGTATGAAGTAACACCTCATTTGCTCTTTATAAATGTGAAAGATATGAGTGGGAAAATATATGAAGGTGTAGCTGTCAGTTATAGCGAAATGGAAATAAATACATGAGAAAACAAGCTGGATTTACGATGCCAGGAACAATCATTTTTCTTGTATTATTAACTTCGTTCTTTGTATACGAAACGAATATGTTGCTTATAGATAAAAAATTTTATATTGAAATAGAGCAAAAGTTTGTACTGGAAGAACTACTAAATCGATCAATTACAAATATAAAAAAAGACTTACAGCAAAAAGAAAAGGAAGATACTTTTTTCTTTCAATATGAAAAAGGCGAAGCAAGTGGAAATTACGTCTTTGAAAACGATGATATACTCGTTTCGTTGCAGTGCAAAATTAAACAGGAAATTTTGTATAAAGTAAGTTTTCGGTATAGAAAAAAGGATGAAAAAATATTCGATTGGATAGAAGGATAGTCTGTGAAATATACGGACTAAAACCATAATTTCTCATTTTGTAATAGGTTGTTTTTTAAAAGGAAATGGATAAATAAAACAATTGAAAGTTTAAATTTTCTCAAAAAAGAGAAAGGTAGAAAGAATATGATATATTCAAGCTATCCAAACATATTTTTTTAGGGAGAATAGGGAAATGATAAATAACAATCAAATAGGTGAAAATAAGGAACAAACTATTTTTGATCATAAAGGAAATGCAATTATGACAGAAGATAGGGAAATACACATTATTTCAAAATTCGAAGAACCTCTTATTGTCGTGTTAGGAAATGTATTAAGTGATGAAGAATGCGGAGAATTGATTGAATTGTCTAAAAGTAAAATAAAGCGTTCTAAAGTTGGTTCATCACGTGATGTAAATGATATTCGAACGAGTAGTGGTGCATTTTTGGACGATAATGAACTTACTGCGAAGATTGAAAAACGAATTTCATCTATCATGAATGTTCCTGTGTCGCATGGAGAAGGATTGCACATTTTAAATTATGAAGTGGATCAACAGTATAAAGCGCATTATGATTATTTTGCAGAACATAGTAGATCAGCTGCTAATAATCGTATTAGTACGCTTGTCATGTATTTAAATGATGTAGAAGAAGGCGGAGAAACGTTCTTTCCGAAATTAAATCTTTCTGTACACCCTAGAAAGGGAATGGCAGTATACTTTGAGTATTTTTATCAAGACCAATCATTAAATGAGCTGACGTTACATGGAGGGGCACCTGTAACGAAAGGTGAAAAATGGATTGCAACGCAGTGGGTGAGAAGAGGCGCTTATAAGTAAAAGCGTGTATGAGACGTTTTGTTCTTCATTGTATAAGAAGAACAAAACGTTTTTTTATTAAATAATAGAATCATTCGTTATAATAACAAATAATAACGAATGATTGAGAGGAACGAACATGAAATCTATATACATAACCGGTTATATGGGAGCAGGGAAAACAACAATTGGAAAAGCATTAAGTAAAGAACTTCATATGGATGTTGTCGATACAGATCAAAAAATTGAAGAGAAGCAGGAGAAGGCAATTCGTGATATTTTTGCCGAAGAAGGCGAAATCGCTTTTCGGGAATATGAAAGTGAAATGTTACGTTCACTACCGAGTTGTAATGTAATTATTACAACTGGTGGTGGAATCATCGAGCGAGAGGAAAACCGAAATTGGATGAAGGAAAATGGAACTGTCGTGTATTTATATTGTGATCCACATGTAATTGCAGAAAGGCTTCGTGAAGATACGACACGTCCACTATTTCAGAAGAAAGATATAGAGGCATTTGTGGCAAAATTTGAATCGCGCCGAGCTCATTATGAAGAGGCTCATATACATATTGATACGACGAATAAATCGGTAAAACAGATTATGAATGAGTTAAAAGAAAAGATTAATGAATAAAAAAGTGGACATACTAATCAAGTAGAGGTGATGATAATATGTCTACTAATGATTATGTTCGCTTTGTGACGCAGCAGTTTGTGTCGTATATGGATGCTCCAAAAGAAGATCGTAAACAAAAGAAAGAACAACGTCGTGCTGAAAAAGAGCCATTTATGAATAAATGGTTTGGTGTTATGCCGCTTAGTGCTGCTTTGTTTTATCGAAACGTAAAAGATAAAAGAAAAAAATCAAGTTAACGATTTCGTAATATGTGTAGCAAAATGAAAATCCCCTAGTAGCATCATACTACTAGGGGATTTTTTATTTACTGTACAGATTCTTTTTCTTCTGTAACGGCATGTATTTTATTGTTAACCCATACGAATCCTATTCCGATACAAATGGAAATGCCCCACCCAACAGCGGTCATAATCGCTCTCATTTCACCATAGCCATCTACACCGAAAACAGAGATGAAATAAATTTTTAAGAAGCTTTTTAATATAAATTGTAGCCCGAAAAATAGCGTTAAATATTGTAGTGCTGGATAGATCCGACTATCACGATACAGTTCACGACTTTTATCACGGTCATGGCCTTGCAATGCGGCAATGTCTGCTGCGAAATATAACATAAGTGGTTTTTTTGTAAAAATGGTACATATGACGATAATACCGAGTACGATGTGATAATACGCATCGTTCCACAACATTCGTTCAGCTGATCCAGATAATAGGTCTACTGTTGTATTAGAAATGAGTGTAATTAAAATAAAGAATCCTGTTACGTTAAACTGTTTTTCTTTTTTAAAGGTATACAGTGTATAAATAATCCCCGGAACAGAGGAAAGTAACATCGCGTAATAAGGATCGATATAAGGTTTTGCAAATTTCCAAATGAGGAATGGGATTACGAGATAAAAGACAAGATCTAATATAGCTTTTTTATTTTGATTCATATAAATCCTCCTTAAGTCATACATATATTTTATAATATAATTTCTGAAAATTGTATAAAGTTTAATAGGAAAAGAAAAAATATATTAATTTTTGAGGGATTAGTAGATTAAAAAAATTGCCCCTAGCGTAGTAAGTTTTTTTAGTATATAATAAAGGAAACGCTTTCATTTTTTGGTTTGTTCACAAAATGGACGGAAAATCACATATTTACTATCGATATGTTGCTTTATAATGAAACTAATTAAATATACATGCATAAAATATTGTGAAATAAATAACATAAATAATCTATATAAATGTAAACGTTATCAAAATAGAGAGGTGGAGACAATGAGTAAATTTTTCTTCAATCATAATCCAGCAACAGTAGAGGATGGAAGGCTTGTTAAGTATGCTGAAATTATTTATGGAGAAGGTGGCCGTTCTGTATTAGAAAATTTAATGGTGAAGGCATCTATCAGATTGCGTGATCGTTATCCGAATAAATCTGACGAGCAGATCTCGAACCTTGTAAATAAAGGCATCCATGATATGTTTCAAAAATATGTGAGTGAGTAAGAGTAGCCAATGGCTGCTCTTACTTTTTTGTATAAGGATTGTATCTCTAGCTGAAAATAAGGATGTATTTTGAAAGATATAAAAAGGAGTGATAAAGATGAGCAATGGAATTGGTCGTTCAAAAGAAAATCTTCCAACTGATGCTAATCATGTGAGCGCAAAGGATCGTGCGCATCAAAAACGTATGGCAAAGCAAAAACAACAAGAGCGTAATGGCGATAGAGGATAACTCAAAAAAAGCTCCTTCTAAAACAGAAGGGGCTTTTTAAGATAGAAAATGATTTGCGGTAACATAAAAAAGTCCACCGTTAATAATTTGCACTGTAATACGTGGCTCGTATTGTTCTTGTAGTGCTTGTTTTTCAATTTCATAGCTTTCGGGAAGTTCATCACTTTCTTCATAAAAACGATTTAAAAGGTCTAAATCATGATTCCAGCGCACTCTTGCTTCTTTCGCCCACGTATGGTCATCTTCTGCAATAATATTTTTTAAAGCGTCCTCTATACGTTGTAAACCGCTTTGCGGTTTAATGATGGGTGAGAGCGTAAAACAAAAGTCAGGTATTTTCGGTGTAAGTTTAATTTTCGTTAATGTTTCATGAAAGTTTGCAATCATTGTGCCAGAAATGAGATGAATACCAATCGAGTGAAGGATGTCCTTTTTTCGATCACATTGATAGGAAACTTTAATATTTACACCGAGCCACGGATGGAGCGGTGTATGTGTCGCTCCGCTATGCCGTACTTCCTCATATAAACGTATGTAAGAGCCTAATTCTTTTGTCGTTTGGAAAATTTGATGAAGGCGTGGGGAACCGTAGTGAATCAGTTCACCATCGCTTTCTTCATTTTCTGGATTCGTAACAAGAGTAAGGCGCATCGGATTCGGTACGCCTCCTGTTTTCTCAAGATAGTGCCAATAAAAAGGGCGATTCATTAATAATTTATCCATCTCAATTGTTAACTGCACATCTAATAAATGAGGAGAACGTTCTAAAATTTCACAGTTATTCGCCTCAAAAAAATTGTATAAGTAATTATGAATTTCATGTTGCTGCATAGCCTTGCACCTCAGCTTCATTTCGTTTCGCAAAGTCGATAATAGATGTTAAGTTTTCCATCTTAATTCGGATTTCTCCTTCGCTTTTTGATTGCGCAAATATTTCTTGAATGTGCGCGTCGATGTTTTTCATATTAATTCTCGTTAAAATTTCATCAAGCTCGCCGATAACACGCTCAAATAAATTGATTTTTTCATATAACAGTTTCAAAATATGTTCTTCAACAGTATGTTTTGTAGCTAAGTTATAAATATGAACATCATTCTTTTGACCAAGACGGTGAATACGTCCGATTCTTTGTTCAAGACGCATTGGATTCCATGGCAAGTCATAATTGATCATATGGCTACAAAACTGTAAGTTAATCCCTTCGCCACCAGCTTCCGTTGCAATTAATACTTGTGCGTGGTTTTGGAAAAGCTCCTTCATCCAATCTTTCTTCCCGCGTTTAAACCCGCCGCGGAATGGAACGGAAGAAATACCGTGTTGTTGTAAAAACCATTGTAAATACATTTGTGAAGCTCTATATTCAGTGAAGATAATGACTTTATCGTCAATTTCTTTTATAAGCTCAAGAGCTTTATTCGCTTTTGAGTTGAAAGGAATATGATTAATTTTGTCCATTAGCACATCAATATGTGGGTCCTTTATGTAATGCTCATTTTCTTTCTGCCTTTTTTCCACATGTTTTTTTAATGAGTAGTAAACAGCTTCACGACTACTACACGCTTCCCGTTTTAAAGTTAACGATGAGAAAGCAGATGTGAAGGCATCTTGTCCTCGCCAATTTTCAATACCATTATACAAAGCTTGCTCTTCTTCATTAAACTCAACAAAAATTGTACGTACATGTCTTTTTGGCCAATCAATTCCGGTATTATGACGTCGATTTCGGACCATCACTTTGTTAATAAGAGCTTTTAAATCTTCATCAGATTCGGCGGAACGATTTTTTGAAGCGTAATATTCTTCAAAGTTGGATTGATTGCCTAAATGTCCTGGCTTTAATAAAGATACAAGGTTAAAAATTTCATCGATCTTATTTTGAACAGGCGTAGCGGTTAATAATAAACAAAATTTCTTTTTTAATCGTTGTGCAAATTCATAGTTTTTTGTTTTATTATTTTTAAGTTTATGTGCTTCATCGATAATAATAAGGTCATATTCTAGGTTCAAAACGATATCGCGATGCGGTGAACGTTTTGCAGTATCAATTGATGATACAATCACATCGGCTTGTTCCCACGAGTAGCTTTTCTTTTGGGCTACAGCTGGAATAAAAAACTTTGTATTTAATTCGTATGCCCATTGTGATACGAGAGAGGCAGGGACGAGTATAAGTACTTTTTTCACAAGACCGCGGACCATATATTCTTTTAAAATAAGCCCAGCTTCAATCGTTTTCCCAAGTCCCACTTCATCTGCTAGTATCGCTTTACCATTCATTTGTTCAATGACATTTTGAGCGACTTCTAATTGATGAGGAAGTGGTGTGAAATGAGATAAATGCTTCGGTGCTTGTAATCCATCGAAAGTAGGAACAAGTAACGATTTTTCTGTTTTATAAGCTAAATGATATAAATCCCAGTTTGTCCAAGGACCATCTTCGTTAATTCTATTTAAAAAATTGTTTTGCCACGTTCGATCTACGGAAATATCGACATTCATTACGACTCTCCCACCTTTTATAAACTAAAGTAATTATTAAAAAAATCTTTATTATATAAGCCTTGTAATAAGGCTCTATTACACTTGCTGAAAGTTAAAGAATAGGAAAAGATAAAGGGCTAAATTTTGAAAATTGTATTTAATAAGATTAAGAATGAAAAATTCTAAATTATTTTTTATGCTAGAATATTGATGAAATATAGCGAATAATGTTAGGATAATGGTGTGAAATGTGTGGAATCTTTCGTATTTTATCCAAGAAAGTGATTTTTTATTTACGCTTTCATAAAAAAATATAATGAGATTCCGTATATCCTATCTTTTCAGAGTGAAAATGTTTAGATATGGCGAGCAACTTTTATTGATTTGTCAAAGCATAAGGGGGAGAGAGCATGATTACATTACAACGTACACCGTTATTTGATGTATACGCGAAGTATGGTGGAAAAACAATCGACTTCGGTGGTTGGGAATTACCAGTTCAATTTTCAAGCATTAAAGAAGAACATGAAGCTGTACGTACGGCTGCAGGTTTGTTCGATGTGTCTCATATGGGAGAAGTTGAGGTAAAAGGTGTAGATAGTTTAGCATTTTTACAACGTGTTGTTACAAATGACGTTTCTACCTTAAAGGTAGGAGGCGCACAATATACAGCTATGTGCTACGAAAATGGTGGTACAGTAGATGATTTATTAATCTACAAACGTGGTGAAGAAGACTATTTATTAGTAATCAATGCATCAAATATCGAGAAAGATTACGAATGGTTAGCTAGCCATGTAATTGGCGATGCAACAGTAGTCAATGTTTCTAGTGAAGTTGCACAGCTTGCAATTCAAGGTCCAAAAGCAGAAGGCATTTTACAAAAAGTTGTGTCAGAAGATTTGAAAGAAATTAAGTTCTTTAAATTTAAAAACGATATTCTTGTAGATGGAATTCCAGCACTTGTATCTCGTACAGGTTACACAGGTGAAGATGGATTTGAAATTTACTGTAAGAGTGAAGATGCTGCAAAACTTTGGGAGAAACTTCTTGAAGTTGGAGCAGAAGAAGGCTTAAAAGCATGTGGTTTAGGTGCTCGAGATACACTTCGCTTCGAAGCAACATTACCACTTTATGGTCAAGAATTATCAAAAGATATTACACCGATTGAAGCTGGCATCGGCTTTGCGGTAAAACCAAATAAAGAAGCAGACTTCTTTGGAAAAGAAACGTTAAAAGAGCAAAAAGAAAACGGTGCGCCTCGTAAATTAGTCGGCATCGAAGTAATCGAACGTGGAATTCCTCGTACACATTACCCTGTATTTATTGGAGAAGAAAAAATCGGGGAAGTAACGAGTGGTACACAATCTCCAACGTTAAAGAAAAGCATTGGTTTAGCACTAATTGATGTAAAATACGCAGCAGTTGATACAGAAGTAGAAATTGAAATTCGTAATAAACGCGTCAAAGCAGTAGTTGTTCCAACACCATTTTATAAACGTTCAAAGTAACGGGGAGAGGGGTAGATTTCATGTTGCATCGTTATCTTCCAATGACAGAAGAAGACAAAAAAGAAATGTTACAAACGATCGGCGTTCAAACGGTCGATGAGTTATTCTCTGATATTCCAGAGAGTGTTCGTTTTAAAGGGGATTTAAAAATTAAAGAAGCAAAATCAGAGCCAGAGCTTTTAAAAGAGTTAACTCAAATGGCTAGTAAAAATGCTAACTTAAAAGAATACGCTTCTTTCTTAGGAGCAGGTGTATACGATCATTACGCTCCAGTAATTGTAGATCACGTTATCTCTCGCTCAGAATTTTATACAGCTTACACGCCATACCAACCAGAAATTTCACAAGGGGAATTACAAGCGATCTTTGAATTCCAAACAATGATTTGTGAATTAACAGGAATGGATGTAGCAAACTCTTCTATGTACGACGGAGGTACAGCTTTAGCTGAAGCGGCAATGCTAGCAGCTGGCCATACTCGCAAAAAGAAAATTCTTGTATCTAGTGCAGTTCATCCAGAATCAAGAGCAGTACTTGAAACGTATGCAAAAGGTCAACATCTTGAAGTTGTTGAAATTAATCATAAAGATGGTGTAACAGATTTAGACGTATTACAAAGTGAAGTAGATGATACAGTTGCTTGTGTAATCGTTCAATATCCAAATTTCTTCGGGCAAGTTGAAAAATTAGCTGATATTGAAAAAATCGTTCATCAACAAAAATCATTATTTATCGTTTCTTCAAATCCATTATCATTAGGCGCATTAACACCACCAGGAAAGTTTGGTGCTGATGTTGTAATCGGTGATGCACAACCATTTGGTATTCCAACGCAGTTTGGTGGACCACACTGTGGTTACTTTGCAACAACGAAAGCATTTATGCGTAAAATTCCAGGACGTCTTGTTGGACAAACTGTAGATTCAGATGGTAAACGTGGATTTGTATTAACGTTACAAGCACGTGAACAGCATATTCGCCGTGATAAAGCGACGTCTAACATTTGTTCAAACCAAGCGTTAAATGCATTAGCAGCATCAGTTGCAATGACGGCACTTGGTAAACAAGGTGTGAAAGAAATGGCACGTCAAAACATTTCTAAAGCACAATATGCAAAACGTCAATTTGAAGCGAAAGGCTTCACTGTAACATTTGCTGGACCATTCTTCAATGAGTTTGTTGTAGATTGCAAGCGTCCAGTGAAAGAAGTAAACGATGCATTATTACAAAAGAATATTATCGGCGGTTACGACCTAGGCCGTGATTATAAAGAGCATGAGAACCATATGCTTGTAGCAGTAACTGAGCTTCGTACAAAAGAGGAAATTGACACACTTGTAAACGAAATGGGGGCTATCCAATGAAGAACCAAGACCAAGCACTTATCTTTGAAGTGAGTAAAGAAGGACGCATAGGATATAGCCTACCAAAATTAGATGTAGAAGAAGTGAAACTAGAAGATGTGTTTGAGAGCGATTATATTCGAGTAGAAGATGCAGAGCTACCAGAAGTATCTGAACTTGACATTATGCGCCACTATACAGCACTTTCAAACCGTAACCACGGTGTAGATTCTGGATTCTATCCACTTGGATCTTGTACGATGAAATATAATCCGAAAATTAATGAGAATGTAGCTCGTTTCGCAGGATTTGCAAATATTCATCCATTACAAGATGAAAAGACAGTACAAGGTGCAATGGAATTAATGTACGACTTACAAGAGCACTTAATTGAGATTACAGGTATGGATACTGTTACATTGCAACCAGCAGCGGGTGCACACGGAGAATGGACAGGTTTAATGTTAATTCGTGCATACCATGAAGCAAATGGTGACTTTAACCGTACGAAAGTAATTGTTCCTGACTCTGCTCACGGAACGAATCCAGCATCTGCAACTGTAGCTGGTTTTGAAACAATTACAGTAAAATCAAATGAACATGGTCTTGTTGACTTAGAAGATTTAAAACGTGTTGTAAACGAAGAAACAGCAGCACTTATGTTAACAAATCCTAATACATTAGGTCTATTCGAAGAAAATATTTTAGAAATGGCAGAAATCGTCCATAACGCAGGCGGTAAATTATACTATGATGGTGCAAACTTAAATGCGGTATTAAGCCAAGCGCGCCCAGGAGATATGGGATTTGACGTTGTGCATTTAAACCTTCATAAAACATTTACAGGTCCTCACGGCGGCGGTGGCCCAGGTTCGGGTCCAGTAGGTGTGAAAGCTGATTTAATTCCGTACTTACCAAAACCAATTTTAGAGAAAACGGAAAATGGCTATCACTTTAACTATGATCGTCCAGAAGCAATTGGACGCGTAAAACCATTCTATGGTAACTTCGGAATTAACGTTCGTGCATACACATACATTCGTTCTATGGGTCCAGATGGACTACGTGCAGTAACGGAGTATGCTGTATTAAATGCGAACTATATGATGAGAAGATTAGCACCATTCTATGATCTTCCGTTCGATAGACATTGTAAGCATGAGTTTGTATTATCAGGTCGTCGCCAAAAGAAACTTGGTGTACGTACATTAGATATCGCAAAACGCCTGCTTGATTTCGGTTACCATCCACCGACAATTTACTTCCCATTAAATGTGGAAGAATGTATTATGATTGAGCCGACAGAAACAGAATCAAAAGAAACATTAGATGGTTTCATTGATAAGATGATTCAAATAGCTAAAGAAGTAGAAGAAAATCCAGAAGTTGTACAAGAAGCGCCACATACAACGGTAATTAAACGTTTGGATGAAACATTGGCTGCTCGTAAACCAGTTTTACGTTATGAAAAGCTAGCTCCTGTACAAGTTTGATTAGCATAACAAAGGAAGAACTCGCTATATGCGGGTTCTTTTTTTGTATGGAGAATTTGTCCCACGATTTGTGGGCTGATTAAAGTTTCACTTTATGCAGAACTAGTGAAGAAAATGTTAAAATTTTATATTTTTTGTTTCATAATGGTGTAAAGAAGTAGTTTCATAGGTGATTTTGTTGAAAAAGTCGGTTTGATAAAAGTATTTATTTTTGTTAGAATTTTATTGAAATTAAGAAGATGCAATGAGATAGGAATGACTCATTTTTATGTATATGTGAAAAAACGAGCAAGTTGGGGGTGAAAATGTGGGATATCGGTGTTATAGAATGATATACCATTTAGAAAACGGAAAAACGATTAAAGATGTAAAAGAATTTTGTTATCGAGATCAAGGAAAAGTATTAGACAGAGTAGCACATCGTGTAATGGATAATAGAGAAGTGACTGCAATTGATAAGCAAGGAACAATCATTTCAATAGCATGTGAGGACATTGTAAAGGTGGAACTTGATTACATAACAGAAAGTTAACCTTGAGTCATATCGAATTATTCGATACAATATACTGTTGAATGGTGACGAGAGAAGAGAGGAGTTTATTATGGGTAGTACAAGACACTTTTATATGTTTATCTTAGCGTTTGTTCTTGTTGTAGCATTAACGATTTATTTAATTGTTGATAGCACTTGGTACAACACAGTTCATCCAGCGTTCCTTCTGTTTATGTATGTAGGAATTGCGGTAGTGAGTTTCGGAATGAGAGATGAGATGTTAGATCGCTTTGAAAAGTGATACATATACGAAAGACCAACAGGAAAATGTTGGTCTTTTTTTCTTGCCAAAAATAGGATGGTGTGTATATACTGTATATATAAGGTATACACAGTATATACACACTGGAGGAAAACATGAATATTATTATTTCGAATTCTTCCCAAGACCCTATTTATGTACAAATAAGAAAACAATTAAGCCAGCTTATTTTAAATGGTGGTTTAAAGGGTGGAGACCAATTACCGTCTATTCGTAGCTTAGCGAAGGAATTACAAATTAGTGTAATTACAACGAAGCGTGCGTACGAGGAGCTTGAAAAAGAAGGATATATAGAAACTGTTGCTGGGAAGGGGACTTATGTTTCACGTAAAAATAATGAACTGCTAAAAGAACAAAGGCTGCGTCTATTGGAAAGTAAAGCGGAAGAGATTGTAAATGAAAGTAAAGCGTTGCAGCTTTCACTTGAAGATTTACAGCAGATGATTGCGTGTTTATATGAGGGGGAATAAGAGATGTTAGAGCTAAAAAATGTTTGTAAAAGTTATCAAGATTTTGCAGTGAAAAATATAAGTTTTACACTGCCACGCGGATATATTATGGGATTTGTCGGACCGAATGGCGCAGGGAAAAGTACGACGATTAAAATGATTATGAACTTAATTCGAAAAGATAGCGGCGATATAAAAATTTTTGGCAAGGACAATAAGAAAGCTGAAAAGGAGATAAAACAAAATATTGGTTTTGTATATGATGAAAATCATTATTACGAAGATTTAACGTGTGAACAAATGAAACGTATTATTGCACCGTTATATAAAAAGTGGGACGAAGAGCAGTATCAATCGTATATGCATAGACTGCAAGTTCCGAAGTATAAAAAAATTAAAGAACTATCAAAAGGGATGAAAATGAAATTTGCGATTGCTATCGCACTTTCACATCACGCAGAGTTTATCATTATGGATGAACCGACAGCAGGATTAGATCCAGTTGTTCGAAGTGAATTACTTGATATTTTGCAAGAAATTGTAATGGAAGATGAAGTATCCGTATTATTCTCAACGCACATTACAACAGATTTAGAGCGCATCGCAGATTATATTACGTTTATCAACGATGGCGAAATTATATTTACTGGTGAAAAAGAAGACTTAATGGAGAACTACGTAATCGTAAAAGGAAGTAATGATTTATTAGACCGAGAAGGAAAAGAACTATTTGTTGGATTACGAAAAAATAAATTTGGTTTCGAAGGTCTAGCGAAGGATAAACAAGCAATTATCGACTGGTTTGGAAATGAGGTTGTAATAGAAAAGCCTACATTAGATGATATTATCGTTTACACCGCGAAAGGGAGAGGTGCCTATGCGTCAGCTCATATATAAAGATTTGTTCTTTTTTCGGGTAACGTGGTTAGTGAATTTTGTTATGCCCCTTGTGTTATTTATGTTAGACCCAAGTGGTGAAGGGTTATTTCCGATGAGTTGTCTATTTATAACACTTTCCTCGGTTATGACGTTAATCTTTATGGATGAAAGGAATAAAAGTGACATTGTTATAAATAGTTTACCGGTAAGTCGAAAGGATATCGTCATTGCTAGATATATTTCCTGTGCAATATTCATTGTAGGTGGCATGCTCTCTACGATGTTAGTTGTTTTTCTTATAAGAGGCATTGTGGTCATTGGTGATATCGGTGCCTATCATCCTAATCTATACATTGAAATTCCATGGTATGAAGTAATAAATGGAGCTATTTACGCCTTGTTTTTTGTTGTGATACTTTTCCCTAGTTATTACGGTACAAAATCGAAGGTAGTAAGAAGTATAGTATCGGCAGCATCAATGGGAGTGGGTGTAATTTTTTGGATGTTTATTAGTGATGGGCTGAATGAAACAGCACCTTCGTTCATTGAGTGGATTATGAATCCTATGCATGTTGGTGTGTTTATAGTTGGAATTATTACATTAGTTAGTATTTATATCGCTTCTATGCTTCTTACAATTAAAATTTATGAAACGCGTGATTTATAGAGAGGAGAATTCATATGCAACAGTTGATTTTGAAGGAGTTTGTCTTACAGAAGAAGATGTTTCCTTTCTATTTTTTAATACCTATTTTATCTGTTTTTAGAAATTCCGTAGAACCGATGGGGATTGCAATAGGATTATTTATAACATGTAGTACGATTATATATATTTCTTTTTATTATGACGAGAAAAGTAAAACAGAAAAAGTATTAGTGAGTTTGCCTATAATGAGAAAGGAGATAGTTATAGCTAAATATATTTCAAGCGCATTATTTATTATAGCCGGTTTGAGCATAACTTCTATAGTCGTAATACTAGGAAATATTTTGTTGAACAGAGATATAGTTATTCCTGGATATGCTATATTTTCAGCAATAGTAGCAACTTTGATTTATTGTGTAGTAACGATACCGACTAATTACATTGGGGGATATAAAGTTATTACTGTCTTGAATTTGATTATGCTTTTTCCTTTAATGGGTATGATTGGTCTTATGTGCAATATTTTTGGTGATAAAACAATTATGTTAAAAGTACTTCACTCTCAAGAGGCTACACAAGCAATGGGTGTTCTTGGTATTGGAGTATTAGTGAGTATATTCATATCAATGTACCTCTCAATGAAAATGTTTCAGGAGGCAGAGTTATAGAAGGGACATTTTCATATTAGGAGGTGTAATACGTGATCAAGCAATTAGTTTTAAAAGATATGATGATGCAAAGAAAGTTAGGGTTTGTTTATCTTATATGTTTCTTGTTTCTGCTCATTGTTGATTTTCGTAGTGATAGTTTTTTGATGACGTTTAGCATGTTTGTACCTGCTCTTGGCATGATACTGTCAATGAGTTATGAGGGGAAAAATAAAAGTGAACTGATAGTAAATAGTTTACCGTTTGACCGTAAAGATATTGTCATAGGAAAATACATATTTGTAAGTATTTTAGTTGTTTTAGGTGGGATTTTCTCACTTGTAGTTGGTTTAATTCAGTTACAAAATGAACATATAACTGTATTTATGCTATGGGGAGAGATTCTTGGCGGAATAACGGGAGGATTGGTTTATAGCATGATTGTACTCCCAATCGAATTTTCAGTAGGATATAGTAGTGCAAAACAAATTGCTCCTTTCATCGGAATTGCATTTGGGTATTTAAGTGGATTGATTGTAAGTAACGTATGGTTAGATGTAGAGAATGCTTGGAACATGAGTCTAGTCGTAAATATTTGTTTTATAGCAGGACTCCTTCTTTTATATGTTATGTCTATGTTTTTCTCAATTCATTTGTACAATGAACGTGATTTATAAGGAGGGAGCAATTGTGAAGCAACTTATAATAAAAGACTTTATCGTGCAATGGAAATTTTTAATTTGGTACATACTGTATCCTGTTTTCTTTTATATGGCCGTAACAGATACGGAAAATCTGTTCATAATTATGTCAGTAATTTTTACAATTGGGGCAACAGTAAAAACATTTGAAGCAGATAGTAAAAATGAGAGTGAAGTTATAGTAAATAGTTTACCAATATTGAGAAAACAAATTGTGTATGCGAAATATATAGTAGCAATTATTATTCTTTTTATAAGCGTAACGGTCGGTTGTTTCACGATGGGAATGAAGAATGGGGTTAACCTATTTGGATTTATTGAAACGACAATGGTTGCTAGTATTAGCTTTATTTTAATGTATTTAAGCTTTGTTTTACCAATATCGTTTTGGTTAGCATATAAAAAAACTATTTTTATTGCGATTTTTATACTAATAGCACCTATGGCTATTTCTTCTATTTTCTTTGGAATCAACCTAGAACAAATTCAACTATATAACAGTGTGTTATTTGTTAGTTCAATATGCATGTTCATAGTATCTGTCTTCGTTTCAGTGAAGTTGTATGAGAAGAGAGAATTTTAAAAGGTGCCTTATATAAGGCACCTTCTTCAATAACGACAATATGAAAGTAAGAGTTTATAAACAGAGAGGCTGTTTGGTACAACATCTTTTGGAGTATGTAATATAAAGCTGAAAATGATAACGAGAATGAGAAAGAGGAAAAATAAAAATAGGATCTGCTTATGTATAGAATTTTGCATATTATCCACTCCTTTTTTAGGTAGTATGTCCAAAAGAAAGGAGTGTATGAAAAATGTTAGGGGGAGAATGATGAATAAAAGAAAATGGTTATATAGAATAGGGATATTTCTATTTTCAATCGGTCTCATATTAGCAAATTTTTACTCAGATATACCATCACCATTTCCTAATTTACATAAAGGAATTGGTATAAGTATTGTCATAGTTGGTCTACTTTGTCTTATCGTATCAAACTTCTACAGAAAGTCTGAATGAATATAAAAAAGGACAGTTACTCTTTTTCAGAGTAACTGTCCTTTTTAAATAATTTATTCCATAGCTTGGCGATACTCCATATAATGACGATTGCAATGGAGGCAATGATGGACCAAACAATTGATATCATTTCAAGTGTCATGTTAGGAAGGAATGTGATAATGGATACTATTTTATGAAACAACCATTCTATTATATGAAAACTAATTTGCAGTAGAATGACAGTCCCAAGCGTAATCCATGCTAACAGTTGCTTCCCTTTTTCTTTCCACATGACATTCACCTCACGTTAGCTTAATAGTTTTAAGCCAACAGCGCCGCATAGAATGCAACTTAAGAAGGCAAGACGACGCCAATCCGCTGATTCGCGGAAAATAAGAATGCCTAGAAGCGCGCTTCCGGCAGTTCCGATTCCAGTCCAAATCGCGTAAGCAGTTCCCATCGGTAACGTGTTCATCGCAAGGGATAAGAAGAAGAAGCTTACGCCGAAGTTAGCGATCAAAATAACTTTTGGTGCCCAGCCTTTCTTTTCAGTGGCTACTTTCATAAAGAGTACACCAATAATTTCACAAATACCAGCTAGAATTAAAAATACCCAAGCCATTTTATGCGGCCTCCTTCGCTTCTTTTTCTTCTGTTACTCGTTTTAAACCAATTACGCCGAAGAAGATTAAGCCGATTAATAAAACTTTTACAATAGAGAAAGGTTCTCCGAAGATGAAAATTTCTGTAAGAACGATCCCACCAGCTCCAATTCCTGTGAAGACGGCGTATACAGTGCCGACAGGTAAATCTTTATAAGCTCTAAATAATAAAACGAAACTAATTGTAATTAATAACGCAACACCAGCCCATTCAAGTGGTGCCTCCGCGTGTTTTAGTCCAATTACCCAAAAGATTTCAATAATACCAGCTAAGATTACATAAATCCATGCCATATGTCATTTCTCCTTCCTACCAGTCGTTAGGTAAAGGGCTTAAAAACGACGCATTGCAAAGGAGCAATCCGTCAGTTTGAAAGGCCTCGCCAAAATACTTGCCAAGAGGCGTTTAAACGAGTCTCAAAGCGATTTAAACCTGCGAATAGTAGTTCAACCATAAGTCCGTCTAGTAAGCATAGAAAAGCTTCTAGAGCGTCTTCTACTTCAATGTTATGCAGCTCACTTTGCTCGTTTGCCTGTTTAAATATAGGGAATAAAAGTTTTCCGACGTTTTCAATGTGTGCATTCGCTTTTTCGATAATTTGTACGCGGAATGCATCAGGCGGAAAATAAGAAGTTCGTAACCAAAACATTGATTCTTCACTTTCACCAAATCGTTTTGCGTAGCCCTTTAGTAACTGTAAGAGCAATTCTTCAGTAGACGAATTTGAAAATTTTTCGATATCGTCTGTGAAGCTCTGTAAATCTTTTTGAAGAGCAGATTCTAAACATATAAAATATAGCTCTTCTTTTCCTTTAAAGTGTGCGTAAATCGATGGTTTTTTAATCCCAACTTCTTGAGCAATATTTGCCAATGAAGTTCCTTCATAGCCGTAGCGTGCGAAATGAGAAAGTGCTACAGCTTTAATGCGGTTTGCTGTCATTTTCATCCCCTACCTACCGTTCGTTAGGTTCATTATATGCGAGTAAAAATATAAAGTCAATAGGTGAAGAGCTGAAAAAGAGCGCTACAGGTAACGCTCTTTTTTTAGACAGTATCTCGCTCAATTAAATGGAATGAAAGCTCTTCTGCCTTCCCGGCAATTTGCTCGCTTTGGATTTGTTTATGGAATAAAGAAAAAGCATGTGAGCCCATTGCGAGACCGGGGTGTTCAATTGTGGAAATTTCTAACGCCTTTGAAATTTCATGATTATCAAATCCAAGGATAGCAAGTTCTTCAGGAACGCGAATGCCATGTTTTCGCGCCTCTGTTAATAAACCAGCTGCAACTTGATCGTTCGCTGTAAAAATAGCGGTTGGACGATTTTTCATATTTAAAATGCGATGGAGTATTTGTGCTCCGTCCTGCATTGTATAGCATTGATGAAAAATCCATTCGGGATGTAACGTTTTGCTTTCATTACGAAGTGTATCAGCAAACGCTTTTTCGCGCTCCATAGAATTTGCACTCGTTTTTCTTGCTAAACAGATTCCGATTTTTTCATGGCCTTTACTGAGTAAATAGGCAGTGCCGAGACGGAAGCCTTCATAGTGATCTACGTAGACGGATGAAATGAGGGGATGCTTTATCTTTTCACATGAAATAATAGGGGCAAATTTTGCGAAAGGTTCAATTTGTTCCCAAGAACTCGTTCGAGAGCAAATAATCATTCCATCGAATTGTTTCATTTTCATCATTTCAAGAACACGAATCTCTTCGAGGCTATCGTAATTTGTTTGACATAAATTAATGTGATATCCAGCTGCTAACGCTTCGTTTCCGATTCCTTCAATAATGGTACTGAAGTATGGAAGATTAATGAAAGGGAGCATAACCCCGATTGTATATGTTTTTCCCTTTATTAAATGAATAGCATTTATATTTTTTGCATAGTTCAATTCTTCAACAGCATCTAGAACACGCTTACGCTTTTCTTCTTTTACGTAAGGGTGATTATTAAGAACGCGGGAAACAGTTGATATGGATACACCAGCAGTTTTTGCAATTTGTTTTATATTGGCCATATGTATCACCTCTTCCACTTATTATAAAGGGAAAATAATAAGAATGAAAAAATCTTGACCTGAAAAGCTTTTCACAAACTATGGTATGAATAAGGCTTCTTTTTATTCGCGTAACCTTTTTATTTGGGCGTGAGAATGATAGAGGTCTTTTTTGCGTCTATAAAAGAAGTTTTGTCAAAATGTGTGAGAATAACGTGGAAAGTTTTCAAAGGTGGAGTTTCGTAGCGAAGCGAATATGAAGAGCATATAAACGCTTCGTTCGTTAAGAGAGCGGTATGAAAGGGCGGAAACAAATTGAAAAAAAGAATCATTTGTTTCGTGTTTTCTAGTTTCGTGCTTAGTTCGTGTTCGTTTCAGCAAACGATGCAAGAAGAAAAGAACTTTGTGGGAACAACAGGAGGAACTATAGATCGTGTTACGGATCCAATTCCGCTGAAGGAACTTCCAAAATATTTTCCAGTGAAATTTAAAGTTCCGGCGTTTTTACCGTATGACATTACGAGTGATGTAAAGGGAGAAGTCAGAAGACTTGGAAAAAAGAACGCTGTCTTAATGATTAAATATAAACAGCGGGAGCCGGGGAGAAATGAGTATATTGAGTTAAATGTTGCCAACTTTCCTTATAGTTTTCCAGATCTCGTGGAAGAGAAGCGATTTCAAGAACAAATGAAATTGAATAATGGAGCATTCGCTTATTTTAAAAATAAGGATGACTCCGGGAAAGGAGATGAATTTGCTACGCTTATATGGAAAGAGGGAGGACTTGAATATCAGCTCTTGTATCGTAATGCACAAGAGAATGATCAAGATGTGATTAAGAAAAATTTATTATACATTGCAAATAATATGAAATGAAAAAACTAGCTGAATCATTCAGCTAGTTTTTATATGTTATTATTTCTTTTTAATTTTTCCAGTCCACGTTTTGAATCCACCTTGTAATTGGTAGAAATCTTTGTAGCCTTGTTTCTTTAAGTATTGAGCCGCACGACCAGTACGGAATCCGCTTTGGCAGTATAAGTAAACTGGTTGATCTTTACGAAGTTCTTTATGACGAAGGCGAATTTGTGATAACGGAATGTTACGTGCGCCTAAAATATGCCCTGCAGTATATTCGTCTGCTTCGCGAATATCGATAAGCTGTGCTTTACGGTAGCCAGCGCGAAACTCTTCTTCTGAAAGTGTTTTAATTAATTTTTTCTGATAGAAATACATCCATACAGTGTAACCGATGAACGCTACGATTACGGCTAATAAAATAATCCAAGTTGTTGACACGATTCTATCGCTCCCTTTTTTCTTATCCTACTTTCAATATTATAATGCCCGTATGTATTTATGCAACAGATTCATTTGTATATAAGAAGAAATTTCGTATTCTTTCACAAATTTTGTCGAATTTGATAGACTAGAGAATGTGAAAAATAATTGGTTATATGAGGTGCAGGATGGGAAAAGAAAAATGGTGTTATATTAACTCTGGTCAATGTTCACCGGCATTTAATATGGCGTTAGATGAATGTTTATTAAATTGGCAAAGTGAAAAGAAAATGCCACCAACTATTCGTTTTTACGAATGGGAAGTACCAACATTAACAGTCGGATATTTCCAGCGTGTTGAAAAAGATATTAATATGGATGTAGTTAACGAAAAGAAATATGGATTCGTTCGTCGTCAAACAGGCGGCAGGGGTGTACTACATGATAAAGAATTAACGTACAGTGTTATTGTGTCTGAAGATCATCCGAATATGCCAAAAACAGTTACAGAAGCGTATCGTGTTATTTCGCAAGGTTTATTAGATGGTTTTAAAGCATTAGGATTAGAAGCGTATTATGCAGTTCCAAAAACAGAAGCAGATCGTGAAAATTTGAAAAATCCACGCTCAGGCGTATGTTTTGATGCGCCGTCTTGGTATGAAATTGTAGTAGAAGGAAGAAAAATCGCAGGTAGTGCGCAAACACGTCAAAAAGGTGTTATTTTACAGCACGGATCGATTCCATTAGAAATAGATTTAGATGAGTTATATGATCTGTTTTTATTCCCGAATGAACGTGTGAAAGAACGTATGAAGAGTATGTTCTCTTCTAAAGCGGTAGCAATTAATGAATTAACAGACCGTACGTTTACAATCGAGCAGTTAATTAGAGCGTTTGAGGTTGGGTTTGAAAAAGGATTAGATGTAGAGCTTGTTCCGTATGAATTAACAGAAGAACAATTACATGAAGTGCAAACATTAGCAAAAGAAAAGTATGAAAGTAAAGAATGGAATTATAAAAAATAAGAGGTGGCAATTGCCGCCTCTTATTTTTTTATAGTAAATTAAGTACTTTTTCTACTTTGATTCCTTTATCTTGTAAAGAACGAAGGCGATTGACAACGTCCATAATTTCTTTGTCAAATGTAACGCTAATACCTTGGCTTTGTAGTTCTTCTTTTAAGCTTTCAATAGAATCATCTATGTCGATGCCAAGCTCGTAATCTTGACAAACTTCAATTGTCTTTTTCACGAGTTTCACATAATTTTCTTGTAGTTTTGTATTTGTTTCAGTCAAAGCAGGTTGCTTCGGTTTTGCAGGCGCGACCGGTGCTGTCTCTTGCTTTGTAACTGGAGTTGGTACTGCTTTTTTCACAGGTGCTGGAGTAGATAATTCCACAGCTGCTTCTACACTTACTGGCTTCGGTGTTGGTACCGGAGTAGGTTTAGGTACTGCAGGTGTTTCTACTCGCGTAACAGGTTTTGGAGCCGGTGTAACTGCTTTTTGGGCTTCTATAACTACTTCTTTTTTTGGAGTAGCTTCTACAACAGTTTCTTCTTGCTCAGCAGCTTCTTTATTTTCTTTACTCCACATAACGCGTTCAATTTCTAGAGAAACATTGTTTTTATTCATCGCTGTTAATGTAACTTTACCAACTTCAGCGTTCCCAGTGAAATCAACAATTTTATAAATAACACTCTTGTTCCAATCCACGTTTCCGCTCAAAAATAATTCTTCGTTACATTTTGGCGTTAAGCCCTCGATTTTAATTTCTGCGTTTACACCGTTTTCACTATATACCATAATTAGCGAAGCATTTACATCTTCGTCTGCTAACATTAGTTCACGTACCATTTTGCCGGTGCGTACTTGCGTTTTCTTCTTAACTGACATTTAATTTCTCCTCTCAAAAATTCAGTAATAATAAAAAAATCGTATAACGAAAAATAATTGCTCACGAAGATTTATGATACCGATAATAAAAGCATCACGTCAACAATTAACTTTAATTATTTTGCATTTTTCTTATTTTCTTTATGAAATTTTTCAATTTGTAAAATTAGACAGAAGAAAAACAGCCTTTTGAAAGGCTGTTAAAAATTTGATTTTTTGTATAGTAATTTATATAAAACAAAAAATAAGAGAGCGATTAAGGCGTTTTGCCAAAAAGTTAGATGATAAATGAGATAAGGTTGTTTTCTAAAATAAATATTTACGAATATAGCTGAGCAAAATGGAGTAGCAAAAGCGAGCCCGAATAGAATTCGTCTTTTCTAATTTATTTTTTGATCAAAGGAGTAATGCTTTAATAAATATAAAATGAATAGTATACCTAGTATAATTATTGAAACCGACAAAGTAGTTCCAAGGATACTAAAAGGTGGACTTATTATTTCGGTGTTCTTTTCAAAAAAGAAAATGAAAAGAGAAGCAATGGTGTCCATTCCAAACTGTATAGCGAGAAGTAAGCTAATAACAAAGCCGATTAAAGAAGTTTTTTCTAACATTGTTTGAACCGGCAAAGCCGATATGAGTTCATCACAATAAGATTGTAAGTCATCACCAAAAATGTCATAAGCATTTTTATTTTCTGTTTGTGCTTCGATGAGATGGTCTAATATTTCTAGTAATAGTTCTTCTACTTGTTGTTCTGGCACGTTAGATAAACGAAGATAAACTAACATATCGCTATAAACAACTTCATTTTCAGGTGTTAGAAGTTCGCGTTTTTTGTTGTTCAATTTAATCATGTCTTGCGCATTCATCCTCATCACTCTCCCTGTAATAAATTGTTCACCGTTGTTGAAACCATTCCCCAGCTTTGTTTAAATTCTTCAAGCTGTTCTAATCCTTTCTCGGTTACGTGATAATATTTACGTTTTGGACCAAGTGAGGAGGCTTTTAATGTTCCTTCAATCAATTTTTCTTTTTGCATACGTAACAATAACGGATATATGCTTCCTTCGCTTACGAATGTAAATCCTTGTTTATTTAATTTTGTACTCAGTTCATATCCGTACACTTCTTCTTGTGAAATGATGTATAGGATGCAACCTTCGAGCACACCTTTTAACATTTGGCTGTGCATGATTTCACCACCTTTTACTCAGGTAACTTGCGTTGCAAGGTAGCTGATATCCAAATTATAACATTCAGTAACTTGCAACGCAAGTTACTGAAGTGGAAAACTTTAATGCGTGTTAAATTTTCAGTGTTTCCCATACTAACGAGAGGAGGGAAGTATATGAAACCATTTATGCCAAAACTCGTTTACTTTGAACCGAAGGCACTCGAATATCCGCTTGGAAAAGAGCTGTATGAGAAGTTTACGAAGATGGGATTAGAAATTCGTGAAACGACATCCCATAATCAAATTAGAAATTTGCCAGGTGAAAATGACTTGCAAAAGTATCGTAATGCAAAGGCAACACTTGTCGTTGGGGTGAGGAAAACATTAAAGTTTGATACGTCAAAACCGTCAGCTGAATATGCAATCCCGCTCGCAACGGGGTGTATGGGACATTGTCATTATTGCTATTTGCAAACGACACTTGGGAGTAAGCCTTACGTTCGCGTGTATGTCAATCTTGATGAAATATTTGAGAAGGCAAAGCAGTATATGGATGAAAGAGCACCTGAAATAACACGATTTGAAGCGGCTTGTACATCAGATATTGTTGGAATTGATCATTTAACACATGCATTAAAGCGGGCGATTGAATTCATTGGAGAAAGTGAGCATGGGCGTTTACGTTTCGTTACGAAATATTCGCACGTTGATCATTTATTAGATGCAAAACATAATGGGAAAACTCGTTTTCGATTTAGTATTAATTCACGGTATGTAATCAAAAATTTTGAGCCGGGGACATCACCTTTTGAAGAACGAATTGAAGCAGCTCGTAAAGTAGCAGGTGCGGGTTATCCACTTGGGTTTATAGTTGCGCCACTTTATATGCATGAAGGATGGGAAGAAGGATACCGTGAACTATTTGAGCGACTGTACAATGCGCTAAAAGATTTGACGATACCGAATTTAACATTTGAATTAATTCAACATCGCTTTACAAAACCAGCAAAAAAGGTCATTCAAGAGCGTTATCCGAATACGAAACTTGAAATGGATGAAGAAAAGCGTAAATATAAATGGGGACGATACGGCATCGGGAAATACGTATATAAAAAAGATGATGCGGAAGTATTGGAAGAAACGATTAGAGGATATATTCATCACTTTTTTCCTAACGCAGAAATTCAATATTTTACATGAAAAGAACTTGTATTGGAATGCAAGTTCTTTTTTCTTTTAAATATTTAGGCTTGTTTTCAACTTGTCACGTTATTCTTTCTGGTGTATCATTTTATTGATTGCTTCGTACGGAATGAGCAAAATGAAATTGGATGGAGGAAACCGATGCCTACCCCTAGTATGGAAGATTATATTGAACAAATTTATTTGTTGATTGATGAAAAGGGTTATGCCCGCGTATCTGATATTGCTGAAGCGCTGAGTGTACATCCATCCTCTGTAACAAAAATGGTGCAAAAATTAGACAAAGATGAATATCTAATTTATGAAAAATATAGAGGGCTTGTATTAACATCAAAAGGTAAAAAAATCGGAGAGCGTCTCGTATACCGTCATGACTTGCTAGAGCAATTTATGCGTATTATCGGTTTGGATGAAAGTAAAATTTACAATGATGTAGAAGGAATTGAACATCATTTAAGTTGGGAAGCAATTGACCGTATTGGTGATCTAGTGCAATATTTTGAACAAGATGAGATTCGAGTGGAAACACTTCGTGGCGTTCAAAAAGCAAATGAAGAGAAAAGTAATTAAGGGGGAACGTATGTCGTTTCCTTTTTTATTTCAACCGAAAAGGATGGGGAAATTATGAAAGCAATTATTTTTGATTTTGATGGATTAATTGTGGACACAGAAACAATATGGTTTCACTCTTTCAGAGACGCCGTTCGTGAGTACGGTGGGGAGTTACCTTTAGAGGAATTTGCAAAATGTATTGGAACGACAGATGATGTACTATATGCATATTTAAATGAGCAATTAAAAGAGAAGTTTAACAAGGATGCATTAAAAGAAAAAGTGAAAACTTTACATAAAGAGAAAATGAAAATACCAGAAGCTCGTGACGGGGTAAAAGAATATTTAGAGGAAGCGAAAGAAATGGGATTGAAAATCGCATTAGCTTCCAGTTCATCTAGAGAATGGGTTACTTCTTTTTTGGAAGAGCTACAAATTCGAGATTATTTTGAAGTCATTAAAACAAGGGAAGATGTTGAGAAGGTAAAACCGGATCCAGCACTTTATCGAATTGCGATAGAAGATTTAGGGATTGATCCGTCTGAAGCTGTTGTATTTGAAGACTCGTTAAACGGATTAAAAGCAGCGATTGCAGCAGGATTAAAGTGCGTTGTTGTACCTAATGATGTGACACGGAATTTACCATTTGAAAATCATCACCTTCGAATTGAAAGTATGAAAGATAAAAGTTTGAAAGAAGTACTGCAAAATATAAAAAAAGACCGTATTTCCTAAAAGGAAGCACGGTCTTTCTTTTTGTTTTTTTTACCTTCAATAACAGTTAAATGAGATTGTTTTCTTTTTCGCTTCAAAGTGGAAGGAGCGCCTTTTTTCCCTTTGTCATTAGAAGCGTTTGATTTAAATAAAGAATTGCTTAGGGGTGCTACATTTTGTTTCCCATGTTTGCGGTTCGATTGTTTCGCTGCACGCTTATAAGAGCTTTGCGAATTTGCAGAACCACTAGAATTTGTAAACATCTTGTATAGCAAATAAAAGATACCGACAACAAGTAACATGTACCCGATATTTCTTAATACACCCATTGGATTTGTAATGACAGATGAGACAAGGCCGAATATTGCTAATCCGATAATAAGCATAACTATAGCGAATGTAAACGAACGACCGTTCATAAGGGACACCTCCTAAAAACATATATTAAAATTAGTATATTAACGATGAGGAAAGGAGTTGAACACCAATTTTAAATAATTATTGTTTGTTTTCTAAACGTAATAATTCTTCAAACGATGCAATGGCTACTTCCACTTGATCATCTGTTGGTTCTTTCGTTGTTAATAGTTGCAGCCATAGTCCGGGATATCCAAGTATGCGTAATACTGGAATATCGCGTAATCGATTTGTAAATTGTAACACTTCAAAAGAAATGCCGAGTACGACTGGAATTAATAAAATTCGGTTTACGACTCTGGCCCAAAGTGGATCTGTAGGGACAAGGAAATAAACAAACATTCCAATAATGACTGTAAATATAATAAAGCTACTGCCACAGCGATAATGAAGGCGAGTTTGTTTTTGAACATTTTCTACAGTCATTAGAAGATTATTCTCATAGGCATTAATTACTTTATGCTCCGCACCATGGTACTGAAATACCCGCTTAATAAGTGGGGTTAAAGAAATAAAGTATATATAGCTCAATAATAGCATGAGCTTAATGACACTTTCGACAATGATTTGCCCTGTATGAGAAGGGAAAATCGGTCTCGTTAATTCAGCTAGTAGTGCAGGAACTGCTGTGAAAATGACTTTACCGAATATGAAAGATAAAACGCCAACTGCTGCAACTCCTAATACCATCGTTAATTTCGATTGTTCTTCTTTGTTATTTGCAATTTGTTCGTCTTCTTCTGGGTGGACATCAAATCGTTCTGAAGCAAAGTTTAAATGTTTTGCTCCATTCGCACTTGCATCCACAATAGCGGCAATCCCTCGTAAAAATGGAATTTTTTTCAGGATAGATAATGCTCTATTACGAACGCGTGGTAATCGATAAAATTCAATCGATTTGTCTTTACGACGAACGGCTGTAACAGTATATTCTCTACCGCCAAACATAACTCCTTCTATGACTGCTTGCCCGCCATATATTTGTTTTGACTCTTCTGCCATGTTAACACCAACCTGTATTTGTTTCTCTCTTATGTAGAAAAAGAGGCAATTGTCATACTGGGTTCTGTCATTTTGAAATAAGACAATCACCGAGTTTCCTTTATTTTATCGACAAATACAAGTATATGACAAGGAAAAATGTTAAGAGAGTCGGACATTTCTTATTCTTTTTATAGACAAATTTCGCAGTATTTAAACATGGTTCAAAATAGTTTCGGGCATACTATTGAGCGGAGGTGTCGATGTGAGTCAAGAACAATTAGGAACAAGGAATTTTGTACAAATTGGTTTATTTGGTGGAATCTTTTGGGGGGGGATATGGTATTTCCTTCATATATTTTCATTTACGGAAGCAGGACCGAACTATTTACTTTTACCATTTGCCTTTGGAAGCTGGAAAGAAGGGGTATGGGGCAATGTGTCAGGAATTGTTTGTATGGGACTACTTTCGATTTTAATTGCCTTTTTGTATAAAGCGTTTTTGGCAAAGTTTGAAGGAATTATTCCAGGGATGATTTATGGGCTATTTTGGTGGGCGTTACTATTTTTCGGAATGGGATTAATAGCGCCTGCCATTAAAAGTGCACTCCATTTACCGAAAGAAACAATTGTGACGACGATATGTATTTTTATATTGTATGGTGTGTTTATAGCATACTCTGTTTCCTACGCAGTAAATACTAATAAAGCTGAGCGAGAAGGGGAAGAGAAGACAAACTATTCAAATAAGTGACTCCTATGTTAAAATGTTGTATAGATATTTAATATTAAGGAGTTTTAAACATATGAAAAAGGTACTCCTCGTAAACGGTCCTAACCTAAATCGCCTCGGTGTCAGGGAGGTAAATGTATATGGAAAGGGCACGCTAGCGACACTTGAAGCAGATATGAAGCAAGAAGCAGAAACAATGGGAGTGGAGTTAGAATGTTTCCAATCGAATCATGAAGGTGCGATTATCGATCGTATTCATGAGGCGGAAGATATATATGAAGGGATCATTTTAAATCCTGGAGCATTTACGCATTATAGCTATGCGATTCGAGATGCAATTGCGAGCATTTCGATTCCTGTTATTGAAGTACATATTTCTAACATTCACCAGCGTGAGTCGTTCCGTCACGAATCTGTGACGGCAGCTGTTTGTGCGGGACAAATTGTTGGATTTGGTTTTTATGGCTATAAGTTAGCGTTATTTGCATTAATGGAGAAATTGAGGGAGGCATAAAGTAATGGAGAAAATCGAAAGAGTAAGAAGTGCATTTGATGAGGCTGGTATTGACGGTATTTTGTTAACAAATGAACATAGTCGTAGATATATGGCTAACTTCACAGGAACAGCTGGTGTTGTACTGATTTCGAAAAATCGTGCTCAATTTATTACAGATTTCCGTTATGTAGAGCAGGCTAGTAAACAAGCGGTTGGATACGAGATTGTGCAGCATGCAGGATTAATCATTGATGAAGTTGCAAAGCAAGTGAAGGAACTGGGAATTCAAAAGCTTGGCTTTGAGCAAGATACTCTTACATATAGTTCTTATTTAGCGCATAAAGAAGTAATCGATGCTGAATTTATCCCAACTTCTGGGCTTGTAGAAAAGTTACGCTTGATAAAGACTGATTCAGAGATTAAGATATTAAAGGAAGCTGCACAGATTGCAGATGCTGCCTTTGAACATATTCTATCATTCATTCGCCCGGGAGTATCTGAAATTGAAGTGTCAAATGAACTTGAATTTTTCATGAGAAAACAAGGAGCAACATCTTCTTCGTTTGATATTATCGTTGCTTCAGGTCTTCGTTCGGCATTACCGCACGGCGTGGCATCTGAAAAAGTGATAGAAACAGGAGATTTCGTTACATTAGACTTCGGCGCTTATTACAAAGGGTATTGCTCTGATATTACTCGTACGATCGCAGTTGGTGAACCATCTGATAAATTGAAAGAAATTTATAATATCGTTTTAGAAGCACAATTACGTGGTGTGAACGGTATTAAAGCTGGTTTAACAGGCCGTGAAGCGGATGCGTTAACGCGCGATTACATAACGGAAAAAGGATACGGTGAATACTTCGGACACTCTACTGGTCATGGAATCGGTCTTGAAATCCATGAAGCACCAGGTTTAGCGTTCCGTTCTGATACAGTACTTGAACCAGGAATGGCTGTAACAGTAGAACCAGGTATTTATATTCCAGGTATTGGCGGCGTACGTATTGAAGATGATATCATTGTAACAAGTGAAGGTAATGAAGTAATTACGAAATCACCAAAAGAACTTATTATTTTGTAATATACAGGAGGATTTTTTTACATGATTTCAGTAAACGATTTTCGTACAGGTTTAACAATTTCAGTGGACAATGCCCTTTGGCAAGTAATGGATTTCCAACACGTAAAGCCAGGTAAAGGTGCTGCATTCGTTCGCTCTAAACTACGTAACCTTCGCACAGGATCTGTTCAAGAGAAAACATTCCGTGCAGGTGAAAAAGTAGAAAAAGCACACATCGAAAACCGTCGTATGCAATACTTATACGCGAGCGGTGAGTCTCACGTATTTATGGATAACGGAACTTACGAGCAAATCGAACTTGGTGAAAACCAAATCGAGCGCGAACTTAAATTCCTAAAAGAAAACATGGAAGTATCTATTATGACATATCAAGATGAAGTACTTGGTGTTGAACTTCCGAACACAGTTGAATTAAAAGTGTCAGAAACAGAGCCTGGTATTAAAGGCGATACAGCTTCTAACGTAACAAAACCAGCTACATTAGAAACTGGTCTTGTTGTACAAGTACCAATCTTCATTAACGAAGGCGAAATGCTTATCATCAACACTGGTGAAGGTAAATACGTTTCTCGTGCATAGTAGAAAAGCACTCGTGATCATCACGAGTGCTTTTTTTATAGGAAATAGGGTAGATAGTAAATAGCAGTGATAATAAAACTAACTAAAACAAGTGAAAGAGTACCCGCAATATATGGAGTGAAAACAATTTGAAATGGTTTTATTTCGCCAGTCTCAACGCCAGTCAGTGTTTTACTTATTGCGTGATCCGTAATGTTGTTTCTATGAGTATCCATAATAATTAACCACGTAATTGCAAATATCGCTAAACTACCAAGGAAAAAGGTCTCCATAAATGACCAACCGACCAATTTTGAAAAAAGATAAATAAGAGCCAATTCTACTACGACTGTTAAACTAATTTTTACTACCTTCATATTTTTCCTTCTCCTTTTGTAGGTCTAGCCAATTTAGAAATTTTTCACGTGACACGACATGTAGTACACAAGAAGATTTTACTTCATTCTCTAAGGCAGAATGTTCACCAGGGAATCTATCTTCCACATGCAATGAAATATAAGGCAGTTTTTCTTGTGCTTTTAACGAACGGACATTATTCGTTTTAGCTCCAGCAAATACGTAGGAAAGTTGTAAGTCCAAAAAAGCAATTTTAAAGATTTCTTTTTTAGCAGCCTCATTATATCCTTTTCCCCAGTATGGATAGCCGAGCCAACTACCAATGTGAGATTGTTTCTTCTCATAATTAATATGTTTAAGTGTGGTGAGACCAATTATTTCGTTTTCTTCATTTACAATCATTCTCGATAAAGACCTCTTTTGGCGCTCTTCTTCTATTGCGAAAAGAAGAAATGCTTTCGTGTCTTCGATCTTTTCTACTTTTATTCCTAATGCATTTTTTACGTGTGGATCACTTGATAGCTTGAAAATCACATTTACATAGCGTAAATCGAGTGGTACTAAAGTAACGTGTTGCATCGTCTATATCCCTTTTAAATTAAATATACCATGAAATAATAGGAATATTCAGATTTAATAAAAGTGTTAGAGAAAAGTTATGTTTTTAATTCTGAAATAGACAACCCCTGCATATGGTTGTACAAATATATTCTTTTTTGGAATGTAGCAATAGTAACCGTTATGGGAGAAGGTGGGAGAATGAAACAGTGGCTAGCGGCAATGGAAACATCCGTGCTTGTAATGGGGTTACTTCGGTTGTTTTCAGGTAGCGCGGAAATATTCGCCGCTTTGCTTATGCTTTATGTGAATGATGCGAAGAAAGCATTGTTTATAAATGGTATGTTGGCGTTTGTTGGACCGACCGTATTAATTTTAACAATGACAATAGGCATAGCGAGTGTGGCAAGTGAGATTTCTTTCTTGAAACTCTTTTTTCTAGCGCTTGGAATTGGCTGCATTTTTATCGCGTTGTTGAAATAGTAAGTCGAGTATAGTGGGGAGAAGCTGATGAAAGAAGTATTAGAAGTTTTACCGAAAACGATGAAGCAGCTAGTGGAAAGTTGTAAGTGGTGCGATGCTCTAGAGGAAATTCGTGTTCGAATTGGAAGACCGCTAGAGTGTATTGCTCATGGCGAAGTGTTTTTTTATGACTATGTCGTTACAGCAGAGGATGCCATTTACTTATTGAATAAGTTAAGTCAATTCTCAATTTATACGATGGAAGAGGAATTAAAACGTGGGTATGTGACACTTCGAGGAGGACATAGAATCGGCTTAGCTGGAAAAGTCATTACAGAAAAAAGCGCAGTGAAAATGATTCGAGATGTCTCTTCCTTTAATATTCGTATTGCTCGTCAAAAAATAGGAATTGCTGAACCACTTTTGCCGTATTTGTATGAGTCAAGATGGTTAAACACGATGGTAATTGGCCCGCCGCAAACGGGAAAAACAACACTTTTAAGAGATGTAGCACGTTGTATGAGTCAAGGTGTAAGTGCTTCGAAAATTCCTTCTTGTAAAGTGGGGATTGTTGATGAGCGGTCAGAAATTGCAGGCTGCGTGAAAGGTATTCCGCAATATGACTTTGGAGCGCGAGTAGATGTGTTAGACGCATGTCCAAAAGCTGAAGGAATGATGATGATGATTCGTTCTATGAGTCCAGATGTTTTGATTGTAGATGAAATTGGGCGTAAAGAAGATAGTGAAGCAATTATGGAGGCGGTGCATGCAGGGGTTCAGCTTTTTATAAGCGCACATGGATTTTCTTATGATGATGTTGTGAAACGTCCATCACTAAAAGCGGTGCTGGAGCTCGGTATATTTGATAGGTTTGTGGAGCTATCAAAAGCAAGAGGACCAGGAACAGTTATGCAAGTGAAAGATAAATATGGAAAATCGGTATTACCTCATAGAAAGGCTGAGGGCGTATGGTAAAAATATTTGGTGCAGTGTTAATCGTTGCGGTCAGCACCTTTTTCGGGTTTTCATACGCTAAAAGATACAGTGAGAGACCAAGGCAACTTAGATTATTAAAAGCGGCACTTCAATCATTAGAGGCAGAAATTATGTATGGGCATACACCTTTATCTGAAGCCGCTGAGCGATTAGTGAAACAAATGCCGAAGCCGTTAAATTGGATATTTCAAAGTTTCGCTAGAAGGCTAGAAAGTGGAGACCAAACAGTAAGAGAAGCTTGGATAGATAGTTTGAAAGAAAATTGGAAGCTAACAGCATTTCAACAAACTGAGTACGAGATTTTGCAGCAATTTGGCGAAACGCTCGGACAGCATGATCGTGAATCACAACAAAAACATATTCGCTTATGCATTACACATTTAGAGAGAGAAGAAGAAGAAGCGAAAGCATTACAACTGCAATACGAAAAAATGATCAAGAGCTTAGGGGTACTAGCGGGGCTACTTATCGTAATTTTACTGCTATAGGAGGGAGAAAGGCGATGTCCATTGATGTTGGATTAATATTTCAAATCGCCGGAATCGGCATTGTTTTAGCTTTTATTCATACCGTACTAAAAGAATTAAAGCGAGAGGATATTGCAAATTGGGTTATCCTTGTCGGTTTTGTCGTTATTTTATTTCATGTGGCATTTTTAATTAATACGCTATTCGACAAGATTAAGAGTGTCTTTCTCTTCCAGTAAAGGAGGCGGTTCGAATCGAAATTATACAAATTGTCGGATTAGGCCTCGTTGCTACGTTTTTAGCAGCTGTATTGAATCAGCATAAATCTAGCATTACGTCGTTATTTATTGTGTTCGTAGGTAGCGTGATGTTTCTTCTTTTAATTGATCAAATTCACTCTATTTTACAAATGATTGAGAGAGTAGCGAGTGAAGCGAAAGTTAGCAACGTATATGTAGAAACGTTGCTAAAAATTATTGGGATTGCTTATATTGCTGAGTTTGGAGCGCAAATTACAAAAGATGCAGGGCAGGGGGCAATCGCTTCGAAAATTGAATTAGCTGGAAAAATCCTAATTCTAGTAATGGCGATTCCGATTTTGACGGTTGTCATTGAAACTATTCTCGGATTTTTACCGACGGGATAAGGGGGAGTGAATGTTGAGGGGGTTTGGAGCTAAGCTGCTATTTGCTTGCTTCCTTTTCTTTTCTTTACCGGTTGTTGTACAAGCTTCTCCTGTAGAAACAAACGTCGTTGATCAACAATTGGATAAGCTCGGAATTGAAGATGTGAAGCAATTTTGGGACGGGCTTGTTACAAAATATGGAGGTTATTTACCAGAGAGTCAAAAAGGTAGCTTTATGGAGTTTGTAAAGGGAGAAAAAGAAATTTCTGTAAAAGAGTGGATGCTAGGTTTATTAAAGTATTTATTTCACGAGCTTGTTGCAAATGGGAAGCTGCTTGGAACGCTCATTATGCTTACAATTTTTAGTGCATTGTTGCAATCACTGCAATCTGCATTTTCAAAGAGTAGTGTAAGTAAAATTGCCGATGCTGTTGTATATATGGTACTGATTATTTTCGCATTAAATAGTTTTTATGTCGTCATGACATATGCAAGAGAAACGATACAAACAATGGTAGATTTCATATTAGCGCTATTGCCAATCTTGCTTGCACTCATAGCAACTGGAGGTGGTGTTGTATCTGTATCGTTTTTTCATCCGATTATCATTTTCTTAATGAACACGAGCGGGCTTTTGATGAATTATATCGTTCTACCACTTTTATTACTTGCAACGATATTAAGTATTGTAAGTACGATGAGTGATCAATATAAAGTTACGAAATTGTCCAAGCTTCTGCAAAACGTTAGCGTTGGGATTATCGGTATTTTTTTAACGATTTTTTTAGGGGTATTATCTGTACAAGGAACAGCGACAGCTGTTGCTGATGGAATCGCTGTGAAAACTGCTAAATTTGTAACAGGGAACTTTATTCCCGTAGTAGGAAGAATGTTTACAGAGGCGGCGGATACCGTTATTAGTGCATCGGGATTATTAAAAAACACAGTCGGAATTATTGGGCTCGTCATTCTATGCTTAATTGTTGCTTTTCCAGCGATTCAAATTTTTTGTATCGCGTTTATTTATAAATTTGCAGCAGCAGTATTACAGCCAGTTGGCAGCGGAGCAATTATTCAATGTTTAGATATTATCGGGCGAAGCATTATTTATGTATTTGCTTGCTTAGCTATCGTATCATTTATGTTCTTTTTAAGTATCACAATTATTATTGCTGCGGGGAACATTACACTTATGATGCGGTAGGAGGTGAAGGGTATGCAATTTGTTACAGAGTGGATTAGAAATATTATCGTTTTTTTACTCTTAGCGACAATGCTGCATCTTATTCTTCCAAATTCTAATTTGCAAAAGTACGTCAAATTCGTTGTAAGTCTATTATTAGTTGTTTTAATCTTAACGCCTCTTTTTAAACTATTGCAAACAGATGTGAATGAAGTAATCGCAAATTTTAATGAAGAGAAGTATGTAGCAGAAGGATCTGTAAAAAATTCAATAGATTCGAAGAAAAAAGAAATACAAGCTCTAACACGTGCATATAGTTTAGAAGAGATGGCTACCAAAATGAAAAAAGAAGTAGGAAAAGAATTCGAGAAAAAGTATGGTATGACAGTCTCTGAAATACAAATAGTCGCAGCGGAAAGTACAGCGGAAGTAAAGTCAGCGAAAGATATTCAAACTGTTGTTGTGACGCTGAAAGAAAAAGAACGTAGTAAAAATGATGCAATCGAAACAGTAAAACCAGTTGAAATTAACACGAAAGAACCACCGAAAAAAGTAGAAGAAACGAATGTGGAAATGAAAGACTTCTTTTCAAGCAGGTGGCAACTAGAGAATAAACAAATCCAAGTTCAAATGGAAGGGAGGACAGGTAGAGTAAATGGACAATAAAGATAAAAATTCGAAGTTCTCATTTTTTCGAAACTTATTGAATGGGGATGAAAAAGAAAGCAATGAGAAGGGAAAAAAGGTAACACCTAAGTTTTTACTTGTCCTACTCATACTTGGGATTTTGCTTATGTTTTCTAGTAATTTCTTTTCAGGAAAAAAAGAAGAAGTACCTGTATTTAAAGAACAAAAAACGCAAAACCAAGAAAAAGACGTACCAACTTTTGGACAAAAAAATAACGATAATATGTCAAATGTAGAAAAATATGAAAAAGCGTATGAACAAGAATTAAAAGCAGCCTTAGAAGAAATAGCGGGAGTAAAAGATGTAACGATTAAAGTGAATTTAGATTCATCAGAAGAAAAAATATTAGAAAAAAATACAGTGAAACGTTCACAAACAACAGGTGAAACAGATAAGACAGGTGGTAAGAGGGAAGTAGAAGATGAGTCCCTTGATGAAAAGACAGTTATTATACGTGAAGGTGATAAAGAAACTCCCGTTGTTTTGCGAACAGAGAAACCGAAAGTGCGAGGTGTCCTTGTCGTAGCAAAGGGAGTGGATAATATACAAGTTAAAGCGATGGTAAAAGAAGCTGTAATACGGCTGCTAGATGTACCAGCTCATCGTGTTTCAGTTTCGCCGAAAAATTGATAGGGAGGAAATCAAGTGTTAAAAAAACAAACGGTTTGGCTATTAACGATGTTAAGTTTAGTTGTTGTACTATCTGTTTATTACGTAACAACTCCTGACAAAATGAATACTGCATCGCCGGCAACAGGTGAAAAGATTGGACAAGAAAAACAAGGTACTGATAAAGCGGTAACAAACGAAGCACCGAAAGAAACGCCAAAAAAAGAAACTACAAGCAAAGAAACATCAAATAAAGAAACAGACAAAAAAGAGAGTGCTCAAAAAGAAACAAGTAAAAAAGATGCTAACGTAACAGTTCAATCAAGTGATGAAAATTTCACAGCGTTACGTATGCAAATGGAAGATCAGCTGAGTGAACAAAAATCAAGATTACAAGAAGTGATGAATTCAGCAAAATCTTCAGCAACAGAAAAGAGTAAAGCGAAAGATAATTTTGATGCAATTACTACAATGGAAACGAAGCAAGAATTACTTGAGACAGTGATTAAGTCTCAAGGAGGATATAAAGATGCCCTTGTAAGAGCTGATGGAACTGACATTAAAGTAACTGTGAAAGCAGCAAAGCATTCACAAAAAGAAGCGAATAAAATTATACAGCTTGTAAGAAGTGAAGGCGGATCAAAAGATGTAGGTGTGAAATTTGATCCACCAACAAAATAAAAACTAATAATCCGCGGGGGAATCCCTCGCGGATTATTAGTTTTTACGAATCGGGTTGTTTGAAAATAGTTATAGAAAAAAAGCTATCATTTTCGATAGCTTTTTTCTGTTTCGTCTTTGTAGTTGTTTTTATTATGTTCAACTCGGAACGGAGAAATACGTTGTGAGTAAAAGATTAGCGGTTCATGGTAATGATGATTACTTTTTCCGGATTTGACGTGGATGAAGAGAACGAATGCCCAGACCATTACGGCAGGTAAGAAGAGAATGAGCCATATCATATGTCCACACCTCGATACGATATATTTTCTACACTTTGAACATACTATTCTTATATGAAGGAATGATGAACGGTGTGTAAACAAAAAATAATATTTGGTAAAAATATGTTGTTGACTATAGATGAGGTGAAGAGTGGAGCGGTAATGATTTGTTTATTGTGTAGCATTGTGAAAAAAGTAAGGAATGTTTTTTTAGAAGTGGTCTTGCCAATTTTGTGTGAAACTTGGTATTATTACTAGGTAATAAATTTTTATTGGAATAATATTTTTACAGGAGTTTCGATTTATTATAAAGAAATATAAATTGGAATGTTTAAAAAATTTATCGTAAGATGGAAATAGCAATTATTTCTATTAGTAAATGAAATGCATTTTCTAATAGAGTACATCGTATTTTTACAGTCAATCTAGTTTTAGTGACGATAATCTGTAAAAACGGGACAAACAAGAGTATGGGAGTGGATTTTACATGTTTAAAATTCAAGAAGTTCGTGAATTAATTAAATTAATTGATAGCTCTAATATTGATGAATTTGAATACAAAAAAGATGGTACGACAATCAAAATGAAAAAGCGTGGTAATGAAGTTGTTGCGGTGCAAGCACCTGTAGCAAAACAAGTCGTGCAACCAGTAGCACCTGTTGAAGTTGAAACAACAGTAGCGGCAGCACAAGTGGAAGTACCAAAACAAGAAGAGCAAAAAGTGGTTCAAAATGAAAACCTACATAAAATTACATCACCGATGGTAGGTACATTCTATTCTTCATCTTCGCCTGATACACCTGCATATGTAAGTGTAGGAGACAGAGTATCAAAAGATTCTATCGTATGCATTGTTGAGGCTATGAAGTTATTTAACGAAATCGATGCAGATGTAGATGGTGAAATTGTTGAGATTCTTGTTAATAATGGACAGCTTGTTGAGTATGGACAACCGCTATTTCTTGTAAAAGCGTAATAAGGGAGTCTTTGTGATGATAAAAAAAGTATTAATAGCCAATCGTGGGGAAATTGCTGTACGAATTATTCGTGCTTGTAAAGAAATGGATATTGAAACAGTCGCAATTTATTCAGAAGCAGATAAAGAGTCACTTCACGTACAAATTGCTGATGAGGCGTATTGTGTAGGACCAACGATTTCGAAAGAAAGCTATTTAAATTTGACGAACATTATTAGTGTTGCGAAGTTAACAGGCTGCGATGCTATTCATCCAGGATACGGATTTTTAGCAGAGAATGCAGATTTTGCAGAGCTATGCCGTGAATGTAACTTGATTTTTATCGGTCCAAGTCCAGAAGCTATTTCAAAGATGGGCACAAAAGACGTTGCTCGTGATACAATGAAAGAAGCAGGGGTTCCGATTGTACCAGGTTCACAAGGGATTATTAAAAATACCGAAGAAGCGATCGAGCTTGCTAATCAAATTGGATATCCAGTTATTATTAAAGCGACTGCAGGTGGCGGCGGAAAAGGTATTCGTGTTGCACGCCATGAAGAAGAGCTTGTAAAAGGAATTCAAATTACACAGCAAGAAGCTAGTACCGCTTTTGGGAACCCTGGTGTATACTTAGAAAAGTACGTTGAAGATTTCCGCCATGTTGAGATTCAAATAATGGCAGATACACATGGAAATGCCATTCATTTAGGAGAGCGTGATTGTACAATTCAGCGCCGCTTGCAAAAACTACTAGAAGAAAGTCCATCACCTGCACTTGATGAAAATGTTCGCAAGCAGATGGGTGATGCGGCAGTTAAAGCGGCGGTAGCGGTTGATTATACAGGTGCTGGTACGGTTGAGTTTATTTATGAATATAGAACGAAAAGCTTTTATTTCATGGAGATGAATACGAGAATTCAAGTTGAGCATCCAGTTACTGAAATGGTAACAGGGATGGATTTAATTAAAGAACAAATTCGTGTTGCTTCTGGAGAAAAGTTATCGTTACAGCAAGAAGAAGTACAATTTAATGGTTGGGCAATTGAATGCCGAATTAATGCGGAAAACCCTGCCAAAAAATTTATGCCATCCCCAGGTAAAGTAGAAATGTACTTGCCACCAGGCGGATTTGGTATTCGCGTCGATTCAGCTGTATATCCGGGATATTCAATCCCACCTTTCTATGATTCGATGGTTGCTAAATTAATTGTTCACGGAAAAACACGTGAAGAGGCAATTGCAAAAATGAAGCGTGCACTCAGTGAGTTTGTCATTGAAGGCGTACATACGACAATCCCGTTCCATTTGCAATTGCTAGATCATCCTGATTTTGTAAAAGGTGAGTTTAATACGAAGTTTTTGGAAGAGCATGAACTTGTGACGCAGTGATACATTAAAGGAGGTTTTTTTTCATGGCTGAACATATGTTAGATATGGGTCAAGATACAACTCTTGGTAAAGTAGAAATTGCACCAGAAGTAATTGAAGTAATCGCAGGTATTGCAGCTGCTGAAGTAGAAGGTGTAGCGGCAATGCGTGGTAATTTTGCTACAGATGTTGTTGAGAAGTTAGGTAAGAAAAATCATGGTAAAGGTGTAAAGGTTGAATTAGCAAACGAAGATATTATCGTTGACCTTTATGTTGTAATGTATTTTGGCGTAGCAATTCCAGTTGTTGCACAAAAGATTCAAGACAACATTCGCCAGGCACTCTTTACAATGACAGGGCTTGAGCCAAAAGAAGTGAATGTTCACATCGTTGGCGTAACATTCGAAACACAAAAAACAGAAATCGAACCAGTGTAAGAATGAAAAGGTGCCTAGTAACATAGGCACCTTTTTTATCGTTTCATTTCTTCACAAATTAAAACCCTCTAATTATTATACTATTTCAAAAAAAAAGAAATCAAAAAGAAAATGTTTCGTTTTTCCAAAAAACGCACATTGTGATAAGATATGGAACTTGAAGTTAATCTTTTTATTATTTTTCAGCCTTGTAACCCGTGTGTGAAACGATAAATTGTGTTATTATCATTGTATTATAAGGTTGGAAAATCAATGAAAACTGTAAGAGTAAGTGAATTGACGGCTTATAAATTATAATAATATAACAAAGCATAAGGAAAGACTTGAAGCATAAAGGAGAGTTACAATGAAACGTAGGACGGCTAGAGAAAGAGCTATGCAAGCATTATACCAAATGGATATTACAGGTGAATTAGAACCGAAAGTAGCGGTGGAAAACACGCTAGATGAAGGTGAAGAAACAAATGAGTTTCTAGAATCACTTGTAGTAGGTTTTGTAGAAAATAAAGAAGTAATTGATGAAGCGATTCGTCAAAACTTAAAAAAATGGAAGCTGGAGCGTATTAGTATTGTTGATCGCAGTATTTTACGTGTAGCTGTTTATGAAATGAAATACATGGAAGAAATTCCACACAACGTAACAATTAACGAGGCAATTGAAATTGCTAAAACATTTGGGGATGAGGAATCTCGTCGTTTTATTAACGGCGTTTTATCTAATATAAAAGATACACTGTAATTTCTTTAAGGGGGAATCTTAAAATGGTAGCAGTAATCATCAAAGGAAATGAAGTTGCGGAGAAAAAACGAGCACAATTAACAGAAGAAGTTGTGAAGTTGAAAGAGCAAGGGATTGTACCAGGATTAGCAGTTATTCTAGTTGGAGAAGATCCAGCATCTCGTTCTTATGTAAAAGGAAAAGAAAAGGGCTGTGAACAAGTAGGAATCTATTCAGAGCTAATTGAACTTCCTGAAACAATTACTGAGGAGCGTTTGCTTGCTGAAATCGATCGCTTAAATGGCGATGACCGTATTAATGGCATTTTAGTGCAATTACCTTTACCAAAACATATTGAAGAAAAAGCTATCATTGAAAGAATTTCACCAGAAAAAGATGTAGATGGATTTCACCCAATCAGCGTGGGACGTATGATGACGGGACAAGATACATTTCTTCCATGTACACCGCACGGTATTGTAGAATTAGTAAAAGAAACAAATCTTGATATCTCGGGAAAACATGTTGTAGTAATTGGAAGAAGTAATATTGTCGGCAAGCCAGTGGGGCAATTGTTCTTAAATGAAAATGCAACTGTCACATATTGTCATTCTAAAACGCAAAATATGAAAGAGTTAACGAAGTTAGCTGATATTTTAATCGTAGCTGTTGGACGACCTAAAATGGTAACAGCTGATTATATTAAAGAAGGAGCGGTTGTAATCGACGTTGGTGTGAACCGTTTAGAAACAGGTAAACTTTGTGGTGATGTTGATTTTGACAACGTGTTAGATGTTGCAGGTTACATTACACCTGTGCCAAAGGGTGTTGGTCCAATGACGATCACAATGCTTCTTCATAATACTGTTGAATCTGCTAAGCGTGCAGGTGTCGTTTGTAAATAATTTGAGTCGGCTATGAGGAGAGAGAAATGGAAAAACAATATTTAACCGTTACAGCGTTAACACGCTATATAAAAACAAAAATAGAATATGATCCGCATTTGCAGTCTGTTTGGTTAAAAGGTGAAATTTCCAACTTTAAAAATCATAGTCGTGGCCACATGTACTTTACATTGAAAGATGAAAATGCAAGAATCGCAGCGGTTATGTTTGCGGGTCATAATCGTAATATTAAATTCAGACCTGAAAATGGGATGAAGGTACTTGTGAAAGGGAAAATTTCCGTTTACGAGGCGAGTGGTTCTTATCAAATTTATATTCAAGACATGCAGCCTGACGGAGTCGGAAACCTGCATTTAGCTTACGAACAATTAAAGGTTCGTTTAGAGGAAGAAGGTTTGTTTTCTCAAGTTTATAAAAAAACAATTCCTCCTTATGCTAAAACAATAGGTGTGATTACGTCGCCAACAGGGGCAGCGATTCGTGATGTTATAACAACGATTAAACGTCGTTATCCAATTGGAAATGTTATTGTGTTTCCGGTACTTGTACAGGGGGAGTCAGCAGCTCCCTCAATTGTACAAGCGATTCGTACAGCGAATGAAATGGGAGAGATAGATGTCCTAATCGTTGGGCGAGGGGGAGGCTCTATTGAAGAGTTATGGGCTTTCAATGAAGAAATGGTAGCAAGGGCAATCTTTAAGAGTGAGATCCCTATTATTTCGGCAGTAGGCCATGAAACGGACTTTACAATTGCGGATTTTGTTGCCGATTTACGTGCGCCAACACCGACTGCAGCAGCTGAGCTGGCAGCGCCTAACATTATAGAGTTACAAGAAAAGGTATTACAAAGAACTCTAAGATTGCAAAGAGCAATGAGAGAGTTAGTACATAAAAAAGAAGAAAAACTACAAGTATTGCAAAAATCTTATGCGTTCCGTTATCCAAGGCAAGTATATGAGCAAAAAGAAGAGCAATTAGATAGAGCGTTAGAACAGCTTGTTTTAGCGAAAGAGCGCTATATTGATAAAAAGGTAAATCAGTTAAAACAGCTTTCATTTTATTTAGAGAAGCACCACCCAGCTCAAAAAATTATGCAAACGAAGGTAGCGGTTGAAACATTGCAAAAGCAATTGCAACGTGAAATGCAAACATTACTTCAAACGAAAGAATTTGCCTTTGTAAGAGCTGCTCAAAAACTTGAAGCGTTAAGTCCGCTTAAAGTAATGATGAGAGGGTACGGGCTTGTATATGATGAAGAGAAGCAAGTGTTAAAAAGTGTGAAAGATGTCAGCCTTGGAGATGCTGTTTCAGTTCAATTACAAGATGGAATACTAGATTGTAGCGTATCAGGCATAGAGGAGCGTGAATTGAATAATGGAAAATAAATTAAGCTTTGAAGAGGCAATTTCGCAACTTGAGCACCTCGTTTCTAAGCTAGAGCAAGGTGACGTACCTTTAGAAGAAGCAATTTCTTATTTTAAAGAGGGTATGGAATTATCTAAGCTTTGTGATGAGAAGTTGAAGAACGTACAAGAACAAATGGCAGTTATTCTTGGGGAAGATGGAGAGCTTGAACCGTTTACTGCTTTAGGAGATGAAGCATAGTGACTATTGCTTTTGATACTTTTTTGAAAGAAAGTAAAACTTTCGTAGAAGAGAAGCTTGTAAGCTATGCAAATGAATTACAATGTCCAAATGTACTTCGTGAAGCGATGGCATATTCTTTGGAAGCGGGTGGAAAGCGTCTCCGCCCGTTACTTTTATTTGCGACATTACAAGCGTTTGGTAAAGAAAGAAATCTTGGAATAGGTGCAGCTTGTGCTCTTGAAATGATACATACATACTCGTTAGTTCATGATGATTTACCTTGTATGGATGATGATGATTTAAGAAGAGGTAAGCCCACAAATCATAAAGTATTTGGTGAAGCGATGGCAGTTTTAGCAGGCGATGGTTTGTTGACGTATGCTTTTCAAGTTATTATGGCATATGAACAAAAGGAAATCTCTGCTGAAAAAAAAGTAAGACTTGTACTTGAGCTTGCAAAAGCGGCAGGACCAGAAGGAATGGTTGGCGGACAAGTGGCAGATATGGAAGCTGAAGGGAACCAGCTTACGATTGATGAGTTGGAGTATATTCATAAGCATAAGACTGGGAAACTACTTGAATTTGCTGTACTTGCAGGATCGATACTTTCTGATGCCACAGAAGAACAAGAAGAAAAGTTACTTGCATTTGCAAAATATATCGGCCTAGCTTTCCAAATTCGAGATGATATTTTAGATGTGGAAGGAACCGAAGAAGAGATTGGAAAACCGATTGGTAGTGATGTTTCCAACGAAAAGAGCACATATACGACGTTATTTACTGTAGATAGAGCAAAGGATATTTTAGAAGAAACAATTGCAAAAGCAAAAGGTGCTATTGGTTCCTTGCAATTACAAGATGAATATTTACTATCTATTTGCGATTTGATTGCAAAACGTAATAACTAATATAACAGCGTTTCCATTTGTTGAGTCATTCATCATTTTATGATATAAATGTAGGAAAAGGTTTTTCTTTTCTTGTTATTGGCAAAAATATATGTAGATTACATTGCCGTTATCACTTCGTGTTAGCGGCTATTTTTTTCATCGCCTAAAGAAATATGGTTTATAATAGGATTAGGGCGCAATAGACTGGTTAATTGCAGGACAAGGTGAAAAATAAAAAAAGATAATTTCTTGTTTTGTGTAAATGTTTTTTATAATATTTGACATGTTGACAGATTATGAAATGAAAGTGAGTGATCCATGTGGATCTAACGCAAATTCAAAACCCTAGTTTTTTGAAAGATATGTCTATCGGTGAACTAGAGGGATTGAGTGAGGATATTCGTAAGTTTTTAATTGAAGAGCTCTCTCAAACAGGTGGACATATTGCACCTAATTTAGGTGTAGTAGAACTCACAATTGCTCTGCATAAATTATTTGATAGTCCGAAAGATAAATTTTTATGGGACGTAGGACATCAATCCTATGTACATAAAATTTTAACAGGACGTGCAAAGGAATTCGGTACATTAAGGCAATATCAAGGTCTATGTGGTTTCCCAAAACGTTGCGAGAGTGAGCATGATGTATGGGAAACTGGCCATAGTTCGACATCATTATCTGCTGCAATGGGAATGGCTCTAGCACGTGATTTAAAGAAAACGAAAGAATATGTTATACCAATCATTGGAGATGGTGCTCTAACCGGCGGAATGGCTTTAGAGGCATTGAACCATATTGGACATGAAAAAACAGACATGATTGTTATTTTGAATGATAATGAAATGTCAATTGCACCAAACGTTGGTGCGCTTCATAATGTACTGGGACGTCTACGTACCGCAGGGAAATACCATTGGGTAAAAGATGAACTAGAGTATATATTAAAGAAAATCCCAGCAGTCGGTGGGAAAGTTGCTGCGACAGCAGAGAAAATAAAAGATAGTCTTAAATATTTACTAGTATCCGGTGTCTTTTTCGAAGAATTAGGCTTTACATATTTAGGTCCAGTTGATGGGCACGATTATGAAAAGTTATTCGAAACGTTGCAATATGCAAAGAAAACAAAAGGCCCAGTGCTTGTTCATGTTATTACGAAAAAAGGAAAAGGTTTTAAACCAGCTGAGAGTGATGTTATTGGAACTTGGCATGGAACAGGACCTTATAAAATTGAATCAGGTGACTTCGTTAAACCGAAAGAAGTTGCACCAGCATGGAGTGCTGTTGTTAGTGATACAGTACTTAAGCTAGCGAGAACGGATGAGCGTATCGTTGCAATTACACCTGCAATGCCTGTTGGATCGAAACTTGAGAAATTCCAAAAAGAATTCCCGGATCGTATGATTGATGTAGGTATTGCAGAACAGCATGCTACAACAATGGCGGCGGGTATGGCAACGCAAGGAATGAAGCCATTCTTAGCGATTTATTCAACATTTTTACAAAGAGCATATGATCAAGTTGTTCATGATATATGCCGCCAAAATTTAAATGTCTTCATCGGAATCGATCGCTCTGGTTTAGTAGGAGCAGATGGTGAAACGCATCAAGGTGTATTTGACATCTCATTCTTACGTCATTTGCCGAATATGGTACTTATGATGCCGAAAGATGAAAATGAAGGGCAACATTTAGTATATACGGCGATGCAATATGAAGATGGACCAATCGCATTACGTTATGCGCGCGGTAATGGACTTGGTGTTCATATGGATGAAGAATTAAAGGCGATTCCAATCGGTACTTGGGAAACGTTAAAAGAAGGTACACAAGCGGCTATTTTAACATTTGGTACGACAATACCAATGGCAATGGAAGCAGCTGAGCGTCTTGAAAAGGCTGGAGTTTCAGTGAAAGTAGTGAATGCTCGCTTTATTAAACCGATGGATGAAGCATATTTACATGATCTCTTAGGGAAAAATATACCGATTTTAACGATTGAAGAAGCTTGCTTAATTGGTGGTTTTGGAACGGGAGTAGTTGAATTTGCGTCTGAGAACGGGTACCATAGTGCGTTAATTGAACGAATGGGTATTCCAGACCGTTTCATAGAGCACGGTAGTGTAACAAAATTATTAGAAGAAATTGGTTTAACGACAGATGCTGTTGTAGACCGTATTCATACAATGATTCCATCAAAACAAAAAAGGGCGTAACAAATGAGTGCAAAAAAAGAAAGAGTAGATGTACTATTAGTAGAGCGAGGACTTATAGAAACACGTGAGAAAGCAAAACGCGCCGTTATGGCCGGACTTGTATATGCGAATGAGATGAGACTTGATAAGCCAGGAGAGAAGATCCCACAAGATACAGAGATTACGGTGAAGGGACAAGTTATGCCGTATGTAAGCCGTGGTGGTTATAAACTTGAAAAGGCATTGGGGACATTTCACCTGGATTTACAAGATAAAGTTATGATAGATATTGGTTCATCAACTGGTGGCTTTACAGATTGTGCGCTTCAAAACGGAGCGAAATTATCTTATGCATTAGATGTAGGATACAATCAACTTGCGTGGAAATTGCGTCAAGATGAGCGTGTTGTCGTAATGGAACGGACAAACTTCCGTTACGTGACACCAGCAGACTTAGAACGTGGTTTACCGCAATTTGCTAGTATCGATGTTTCATTTATATCATTAAAGCTTATACTGCCGGTTTTAAAAACAATGCTTATGCCTAATGGGGATGTAGCAGCGTTAATTAAACCACAGTTTGAAGCTGGAAGAGAGCAAGTTGGGAAAAAAGGTATCGTTCGTGATCGAAAAGTACATGAGGCTGTCGTAGAAATGATTGTCGACTTTGCTATAAAAGAAGGATACGACGTAGAAGGTTTAACATTCTCACCAATTACGGGTGGGGATGGTAATATTGAATTTTTAATTCATCTGAAATGGCATGGTGAACGTGAGAATGGCGAAAATCATTCTCCAGTTTCTGTTGAGCAAGTAGTTACAGAGGCGCATGATGTCCTAAAACAAAAAGGAAAAGGGGAATAACATATGTTGTTCCTCTTTTTGTTGTAATTGTATAATGATTGTAAAAACAATTGTGTACAAGCAACGAATTATAAGTTAACATAAATAAGTGAAGTATACCAATGTTTAAACTATGGTAAGAGATAGTGTGAGGTGCAAATGTATGAATAAAGGTCAGCGCCATATTAAAATCAGGGAAATTATTGCGAACAAAGAAATTGAAACACAAGATGAATTAGTTGATATTTTACGTAATGAGGGATTTAATGTAACGCAAGCAACAGTATCGCGCGATATTAAAGAACTGCACTTAGTGAAAGTGCCATTACATGATGGGCGCTATAAATATAGCTTGCCAGCAGATCAACGATTTAACCCGTTACAAAAATTAAAACGCAATCTAGTGGATTCATTTGTAAAATTAGACACGGCAGGACATATGCTTGTGCTAAAAACACTGCCTGGTAACGCTCATTCACTTGGAGCACTTATTGATCATTTAGAGTGGGATGAGATCATCGGAACCATCTGTGGTGATGATACTTGCTTAATTATTTGCCGTACACCTGAAGATACAGGTGTTGTCTCTGATCGTTTCTTAAATATGTTGTAAAAAAAGATCTTGTTTGCTTTCCTCTGTAAAGTGGAAAGTGAACAGGATTTTTTTATTGGTTAAAAATGTTAATTCTTAATTGTAATATAATATTTTCTTTGAATAAAATTAGAAAATAGGTGGATTGACCCGTAAAACGAATGTTTGGTACAATGGAGCGGTTAGAAAAGTAATTTATACATACAAACATATAGTTTGACTATTTGAATGAAGAACTGAGAAAAGCCCTTAATAGGGGATTAGTTTATAACGAGGTGAATGGGGCATTGTTATCGGAATTATCGATTAGAAACTTTGCTATTATTGAGGCATTAAATATTTCTTTTCAAAAAGGGTTAACGGTTTTAAGTGGTGAAACAGGGGCCGGAAAATCGATTATTATTGATGCGATTAGTTTACTTGTAGGTGGCCGTGGTTCAGCGGAATTTGTTCGATACGGAACAGAAAAAGCTGAGATAGAAGGGCTATTTTATGTAGAAGATGATAAGCATCCGTGTATTGAAAAGGCAGAAGAGTTGGATATAGAAATAGAAGACGGCATGATTATTTTGAAGCGTGATATCGCTGCAAACGGAAAAAGTGTATGTCGTGTAAATGGGAAACTGGTCACCCTTAGTATATTAAAGGAAATTGGAAAAACACTTGTTGATATTCATGGGCAGCACGAAACACAAGATTTAATGAATGAAGAGCGTCATATGTTTATGCTTGATCATTTTGATGGAGATCGCATTGTCAAACAATTGGGTATATATCAAAATGTATACGCTGACTATGAGAAATTAAAAAAACAGTTAAAATCGTTAAGTGAAAATGAACAACAAATGGCGCATCGCTTAGATTTAATTCAATTCCAGCATGAAGAAATCAGTAAGGCGGATTTAAAGATGGATGAAGAAATTGAATTAACTGAAGAACGATTGCAAATTTCTAATTTCGAAAAAATTTACAAAGCATTAGGCGATGCATATCGCTCATTAAGCGCTGACGGACAAGGGTTAGATAATGTACGAAGCGCAATGGGACAAATGGAGAGTATTACACATTTAGATGAAGTTTATCAAGAAAATCATGATTCAATTGCAAATAGCTACTACTTATTAGAAGAAGTTGCATATCAACTTAGAGAAAAGCTCGATATGATGGAATATGATCCGAAGCGTTTAGACGAAATTGAAACGCGTTTAAATGAAATTCGTATGCTAAAGAGAAAATATGGAAATACTGTAGAAGAGATTTTAGCGTATGCTGATAAAATTGAACAAGAAATTTTTACGATTGAAAATAAAGACGTTCATATTGAAACGACGAAGAAGCAATTAAAGGAATTAGAAAGTGTTATTCTGCAAGAAGCAACGTCGTTAAGTAATATGCGTCATGAGCTTGCAGAGCATCTTACAAATGCCATTCATCAGGAATTAAAAGAATTATATATGGAGAAAACAAAATTTGAAGTGAGAATCATGAAGAGAGAAGGAAATGCTGAAGAGCCTCTTGTTGAGGGTGCCCCGGTAAGACTTACGGCGGATGGCTACGATCATGTGGAATTTTATATTTCAACAAATCCAGGTGAGCCGCTAAAACCACTTTCAAAGGTCGCTTCTGGCGGAGAGTTATCTCGTATTATTTTAGCTTTAAAAAGCATTTTTTCTAAGCATCAAGGTGTTGCATCTGTTATTTTTGATGAAGTGGATACTGGTGTAAGTGGTCGGGTTGCACAGGCTATTGCGGAAAAAATTTATCGTGTATCAGTAAACTCGCAAGTACTTTGTATTACGCACTTACCTCAAGTAGCTTCAATGGCGGATTCACATTTATTTATTCGAAAACAAGTAGCGAATGATCGGACAATTACATCAGTTACCGTTTTAACTATGGAGGATAAAGTAACAGAAATAGCTCGAATGATTTCTGGTGTGGAAATTACAGATTTAACGACAGAACATGCGAAAGAATTACTTACGCAAGCGCATCATTTTAAACAGACAGCAGAGGCTATCCAGTAATGGATAGCTTTTTTTCTCAAATAATGATTTCTTAATTCTTCCGGTTATAAATAAAGCACTGCAAGGAGAGATTAAAAAGTGAAGCCAAGAGGCTGAATGTGGGGTAGGAGCGAGGAGAGTGAACAAATTGAGATTAGAAAGATTTCGCAAAATAATAGGTCTTTGTCTCCTTGTTTCTTTAGTTTTTATTGGGTGTTTTAAACCGCTTCGGACGTTTATTTCATCCCCGAAGCAACTTGTTGTTTTTGAAGGGCAACAATCAGAAATAGCTTCATTACCAGTTTTTCACGCTTCATCTACAGATCGTCATGTGTTTACAGTAAGTTCCAATGAACAAAAACAAGGACTTATGGTAAATCCTCATCAAAATGGTGAAGCAGATATGGTGTTTCAGCTTGCTGGTTTTCCAGTGAAAAAAGTAAATGTGAAAGTATTGAAAGATTTTAAAGTTATTCCAGGTGGACAATCAATTGGTGTGAAGTTAAATACAAAAGGGGTACTTGTTGTAGGCCATCATTTAATTCAAACTGAAAAAGGGAAAGTATCTCCTGGTGAAACAGCTGGTGTGCAAATTGGAGATATGATTACTGAAATTAATGGTAAAACAATTGAAAGAATGAGTGATGTAGCACCATTTATTCATAATAGTGGTGAAACAGGTGAACCGCTTAATCTTGTTTTGTTAAGAGATGGAAAACATATCCGCACTAAGTTAACACCACAAAAAGACAGTGGAGAATCGTCTTATCGTATTGGTTTATATATTCGTGATTCGGCAGCTGGAATCGGAACAATGACATTTGTTCATCCTGATTCTATGAAATATGGGGCACTTGGTCATGTCATTTCTGATAACGATACGAAAAAGCCGATTCAAGTCGAAGATGGACAAATTATGCGTTCGACAGTTACATCAATTGAAAGAGGTAGTCATGGGAATCCAGGAGAGAAATTAGCGAGGTTCTCACCAGATCGTGAAGTGATTGGTAATATTACAATAAATAGTCCATTTGGTATATTCGGGAAATTGAATACAAATATACCAAATGGCGTAATGGATAAAGCGATGCCTATTGCACTATCTCATCAAGTAAAAGAGGGACCGGCAAAAATATTAACAGTTATTGATAAAGATAAAGTGGAAGCGTTTGATATTGAAGTTGTAAGTACAGTACCGCAAAAGTTTCCAGCTACAAAAGGCATGGTAATAAAAGTAACAGACAAACGTTTATTAGCGAAAACGGGTGGTATCGTACAAGGCATGAGCGGAAGTCCAATTGTACAAAACGGGAAAGTAATTGGTGCTGTTACACATGTATTTGTAAATGATCCAACGTCAGGATATGGTGTTCATATTGAATGGATGTTACATGAGGCTGGAATTAACATTTATGAACAAGAAAGAAAAGCGAGCTAATTATTAATTAGCTCGCTTTTCTTTTGAAAAATTCGTTGAAATTTTGTAAAAGCTCCGCAAGAGGTGTTTTTTGTTGTAAAATAAAAGAAAAGGGTTGAACGTTTCGTTGTATTTCTATGATGGAATGTGTTGCGAAAGGGAATAAATGAACGATAAACATATTTTTTTGTGATTTTATCGGAAAGTAACAAACTTTAAAAGGGAATTTTCACACAATTGTCGAACAATTCATGTAGCCTAGAAGGATACACATGTCGGAGAATCGATTCGGTAAGGGAGGAAAAGCTGTGGAGAAAATTAAAGTCTGTCTTGTAGATGATAATAAAGAATTAGTATCAATGCTAGAGAGTTACGTAGCTGCTCAAGATGATATGGAAGTAATCGGTACTGCTTATAATGGTCAAGAGTGTTTAAATTTATTAAATGATAAGCAGCCGGATGTACTTGTTTTAGACATTATTATGCCACATTTAGATGGTTTAGCTGTACTAGAGAAAATGCGAAATATTGAAAGGCTAAGACAGCCTAGCGTAATTATGTTGACAGCATTTGGACAAGAAGATGTGACGACAAAAGCTGTTGACTTAGGTGCTTCATATTTCATATTAAAACCATTTGATATGGAGAATTTAACGAGTCATATTCGTCAAGTGAGCGGTAAGGCGAACGCTACCATTAAACGTCCACTTCCATCTTTCCGTTCAGCAACTACAATAGATGGAAAACCGAAAAACTTAGACGCGAGCATTACGAGTATCATTCATGAAATCGGTGTGCCTGCTCATATTAAAGGGTATATGTACTTAAGGGAAGCAATCTCTATGGTGTATAATGATATCGAATTACTTGGATCTATTACGAAAGTATTGTATCCAGATATCGCGAAGAAATATAATACAACAGCAAGCCGCGTCGAGCGTGCAATCCGTCACGCAATTGAGGTAGCATGGAGTCGTGGGAATATTGATTCTATTTCGTCCTTATTCGGTTATACAGTATCCATGTCAAAAGCAAAACCTACGAATTCCGAGTTTATCGCAATGGTTGCGGATAAGTTGAGACTTGAACATAAGGCTAGCTGAGAGTAAAGATAGTAAGGGATTTAAGTTTTAGTAAAGCTTAATCATTCTTTAAATTTATACTCGATATTAAATGTAAAACCAATGAACTTTTTATTTAATGACCAATGAATTTTAGAATTCGTTGGTCTTTTTATTTTATTGAGAACAAGAGATCATTTGATATCATGGAAGATAAATCCTGTTTTTAGTAATATTACATATAAGTGAGTTTTTTTAAAGATAATTAAAAATGAAAAAATAACTAGAGAATGGGTATCAAGTCAGTTCTCCATGTACCGTATTGGGCAATGGTTTGAGCAGAAGAACGACACGATAACTAATTACGTATCGAACTATAGTACAACGAAGTATAAAATCGTTACTGTATATTCGTATGTTATCAAATTATTTGTTTATGTAGCTGTTCTGGCGGCTGTTATACTTTATAAAAAGAAAGATGAAAATGAATCGGAAGTTATACGAATTGCGATGATTAGTACGTTAGGGGTGTTTACTTTCTTATTACTATGGGAAACAGCTCCTCATTATACTTATGAAGTATTTGTATTTATGAATATTCCAGCTTCTTTAGGGTTGTATAAATTGTTTATGATTTTTAATAAAGAAAAGAAACATGCATAATTTGAGTAACTGAAATGAGTAGTAAGAAACCCCTCTTTTATTAAAAGAGGGGGTTTAATTTATTGATTATAAATGTTTGAAAAAAAGATTAAATGGAATCATAGTATATCTGTCAAAGGATTTTAGTAGGGAAGTCATCCGTGATATAATAGAAAATAATAAAAAGCCCTGCAAAACAGGACTGTATTATTCCTCGTCTTTATTTTGTTTTTCTAATTCAACTAACTTTTGAATTAGAATGTGCTGCGGCATATGCATAAGTTGTTCAAGTGGAACACCTAATGCTTTTGATAGGCGGACTGCAGTGTCTGGAGAAATTTGTAATGGTTTCATAGAAGTACCTCCTTTTTCGTATAGTATAGCATAAGATTGGGGGAGTGAGGATGACTCTTATATTTGCACATCGTGGTGCAGCGGGAACGTACCCAGAAAATACAATGATTTCATTTGAAGCAGCTGAATCTTTTAGAGCAGATGGAATTGAGCTTGATGTTCAATTAACGAAAGATGGAAAAGTTGTCGTCATTCATGATGAAACAGTGGACCGGACAACAAATGGAAAAGGTGCGGTTCGTAATTATTTATATGAGGATTTATGTAAATTAGATGCGAGCTATAAATTCGGTGATAAAGTAGGCTTTTGTAAAATACCTCTTTTAGAAGAGGTATTAGAATGGATTGATAAAACAGAGTTGCTACTTAATATTGAACTGAAAAATAATAAAATTCCATACAGAGGTTTAGAGGAAGAAGTTATAACGCTTGTACGGAAATGTAATCTAGAAGATCGTGTTATATTTTCTTCATTTAATCACTACAGTATGAAAAGGTGTCATATGATGGCTCCTGATATTCAAACAGCGATTTTATATCGTGAAGGTTTGCATAGTCCGTGGGCGTATGCGAAAAAAATGGGCGCTACAGCAGTGCACCCTAATTATCGTTATCTTCAAGATGCTGTTGCTGAATTAACGATGGAAAGTGGTGTAGAGGTTCGGCCCTATACAATAAATGAAGAAACGCTTATGCGTAAATATTTTGATATGAATATTTCGGCAATTATTACTGATTACCCCGAAACAGCAAGAATGTTATTGCCAATAAAAAAATGAGACCGCGTGTAACGGTCTCATTTTTTATTTATAAATAGTGGGGCTTTCCTACCTTCTAAAGCGAGCTTGTACTTTATTTCGTTTACGGTCTCGGTGTAAGACGAAGCCTCCGAAGATATAAAACCCGAGCCCGAAGCAGAGAGCGCCGATTAAAAATTGTAACCATAGTATAGAGAGTGGAGGAAATAGAATCCCGAATACAGTATCTCTCATTAACTTAATGCCAAACACAGCTAATGAAATAGGGATGAGTGCTAATGATAGAGCAAGGTAACGCTGCATATAAACGCTCCTTTTCAGATTATTTTGTTTATTTTAATGATGTTATATGAAAAGGGGGTTTGTCAAGAGGGGGCTGAACGAGTAAGATAAGGGTGTGAAAAATTTTGCAGAGATACTTCGAGAGGAAGTGTAATATATGAAACAAAAAGTTTTAATTGTTGGTGCAGGTGAAGGTGGTAGTACACTGCTGAATCTGTTACAAAGTTCAAATATATTTCAAATTATAGGGATTATTGATATAAATCCGATAGCAAAGGGATTACAAATGGCTAAGGAATATGGGGTTACAATTGGAGAGAGTGTAACGCCGTTTCTTTCTATGCATATTGATGTAATGTTTGATATGACGGGTGACGATGATTTACATAAAGATTTAATAAAGAAAAAGCATAAAGATACTCTTCTTATACCAGGTGATATTGCGAAAATTGTTACGAGATTAGCACATGAGAAGGAAAGTTTAATTGGAAAATTAGAAGAACAGACGCAGCAAGGGGATTTAATTTTAAATTCTACGCATGACGGTATGATTGTGATTGATCGAGAGGGACAAGTACGCCTATTTAATAAAAGTGCAGAGCGTATTATCGGATATAAAAAAGAAGATGCGGTAGGGAAATATATTTTAGAAGTTATTCCGACTAGTAAGTTGCTTCGTATTATACGTACGAAACAAATAGAAGTAAATTATGAACTGACATTAGAGAATGAAAAGAAAATTATTACAACCCGTATTCCAATATTAAAAGAGGGAGGAGAGGTACAAGGAGCATTTGCGATTTTTAAAGATATAACAGAGGTTGTAGATCTTGCGGAAGAAGTTACAGATTTAAAGGAGATTCAAACGTTACTTGAGGCGATTATCAACTCGTCTGAGGAAGCAATTTCGGTCGTGGATGAAAAGGGAAGAGGATTAGTAATTAACCCTGCGTATACGAAATTAACAGGTTTAACAGAAGAGGACATTATTGGGAAACCGGCTACAACTGATATTGTAGAAGGTGAAAGTATGCATATGAAAGTACTTCGAACGCGTAGGGCGGTACGCGGAATACATATGAAGATTGGACAAAAGAAGCGTGATGTAATTGTAAACGTAGCGCCAGTTATAGTGGATGGGATATTGAAAGGAAGCGTTGGTGTAATTCGTGACGTATCAGAAATTCAAAAGTTAACAAATGAATTGAATAGAGCAAGGCAAATTATTCGAACGTTAGAAGCGAAATATTCATTTGATGACATTGTCGGAAATTCAGATGAAACAACGGCCGCTATTGAACAAGCGAAACTTGGAGCGAATACACCGGCAACAGTATTACTACGCGGAGAATCTGGAACGGGTAAAGAATTGTTTGCACATGCAATTCATAATGGAAGTAATCGAAAATATAATAAATTCGTCCGGGTAAACTGTGCTGCTATTTCCGAGACTTTATTAGAAAGTGAATTATTCGGTTATGAGGAAGGTGCATTTTCAGGAGCAAAAAGAGGCGGAAAACGAGGTTTTTTTGAGGAAGCGAATAACGGTAGTATCTTTTTAGATGAAATAGGAGAATTGTCTGCAAATACGCAAGCGAAACTCCTTCGCGTGTTGCAAGAAAAAGAAATTGTAAAAGTTGGTGGAACGAAAGCGATACCTATAAATGTCCGGGTAATTGCAGCGACACATGTGAATTTAGAAAAGGGCATTCTAGAAGGAGAGTTTAGAGAAGATTTATATTATCGATTAAATAAAATTCCAATTCAAATTCCGTCTCTTCGTCAGCGAAAAGGAGATATACCGGCAATTGCAGACAGATTGATTCAAAAAATTAACCAAGATTATGGTCGGAATGTAGAGGGGCTCACTGATTCGGCTATTTCATATTTACAATCATATGAATGGCCAGGAAATGTGAGGGAGCTTGAAAACATTTTAGGACGAGCTATTATCTTTATGAATTATAACGAAATATATATTGATGTCCACCATTTACCACCTTTACATACAGAGGAGCAGACTGAGGTAAAACAAAATAACTTATTACCTGAATTAGAAGAAAAGCCACTTGAACAATTAGTGACAGAGTTTGAAGGGCATATCATTCATGAATGTTTAGAGAGGTTTGATGGAAATAAAACAAAAACTGCAAGAGCATTAGGAATTTCGGTTCGAAATTTATATTACAAGCTAGAAAAGTATGAGTGTGCAAAAAATAGCATGCAATAAATTGCGTACCGTGCAATTTATTGCATGGTATACAAAAAGCGACAAAATAAGACAGAATGTTTTGTTATTTTCCAAAGTATTGATTTTACTGCATTTTGAATGCGTTTTCATTATTGGTAAGACCACTTTTGAAAGTTGGCACGGTATTTGCTTTATAAATAGACGAGGGACGACGGAAAGGGTTGATTACAAAATATGAAGTTAGAACACTTAATTGATCAAGCAGCAGGACAGCCTAAAAAAACTGTGGCTGTAGCAGTAGCTGAAGATCATGAAGTAATTGAAGCTGTAGCGAAAGCAATTAAATTACAGCTAGCTCAATTTCGTCTATATGGAAATCAAGAAAAAATAATGGGGATGCTACAAGAACATGGTTTACAAACTTCAGAACACATTGAAGTGATTGCAGCAGCGTCAAGTGCTGAGGCTGCAGAACTTTCTGTTAAAGCTGTAAGAAATGGCGAAGCAGATGTGCTTATGAAGGGAAACATCCCGACAGCAAATATTTTGAAAGCTGTATTAAATAAAGAGTGGGGACTTCGTAAAGGTAGCGTACTTTCACACGTTGCAGCATTTGAAGTTCCAAATTACGATCGTCTTATCTTTGTTACAGATGCAGCGATGAACATTGCACCTGATGTAACACAAAAAGCTGCTATTATACAGAATACTGTAGAAGTTGCCCAGGCAATAGGAATAGATTTGCCAAAGGTAGCACCAATTGCAGCGGTAGAGGTTGTGAATCCTGCGATGCAAGCGACAATTGATGCAGCGATGTTAACTCAAATGAATCGCCGCGGACAAATTAAAAATTGTGTCGTTGATGGACCACTTGCTTTAGATAATGCAGTATCACAAATTGCAGCAGAACATAAAGGCATAGTAAGTGATGTAGCAGGTAAAGCAGACATTTTACTCGTCCCAACGATTGAAGCTGGAAATGTGCTATACAAATCACTCGTATACTTTGCGGATGCAAAAGTAGGAGCTATGATTGCTGGCGCAAAAGCACCGATTGTTTTAACATCTCGTGCTGATTCAGCAGAAACAAAAGTATATTCATTAGCATTGGCAGTTACGACTGCTTCAAAATAAACCAAACAGGGTAAAACACTAGGGGGAAACGACAATGACATTAGAAATCTTCGAATACTTAGAAAAATATGATTATGAGCAAGTAGTATTTTGTCAAGATAAAGAATCTGGTTTAAAAGCAATCATCGCAATTCATGATACAACACTTGGACCAGCTCTTGGTGGAACAAGAATGTGGACATATGATTCTGAAGAAGCGGCGATTGAAGATGCATTGCGTCTTGCAAAAGGGATGACATACAAAAACGCAGCAGCTGGCTTAAACTTAGGTGGTGCGAAAACAGTAATTATCGGTGATCCACGTAAAGATAAGAGCGAAGCGATGTTCCGTGCATTAGGACGATACATTCAAGGATTAAACGGACGTTACATTACAGCTGAAGATGTTGGTACAACAGTAGATGATATGGATATTATTCACGAAGAAACTGATTTTGTAACAGGTATTTCACCATCATTCGGTTCTTCTGGTAACCCATCTCCAGTAACTGCATACGGTGTTTATCGTGGTATGAAAGCAGCTGCGAAAGAGGCTTTCGGTACTGATAATTTAGAAGGAAAAGTAATTGCTGTTCAAGGTGTTGGTAACGTAGCGTACCACCTATGCAAACATTTACATGCTGAAGGAGCAAAATTAATCGTTACAGATATTAATAAAGAAGCTGTACAACGCGCGGTAGAAGAATTCGGTGCATCAGCAGTTGAGCCAAATGAAATTTACGGTGTTGAATGTGATATTTACGCACCATGTGCATTAGGCGCAACAGTTAATGACGAAACTATTCCACAACTTAAAGCAAAAGTAATCGCAGGCTCTGCAAATAACCAATTAAAAGAAAATCGTCACGGCGACATGATTCATGAAATGGGTATTGTATACGCACCAGACTATGTTATTAATGCTGGTGGTGTAATTAACGTAGCAGACGAATTATATGGATACAATAGAGAACGTGCACTAAAACGTGTTGAGTCTATTTATGACACAATTGCAAAAGTAATCGAAATTTCAAAACGCGATGGCATTGCAACTTATGTAGCAGCAGATCGTTTAGCTGAAGAGCGCATTGCAAGCTTGAAAAACTCTCGTAGCACATACTTACGCAACGGTCACGACATTATTAGCCGTCGCTAATCATTCATATATTACTTTTACAAAAGGTGTGGTTACCTCTTATGAGGTTTCCACCTCCTTTTGAATTTATTAGTGGAGGTAGCAACAGTGTCTTTAAATCGAATTCTTGTTATTAATCCGGGTAGTACATCCACAAAAATTGGTGTTTTTGATAATGAAAGGCCCGTTTTAGAAGAAACTATTCGTCATGACGAAGAACAAATTGGAAAATATAAAAGAATTATCGATCAATATGAGTTTCGCAAAGAAACGATTTTAGAAGTTCTACATTCTCACGGTATTAACATTTCAAAGTTAAACGCAGTTTGTGGGCGTGGGGGATTACTTCGTCCAATCGAAGGCGGAACATACACAGTAAACGATTCGATGTTAGAAGATTTGAAAAATGGGTTTAGCGGTCATCATGCTTCAAACCTTGGAGGCATTTTAGCATATGAAATCGCTTCTGGATTAAATATTCCGGCATTCATAGTAGATCCTGTCGTTGTAGATGAAATGGAGCCGGTTGCTCGTATAAGCGGTATTGCTGGTATGGAACGTAAAAGTATTTTCCATGCATTAAACCAAAAAGCGGTTGCTCGTAAAGTGGCTGAAGAATTAAATCACAAATACGAGGATTTAAATTTATTAGTTACACATATGGGTGGCGGTATTACAGTTGGTGCTCATAAAAAAGGAAAAGTTATTGATGTGAATAACGGCTTAAACGGAGAAGGCCCATTTAGTCCAGAGCGTGCGGGTACAGTACCGGTAGGGCAATTAGTGGAGATGTGTTTCTCTGGTGAGTATTACCGTGACGAAATGGTTAAAAAACTTGTTGGACAAGGTGGACTTGTAAGCCTAATCGGTACAAATGATGCGATCAAAGTGGAACAAATGGTTGAAAAAGGTGATCCAGAAGCAACTCTTATTTATAAAGCAATGGCATATCAAGTTGCAAAAGAGATTGGCGGAGCTAGCGCTGTACTTCACGGGAAAATTGATGCAATCGTTTTAACTGGTGGACTTGCGTACAGTAAAATTCTTGTTGATGAAATAAAAGAACGTGTTGACTGGATTGCAGATGTTATCGTACATCCAGGGGAAGATGAATTACAAGCATTAGCAGAAGGAGCACTTCGTGTATTACGTGAAGAAGAAGCGCCGAAAGAGTATGTTGTACGAGAAAAACAAACAGTAGCTAGGGGTTGAGATAATGGCAAGAGAATATGATTTAGTCATCGTTGGCGGCGGTACTGGTGGATATGTTGCTGCTATTCGAGCATCACAACTAGGTTTAAAAACTGCACTTGTTGAAAAAGAAAATCTTGGTGGTACTTGTTTGCACAAAGGATGTATTCCTAGTAAAGCTCTTTTACGTAGTGCGGAAGTATACGCAACTGCTAAAAAAAGCGAAGAGTTCGGAGTTATTGCAAGTAATGTAGAACTAAACTTTGCGAAAGTGCAAGAGCGCAAAGAGAAGATTGTAACGCAACTTCATAAAGGTGTTCAACACTTAATGAAACAAGGTAAAATTGATGTGTTTGAAGGTATCGGCCGTATTCTTGGCCCATCTATTTTCTCTCCAATGCCAGGGACAATTTCAGTTGAACTTGCAAGTGGAGAAGAGAATGAAATGTTAATTCCAAAAAATGTACTTGTTGCAACAGGTTCTCGTCCGAATTCATTACCAGGTTTAGAATTAGACGGAGAGTATGTAATGTCTTCTGATCATGCTCTAAAAATGGAAACGCTTCCTAGCTCAATTATTATCGTTGGTGGCGGTGTAATCGGTATTGAGTGGGCATCTATGCTTGCTGACTTCGGTGTAGAAGTTACAGTATTAGAGTATGCGAAAACGATATTACCACTAGAAGATCAGGACGTTTCAAAAGAAATGCAACGTCTATTCAAGAAAAAAGGTATTAAAGTGGTAACTGGTGCAAAAGTATTACCAGAAACATTGGTAAAAGATAACGGAGTAACAATTCAAGCTGAACATAACGGTGAGAATAAAGAATTTAAAGCAGAAAAAATGCTTGTATCTGTAGGAAGACAAGCCAATACGCAAAATATTGGTTTAGAGAATACGGATATCGTTGTGGAAAAAGGATACATTCAAACAAATGAGTTTTATCAAACGAAAGAATCTCATATTTACGCAATCGGAGATGTAATCGGCGGCTTACAACTTGCTCACGTTGCTTCTCATGAAGGAATTGTTGCAGTAGAACATATTGCTGGTAAAGAAGTTACACCAATTGATTACTCTATGGTATCAAAATGCGTATATAGCAGTCCAGAAGTTGCTTCTGTCGGTTTAACAGAACAAGAAGCGAAAGAAAAAGGCTATAAGTTAAAAGTAGGTAAGTTCTCATTCCGTGCAATCGGAAAAGCACTTGTATACGGCGAATCAGATGGTTTCGTAAAACTTGTAGTTGATGAAGAAACAAATGACATTCTTGGTGTTCATATGATTGGACCACATGTAACAGATATGATTTCTGAAGCTGGTCTTGCAAGAGTACTTGATGCAACACCGTGGGAAGTAGCACATACAATTCATCCGCATCCATCATTATCTGAGGCGATTGGTGAAGCAGCATTAGCTGTAGATGGAAAAGCGTTACACGCATAAAAATGTGGATTTAGGAGGTTATGAAAAATGGCAGAAGTAAAAGAAAAGCGCCATGAAGAGCTTGGCTTAAGTGATGAGCAAGTATTAGAAATGTTCCGTACGATGTTACTTGCACGTAAAATCGACGAACGTATGTGGTTATTAAACCGTGCGGGTAAAATTCCATTCGTAATTTCTTGTCAAGGACAAGAGGCTGCACAAGTCGGAGCAGCATTCGCTCTTGATAGAGAGAAAGATTATGCATTACCATACTACCGTGATATGGGTGTTGTACTAGCGTTCGGTATGACAGCTAAAGAGCTTATGTTGTCTGCTTTCGCGAAAGCTGGAGATCCAAACTCTGGTGGTCGTCAAATGCCTGGTCACTTCGGTCAAAAGAAAAATCGTATTGTGACAGGATCATCTCCAGTAACAACGCAAGTACCACATGCAGTTGGTATTGCATTAGCTGGAAAAATGGAAAAGAAAGATTTAGTAACGTTTGTTACATTTGGAGAAGGTTCTTCAAACCAAGGTGACTTCCATGAAGGGGCAAACTTTGCTGGTGTACACAAACTACCTGTTATTTTCATGTGTGAAAATAATAAATACGCAATCTCTATTCCAGTTGAAAAACAATTAGCATGTAAAAACGTATCAGACCGTGCAATTGGTTACGGTATGCCTGGATATACAATAGACGGAAACGATCCGCTTGCAGTATATAAAGCTGTAAAAGAGGCAGCAGACCGCGGTCGTCGTGGTGAAGGCCCAACTTTAATTGAAACAGTATCATATCGTTTAACAGCACATTCTAGTGACGACGATGATCGTGTTTATCGTGATAAAGAAGAAGTAGAAGAAGCAAAGAAAAAAGATTCAATTATAACATTTGCAGCTTATTTGAAAGAAGCTGGCGTGTTAACTGAGGAATTTGAAAAACAAATGTTAGACGAAATTATGCATATCGTAAATGAAGCAACAGAATATGCAGAAAATGCTCCGTATGCAGCACCTGAAGATGCATTGAAGCACGTATACGCAGAATAGGGGGGAACGTTTCATGGCTGTAATGTCTTATATTGATGCTATTACATTAGCAATGCGCGAAGAAATGGAACGCGATGAGAAAGTATTTGTTTTAGGTGAAGATGTTGGTAAAAAAGGTGGCGTATTTAAAGCGACACACGGATTATATGATCAATTTGGTGAAGATCGTGCGCTTGATGCACCGCTTGCAGAATCTGCAATTGCTGGGGTAGCAATTGGTGCGGCAATGTATGGTATGCGTCCAATCGCTGAAATGCAGTTTGCCGATTTCATCATGCCAGCAGTAAACCAAATTGTTTCTGAGGCAGCAAAAATTCGTTATCGTTCTAATAACGATTGGACTTGTCCAGTTACAATTCGTGCGCCATTTGGCGGCGGTGTTCACGGTGCATTGTATCATTCGCAATCTGTGGAAGCGATGTTTGCGAACCAACCAGGTTTGAAAATTGTTATTCCTTCTACACCATATGATGCAAAAGGTTTATTAAAAGCAGCAATTCGTGATGAAGATCCAGTATTATTCTTTGAGCATAAGCGTGCATATCGCTTAATTAAAGGTGAAGTGCCAGAGGATGATTACGTATTACCAATTGGAAAAGCAGATGTAAAACGCGAAGGTGACGATATTACTGTTATCACGTACGGATTATGTGTTCACTTTGCTCTTCAAGCAGCTGAGAAGTTAGCGCAAGATGGCATCTCTGCACATGTCCTTGATTTACGTACTGTATATCCATTAGATAAAGAAGCAATCATTGAAGCAGCTTCTAAAACAGGTAAAGTTCTTCTTGTAACAGAAGACAATAAAGAAGGAAGTATTATAAGTGAAGTGGCAGCAATTATTGCTGAAAACTGTCTGTTTGATTTAGATGCGCCAATCGCACGTCTTGCAGGTCCAGACGTTCCAGCAATGCCATATGCACCAACAATGGAAAAATTCTTTATGGTAAATCCAGATAAAGTTGAAAAAGCAATGCGTGAACTTGCGGAATTTTAATCGGGGGGACTATACATGGCTGTAGAAAACATCACAATGCCTCAGCTCGGAGAGAGCGTTACAGAGGGTACAATTAGTAAATGGCTCGTTAATGTTGGCGATCACGTAAATAAGTATGATCCGCTTGCAGAAGTAATGACTGATAAAGTAAATGCTGAAGTACCATCTTCTTTCACTGGTATTGTGAAAGAATTAATCGCTGGTGAAGGTGAGACGTTAGCTGTAGGTGAAGTAGTTTGTGTTATTCAAGTAGAAGGCGCAGATGAAGTAGCAGCGACAGCTGTTGAGGAAAAAACAAAAGAAGAACCAAAGGCAGAAGTAGCTACGCCTGAAAAAGCACCGAAAGCAAAACAACCAACTGATGGAAAACCACGTTTTTCACCAGCTGTTTTAAAACTTGCAGGTGAGCATAATGTTGATTTAGATTTAGTAGAAGGTACGGGAGCAAATGGCCGTATCACTCGTAAAGATATTTTAAATCTAGTGGAATCTGGAAATATTCCGCAAGCAGGTGCGAAGAAAGAGGAAGCGGTAGCAGCAGTAGTAGAAGTGCGTCCAGAAGCACCAAAAGCAGCGCCAGTAGCACAAAAAGTAGAAGCTGCAAAACCAGTTTCTGTACCAACAATGCCTGGCGATATCGAAATTCCAGTAACAGGTGTGCGTAAAGCAATTGCAGCGAACATGTTACGTAGTAAACACGAAGCGCCACATGCTTGGATGATGATTGAAGTAGATGTGACAAACCTTGTGTCATACCGTAATTCAATTAAAGGTGATTTCAAAAAGCGCGAAGGCTTTAATTTAACGTTCTTTGCTTTCTTCGTAAAAGCAGTAGCGCAGGCGTTAAAAGAGTATCCTCAAATCAATTCAATGTGGGCTGGCGATAAGATCGTTCAGAAGAAAGATATTAACCTTTCTATCGCTGTTGCAACAGAGGACGAACTATTTGTACCAGTAATTAAACACGCGGATGAGAAGACGATTAAAGGTATCGCTCGTGAAATTACAGAGCTTGCAGGAAAAGTACGTACGAAATCGTTAAAAGCGGACGAAATGCAAGGTGGAACATTTACAATTAATAACACAGGATCATTTGGTTCTGTTCAATCTATGGGTATTATTAATTATCCACAAGCGGCTATTTTGCAAGTTGAATCAATTGTAAAACGCCCAGTAATTATGGATAATGGTATGTTCGGTGCTCGCGACATGGTTAACTTATGTTTATCACTTGATCACCGTGTACTAGATGGCTTAATTTGTGGTAAGTTCTTAGGACGTGTAAAAGAAATTTTAGAAAATACGTCAGAAAATAATACATCTGTATATTAATAAAAAGCTCGCTTATGCGAGCTTTTTATCATCTTATTTCTTCATTTACATTCTACTATATGTATAATATCTTCCCCAGTAATCTTACAATGAACGATTATGTATTAGGAATTTATGAAAATACATTGCTGATATATGGTATATGGATATAAAATAAGAAAAGAATAATTTTTTTGGCAAATCTTACTGACGAAACTGTAGTATAATATATTGTATTGTATGAAAAAGAGAGTTATTCTATATAAGTGTTTTATAGATAATGTGTAATCAGTCGTCAAAACATGAAGAATGTTGACTCCTGGTTTTTTATTTTGCTGTAACAATGTTTCAGGAGGATGTCATGAAAAGAAGTACCGAGTTTCTAAAAAGTTTAGATGTAAAATTAATATTAATTTTGTTAGCATTATGTGTTACGAGTATAGCTGCTATATATAGCAGTCAGCAAACTGGCCAATATGGAGAGGCAAACTTTGCGATGAAACAGGGTTTGAACTACATAATTGGAGTTGTATTGTTATTGCTTGTTGCAAGCATCGACTTAGATCAATTACAAAAATTGTCTTGGCCACTTTATATCGTCGGATTTGGTTCACTTATTCTTTTGAAAATACTACCGGTTTCCACTTTCACACCTGAAAAATTAGGTGCAAAAAGATGGTTTGTATTTCCGTTAGTTGGACAAATTCAACCATCTGAGTTTTTCAAAATTTCATTGCTTCTCGTAGTAGCAAGTATAGCAGTGAAACATAATGCACAGTATATGGCAAGGACATTCCAAACGGATTTACAATTAGTAGGTAAAATTGTGCTTGTATCCCTTCCGCCTATGGCTGTTGTATATAGCCAACCAGATACAGGGATGGTGTTCTTATATGCTGCTGCAATTGCATGTATTTTATTTATGTCAGGTATTCAGAAGAAATTGATAGCGTTATGTACAGTTATTCCAGTCACCATACTATCGGCGTTAATATTTATTTACGTAAGGTATGAGGATTTCTTCTTTAATAAGTTAGTTACGTTACTAAAACCTCACCAACAATCACGTATTTTAGGTTGGTTAGATCCATTTGAACATACAGATCAAGGTTATCAAACACAGCAATCGATCTTAGCTGTAGGTAGTGGCGGTATGGAAGGGAAAGGATTTGGCGAAGGGAACGTCTATATCCCTGAGAAGCATACTGACTTTATTTTTGCTACAATTGCCGAAGAAGGTGGATTTATCGTAGCAGCGTTAGTTGTATTCTTGTTCCTATTACTACTATATCGAACAATTATTATCGGTTATTCTGCTGATAATTTATTCGGTACATTATTATGTGCTGGATCAATCGGAATATTAACGGTTCAAATATTCCAAAATATCGGTATGATCGTTGGATTAATGCCTGTAAAAGGGATTGCATTACCGTTCTTATCATATGGGGGGAGTTCCTTGTTCTCTAATATGATTATGATGGGTCTCATATTATCCGTACGAAAAACGTATAAAAAGTATATGTTTTCCGTCAAGTAAGAAAAGCTGATTCGTTTAAAAACGAATCAGCTTTTTTACATATATGCTCTTAAACGTTGCAAACTAAAACAAAGTAGCAGTTTGAGACGGGTAAGGAGTGCAAAGTGATGCATATGCATATTTTTGAAGGGGCACGGCATCTTTCCAATAGTGAATGGGTTATTCGGGCTATTATAGCATACATATTTTTAATATTAGTTGCGAAAGCGATGGGGCAAAGATCCATCGCGCAACTTCGTTTTTTAGATGTCGTATTAGTATTATTGCTTGGTGGAAATATTTCTAACGCATTATCTGATGAAAAAGTAGGATTACTCGGATCAATGATTACAACGTTCATACTCGTTGTACTTCACATTATAAGCTCAGTCTTAATGTTGAAATGGGATAGATGGAGACGCTTTTTAGAGCCAGCACCTATTATTCTTATACACAATGGTTCCATTGATTTTAGCAATTTGAAAAAAGCGAGAATTACGGTGGAATATTTATTTTCGGAACTTCGTATGCGAAATGTGAGTGATATTCAAAAGATTAAATTAGCATTATGGGAAGCGAACGGTGTCGTTTCTATATTTCAGTATCCAGAATATGAAGCGGTTTCGCGGCTTGATCTGAAAGTGGCGGGAAAAAAATCTCCAGTTTCATTTGTATTAGTAAAGGATGGGAGCATTCAGAAAGATGTTCTTGCTTTATTAGGGAAAACAGAAGAATGGGCGAGAGAATTTCTAGAGAAAAACGCAGAAGTTGAATCCATTATGTTAGCTACAGTAGATGAAGCACATAAAATAAATATTTTGTTAAAAAAATGAAAAATATACGCATTTTGTCGTTTCATACATATGATACAATAGTGTGGACAACGAAAAAGGAGGCGATACGATGGGATATGTAGAAGAATTACGAAAAATAGTTGGTCATCGCCCTTTAATTTTAGTTGGTGCTGTTGTACTCGTTATAAATGAAAATGGGGATGTTTTATTACAGCAAAGAACAGAGCCTTACGGAAAATGGGGATTGCCTGGCGGATTAATGGAGCTTGGCGAATCACCAGAAGAAACAGCTTGCCGTGAAGTATATGAAGAGACAGGAATAGAAGTGAAGAACTTGCGATTAATTAATGTATTTTCGGGAGCGAATTATTTTACAAAACTAGCAAATGGTGATGAATTTCAATCCGTAACGACAGCCTATTATACGGATGAATATGAAGGGGAGTTTGTTATGAATAAAGAAGAAGCGGTTCAGCTTACATTCTTCCCACTAACAGAACTACCTGATTATATTGTAGGATCGCATAAAAAAATGATTGGTGAATATATGAAGATTATGGAAAAAAAGATATAATAATAGTGAAAGAAATACAAAAACACAGTTCTGGTTGGTAGTCCAGACGCATGATTTCATGTCAGTAACCTTCCCCTCCGGGATGTCCCGTATTTCTAATTTTTTTAAGGAGGGGCTGTCAGTGGATTTGACAGTATATCACGATGGTCAATTTTTTGTTGGAATCATTACATGTAAAGAAAAAGGGAAGTTGTATGGAGCGAGGTATATCTTTGGAACGGAACCTTCAGACGAAGAAGTGCTTATATTTGTGAACGGTTCAATGTTAGCGTATTTTCAGCACTTTGCAAAATGTGGCGTGGAAGTGAAAGAAAAACAGCGTCCCAAAAATATAAAGCGGATCATACGACAAGCAGTAAAAGAAGTAAATGTAAACCGCTTTACTAAGGCGCAAGAGGCAATTAGCTTATCTTATGAACTGCATAAACAAGAAAAGAAAGTGCAATCTAAGGAGAAGCGAGAGGCTGAAAAACAAAGAAGACGTTTAATTAAAGTACAAAAAGCAAAGCAAAAACATCGTGGTCATTAAGAAAAGGTGTTAGAGCAGGGCTCTAACACCTTTTCTATACCCAAATACAAGTAAACTTACTTGTATTTCATAAACATTAACTGGTAAGATACAAATAGGTAGTTTTAGAGGAGGGAAAAGATTGATTAATTTTAACTTTTTTATGAATGATGTTGTCCGCCAAGCACGTGAAGAGATTGTTTCTGCTGGATATACAGAATTGACGACGCCAGAAGCAGTAGATGAAGCGTTTAAAAGAAATGGAACAACACTTGTAATGGTAAACTCTGTATGTGGTTGTGCAGGTGGCATTGCTCGTCCTGCTGCTGCGCATTCTGTACATTATGATAAACGTCCTAACCACCTTGTAACGGTGTTTGCAGGGCAAGATAAAGAAGCAACAGCAAGAGCTCGTGAATATTTCGAAGGGTATCCACCTTCTTCTCCATCATTTGCTTTATTAAAAGATGGAAAAATTGTAACGATGGTAGAACGTCATGAAATTGAAGGTCATGAACCAATGCAAGTTATTGCAAAACTACAATCTTATTTCGAAGAGAATTGTGAAGAACTATAAATATAAGCGAAAAGGCGGTACGTCCACAATGAAGTGGATGTACCGCCTTTTTTTATTTAGTATTAAAATTTATGGGATATGCATAGTTATGTTGTTTTATGCAATATTTTATACATAACAAACGTTGTTTGTATTGAAATTTTATTTATTTTTATTTTATATATTGCATAAAAATTAAAGTGCTGATACAATACAAACATCGAATAAATATTCTATTAAACTTTTAAATATACATTATTAGGGGGAAGAAAGATGAAGAAGTTATTATCAATATCGTTTGCACTTATTTTAATTGTAAGTATGTTCAGTGCTTGTAGTAATGGGGAAGAAAAGGCTACTGGAAAAAATAAGAAAGTACTGGTTATGGGGACTTCAGCAGATTATAAACCATATGAATACGTAGAAGCTTCAAAAAGTGATGAAATTATCGGCTTTGATGTTGATGTTGCTAAATATATCGGAAAAGAACTTGGTTATGAAGTGAAAGTGAAAGATATGGATTTTGGTGGTTTATTAGCATCCCTTAGCTCAGGAAAAGTTGATTTCGTAATGGCAGGTATGACGCCAACGGCAGAGCGTAAAAATAATGTTGATTTCACAGATATATATTTTGTTGCGAAAAACATGGTCGTTTCTAAAAAGGATTCTAATATTCAATCTGTAGAGGATTTAAAAGGGAAAAAAGTAGGGGTACAAACAGGATCTATCCAAGAAGAGAAAGCAGCAGAATTTAAAAAACAAGTAGATTTCAAAGTTGAGGGACGTGACCGTATACCAGAAATCGTACAAGAAATTAAAGCTGGTCGTTTTGACGCTGCAATTATAGAAGACACAGTTGCTAAAAATTATTTAGAAAAAATGAAAGAATTACAAGGAATTGAAATTAAAGAAGCACCAGAAGAAGTAGGAGCAGCAATTGCCCTTCCGAAAAATAGTGATAAAACAGCAGAATTTAATAAAGTAATTAAAAAAATGCAAGAAAATGGAGAAATGGATAAATTAGTGAAGAAATGGTTTGGCAGCGAAAAATAAGCTGCCTTTCACTTTTCTGTGAGGGGAATGAAAAGAATGAACTTAGATTTTTCGGCGATTACGCCTTCGATACCATATATACTAAAAGGGCTAGAAGTTACTTTAAAAATTGTAGCAGTATCAGCGTTAGTTGGGTTTATTTTAGGAACGTTATTAGCGCTTTGCAAAATTGCTAGAATACGAGCATTAAATATAGCGGCAGATTTTTATACATCAATTTTCCGTGGTACACCACTTGTATTGCAATTAATGATTATTTATTTCGGTGTCCCGCAAATAATTGGTTATGAAATACCAGCATTCTTGGCGGCTGTACTAGCATTTAGTTTGAATTCAGGTGCATACATGTCAGAAGTAATCCGTGCCGGCATTCAAGCGGTTGATAAAGGACAAACAGAAGCGGCGATGGCATTAGGAATTCCATACGGAAAAATGATGCGAAATATCATTTTTCCTCAAGCTTTAAAAAATATATTACCGGCACTTGTAAACGAGTTTGCGACACTTACGAAAGAATCGGCTGTAGTAACAGTAATAGGAGCGACCGATTTAATGCGCCGTGCTTACATTGTAGGCGGTGAGACGTTTAAATATCTTGAACCATTACTTTTTGTTGGACTCATTTATTATATGCTAGTCATTATTCTTACATTAGTCGGGAAGGCAATTGAAGGGAGAATGAAGAAAAGTGATTAAAATTGAAAACCTTCATAAATCATTTGGAAAAAATGAAGTATTAAAAGGGATTACAACAACGATTGAAAAAGGGGAAGTAGTAGCAATTATTGGACCGTCTGGATCAGGGAAATCAACATTTTTACGTTGTATGAATGTGCTAGAAGCACCTACAAATGGTCACATTTGGATTGGAACGGAAGAAGTAACGAATCCGAAAACGAATATTATGCACGTTCGTGAAAATGTTGGAATGGTATTTCAGCATTTTCACCTATTTCCTCATATGACTGTATTAGAAAATATTACGTATGCTCCTATCAATGTAAAAGGAGCAACGAAACAAGAAGCTGACAAGAAAGCCGAGAAACTTTTAGAAAAGGTCGGTTTATTAGATAAAAAAGATACGTATCCGAATCGTCTTTCGGGAGGACAAAAGCAACGTGTAGCAATTGCGAGAGCGTTAGCGATGGAACCAGAAGTTATGTTATTTGATGAACCAACATCAGCACTAGATCCAGAGATGGTAAAAGAAGTGTTAGAAGTTATGAAATCATTAGTTACGACAGGAATGACAATGGCGATTGTTACACATGAAATGGGATTTGCAAAAGAAGTAGCAGATCGTGTTCTCTTTTTAGATGGTGGAAAGCTTGTAGAAGATAGTGTGCCAGCAGAATTTTTTGCAGCACCGAAAAGTGAACGTGCGCAACAATTTTTACAAAAAATATTGTAATCTGTAAAAGTTACGTGAATAATAAGTAGAAAAGGATGACATTGTGTCATCCTTTTTTTATACTAGCTGTAAATACGTTTATACATATAGGAGCAATGATATGTTCAAAATTGGATACCGTACAGTAAAAACAGCAATAGGGACAGGCGCAGCCGTTTTTATTGCGCAGTTATTAGGATTAGAATTTTATAGTTCAGCGGGCATTTTAGTTATATTATGTGTACAAAATACGAAACGTAAATCACTTCAAGTATCGCTACATCGTTTTTTAGCTTGTGTATTATCAATGGTATTCGCGTTTTGTATTTTTGAAACAATTGGATATACACCACTTGCAATTAGTATATTATTACTTACATTTATTCCGACTGCAGTTATGCTCAAAATTCAAGAAGGTATTGTCACGAGTTCAGTTATTGTGATGCATCTATATTCATTGAAACAAATTACATGGCTTGTTGTTGGGAATGAAATTGCGATATTAACGATAGGAATTAGCGTGGCTTTATTAGTGAATATGTATATGCCAAGTAGTGAAAATAAGCTAAAAGAGTATCAGGATACAATAGAAAGTAACTTTAAAACAATTTTGTTTGAAATGGTCGTGTATTTACGAAACAGAGAAAGTAGCTGGAGCGGGGCAGAACTTATTGAAACTGAAAATATGCTAAATGAAGCTAGAGATTTATCGTTTAAGAAACTTGAGAATGCATTTATGCGAGAAGATGACTATTACTATCGTTATTTTAATATGCGTATGCAACAATTCGAAATTTTAGAGCGAATGATTCCGTTAGCAGCTTCTTTATCGTGGACATATGAACAAGCTGACATGATTGCGGATGTGGTTGAAAACATTAGTAATGCTATTAGCCCTCAGAGTACCGGGGTTATTTCTTTAAGACAGCTTCAAGAAATGAGAGAATTATTTAGAGATATGCCATTGCCCGTTACACGTGAAGAATTTGAGATACGTGCGAAACTTGTTCAACTTGTATACGAAATGGAACAATATTTACTCATTAAAAGTCGCTTTAAGGGAAAGGATAATATAAAAGAACTTATATAGAAGGTAGGAATTATCTATGCCGTATCTTCTCTCTTTCATATTATGTCTTTCTTTATCGCCTATTTGGCCTCTTGGTGATAATCCACGTGCCGGAGATCCTTTCATTATTGTAAATAAAGCGACGAATAAACTAGCTTATATTGACGATGGGAAGATTCAAAAGGTTTTTCCAGTCGCGACAGGGAAAACAAATGAATTAACTCCAGAGGGAACTTTTGATGTTGTAATGAAAGCGAAGGATCCGTATTATATTGCGAAGGATATTCCAGGTGGGTCACCGAAAAATCCACTTGGGTCAAGGTGGATTGGATTTAATGCAAGAGGAACTGATGGAAGTAAATATGGAATACATGGAACAAACCAACCTAGTTCAATTGGAAAGTATATTTCACAAGGATGTATACGAATGAAGAAAAACGATGTGGAGTATTTATTTGATCGCATTCCAATTGGAACGAAAGTATGGATTGTGAAGTCGAAAAAATCATTTCAGCAATTGGCAAAAGAAAAAGGAGCCATTGCATATGAAAAAGCCAACAAAGGTTGGCTTTTTCTATTGTAATAAGTTGTCTTGACATGTGTACATAACCATGAGTTAATGAGAGTATAGAAAGATAAAGTGAAACTTTAATCAGTGGGATGTTTTTTACCTGCGGATTATCAGCCCTCACCGATCAGGATAAAAATTAGATAAAGGGGTTGCTCATATGTACTTGAATCCAAAAATTTCGTATATGCAATTTTTTATGGGATTTCTATTTGTTATTACATTCATATTGGCAACTTTTAATATATGTTCTTATCTTGTAGCAATTGTATGTATGGCATTACTCAATCTTACTTTTGTTATTGGAGCATTTCAGCAGAAACAATATACAAGTTTTATAACAGCACTTGTAATGTCATTCTCCTTTAGTATTGTAGCGATTGTGCTTTATATAAAATAAACCATCTCGATATCGAGATGGTTTATTTTATTGTGTTATGTGTAAAAAGTAAAAAAAGGACGAACACATCGTCCTTTTTACCAAAACATACTTGCGCCAGCAAGTAATGTTGTTACAAGCATAGAAATTAGCATTACATAAATCATAACTTTTTGAGCTTTTTTATGCATCGTTAAACCTCCTTGCAAATCAGTACAATATCATTGTAACGAGAAATGATATTGTGGACAAGGGGAGAGAAGTGACAAAATTCGAGAAGTGCGTGTAAAGTATAACAGGAAATTTGTATGTATGTAGAGAATATATAATTAATGATAGAGTATAAGTTTTTTGTTATGCAAGCTGAAGAATGGAGATACGATGATGAAAATATATGAAACAAATCGTTTACATTTAAGGGAAATTGATGAGTCGTATGCTGAAAAAGTTCTTCAATATTACGACAGAAATCGTGAATTTTTAAAAGCTTGGGAAGAGTATAGACCGGATGATTTTTTTACGTTAGATTATCAGAAGAAAAAGTTACAAAAGGATAGAAAAGAGTTTGCAGAAGGTAAAATCATCAGGCTTTGGATTTTTAAAAAGGGTGATGATACGAAAATAATTGGATGTATTTCATTTAATTTAATTGTTCGCGGAATTTATCAATCTTGTGTACTCGGCTATAAATTAGATAAGGCAGAGTTAAACAAAGGTTATACGACAGAAGCGCTTAGAAAAGCGATTCAAGTTGCTTTTGAAGAATTTCAGTTACATCGTATAGAAGCACCGATTATGCCACGAAATTTAGCATCTATACAAGTAGTGACGAAGATAGGCTTTCAATATGAGGGCGTGTCTAGGAAAATGTTAATGGTTAATGGAGTATGGGAAGATCATATGCGCTGGGTATTGTTAAATGAGTAATAGAAAGCAGATGGTTATCTAGACATATAAACCGTCTGTTTTTTGTCTTGTATTTCGAAACTTTTGCGAAATTCTGTTATAATTAATAGTGTTACATACATAATGGTAGTGCAGGAGGCGCAGTCTTATGATTAATCAAGAACGTTTAGTAAATGAATTTATGGAATTAGTACAAGTAGATTCTGAAACGAAATTTGAAGCAGAAATTTGTAAAGTATTAACAAAGAAGTTTACAGATTTAGGTGTAGAAGTATTTGAAGATGACACAATGGCTGTTACTGGGCATGGTGCAGGTAATTTAATTTGTACTTTACCAGCAACAAAAGATGGTGTTGATACAATTTACTTTACTTCTCATATGGATACAGTAGTTCCTGGTAATGGAATTAAGCCTTCTATTAAAGATGGATATATCGTATCAGATGGTACTACGATTTTAGGTGCGGATGATAAAGCTGGATTAGCATCAATGTTCGAAGCAATTCGTGTTTTAAAAGAGAAAAACATCCCTCATGGTAAAATTGAATTTATTATTACAGTTGGAGAAGAATCTGGTCTTGTTGGTGCAAAAGCATTAGATCGTGAGCGCATTACAGCGAAATACGGTTACGCATTAGATAGCGATGGAAAAGTTGGTGAAATCGTTGTTGCAGCTCCAACACAAGCGAAAGTGAATGCAATTATTCGTGGGAAAACAGCTCATGCTGGTGTAGCACCAGAAAAAGGTGTATCTGCAATTACTATCGCAGCGAAAGCAATTGCGAAGATGCCACTTGGTCGTATTGATTCTGAAACAACTGCAAATATTGGACGTTTTGAAGGTGGTACACAAACAAATATCGTTTGCGATCATGTACAAATCTTTGCAGAAGCGCGTTCTTTAATCAATGAAAAAATGGAAGCACAAGTTGCAAAAATGAAAGAAGCATTTGAAACAACTGCAAAAGAAATGGGTGGTCATGCAGACGTTGAAGTAAACGTTATGTACCCAGGATTTAAATTTGCTGAGGGCGATCACGTTGTAGAAGTTGCAAAACGTGCAGCTGAAAACATTGGTCGTACACCTTCTCTTCACCAAAGTGGTGGCGGAAGTGATGCAAACGTAATTGCAGGACACGGTATTCCAACAGTTAACTTAGCGGTTGGTTATGAAGAAATTCATACAACAAACGAAAAGATTCCTGTTGAAGAATTAGCGAAAACAGCAGAATTAGTTATAGCAATTATTGAAGAAGTAGCGAAGTAATGGAATAGAAAAAGCGTGTAAATCACAATTGATTTACACGCTTTTTATTTGGATTCGATTGCTTTTACAAGGCGGATCAGCCAATATAAGAAAATCCATGGCAATATATAAGTTGTTGCTATATGTACTAGGCGAGGGAAGAACCCAAACGTATTAATATTAAAAATAGGAAGCAGTAAATAATTAATGGCTATGATTAATATAATCACAAGGAACGTATAGTTGAGTTTATTAGTTGATTTCATCATAATCACCCCTTTTTGTGATTTTATACATTTTATGTAAATTATATCAAATGTATGAAAGGAAAAGAACAAGCAATTATTATAACTATTATGCAAAATTTGATATAATGAAAGAACGAACGTTCTGATTAGGGAGTGAGTACTGTGCGAGAAATGTATCCGAAAAATGGTCGTGTTATTTTGCATGTAGATATGAATTGTTTTTTCGCATCTGTTGAAATTGCTCATGACCCATCATTACAAGGGAAGCCGTTAGCAGTTGCTGGAAATGAAAAAGAAAGAAAAGGAATTATTATAACATGTAGTTATGAGGCAAGAGACTATGGAATACGTACAACGATGCCTCTTTGGGAAGCAAAAAGGTTATGCCCGCAATTAGTTGTAATGCGTCCTAATTTTACATTATATCGTGAAGCTTCATTTCAAATGTTTCAAATTCTTTCCCGTTTTACGGAAAAAATACAACCAGTCTCTATAGATGAGGGGTATTTAGATATTACAGATTGCTACGCACTCGGTTCACCTCTTGAAATAGCAAAGATGATTCAGCAGGCGTTATTAACAGAGTTACAGCTTCCGTGTAGCATCGGAATTGCTCCTAACCTTTTCCTAGCAAAAACAGCTTCTGATATGAAAAAGCCTCTCGGTATTACGGTGCTTCGAAAACGAGATATTCCAGAAATGATTTGGCCACTTCCAGTTGAAGCAATGCATGGAATTGGAGAAAAAACAGCTGAAAAATTAAATGATATTCATATACAAACAATTGAGCAGTTAGCAAAAGGAAACGAACATATCATTCGCGCTAAAATTGGAAAGCATGGCGTTGATTTACAACAGCGGGCAAAAGGTATGGATGATAGGGAAGTTGATCCGAGTCAAATGGGACAACATAAAAGTGTCGGTAATTCGATGACTTTTTCAAAGGATATGGATGAAGAGAAAGAATTACTTGATATGTTAGAACGGCTATCAAAATCAGTGAGTAAAAGATTACAAAAGCGAACGCTTGTCAGCTATAATATTCAAATTATGATTAAATATCATGATAGGCGGACAGTAACGCGGAGTAAGCAATTGAAAAATGCGATTTGGGAAGAACGAGATATTTTTCAGGCAGCATCTCGTTTATGGAAGCAACATTGGGACGGTGATTCCGTTCGTTTACTAGGTGTTACAGCTACTGAAATAGAGTGGAAGACAGAATCGGTGAAACAATTAGATTTGTTTTCATTTGAAGAAGATGCGAAAGAAGAGCCGCTACTTGCTGTCATCGATCAAATTAATGATAAGTATGGAATGCCGATTTTACAACGAGGTAGTCAATTATTACGTAAGCAAGAAAAGTCTTTTCAGCAAAAGTTAGAAAATAAGTTTATGTAGAAGGTTTCATGAAGCTGTAAATATCATGACACCTTTCATTTTTAACTTACCTCTAAATCTAATGAAGTTTTCCAACCAGCTGCAGTAACTTCAGATTCTAATAGCATTCTACCTACTACTTTTTCAATTAGGACTGCTGCATTTGTACTGCAATGTAATGTAGCTTGTATACACACTTTTTGATTAGAATCTACGTCTTCGCTATACAATTCTTTTAAACCGATGCCTTCAGAACTTACCATGTGCATAAGTAAAAAACGAATATGGGATTCATGTTCCTCTGAACAAGTAAGAGAAAGTAAGTAATTCGTTTGTTCAGGTGATTCTTCTTTTGATTTCTGATTCATAAAGAGAGCGATTGGGCGAAGTAGTATATTTGCTAGTAAAACGCCGGCTGCACCTAATATAGCTGCAACGAGGAAACCAGCACCTGTAAGAGTACCAACAGCAGCTGCGCACCATAGAGTAGCTGCTGTATTAAGCCCTCTAATACTAAAACCATCGCGGATTATAACGCCGCCTCCTAAAAAACCAATCCCGCTAACGACTTGAGCAGCAATACGTGAGGGGCTAGCATCGTGATCAAGCATGACGGATAATAAAACAAATATACAGGCACCAAGTGATACGAGAGCATTTGTCCGTAATCCAGCCATCCTGTGTCTCCATTGCCGTTCCATTCCGATGCAAGCACCTACAATAATTGCGATAAATAATCTTAATACAATGTCATACCATACCATCATGGTCACCTCCATACATATAAGTCCATGTTATATTTTTGAGAATGAGTGGGGAGTACCTGCTCATTCTCATTTTTATCCCGCTATTTGCGGGCTGATGAAAGCTTCACTTTATAACCAGCTATGAAACTTTTTAATATAAACTTTTTTTAGGAACTGTGTTAAGAGAGCATAGCCTAATAGTATTCCTATTAACCAAGGGAAGTAGCTAAGTGGTAATGCTTGTAATCCAACGGCTGCTCCAAGTGGCGAGAATGGAATATAAATTCCGATTGCCATAATACAAGCGGTTAATAAAAGAACCGGTATTGATGCAGCACTTTGAATAAACGGAATCTTCTGTGTTCTTATCATGTGAACAATTAAAGTTTGTGTTAGCAATCCAACGACAAACCAACCAGATTGGAATAATGATTGTTCGCTAGCTGTATTTGCACCGAAGACGTTCCACATGACTACGTATGTGATAATATCAAATATGGAACTAATTGGACCGATGCAAATAATGAAGTTTCGTAAGTTGGCAGTATCCCATTTTCTTGGTTTGTCTAAAAACTCTTTATCCATTTTGTCCCATGGGATAGACAGTTGTGAAATATCATAAAGTAAGTTTTGAATTAAAAGGTGAATGGCAAGCATCGGCAAGAAGGGGATGAAAGCACTTGCTACTAATACACTAAATACATTTCCGAAGTTAGAGCTAGCTGTCATTTTAATATATTTTAAAATATTTCCGAATGTAGTACGTCCTTCTAAAATACCTGCTTCTAATATTGTTAAACTTTTTTCGAGTAAAATAATGTCGGAAGATTCTTTTGCAATATCAGTAGCAGTATCAACACATATGCCAACATCAGCTTCACGTAACGCTACGGCATCGTTAATGCCATCTCCCATATAACCTACAGTGTGTCCGTTTCCTTGTAATACTCGTATAATGCGAGATTTTTGCATTGGATTTAGTTTAGCAAATACAGTTGTTTCTTCGGCTAATTTTGCTAATGCTTTATCAGGTAAAGAATCGATTTCGTAACCAAGGACAGGCTCACCGATATTTAATCCAACTTCTTTGCAAACTTTTCTTGTCACGATTTCGTTATCGCCAGTTAAAATTTTTACTTGTACACCATGTTTCTGCAATGCTTGAATGGCAGTAGCTGCAGATGGTTTCGGTGGATCTAAAAAGCCAATATATCCAGCGAGAATCATATCATTTTCATTTTGTACCGCGTACTCTGTATCATTTATTGGTCTATCTTTTTTATAAGCTACAGCAATAACACGCATACCTTCACTATTTAATGTCTCACTTAGTTGTTTTACATTTGAACGCATGTCATCGGTAAGAGAAACAACTTTTCCATCTACTTCAGTGTAGTTACAAATAGATAAAATTTCTTCTACTGCTCCTTTACAAACCATTGTATGTTCACCTGAAATATCTTTCACGATGACAGACATACGCCGGCGAGCAAAATCAAATGGAATTTCATCTAGTTTTTGAAAAATGGATGGATTAAACTTCTGGTTTTCTTCTGTATGCTTCATAACGGCTTTATCTATTAAATTTTTCAATCCTGTTTGATAGAAGCTATTTAAATAGGCGAAGTGTAATACACGATTACATGTATTACCGTTAGGATCTAAATGGCGGACAAGTACAACTTTATCTTCTGTTAAAGTTCCTGTTTTATCGGTACAAAGAATGTTCATAGCACCTAAGTTTTGAATAGAATTCAGTTGTTTTACAATTACTTTTTGTTTAGACATGTTAACGGCACCTTTTGCTAAATTAGCAGTTACAATCATTGGTAACATTTCAGGTGTGAGACCAACAGCAATTGCGATAGCGAAGAAGAAAGCCTCTTGCCAATCCCCTTTTGTGAATCCATTAATGAGAAGAACGATAGGCGCCATAATAAGCATGAATGTAATTAAGAGCCAGCTTACTTTGTTTACACCTTTATCAAAGCTTGTTTCTACTCGTTTGCCGATAACCCTTTTTGCTAAAGATCCGAAATACGTATCGGTACTTGTGGAGATGACAACAGCTTTTGCACTACCACTTACAATATTTGTACCCATAAAACAAAGGTTTTCCATATCGAGTGGATTGTAATTTTTTTTCATGTTTTTCGGTAAGATATGTTTATTCTCTGTATGATAGCAGTTTTCGTACTTTTCCACAGGCAGTGCTTCCCCAGTTAAAGAAGACTGATTCACAAATAAATCTTTAGCTGATAGAATACGCACATCAGCCGGAACGATATCACCGGCTGAAAGTGAAATAATATCGCCAGGTACAAGTTCTTCAATTGGAATTTCCATTGTATAATTTTGCTTTAAATTTGTTACTTTTTTTGTTTCGTGTACAAATCCATCTATTCTAAAGACGCTCGCCGTTGTTCGAACCATAGCTTTTAACTGATCCGCAGCTTTTTGAGAACGAAATTCTTGTAAAAAACGAATCGTTGCACTTAGCATTACCATTACAGATACGACAAGGGTTCCTTGTATGTCATCTGTGAAAAAAGAGAGTGCGCCGAGAGCTAATAAAACAAAAATAAACGGATTTTTAAATGCCAGTAGAAATTGAATGTACCACGGTGATGTTTTATTATGAGCTATTTCATTCGGGCCATATAAAGTAAGTCTAAGAGCCGCTTCTTGTTTAGAGAGTCCATCTTTTGTTGTTTCTAAAAGTTGTAACGCCTTGTTTGCATCTTGTGTTGCGACTTCCACCAATAATTCATTATTTGTTTTCATACGATCTTGATCGTATGAATGTTTTGTTTCTTGTCTTTGTAAATTTAACATCGGTAGTTCCTCCTTTTTCATGAAGGAGGAAACAATCTGTTACTCGACTATTTAAAATTAGGAGGAACAGCTTCTTTCCTACCTACATGATGAAATATTAACGTAAAACATATGGGTATCTGGGCCGAATCATCAATTGCCAACTGTTCCTCACCTCCGTACAATTTAGTAGTTTCTGAATATGCTATGTTTGTTTCATAGTAAGGTGCATATATAAAAAGACCTTTACTCAAAACGAGTAAAGGTCTGAATTCGCAGTTAAAAGAGTCCACAACAAAGACTGTTAATAAACATAGATAAAAACAGTTTTTGTGCATGACAAAAATAGATGCACCTCTCCCTCGTTGAGTTTTAGCACTGTATAGCATAGGTACTGAAACCAGCTACGTTAAGAAAGGCCTTCATTCCGACCTTTCCTGTTGACCCATTGGCGTCTCTCGACATTTTTGGGCAGCAGCGTTTCTCTATACAGGAGCCTCACCTAACAGAGACCATATTCAATTACAATTTGAATGTTAGCACTGTAAATTTATAGTGTCAATATCTTTTTTTTGAAAAATCAAATAGGTTTATGATGGCTATATAGTAGGAAATAAGAGGAGTTTTGTTGAAATAAGGATGGAAAATAAATACTGTAATGAATATAAATAAAAAGCACTGATTACAGTGCTTTTTATTTATAGATTATGAGATTGTAGCATTTTCAAAAATAACAATTTCTGAACTGTTTGTTGTTGAAACACGTTGTGCGTAATATGTTAAAGCTGAAGAAATATATGTTGGTAATGAATCATTTGTATGTGTTGTTGTATATTCATGGATTAATTCTTTCAAAGTCGTCCATTCTAATTGTGCTGGGTGATCAGAAACGAAAGAACTTACCCAGCGATCAAATGAAGATGAAAAATCAGTTTGTAAACGAAATGCTTCTTTCATAATAAAACGCTCCCTTAAAATGTAGTATAATCATTTTAACATAAAACACGAACGATTACTAAGTTTTTTGAGTATAATGTTCGTGATATATAGTTGTCTAGATGATTGGTTATGTAAATTCGATTTGCCATTTGAAATAACATTCCGTAAGATGAAAGGTAGATTATATAAAGAGCTGGAGGAAAGAAAGTGGAATTTGTATTTTTAGGAACTGGTGCAGGTGTTCCTTCGAAAGGAAGGAACGTTTCGGCAATTGCTTTGCAATTGTTAGAAGAACGAGGACAGACTTGGTTATTTGATTGTGGCGAGGCGACGCAACATCAAATATTACATACATCAGTACGCCCACGCCGCATTGAAAAAATATTTATTACGCATTTACATGGTGATCATATTTTTGGCTTGCCTGGTTTATTAGGAAGCCGTTCATTTCAAGGAGGGAATACACCTTTAACAGTGTATGGACCAAAAGGAATTAAACAATTTATTGAAGTGGCATTATCAGTAAGTACGACACATGTAAAATATCCACTTGAAATTGTGGAGATAACAGAAGAAGGTACTGTATTTGAAGATAATGAATTTCACGTGGAAACGAAAAGATTGTCACACGGTATTGAATGTTTTGGGTATCGTATTGTAGAGAAAGATATACAAGGTGCTCTTTTAGTCGATAAATTGCTGGAGATGGGTGTGAAACCGGGCCCGCTCTTTAAACGTTTAAAAGATGGAGAAGTAGTTGAATTAGAAAATGGTACGATATTAAATGGAAAAGACTTTATTGGTCCACCTCAAAAGGGAAGAATTATTACCATTTTAGGCGATACAAGATATTGTGAAGCGAGTAGAGAGCTGGCACAAGACGCTGACGTACTTGTTCATGAAGCAACTTTTGCAGCAGAAGATGAACAACAAGCGTATGATTATTTTCATTCCACATCTAAGCAAGCTGCGAGTATTGCACTTCAGGCAAATGCAAAACGATTAATATTGACTCATATTAGTTCTCGTTATCAAGGGGATACATATAAGGAATTATGGAAAGAGGCAAGAGAGCTATTTTCTAATACAGAAATAGCTACGGACTTGAAAATTTTTCCGGTAGAAAGATAATAATGGTGTGAAAAAATGGTGACGAAAGGTTGCCATTTTTTTATTTCTAAAAAAAATTAAAATAAAACTGTTATCATTTTATGTTTATATTGGATGGAACAGAAAGTTTTAATGATGTGAAGAAATAGGATAAAAATGCATAGTACCGATTGTTTAGAAAAACTGTTATATAAGTCAGACGACATACGAGTGGTACAAATAGCAAAAACAGATCGTTATTCAGAACTTTTAAAATTCATTAAAAGTAAGCGTTTTATTAAAAACGAGCTATAATGAGGGCAGATCAAAATTTATTGTAGGCTACATGCATTTTAGCTATTTGTCGTAATAAGTGAAGTTGACTAAATCGTGAGAGAGCAACATGGAATTTATAATAGGAAAGATATTACTATTATTTGTACTAAGTCTTTTTTCATTTTTTAGCTTTAAAGCACTAAAAGGTATGAAAGCAATGGGAGTTTCACTTGTTTATCCGACAGTAACGGGCAGTAAAACTCCCACCTCAAAATTCGGCTGGGGCAAAGAAGTTAGGTGGGAGTCGGGCTGTCCGTAAACGTCCGATTGGTGAGGGCTGATAATCAGTGGGGGATGAACAAAACCCCCACTGATTATAGGTTCACTTTATGCTATGCTTGTAAGGGGTTCTGTGTTAAACTTTGGATTGCTACAAGACTTTATTGTGGATTAGCTTATATGATTAGTAAATGAAGATAATGCTAAGTTTCTTATTTATTATGATAATTGGTATTATTTCAGGATATATTGTTTCACTGTTATTCAAAAACTATCCAATTCGTATAGCGGAACAAATTCGTCGTACAACTGGAAAAGCAACCGATTCGGTAGCTTAATAGAATAGTAAAATTTTTTTCATAGAGGTTTAGGGGGAGTTATGATGAAGTATCGCTCAGTATTTGATATTATTGGTCCAGTTATGATTGGTCCATCAAGTTCACATACAGCAGGCGCAGCAAGAATGGGGCAAGTTGCTCGCCAGCTGTTTCGTCATGAACCAGAAAGAGTAAGCATTTCATTATATGGATCATTTGCAAAGACGTATCGTGGGCATGGTACAGATGTAGCGTTAATAGGTGGGATATTAGGGTTTGAAACAGATGACTTACGTATTCCAGAAGCGCTAGACATAGCAAAAGAGCGCAAAATCGAAGTAGAATTTATTGAAGAAGATGCAAATGCACCTCACCCAAATACAGCGAGAATTCGTTTGTATAAAGGTGAAGAAGAAATTGAAGTTGTTGCTTGCTCAATTGGTGGCGGTAAAATTGAAGTTGTAGAATTAAACGGATTCGATCTTCAATTAACAGGCACGAGTCCAGCACTACTTATTGTAAATAACGATCGCTTCGGTGCTATTGCAGCAGTAGCTTCAATCCTTGCGAAACATGAAATTAACATTAGTACAATGAGTGTTTCTCGTAAAGAAAAAGGAAGAAGAGCGCTTATGGTTATCGAAACAGATGAATTATTAGCAGATGAAGTGATTGAAGAAATAAACGCGCAACAAAATATTTGTCAAGTAACTATTATGGAATAATTGCAGGGGGGACACACCATGTTTCGGAACGCAGCGGAACTAGTGGCGCAAGCTAAAGAACAAAATGTAAAAATCGCAGAAATTATGATTCAATGTGAAATGAAAACAAGAAGTATTTCACGTGAAGAAGTAATTGCTGGTATGGAAAAGAACTTAGTCGTGATGGAGCAAGCAGTAGAACGTGGTATTCGCGGAGTGAAATCACCAACTGGTTTAACTGGCGGAGATGCTGTAAAAGTTCAGGCGTATATGAATAGCGGAAAAGGCTTATCTGGAGATACGATTTTGGACGCGGTGAGTAAAGCTGTTGCAACAAATGAAGTAAACGCAGCGATGGGAATTATTTGTGCAACACCAACAGCAGGGTCTGCTGGAACAGTGCCAGGTGTACTGTTTGCACTGCAAGAAAAATTACAGCCGACACGCGAAGAGATGATCGAATTTTTATTTACAGCAGGAGCTTTCGGTATGGTTGTTGCGAATAATGCTTGTATTTCCGGCGCGGCAGGAGGTTGCCAAGCTGAAGTAGGTTCAGCAAGTGGAATGGCAGCAGCAGCAGCAGTTGAGATGGCTGGTGGAACACAAGATCAAGCAGCTACAGCGATGGCGATTTCATTAAAGAATATGCTTGGTTTAGTATGTGATCCTGTTGCAGGGCTTGTAGAAGTACCTTGTGTAAAACGTAATGCAGCAGGAGCTGCGAATGCGATGATTTCAGCTGATTTAGCATTAGCTGGCGTAACGAGTACAATTCCATGTGATGAAGTGATTGAGGCGATGTTTAGAATCGGACAAACGATGCCAGTAGCACTTCGTGAAACAGCTGAAGGTGGACTTGCAGCAACACCAACTGGTCGCCGTCTGCAAGAAGAGATTTTTGGGAAGACTAATAACTAAACAATATATGTTAATAAAAAAATGGAGCTCAAGTAAGATTGAGCTCCATTTTTATTTTTCTTTTGTTAGTTGTTCTAATGTTTTCCCAAGATTATGTGATCGTTGCGCTGCCTGTGTAATACAAGAAATAAGTGCTTGTTGAAATTTATGTTCTTGTAATACTTCAATGCCTGCTTCGGTCGTTCCGCCAGGAGAAGTAATTTCCTTTCGCAAAACAGAAGGGTGTTTTTCACTTGCTTTTAGCATTTCAGCAGCACCAATCATCGTCTGAAGAATAAGTGACTTTGCAACATCTTCTTTTAAACCAATTGTTTTTGCGGCTTCTTCCATCGCTTCCACTACGTAATAAATATAAGCAGGCCCACTTCCAGATAATGCAGTGACAGCATGCATATCTTCTTCCTCTACAACAGAGACGAGACCGATCGTTTCAAATAAAGCTATGGCAGTCTGAATATGTTCCGCTGTTGCATGTTTTGAAGGCGAGATAGCAGTAGCTGATTTTAAAATAGCTGCAGATGTATTTGGCATCGCACGAATAATCGGAACATCTTTTTGAAGTAGGTTTCTAATCGATTGAGTAGAAACACCTGCTAATAAGGAAATAATAAGCAAGTTATTATGTATATCTTCTTTAAAAGGAGTAAGCGCTTCTGCAACATCCTTTGGTTTCATTGCTAGAAAAAGAATAGTTGTATCAGTAAGTAGCTCTTTTTTATTATGCGTACCTTTTACGCCATATTTTTTATGTAGCTCCTGCAATCTTGTCTCGTTAGAACGATTACTTACGGTAATTTGTTCGCCTTTCACAACATTTGCATGTAACAAGCCACCAATAATCGCTTCAGCAATAGAGCCTGCACCGAGAAAGGAAATGTTTTGAATAGACATGATGTTCCCCCTTTAAATTTGGTTAGAAATTCTTATAAATGTACATACATTCGTTTTTTTACAGGCAACACCTCTTTTTATCTGAAAATAATGACAAATATATATAGAAGTTGTAAACTGAAGAAGTATTCATTTTTGAACCGGAAAGAGACAGGGGGGGCTAAGCATGACGGCGATTCACCGAATGGAGATTCCTGTGCCATTTGCAGTTGAAACTGTGAATGTGTTTTTAGTTGAGGGAGAGACATTAACATTAATTGATACAGGGACGAATACAGAAGAAGCAAGAAGTGCTTTAGAAAGGCAATTAGGTACATTAGGATATGCGATAGAAGATATTAAAACAGTAGTCATTACGCATCATCATGCGGATCATTGTGGGCTTTTAAATATATTTTCTGAGAAAACGAACATTATTGGACATCCTTGGAATGAGCCTTGGATCACGCAAAATCCAGAATTTTTAAAGCGGTATCATGAGTTTTTTAGAGAGACAGCTTTGCAATTTGGTGTTCCAGCGGCATTTTTAAAAGACGAGGCGTTATTGACGACGAAGACACTTAAATATTCTTGTAATAGATCGTTAACGCATACTGTGAGAGAGGGAGATCGTATTGATTCTTTACCTGGGTTTACAGTAATCGAAACACCAGGTCATGCTTCCACTCATATTTCATTATATAGAGAATCTGATGGAATATTAATTGGCGGGGATGCTCTCATTAGCCATATTTCTTCGAATCCCATATTAGAACCACCATATGAAGGACAAACAGAAAGGGCGCGCCCGTTATTACAATATAATCAAACATTAAAGCGTTTAAGTGAAATGAATATTTCGCGCATTTTATCAGGACATGGAGAAGATGTTCTAAATGTGAAACAACTTATTGAAACGAGATTACAAAAGCAAGAAACACGTGCGTTTAAAGTGCTTGAGTTATTAAAGGAAAAACCAATGACAGCATTTGAAGTATGTGTAAAACTATTTCCGGTATTATATAAGGAGCAATTGCCACTTACTATTTCAGAAACTGTTGGACAATTGGACTTTTTAGCATATAATCAACAAGTGATGATTGATGAATCTTCGCAACAATTGATTTATTATGCAAAGTAGGTGACAGCAATGACGGGACGTTTACAAAATAAAGTAATCGTCATTACAGGTGCTTCTAGTGGAATTGGAGAGCAAGTTGCAATGCAAGTTGCAGAGCAGGGGGCGACTCCAGTATTAATGGCTAGAACAGAAGAGAAATTAAAAGCGTTAGCAGAGAAAATTAAAGAAACTTATAATACGCCTTGCTATTATTATGTATTAGATGTAAGTGAAGAGATGGAAGTACAATCTGTTTTTTCAAAGGTATTACAAGAAGTGGGACGTATTGATATATTAGTAAACAATGCGGGATTTGGTATTTTTAAAACATTTGAAGATGCGTCAATGGATGAAGTGAAAGATATGTTCCAAGTAAATGTATTTGGATTAGTAGCTTGTACGAAAGCGGTACTACCCTATATGGTGAAAAGGAACGAAGGACATATTATTAATATTGCTTCACTTGCTGGGAAAATTGCAACTCCAAAATCGAGTGCGTATGCAGCGACGAAACATGCAGTATTAGGATTTACGAATAGTTTACGCATGGAGTTGTCTAGTACAAATATTTTCGTAACAGCGATTAATCCAGGTCCGATAGATACAAACTTTTTTGAAATAGCGGATCAATCCGGTACATATGTGAAAAATATGGGACGGTACATGTTAAAACCAACATATGTAGCAGAGCAGATCGTAAAATCGATGCAAACGAAAAAGCGTGAAGTAAACTTACCGAAGTGGATGGGCATTGGTCCGAAACTTTATGCACTATTCCCTGGTTTATTTGAGCGTGTTGCAGGTAAATCATTAAATAAAAAATAGGAGATTTCCATATGGAAATCTCCTATTTTTTATTTTCCAGTCACATAATCGTAAACGATATCCTCAACTGCCTCGTATACATCAATTTCAGTATTTGAATGAATTATCGTTTGAATATGTTTAATTAGCATTTCCTGATCCTCATTTGACATAGGATTACATTGATATTGTTGAAAACTTTTTATGATCATTTTCTCAATTAATTTTTCATTCATGTTTTTCCCTGCCTGTATGTACGTATGTATTGTTTTATTGTACTTGAAGTGAAATGAAAAAACTACTATACATTGTTTTTGTATAAAAATCCGGTTGGGTATATTATTTTTCTAGTAAAATTAAGTTTTTTAAGTTTGCAAAATTTATAAATATTTAATTGACTCTATAAATATACAATATTATAATCATACTTAATTTAAAGAATCGATATGAGGAGGAGCATATGAAAGTCGCGATTATTGGAGCAACTGGGTATGGAGGTATTGAGTTAATTCGGTTATTAGAGCAACATCCATATTTTTCGATAGCATCTCTTCATTCTTTTTCGCAAGTTGGCGAGTCTATAACAAATGTATATCCGCATTTTCAAAATGTTCTTGTTCATACGTTACAAGAAATTAATGCGGAGGAAATAAAGAAGAAAGCGGAAATTGTATTTTTAGCAACCCCAGCAGGAGTATCAGCAGAGTTAACTCCAAAATTATTAGCAGTAGGTTTAAAAGTAATTGACCTATCTGGAGACTTTCGTATGAAAGATCCTTTCATATATGAACAGTGGTATAAAAGGGCAGCTGCAAAAGAAGAAGTTCTTAGTGAAGCTGTATATGGGTTAAGTGAATGGAAAAGGTCCGAGATTCAAAATACAAATTTAATTGCAAACCCAGGATGTTTTGCTACAGCCGCATTATTAGCGATATTGCCGTTAGTGCGTAGCGGCATGGTTGAAGAAGATTCCATTATTATTGATGCGAAATCAGGAGTATCTGGAGCTGGCAAAACGCCAACAACAATGACTCACTTTCCTGAGTTATACGATAACTTGCACATTTATAAAGTAAATGAGCATCAACACGTTCCTGAGATTGAGCAAATGCTTGCAGAGTGGAATAGGAATACGAAGCCAATCACGTTTAGTACACATTTAATACCGATATCACGGGGGATTATGGTTACCCTTTATGCGAAAGTAAAACGAGAAATGGAAATAGAACAACTTCAAAAATTATATGAAGAAACGTATGAACAATCGGCTTTTATTCGAATTCGCATGCAAGGAGAGTTTCCAAGTCCGAAAGAAGTGAGGGGCTCAAATTATTGTGATATGGGGGTAGCTTACGATGAAAGAACAGGAAGAGTGACAGTCGTTTCTGTTATAGACAATATGATGAAAGGTGCGGCTGGGCAAGCGATTCAAAATGCAAACATAGTTGCGGGACTAGAAGAAACAACAGGCTTACAACATATGCCGCTTTATCTATAAGGGGGACATGATGATTAAAGTAGAGCCTATAACAAAATTGGAAAATGGTTCAATTGTAACGCCAAAAGGCTTTTTGGCAATCGGTACTGCAAATGGTTTAAAAAAAGAACAAAGAGATTTAGGTGTGATCATTTGTGAAGTACCAGCATCATGTGCCGCTGTCTATACAACGAATCAAATACAAGCAGCCCCGCTGCAAGTAACGAAAGACAGTATAGCAGCTGAGGGGAAATTACAAGCGATTATCGTCAATAGTGGAAATGCAAATGCTTGTACAGGAATGAAAGGCTTACAAGATGCCTACGAGATGCGTGCATTAGGGGCGGAACATTTTGGAGTGAAAGAAAATTACGTTGCAGTAGCTTCAACAGGTGTAATTGGTGTTCCTTTACCGATGGATATAATCCGAAAGGGAGTTGTAAATCTTATCCCGACGAAGGAAGTAAGTGAAGCTCATTCTTTTTCTGAAGCGATTTTAACGACGGATCTTATAACGAAAGAAACGTGCTATGAGATGATGATTGATGGGAAGAAAGTGGTGCTTGCTGGTGTTGCTAAAGGTTCAGGGATGATTCATCCGAATATGGCAACGATGCTGAGTTTTATTACGACAGACGCTCATATAGAGCATGATGTATTGCAAATAGCATTATCACAAATAACGAATCATACATTTAATCAAATTACGGTGGATGGAGATACTTCTACGAATGATATGGTCATCGTTATGGCAAGTGGATTATCAGAAACGAAACCAATCAATACGGAACATGCAGATTGGGAAACTTTCGTATTTGCTTTACAGAAGGTATGTGAAGATTTAGCAAAAAAAATTGCACAAGATGGTGAAGGTGCTACGAAGTTAATAGAAGTAAATGTGCTAGGAGCTCGAACGAATGAAGAGGCAAAGAAAATTGCAAAGCAAATAGTCGGTTCGAGTCTTGTGAAAACAGCAATACATGGTGAAGACCCAAATTGGGGGCGAATTATTAGCAGTATGGGACAAAGTGAAGTAGCGATTAATCCAAATACAATTGATATTACTCTTCAATCTATCGCTGTGTTAAAAAATAGTGAACCTCAAATGTTTTCTGAAGAGGAAATGAAAAAGAAATTAAAAGAACATGAAATTATGATTGATGTGAATTTACATTTAGGAGAAGAAACCGGATCAGCTTGGGGCTGTGACTTAAGCTATGAATATGTGAAAATAAACGCTTGTTATCGTACATAAGGAGAGGGAAGATGAGCGATTATATTGTAGTGAAATGCGGCGGTAGTATGTTGGATCAATTAAATGATGTGTTTTTTGATTGTATAAAGAAATTGCAACAGAAGTATAAAGTAGTGATTGTCCATGGTGGCGGCCCAGAAATTGATGCGCAATTAAAAGATTGTAACATCAAAGTAGAAAAAAGAGATGGGTTACGAGTAACACCAAAAGAAGTTATGGATATTGTTCAAATGGTGCTATGCGGAAGTACGAATAAAAAATTTGTAATGAAGTTGCAAAGGCATAATTTACTTGCGGTAGGTTGTTCAGGGTGTGACGGCAATTTACTTCAAGTTCAACCTGTCAGTGAAGAAATAGGATATGTGGGAGAAGTAAGTTATGTCGAAACAGCCTTACTAAAAGGATTGATAAATTTGAATTATATTCCTGTCATTGCTCCAATCGGGATAAATGATAATGAGATTTATAACATAAATGCGGATACCGCTGCAGCTGGAATTGCGTCTGCGTTATCCGCAAAAGAACTCATTTTTATTACGGATGTAGATGGGATATTACATGAAGGAAAATTAGTAAAGAAAACGGATGAATTTGAAATTATTACTTTAATAGAAAAAGGAGTTATTACAGGCGGGATGATTCCGAAAGTACAGGCGGCACTAGCGTCATTAAAAATGGGAGTGCAAAAGATAAGTATTGTGAACGGTACAAAAGATTTTGCTGAAGTTACGGGAGAGTGTATCGGAACGACGGTAACGAAAGGGGGAAGTATCGTATGACAAGTCATCTTTTTCAAACATATGGGAGAAGAAACATTGAGTTTGTAAAGGGAAGTGGAACGAAAGTTATTGATAAAAATGGTAAGCAATATTTAGATTTTACATCAGGAATTGGCGTATGTAATTTAGGGCATTGTCACCCTACTGTTATGAAAGCTGTACAAGAGCAACTTCATGATATATGGCATATATCTAACCTGTTTACAAACAGCTTACAAGAAGAAGTAGCGTCATTATTAACAGAAAATACAGCGTTAGATTCTGTTTTTTTCTGTAATAGCGGGGCAGAGGCGAATGAAGCTGCTTTGAAGTTAGCCCGTAAGCATACTGGAAAATCTCTCGTCGTAACATGTGAGCAGTCTTTTCACGGTAGAACATTCGCAACGATGAGTGCGACGGGGCAAGATAAAGTGAAAGAAGGATTTGGTTCGCTCCTTCCGTCTTTTTTACATATCCCTTTTAACGATATAAAGGCGTTAGAGAAAGTAATGAATGAAGAAGTTGCGGCAGTAATGGTAGAAGTTGTTCAAGGAGAGGGAGGAGTCATACCTGCTGATCTATCTTTTTTGAAAGCGATTGAAACAGTATGTAATAAGTTCGGTTCTTTATTTATTATAGACGAAGTACAAACAGGGATCGGAAGAACAGGGACACTATTCGCTTACGAACAAATGGGAATAGATCCTCATATCGTTACTACCGCTAAGGCTCTTGGAAATGGCATTCCTGTTGGAGCGATGATTGGCCGAAAAGAACTTGGAACATCGTTTACTGCAGGATCACACGGTTCAACTTTCGGCGGGAATTATATTGCGATGGCTGCAGCGAAAAAAGTATTGCAAGTAAGTAAGAAACCATCGTTTTTAAAAGAAGTACAGGAAAAGGGCGAGTACGTATTAGAGAAATTGCAAGAGGAATTACAACATGTCGAATGTATTCAAAATATTCGTGGTAAGGGGCTTATGATTGGAATTGAGTGTAAGCATGAAGTTGCAAGTTTTATAGAACAACTAGAAGAAGAGGGACTTCTCGTATTACAAGCAGGGCCTAATGTTATAAGACTGTTACCACCACTTATTGTGACGAATGAAGAGTTAGAACAGGCAGTATATATGATAAAAAAAGTAATTTGTACAAAAAACGTATCAATCATATAAGGGGGAAATTCCATGTCAACTGTACAAGTACCGAAATTAAATACGAAAGATCTTTTAACACTAGAAGAATTGACGCAAGAAGAAATTATTTCTTTAATTGAGTTCGCTATATATTTAAAAAAGAATAAGCAGGAGCCTTTATTACAAGGAAAAATATTAGGCCTTATCTTTGATAAACATTCAACTCGTACTCGCGTATCTTTTGAAGCAGGAATGGTACAGCTCGGAGGACATGGCATGTTTTTAAGTGGGAAAGAGATGCAGATTGGAAGAGGAGAAACTGTTTCAGATACTGCGAAAGTATTATCTCATTATATTGACGGGATCATGATACGTACATTCTCACATGCTGATGTAGAAGAGCTTGCAAAAGAATCGAGCATTCCTGTTATTAATGGATTAACGGACGATCACCATCCTTGTCAAGCGTTGGCAGATTTAATGACAATATATGAAGAAGTAAATACATTTAAAGGAATAAAATTGGCTTATGTAGGTGACGGGAATAACGTATGTCATTCATTGTTGTTAGCGAGTGCGAAAGTTGGAATGAATATGACTGTTGCAACGCCTGTAGGGTATGAACCGAATGAGAAAATTGTAAAAAAAGCGTTAGCGATTGCTGAAGAAACAGGAGCTGAAATTGAAATTTTGCATAACGCTGAATTAGCAGTGAGTAAAGCAGATTTTATTTATACTGACGTTTGGATGAGCATGGGGCAAGAGGGAGAAGAAGAGAAATATACTTTATTTCAACCGTACCAAATTAATACCGAACTTGTTATGCATGCAAAGCAAACGTATCGTTTCTTACACTGTTTACCTGCCCATCGTGAAGAGGAAGTAACAGGAGAAATTATAGATGGACCGCAGTCTATCGTATTTGAGCAAGCGGGTAATCGATTGCATGCGCAAAAAGCATTATTAGTAAGTTTATTTAAAAATGTAGAAGAGCTTTCCTAAATGATGTGCGCCCCAATTGTTAAGCACGAATAACAATTGGAGGTGTGCTTTTTAGATTGAAATGTCGTATGTATATTTGGTTAACCATCTCTAAATCATTTATAATAAAAAGAGTAAACTAAATTTGTTTTTCATATCATGTAGGGACATACTAGATAGAAAAAATATAGTTAAAGAGATGATGAATTTGAAAACAACTAAGAAAACATATTCGTTTTTTCAGCGGATGTGGAGAATATTAAAGTTTCAATATTATAAGTTGCTTCGATCACCAGAAGGAGCAAAGAAAGTATCATTAGGTTTTGCGATTGGTTTTGGTTTAGAGATGTTGGTTATATATACGGCATCGCTCGTATATGTAATATTTTATCCGATCGTCCGATTAGCAAAGGGGTCTTTTCCTGCTGCGGTTATTGGCAATATTATTGGGAAGATATCATTTTTACCGGTATTGTTATTTCCATTTGCTTATGCGTTAGGAAAAATGATTTATCCATTTCATGTGAAAAAAATACACCATGAACCATTTACAATGTCTGACTTGTTCTCAAGCCACATTTTTACGATGTTAAAGAGCTTGTTACAGAGTGAAGTGTATGTATTAATCGGAATGACAATTTTAGGAGTTGCGTTTGGTGTAGTTTCATATTTCGTGGTGCATTATTTATATGAAAAGAACCGTAAGTTACGTTTGAAGAACAGAAAGAAACGAGTGAGAGAACCACTCGTGCAAATATAAAGAGTGTCACATTCATTTTCTCCTTTGAATATGTTTAAGAAAAAGGGGGAGAGAATGAATGTATTATTATTACGTACCGCAAGTATACCCATATGTAAATTATTATCCGGTTTATGATATGAGTAGACAATACGAATTATATCGACAACAACAATTACAGCAATTACCACAAATACCACAACAACAGCCTACGCAAGAACAAAAACCATATTTAACGACATGGCCATATTCAAATGTGTACTATGGTAATTATTACGAATCATAAAGCTGCTTCTATGTAGAAGCAGCTTTATGCGTTTGTTTTCAAAATTAAATTTTGAATGGTTTGAAGAGAGTGAATGAGCTTTTCGCGCTCTTCCTCAGATAATGTTTGGAAATTTTCTTTTAATTTGTCTAAAATGAATTGTTGATACTGATTTACTAACAATTTCCCTTCAACTGTTAGGGAAATTAAAATGACCCGTCGATCTTTTTCGCTATAATGACGCTCTATTAGTTCTTCTTGAATCAGTTTGTTTAATAGAGGTGTCATGTTAGGCCGTGAAATCGCTAGCCGCTTGCCGATTTCGGAAACTGCTAATGTGCCATTTTCATGCAGAAGCAGCAATACTTGTGTATGTGATGGCGGCATATGTCTTTGAGAAGAAAATTCTCCAGGAAGCATAAATTTGCGATAAAAAAGAGGCACTAGCGAAAGAAGATGATCAACAATACGTTCCCACTCGCGTGATTCCATATAAAGGCCCCCTTCCACTATCATTGTAACAAAAAAGACATGTTATAAAAATAGAATTGTTTCATGGAAATTTTAATATTTGTAGGCCAACACTTTTTTTGTAAATGAATCGGCAATAATTGCGTAGCCATCATCATTTGGGTGCACTTGGTCAAAGAGTAAATCTTTTTTATCATTTGATATTAATTTACGAATTGGTAAAACGATAGATGGTTGATTTGCTTTTGAAATGGAATAAACGGATTCATTCCATCCATCTAAAAACATATCTGCATAACTGGCGATGGAGTCATCGAGTTGTAACGGATTATAGAGTTCTGAGAGAATGAGTAAAGCGTTCGGATTTTGATCTCGAACTGTCTTTACGATATTTTTTATATCCGCTTCAAAATGAGCTTTTTCTTTATTTAACATTTTAATACCATCTATAACACCGACATCACGATTTAAACGGAATAAATTATTTCCTCCAATATTAATTGTAATGATATTTGCTGCTCTAATTTTTTGCTTTACATCTTCTAATTGCACTTTTTTAGCGAGACGATCTGTTGTAAGACCGTTTATCCCAAGGTTTTCTACTGTAATTGGCTTATGAATTTGTGCTTCTATTTGTCTAGAAGCTAATTCAGCAAATCCCCCTTGTGTCGATCCATATCCTTTGGCGAGTGAATCACCTAGTACGAGATGATAAAAGGAATCGTTTGTTTGCTTATCAATCCAACTTGGAGTAGATATTTTTTCTGTGTTTTCTTCGGGTTCATTTTGTTTTGTCTCATCGTTCTTTTCAAAATAAGAATAAGAAATGATTAGAAGGAGGAGACAAACAATTGTTAAGATGACTTTTTTCATATATTCATCCTCCTTGTAATTGGTAATTGTATCATATTCAGCAGTATTAACAATGTAAGGGCATATTATATATTTATGAAAAGTTTACAACAACTTTACAGAAAATTTGTAGAAGTATGTCAAAAAATATTGACGATATGAAAGTACATTATATATGATAATGTCAGATAAGGTGAAATTTTAATGAGTAGGGCTTTATTTCCCACTAATTAAAGTTTCACTAATCGGGCGTTTAAGGGGACTACTCATTAGCGCAGGATGAAATGAAAATCTTGTCTCTAATAGAAGAAAAAAGGTATGTGGTTAGAGGGAAATAGAGGTTTATTTCATTATTTTTGGTAATTGTATAAGGGGGATTTTTTGTGAAAAAGTCAAAAAAAATGCTAGCTGGAGCAACTCTTGCGATTGGTGTAATGGCACCACAGGTGTTGTCAACAACAGCTCATGCGGATGAGAATACTGGGGAGAGTACAGTTAAGTTACGAATTCTAGAAACATCAGATATTCACGTTAACTTAATGAATTATGATTATTATCAAACGAAAACAGATAATAAAGTAGGTCTCGTGCAAACGGCAACACTTGTTAATAAAGCACGTGAAGAAGCGAAGAACTCTGTCCTATTTGATGATGGGGATGCATTGCAAGGGACACCACTTGGAGATTATGTAGCGAATAAAATAAATGATCCGAAGAAGCCTGTGGATCCTAGTTATACACATCCATTATATCGTTTAATGAATTTAATGAAGTATGACGTCATCTCTCTTGGGAATCATGAATTTAACTACGGTTTAGACTATTTAAACAAAGTAATTAGTAAAACAGAGTTCCCGGTTATTAACTCCAACGTCTATAAAGATGATAAGGATACTAATGAAGAGAACGACCAAAATTACTTTAAACCATATCATGTTTTTGAAAAAGAAGTAGAAGATGAATCAGGACAAAAACAAAAAGTGAAAATTGGCGTAATGGGATTTGTTCCACCTCAAGTTATGAACTGGGATAAAGCAAATTTAGAAGGAAAAGTGAAAGCGAAAGATATAGTTGAAACAGCGAAGAAAATGGTGCCAAAAATGAAAGCAGAAGGTGCAGATGTTATCGTTGCACTAGCGCATTCGGGCGTTGATAAGAGTGGGTACAACGTTGGCATGGAAAACGCTTCGTATTATTTAACAGAAGTTCCTGGTGTAGATGCAGTATTAATGGGACATGCACATACTGAAGTGAAGGATGTATTTAATGGTGTTCCAGTTGTAATGCCTGGTGTCTTTGGAAGTAACTTAGGTATTATTGATATGCAATTGAAAAAGGTAAACGGAAAATGGGAAATACAAAAAGAGCAATCGAAGCCGCAACTTCGTCCGATTGCTGATAGTAAAGGGAACCCATTAGTACAATCTGATCAAGAATTAGTTAATGAAATTAAAGATGATCATCAAGCGACAATTGATTATGTGAATACACCTGTAGGTAAAACGAAAGCACCAATTAATAGTTATTTTTCATTAGTACAAGATGATCCTTCCGTACAAATTGTGACAAATGCGCAAAAGTGGTATGTAGAACAAGAACTTAAAAAACCAGAGTACGAAAAGATTAAAGATATTCCGGTTTTATCTGCAGGTGCACCATTTAAAGCAGGTGGCCGAAACGGTGCTGCATATTATACTGATATTCCAGCTGGAACGTTAGCAATTAAAAACGTTGCAGATTTATATGTATATCCGAATACGTTATATGCTGTAAAAGTAAACGGAGCGCAAGTGAAAGAATGGCTTGAAATGTCGGCAGGTCAGTTTAATCAAATTAATCCTAAACCAAAAGAAAAAATTGAACAGCAATTGGTGAATACAGGATATCCTACATATAACTTTGATATTATAGATGGTTTAAAATATGAAATTGATGTAACACAACCGGCGAAATACGATAAAGATGGAAAAGTTGTAAATGCAAATACGAATCGTATTGTAAATATGACATATGAAGGTAAGCCAGTAGCTGATGATCAAGAGTTTATCGTTGCTACAAATAATTATCGCGGTAGCAGTAAAACGTTCCCTGGTGTAAGTGAAGGAGAAGTTATTTACCAATCGCAAGATGAAACACGTCAAATCATAGTGAAATATATGCAAGAAACACCGGCTATTAATCCGACAGCCGATCAAAATTGGACATTTAAACCGATTGTTGCAGATAAATTAATTACAACATTTGATTCTTCACCAAAAGCAAAAGAGTATATAAAGAAAGATGGAAAGATATCATATGTTGGACCATCTGAAAATGAATTTGCTAAATATGCAATTGATATAACGAAGAAGAACGATGATGATAAGGAAACTGGTGGAGAGAATCCAACGACACCGCCAACAGGTGAAGGTAATAATGGAGGAAATCCAACGACACCACCAACAGGTGAAGGGAATAATGGAGGAAATCCAACGACACCACCAACAGATGAAGGTAGTAATGGAGAAAATCCAACGACACCACCAACAAATGAAGCAAATAATGCAGGATCTGGACAAACTACAACGGATAATCAAAACTCAAAAGAAACAACAACTGTAAGTGAAAATAAAGAAGACCGTGATTTACCGAAAACGGGTACAAGTGTTGCTTCTACAATTGGAGCAGGCTTGGCGTTTGTTGGAGCGGGATTACTTCTGTTATTTAGAAGAAAGAAAGCAAATAGATAGTCGAGAAATATAAAAAAGGATTACCGATTCAGGTAATCCTTTTTAGTATATTATGAAATTGTTACTGCTTTTTCTTTCTTCCATGAAAGACCAAATCCAGTGAAACCAACAATAATTGTTAAGACTGGGCAAGCTAAACAGAAAATTGCGAATGGAAGGTAATCGAATGTCGGAACGCCAAGGACGTTTGACAAGAATACACCACTTACTCCCCATGGTACGAGCGGGTTAATAACTGTACCTGCATCTTCTAATACACGTGATAAATTACGACGTTCTAAACCAACTTCATCGTATTTATTAGCAAATGCTTGTCCTGTTAAAACGATTGATAAGTACTGCTCACCAAGTAAGAAGTTTACACCAATTGCAGTTGAAGCCGTAGAAATAATTAAACGTGTGCTATTTTTTACGAAGCTAGAGATGATATTCATGAGCTGCGTAATAATACCCATTCCTTGTAATAATCCTCCCATACAAAGAGCCAGGAAAATAAGTGCAATCGACATCATCATACTTTGTAGACCACCGCGAGATAGTAAGCTATCAATGTCTTTAATACCAGTTTTAGAAACGTATCCGTCTTGCATAATTTTCATTAAATCAGCTAAAGAAGTGCTAGGTTTAAAAATAAAGAGAATAATAATTCCTACCACAATTCCTGCAAGTAATGTTGGAACTGCTGGAACTTTTTTAAATGCGAATAGGAACAGTAATAAAATTGGAATTAGTGTAACGATAGAAATCGTTGTATTTTTCTCTAAAGTGCTAATAAAGTTTGTGAAGTCAACGTCTCCGCTAGTACCGCCTCCTAAAATGAAAAATGCGATAAAAGCAATAATGAAAGCTGGAACTGTTGTCCAAAGCATGTTACGAATATGCTCAAATAAATCTACACCCGTTACAGCAGGAGCTAAGTTTGTTGTATCAGATAAAGGAGACATTTTATCTCCAAAGAATGCACCAGAAATAATTGCACCAGCGATTAGAGCTGGATCGTATCCGAGAGCACTACCCATACCCATAAAGGCAAGTCCTACAGTTGCGGCAGTTGTAAAGGCACTACCGATACTTGTTCCAACAATTGCACAAACAACAAAAACAGTTGGAACGAAAATCTTTGGAGATACAAGCTGGAAGCCGTATACCATTAAAGTTGGAATTGTTCCAGCAGCGATCCAAACACTAATTAATACGCCTACAAGCAAGAAAATAAAAATAGATGGAATACCAGCTGAAATACTACTGATCATCCCTTTTTCCATAGTAGACCAAGAGATTTTTTTCATAAATCCAAATGCTAATAAAAGAACGATACCAAATAAAATTGGGATGTGTGGTGAAACTTCTAATTGAATAACACTAAAGCCAATACAGAAAAAAATAAATAATGTTAAAAGAACAGATTCGATTTTTGAAACCATTGTTTTCCCCTCCTAAGTAATTTAAAATAGCTCTTTTTTATATAAAATTCGCCAATATTGTGTATTTCCTTCTAAAATTTAGAATTTTGTGACAAATTATCGGTAATTGTTGGTCCTTCAATATGATACGGAAATGATTGGATAAAAAAACGTCCCTGCATATAATTATGCAGGGACGAAGATATCGCGGTACCACCCTAGCTTGTGAAATGAATGTATCACAAAATAAAGGGTCGTATGATATGCGCTAATAAAATAAAAACGCCCCTGCAATATATGCAGGGACGAAAAATTCGCGGTACCACCCTAAATTGTGAAACAGTTTCGTTTCACCACTCTTTAGATATAACGGTCTATAACCGTCTTTCACTACTCCTTACGTTTCGCAAAAGAAGCTCCAGGGGGTAATTCATAATTCGCTCTGTACTGGTTCGCACCGACCACCAGCTCTCTGAAATCAGAAATCGAAATACTACTCAATCCTATCAATGCCGATTCATATGATGTTAGTTAAATTTTTATCACATTTTCATCTTATATGTCAATAAAAATGTTCAATATTTTTTTAGGGAAATAAAGGTTAAATGTTTTTAATGTTCTAAATTTGTACGTTATAATGAATTTGAAAGGGGAGGAAAGAGTGAAGAAAAAAATAATTCTTTTTACCACCTTACTAGTCATTGGCGGAAGTGCTGGAATTTACACAGCTTTTGCAGCTGAATCAGAGCAGGCGAAACAAAAGCAAATACAGCAGTCAGAAGTGAAGAAAGCGAAAGAAACGGAAGAGAAGAAGTCGATGGAAAAAGCAGCTGAGAAACTAGGAGTTTCTACTGAAGGGAAAACAAAAGAAGAGGTTACGAAAGAAGTAAATACTGCAAGATTTGAGAAGCGCCATGATTTATTAATTGAACATGCAAAACAACTTGGAATTGATACAGAAGGAAAAAAAGATGAAGAGATTATTTTAGAAATTGGAAAGGTACAACACGGAAAGTAGAACAACTTATCGTATGATAAGTTGTTCTTTTTTAAGAACTATTTGATTTAAAAATAATTGACAGTCATTTAAATTTAATGTTAACTTTATTTATAAAATAGTTAACATTAGGGGTGGCAATTGTGACTGTTAATAGTAATACGACTGAAAAATCGTCTTATACATATGAAGAATTATCGGAGAAAAATAAAGCTTATGTATGGCATCCGTTTACACAAATGAAAGATTATTTAGAAGAAGACCCTGTCATTATTGAACGTGGAGAGGGAAGAAAGCTATACGATGTAAATGGAAATGAATATTGGGATGGTGTTTCATCTATTTGGTTAAATGTTCACGGACATCAAGTACCAGAATTAGATGAAGCAATTCGTGAGCAATTAAATAAAATTGCCCATTCTACTATGTTAGGACTTGCTAACGTTCCATCTATTTTATTAGCAGAAAAAATAATTGAAGTTGTGCCAGAAGGTTTGAAGAAAGTATTTTATTCAGACTCCGGTTCTAGCGCCGTTGAAATTGCAATTAAGATGGCCTTTCAATATTGGCAGCATAAAGGAAAACCGAAGAAACAAAGATTTGTTACATTAAAAGAAGCTTATCACGGTGATACAATTGGAGCTGTTTCAGTAGGAGCGATAGACTTGTTTCACCAAGTGTATAGTTCACTTTTATTTGAGGCAATTAAAATGCCGTATCCATATACATATCGTTCTCCTTATGGAAATAATAAGGAGGAAATTGTGAAAAAACATTTAGAAGAAATGGAAGAGCTGCTGAAAGAAAAGCATGAAGAAATTGCGGCGATTATTGTAGAGCCTTTAATGCAAGGTGCTGGCGGTATGATTACAATGCCAAAAGGATACTTAAGAGGGCTCCGTAATTTATGTACAAAATATAATGTTTTATTTATTACAGATGAGGTAGCGACTGGATTTGGGCGTACGGGGAAAATGTTTGCATGTGAACATGAAAATGTAACGCCGGACATTTTAACAGCCGGAAAAGGTTTAACAGGTGGATATTTACCAGTTGCAATCACCGTAACGACAGATGAAATTTATAATGCCTTTTTAGGAGACTATGAAGAACAAAAAACATTTTTCCACGGTCATAGTTATACAGGGAATCCGTTAGGGTGTGCGGTAGCCATTGCGAATCTAGAGCTATACGAGAAAACAAATTTAATAGAAGAAGTGGCAAGTAAGACAGAATATGTAGCGATGCAATTAGAATCGCTCTTTGCGTATAAACATGTAGGCGATATTCGTCAGTGCGGGTTAATGGTTGGAATTGAACTTGTGAAGAATAAAGAAACGAAAGAAGCGTTTGAATGGACAGAGAGAGTCGGTGTTCAAGTATGTAAACGTTCAAGAGAGCTGGGCATGATTTTGCGACCACTCGGTAATACGATTGTATTTATGCCTCCTCTTGCTTCTACAATTGATGAGATTGATGATATGTTACGTATTTTGTATAAAGCAATCTCGGATGTTACGGAGGGAGAATAATGGGCGGTTTTTTTGTTACAGCAACGGATACTGAAGTGGGGAAAACTGTAGTTGCGGGTGCATTAGCAGGTGTATTTAGAGAATTGGGATATAACATCGGGGTATATAAACCGTTGCAAAGTGGACATGTTGCATCAAATCCAGAGGGAGATGCAGCAAGGTTAAAAGCATTATCGGGTGTACCAACAAAAGAAGATGAAATTTGCCCTTATTCTATTGAAGAACCTCTTGCTCCGAGACTTTCCATGAAAAGAGCTGGAAGAGTAGTACATTTAAAAGACATTATGGATCATTATAATGAACTATTGAAAGAGTTTAATAGCCTATTTGTAGAAGGAGCAGGTGGACTGGCTGTTCCATATACAGAAGACGCTTTAGTAATTGATTTCGCAAAGGAATTACAGCTTCCTCTTATTATAGTCGCACGCCCTACATTAGGAACAGTAAATCATACAGTTTTAACGATTGCTTATGCAAAGGCACAGGGCTTAACAGTAGCAGGTGTAATTTTATCCGGCTGCAAAGAATGTGAAATGGAAAGAGTACAAGAAAATAAAGAAATGATTGAAGAGCTAAGTGGGGTACCGGTTTTAGGTTTATTACCATTCTTTGAAGGGGCGTTTACAAAAGAAGAAGTCTTGGAATCTGCAAAAGAGTATATAATGATTTCAAAATTAGAGGAGTTCATCCGAAATGAATCAAACGTGGCGCACACATCTTCAATCTAAATTGCAACAATTAAATAAGCAAGGGCAGTATCGCAATTTGCATGTAACAGAACAAGCAGAAGAGACATGGCTTATTCGAGATGAAAAAAGGATGCTAAATTTAGCGTCAAATAATTATTTAGGGTTAGCTGGAGATGAGAGGTTAAAAGAAGCTGCTATTGCATGCACAAGAAAATATGGAACTGGAGCGACAGCATCAAGGCTCGTTGTAGGAAATTATTCACTGTATGAAGAGGTTGAGAGAAGTATATGCGATTGGAAAGGCACTGAAAAAGCCTTAGTTGTAAATAGTGGATATACCGCAAATGTTGGAGTCATTTCTTCATTAGCCTGTCGTCACGATATTGTGTTTAGTGACAAATTAAATCACGCAAGCATCGTTGATGGGATTATATTAAGCGGAGCAGAGCATAAAAGGTATCGTCATAATGATTTAGATCATTTAGAGAAGCTGTTGCAAGTAGCACCGCCCAAAAAGAAGAAATTAATCGTAACGGATACTGTTTTTAGTATGGATGGTGATACTGCGTATTTGAGAGAGTTAGTGGAGCTGAAAGAGAAATACGGGGCAATCATTATAGTCGATGAAGCACATGCGAGTGGAATATATGGAATTGATGGAGCAGGGTTGTCTCATATAGAAAAAGATATTGCTCAAAAAATTGATATACATATGGGGACGTTTAGCAAAGCTCTAGGGTGTTATGGTGCGTATTTAACAGGTGATGCAATGTATATAGAGTATTTACAAAATATGATGAGAAGCTTTATTTTTACAACAGCTTTACCACCAGGAACGTTAGGAGCAGTGCAAAAAGCAATTGAAATTGTGAAAGAAGATAATGAAAGAAGAGAGAGACTTATTGAGAATGGAGCATATTTTAGGACACATTTACAAGAAGCTAGTTTTGATATTGGGAATAGCTCAACTCATATTGTACCGATTGTAGTCGGTTCAAATGAAGCAGCTTTACGGTTTAGTAGAAGGCTGCAAGAGGTAGGTATTGCAGCAATTGCAATTCGTCCACCAACGGTTCCAGTTAATAGTTCACGGGTCCGTTTTGCAGTTACGTCCCAACATACAATAGCTGATTTGAAATGGGCTATTCAGCATATTATACGCATTGGTAAAGAAGAGGGGTTTTTCGTATGAAAGAGCTAAAGGTTATTTTTATTCCTGGATGGGGAATGGAAGAAGGTGTTTGGACTTTAGTTCTGCCGTATTTTAAAGGATATTCTGTTCAATGTATCAATTGGCGTAATGTGAAAGAACAAAGTGAATTTGCAGGGCGAATAATAGATGTAGCAAAAGATGAAAATGTAATTTTAGTTGGATGGTCACTAGGAGCGTTAGCAGCAGTTCAAGCTCATAAAAAGGTTAAGGCAAAAGGTATCGTACTAATTGGTGGTACTGTCAAATTTACAAATACGAGCGATTATACGAGTGGATGGAATACTCTGCATGTAGAACGGCTGAAAAAGAATTTAGCGAGAAAGAAAGAAGATACGCTCAAGCGGTTTTATGAAAATATGTTTACAAAAGATGAGCTGAAAGAGAATAAAAGGTTTGAAAATATGATAAAACGCTTTAAAGGTGACTCTATTCAGTCTTTGCAATTAGGTTTGGAGTATTTAATAGAAGCAGATATGAGAGAAGAACTGAAAGAAATTAAAGTCCCTATACTACTTATTCATGGAGAGCAGGATGTAATTTGTCCATTGTCTGCAGCGCGTAGTATGGCTGAAAATGAGACTGCCACGCTCAAGGTAGTAAGTGAGGCTGGACATGCATTATGCGTAACGAATTTCGAATATTGCGGAAATGAGATAATTCAATTTGTAGAGGGGATACGACATGATCAACAAAACGTTACTTCAAAAACGGTTTAACGCGGCATCTGTATCCTACGATCAATATGCAAATGTACAAAAAAAGATGGCACATTCATTACTTTCTACATTGAATCGGCGATATAGTGCAAATTCATCGATACGTATTTTAGAACTTGGATGCGGAACAGGATATGTTACAGAGCAATTATCAAACTTATTTCCGAAAGCACATATTACAGCCATTGATTTTGCTGAAAGTATGATTGCAGTAGCGAAAACTAGACAAAATGTGAAAAATGTAACGTTTTACTGTGAGGATATCGAAAGATTACGACTAGAAGAAACATATGATGTTATTATTTCAAATGCCACATTTCAATGGCTAAATGATTTAAAACGAGTGATAAGAAATTTATTTCATTATTTGTCGATAGATGGGATATTACTCTTTTCAACGTTTGGACAGGAAACATTTCAAGAATTGCATGCTTCGTTCCAGCGGGCGAAAGAAGAAAAAAATATACAAAATGAAACATCGATTGGGCAACGTTTTTATTCGAAAAATCAGTTGCGCCATATGTGTGAAATAGAAACAGGGGATGTGCATGTTTCTGAAACATGTTACATAGAGAGATTTACAGAAGTTAGGGAGTTTCTACACTCTATTCGAAAAGTAGGAGCGACCAATAGTAATGAAGAATCATATTGTCAAAGTCCCTCACTCTTTCGTGCGATGCTTCGCATATACGAAAGAGACTTCACGGAAAATGAAGGGATAATGGCGACGTATCACGCTTTATTTATGCATATAACAAAAAGAGGGGAAGAGATGAAATGAAACAAGTACAAACAAAAAGGGATTGGAAAAAACTTGCACATGACGTAGTAGAAGAGAAAATGATTACGAAAGAGGATGCAATTGCAATATTAGAAGCTGATGATACAGAAGTGTTAGAAATTATGAATGCAGCTTACATCATTCGCCATCATCACTTTGGTAAGAAAGTAAAATTGAATATGATTATTAATACGAAATCTGGATTATGTCCTGAAGATTGCGGATATTGTTCACAGTCTATTATTTCAGAGGCGCCGATTGATAAATATGCATGGCTAACGCAGGAAAAGATTGTAGAAGGAGCACACGAAGCAATTCGCCGTAAAGCGGGTACATATTGTATTGTAGCATCTGGTCGTCGCCCGACGGATAAAGAGGTGAATCACGTAATTGGAGCAGTTAAGGAGATTTGTGAAACGACAGATTTGAAGATTTGTTGTTGTTTAGGTTTCTTAAACGAAGATCAAGCAGGACGTTTAGCAGAAGCGGGTGTACATCGTTATAACCACAACTTAAATACACATGCAAATAATTACGAAAGTATTTGCTCCACTCATACGTATGACGATCGTGTTGATACAGTTCAAAAAGCGAAACAAGCAGGCATTTCACCATGCTCTGGGGCAATTTTTGGAATGGGGGAGACAATAGAAGAACGTGCTGAAATTGCATTTGAATTACAACGTATAGATGCAGATTCAATTCCATGTAATTTCCTTGTTGCTGTAAAGGGTACGCCGCTTGAAGGACAAAAAGAATTAACGCCGATAGAATGTTTAAAAGTACTGGCGATGATGCGTTTTGTAAACCCAACGAAAGAAATTCGTATTTCAGGAGGACGTGAAATCAATTTACGCTCTGTGCAGCCAATCGGTTTATTTGCAGCAAATTCTATTTTTGTTGGAGATTACTTAACGACAGCTGGACAAGAACCGACTGCAGACTGGGGTATGATTGAAGATTTAGGGTTTGAGATTGAAGAATGTGCATTATAAGATAGATAAAAAGCAAACTTGTAAAAGAGTTTGCTTTTTTTGTAAATAAAATGTAATAAATAGTTGTGAAAGCTTGATACTATTGGTTTTTGAGCGAAAAAAAGAATTTTGGTGGACGAATTTTCCAAGCCCCAATTGTACATAGTAAATATGTAATTTATATTGGGTTGGAGGATTTTACATGCACAAATATATATTAGCGATTATGACTTGTCTAATTTTACTAAAAGCAATAAGTGCTGATCCAGTTAAGGCTGCCGAAAATCCTGAACAAAAAGAAATGCAACAACGAATTGAACAACATTTTCGAACGAAAGCTGAACATTTTGGATTGAAAACAGAAGGGAAAGATTTAAAGGAAGTGCGAAAAGAAATTACTATTATAGAAGAAGCGAAGAAAAGAGAGAATGTATGGAGAACAGCACAAACGCTTCGTATACAAACAGAAGGAAAAACAATGGATGAATTAATAAAAGATGTACGGAAAAAAGTGAAAAAATAAAAAAGAGGCCGCAGCCTCTTTTTTATTTTTTATGCCCATTGTTTTGATAAATGAGCCATTTCAATCGCAGCAACGGCGGATTCATAGCCTTTATTACCTGCTTTCGTGCCCGCGCGTTCAATCGCTTGCTCGATCGTTTCAGTCGTTAATACACCGAAAATAACTGGGATGTCTGTTTGTAGTGATAAAGATGCAACTCCTTTTGCTACTTCATTACAAACGTAATCGTAATGTGTTGTAGCACCACGAATTACAGTACCTAACGTAATTACAGCATCATACTTTCCGCTATTAGCCATCTTTTTAGCGATTAAAGGAATTTCGAATGCGCCAGGAACCCAAGCAACATCGATATCAGTTTCTTCTACACCGTGACGCTTTAATCCATCTAAAGCTCCGCCGAGTAACTTACTTGTAATAAATTCATTAAAACGTCCAACAACAACCCCAACTTTTAATCCTGTACCAACTAAATGACCTTCGAATACCATAATAAATCTCTCCCTTAATTATAAGTTTAGTAAATGTCCTAATTTGTTTACTTTCGTTTGTAAATACGTTTTATTCTCTTCTTTTGTTGGCATTTGCAATGGTACACGCTCGATTACTTCTAAATCGTAACCTTGTAAGCCAGCAATTTTTCGTGGATTATTCGTTAATAATCGTAAATGTTGTAAACCTAAATCTTTTAAAATTTGAGCGCCAATACCGTAATCACGCAAATCAGCTGGGAACCCAAGTTTTTCGTTTGCTTCTACAGTATCGAATCCTTCTTCTTGTAACTTATAAGCGCGAAGCTTATTAAGAAGGCCGATGCCTCGTCCTTCTTGTCTCATATAAAGAAGAACGCCTTTTCCTTCACGTTCAATTTGAGCAAGTGCAGCATGGAGTTGTGGTCCGCAATCACAGCGACATGAGCCAAATACATCTCCTGTTAAGCACTCTGAATGAACGCGTACAAGTACAGGCTCTCCTGTTGAAATATCACCTTTTACGAGTGCGATATGCTCTTTCGTATCTAATGAATTAGAATAGCCAATTGCATGGAAAGTACCGAAATCTGTAGGTAATGTAATTTCCACTTCTCGCGTCACTAGTGTTTCATGGTGGCGGCGATAAGCAATTAAATCTTCTATTGTAATCATTTTTATATCAAATTGTTTTGCGCACTGTAGTAAATCAGGTACGCGAGCCATCGTACCGTCCTCATTAATAATCTCACAAATGACTCCAGCTGGTTCTGCTCCGCAAAGCTGTGCTAAATCGACGGCAGCCTCTGTATGACCAGCTCGGCGTAGGACACCGCCTTCTTTCGCGATTAATGGAAAGATATGTCCAGGACGATTGAAATCAGCACCTTTTGATGCAGGGTTTAATAATTCTTGTATCGTAGTCGCCCGTTCGTGAGCGCTAATCCCTGTTGTTGTAGAAACATGATCAATACTCACTGTAAATGCAGTATGATGCGAATCTGTATTATGAGCTACCATTGGTTCTAATTGTAGACGTTCTGCGTATACTTCCGTAATCGGTACACAAACGAGACCACGCCCATGTGTAATCATAAAGTTAATCGTTTCTGGCTTAATATACTCTGCTAAAGCGATAAAGTCGCCTTCATTTTCACGGTTTTCATCATCGCATACGATAACGACTTTTCCTTGTTTTAAATCTTCTAGAGCTTCTTCAATACGATGAAACATAATGCTTCCCCCTTATAGAAATCCGTTTTCTTGTAAAAAGCTTTCGCTCATTGAACCTGTTTGTTTTACAGGTTTAGAAATAAAGCGTTCGATATATTTACCGATCATGTCACACTCAATGTTTACGATGTCACCGGCATTCTTTTCTCCGATAACAGATTCACTTACTGTGTGCGGGATGAGTGAGATTGTGATGGAAGATTCGTCTATATCAAATATTGTTAAACTCGTTCCATCAACAGCAACGGATCCTTTATGCAAACAATAGCGCAGCAATTCATCAGCAATAGCTATTTTGTAATAGACGGCATTATAGTGTTGTTTTTTGTTTAATATCGTTCCGATGCCATCAATATGTCCTGAAACGAAATGTCCACCGAATCGTCCGTTTGCAGCTATCGCCCGCTCTAAATTTACTTTAGAGTGTTGTTTAAGCATGCGAAGTGATGTTGATTGCATCGTTTCAGGCATTGCGTCCACTGTGAATGAAGTTGTTGTGAAACTCGTTACAGTTAAGCAAATACCGTTAACCGCGATACTATCACCTAAGTGAGCATCTGATAAAATATTATTTGCATGGATCGTTAACTTCATCGCTTCTCCTCTTTGTTGCATGTTTGCAATCGTTCCTAATTCTTCTACAATTCCTGTAAACATTCCGTCACCTCACTTTGGGCATTCGCAACGATTTTTATATCATCACCAATTTGTTTCATCTCTTGAATTTCCAAGGAAAGTGCATCTTGCAATGCTGCGAAACCATTTCCCCCAAATAAAGTAGGGGCATCTTTCCCGCCAATTAATTTGGGGCTTATATAAGTTACAATTTCATTGAGATGCTTTGTTTGTAAGAAGCTTGCGTGAACTGTTTGGCCACCTTCAACGAATAGAGAAAGAATTTGCTTCTCTCCAAGAAAGAAAAGGAGGTCCTTGATTTCTATATGTTTTGTTTTCATTTGGAATATAGCTATATTTTCAGATTCATAAGAAGCTATTTTCTCTTTATTTACATCCTTACCGACAATAATCCATGTCGGTGCTAAACCATCTGTTATGACATGAGAAGATGGTGGCGTTCGTAAATGGGTATCTAAAATAACACGAATAGGATTTTTACCCCCGTTAGGAATTCTTGTCGTTAAATGCGGATTATCAGCTATAACTGTATTCACTCCAACGAGAATCGCATCATGTGTATGACGATATTGGTGAACATCAGCTCGTGCTTCTTCACCTGTAATCCACTTACTTTCACCCGTGACAGTTGCTGTTTTTCCATCTAAGCTCATCGCTGTTTTTATTGTTACAAATGGACGTTTCGTTCTCATGTAGTGAAAAAAGAAACGATTTAATAAGGTGGCTTCTGTTTCAAGAACACCGGTAGTTACTTCGATGCCAGCTTCTTCTAATCTCTTTTTTCCAGTACCAGAAACGAGAGGATTGCAATCAAGAGTAGCAATTACAACCCGTTTGACTCCTTTTTTGATGAGCAATTCACAACAAGGTGGTGTTTTTCCAAAATGGCTACACGGTTCAAGTGTTACATAAACGGTAGCTCCTTTTGCTTTTTCACCAGCCATATGAAGAGCGTGAACTTCTGCATGTTCTTCACTGGCACGTAAATGAGCGCCAATACCGACGATGTTTCCTTCTTTTACAACAACAGCACCAACCATAGGATTTGGACTTGTTTGTCCAGATGTCCTTTCTGCTAACTGCAGGGCAATCCTCATATATTCTTGATCTGTCATTCTCTTCACCTCTCCTGAAAAAATCAAAAAACCCCAAGGATTTTATATCCTTGGGGTTTGGGAGACGTGATTTCTAGAAATATAGTTCGAATACGAAAGTACAGGAAAGAAACCTAACGATGATTGGTATTTTTGCATAAGGAAAAAACCTAGCAAAAATATCGAATTTTTCAAACGCTAGTCGTATCTTTTTATTTCAGTATAGAAACATAAGTATACAAAATAAAACATATATAAAGATTCAAAACGAAACTTTAAAAATATGCATACTGAAATAAAAGTGTATTCGCTATATAAAATTACTAGAAAACATATCCTTCTCCCATCCAGACTATACTGTCGGCCCTAGAGTTTCACTAGATCCACCGTTTTCGAGTTGAAAACGGGTCACGGACTTAGAAGTTTGCACTTCATCACCGCCGGTTGGGAATTTCACCCGACCCCGAAGGATGTTGTTTGCTCAAATTATAGCACAAAAAAAATAAAAGGCTAGAAAAAAATATTCGAATGTGAAGAATTGTGTGAAAATATATGTAAGTTGGAATGAGGACAAAAGTACGAGGAATGTTGTAAGGAAGAGGAATGTTGTAAGGAAAAGGGGGACGAGAGTTAATGAAAAGAAAAAACATGCACAAAAAAATGTGCATGTCACATGTAAAATTATTCTGCCTCTGGTGCTCTAACGACAGACTCGAATTTCCCTTTATGCGAAGCATCGCAATAAGGCATATTTTTTGATAAACCACAACGGCATAAAGAAAATGCCGGTTTTGCTGGGAATACATTCCCTTGTGAATCGACTAATTCCACGTCCCCTGTAACGCGAAAAGAGCCATTATCATTTACTTTAATTTGTACTTTCGCCAACGCTATCCCTCCTTCCCAAACGCTTAATTTCATCATATAATTAAGAGAAGTACTTGACAATATAAAGTGAAACTTTAATTAGTGGGGGAGGTATCCCCCCACTAATTATTAGTTGAATCAATCGGGCTTTTAGGGGCAGTAAATCTCCCACCTAACTTCTTTGTTTTAGTTGAGTTTTGAGGTGGGAGTTTTACTGCCCGCAAATAGCGGGGTAAAATGAGCACTTTCTTTGGGAGAGAAGAGAGTGTTATAATGTTTTTTATAACTGAATAGAGTTAGGTGACGAGAGATGGATAAACAATTACATACATTACGAAACATTGCAAATGAGCGCACGTGGGCATCATTTTTGAATGATAATCATCCATATAGTTTGTTACATTGGTCCATTGCAGGTGTAGGGCAAGAGGCAAAGGATGTTTGGTTACTTCAAGATGAAGTAACATTTCAAACGACAGAATTTCCAACGTTAGATGATGCAATGCAATGGATTTCTGAAAATATGGAACAAGTTACAGACGTTTTAGCGCAATAAAAAAACAGGCTTATGCAAGCCTGTTTTTTGTTTCTTTTACATATGAGTTTAAAAATTGATCAACGGCTGCTTCATACTCTTCTTTATTTTCGTTATAAGAGCAAGCGTGTGCACCGCGTTCTGCAATATAAAGTTGTTTATTGTTTTCTTTTGCTTCATATAGTGCTTTCGTCATATCAGCTAAAATATAATCATCATCTTTACTATGAATAAAGAGGACGGGATTGTTAATATTTTTTATACAATCGATTGGTGAAACTTCGCGAATCGTATAACCGTCACGCACTTTTAAAAAAGCATTTGCTAAAGGTAATAAGGGCCATTTAGGTAAATGGAATTCAACCTTTAAACGGTGTTGTAATTGTCCGTAGAAATCAGAAAAAGGACAATCTGCAATATAGAAATCAGCACCATCTTCTACAAGTCCTGCGTATTGAAGAAGTGTTGCAGCTCCCATAGATTCACCATGAATACCGAGTGTTATATTTGTTCCAAAGCGACTTTTTAGCCAGTCAACTACAGATTTTAAATCATGTTTTTCATAGTATCCATAGCTTGTTGTTTTTCCGCCAGTTTTACCATGACGACGATGATCATAAATAACGACATTATACCCTCTGTTTAAAAATAACCTTGCATATTTTACAGAGTTCATTTTATTTACAGTTACGCCGTGACAAAAAATCATAAACTTATTGGAATGACCAGCAGGAATGTAATATCCGTGAAGATCATATCCGAATTGCGAGGGAATATGAATTTCTTCTTTATGAAGAGCATCAAAATCCTCTATACGAAAATGTTTTTTCGTTTCTCTTTCGAGTACTTCTTCCTCTGTTTTTTTCTTTAAGTACATCACTTTATTTGTAAAGAAAATCCCAAGGGCAGTTATCGCACCTAGTATAGTAAACAATGCTGCAAAAAAACGTTTCATACTTTACCTCATCCTCCAAATACCGTTACATGTGATACACTTACATTGTATCACAATGATAGAAAAGGGGAGAAATAGGAAATGGTGTATATACAAAAAATTACGCCAGCGATGAAAGAAACAATCCGAATGTTCATGTGTGAGAACTGGGGGAGTTCATTGATGGTTTCACGTGGGAAGGGGCATCAGTTAGAAGAGTTGCCAGGATTTATTGCGCTCTCAGATGACAGAATAATCGGAATTATAACATATGAAGTGACCGGAAATATGTGTGAAATTGTGTCGTTAGATAGCTTTGAAGAAAGAAAAGGAATAGGGACGAAACTTGTAGATTGTGTATTACAAGTTGCAGAAGAAGAACGGTGCGGGCGGGTTTGGCTCATAACAACAAATGATAATATGAATGCGTTACGATTTTACCAAAAACGTAAATTTGTGATGACTCATTTATATGTGAATGCAGTGGAAAAAGCACGAGAAATAAAGAAAGAAATTCCACGTATTGGGTATGATAATATCCTAATTCTACATGAAATTCAGTTAGAATATCGTTTAGTGTAATGATGTAACAATTTTCAGAAATATAAGTTATTAACCTTGACGAATATTGTAATTTAGGTTACCGTAAAATTGTAATCTATTACCATATTAAGGGGTGACGATGTGGCAACTATACGTGATGTTGCAAAATTAGCAGGTGTTTCAGTCGCAACCGTTTCACGAGTTATTAACGAAAAAGGATACGTTCATGAGGACACAGTTAAACAAGTAAAGGAAGCAATTGAGGAATTACGTTATAGGCCAAATAGTACAACAAAGCCATTGTTTAAAGAGAATTCAACGATAATTGCATTACTTGTAGATAATGTATATAACCCATCAAACATCACTTTGCTACATTGTATTGAGGAAATAGCATATAAAGAAGGATATCAAATCATTGTTTGTAATATAGAGAATAAAGATAGATACATACATATGTTGAAGGAAAATAACGTTGCAGGTGTTATTTTGACAAAATCTGTTTTTAAAAGTATAGGAGAAATTCCACTTCCCTTTGTTGTGATTGATGAAAAAAAATCCCATGCAAATTATTATGAAAATGGACAAAGAGCGGTTTCTTTATTAAAAGAAAAAGGCTGTCACTTCCTTGCTTATTTCAATGAGGGAGAAGATAGTGAAGAAATGGAAGATCACATATCAGGATTTTTAGACGCTGTTTGGGAGGAAGGAATCTCTTATCGAGAAGTATGTGTACAAGGGTATACGAATAAACAGTTTATTACATTCTTGCAAACTTCTCCGTATATAGATGGAATTGTAACTTCAAGTGAAAAGGTTACTTTTGAGTTAATTCAAGCAGCGAAAAATTTAAATATCCGTATACCGGATAAGTTAAAAATTATTGGACTGAACGGGAGTATAGACAGTGAGTGGACAGGTCCGTCATTCATGCAAATGGAGAGTTGTGTCGAAGAAAATGGGAAAATAGCGTTGCAACAATTAAAAGGAAAAATAAAAAAGTAAAAGGTGCGTATAAAACGCACCTTTTATAATGTAATGGCGGCAATAAAGCCAAATATGAGTAACGGTATATTATAATGCAGAAAAGTTGGTACACATGTATCCCATATATGATGGTGTTGACCATCAGCATTTAAACCGGATGTTGGTCCAAGTGTACTATCTGATGCTGGTGATCCTGCATCGCCTAGCGCTCCGGCTGTACCGATAATTGCAATTGTAGCCATTGGACTAAATCCAAGCTGTATGCAAAGAGGTACAAAAATTGTTGTTAAGATAGGGATGGTTGAAAAGGATGAACCAATTCCCATCGTAACGAGAAGCCCAATCACAAGCATAAGAAATGCAGCGAGTGGTTTATTATTTCCAATTATATGTGCACTCGTTTGCACAAGAGATTCAACATGTCCTGTTTTTCGAAGAACAGCGCCAAATCCAGCGGCAGCGATCATAACAAAACCGATAAAGGACATCATGCGCATTCCGCTTGTTAATATCGCATCTGCTTCTTTAAGAGGTAGACTACCACTTACTGATAAGACGATAATCCCTGCTAAAGCACCGAAAATCATCGATTCTGTTGCTAATTGAACAGTTAATGTGGCCATGATAGATAATAATCCGAAAGTAATACTACGTTTTGTATAGGGAACGATTTCATTGGCGGTAGTATGAACTTGTTCTATTTCATACGTACGAGGTTTCCGGTACGTAATGAATACGGCTACACATAATCCAATAATCATACCAATTGCTGGAATAGTCATTGCTTTTGGAATAAGTGCGACATCAAATGTAAGACCGCTTTGCGCAGCATTTGTTTGCAATACGTCATGATAAATTTTTCCGAACCCTGCTGGAATCCACATATAAGGAGTAATCAATCCGAATGTAATAATACATGTAACAAGTCTGCGATCCACTTTCAGCTCATTTAATACTTTTAAAAGTGCTGGAATTAAGATGGGGATGAAAGCGATATGAACAGGAATCACATTTTGTGAGAAACAAGCCATCGTTAAAATGATGAATAAAATAAGTATTTTAGAATAAACTTGTTTTTTCGTGTCTTGTTCATTGCCAATCCATTTTAGTGCAGTTTGAATCATAGCATCTGGAAGTCCTGTTTTGGAAAGGGAAATAGCGAAACCGCCAAGCATTGCATAACTTAAAGCGATTGGAGCACTGTTTCCAAGGCCAGTTGTAAAAGTATTAATAGTTTCTGAAATACCGAGTCCACCGATAATTCCGCCTGTTAAAGCTCCAACAATGATGGCGACAATGACCTGGACACGTAACAAACTAAGCAATAGCATAACTGCTACTGCGACGAGTACAGCATTCATAATAAATGTAATCTCCCTAAAATTTTATTGTGCTAAGGCAAGTAAATATGAAGCACTTTGCTATATTTATACATAGTTGCGACATATTATTATAAATTGTTTTCTATGAAATGTAAAAGAGCCTTTTGTTACTAATGTTGAAAAGCTAGCTCTTGTTTAATTGATTGTAAAGAATTAGCGAATAATTCTGGTTCTTCTAAATCAGGAGAATGTGCTGAATTTGGGAACCAAATCATTTTTTTTATGGGGGCTTCTATCACATCACAATATTCCTGAACGAGAGCATAAGGAGTTTGATAATCATAGCGACCAGAACAAAAATAAACCGGAATAGATAAGCTTGAAATAGAAGAAAAGAAATCGATTGTCAACATTTCTTCCCATAAAACGCCAGATTTTAAATTTCCTGCGAGAAACTTGAACCAATCTAATAGCGTATATTCAGGGGAAAAGAAGCCTTTTCGTATGAAAGAAAAGGAAGATCCGTTTTGGATTGCTCCACCGAATGTGCCAAGCCACTTTCTTTGAATAATAAGGCGTCTCGTATCTAAAAATGGTGGTTTGCCTAATTTTAAAAGGGACGCTAATGCTTTTTTATGATCATGTTTTTTTGCAGAACGAATTAAATGCTGATATAGCAATTCTTCGTTTTGTTTCATATGTACAATCTGCCCAATACCGATGTAAGCCTCGATATACTGTGGATATTGATGTGCTATGTTAAGCCCAATAATGCTTCCCCAAGAATGACCAGCGAGAAATAGTTTCTGTTTATTGAACTTTTTAAGTACATATTGAATCACTTCTTTTGCATCGGAAACGAATTGTTCGATTGTAAAATTTGCTCCGAAATCTTTCATTGAAAAGGATTTACCTGCCCCGCGCTGATCCCAATTAATAACGATGAAGTGTTTCTCCAATTCTTTTTGAAAATGACGAATAAATCCAATTTGTGCCATGCCAGGTCCGCCATGACAGCATAATAAAATTGGCTGCTCTATGTTTTGCCCGCGCATAAGGAGAGTTTGTTTTCGATTATGGATCATAACGCTTTCCATCGTAGCAATACTATTAGGAATGAGTTGTTTATTTTCATTATAAAACTGTGGGGTATAGCTACGAAAAAGCATATGGAAATCCTCCTTTTCTGAAATCGTATGAATCGCACAGGCTATTCGTTTTGCATATACTGTTAGAAAATCATTGTAACATACCATACTAGTGTCATTTCAACACGGGAGGAGGGAAATTGTGACGATTGGAGAAATTATAGATTGCTTAAATAGACGTGAATCCATCGCTATTATAGCAAAACGTCTTGAAATAAGCCCATATACATTATCAAAGAAATTAAGATTGATTGGATACGAATATGATGGAGAACAGAAGAAACGTATTTTTGTAGGAGATGGAGAAGAACCGCGTCACTTACAACTCCAAGAAGCGACAGCCCTTCAATATGCGAAAACGGATTATCAATTATTAATTTATGAGCAATTACAAAGTATTTATGAGTTATTAAGAAAGAGAGAAGAAGTAATTGTGCCCATTATGAGTATAAGTACAGAGAAAAAGAAACGTACCTTTTCTATTAATAAAGAAATATTAGCAAAATTAGACGTTATATCAGAAGTGAAAGGAATTCAAAAATCTAAACTTGTAGAAGAGGCGTTACAACAATTTTTACAACAATATGATTTTAACAAAACATCACATTTTGATAACTAAAGAAAAGGATACTATGTTCATTGTAAGAACGAGTATCCTTTTTAGGTTTTGCTAATATTGTGGATTAAGTATAAGTGCGTATCCTTTACAATAAAAATCTGGATCGCATATGAGGGAAATACTTAATTTATCTTTTGAATTCTTCCATCAATAACTGGCTGAATTGGTTCTTTTAATTGTTTTACATAATCGACGAGCGCTTCAAAGTCGTTTGGACCAGTTTCTGAATTCTTCCCATTTTTAAATGATACGAATCCGTCACCGCCAGAAGCTAAGAAAGCATTCGCAACTACGCTATACGTTTTAGATGGAGATAACTCTTCGCCATTTGTTAAGCGTATATTCGTAACCTTTTCACCGCTTGGTTTATTTGCATCCCACGTATATTGAATACCTGAAATTTGAAGCATTCTTGTTGTTCCTTTTTGCCATTGTTGATTTAAAATGTCGCGAATATCTTGACCTGTTAAATCTACTTTAATCAATTGGTTTCCAAAAGGCTGAACGCCATATAATTCGCCCCAAGTAATATCGCCAGCATCTAAGTCATTACGAATGCCACCAGGATTCATAAGCGCGATTTGAGCTTGCATCGTTTGACGCTGTGCGTCGGCAATTACATTCCCAAGAGTAGATTCACCAGCATCATTTTGTTTACGGTCGATAGGTGCTGTAGATTTTCCTACAACTTCATTTACAAGTGGTGCGATTGTTTCTTTATATTGATCTATTTTTTGTTTTACTTGTTTATCAGGTTCCACACCTTCATGATATGTTGTAATCACTTCAGCTTTTTTCTTTACAATATCTTTTGTTTTACGATCAATTGTTACATCTACGTCTGAGAAAGCTGTTCCATAAGAGTTCGCTTGGACGATTAGTTTATTATTTACAGTACCATTTACATACGTGTGACTATGTCCACCGAAAATAACATCAACTTCCGAGTCTGTTTCATTTGCAATTCGAGTAAGGTCTCCATTTGTCACGCCAGACTCATCAGTTGTTCCGCCGACATGGGCAAGGACGACGATGGATTTAACACCGAGACGCTTTAATTGTTGCGCTGATTTATTAATTGCTTCTACTTCGTCAGTGATCTGTACATTTTTAAGCATAGTAGGCATCACGACATTTGGCGTATCAGTTGTAACAACGCCAATGAATCCTACAGGAACACCATCTACCATTTTTACAGTAAATGGTGGTAAAAATAAGCGACCAGTTGATTTGTTATAGAAGTTAGCAGCGACATAAGGGAAGTTAGCACCTTTGAAATTACCTGTTTTCTCGTGATATCCACCGTAAATGAGGCGTTTCATTTCATCGATACCTTCATCAAATTCATGGTTTCCGATTGTACCAACATCGAATTTTAAGTCATTTAAAAATTCAATTGTTGGTTCATCTTGTAACAACGCTGAAACTGGTGGACTAGCTCCGACAATATCGCCAGCATGTACGAGAAGTGTATTAGGGTTTTGCTTTTTACGTTCTTTTAAATAAGTAGCTAAGTAATCAGCGCCACCAGCTTCTTTGTTATTAATTTTTTTAACAGTATCTAGTTGTCCATGGAAATCATTAATACCAAGCATTTGTACGTCTACGTAGCGATTTTGTTCAGCTGGAATCTGGGATGGGGGAGCGGCAAATACGCTTGAAAAAGTTATGGTGCTTAAAACGGCAACAGCAGGAATGATTTTTTTCCACATAATTCATTTCTCCTTTTTTTTATAATCTGACATCATACGACATAATTTTAATAGATTCATAGGATTATATCTATATAAAAATTTAGTTTTTTCGAAAAATTAACATATTTACAAAAGGTGAATAATAGAGTAAAGAACCTTTTTTATTGTCGAGTTCATTGTGTATCTACTATAATGGAGAAAAAAGTAAAAGGTGAGTAGCATGAAGAAAAAGAAACAAAGACAAATGCAAAGACAATCGCAAGTGAATAGACCAGAGAAAGAGTCGCTTACATTAGGCGATCAATTAAATGATTCACTCATGCAGCAATTAAAGAATAAGAAGAAAGAATTGCAAGTGAGAGAAGAGAAAAAAGAGGCAGCTGAACTGGAAAGAAAGCGCCAAGAACAAAAAGAACGTGAAAAGAATAAATCATTTGAAGAACTGTTAAGTGAAAGTAGCCTTACTTGGAAAGACTTTAAATAATATAAAAAAATGATCAGTGCATACCGCTGATCATTTTTTTGACGAGCTTGTAAGAAAAGGGGAGTTTAAAATGAGAAAAATTGTAGTCGTTCCGCATGAAGATCATTGGAACGAAAAATTTCAAATAGAGGCTGAACGATTAAAATCGGCGATGCCAGAAATGGTGAAAGTCCATCATATTGGAAGTACATCAGTGCCAGGACTGGCAGCTAAACCAATTATAGATATGATTATGGAAGTAGAGAGTATCGACAGAGTAGATCATTGGAATGAACGTTTTGAAGAGCTTGGTTACATCGTAAAAGGGGAAAATGGTATTTCAAGACGTCGTTATTTTATTCATGGAACGGAGGAAAAACGCTCGTATCACTTACACGTTTTTGAAAAAGGAAATCCTGAGATAGTAAGGCATTTAGCGTTTCGTGATTATATGATGGCTCATTGTGAAGAAGCAGAGGCATATGCAACCTTAAAGAAAGAATTAGCCGAAAAATATACATATGATGGCACGTTATATACGGAAGGAAAAAATGAGTTTGTACGTAGTGTTGATGAAAAAGCGAAAGAATGGAGAGAAGGGAATATGAATAATTGAGTTTGCGTTTTAGTGTATAAAATTATTATGTAAACTGTACGTATGTTTTGACTTTTTGGTTGAATCTTGTTGAAATAAAGTGGTGGCTTATAAAAAATGTAAGAATGAGAGGGAGACGACTGTGCACATTCCAACAACTACACTTCATAATGGCGTAAAAATGCCGATGATTGGTCTAGGCGTTTATAAAGCGAAAGAAGGCGATGAAGTAAAACAAGCAGTAAAAACAGCGTTAGAGGTTGGATACCGTTCGATTGATACAGCAACTGTATATGAAAATGAAAGCGGTGTCGGAGAAGCGGTTCGTGAATCAGGAATTCCGAGAGAAGACATATTTATTACAACAAAAGTTTGGAACGATGATCAAGGATACGAGGAAACACTTGAGGCGTTTGAAAAAAGCTTAAAGAAATTACAAATGGACTATGTAGATTTATATTTAATACATTGGCCAATAAGAGGGAAGTATGTCGATACGTACCGAGCGCTAGAAAAACTGTATGAAGAAGGTAAAGTGCGCGCGATTGGTGTTTCAAATTTTCATAAACATCATTTAGAACTGTTATTACCAAATTGTAAAGTGAAGCCGATGGTCAACCAAGTGGAACTTCATCCGATGTTAGCGCAATTTGAATTGCGTAATTTCTGTCAAGGTGAGCAAATTCAAATGGAAGCATGGAGCCCATTAATGAGAGGCGGGGAAGTATTCGAGAACCCGATTATTCAGGCCATTGCTACGAAATATGAAAAAACACCTGCGCAAGTTATATTAAGATGGGATATTCAGAGCGGGGTAGTGACGATTCCTAAATCTGTTACACCATCTCGCATTAAGGAGAATTTTTCTATCTTTGATTTTTCACTAACAGAAGAAGAGATGACTCAAATTAATACGTTAAATCGTAATTTACATGTAGGAACGAATCCGGATAAATATGATACGCTATAAAAAGACGCTACCAGTATGGTAGCGTCTTTTTAACGATGTAAAGCGTAAGTATCACATTTAGCAATTTGCTGAAGTTGTATATATTGAGCTGTTGTTAACTGTGTTTGTTTACTAGCCTGGGCATTTTCTTTCAATTGCCCAATAGAGCTTGCACCAGGTATAACAGCTGCAACAGTTTCGTTATATAAGCAATATTGAATAGCTGTTCCTGTTAAAGAGCTTTCTCCGATTATTTCTTTTACATTCGCAAGTGTCGCATATAATTCATCGTAAGAATAAGAAAGATAATTCTTTTCTTTTACTCTTTCTATCTTTCTTGCATTATTATCAGTTAAAATTCCTTTTGCAAGTGGCCCACGAGCAATAATGCTAATTTGATGTTCACTTAGAAGTGGGAACCATTCTTCAGGGCGACGATTTAAAAGGCTATATTCCATTAGCACACTAACGATATTGGAACGTTTAGCATATTCACGGATCACATTTGGACGTATAGAAGAAATACCGTAATGACGAATAATACCTTCTTTTTTTAATTCTTCAAAGGCTTCAATTGTTTCATCTATTGGATCTTCAATCGTCCCGCCGTGAAGTTGATAAAGATCAATATAATCAGTTTGAAGTCTACGTAAACTTTCTTTCACTTCAGCCTTTATGTAATTTTTAGAAGGATCCCAAGACCACCCGTTTTTTTCTTCTGTCCATCGATTTCCAACTTTTGTTGTAAGAACAATTTGGTCTCGTTTCCCTTTTAAGGCTTTTCCAACAAATTCTTCGTTTAATCCATAATCATATAAATCCGCTGTATCAAAAAAATTGATTCCTAAATCGATTGCTTCATCGATAATATGCATAGCTTCTGTTTCAGATGTACCGAGAGACATACAGCCAAGTCCCATTTCTGTCACAAACAAATCTGAGTTTCCTAATTGACGTTTTTTCATAGGTCAACCTCCTTACCTTTATTGTACGCAAGGGAAAAGAGGTTGACAAACGTTTACTTTTTACCCCGCTTTAACGGGCAGTAAGACCCCCACTTTAAAATTCGGCTCATACGAGGAAGTTAGGTGGGAGATTAACTGCCCGTAAAAGCCCGATTCGTTCAACTAATAATCAGAGGGGATGAACAAAACCCCCTCTGATTAAAGTTTCACTTTATTTGCTGCAATCCACTCTTGTACAGTTGTATACTCTTTTCCATATTGTTTTAGCTTATGGCGAATTTGCCATGCTTTTCCGACTAAAGTGACGCGATTTGGTAAAATATAAACTTTCATTTCTATCACGCTCCTTTCAATGTGGTAAAATGTATGAGGAAAGAATAGGAAATAGAACAGGGAGATGAAGTAGTATGAGTAATCTTGCAGAGAGAACAGTAAAAACTGAACCGATTTTTGATGGTAGAGTTATAAAAGTTCGTGTTGATGATGTAGTATTACCAAATGGAGCAATGAGTAAACGTGAAATTGTAAATCACCCTGGTGCAGTTGCTATTATTGCTATTACTGATGAGGGGAAAATTGTGCTTGTCGAGCAGTATCGTAAAGCGCTTGAAAAGGCGATTATAGAAATTCCGGCCGGCAAGTTAGAACCTGGTGAAAAACCTGAGGTGACAGCAGTTCGTGAATTAGAAGAGGAAACAGGATATGTATGTGAAAATATGGAGCTTATTACTTCTTTCTATACATCTCCAGGATTTGCAGATGAAATTTTATATGTATATAAAGCGACAGGTTTGACGAAAAAAGAAAATAAAGCCGAGTTAGATGAAGATGAATTCGTGGAATTGATGGAAGTATCGTTAGAAGAAGCGATTATTCTTATGAAAGATCTTCGTATTCATGATGCGAAGACGATGTTTGCAGTACAATATTTACAACTACAAAAATAAACACTCGCCAAAGGCGAGTGTTTTTTAATTGATTTTTGCGTATACGCGTGCATCACGTAAGCTACCATCTGGTGCTATGAAATCATTTTCCATTGTACCTTCTAGAATAAATTCTAAACGTTCTGCTAGGTGACATGCATTTGCATTTGTTGCATCAGTACGAATTTCAATTCTTCTAGCACTTAGCTTATCAAAGGCAAATTGAATGGCACCTTTAATGGCTTCAGTCATATAGCCTTGTTTTGTATAAGCACTATGCAGCCAGAAGTGAAGTGAAAACTTTGGAATATCCCAGTTTTCAGGCTTGAGCGTTATAGCTCCGATGAATGTACCAGATACTTTATCGTATAAGTGAAAATCAAGTGTTTCACGAAGTAAAAACTGCCCGTGAGCGTTACGAACGATTTCTTCAGCACTTTCTTCTGTTTCAGCGTTAATTGGCATCCACGGTACTAAGTCTTCTAGAGAAGCTTGGATTGCTTCATACACTTCTGCACCATCACCTGGAAATGGCTTACGAACTTGTAAGCGTTCAGTTTGAAATAATGTTGGAAAATCTAATAATAATGGTTTCAAGAGAAATCCCTCCTATTCTCTACTTTTTAGTTTAGCAAAGTAGAGCGGAATTTCAATGTTAATTCGTCATACTTTTTTCTTTCTTTCATACATTTTTAATAAGAGTGTGAACGGAGGGAAGAAAAATGTGGAGAAAAACTTGGCAAGACCGTGTAATGTCTCACATACAGGAAAACTCTTCATTATATATATTTAACGCTGTTTTATTATTGATGGGAGTAATATTTGGGGCCATTCTTGTAAATAGTTTACAATTGAATCAAAAACAAGATTTATCATTTTACTTACAACGTTTTTTTGGACAAGTTTCTAAAGGAGAATTTGCTGTTGCGAGCGAAATGTTTCGAGAAAGTTACTTTTCGCAATTAAAATACATTGGATTTATTTGGATTTTGGGGATTTCAATTATTGGATTGCCACTTATTTTTATTTTATTATTTGTAAAAGGAGTAGTTGTCGGATTTACAGTAGGTTTTTTAGTAAGTCAGCATGGATGGAATGGATTATTATTAGCATTCGTTTCTGTATTGCCACAAAATCTCATTATTATTCCAGTATTTCTCGTTATGACAACAATTGCCGCAAGCTTTTCCTTACGCATGATTAGACATCAATTTATTCGGAAAATAACCGAACCGCTATTACCATTATTAATTCGTTATACATGCTTCTTTCTTGTAATCGGAGTAGTGTTAGCTCTTGCTTCTAGTGTAGAAGCTTACGCATCACCAGTTTTAATGAAAGAAGTCGTTGAGGCTATTAATAAACAATAAATACTTTTTGAGAATAATTATCAATTTGTTTTTATTGTTTTTCTTTTGACAGAAGCCCTTCTTCTGATATAATGGTGTAAGAGTGGCGAGGAGGGAGTAGTACCGAATGGAAGAAAGAATTGAACGAATTAAGAAGCAATTACATGCAGCGAGCTACAAATTAACACCGCAACGTGAAGCAACAGTTCGTGTGCTGCTAGAAAATGAAGAAGATCATTTAAGCGCAGAAGATGTTTACCTCCTTGTAAAAGAAAAGTCGCCAGAGATCGGATTAGCAACCGTCTATCGAACTTTAGAACTATTATCTGAGTTAAAAGTTGTCGATAAGATTAACTTCGGAGACGGTGTTTCACGCTATGACTTACGCCAAGAAGGTGCGCAGCGTTTCCACCATCATTTGATTTGTACACAATGTGGTGCTGTACAAGAAATACAAGAAGATTTACTTGGTGAAGTGGAAAGGAAAGTAGAACATGACTGGAGCTTTAAGGTGAAGGATCATCGTTTAACATTCCATGGGATTTGTAAAAATTGTCAAGAAAATGAAACGGATGAAAAATAACCTTTTCCTATTTAACTAGGAAGAGGTTTTTTATTTGAATAAGGTATAAATTGGTGAAAGCTTGGCATATGTTGTAATAACTTATATTTTGGAGGAATTTACAATGCGCCGAGTTTTAAAATTAACTTTTGATGGGATAAAAGTATTTTTATTATTTACAAGTTGTACGATTTTGTTTTATTTCGCTATACTATGGATAAATGAAGAATATGAAAGCTATCATCGTTATGAAAAGCCAAAAGAAGAGACTGTAGAAAAAGTATCAGGGAATGAAGAGCCGGCAAAGGATGCTTTCGTAAATAGAATGATGTTTTTCTATGAAAATGGGGAGTAGTGTAGATTGGAAGATCAATTAAAAGATTTTATTCATTATATGGTTGTCGAAAAAGGGCTAGCGAAAAATACAGTAGTATCTTATGAACGTGATTTAAAAAGTTATGTAAAGTATTTGCAAAATGTAGAACAGGCGAAAAGCTTTCATGAAGTAACACGCTTGCACATTGTTAATTTTCTGCAGCACTTAAAAGAAAACGGAAAATCTTCGAAAACATTAGCACGTCATATTGCATCGATTCGTTCGTTTCACCAATTTTTACTTCGTGAACGGGCGGTAGAGCACGACCCATCCGTACATATTGAAACGCCGCAAGGAGAACGGAAATTACCGAAAGTACTATCAATCGATGAAGTAGAGGCGTTACTTCAGACACCAAAAATGACGAGTGCTTTTGGGGTTCGTGACAAAGCGATGCTAGAGTTATTGTATGCAACAGGACTTCGTGTTTCGGAATTAATTGCCTTAAATTTAGAAGATGTACATTTAACGATGGGATTTGTTCGTTGCATAGGGAAAGGGAATAAAGAAAGAATTATTCCACTAGGAAGTTTAGCGACGGAAGCGATTCAAAAGTATATTGAAAAGGGAAGAAGAGAATTGATGGGTAAAAAAGTAGTAGATGCACTCTTTTTAAACCATCATGGGAATCGATTATCAAGACAAGGATTTTGGAAAATTTTAAAACGATTGGCGAAAGAAGCAAATATTGAAAAAGAGCTTACACCGCATACGTTGCGCCATTCTTTTGCTACGCATTTATTAGAAAATGGAGCAGACTTGCGTGCTGTGCAAGAAATGCTTGGACATGCAGATATTTCAACGACGCAAATTTATACGCATGTTTCAAAAGCTAGATTAAAAGATGTATATAAACAGTTTCATCCGAGAGCATAGTTACTATGCTCTTTTTTCATAGATTCAAAAGGCTACAGTACTTCACAAAAACTTCACAAATATTTCGTACATTGTTTTCAGCAGAAGACTAGAATATTACAATGTATTTCCTCTATACTAAATAAGGTATGAAGGAGGAAATGATGATGAAAAAACTTATTATGACTTTATTTATCGCGATGCTAGCATTGGTTGGCTGTAATACAAACAAAGAAGAACCGAAAAAAGAACAGAAACTAGAAGCTGTAAAAGTAGCAGTTCAAACAAATCCGAAAGAAATTAAACCTGGTGAAAAAACAGAAGTACAAGCACTTGTTACACAAGGAAAAGAAAAAGTAACAGATGCTGAAGATGTAAAGTTTGAAATTTGGAAAGCTGGCGACGAAAAGCACGAGATGTTAGATGGTAAGCATAAAGGAAAAGGTGTTTATGCAGTAGAGAAAACGTTCGAGACGGATGGAGTATACCATATTATCGCTCACACAAATGCACGTGAAATGCATGTTATGCCAGAAGTAAAAGTGGCTGTAGGAAATGCGAAAGTAGAAGATGCGAAAAAAGAAAATAGTGATCACGGTGCAGGGCATGGCGATCATAAAAGCGATACAATGATCCATCTTATGGCTGGTGATATAAAAGCAAATGCTGAATCGACTATGAAAGTTCATTTAAAACAAAAAGAAGAAGCGTTAACTGGTGCTGAAGTACAACTTGAGATTTGGAAAGATGGTGTTGAAAAACACGAATTTATTCCAGCGAAAGAAGGAAATAAAGGAGAGTATGAAACGAAACATACTTTCAAAGAAAACGGTTCTTACAAAGTGAAAGTTCATGTTAAAAAAGGCGAACTACATGAACATAAAGAAGAAACAGTAGAAGTAAAATAAAAAGTAGCTCTTTAGAGCTGCTTTTTATTTTTATTCCGTAAACGTCCAATTGATGAGGGCTTATAATCAGTGGAGAAGAACTAAACTCCTACTAATCAAAGTTTCACTTTATATGAAGAAATAAATCATAAAATAATTAGCACTTATTTGCATAATGGATTACAATAGAAGTGTGAAGAAAATGAGAAATTCTACGAAAATGTATTAAAAAGAAAGCGTAAACATGTTATGATATCTGTATCAGATGTCTGACATCTGACTTAGAAAAAACTAGAAATGTTTTTGAGTCGTTTCGAAGTAAACGAAATAGGTTAGAGAATCAATTAAAGAAGTACTGTTTGACAATGAGAACGAAAGAGAATTCTTATGGAGAACAGTTTCACTTTATAGCGTTTTGAACATACTACAAGAAGTAGAACTGAACTTATAGGAGGTCGCAGTTATGAATAAATATAAACGTATATTCCTAGTCGTAATGGATTCTGTTGGAATCGGTGAAGCACCAGATGCTGAGCAATTTGGTGATTTAGGATCTGACACAATTGGTCACATTGCTGAACATATGAATGGGTTACAAATGCCTAACATGGTGAAATTAGGTCTTGGTAACATTCGTGAAATGAAAGGTATCTCTAAAGTAGAAAAACCACTTGGATATTATACAAAAATGGAAGAGAAATCTACTGGTAAAGATACAATGACAGGTCACTGGGAAATTATGGGTCTTTACATTGATACACCATTCCAAGTTTTCCCTGAAGGCTTCCCGAAAGAATTACTTGATGAATTAGAAGAAAAAACAGGTCGTAAAATCATCGGTAATAAACCAGCTTCTGGAACTGAGATTCTTGATGAGCTTGGTCAAGAGCAAATGGAAACAGGATCTTTAATCGTTTACACTTCTGCTGATAGCGTATTACAAATCGCAGCACACGAAGAAGTAGTGCCGCTTGATGAGTTATATAAAATTTGTAAAATTGCACGTGAATTAACATTAGATGAGAAATACATGGTAGGTCGCGTTATCGCTCGTCCATTCGTTGGTGAGCCTGGAAACTTTACACGTACACCAAACCGTCATGATTATGCATTAAAACCATTCGGCCGTACGGTAATGAATGAATTAAAAGATAGTGACTACGATGTTATTGCTATCGGTAAAATCTCTGACATATATGATGGTGAAGGTGTAACTGAGTCACTTCGTACGAAGTCTAATATGGATGGAATGGATAAGCTTGTAGATACATTAAATATGGACTTTACAGGTCTTAGCTTCTTGAACTTAGTTGACTTTGATGCATTATTTGGACACCGCCGTGATCCACAAGGGTACGGAGAAGCTCTGCAAGAGTATGATGCTCGTCTTCCAGAAGTATTCGAAAAACTAAAAGAAGATGATTTATTATTAATTACAGCAGACCACGGTAATGATCCAGTTCACCACGGTACTGATCATACACGTGAATATGTACCGTTATTAGCATATAGCCCAAGCATGAAAGATGGCGGACAAGAATTATCAATTCGCCAAACATTTGCTGATATTGGTGCAACGGTAGCAGAAAACTTCGGCGTGAAAATGCCAGAACACGGAACAAGCTTCTTAAACGAGCTAAAGAAATAGGGGGATAAACAAATGAATCGTGAACTTATTACAAAATCAGCTTCATACTTAAAAGAGAAATTTCAAGAAACGCCACAAGTAGGACTAATCCTTGGATCTGGACTAGGTGTATTAGCAGATGAAATCGAGAACGCAGTAACAGTACCTTACAGTGAAATCCCTGAATTCCCAGTATCAACTGTAGAAGGTCATGCAGGTCAACTCGTATTCGGTACACTTCAAGGTGTAACAGTAGTAGCAATGCAAGGACGTTTCCACTTCTATGAAGGATACGACATGCAAAAAGTAACATTCCCAGTTCGTGTTATGAAAGAACTAGGTGTAGAAACAGTTGTTGTAACAAATGCAGCTGGTGGTGTAAATACATCATTTGAGCCAGGCGATCTTATGTTAATTTCAGATCACATTAACTTCATGGGTACAAATCCATTAATCGGACCGAATGATTCTGAAATGGGCGTACGTTTCCCTGATATGTCTACATCATATACGACAGAACTTCGTGAAATGGCGAAACAAGTTGCAGCGGACTTAAATATTAAAGTACAAGAAGGTGTATACGTTGGAATGACAGGTCCTGTATATGAAACACCTGCTGAAATTCGTATGCTTCGTACACTTGGCGGAGATGCAGTTGGTATGTCAACAGTACCTGAAGTAATTGTAGCGCGTCATGCTGGTATGAAAGTACTTGGTATTTCTTGTATTTCAAATATGGCAGCTGGTATTTTAGATCAGCCACTTCATCACGATGAAGTAATCGAAACGACAGAACGTGTTAAAGCTAACTTCTTAGCATTAGTAAAAGCAATCGTAAAACAAATGAAGGGGTGACCTCACAATGAGAATGGTGGACCTAATTGCAAAAAAACGTGACGGACATGCATTAACGACAGAAGAAATTAACTTTATTGTTGAAGGATATACGAATGGTGATATTCCTGATTACCAAGTAAGTTCACTTGCAATGGCAATTTTCTTCCAAGATATGAACGATCAAGAACGTGCTGATTTAACTATGGCAATGGTAAATAGCGGTGATACAATCGACTTATCAGCTATTGAAGGGGTAAAAGTAGATAAGCACTCAACAGGTGGTGTTGGTGATACAACAACACTTGTGTTAGGTCCATTAGTAGCCGCTTTAGGTGTACCGGTTGCAAAAATGTCTGGACGTGGGTTAGGACATACTGGTGGTACAATTGATAAATTAGAAGCAGTTCCAGGATTCCATGTTGAAATCGAAAATGATGAATTCATGCGACTTGTAAATGAAAACAAAATCGCAGTTATTGGTCAAAGTGGAAACTTAACACCTGCGGATAAAAAGTTATATGCACTTCGTGATGTAACGGCAACTGTAAACTCAATTCCGCTTATTGCAAGTTCGATTATGAGTAAAAAAATTGCTGCTGGTGCAGATGCAATTGTTCTTGATGTAAAAACTGGAGCAGGTGCATTTATGAAAACAGATGAAGATGCAAAACGTTTAGCAGAAGCAATGGTGCGCATTGGTAATAACGTTGGTCGTAATACGATGGCTGTTATTTCTGATATGAGTCAACCACTTGGTGAGGCGATTGGTAACGCACTTGAAGTACAAGAAGCAATTGATACATTACAAGGTAAGGGGCCGAAAGATTTAGAAGAGTTATGTTTAACACTTGGAAGTCAAATGGTATACCTTGCTGGACAAGCTTCATCTTTAGAAGATGCACGTGAGAAATTAATTGAAGTAATGAACAACGGTAAAGCGCTAGAATCATTTAAAACGTTCTTATCAGCGCAAGGCGGCGATGCTTCTGTTGTTGATGATCCTTCTAAATTACCACAAGCACAGTTTAAAATTGAAGTAGAAGCGAAGGAAGATGGTTATGTATCAGAAATCGTTGCAGATGAAATCGGAACAGCAGCAATGCTTTTAGGAGCAGGACGTGCGACGAAGGAATCTGAAATTGATTTAGCAGTTGGCTTAATGCTTCGCAAAAAAGTAGGGGACAGCGTGAAAAAAGGTGAATCCCTTGTTACAATTTACGCAAACCGTGAAAATGTGGAAGATGTAAAAGCAAAAATTTATGAGAACATGAAGATTGCTAACGAACATGTAGATGCACCAACGTTAGTGCACGGCATCGTTACTGAATAATAAAAAAGGGCCAAGGAGTATTTCTCCTTGGCTTTTTTTGCTATTTTTTGTTTATAATAATAATGGGTGAAATTATGATTAGAATTTGTGCAATAACAAAAACAGATGAAGTATTATATGATGTTTCGCTAGAAGAAACAACGAAAGACCATATTGTATGGTATTGGCTAGATTTATATAAGCCAACGAAAGAAGAGTATACATACATTTTGCAAGATCATTTTAAGTTCCATCCCCTTGCAATTGAAGACTGTATAGAATATGTACAGAGGCCAAAAGTTGATTTTTATGATGGATATAACTTTTTAGTTCTTCATGCATTTGGTGAGGATGGATTAGAACCGCACGAGATCGATTTATTTATTAGTGATCGTTTTATTGTTTCTTTCCACTTTTCTCATAACAATGCAATCGAAAGAGTATGGAAAACACTTGGAGAAAAGAAGCGTATTAAAAATAGTCCTTTACACGTAGCGCATACAATTATCGACCAAATTGTAGATGACTATTTTGCGCCTGTATATTACATTGAGGATCATTTAAATGCAATTGATGATAATTTAACGGGTGAGACAGCAGGAAGTGTATTAGAAGAAGTATTTGATATACGTGCAGATTTATCGAAGCTAAGGCGCACAATCATTCCGATGCGTGATTTATTGTATCGTATTTTAAATTCGACTCGTTTTTACGGTATAAGTGATCATGAGATTTACTTTAAAGATATACATGACCATTTGCTTAAACTAACAGAAATGATTGAGGCAAGCCGCGAGTTAACGGCAGATATTCGGGATAGCTATTTTTCATTAAACTCACATCATATGAATAACATTATGAAAACATTAACTGTATTCTCGACTATTTTCATGCCATTAACATTTATTGCGGGAGTATACGGAATGAACTTTACGCATATGCCAGAGCTTGGTGGGCAATATAGTTATTTTATTTGTCTACTTCTAATGGCGCTAATTGGCGGTGGGATGATGGCTTGGTTTTATAAAAAAGGGTGGTTTAAGTAAAAAAACACCGAGGAAAATTCCTCGGTGTTTTTACTTAACCAATAGCATGTAATACAAACATGGCTAAGAATAAGCATGTAACGATATACATAGACGGTGCGACTTCTTTACGCTTTCCAAGAGCAATTTTTAAGATAGGATAAGCAATAAATCCGAACGCAATGCCATCAGCGATACTATATGTGAGCGGGATCATGACGATAATTAAGAACGCTGGAAATCCTTCTGAAAAATCGTTCAGAGGAATTTGTTGAATGCTTGTAATCATCAGGCCGCCAATAATAATTAAGATTGGTGCAATGGCACTATCAGGAATTAGTTTCACAAACGGAAGTGCAAACAGTGATGCGAAGAATAGCAACCCTGTAACGATAGACGTCAGACCTGTCTTTCCGCCTGCAGTAATACCTGCAGCACTCTCTACTGTTGATACGGTAGGGCTTGTGCCAAATAGACCACATGTCATTGCTGAAATTGCATTGGCTTGGTAAGCACGTGGGAATTTACGGTCATCTTCTAATAAACCGTGCAGAAGTCCCATGTTCTCAAAAATAAGCACCATGCTTAAGGAGAATGTTGCAATCCAAAACGGTAAGGAAGAAAGTTTGCCAAATGACATAGCTCCAAACACATCGCCGTAATTAGCGAATGAGAATGAACTATTCCCGATTTGACTTGTATCAACAAGACCAAATAGCCATGCAATACCAGTTCCTATTGCAATCGTCCATAAAAAGCTTCCACGTACGTTACGAATAAATAGTACAAGTGCAACGATAAGAGTAAGTAGTGTCGCAAGAACGACAGGGTTACTTAATTTACCCATTGCAACAGCAGTATTTGGATTCGAAACGACTAAACCACCTTTTTGCAATCCGATAAATGCTAAAAATAATCCGATGCCGACAGTAATAGCTTCCTTTAATGACTTTGGAATCGATACTGAAAGCACGCGAGCGATTGGTGTAAACGCAGCAATTGCAAAAATAATACCAGAGATGAAGACAGCTGCTAATGCTTCCTGCCAAGCTAATCCGAGCGTATGCACAGCAGTGTACGTGAAGAATGCATTTACGCCCATACCAGGGACAAGAATAGCAGGTGCATTTGCCCAAAATGCCATGAGCAGACATCCGACAAATGAACTGAAAACAGTTGCTAAAATTCCAGCTTCAAGAGGAATGCCAGCATCGGATAAAATGGATGCATTTACAATCATAATATATACGATTGTGAAAAATGACGTAACCCCAGCTAAAACCTCTTGTTTTGGTGATGTTTCGTGTAAACCTAATTTAAATGTTCTTTCAAGTATTCCTTTCATGTTAAACCTTCTTTTTCATATCCCTCTCCCACCCGTGATATCTCTTTTGTAAGAGCTCACCGTCCTTTATTATATCAGAACATCATGTTTTTACAACAAGGAAAATGATAACGTTTACTTATAAATGAAATTATTTATAAATACGTAAAAATCGCCCTTATTGTAGAAATGATTTCTAATTCTCCCGATTGAATGGGAGGAGCTGCTTGTGCATGTAAAGTAGCATAGGACGCAACTTCCCGTGGTAATTGAGCAGATTCTTCAACGAATGAGAGTGGAACAGGATTAATGTTTAAATTGTATGTACTCGCAATAGCACGAGCTTTTTCTACCGCTTGTTGCAGAGCTTGAATGAGAGCTTGCTCATAATATTTATTTGGGTGAGATATTCGAAAACGTAATCCTTTTGCTACGTTTGCTCCATTTGAAACGGCTATATCATATACTTCCCCTGCTTTTTGTACATTTAAAACGGTAATTTCATACAAATGTTCCACACGATATCCTTGTAGTAATGCTTTATCATTTATATATTCGTATTGGGGAGTGATTGTATAAGAAATCGTTTCTATGTTTTTATCAGAAATACCAAGCTGTTTAAGTGCATCCAGCAATTGTTTTGATTGCACTGCATTTTCTTCTTGCGCTTGTTTCACATTTTTACTATCAGTTCGAATGCCAAGTGTTAATATAACAACATTTGGTTTTGCTTTTACAACGCCTTCACCTTGCACCGTAATGGTAGCTTCTTTACCAGTATTAGCTGTACGTACGTTGTGTAAATAAGGATTCATTCCACCTTGCATCTTCCATCACCATCCTTATTTATATGTATATGTGTGAACAAAAAAGAAATTTGTATGAAAAAGTTACATAAATGAGAATGTTAAAGGAAGAAAGCATATACAACGAGGGTATTTATAGATTATAATATGTGTAAATATGATAAAAAAGGGACGAGGCTAGTGAACGAAAAAAGAGAAACACTGATTTTAGAGTTATCCGGATCATTTCGAAAGATGATACGTTTATTACAAAATGATATTAATACACGTTTTGCAGAACATATGCCATACAATGAATTTTCTGTATTACGCGCGTTATTTTTAAACAGTCCACAGATGGCTTCGCAAATTGCGAGTGAAGTAAACGTAACCTCTAGTCATATTACAGCTGTTACTGATCGTCTCGTACGAAAAGGGTTTGTAGAAAGAAAGCGTTCAAATTCAGACCGTCGTATCGTGTACCTAGAAATTACAGAACACGGAAGAGAAGTAACTGAAAAACTTGAAGCTGTGCGTAAAGAATATTATAAAGAGAAATTTAAAGGTTGGAGCGACCAAGAAATCGAAATGGTTTTAGAGCTATTTGGCCGCGTATTATAATAAATGAGGATAGGAAGCGAAAGCTTTCCTATCCTTTTTCTTTTGAATAAAAACATTTTGAAACTCCAATACTTTAATTAAAAAGAATCGGAGTGAAAAATTATGAAACGTATTTGTACGCTTTTCATTATGATTGGAAGTTTTTTCTGCTTTCATCAATTCGTGGACGCTGCAACGCCTCTTCAAGTCGTTCAGAAAGAATTACAACATATTTCAAATAAGCAACCTGTTTTATATTCAAAACTATGGATTCGCTCTATGCAGAATGCTATTTTATTTCATCATAGTGATAACATTCGGCATGAAGATACAATAAGTAATGTAACAAAGTCTTCTCTTATAAAAGTAAAACAACTTCCATTTCAGAAAGCATCACAGTACATCCCGAGATTATCGCAATATATTTCTAAGTTTGAAGCTGAGAATGTGCAAGTGTATTATGTTGCAGCGCGTTATGAAGTGAAAAAAGAAAATCCGTATCAGTTAAATGGCATGAATTATTTTATGCAAGTGTTTATTCAACAAGGAGGAGAATGGAGAATTGCTGAAAGCATAGTTGCTCCAACAGATCAAATCGTCGCAAATGGTGACGGGTTTGGAATGAAGCAAGAAAAAGAGTATGGGAAAAGAAGAGAGAATGTGAAATAACCTCCTTTTGAAGGAGGTTATTTCGTGCGAAGTAAAAATTTTTTATTTATGAAATAGTTAAGTACTACATAGCTAAATACTCCTATTATTATGAATCCAGCGTAATAACTTAATATTGGATCATTTTTTTCACCTGTTAACCAGCCTCCTAATAGTGCGAAACATATCGTGACACACGGTATAAATAGACGTTGTAGTTTAGTGAATAATAATAGTTTACCGTTATTTTCATTTTTTGTCCGATTATAGAAAAATACTCCTAATGGTAAAAGAAAAAGAATATATAGAATCGGAGTGATAAGTTTCCAGATGGGCTGGAATTGGTGTTGCACCGTAACGGATTCTTTTAGATTATTAATGTTTACTTCTTTTACTTTTGGATTAAATGTATAAGATATATAAGTATTATTAGTAGGTGCAAAAACTTCAATGTTCTCTACATATGATGTGTAATTCGCTTTCTTAAGGAAAAATTCAGTTGTAGATATATTTGTGTGAATCCAAGTGAAATGAAACAGCAACATGCTTAGTCCAGATGGTAATATAATAAAAACTAAGCTTAATATACTATGTGAAATGACATTACCAGCAATTGTTCCTATAAAAATTGCTATTGTAAAAATCGCAATCCATGTAATGGTAACATAACATAATAATGTAAGTATTGGCCAGAAGGATTGATATTGGTTAAACAGATTAACCGTTAGGATAAAATACATTAAGATGATATTAAGGCTCATTATGAATATAATTACAATTGTCCCGAACAGCCATTTAGAAAGAAAAAGTTCTTTTCTCGTGAATGGCATTGCGAATAACAGATGATCTGTTTGATTTCGTTTTTCCCAACTTATTAATGAACAAGCGAGTAATATGAAAGTTGGAATGAAGGGGATGATAAGAGTATCCCCATTTAAACTATAGCTGAAATAGTTATCTTGGTTTGCTGAAAGACTTGTTAGTTGAATCTGTAAATCATTAAAATAGCTAATAGGTAAAAACCAAAAACTACTACAAGCAAAGAGTAAAAGAATGTACTTACTTTGCTTGTAATGATGTAACCATAAAGCCTTATAAAACATGTTATTCCTCCAATGCCCAACATGTGATTATGTTGAATTTAGTTAATATTCCAAGTAAACTTCCATTTTAATATTTTTGGCAGGAAGAAATACATAATTAAACTAGTAACTAAAAATCCGATGTAAAAGCTGCCCAATGACTGCGCGCGACTTAGTATTAAGCCTCCAACGATCCCACCAAAGAAAATAGCACAAGCCGATACTACTTTTTGTAGTTTTGGATATAATAAGTAGTTACCGTTTCGCTCATTGGCTGAACGAGCATATAAATATATACCGAGTGGTAATAAAACAATGATATGTACGATAGGTCCAATCAATGTTTTTACCGGTGGAATCTTTGTAAAGTTTGGTTCGTTATGACGTACTCCGTTTCGATCGGTATAAGCATTTTGTGGATCATAATTAAAGTGAATATTGAAATCTTCTGCTGCACTAGAAATACGTATGTTTTCCATCACATTATATATAAGGCCACTGTTCTCATGAAATTCAGTGTTTGAGTGAACAGCAATGACGCCTGAAATAAGTGTTGGAAGTAATAATGGGAACATGAATAGAGCGGCAGTGAGAACTCCTTGCGATATAACATTCCCTGCGATTGTTCCTATACATAAGGCAAGTGTATAAATAGCAATTAATACAATTAACATGTATATAAAATAACTATGAAAGGGGGAGAATACTTGATATTTATTATGAAAAGTTAACTTTTTCATAATAGCAAATAGCCCCCAGTTTAAAACGACAACAGCGGTGATGTTGCAGATTCCAAACAACCACTTTGTTATATAGAGGTGTGAACGTTTAAAGGGCATAGACCATAGCAAGTCGCTAGAGTTATCTTGTCTTTCCCATCCAATTAACGTACAAGCTAGAACGATAAGCACAATACCTAACAGCATGACAGAATCTAGAAGTGTTAAATTAAAGGTGTAATGATATACAGAGTTCCACTTTTTGTTGTCATTTAGAAATTGTTGCTGTTGAATAGAAGTCATATAGTAGTAATATGACAAAGTATAGAGACTGGCAAGCCAAAATAACCATACAACATATTTACTTTGGTGATACGTTCTTAGCCATAGTGCTTTTTGAAACATAGGATCTCTCCTTTAAAAAACTTTATAATTTGTTAAGCGTGATAATACAACATAAGTAATAATTCCAGCGAAAAACAAAGCGATATAGTAGTTAAGTAAGAAATGAAATTGGTTTAGTTTATAGCCACCTAGTAATGCAAAGTAAATGGTTGTCCCCCATATACATATTCGTAAATGCTTTTGGAAAATAAATATCTTTTGACTGTTTTCATTTGGCGATCGTTTATATAAATATGTTCCAAGTAGTAAGTAAACTATTGTATAAAAAATAGGGACTAACATCGATTTAGCTGAATAATAGTGATAAGATGCTGGATTTCTTAAAGTAGTTGAGTCATTTTCTTTTTTACGTGATTCAGGATTATAATGGTAATAAATCGTGAAGTTATATATTGGTGCAACTATATTTGTTTTTTTATTGATTTCATAAAGTTGTTGATCTAATTTATTATTTTTAGTATTGGTAGCCTCTAAATGGTTTAGCGTAAAAGTGTATACTAGTGGAATAAATGTAAGTCCCATTAATAGCCACGGAATACAAAAAACAACCTGGGAAACAATGCTTCCAGTAAAAGTACCGATGCATAGTGCAGCTGTATATACTGCAACATAAGAAACAATTGCATAAAGAAAGTATCGATGAAATGGACTAAAAGATTGATAATCAAAATGAATGGTTGTTCTATAAATAACATACATAAGGATCCAATTTATAAGTAACGAGCCCAAAATACAAAATGAACCAAAAGCCCATTTAGATAAGAAAACATCTTTTCTTTTAAACGGCATCGTCATAAGTAGTGTATTCGATTGGTTGCTACGTTCCCACCCTATCAATAAACAGGCTAAAGCAATAATAAGAACTGTTAACAAAAAACTATTACCTTCTCCCGAAGAAAAGGCATAAAAATAATAATACTGCTTCCCTTTTTCTTGTAATTCGTAATACGCATCAAGTTCTTTCTGCGCAATTCTATAGTAGCTGAAAGATAATAAGTAAAGCGAACTAAAGAAGAATAGTAACACAGCATATTTCCCGCGTTTCCAATTCCACATCCACAACGCCTTATGAAACATACCCATCCTCCTCCAGTGTCGTAACGAAGACATCTTCAAGTGACATTGTTAATTCTTCAATGAGTATAGGTTGTTCTTTATAAAACTTCTCCAGTGTTGTAGCCACATTTCCCTCAATTAAGATTGTATATACTTTTCCTGTTTGATTTAATATTTTAATATTGCTTAAGTTTTCTAGTTTTTGAGGTAATGAACGTTCGTAAGCTACTTGTATTTTTGCAAATCGTGATTTGGCATCGTCTAGTGATGTAATAGACGAGATAGTATGGCCTTTTAATATAATGATTGTATCTGCAATTTGTTCCACTTCATCTAAATGGTGAGTTGAGATGAAAATGGTAATCTCTTTTTCTGCAACTTCTCCAACGAGAAACTGTAAAATTTGCCTTTTCACGATAGGATCAAGTCCGTTTGTCGGTTCATCTAAAATGATATATTCTGCCTTTGTAGAAACGGCTAAAATGATGGCAAGCAGTGCTTTCATTCCTTTTGAATAGCTACGAATTCGTTTGTTAGGTAAGTTAAAACGTTCTAACAGTTCATAGAAATATGCTTCATCAAATGCGGTATAAACTTCTTTATAAAACTTTACAATTTCTTTTACCGTATATCCGTTCAATATGTTAGTAGAATCCGGAACATATACGATTTTTTGCTTTATTTCAGGACACTGATGAATGTTTGTCTCTTCATATGTAACAGTCCCTGCATCAGGGTCTAAAATGCCGACCATCGTTCGTAATAAAGTTGTTTTCCCCGCACCGTTTCTTCCGAGTAATCCGATGATACTTCCTCTTTGTAATGTGAAAGAAACATCATCTAAAATCGTTTGATTATCAATTGTTTTCTTCAAGTTTGTCACTTTCAGCATCCGCATTTCCTCCAATCTCTTTATAGTATGAATCTATCCAATCATGAATTTTATCTTTCGTAACACCAAGATAAGAGGCTTCTAATAGTAATTGATGAAATTGCTTTTCAACCATAGCGATTTTCCTTTCGTCTAATGTTGGGGTAATCGATTGAGATACAAATGTTCCTTTTCCTCGTAATGTTTCAATAATCCCTTGTCGTTCTAACTCTTGGTACGCTTTACTCACTGTATTTGGATTTATAACGAGTAAAGAAGCGAGTTCGCGTACAGAAGGTAGTTTGTCACTTGGAGCTAACATGTTCTTCAATACGAGTTCTTTTATATTTTGAACGATTTGTTCCCATATCGGAGTGTTGCTTCTTGGATCAAGTTGAATATGCAAGAGCAATGTCTCCTTTCTGACTTGTATTAAGTGTACTACTGTGTGTAATACACTTAATACAATATAGGTGATGAATATATTTGTCAACTGAAAATATTAGAAAAATATGGTATTAAAAAATAACAAATTGGAAAAAATAGGTTTGATATAGAATGGAGGGTTAGTCATGAAGCGAGTTTTTGGAATACTTGTTTGTTTCATGTTATTGCTTTCTGGTACTTCAGTTAGTTTCGCACAATCTGAGAAGACGAAGCAGGAAAAAACAGAAGAAACAACGCCGAAGTTAGCGGAACAAGCGTCATCAGCAATTGTAATTGAACAAGATACAGGTAAAGTTTTGTTTGATAAAAATCCAAATGAGAAGTTACCACCTGCTAGTATGACGAAGATTATGACAATGCTATTAATTATGGAACAAGTTGAAAAAGGAAAACTAAAACTGACCGATAAAGTTAGAGCAAGTGAGCATGCAGCTTCAATGGGTGGATCACAAATCTTTTTAGAGCCTGGAGAAGAGATGACTGTAAATGAAATGCTAAAAGGTATTGCTATTGCATCTGGAAATGATGCGTCTGTTGCAGTAGCGGAGCATATCGCGGGTTCAGAAGAAGGTTTTGTAAATATGATGAACAAAAAAGCGAAAGATTTAGGACTGAAAAATACTCATTTTCAAAATCCAACAGGTCTTCCGGCTAAAGACCATTATTCCACAGCAAATGATATGGCTATAATGGCAAAAGAATTGATGAAGTACCCACTTATTCGCAAATATACAGGTAAATACGAAGACTATTTACGAGAAGATACGGATAAGAAGTTTTGGCTCGTGAATACGAATAAGTTAGTACGTTTTTATCCTGGAGTAGATGGTGTGAAAACGGGCTTTACGACAGAAGCAAAATATTGTTTAACAGCATCAGCTGAAAAAAATGGCATGCGTGTTATTTCAGTTGTTATGGGAGCACCTACATCGAAAGAACGGAATAATCAAGTAACAAAGCTTCTTGACTATGCATTTGGACAATATATGACAAAGAAATTGTATACACGTGGCGAAAAAATTAAGACTGTACAAGTAGGAAAAGGGAAAAAAGAAAAAGTAGATTTAGTTGCGTCAGACAATGTGTCTCTTCTTATGAAGAAGGGCGAAAATATGGACAAAGTAAAGCAAGAAGTAATTGCTGAAAAGAAAGTGAAAGCGCCGATTAAAAAAGGTGACGCGCTTGGTACACTTGTTATTAAAAAAGATAAAGATGTTTTATTAAAACAAACAATTGTAGCAAAAGAAGATGTTGCTGCAGCGAGCTGGTGGGAGTTATTTAAAAGAAGTTTTGGGATGTTTTCAACATCAAAATAGCGGCAAACATTTTGCCGCTTTTCTATTCGTATGAAAGTAAATAATTGCCGAATGTTTTCACTTTATGGCGAAATAGTTCTTCTTTTGTCAGCAGGAAGGATTCTTATGTTGTATCACGAAAATCTTTATGTATGTAAATGAGTAAAGTTTGAGCATAAGGAGGAAATCGTGTGAGTCTTTCCATGCAATTAGAAGTAAAGCGTGACGTCCTATGTGTGAGACTAGCGGGTGAATTAGATCATCATACTGCTGAAGAGTTGCGAACGAAAGTAACAGATATGATTGAGACACATGGTGTTCATCATATTGTTTTGAGCCTAGAGAACTTATCGTTTATGGATAGTTCTGGTTTAGGTGTTATATTAGGCCGATATAAGCATGTAAAGGGATTAGGTGGAGAAATGGTTGTTTGTGCAATTTCACCGCCTGTTAAGCGTTTATTTGAAATGTCGGGCTTATTTAAAATTGTTCGCTTAGAAGAAAGTGAAGCGCATGCGCTCGCGACGCTGGGGGTGGCATAAATGAGAAATGAAATGAACCTTCAATTTTCAGCATTAAGTCAAAATGAATCATTCGCTCGCGTTACAGTAGCTGCTTTCATTGCGCAACTAGATCCAACGATGGAAGAACTTACGGAGATTAAAACAGTTGTGTCAGAAGCAGTTACGAATGCAATTATTCATGGATACGATGGAAATGCAGAAGGTGTTGTTTATATTTCTGTAATTTTGGAAGAAGCAATGGTGAAACTCACGATTCGAGATGAAGGGATTGGCATCTTTGATTTAGATGAAGCAAGACAACCCCTTTTTACAACTAAACCTGAATTAGAGCGTTCCGGAATGGGATTTACTATCATGGAAAATTTTATGGATGAAGTAGAAGTTATTTCAAACGAATCTTTCGGGACAACAATCCATTTGACAAAATACTTATCAAATAGTAACGCTCTATGCAATTAAGGAGAATAGCCTATGGACATAGAGGTCAAAAATGAGAAGAAGAAACCTCAGTTAAAGGACCACGAGCTAAAAGCGTTAATTCAACAAAGTCAAGATGGAGATCAACAAGCGAGAGATACAATCGTTCAAAGTAATATGCGTCTCGTATGGTCGGTTGTGCAGCGTTTTCTTAATCGAGGATACGAACCAGACGATTTATTTCAAATTGGATGTATTGGGCTCTTAAAATCGGTAGATAAATTTGATTTATCTTTCGACGTGAAATTTTCAACATATGCAGTTCCAATGATTATTGGAGAAATACAACGATTTTTACGTGATGATGGATCAGTGAAAGTAAGTAGATCTTTAAAAGAAACAGGAAATAAAATTCGAAAGATGAGAGACGAGCTTTCGAAAGAATTCGGAAGGGCACCAACGATTAACGAAGTAGCTGAAGCGTTAGAACTAACGCCAGAAGAAGTGGTTCTGGCGCAAGAAGCGAGTCGTGCTCCTTCATCCATACATGAAACGGTGTATGAAAACGATGGAGATCCAATCACTATTTTAGATCAAATTGCTGATCAATCTGAAACGAAATGGTTTGATAAAATTGCTTTAAAAGAAGCAATTAGAGAATTAGATGATCGAGAACGTTTAATTGTATATTTACGCTACTATAAAGACCAAACCCAATCAGAAGTAGCGGAGCGCATAGGTATTTCGCAAGTACAAGTTTCAAGACTTGAAAAGAAAATATTAAAACAGATGAAAGATCGAATAGATGAGTAGCTATCTATTCGATTTTTTTTATGACTTTAATTTAGTAGGGATTGTAAACTTTCGTGAAAATTAACAGAATTTATTGATAATTTAGTAAATTTAAAATATAATCCAAGTATGAACTTGTCACAAAGGGGGAAGGAAGTATGGAAACGAGGCAACAATGGGGAACGAGGGCCGGATTCATTTTCGCAGCGGTCGGCTCTGCCGTTGGATTAGGAAACATATGGCGTTTTCCTTATACAGCGTATGAAAATGGGGGAGGCGCATTCTTTTTACCGTACTTATTCGCATTATTAACGACTGGTATTTCATTATTGGCGTTTGAATTTGCTCTTGGGCATCGTCATCGTGGTTCAGCGCCACTTACATTCTTCCGTATTAGTCCGCGTGCTGAATTTATCGGATGGTGGCAAATGTGTGTAACGTTTATCGTTTCAACATATTATGCAGTAATTATTGCTTGGTCTATTTCCTATACGTATTTTGCAATTACTGGAGCATGGGGGAAAGACACGCAATCATTTTTATTTAAAGAGTATTTGCATGTTGCAGATAAGCCTGGACAGTTTGGAGGGCTCGTACCGGAAGTATTAATTCCATTAGCTCTCGTTTGGATTATCGTGCTCGGTGTAGCATTTAAAGGAGTTAAAAAAGGAATCGAAGTTGTTAATCGTATTTTCATCCCTTTATTAGTTGTTATGTTCCTTATTATCGTAGTTCGTGCAGTGACGATGGAAGGTGCAATGCAAGGGTTGGATGCATTCTTCAAACCAGATTGGAGTCGTATTTTTGATGGGAAAGTATGGCTTGCTGCTTATGGTCAAATTTTCTTTAGCTTATCTTTAGCATTTGGAATTATGATTACGTATTCTAGTTATTTACCGAAAAACTCAGATACAACAAATAATGCCTTTATTACTGGCTTTGCAAACTCAGGATTTGAATTGTTAGCTGGGATTGGGGTCTTTGCAGCTCTTGGATTTATGGCAAATAATATGGGAGTACCAGTTGATAAAGTAGCAAGTGCCGGTGTAGGACTTGCGTTCGTAGTATTCCCGCAAATCATTAATGAGTTACCGATGTCACCGTTATTTGGCGTATTATTTTTCTTATCATTAACGGTTGCTGGAATTACATCCCTCATTTCACTTGCGGAAGTATGTTTTGCTGCCGTATCTGAAAAGTTCAGCTTAAGTCGCCAAAAAACAATTGGAATTATGGGGATGCTTCTCGTACTAGTTTCTCTTGTTTTTGCAACACGTGGCGGGCTTATGTTCCTAGATGTTGTTGATTATTTCGCTAATAACTTCGGATTAATTTCAATTGCATTAGCGGAAGTGGTTACGATAGGGCTCATTCTACGCCGTTTACCAGTTTACCAAAATCATGCAAACTTCGTATCTGATATTAAGTTAGGGACGTTTTGGAGAGTAAGTTTACTCGTTATTACCCCGCTTATGTTAGGGTACATGTTAATTGATGGCACAATCCAAAATATTAAAAAGAACTACGGAGATTATCCAACGGAGTTTGTCGTAACATATGGTTGGTCAATTGCAGCAGCTTTCCTTATCGTTGCATTAATCATTAGTATAAAGAAATGGAATGCACAAATACATTCAGATTCTGCTAAGCTTGAAAAAGAATGGAAAGATCGGGGTGTTTCATAATGAGCGGATCAGCGATTATGATGATGGTGATTGGTATGGTAGTCATTTGGGGAGGACTCGCATTAAGTATTGCAAATTTATTTAAGAAAAAGGCATAAACTAAAAAACATCTGTACCGAAACGGTACAGATGTTTTTTTATGAAAAAATTGTATTAGAAAAAAAATCAATAACCATACTACAACTACGAGGAAGAGTGAAGAGGTGAATAGAAATTGGAACAAACAATTTATATTAAAATGCGTAATCGATTAAAAGTTTCTCCTACGTATGAAGTGAAACTACGTGATGTCGCTCAACTTGCCGGAGATACTGTGGTAGTTGAGTCGTTACAGGATGAGGTAGTTTACAAAATAACAGCGCATGATAAGACGCATGTTGTAATTGATGTTATGAAAATTATTGAGATTATTAGGCGAAAAGCGGCTCATATACAAATTAATTTACTCGGTTCTGGACAAACTCTTGTTGAAATTATATATGAAAAAAAGAAAGTACATCCGGTTTTCTTCGGACTTGTATGGTTGTTACTTTTTATTGGAGCTGCTCTTGCGATCATTTATTTCCATGAAGATGTAAGCATGCAACAAGTGCACCAGCGGTTATATTACATGATTACGGGAGAATTTAAGGCGCAGCCATTGCTATTTCAAATTCCTTATTCAGTAGGTCTTGGGTTAGGTATGGTCTTATTTTTTAATCATGTATTTCAAAAGCGAATTAATGAAGAGCCGAGTCCGTTAGAAGTGGAGATGTTCCAATATCAGCAGTCACTTGACCAATATGTAATTGTTCATGAAAACAAGGACAATATGAAACAACTTGCCGATGATTGAGTCTGGGCTTGTTATTTTAATTGGTTTAGCGGGAGGAATTGCAGTGGGTAGCGGATATGTCGCATTTTTAGCTGTACTTGGTATAATCCCCCGTCTAGCTCAATTAACGAGAAGTGGAAAGCATATTCAATATTTTGAGTGGGCAGTTATTGCAGGTACGTTAACAGGAGCTTGGTGTAGTTTGAAAAACATTACATTTCAAACGTCGCAATATTGGCTTGTTATATTAGGAATATTTTGTGGCACATTCATTGGAATGCTTGCAGCCGCATTAACAGAAGTGTTAAATGTTTTACCTATTTTAGCGAAACGAGTAGGGATAGAAGGGAAAATCGTTGTTTTACTCGTTGCTCTTGTACTTGGCAAAGTAATAGGCTCATTGTTTCACTGGATTTATTTCGTAAAGTAGGAGGCAGTATATAAATGACAGGGCGAAAACTAAAGGATGATTACATAAATAAAGTGAAGGAGTACCATCCAAAACCAAACTATTTCCTAAATTGTGTCAAGGCATTTCTTGTAGGTGGATTCATTTGTACTGTCGGAGAAGTATTGATGAAATTTTATATACATTATTTTCATTTCAGTGAACAAGAGGCAGGAAATCCGACAGTTGCAACGCTTGTATTATTATCGGCGATTTTAACAGGTTGTGGTGTATATGATAAAATCGGTCAATTTGCTGGAGCGGGATCGGCCGTACCTGTTACGGGATTTGCGAATTCTATGGCGAGCGCTGCGCTAGAACATAAGAGTGAAGGAATTGTGCTTGGGGTTGCTACAAATATGTTTAAGCTAGCGGGAAGTGTTATCGTTTTTGGGGTCGTTGGTGCATACGTTATTGGATTAATAAGATATACTTTTAACATTTTTATGTCTTAAAGGAGGGGCTAGTATGAGGTTGACCGGAAAACAAACGTGGGTATTTCAAAATGATATTTATGTGAATGCAACCGGTACTGCTGTCGGTCCAAAAGAAGCTGAGGGCCCTCTTGGGAAGGATTTTGATATTTCATATGATGATTTACATTGCGGAGAGGAAAACTGGGAACTTGCTGAACGAAGATTAATGTCAGATTCAATTCAACAAGTCTTGCAAAAAGGAAATGTAAAAACATCACAAATTGATTTCTTTTTAGCGGGTGATTTATTAAATCAAACAGTGACAGCAAATTATGTTGCGCGTAAGTGGGGGATTCCCTTTTTAGGGATGTTTAGCGCTTGTGCAACCTCGATGGAGACTTTAGCTGTTGGATCAGCCTTTATAGATGGTGGATTCGCAAATCGTGTTTTAGCGACGGTAAGTAGTCATAATGCAACGGCTGAAAGACAGTTCCGTTATCCAACAGAGTATGGGGGACAAAAACCAGGAACAGCAAATTCCACTGTTACAGGTGCGGGATCCATATTAATTAGTAAAGAAAAAAGTGCTATTAAAATTACGGCAGCTACGATTGGAAAAGTGCAAGATTTAGGGATTGCGAATCCTTTAGATATGGGGTCGGCGATGGCACCTGCTGCTGCTCATACAATTCAACAACACTTTGAAGATTTGAAGAGAAGTACAGCAGATTATGATTTGATTGTTACCGGTGATTTATCAGCTATTGGGACACCAATAGCAAAACAACTGTTACTGGAAGAAGGTTATGATCTTGGGCATATATATAATGATTGCGGATTAATGATTTATGATCCCGGTCAAGAAGAAGTATTTGCCGGTGGTAGTGGTTGTGCTTGTTCAGCTGTTGTCACATATGGTCATTTATTAAGCGAGATGCAAAAAGGGAACTTACAACGAATTTTTGTCGTTGCTACTGGTGCGTTATTAAGTCCGACGATGATGCAGCAGAAAGAAACCATTCCAACAATTGCACATGGTGTCGTATTTGAGAGAGTGAAGGGAGAGTGAATTGTGGATTTTATATATGCATTTCTTGTAGGAGGCGCCATTTGTGTAATTGGACAGGTATTGTTAGATTTCGCAAAGTTAACACCAGCCCATTTAATGGCTACCTTTGTAGTTATAGGAGCAGTTTTAGATGGATTCGGATTGTACGATAAGCTTATAAAGTTTGCTGGTGCTGGGGCGACAGTTCCTATTACAAGTTTTGGACATTCACTATTACATGGGGCAATGCATGCGGCAGAAAAACACGGATATATTGGGATTGGTATGGGTATGTTTAGTTTAACATCTGCAGGCATTTCTGCAGCGATATTATTTTCATTTTTTGTAGCACTTATATGTAAACCGAAAGGATAAATTAAATGAGACGAAGGGTTGTTTTGGTCACAGATGGAGATGAATATGCAAAGCGAACAATTGAGCTTTTAACGAAGGAATTTGGGGGAAGGTGTATTTCAGCATCACAAAGTAATCCAACCAAATTGACAGGGAAGAAAGTTGTTGAGCTTATTATGCAAACGCCATATGACCCTGTATTTGTCATGTTTGATGACAGTGGATTTATTGGAGAAGGATCTGGTGAAAAGGCTTTAAAATATGTAGCCACACATAAACAAATTGATGTGCTGGGGATTTTGGCAGTAGCGTCTAATACACATCATTGGGAATGGGCACGTGTAGATGTCAGTGTAGATCGAAACGGGAATTTAACCGAATACGGTGTTGATAAATTTGGACTTCCAGATGGTGAAATTGGCAGAATTAGCGGAGATACAATTTATTGTTTAGATGATCTGAATGTTCCTGTCATTGTGGGAGTTGGTGATATCGGTAAGATGTGTGGAAACGATGAATGGGAGAGAGGATCACCTATTACTAGAAAAGCGATTCAATTAATTTTGGAAAGGAGTGGTTTTTATGACGAAGCCTAAAAAAGTGGATATCCCTATTTCATCTTTCATAAGTGATAATGAAAATTACTTAAAGCAAACAGCTGGACTGGGTGTTACATACGACGTTGGCATTCGTAAATTTCAAATTTTAAATAAAGAAATTGGTGTGTTATTTGTAAACGGGCTTTGTGATACAAATTATATTATCCCTATTTTAGAAGAAGCGGTGGATACAAATGAGATAAGGGATGTAGAAGAAGATACAGTGAAGCTTTTAGAGAATCGTTTAATCCATCAACAAGTAAGCAAAGTGAAAACGATGGATGAGGTAATGCTCCAAGTATTATCAGGACTTATCGTTATATTTGTAGAAGGTGAAACGGAAGCGTTCGCAATAGATGTTCGCAGCTATCCAGGACGAACACCGACAGAACCTGATACTGAAAAAGTAGTACGCGGTGCGAGGGATGGATTTGTTGAAAATATCGTTGTAAATACAGCGTTAATTCGTAGGAGAATTCGAGATCCACGTCTTCGAAATGAAATGATTCGAGTAGGAGATAGGTCTCAAACTGATATTTGTATTACATATGTTCAAGATGTTGCAAATCCAGATTTAGTAAAGATTATAAAGCAAGAATTAAATAACATTGATGTCGATGGAATTACGATGGCGGATAAAACAGTGGAAGAATTTGTTGTAAAGCAAAGCTATAATCCATTCCCGCTTATTCGATATACAGAAAGACCGGATGTAGCGGCGAATCATTTATTAGAAGGACATGTGTTAGTACTAGTTGATACATCACCGAGTGCTATGATTACTCCAACAACATATTTCCACCATTTACAGCATGCGGAAGAGTTTAGACAAAATCCAGCTGTCGGTACATTTTTACGTTGGGTACGCTTTTTAGGTGTCTTATTCTCCTTATTTTTACTACCATTTTGGTTAGTGTTTGTATTTGATCCAACTCTTTTACCAGAAAACCTTGCTTTCATTGGACCGACTAAGATGACACATTTACCAATTCTATTACAGGTGTTGATGGCCGAAATCGGACTTGAGTTTTTAAGGATGGCAGCCATTCATACGCCAACGCCGTTATCTTCTGCTGCAGGGTTAATTTCCGCTATATTAATTGGTCAAATAGCAATCGATGTAGGTTTGTTTGTACCAGAAGTTATTTTGTATGTAGCAGTTTCTATGATCGGTGCATATGCAACACCGAGTTATGAATTAGGATTAGGAAATAAAGTTGGAAAATTGTTTGTTATTATTTTAACAGGTCTCTTCCATGAGATGGGATTTGTAATTGGTATGACGATATTGATTTTATTTTTAACGTCTATAAAAAGTTTACAAACGCCTTATTTATGGCCGTTTTTACCATTTGATTGGGGTGCATTAACAAAAATTCTACTTCGCCCGACGATGTCTAGTTTAAAAGTACGACCAAGTATTGTAAGACCTCAAAATGTAAAAAGACAAAAATAAACGGGATTATACACCCGTTTATTTTTTTAGCAAAAATTTATTGTTTTTTAACAAAAATCAAACATTTTTTGTGTACACTTAGAGTAGATATTGTGTATGGAAGGGGAAGAGGACATGATTAAATTATTTGTAAGTGATTTAGATGATACGCTCGTTTACAATGTGAATCATATGCAAAAAGAAGATGAACGTGCACTTTGTTGGTTAGCTGAAAAAGGGACAAATATTTGTTTTGCCTCTGGCCGCTTTACTCATCGAATTGATGAAGTCGTAAATAGGTTTGCATTCCCGTATTACACAACTAGTTTAAATGGAGCAACGATGTTACTGCCGGATGGAAAAATATTTCATGAATCAAGTTTTGAAGATGGGATTGCCCAGGAAATATATCGATATATCCATAAAAAGGGACTAGCAGATATTGTTTGTGCAAATGAGCAACGGTATACAAAAAGAAAGAATGAACATCATCATACTTTTGAAACGTATATGGGCGTGCATATTGCTGAGATAGAAGCATTAGAAGAGGAATTTGGTAAGACTGTACATCCTGCGAAATTGTTTGTTTTTGGGGAAGAAGAGACAATTGCAGCATTAGATCAAGAGTTACGAGATACATTTCAGAGCGAAGCGGAAGTTTTTATGTCTGGTAAACGCTATGTTGACATTATGCCAAGGGGAGTAAGTAAAGGGAGTGCTTTAAGGCGACTAATGGAACATTTACAAATTGAAGCAAATGAAGTTGCATGCATTGGAGATTCTTTCAATGATATTTCTATGTTTGAAGTAACTCCGCATTCATTTACTCTACATCATGCTCATCCATATGTGAAGAATAAGGCAAATTATATTGTTCGTTCGGTCGAAGAAGCTGTTATGAAATTGCCATTACTTGTATAAAAAAAGAAGCTCGTCACTGACGAGCTTCTTTTTACTTGAATAACGATTTAACAAAATCAATGATACTTGAGAAGAAATCTTTAACTTTATCTAGGAAACCTTGCCCTTCTTCAGATCCTAAAAAGGCAGAAACATGTTCTTTTGCTTTATTTAACTGACTGCCAACTTGATTCCAATCGATATTAAGATTTTTCATTTTATCAAATAGCGCAACTAAGTTATCTAACTGTTCATCCGTTAATGTAATACCAAGTTGATCCGCAATTTTTTTAATTAATGAACGTAAATCTTCAGTCGTTTTTGGCTGTTCTTTGGCAATTTCTTCTTTAATTTTTGCAACAAGTTGAACTGCTTTTTCTTCACCAATTTTATCGCCGAGCTGGGCTGTTTGCACCATTTCTTCATTGGCTACTTTTTTTACTTCCTCAGGAATTGCTTTGTTCGATGTTGTTTCATAGGCTTTCATTAAACCGGTTAAAGCAGCAGTTCCTGAAACTTTAAATGGTGCAGTAATTTGAATTTCTGCATCTTTCACACCTGCTGTAATAAGTGCGTTTGTGTACATTGCATCTGTTATCGAATTAATGTTTTTTGAACGTACAATGAGACCAGAACCTGGCTTTGTGTATGTAATCATAGAAGAGGAAATTGCTCTCGTACCAATTTGGGCTTTTGGAACAATCCCTTCTAGAAATTTATGTTCTTCCGCATTAGACACAGTAATGATTGTAGCATCTTTTGGTGCTTTCATTTCTTTTAACAGATCTTGTTTTTGTTGTTCAGACAAGTTTTCTCCTAGTGTAACAATTGATTCTCCTTCGATGATGTCTGCAAACGAAGCTGTTGGCATCATAAATACCGTTACAGCCAATAGCAGAGCTAGTAATTTCGTTTTCACGAAAAATCGCTCCCTTTCTCTTTCTAAAATTTTCGGGCAACACAGTTATTATAGTATATATTTCTTATTTGTCACCTAGCTTTTTCCACATTTCGAAAAAGAAGTATCTAGATTGTCGGATTCTTTTTGTTTCTAGTCATGAATGTGGTAATATAGTGCTGAGATAGTTGAAAGGAGACATATACGTATGAAAACTTTAGGATACATATTAATGGAAAATGGTGAAAAAATCGAGTTAGAATTTTTCCCAGAAGAGGCACCAAAAACAGTAGAAAACTTTAAAAAACTAGCAGAGCAAGGATTTTATGATGGTGTGACATTCCACCGCGTTATTCCTGGCTTCGTAAGCCAAGGTGGAGATCCAACAGGAACAGGTGCAGGTGGCCCAGGTTACTCTATCCCATGTGAAACTGATGGAAATCCTCATAGACACCTTGTAGGTTCACTTTCTATGGCTCATGCTGGCCGTAATACAGGCGGTAGCCAATTCTTTGTTGTTCATGAGCCACAACCGCATTTAGATGGTGTACATACTGTATTCGGTAAAGCAACAAGCGGTATTGAAACAGTATTAAACATGCGTCAAGGCGATGTAATGAAAGAAGTTAAAGTTTGGGAAGAATAAGTTAATGGGAAAAGAGAGCTATGGCTCTCTTTTTTGTTTTTTAATAGGAATGGGTATTTCGTTTGCAGTACATGATACAAGTAGTACTGTTATTGTAGCGAAAATATGGCGCTTATAAGAACAAAATTTTAACAAATTACATAGAATACATTAGATTTCATGTTTCAATAAATATTTTTATTACATTAATTTTGCTAGAATTCATTTGCTCTCAGGTGATGAATATTGAAGTGGTAATGAGCGGTGGATGTTTCTTTTTACTTTCATATAACAGCGTTTCTTTGTTAATCTACTTAGAAAAAATAGTACTGAAACATATATTTGACTTTCTTCTTTTCGCTTTGTATGATTATCAAGTTGTTTTAGGCCCTTCTCACTCTGTTGAAAATATTGTAAAATGAATGTGATATGAAAAGAGTGGTTGAGGGGATTAATAGTTTGTAACTTTTGTAAGAAGGGATAAGGGTTATGTTAATTCGTTTTAAAAAAAGTTATGAAAAGATTGCAATGGGGCTTCTTTCATTTATGCCAACTGAAAAAGATGTGAAAACATTACAATTGACTATGAAAGATTATGAAGCAAAGGATGATTGGCAATTGTATTTGTGGAAACAAAACGAAGATTTTGTTGGGATAATGGGGATTGTAAAAAAAGAGAATCAAGTGTTGGAAATTCAGCATTTGAGTGTGAACCCGTCTCATCGTCATATGGGTATTGGGACGAAGATGGTTCAAGAGTTAAAGAGTAAATTTCTTGAGTTTACAATTTGCGGAAATGAGCAAACAGCAAGTTTTTGCAAAAAGTGTAAAGGGCTAGAACAAAATATACATTCGTAAAAGCAGAGATAAGTGGTTTATTATCTCTGCTTTCTTTTTTGTAATTGTTCGTTTCGTTCAGCGATGACCTCTGTTCGATCACGTAATGTGTGCTTATGTATTATATATTCATTAGAAGTAGCATTCACGTCTTTCCAAGGAAGGTTTTGTTTCTGACATAATTCCATGCAGTGCTGTTCTAATGCTGTATCCGATAACGGTAAAAATAACGGTGTAAAACTCTCTTCTTTCTGTATAGATTGCAATCTATCCTGGAGTAAGTATAGAAGTTGTGTCTGATTTATTCCTAAACGTAGTAAAGGTGCACTGTTTTTTTCTAAAATCGTTATGGCGCTTTTCATCATCTTCTCTGCGCCATTCCAGTTAGAGCGTCTTTGATGGTATAAAGAAACTGCAATTTGAATAAGACCGACTAAATAATTATCACGATTTCCTCTCGGTTTTGTTTTCCAATATTCTTCCAGTGTTTCGTGGCATTCAAAATAATCATAATCTCCGTGAAAATGAATTAAAAATTGTATGTATTCGGTAGGATACATTTTCTTCACCCCTGTTTAACGGTTATAAATACAAGTGTATCATAGAAATATAAACAATAAACGACTAGGGAATTGTCCCTAGTCGTTATTGTTCATATTAGCAGAAGCAAGCTGCCCCTACAATAATTAGTAAAATAAACAATACAACAAGTAATGCGAACCCACCGCTAAAACCGCAATCAACGTGACCCATAGTTTTTTGACCTCCTACATTGTTCTTACTACACTGTTATCATATGAAGTGGTGGGCATGATGATATAGGCATAGGTCTATTTTTAATTAAATTTCTTAAAAAGGTTGGATAGAACATGAGTATGCTCTATACTTATGTTGTTATAGAAAAAATGTGGTGGGATGCTTTGTGCAGTATAATTTTAAAGTAGAGGCTTTTGAAGGGCCTTTAGATTTATTGTTACATCTAATACATCGTTATGAAATTGACATATATAATATTCCTGTAGCGGAAATTACAGAGCAATATTTATCTTATGTTCATACGATGAAAGAACTACAATTAGATGTTGCAAGTGAGTATTTAGTAATGGCTGCGACTTTATTACAAATTAAAAGTAAAATGTTGTTGCCGAAACATGAAGAAGATGTACTTGATAACGGTGATGACTTTATAGATGATCCTCGTCAAGAATTGATGGAGAGGTTAATTGAATATAAGAAATATAAGCAAGTTGCTACTGAGCTAAAAGAAAGAGAACAAGAAAGAGCACAGCTATATACACGTCCGCCAATTGATTTTACATCGTTACAACAAGAAGAGGAGACAAACTTGCCTCTTGATGTTACGTTATATGATATGCTAGCGGCATTTCAAAAGTTAATGCGCCGTAAAAAAGCAAAGAAACCTGTAACAACACGTATTACTCGTCAAGAAATACCAATTGAAAAGCGCATGATTGATATTTTAAAACAGTTAGAAATACAAGGTGGTCGTCAAAGTTTTTATGATTTGTTTGTTGATGATGAACGGGAAATAATGGTTGTAACATTTTTAGCGGTTCTTGAGCTTATGAAAAATCAACAAATCATAATTGAACAAGAACATAATTTTGATGAAATTTTCGTATCAAGCTCTACTAAATCTGCATAGATTTAGTATGGAAAATGGGATGGAAATAATATATCTCATGCTAGGTTTGAATGTATCGTTTGGAACAAGAGAAAAAATATTGAACCGAACGCATTGATTGTGATTCGGTTTTTTGATGTGTATTTTTATGGAGAAAATTGGAGGAAGGAGCTCGTAAAATGGATAGAAAAGAACAGAAATCAATCATTGAAGGGCTTTTGTTTGTTTCTGGTGATGAAGGGATTTATCCAGAACAAATAGCGAAAGTGCTTGAGATTGAAGGAAATGAAGTAATCGATATTTTAGAAGAAATGCAAAAAGAATGTGAAGGTGCACACCGCGGTTTGCAAATTGTACAGTATGCAAAAGTATATCGTTTTGCTACAAAGAAAGAACATGCTTCGTACTATCAAAAATTAATAGATATCCCAACAGCTGCTTCACTTTCTCAAGCTGCTTTAGAAACGTTAGCGATTGTGGCATATCGTCAACCTATTACAAGGACTGAAATGGAAGAGATTAGAGGGGTGAAAACTGATAAGGCGTTACAAACGTTAGTTTCACACTTACTTATAAAAGAAATGGGAAGAGCAGAAGGGCCAGGGCGTCCTATTTTATATGGAACAACGAAAGAATTTTTGGATACATTTGGATTGAAAACATTAGATGATTTACCGGCACTTTCTGAAGAGAATGAACAAATGAATGAAGCAGATTTATTCTTTGGTTCTTTACAGGAGATATCGAAATAAAAGCTTAGCATTTTGCTAAGCTTTTTTTGTATATCAATTATATACCGTGCCATACTAATTGAAAAAAGGAGACGAGTTATGAGAAGTATGCGAGGTATATTATTGTTAGTTTCTGTTTTGTTATGCTTTTCTTTAAATAGTGCATCGGCTAAAAGATATATGATGTCTATTCATACCGCGTCTCCTTTACATATGCAGCGGCAACATTTTGGTAAAATGAAAGTGAGTTTTTTAAAAGTTGGACAAGGTGATGCGACACTTATTACATTGCCAAATGGACAAACGATGTTAATTGACGGGGGACCTTATGAAGCCGGAGAGGTTATCATTCAAAAACTAATCGAAAAAGGGATTAACCATTTAGATGCTATCGTCAGTACGCATCCTGATATGGATCACATTGGAGGACTTATTCCGATTGTAGAGCAAATGCCGGTATCGCTTATATTAGATAGTGGAAAAACATATAGTTCTTTTACGTATCACACATACCGGAATCATATTAAAAAAAGAGGAATTCCTTTCGTTTCAGTAAAAGAGGGACAATACATACCGCTAGATCCGCATGTTTCCATACAAGTATTAAACAATGGGAAATCAAAAGATGAAAATAATGAATCTTCGATTGTGTTGAAGGTACGATACGGAAAAGCGGATTTTTTACTAATGGGTGATGCTGATGTGCGGACGGAAACTGAAATATTAAAGCAATTTGATGTACATGCAGATGTGTTAAAGGTGGGACATCATGGCTCCTATACTTCAACAAGTGAAATGTTTATAAAAAAAGTAGAACCACAGTTTGCGATTCTTTCATATGGAAGCAGAAATCCATATGGACATCCGCATCAAAGTGTAGTGAGACGCTTAAAACAGCATGGTATAATGATATATGGAACAAATAAACGTACAGTAGAAATGGAAACAGACGGCGAGCATATTACAATAGGCTCTAGTGGATTAATGCCATTACTTAAGTGAGTAATATGATAGGGGATATTCTCCCTTTTTGGAAAACTGAATAACATATATTATAATTGCAAGAGACGTACTAAGTTTCCTTTTTGTTAAACAAAGAGGAAATTTCATTCGAATGTCTAGACAACTACTCGTGCATATATTAAGATGGAATTAGGCGAATAAGGTAATAATAACAAGTAGGTATTTCATGGGAAAGGATCGATGAAAATGAAAACGCAAGTTGTCATCAATGCCAAAATTTATACAGGTCAAGAAGTAGTGGAAAACGGATTTATTCGTTACGCAGAAACAATTAAAGAAATTGGTTTGATGGCTCAATATGTATCACAAGAAAATGAAGCGGTTTTAGATGCAGCAGGGAAGATTGTGATTCCAGGTATGATTGATGTTCATATTCATGGTGGATACGATATTGATGCGATGGATGCAAATAGCGATGGATTAGTAACTCTAGGTAAAGAAATGTTAAAAGAAGGAGTTACAACTTACTTTCCAACAACAATGACACAAGCTCCAGAAGCAATCGAAGCGGCACTACATGCTGCGAAGGAAGCAAAAGAAAAAGGAGCACATTTCGAATATATTCACTTAGAAGGACCGTATGTTTCAAAAAAACGTGCAGGTGCACAACCACTTGAACATATTGTTCCTGCGAATATTGAACAATTTAAACAATGGCAGGAAGCAAGCGGGAATCTAATTAAATTAGTAACATATGCACCTGAAGAAGAAGGTGCGTTAGAGTTTGAGCAGTATCTTGCTGAAACTGGTGTTGTTGGCACAATGGGGCATACAGATGCAATTGATGCGCAACTAAAAAATAGAAACATTACACATGCAACGCATTTATACAATCAAATGCGTGGATTACATCATCGAGAACCAGGAGTTGTTGGTCATGTGTTATTAAATCCAGATGTAATGGTTGAAGTAATTACAGATGGTATTCATATTCACCCTGATATGGTGAAATTAGCATATAAATTAAAAGGACCGAAAAAAGTAAGTGTTATTACTGACGCAATGCGTGCAAAAGGTCTTGAAGATGGATTATATGAGCTTGGCGGACAGCCAGTACATGTAAAGGATGGTAGTGCTCGATTAGAAGATGGAACGTTAGCTGGTAGTATTCTAAAAATGGATCAAGCTTTCCGAAATGTAATTGAATTTACAGGTTGTTCAATCGAAGATGCAGTACTGATGACATCAGTTAACCAAGCAGAAGAGTTTGGGTTAAATCATAAAGGTGCATTAGCGGTAGGAAAAGATGCAGACTTTGTTGTGATGAATGAAGATTTACATGTATATGATACGGTTCGTTTAGGAATTCATATGAAGGAAGGGAAGTAATTAAATGAATATTCTTGTTGTAAAAACTCCAGAAGAACTAGCAGAAGCAGGATATAAATTAATTGAAGAAGTTGTAAAAACAAAAGAAAATCCAACATTAGGAATGGCTACAGGAAGCTCTCCATTAGGTATTTATGCAGAAATGCGAAAAAATAAACTTGATACAAGCCGTGTAACCACTGTAAACTTAGATGAGTACGTAAATTTACCACATGAAGATAAAAACAGCTATCACTATTTCATGCAAGAACAGTTGTTTGATCATCTTCCATTTAAACAAACTTATGTACCAAACGGGATGGCAAGTGATTTAGAGGAAGAGTGCAAACGTTACGAGGGCATTCTAGCTGCTAACCCAGTTGACCTACAGATTCTTGGAATCGGTGAAAACGGTCACATCGGATTTAATGAACCAGGAACACTGTTTAATTCTCCAACAAACATTGTTGAATTAACAGAGTCTACACGCCAAGCAAACCTTCGCTTCTTCGAAAAAGAAGAAGATGTGCCAACGCATGCGATTACAATGGGAATTGGAAGCATTATGAAAGCGAAACAAATTCTACTTGTTGCTATGGGTTCTAAAAAGGCAGAAGCTGTGAAAGAATTATTGCAAGGTGAATATAGCGAAGCGTGTCCTGCTACAGTTTTACAACGTCATCCGAATGTAACCGTAATCGCTGATCAAGAAGCTCTATCTTTATGCAGTGAGGCGATTGCTGATGAACATCGACAAGTATTCACCATTTCCGATCTATTATCAGATTCAAGAGTGGGTGAAACAGCTAATTGAGGACGGCGAATGGAAGCCGGGAGATAAAATCCCATCTGAGAATGAACTTTGCGATAAGTTCGAAGTAAGTCGTATGACAATCAGACAGGCGATTAATAATTTAGTGGAACAAGGTTATTTATATCGGAAACGTGGAATCGGTACGTTTGTCCAACTTCCGAAAGTGGAACAAAAATTGCAAGGAATGACGGGATTCACAGAAGATATGATTTCTCGTGGGATGAACCCAAGTAGTCAATTACTTAGTTTCCGCCTAGTTCCAGCTACTGCGAAAATAGCAGACCGGTTGAGAATACAGGAGGGAGAGTCGGTTTATGAAGTGAGGCGTATACGTTTAGCTGATGATGAACCGATTGCTTTTGAGACGACATATTTGTCGCCAGCTCTTGTAAAAGATATTAACGAAGAAATATTGCAACAATCTTTATATGAACATTTAGAGAAAAAACTGGGCTTTAAACTTGTTAGCGCTACTCAATCAATTGAAGCTTCAATTGCAACGGATAATGAAGCTGAACATCTGCATATTCCTAAAAAGGCGCCAGTGCTTGTAATGCGTCAATGGTCATATTCAGAAGGTGAAGTACCGTTAGAGTATGTGAAATGTATTTATCGTGGGGATCGTTATAAGTTTATTACAAACATCGCACGTAACAAATAATATATTTCAGTTTGTGAAGTACAGTTAATGTCAAATTGTTTAACATGTAAAGAAAAAATACGACTCATCCTTATAAGGAGTGAGTCGTATTTTTATTATGAGCAATTACGTGGTTAACAGCATCTTTAACTGTATTTACTACATAGTGAGCGTGTTCTTTTACTGCGTCATCTGCTTGAGACATAGCAAAACTGTGAGGAGTTAAAGAAAACATCGGGATATCATTATAAGAATCCCCTATGCAAGCAACTTCCTCTGGTTGTAGTTGAAACTCTTTTAATAAAACAGAAATAGCAGCCCCTTTACTAATATTAGGTGGCATTACATCTAAACATTGTTCTGCTGAAATGAATGTACTAACTTTTCCGTGGAATTGTTCATCAATTTTTTTCTGAAGGAGTTGTAAGCTTTCCTTTGTTCCACCGACAGAGATTTTATTTGGAAAAATTGTATCATCAATTTTCTGTAATAGATGCGGTTCTTCAACAGAAGTCATCGCTACTTGTTGTTCAAGCTCATGAATGAACGGTGTTTTCTCTTCAATGTAATAATTATGCTCATCACTTACATAACGAAAATAAGGATCTTTATTTGTCATTGCTAACAGATCAGGTAGAATACTCGAATCGAATGTTGCGGATAATAGTTGCTTGTTTTCATGTGTGTACACGAAAACACCATTTACACTAATACGATGGAAATTTGTATTTACAGCTTTCATTAAGTCTGCAATTTCATTATCCAGTCGGCCAGAAGCGAAACAAAGAATAACATTTTGCTCAGCAAGACTACGAAGTGCTACAATATCCTGTTCGTCAATTAACCCTCCGTGTTGCATCATTGTACCATCGATATCACTTACAAACATTTTAATCATGTTGTTATCCCCTTTCTATGTACAGTTGCTCTTACATTATACGCATCATATATAAACATGTCTAAAAAACGAATTTTTATGAAATGGTAGATGTTTTATATTGACGACAAAGAAGAATGTTCTGTAACATAAAAGCAGGCTATTTAAGTACGAGGGTGGTGTTATATGAGTAATTATCTAGAAATTAAAAAAGTTTTAAATAATAATGTCATCATTGCTAGCCATCCTGAACATGAGGAAGTAGTAGTGATCGGTAAAGGAATTGGATTTGGGAAAAAAGCGAAAGACATATTGGAGCAAGAACAAATTGAAAAAATGTTTGTTTTAAAAAATGAACGTGATCGTGAACAATACAAACTGTTAGTGCCGCATGTGAGTGAAAAATTAATCGAATTAATGAATGATATTATGTTCTACATTCAAGAAAAAGCAAAATCACCATTGAATGAACATATTCATATCGCTTTAACAGATCATATTTCTTTTGCGATTAAGCGGTTAAAACAAGGACTTACAATTGATAATCCTTTTTTAGTTGAAACGAAAATGCTCTATCCAGAGGAATATGAAATTGCTGAAGGTGTTGTAGACCTTTTAAATTCTCGTTTGCAAATTACATTGCCAGAAGGAGAAATTGGTTTTATTGCACTCCATATTTACAGTTCACTTACAAATTCAGATTTATCTTCAGTTAATCAAAACTCCCGTCTCATTGCACATCTTGTATCTTTAATTGAGACAAACTTACAAATTACATTAGACCAAGAAAGTATCCACTACTTACGCCTTATTCGTCATTTACAATATGCTATTGAACGGGTGAAAAAAGGGGAGAAAGTAGAGGAATCACAAAGTTTTGCTGATTTATTAAAGGCGGAATATCCCGTCTGTTATAATTTAGCTTGGAAGCTAGTTAAGGTCATGCAAAAAGAATTGCAACTTCCTGTGTATGAAGCAGAGAGCATATATTTAACGATGCACCTGCAGCGCTTAGTGAAAGCAGAGCATGTGTAAAAAGACATATATTTTTGTCTAAAATGAAAACGTTAAAAAAAATCATTGAATCGCTTACAATAGTTATGTATAATAACTATTGCAAAGTTATACAAATTTCGACAAACACATTAAGGTAAGTAACGAAAACGTTTGCCTTAATTATAGTGAACTTATACGTAAACCTATTTTTGACACGTGTTACTGATTCGATCAGGCATGAGTGGAGAAAAGCAAGGAATGTAAGCTAGAGAAAGGGATATACTACCCTTTGTATAGCTATCGTTCTATCTTTTTTTCCTCATGTCTTTTTGGCGTTTGTCGGAAGGTATCAATATAGATAAGAGAGGAAGGGTTTCCATGTTTAAGAAGATCTTTGGTGTTCTTCAAAAAGTCGGAAAAGCGTTAATGCTTCCAGTAGCGATTTTACCGGCAGCAGGTATTTTACTTGGATTTGGTAATGCATTTCAAAATCCACAGTTAACAAATGTTATTCCTGCTTTAAAAGCAGATTGGTTCGTAATGGTAGCAAAAATTATGGAACAATCTGGTGATATTATTTTCGCTAACCTTGCATTATTATTCGCAGTTGGGGTAGCAATTGGTTTAGCTGGTGGAGACGGAGTAGCTGGATTAGCAGCGTTCGTCGGCTACTTAATTATGAACAAAACGATGAGTGTGTTCTTAGAAGTAGATAAGCTAGTGAAAGTAACAAGTTCTGGAGCAGACCCAGTAAAAATTGGATTTACAGATCCAGCATATGCAAACGTATTAGGAATTCCAACGCTACAAACGGGAGTGTTTGGTGGTATTATCGTCGGTATAGTAGCCGCATATTGCTACAATAAATACTTCAACATTGAATTACCATCATACTTAGGTTTCTTCGCAGGTAAGCGTTTCGTACCGATCGCAACTGCAACATTCTCTTTAGTAGTAGGTATAATCATGTGTTTCATTTGGCCATACATTCAAGGTGGCTTAAATACGTTCTCACATCAAATGATTGATGCAAATAGAACATTAGCAGCATTCATATTCGGTTTAATTGAACGTTCATTAATTCCATTTGGATTACATCACATTTTCTATTCACCGTTCTGGTTCGAATTCGGTCAGTATACAAATGCAGCTGGCGAATTAATCCGTGGTGACCAAAAAATCTTTATGGCACAGTTAAAAGACGGTGTAGAATTAACAGCAGGTACATTTACAACTGGTAAGTATCCGTTCATGATGTTCGGTCTTCCAGCAGCAGCATTAGCAATGTACCATGAAGCACGTCCTGAAAATAAAAAATTAGCAGCGGGTATTTTAGGCTCTGCTGCATTAACATCTTTCTTAACAGGTATTACAGAACCACTTGAATTTTCATTCTTATTCGTAGCACCAGTACTGTTCGGAATTCACGCAGTATTCGCTGGTCTATCATTTATGACAATGCAAATTTTAGGTGTTAAAATTGGTATGACATTCTCTGGTGGTTTAATCGACTTTATGTTATTCGGTGTACTACCAGGCCGTACAGCATGGTGGTGGGTAATTATTGTTGGTCTTGTACTAGCAGTTATTTACTACTTCGGATTCCGCTTTGCAATCCGTAAATGGGATTTAAAAACACCTGGTCGTGAAGTAGCAAATGCGAATGACGGCGCAGGTAAAACAGAAGCAGGAGAACTTCCACGTGAAGTATTAGTAGCACTTGGTGGTAAAGAAAACATTGCTTCTTTAGACGCTTGTATTACTCGTTTACGTGTTCAAGTTAACGAACAAAAGAATGTAAACAAAGATCGCTTAAAAGAGCTTGGAGCAGCTGGTGTACTTGAAGTTGGAAATAACATTCAAGCTATTTTTGGACCGAAATCTGACACATTAAAATCACAAATTCATGATATTATGTCAGGTCGTACACCTCATGTTGAAAAAGAAGAGCCTGTAAAGGTAGAAGAAACTCCTAAACAAGTTGATGAAAACGAAACAATCGTATCACCAATTGAAGGGAAAATCTTATCGATTACAGAAGTACCTGATCAAGTATTCTCAGGAAAAATGATGGGAGACGGATTTGCAATCGAGCCAACAGAAGGAACAGTAGTTTCTCCAGTTAACGGTGAGATCGTCAACGTATTCCCTACAAAGCATGCAATTGGTATTCAATCTGAAGGCGGAAAAGAAATTTTAATCCACTTCGGTATTGATACTGTAAAATTAAATGGTGAAGGTTTTGAAGCACTTGTAGCACAAGGCGACAAAGTGAAACAAGGACAACCATTATTAAAAGTAGATCTTGCATTTGTAAAAGAAAATGCACCATCTATCATTACACCAATTGTCTTTACGAATTTACAACAAGGACAACAAGTCGAATTGAAAAAAGATGGAAATGTTAAGAAGGGCGAAAACGCTATTATTGACATTCAGTAGGAATTTGACGCAAAATGTTTATAATTATAATAGGCGATGTGGTTGACCGAACATCGCCTATTATATACAATAGATGATGTAGTACTCACGTCTATACAACTAAAAAAATACTGTAATTTAAAGGAGATAAATTATCATGGAAAAAATCTTTAAAGTAACTAGCGACTCAGGAATTCATGCTCGTCCAGCAACTCTACTTGTAAACACTGCAAGCAAATTTGGTTCTGACATTAACTTAGAGTATAACGGAAAAAACGTTAACTTAAAATCAATCATGGGCGTTATGTCTTTAGGCATTCAACAAAACGCAGAAATTAAAATCACTGCAAATGGTGATGATGCAGCTCAAGCACTAGCAGCTATCGAAGAAACTATGAAAAACGAAGGATTAGGAGAATAATGACTCTTAACATTCAAGGGATCGCTGCATCAAGTGGGATTGCTATTGCAAAGGCTTTCAGACTTGAGAATCCTGAATTTAACATCGAAAAGAAATCAATTACAAACGAAGCTGCTGAAATTGCACGCTTAGACGCTGCGCTTGAGAAAGCAAAAACTGAATTAGAAGCAATTAAGGACCATGCTTTTGCTGAGCTGGGTGCTGATAAAGCTGCGATCTTTGAAGCACATTTATTAGTGTTAAATGATCCAGAACTAGTAAACCCAGTAAAAGATAAAGTAAATAGTGAAAAAGTAAATGCTGAATTTGCAATGGATGAAGTTGCATCAATGTTTATTTCTATGTTTGAAAACATGGATAACGAATATATGAAAGAACGTGCTGCGGACATTCGTGACGTAACAAAACGCGTTCTTGCACATTTACTAGGAATTAACTTCTCAAACCCTGGTACAATTTCTGAAGAAGTAATCATCATTGCTGAAGATTTAACACCATCTGATACAGCTCAGTTAAACCGTAAGTATGCAAAAGGTTTTACAACTGATATCGGTGGACGTACATCTCACTCTGCAATTATGGCTCGTTCTATGGAAATTCCTGCAGTTGTTGGTACGAAAGTTGTTATGGAGAAAATCCAAAACGGCGATATCGTAATCATCGACGGTTTAGATGGAGAAGTAATTGTAAATCCATCAGAAGAAACTCTTCGTTCTTTTGAAGAAAAGAAAGCGAAATTTGAAGAGCAAAAAACTGAATGGGCAAAATTAAAAGACCAAGCTACTGTAACAAGTGATGGACATCACGTTGAGCTTGTTGCAAATATCGGAACACCAAATGATGTACAAGGTATTATTGATAATGGCGGAGAAGGCGTTGGTTTATACCGTACAGAATTCTTATACATGGGCCGTGACAATCTTCCAACAGAAGAAGAGCAGTTCGAAGCGTATAAAGCAGTTCTTGAAGGTGTAAAAGAAGGTCAACCTGTTGTTGTTCGTACACTTGACATCGGTGGAGATAAAGAGCTTCCATACTTACATTTACCAAAAGAAATGAACCCATTCTTAGGATACCGTGCAATTCGCTTATGTCTTGATGAGCAAGATGTGTTCCGTACACAACTTCGTGCATTACTTCGTGCTAGCGTATACGGTAACTTAAAAATTATGTTCCCAATGATTGCAACTCTTGATGAGTTCCGTCAAGCGAAAGCAATCTTATTAGAAGAGAAAGCGAAACTTGTAGAAGCGGGTACAACTGTTTCTGATTCAATTGAAGTCGGTATGATGGTTGAAATCCCAGCTTCAGCAGTATTAGCAGATCAATTCGCAAAAGAAGTTGATTTCTTCTCTATCGGAACAAACGACTTAATCCAATACACAATGGCTGCAGACCGTATGAATGAACAAGTATCTTACTTATACCAACCATATAACCCATCTATTTTACGTCTTGTAAAAATGGTTATCGATGCTGCTCATAAAGAAGGCAAATGGGCTGGTATGTGTGGTGAGATGGCGGGAGATTCACTTGCTATCCCATTATTATTAGGATTAGGTTTAGATGAGTTCAGTATGAGTGCAACATCTATTCTTCCTGCAAGAACACAACTAAGCAAGTTGTCAAAAGCAGAAATGGAAACATTAGCAGAAAAAGCATTAATGATGTCAACTGCTGAAGAAGTTGTTGAACTAGTTAAAAGCATATAATCAATAAAAAAACCTGAGTCGATTTGAAATCGGTCTCAGGTTTTTTCTATGAGAAAAGTAAATCTTATTTTCTTACTATAGAGGATAAGGAACAGAATTAGATAGCGATAGCAACGATATCAGTTGGGCATACACGTAAAATACCAGTAAAAGTATTTCGATTTTGATTGTTCTTATCGTCTTTGTTATTATCTTTATCGTCTTTGTTATTACGAGCTAAAGCAGAGAAAAGAGCAACGCCATTAGCGAAACCTTCAAAAATTACATTGTTGAATGTGCCGTTACCTCTAATGCTTAAAAGAGAAAGCTCTGTTCCAACTGAAATGTTAGCAAGTACGTTACATACAGCAGGTCGTTGTGGTCTAACTTCTTCTCTCTCTTTCTCGCGATGTTCGCGATGGTCACACTCTCTTTCACGATGATGACAGTCTCTAAAGTTATCACAGCATCCAAATGATCCAAACATAATCCTCATCACCCCCTTCACACTTATAATCTATGTAAGTTCGGTAGTGAGTGACTGGACAGAGAGTGGAATTTTTTCTGGGGGATTTTCTCATTTTAAAAGACTAGCTGGGTGTTTAGTACGGAATGATGTTTAAAATAGGGGAAATATCACAAAAAAGTGTAAAGACCACCGAAATGAATGAAATAGGTAGGCTTTACACTTTTTTACTTTTATATAAAACGATGATATATACAGGGAGAGCTAAGAGTAGTGGTGCAATGGATCTTGCAGTATGTTTTTCTGTGTCTAATTGGAACGCTTCTTCTTTTGGGAATTGTAACACTGATATGTTTGTAGCATCGCCAATAAAATATAAAAGCAGTACAGTTACTATGTAACTTAAAAGTGCGATAAAGCTTCCGTATGAACTCAATGAAAATCCCTCTCTTGTTATCTATTTGTTATCATTGTATCATAATTGTAACAAAAACACACGGTTATATTTCGATACTTTAACAAAATTCGACATGAAATGCCATTTATGTGTATGGGAATAGCATAAAGTTTACTGTTTTTTTATGTATAGATGTCGAATAGTACATTGTAATATTACGGGTGTGTGACAGGATAAAAAGAAACGAAGGTAATGAAATTACCTTCGTTTCTTTTTATCCTGTATTAAAGAGCAGTAAGACCCCCCACCTCAAAATTCAGCGAAAGCAAAGAAGTTAGGCGGAGGATTAACTGTCCATAAAAACCGATTATAGTTTCACTTTATTATTTTGCCCATTCACTCACTTGTTCTACGCTCATTCGTGGTGCAGGATGACCTTTTAAAGTTGATTCACCAATTGTAATAAGCATAATTGGTACGTAACGAGATGAAACATTGAATTCTTCTGTAAGTGCTTGTGGGTTGAAACCACCAATAGCACAAGTATCCCAGCCAGTTGCTTTAGCCGCAAGCATAAGTTGCATTGCTGCTAAAGATGCATTTGAAAAGGCTGCATCTCTTGGGAATTGCTCACGAGCATATGCAGACTCAATATTTTTAGCTAAGCGCTCTTTTGCTTCTTCTTTCATAAATCCTTGTTCTACAATTGGACCATAAACTGGTTCAACGTTTTTATAAGCTTCTAAATCACCTAAAATAGCGACTACAGCAGAAGCATCAAGTATTTGTTGCTGGTTATAAGCAATTGGATGCAATCGTTTCTGTACATCTTCACCTTGGAATACAAGGAATTTCCAGTGCTGCAAGTTCCAAGCAGAAGGTGCTTGAGCAGCTCCCTTTAAAATCTCGTGTAACTCTGTAGATGAAATTTCTTTCTCTGGGTTGAATGCACGTGTAGATGTGCGTTCGTATAGAACATTAAAAAAGTTGTCGTTTGTCATTATATATCCTCCAAGTAACATATCAAATTATAAAAAAATACATGTAATACATTCTACTTACATTTTGTAAGTTGTCGAATTTAAGAATATAATATCTTTATTTTAATTGTCAAGTTTTAAAGAGGAAGCTAGGGCATTCATACAAACGATACAATTCCTATAATCATACACTAGAAAAGGAATTTGTAGAGAAAAAGCGAAAAAAGCATTCTCAATTAGCTTGTTAATATGTATCCCTCACTTATTAAAGTATTTAGAGAACAGTCTTTTTATAAAATGTTTGTGAGGAATGCAGTAGAACAAGATATATGAAGTGAGTGAAGACTAGTGATGAACATACTACATTTTTTATTAGAGAATACGGTTTTCCAAAATGTATTACAAGATCTTCAGTTAAATGTCCTTTATATAGAAAATGGATGTACACATCAACAAACGATAGAAAATATTCATCCAAAATGTATGTTTATAGCAAATAGTTTTGAAGAAGGAGAATTATTGTTTCAGAGAACAAAACCACATATTGTAATTATGTATGTAACAGATTTTTCTCAAATAAAATATATAAAGAATATGTATAATCCACAGAGTACATTTATTGTCATTTGGGATCAACAGATAACAAGCGAGTTTGCAGAGGTGCTTACGTTAGGAATACGTAATATTGTGATAGCTCCTGTGACTCCACAAATGGTGTTAGAGGAAGTGAATAAGAGTTTGTATCAGCTTTCTTTAGTGCGGCAAGTAAGTTTGCAACAAGAATTACTTCAAACGATGTTTGATTTTCAAAATGATCTATTATTTATAGTAGAAGACGATGAGATTGTTGATTGTAATACAAATTTTTTAGAGTTTTTCGGATATGAAAATTTATTTGCCTATCGTGAGCAACATTTAGTATTTGCTGAACATTTTATTAGAGAAAACGGATACTATTCAACAACTCACGATATAACATGGTTAGATGATACATTATCATATGATAGAAGAATTAAGATGTCCAATTATGAAGGGGAAGTGTCAACTTTTTTATTGCGCGCGACACCACTGCCAGAAGATTTATCAAGATTTATTGTGAAGTGTACAGAGATTACAGAATTAGATGAAATCTATCAAGAACAAGAAAGGCTTGCTATGATAGATTCGTTAACAGAGATTTATAATCGTTTGAAGTTCCAACAAATACTAGAGGCAGAATGGGATAATGCAATGCGTAACGATGAAAAAATAGCACTTATTTTATTTGACATAGATAATTTTAAAACAGTAAATGACACGTATGGCCATGATTTTGGTGACTTAGCATTAATTCAGCTTGCAGAGCTTATGAAATCTAAAGTGGAGCAGCAACATGTATTTGCAAGGTGGGGAGGAGAAGAATTTATTATATTAGTAACTAACACAGTAGAAAAAGAAGCATTTCAGGTTGCGGAATCATTACGATTTTTCATTGAAACGAAGCAGTTCTCCGGAATTTCGAAATTAACAGCGAGTTTTGGAGTCGCGTTATATGAACAAGGGATTACAAGAGAAGAATTAATGCAACGAGCGGATATTGCATTATATGAAGCGAAAAAAAATGGAAAAAATCAAGTGTGTGTATATAGAAAAGAAAAAAAGTGATTTTTCGCAACAAATTGTTGCGATTTTTTTTTATTGTTTGATAATAGAATGTAGGGGGGATTTTGAACGAAGGAATTATGGAGGAACAACATGATAAAAAAAATAATGACGATGGCTTCGCTGTCTGCTGTAGTTTGTGGTGGAGTATACTATTTTTTCTATAACCCCAATATAAAGGGAAGCACTGTATTGACAACTAAGGTGAATCCTACTATTGAATCAGAAGTACAGGAGAATATAGAAGAAAAAAAAGAACAACAAATTGATTATGCTAGTATATCTCAAAAGTTAGATCAATATTTAATAGGAAAGCAATTTAATGGGACAGTTTTAGTAACAGATAAAGAGCATGTTATATTGAATAAAGGATATGGATATGCTGATGTTCAATATAAGATAGAGAATACGCCTCAAACAAAATATCGTGTCGGTTCTATTACGAAAACCGTTGTGGCAACATCTATTTTACAGCTGCAGGAACAAGGGAAGTTAAATATTCAAGATAATGTAAATAAATATATTCCCTCTTTTCCAGTAGATAAAAATATTACTTTATATCATTTGTTAACACATACATCAGGTTTACCGGAAAGTGGAAAAGGGAAAGTGAATGCCGCTTCTCGTATAAATTTAGTAAATTGGATTGGAAGTCAAAAATTAGAATTTCCACCAGGCTCAGGTTGGAGATATACAGATTATAATTATATGGTGCTTGCCTATATTATAGAAAGTATATCAAAAAAAACTTTAGGAGATTACATAAAAGAAAATATATTTACTAAAGCAGAAATGCATGAATCTGGTATGGGAAATATGGTTCAGGGAGATCAGCATTTTACTAAAGGATATGTAAAGAAAGAGAATGTACTTGAACCTGCACAAAAATTGTTAATGGAGTGGTTATACGGGTGCGGTGAGATGTATACGACAGTTGGTGATATGAAGAAGTTAGACGAAGCGATTATAAATGGGAAACTTCTTTCTGAACAAAGTAGACAAGCGATGTTTTCACCTTCAACAGAACGAAAATATGCATATAGTTTTTACATATATCCGGATTATTTTCATAATCATGGTGTACTATCTGGTTGGAACACTTTCAATAATTTTAATAAAGAAAAAGGCACTTTTGTTATATTATTTTCAAATGTGAAAAATAGTATAGATGATGATTTTAATAATGAGTTTCGAAAGATGGTAAGTGATTTATTAGAACAAAGGGGATGAGAAAATGGAACGTAAAAATGTATCAATAGGTTTCATCGGTATTGGTGTAATGGGAAAAAGTATGGTGCGTCATTTAATGCAAGACGGCTATAAAGTATATGTATATAATAGAACGAAAACGAAGACAGACTCTTTAGTGCAAGATGGTGCGAATTGGTGTGATACACCGAAAGAGTTAGTGAAGCAAGTTGATGTTGTAATGACTATGGTTGGATATCCACATGATGTAGAAGAAGTGTATTTTGGGATAGATGGAATTTTGGAGAATGCAAATGAAGGTACGATAGCAATTGATTTCACGACATCTACACCAACATTGGCAAAACGTATTAACGAAACCGGTAAAAGTAAGAATGTATATACGTTAGATGCGCCTGTATCTGGAGGAGACGTTGGTGCGAAAGAAGCAAGGCTCGCAATTATGGTCGGTGGCGAAAAAGAAATATATGAAAAATGTTTACCGTTATTTGAAAAACTAGGGACAAATATTCAGTTGCAAGGACCAGCTGGAAGTGGACAACATACAAAAATGTGCAATCAAATTGCGATTGCTTCTAACATGATTGGAGTATGTGAAGCTGTTGCTTATGCGAAAAAAGCTGGACTAGACCCAGATAAAGTATTAGAGAGTATTTCAACGGGAGCAGCAGGTAGCTGGTCATTGAGTAACTTAGCTCCCCGAATGTTAAAGGGAGATTTTGAACCAGGGTTTTATGTAAAGCATTTTATGAAAGATATGAAGATAGCTTTAGATGAGGCTGAAAAATTGCAATTGCCAGTGCCAGGTTTAAGTTTGGCGAAGGAATTGTATGAAGAGTTAATGAAAGATGGGGAAGAGAATAGCGGAACACAAGTTTTATACAAAAAATACATAAGGGGGTAAATGAGATGGATCTTCAAAAATTTGATGAGATGATTGATACTGTTCAGCGAGCAACTTGTATACAAATTAGTGCAAAACAAAAAGAAGCTTTTAAACAAAAATATGATTTTGAGCCGGAATTCGAATATGGAAGAGATGAGAAGGGGCATTATGTTATTCGAGCTTCAAAAAAGATGTTAGAAGAAATGGAGTTTTATTTGGCATTGAAATATGATCGAGATGGAGTTGACCTTTATATGCAAGCAGAGATTGACGGTATATGTCACGTATCTGTTAGCTATAGTGAAGACGCCTTGCACTTACAAGAATTGTTTCAATTTCTAGAAGAAAATAAATAAAAGTCCTCATTTGAGGACTTTTATTTATTTAGGTATATATAATTTTTATAATTATAAGCTAGAAGCTCTGCGGCATCGTTCAATTGGGAATGGAATAACTTGCGCGATGTGATTAGGACCGAATTGTTTTGCACGAGCATGGCGTACTATATAAAATGCACACAGAATTGAAACAGGAATAGCACCGAATAAGCCAAAAAATAAAGCGCTTACACAAGATGCGACAAAACCTAAAACACCAACTTCCAACTCTTCCATAATAGCTCCTAGAATAACAGGAAGTGCTCCACACGTAACCCCTAGTATAAGTGCGATAAGTAAACTCATGATTATCCCCCTCTGTTTGCGATATTCTTTTCCTTTTTATTTAATTGTAGTATATCATATACAAAACAGAATTTTCAGAAAAAATTCAAAAAAAGTTCAATAAATGTTCAAAAAGTTTTAAAAAATTTGCTTGAAAAATAGAAGGGGAGATTGTTTTGGAATAGAAGGACTCATATGTTTGAGAAAATAAAAAATCAGGCTTATTTCATTTTTTGAAATAAGCCTGTTCCATAGGAGGATGTATATATGTAGAGTGAATAAAAGGTTGGAAAAGGGGATCCAAGTCCTTTTATTCAACTAACTACCTTAATAAATTGGAACCCAGCCTTCAGTTGTAACAAAAATACGAATAGCTACAACTTGACGATCATCTTGCAAGGTAAAATAGTGTCTTGCATTTTCTGGAACAGATATGAGATCGCCTGGCTCAAGTTCAACGTCAAAGAATTTGCCATCTTTTCCTTCAATGGCAAAGATGCCATGTCCACTAACAATAAAGCGAACTTCATCATCGGTATGATGGTGTTCTTTTTGGAAATTAATTAATAATTCGTCAAGGTTAGGTGTGCTATTTGAAAGTGAAATTACATCATGTGCTTTATAACCTCGGCGCGCTGAAACATCAGCGATTTCTTTTGAAAACACAGCTAATATTTCAGCCTTGTTTTCATCTGTTAACGAATAATTTTCATTTAAATAAGTAGGAAGTTTAGAGATGTTCCATTTCTCATATAAAACGCCTTCCTCTTGTAGAAATTTAGATACTTCTACTTCATTTTCTATGCGAGTATTTACTTCATGAATACGAATTTGCGCCATTAGAAACGCCTCCTTGAATTGATAATAGTTTTATATGAAATTGGAATAAAAACTCATAAGCTTCTAATCTTTTCTTTGCATCAAAGCTATCTCGGCCCCATACGGTAATACCGTGGTTACGAATTAATACTGCTCCCGAATCTCCTTGTATGTGCTTTCGGAAGTTTTCTCCAAGCGTTGGGATATGGGCATGGTTTTCGATAATAGGAATGTGAATTGTTGCACCTTCTTCCCAAATATCGAGAGCTTTAATAATTTCTTGATTTTGAAGGGTGACTGCATCACTATATAAATTTGTGATGACATTATTATCAGTTGTATGAACATGAAGTACGCACCCAGCATTCGTATTGTTATAAATATGTGTATGCAATATTGTTTCTGCTGAAGGGCGTAATTCAGTCTCTAATACGGGAACCCCTAGATGATCTACTAATAGAAAATCATCTGGAGTAGTTTTTGTTTTATCTTTACCACTTGCTGTAATAAGAAAAGTAAGTGGCTCATGACTAACCTTTATAGAAATATTACCACTCGTTGCTGGAAACCAATTTCGTGTTGTTAATTCTTTTTTTATCTCGCTTAAGTCATACCATTGACGAAAAAGTTGTTTCATGATTTCACCTCCAACAAATGTTTTAATTGGGTTTGAACATCGTGAAATGTTTCAAACGGTGTATAAGCAATATAATTCTCTTCACACTTTGTAATAAGGAAGTCGCGAGCGAATACTTTATCTGCTTGTTTCGCAGCTTGTAAATCAGTAATTGAATCTCCAATCACAATATGGAAGTCATTCGTATCACTTAATTTACGGATTAAAGATGATTTGCATAATCCGCAATGATTTTGACAATGATGATCACAAGGATGAGGCCACTTAACTGTAATGAATTCACTTGAAAAGTCTGTTTCATTACAGTAAATTTGCTCTTTTGGAATGATTCCTTGTAAGAGTGGATAGACGAAGAAATCCATTCCACCTGATATAACGTAAAAAGAAATGTTATTTTCATTTACAAATTGTATAAATTCATGAAAACCACTACGGATTTCAGCAGTTTTTATTAAAAATTGAATCATATCATCGTGTAGACTAGTAGGTATTAATTGAAATAATTGAGAAACACCTTCTTGAATAGACAGCTCTTGTGATAAAATTCTATTCTTTACTTCTTCGGCTTCTGGTGGTGCGAATTTTTCCATAATGGACATAATGTTATCATTATTTGTAATCGTGCCATCGAAATCACAAAATACTTGAATACTCATAATTTCACCCCATGAGAGGGATTTCCCCATATTTGTAGTGCACTATGCAAATTTATGTCATCTACTTCATGGAGTGGTGTATTTTGCAAAGTAGCATTAATTGCAGTACGGAAAGCTTTACCGCCCCCTTGCGCCCCACTTGGATGTCCATGTATCCCGCCGCCAGCATTAATAACAACATCTTTACCGAAATCTCGTAGAATAAAGGGAACGAAACCAGGGTGAATACCAGCAGACGGAACAGAAAAACTCTTCTTGAAAAATGCATCGTCTTCAATTAAATGTTTTGAGATGGCAAGAGCCTCCTCTTTTTCTAGTGCAACACTTCCGTACGGAGATGGGAATAATGAAAAGTCAGCCCCAGCATAACGTAGTAGCTTTCCTAGTAATAATGGAGAGGAAACTCCATATAACTTGGATGATGAATAAGCACCACTTACAGCAGGGTGTGCCATAATAGGAACTGGGATTTCATCATCTTCTGCAAGTGATTGTAGTACATCTAGTCCGTAAGCAAATACATTAAATAATAGAATATCTGCCCCAGCTTGCACTGCGCGTTTCGCATTTTCTTTTAAATCAAAAGTTCGTCCTGTTAAATTTACGGCATATAACGTTTTATGTCCGTATGTTTCATATACGGATTGTAAAACTTCTTTTCCAGATACAATGCGTTTCGTAAGTGGTGTTAATGTATTCTCAAATAATATTTCATCATCTTTTACTATATCTACACCACCAATTGCTTGATCGCGTAATTGCGTTTTTAAATACCCAATATTTCGTCCAATCATTCCTTTAAAAATACTCATTAAAAGGGGACGCTCATGCACTTGTAAAAGATTTCGAATACCATCTATCCCGAATTTTGGACCAGGGAAATATTGTTTTAACTCGTCTGAAAATGTTAAGTCAATTAATTTCACTTCACCATCAAGTGATAGCTTCCCGAATGTAGTTGTTAAAATTGCTGGTAAGTCCGGACTGAAGTTTAATAACGGATATTCGATTTTAATAATCCCGCGTTTAACTTTTTTACGTAAATACGAATTGGTATGTTCTTGTTCAGCTAGTTCCTCAACATGAATGACGTTGCCTTTATGCTGTTTTAATTGTTCTTGCAATAAGTGCGGCAAATGAGTCCAAGAGCCAATTGTTAAACCGAGTGCAATTTGCTCGGCTTTTTTTTCTAAGTTATGTGAATCATCATGGATTAAATACGTTGCTATAATTCCGCTCATTGTTAAAACCTCCTAGTTAAATAAAAAAACCTCTCAGCTAAGGAGAGGTTTTTTTACAACCAGCTCCTTATCTGTCAGCATAATGCTGCGAGAATTAGCACCGTGTCTACAATTGTAGATCGGTTGCCGGGTTTCGTCGGGCTCGTCCCTCCACCTGCTCTTGATAAGAAGTATTTAGAAATGTTTAAAATTTTAAGATAACTGAATTTTGTCAGATATTTTTCATGTTGTCAATTACTTTTTGAAAAAATTTAATTTATCAATTCGATTAATGGCTTCTCTTAATCTATCTTCTGTATGCAAGAGACCAACACGGACATACCCTTCGCCATGTTCACCAAATCCAACACCAGGAGCAACTGCAACGTGTGCTTTTTCTAGTAAAATATTAGAAAATTGCTCAGATGTATATCCTTTCGGAACAGGAAGCCATGCAAAGAATGAGCCTGTTGGAATGTCTACATTCCAACCAATTGAGTGACAAGCTGAAACAAGAGCGTTTCTTCGAGATTCGTAACTATTTACAAGGTCTATTACGCAAGACTGTGAACTTAATAGTGCTTCGCGGGCAGCATCTTGAACTGCACCAAAAATACTAACATACATATGATCTTGTAATAAGTTAATTGTCTCAATCACACTTTCATTCCCCACAGCAAAAGCGATGCGCCATCCAGCCATATTGAAAGTTTTCGATAGAGTGTAAATTTCAATACCTGTATTTTTAGCACCGTCTGCTTGCAAGAAACTAACAGGTTTTTGACCATCGAATCCAATAGCACCGTAAGCAAAATCATGAACGACTAATATATTATGTTCATTAGCAAAATGAATGGTTTCATCAAAGAAACCTTTTGATGCAGTAGCACCGGTAGGATTATTTGGATAGTTTAAAAACATTAACTTTGCACGCTCAGCGGTAGTGGCATCAATTTTTGTATAATCTGGTAAAAAATTATTTTCTGCAATAAGCGGCATTGTTTCAAATTGTGCTTTTGCTAAAGCAACTCCTGATAAATAATCTGGATAGCCTGGATCTGGAACGAGAATAGTATCACCAGGGTTTGTAAAACAAAGTGGTAATTCTACTAATCCAGCTTTTCCACCAAACAAAATAGCAACTTCTGTTTTTGGATTTACTACTACATCATATTCGCGTTGATAGAATGTTGCCACGGCTTCTTTTAAACTTTCGTGTCCGCGAAATGGCGGATATTTATGATGAATGGTCTTTTCAGCAGCATCTTGTAAAGCTTTTACGATATGCTGCGGTGTTGGTTGATCTGGATTACCTTGACCTAGATTAATAACATCGTGACCAGCTGCAACGACTTTGTTAACTTTTGCAACAAGTGAAGCAAAAAATTGTGTAGGCAATGATGTTACTATCTCAGAAGGTTGAAATAATTTCATACTTTCCACCTCTTTTGAAAGTTGTTACAATTCTAGTGACAAATGATATAATCTTTCCAGTATTTTGTAAAGAAAAAATTAAGAATGGGGCTGACAAAATGAAAGTCGCATGTATTCAAATGGATATTGTCTTTGGAGATGTAGAAAAGAATATTGAGAATGCTAAAAATAAAATAAGCGAAGCGATGAAGGAAAGACCAGATGTGATTGTCTTACCAGAACTATGGACAACGGGATATGATTTAACGAGGCTTATTGAAATTGCAGATAGGGATGGATTGCAAACGAAAGAAAAGCTGAAAGAATGGTCGAAGCAATATGGTGTACATATTGTCGGTGGGTCTATAGCGAAGCAAACAGAACAAGGTGTTACAAATACAATGTATGTGGTAAACAAGGAAGGAGAACTGGTCAATGAATATAGTAAAGTGCATTTATTTCAGCTTATGGATGAACATAAATATTTAATCGCTGGAAATAGTACAGGTGAATTTAAGTTAGATGATGTAGAGTGCGCCGGCACAATTTGTTATGATATTCGTTTTCCAGAGTGGATGCGCGTTCATACTGCGAAAGGTGCAAAAGTTTTATTTGTTGTAGCAGAATGGCCATTGGTTCGTTTAGCGCATTGGCGTTTGTTATTGCAAGCAAGAGCAGTTGAAAATCAGTGTTATGTTGTTGCATGTAATAGGGCAGGAAAGGATCCGAATAATGAGTTTGCCGGTCATTCTTTAATTGTCGATCCTTGGGGCGAAGTTGTTGTAGAAGCGAATGAAGAAGAATCAATTTTATTTGGAGAGCTTCATTTTGAGAAAATTAAAGAAGTACGCAAAGGAATTCCAGTTTTTGCAGATCGTCGTCCAGAATTATACAAATAAAATGTTGACAAGTGATTTTTATTCTTGGTATAGTCTTCAACATAAAGTTAAAAATTCAAAAAATTATACAACTCTTATCAAGAGCAGGTGGAGGGATTTGGCCCGATGAAGCCCAGCAACCGACCGTAATACCATTGTGAAATGGGGCGTTTATTTACGCCAAAAGGCACGGTGCTAATTCCAGCAGAAAGTAAACCTTTCTGGCAGATAAGAGGGGAGAAGATAAACTTCAAACCTCTTTCTTTGTGGAAAGAGGTTTTTCTACGTCAGAAAAACCTCTGAATTAAAAAAGGGGGAGAAGACGATGGGATATTATTCATTAACTGAAACGACAGCTATACAATATGCGAAAGAACACGGTTATTTTGAAAGGAAAGCAAATGTAGTTTGTCATGAAATTGGAGATGGAAATTTAAATTACGTGTTCAAATTAGATGATGGAGAGAAGTCTATTATAATAAAACAAGCACTGCCATATGCGAAAGTAGTTGGTGAGAGCTGGCCACTGTCTATAAAAAGAGCGACGATTGAAAGTAAAGCATTACAAATTTTTGCGAAGTATGTGCCGGAATATGTGCCGGTAGTGTACAGTCATGATGAAGAGTTAGCAGTAACAGTCATAGAAGATCTATCAAGGCTAACAATTGCAAGAAAAGGATTAATAGATGGAGAGGAGTACCCGCTTTTATCCCAACATATTGGTCGCTTTCTAGCACATGTGTTGTTTTATACTTCAGATTTCGGTTTACAATCAGAAGAGAAAAGGGTACTAGAAGGTGCATTTGTAAACCCAGATCTTAGTAAAATCACGGAAGATTTAGTGTTTACAGATCCGTTTAGTCATTATGATACGAATGATTATGAACCAGAGTTACAACTAGCGGTGGATGAACTGTGGAGTGACAAAAATTTAAAATTAAAAGTAGCACAGTATAAATATAAGTTCTTAACAAGAAAAGAAGCGCTTATTCATGGTGATTTACATACTGGTAGTATTTTTTCATCACCTGCTGAAACGAAAGTAATTGATCCAGAATTTGCAACATATGGTCCATTTGGATTTGATCTTGGCCAATTTATTGCAAATTTATTATTAAATGCACTATCCCGTGAAGAGGAAAAAAGAAGTGTGCTATTTTTCCATATTGAGAAAACATGGAGTTATTTTGTAGAAGCTTTTACGAAGTTATGGATTGGAGAAGGTGTAGAAGCATATACGAAAGAGAAACAATGGTTGCCAATTATTTTGCAAAATATTTTTACAGATGCCATTGGATTTGCCGGATGTGAGCTTATCCGTAGAACAATTGGCTTAGCGCATGTAGCTGATTTAGATGGAATAGCAAATAAAGAAACGAGAATTCAAGCTAAGAAACAAGCGTTATCCTTAGGTAAAGAACTAATAAAATATGAATCTAAGAGTGCTGATATTCAACTGTTCCGAACATTATTTCAACAGACAGTTTCTGGAGGGATAAAAGCATGAGTACAATTGTTACTGTTCCGAGATCTGTCAGTTGGAAAGGTGATGCCATTGCAGTATTAAATCAAACAAAGTTGCCGCATAGTACAGAATACAAAACATTAACGACGATTGAAGAGGTATGGAAAAGTATTGTCATGCTAGAAGTACGAGGAGCACCTGCAATTGGAATTGTAGCTGCATTTAGCTTGGCACTTGCATCAAAAAAATATAATACTGTACATATGGAAGAATTTCAAAAGAAGTTTAATAGAGATTGTAATTATTTAGGAACGTCACGCCCAACAGCAGTCAATTTATTTTGGGCAATCGATCGCATGAGAGAATCAATTCGAGAAATTACTACAATAAAAGAAACACAAAAAAAATTAGAAGAAGAAGCGCTTCTCATTCAGCAAGAAGATGAAGCAGTATGCCGGAGTATTGGAGAACATGCATTAACATGTTTTAAAGATGGTGATCACATTTTAACAATTTGTAACGCTGGAAGCATTGCAACTGCTAGATATGGTACTGCATTAGCACCGTTTTATATTGGGAAAGAAAAAGGTGTACGTTTACATGCGTATGCGTGTGAAACGAGACCGGTTTTACAAGGCGGGCGTTTAACGACCTGGGAATTAAAACAGGCAAATATTGATGTAACACTTATTACCGATAATACGGCAGCTCATGCTATTCAAACGAAAGAAATAAACGCGATTATTGTAGGAGCGGACCGAATTGTCGCAAATGGAGATACAGCAAATAAAATCGGAACAATGAATTTAGCTATATTAGCAAATTATTTCGATATTCCATTTTACGTTGCAGCTCCGTTATCTACGTTTGATATTACGAAACAAACAGGTACAGAAATTGTTATTGAAGAAAGAGATGAAACCGAAGTTACGAAAATTTTTGGAAAACAAGTGGCGCCAATTGGAACTGATGTTTATAATCCTGCATTTGACGTAACACCGAATGAATTAATTACAGGTATTATTACTGAAAAAGGCATCATACACGGAGATTATAAACGGGAAATTGCATCGTTATTTGAAAGACAAGCTAATACATAATAGCTTGTTTTTTTATCCCGCATTAACGGGCGGTAAGACCCCCACCTCAAAATTCAGCGGAAGCAAAGAAGTTAGGTGGGGGTCAACTGCCCGTAAAAGCCCGATTGGTTCAACTAATAATCAGTGGGGGATGAAGAAAACCCCCACTGATTAAAGTTTCACTTTATGCCTAAATGTTTTCTTTTCCCTTATTTATATAATGGAAGGAGGCGGAAAAGATGGAAGAGTGGATCAGGATAGTAGGTAATGTAGGGTTTCCGATTGTTGTAACATTATATTTACTCCATCGTATTGAAAGTAAATTAGATGGGGTAATTGTTGCAATCGAGAAACTCCCTAAACAATTACTAAAGTAGGAAGGTCCTCGCGATACAAAGTAAAATAAAGTTTGCTCTTCTTGAGCAAACTTTATTTTTTACCCCGTATTAATGGGCAGTAAAAGCCGTCACTTTATTGAGCAGTATAACCACCATCGATAACAACGGCTTGCCCAGTTATACCCTTTGCCTTTTCACTCGCTAAAAACATAGCATAATCCACAATTTCTTGTACTTGCAATAAGCGTTTTTGTGGTACAAGTGGATAAATAACATCTTCTAAAACATTTTCAAGTGGTACATTTCGTGTAGTAGCTAAATCTTGTAGTTGATTACGTACAAGTGGGGTATCGACATAACCAGGACAAAGCGCATTAACGGTAATTCCGTGAGTAGCGCCTTCTAAAGCGGCAACTTTTGTTAATCCGATTACGCCATGCTTCGCGCTATTGTAGGCGGATTTTCCTGCAAATCCAACGAGGCCATTAATGGAGGCTACATTAATAATTCGGCCATACTTTTGTTTTTTCATGATTGGGAAGGCATGCTTAATTGCGATAAAAGGAGCGATTTGCATAATTTTAATAAGTAGTTCAAACTTTTCAGTTGGAAAATCTTCAATTGGTGAAACGTGTTGCATTCCTGCGTTGTTAATTAATATATGTAATGAACCGAAATGAGTAACGGTTTGAGAAATTGCAGCGGTAATTTCTTCTTCAGATGTAACATCACATTTTAAACCGATAGCTTGATAGCCTTCTTTTTGTAAATGTTCAGCAGCTTCTTTTGCACGTTCTTCAAGACGATCAGTAATGACAACTTTTGCACCTTCTTTTGCAAAAGCGTTTCCCATTTCATAACCAATACCACTTGCAGCGCCTGTTAAAAAAACAACTCGATTTGTAACCATGATGAAAAACATCCCTTCCTAATAAAGTTCTCATATTGCTCTATTTAGAGAGGGGATAATAAAAATCCTGCAAAGATTTGGAAAAATATTGTTAGCTATCTTGTTTTGCAAAATAGTCTCTGCTATACTATTTTGTAAAGCAAGATACTTACGCTTATCTATCTTGTAAAACAAGATAGTGGGAGGATTTGAGTTATGTCGACAAGTCAAATGCTGAAAGGGATTTTAGAAGGATGCTTACTTGCTATTATTTCTGAAGGTGAAATATACGGTTATGAAATGAGTGAAAAACTAGCAAAGTATGGCTTTACTATGGCGAGTGAGGGAAGTATTTATCCGTTATTAATACGAATGCAAAAGGAAGGATTAATAACAAGTGTAATGAAGGAATCTCCATCTGGCCCAAAGCGAAAATATTATACATTAACAGAAAAAGGCGAGGAAGCACTTAATGAATTTATGGATCGCTGGGAAGCGATGCAAAGTAGTGTAGAGCGTCTACTTGAGGGGAAGGGGAGAAAAAAATAATGTTATCAAGTGAAGCACGAAAGTTTTTATTAGAAATGAGATTATTTTTAGCAGCAAAGGGTGTGAAAGAAAGCGATATTGAAAATTTTATAGAAGATGCAGAACTTCATTTAATCGAGGGTGAGAGTGATGGGAAAAGTGTAGAAGATATTTTCGGAAGTTCACCGAAAGAATATGCAAATGAACTTGTAAAAGTGATGGAAAAGGATAGACAGGAAACGTGGAAGCAAATTGGTTTTACAGTAATGAATATCGTATCGTTTTGGATTATTGCTTCTATCCTAATAGTGAATAACGGATTATTACAGATGTCGCTTATTCAGTGCGTTGGGTATAGTTTGTCATTGATTTTAGTTGTTATAGGTCCTAATTTTTTACTTCGCAAAATGACCTTCGTAACAAGCTTTACAAAAACGTGGTTTTCTATGTGGTTTTTAGTTATGGTAGCGCCAATGTTTTTAATGGGGGCTGTTACGATATTAGATGTAATCTATCCTACCAAAACGTTTACATTCACCCAAACGCAAAGTTATATATTAGCCGGAGCTATTTTTATGATCACAGTAGCGATAAATATATATTTTGAAGGATGGTTTAAAAACTTATATTTAATTATTCCACTTTCGATTATGTTACTGTTTAAAACATTTACATCAGAAGATCTCGTGCCAATGTTATTTCAAATTATATGTTTATACGGAAGTTTGTTTATTTTAATTTTCCTTGAAATTATGATGAAGACGAATAGAAGAGAAGTGGTTAAATAAGGGAGGGGTTATCATGCAAATTTCTAAAGAAGGAGAAAAGTTTTTAATCGATACGAAAGTATATTTAATAACAAAAGGAATGAAAGAAGAAGATGTGGATGCTTTTCTAGAAGATGCAGAACTTCATTTAATAGAAGGTGAGAAAGAGGGAAAGACGGTAACGGATATATTTGGTGATTCACCAAAAGAGTATGCGGAAGAATTGGCGAAAGAGATGGAGAAGGATAAAGGTGGGAGTATAAAGAGTATTTTAGGGATGATAATTGGGATAGGCGGATATTGGTTACTTACAAATATCTTATTTCAAAGTCCAAATCATGAATTTACATTAACAAATGTACAATTGATTGGATACCCAATTGTTTTAATGATTACGATTGTAGGAATTATATTTGCTTTTAAAATGTCATCATTTAAGAGCAAAATAAAAGAATTTAGCATTCTTTATGTAGCATCTTTGTTACCAATTTTATTACTAGTATTATTAATGTTTCTGAATAAATGGTACGGGACACCTGTATTACAATTAACGACTATACAAAGTTATATACTAGCTGGAGTTATCCTGTTAGTACTGTTAATTGGGGAAGCGTACATACTTGGCTGGATTGGGATATTAGCTGTTATTGTCCCGCTATTCATTATGTTTGTATTTAAAGGATTGGGAGAGAAAAATCCATACTGGGGAATGTTAGAACCTTTACTTCTGTACGGTAGTTTATATGTATTAATGCGATGGTCTTTGAAAAATGAGGAGAAAAAGACTATAAGTTAGTTTTATATTACTAGTGAACGAGCTGAATTTTTTATTAAGGAGGAACAAACATGCAAAGTATATTTCTAGGTATATTGTCTACTATATTTTTAGGTTTAACGATTTTGGGGCTATATACTGCATTTTCGAAAAAGGTACACGATGATTATTTCGATACTTTATTAGATGACACATCGGGTTATGTTTTTTTCTTCGGTTTAATAGGAAAAGGGCTGCTTTGGATATGCAAAAAATTATTTCCAAAGAAATATTATATAGGGATTTTTAGAGGTATTACATTTATGTTTAGTTGCTTCTTTTTATTTCTAGCAGCCGGTATATCGTTTGTTAATTGGAATAAATTATTTTAAACAGTAACATGACAGTTACTGTTTTTTTCTTTGCAATAAAGAGCTTTGTAAAGAGAGTGCTTTTTGTTCGTTCGTCAATAGAGACTGAATATGAACATTTTCAGGACGAGGTACGATAGGGTACATAAGATTTGTTGGAGAAGGATGGTGCTCCGAGCCAGTTAGGGAATGAGGATCTGCGTGAGTAAGTTTTCCGTGAACACGTCTTGTAAATAAAATATGACCGACTTCGTGAGCGAGCGTATATATATTTTTCATGGGAGCAGCCGAATTTGTTAAAACGATATAACCAGTAAGTTGCTGTTGTTTGGCTAAAGAGTACGCGCAGGCAATTACGGCTGTTTCTTTGAAATAATCACTGCCAATATAACAAATGTAAAGGTCGCATTCAGGAGCTTCATTTACACATGTTTGGAAAAAGGATGCTAATTTTTCCTGACTTTGAATAGAATTTTTATAACTAATTTCACGGTCAGAAAAACGAAAAAGTTCATTTAAAATAATTACGTCTTTAATTTGAAATGTAATGGGGTGCCAAATTGATTCTGCAACTGCTAAATCTTTTGCGATACGGTCATCAGAAATATCGGCGCCTGGAGTAATGCAAATACATATATTGACGTATGGATCCATAAGGAACACCTCAACTGAAAAAATTCTTTCTATAATATATGTTGGGAAAAGACCCTATGTATGGATAAAAGCCTTGTTTATTACAAGTCGAAAAAATTTCATAGTTCTATAACATGGTGTGGTCATCTTTTTGATATAGTAAAGAAAAGGGGGAGAATATATGTATACATTAAAAATCGTTTCAGACAGAGAGGCACTTTATCAATTTGCGAGTTACGTAAGAGTTGTACAAGGGGTTGAAGATGTATATGTAGAGGTGGGAGAACCTTTATATGAACATCCATTAATGAAGTTTTATGTACATATTAAGCTGGAGGAAACATATGAGCAACATAAAGCGTTACAAGAAATAGCAAGATTAGTAGAATTAGGGCGTTTTACATACGTTCATTATCGTAATGATGAAATTGAAGAAGCTTTTGAAGCTGTAAAATATGAAAGTTTTAAGAAATAAAAATGGAAAAAAGGAAGCGAAAGCTTCCTTTTTTTCTTGGAAATTACATCAACAAAAGGAGAAGAATTTTGTTATGATAAGGGAGGGTGAGGAAAGGAGAATTTACATAATGGGGTATATTGAAGAGTTACGCAAAGTTGTTGGGACAAGACCACTTATTCTCGTTGGATCAGCAATAATTATACTAAATGATAATCAGGAAGTATTGCTTCAATATCGTTCAGATACATATGATTGGGGTGTACCTGGCGGCGCGATGGAACTAGGAGAAACGACGGAAGAAACTGCTCGCCGAGAATTATTCGAGGAGACGGGATTAACTGCAAAAATAATGCAATTTCTAGGTGTCTTATCAGGAAAGGAAGTATATTTCCGTTATCCTAATGGGGATGAAATTTTTAATGTTATTCATCTGTATCAGGGGCATCATGTGAGTGGAGAATTAAGGCTTGATCATGAGGGATTGAAGCTTCAATATTTTCCGGTAGATAAGTTACCAAAATTGAATGAAACGACAGAGAAAATTTTACAAAAATTTCTATATGCATTAACAGAATAGAAGGTTAATTCCTTCTATTTTTATTATATTAAATATTTTGATTTTTTAGTATGTTTATAGTATGATAGATGTAGACATACATCTTATGGAATTTCACCTAAAAACTGACTAGGGTACATAAGAGAGGGGCAAGTGCAAAATGCATAATGTTGTTATTACAGCTGCAGTTCGTTCGCCAATTGGAACTTTTGGAGGAGCGCTAAAAAATGTAACGCCAGTAGAATTAGCGGTTCCTGTACTTCAGGAAGCTGTAAAACGAGGCGGGGTAGAACCACACGAAGTTGATGAAGTAATTTTAGGTCATTGTATTCAAAGAACTGATGAAGCAAATACTGCAAGAACAGCTGCATTAGCGGCAGGATTTCCTGACACAGTTACGGGTTATACAATCCAACGCCAATGTTCTTCAGGTATGCAAGCAATTATGTCAGCTGCAATGCAAATTCAATTAGGTGTAAGTGATGTTGTTATTGCAGGTGGAGTAGAAGCAATGAGTTCAAGCCCTTATGCATTAAAACAGCACCGCTGGGGACAACGTCTACAGCACGGAGAAATTCGTGATACGGTGTGGGAAGTACTAGAAGATCCGATTCACCATATTATGATGGGTGAAACGGCTGAAAATTTAGTTGACCAATATGAAATTACAAGAGAGGAACAAGATGAAGTTGCGCTTCGTAGTCATACATTGGCACTGCAAGCAATCGAGTCTGGATATTTTGACGAGCAAATTGTTCCTATTACGATAAAAGAACGTAGAAAAGAAATAGTATTTTCGAAGGATGAACATCCACGTGCAGATATTACAGCGGAAAAATTAGCAGGATTAAAACCAGCTTTCCGTAAAGATGGATCTGTAACGGCAGGGAATGCATCTGGCCTTAATGATGGAAGTGCGGTTCTAGTATTAATGAGCGAAGAAAAAGCGAAAGAAAAAGGCTTACAACCGTTAGCTAGAATTGTTGGATATTCAGTAGCTGGAGTAGATCCGAAAATTATGGGTATTGGACCAGCACCAGCAATTCGTAAAGGGTTAGAAAAAGTAGATTGGTCATTAGAAGATGCTGATTTACTGGAAATTAATGAAGCTTTCGCGGCTCAATACCTAGCTGTAGAGAAAGAATTAGGTTTAGACCGTGAAAAAGTGAATGTAAACGGTAGCGGTGTAGGACTTGGACATCCAATCGGTTGTACAGGAGCTCGTATTACTGTAAGTTTAATTCATGAATTGAAGAGACGCGGTTTAGAAAAAGGAATTGCTTCTCTATGCGTCGGTGGCGGTATTGGGGTAGCATTATTTATAGAAGCACTATAAAAAAGAAGCAGCAATCGCTGCTTCTTTTTTATTAAGAATCAAATAAATGATGAAATAATCGATCACGATTTTCAAAGAAAAGTTTTGTCGTTTGGTAATGCTCGGTTTCTTCTAATGTGGATTCATGAATCCCTTCTTGTGTTAAAGAATATATAGTGGATTCAGGATAAGCCATTAAAATAGGAGAGTGCGTCGCGATAACAAATTGTGAACCTTGTTTCGCTAGTTCGTGCATTCGAATAAGCATGGAAAGTTGCCTCATTGGTGATAGAGCGGCCTCAGGCTCATCTAAAATGTATAAACCTTGTCCTGAAAAACGGTTCATAAATAAGGAAAAGAATGATTCGCCGTGTGATTGTTTGTGTAGTGAGATACCACCATATGAGTCAATAACTGGATTCCCGCGTGCTTCTAGATCAGCATCCATCTCATCAATATAAGAAGCAACGTTATAAAATGATTCAGCACGAAGAAAGAAACCGTCGTTTGGTGTATTGAAACTTTTAGAAATTCGAAGGTATTCATGTAAAGATGAATGTGAATCGTTTGTGCTAAAGCGGAAATTCTTCGTTCCACCTTCTGCATTAAATCCTAAAGCGATTGCAATTGCTTCGAGTAATGTTGATTTTCCCGTTCCGTTTTCTCCAATAATGAATGTTACATTTGGATGGAAGGCAAGTGATTGTAAAGTTCGGATAGCGGGTAGACAGTAAGGATATGTGGAAAAACTAGGGATATTTTCTTTTTTTAATGTGACATTTTTTAAAAAGGGTACGTCAATCAATATATAAACCTCAATTCATAACGGATTTTGATTCTAAAAAAGCAGCAAATACAAGGGTAAGACAGCTTGCAAATAGTATTGTATATTGAAGTGCGCCAAAGCCAAGACCTTCCCAGCCTAAAGTCATTCTCTTCCATATGAAAATAAAAAGAACGCTTATAAAACCAACGAGAGCAGGCATATATTTTATAATTTTTAAGTGCTTCCACAGAAAAAAGCCGATGTATGTAAGTACAAAGAAGATAAGCAGAATGAGAAAAAAGGCAAGTGTTAATGACACGTGAACCTCTCCTTATTTTCTGAATATTTATGTGGATTATAACATGTAAACTATCATATTCCAATGTGAAAATAAATATTGCATCAAGATCAATTCTCTCGTTATGATAGATGGTATTCTATTGAAGATATGAAAAGGAGTTAAAACATGCCGTTTACATTTGCGCATCCAGCAGCAGTTCTTCCTTTTGTGAAAAAGCGTTCTCAATATATTTCAGTAACGGCTCTTATATTAGGCAGTATGGCGCCTGATTTTGAATATTTTTTACACTTTAGACCGTATGGTGTTATTGGGCATACATGGCTTGGATTCTTATATTTAAATTTGCCACTTGTATTTCTGTTAGCATATATGTATCATTACATTTTAAAAAAGCCGTTTATAACACATTTACCTAAACCATTTGCTGGCTATTTTGCATATGCAGTAGATGAGAGGTGGGGGCTTCATACATGGAAGGATTTCTTTGTATTTTGCTATTCTGCTTTATTTGGTATGCTCACGCATGTCGTTTGGGATGCATTTACTCATAATACAGGCTATTTTGTTACGAAGATACCATTGTTACAAAGAGGATTACATAGTATCCCGGTGTATAAATATATGCAACACGGGAGTACATGTGTTGGTTTCTTATTACTATTATACGTACTATGGAAGTATAAAGATGAAACAGGGAAAGATATTATGATAGCTTCAGAAAAAAGGAAGTATTGGGTTTCGGCAATCATTTTCGCAGCTCTAGTATTTATCGTTCACGCATTCGTAGATCCCTATTTTCATATTTTTCAAATAGGGGGTATAATAGTATCTGGACTGACAAGTTCCTTTTGTGGAATTCTCATTGTTTCTATAGTCTACAAAGCAAAGGACTAATTTATATTAATGAATGATAGTGTTAGGAGAAATTATATGATGAAAGCATGGAAAAATATTTTTGTTTTATGTAGTTTTCTTCTTATGTTAAGTGGTTGCTTCCATCAAGAAGAAAAGAAAGTTGAACCGAAGAAGAAAGAATCTATTCCTGAAACAAAAGAATATGGTGGGCGTGAGCTGAAAAAAGTAGGACAAAAAGTGAAAGAAACAGGGTGGGGTACTTTTAAGTTAGAACAGATTCAATCTGTAAATCAAACATTTGAAGTAGCACCAATGAAAATTCACATACAAGATGTAAAAGTAATCTCTTTATCGCAGATGAGTAAAGATGCAAAAAATGCATTAAAAGTATTTACGGCATTAACTCCTGAAGAAGTAAAGCGTAGATTAGGAGATAAAGTAAGTCAAGAAGATGCGGAGTTATATGCATCGATAAGTGGTACAGAGATTAGTGATACGATTCGTTACGTTGAAATTACATATAAGGTGGAAAATAGCGGGAATAAAAATATGCAATTTTTCTCTATGAATGATGTTACGATTAATGATAAGCAACATTTTAAAGTAGCAACTCAAAACTTTTTATATGATGAAGATACGCTCGTTGGTACAAAAAATGTATCAAGGGAAGACTATAAGCCTGGTGAAACAAGAGATGGTATTATCGGCTTAATACTTGATGATGGAAAAGAAAAGGTAAAGGATATTAAGTTTACAACAGATAATGTAGTCGCAGCAGATACAGAAACGCAAGATGTTGTAAAAGAGGCACAAACTTTTAATATCTCACTTTCTGAGTAGGGGATTTTTAAAAACATAAAAGAAAAAACAGTCAGCATTAAAAATATTATGCTGACTGTTTTTTCTTTTCTTTTATGTATGAATCTACATTTTGAAAAGGTACCTTAATTTTAAATGCATCTTTTTGTTCATTAAATTGCTTTTCATTATAAGGACCAAAACGTTTATTATGCTTTACGTCAATAATCCAATAATGCTCACTTTTTTTATTTGCAATTGCTCCGTCAGGGTTATTCGGATCTGACTTTTCCTCAATTTGTTTTGCAATAATGTATTTATCATCCCAAGCTATGTCTGTAATTTTTGCAGGAATGTATTGTGTGGCATATACAGCATCTTGCGATGGGAAAAGTTCAAATGCATTTCCAGAAGTACGTATGAGTTCGTATTCATCGTTAATCGTATAAGTTATATGATTTGTATTTCCAGCACAACCGGCTAATAGGAATGCGACGAATAGGATTATCCATTTTTTCAATATGGGAACCTCCTTTACAATGCTGTTGTAACACATTGTACAAGAAAAGTAAGAGAAACGCTAGTTTACAATGTTTTTTAGAAGTGGTACGATGAGACGGGTAAAGAAGGATATGAAGGAGTCGACATAAAATGAAGTTAAAGATGCATCGTCCAGCGCTTGTAATGAATCGCATAGGTGCTTCCCTAATTGACATGTTTTTAATCTCGGTTATGTATGGTGCAGTAGTAGCTATTATGACCGGAAATTATAGTGCTATTTTTAATCGCTTTAATATTAGTTTTGGTGATTATAGATATGATCTCGCAGTAGTTTTTATATTAATGGCGATATATTTTATTTTGGTACCCTTTATTTGGAACGGTGTTACACTTGGTAAAAAGGTAACGAGAATAAAATTAATTTCATTGAAGAGTGAAAAGTTAACATTACAAACATTAATTATAAGATTTTTTGTATTGTTATTACCGAACATATTGCTACTTGGAATTCCGATATTATGTAACGTATATATGATGTTATTCCGCAAAGATAATTGTGGTTTTCAAGATTTAATTACAAAAACAAAAGTGATAAGTCTTGTATAATAAAACAGAGACCTTTTTATACATAAAATAAGAAGGTCTTTTTTTATTATATAAATATATTTTAAAGGATATATAATAAGAAAAAGTTAATCCATATCATTTTTGATTTTAATAGATTGAAAATTAAGAAAATGTTATAATGATTAAAATAATATCTTTATCCCGCGTTAACGGACAGTAAAACTCCCACCTCAAAATTCAGTTGAAGCAAAGAAGTTAGGTGGGAGATCAACTGTCCGTAAACGTCCGATTGGTTCAACTAATAATCAGTGGGGGATGAACAAAACCCCCACTGATTAAAGTTTCACTTTATATAATAAGGGGGAAATTGAAATGACTGGGGGTAGCGTAATCTTTTGGGGGATTTTAATTTTTATCGGTTTAGTTTTCGATCAGCGTAATAGTAAGAAAAAAGAAGGAGTAAAAAAGTAATCGCTTACAAGTTAATGAGAAACTTTTCTTGCTTGCAGACTAATCTCATAAAGGAGTATACTGAATGACGGTAAGACTTATAGAAGGGGTAATGAAAATGAAGCTTGCAGGAAAAGTTGCTATCGTAACTGGCGGTGGCATCGGTATTGGACGTAATACAGCTCTTTTGTTGGCTAAACAAGGCGCAAAAGTAATTGTGACGGACATTGATCAAGAAAGTGGACAGGCAACAGTGGAGGAAATTACGGATCTAGGCGGAGAAGCACTTTTTGTATCCTATGATATGGGAAAGCAAGGAGATTGGCAACGCGTTATCAGTATTACTTTGAATGCATTTAGTCGCATTGATATGCTTTTTCAAAATGCTGGTTTATATAAAATAGATTCTATTTTTTCTCGCCAACAAGAGAACGATTCCAATGTACTTTGTATTAATGACGTTTGGATAGAGATAAAACAATTAACGTCATCTTTTATGAAACAGCAAGAAGAAGTGGTGCTGAGTGACTTACCGATTTTCGGTATTATTGGCACGAAAGGACAATCATTTCATACAGTAGAAGCCCTCGTATAATAATGAAAACCGCCCTCAAAGTATGTGGACGGTTTTTTTGTATGTTATACAGAGGGAAATTATTTTTTAACGAATACGTTGTTCAGTTTGACTATCAAAGAAATGTGCTTTATTCATATCAAATGCTAGTTTAATTTGATCTCCAGGTGAAAATGTATGTCTTGCATCAACACGTGCTGCAAAATCTTGATCTCCAAGTTTCATATATAAAATAGATTCAGCACCTAGTAACTCAGCAACTTCGATTTTTGTTGTGAAGGCAGTAGATTGTGAAGCTTCTAAAAATAATAGTTCATCATGAATGTCTTCAGGACGAATACCTAAAACAATTTCCTTATTTACATAGCCTTGTTCACGTAACATCTTCATTTTTCCTTCAGTTACTTTGACTTTTAATGAATTATCTATAACGAAATCGGTTTCAGTCAATTTACCACGGAAGAAATTCATTGCTGGAGAGCCAATAAATCCACCAACGAAAATATTTTCAGGTGTTTCATATACTTCTTTTGGAGTTCCGATTTGTTGAATCTTTCCGTCTTTCATAACAACGAGACGTGAAGCCATTGTCATTGCTTCTGTTTGATCATGTGTTACGTAAATTGTTGTCGTTCCAAGACGGTGATGTAATTTAGAAATTTCTGAGCGCATTGCAACACGTAATTTAGCGTCTAAGTTGGATAAAGGCTCATCCATTAAGAACACTTTCGCGTCTCGAACAATTGCTCTCCCTAACGCAACACGTTGACGTTGTCCACCAGATAACGCTTTCGGTTTTCTATCTAAATATTGTTCCAGTCCTAAAATTTTTGCTGCATCTTTCACACGACGATCGATTTCATCTTTTGGTATTTTTCTAAGTTTTAATCCAAATGCCATATTATCATACACACTCATATGTGGATATAAAGCATAGTTTTGGAAGACCATTGCGATATCGCGATCTTTTGGAGGGACATCATTCATTAGCTTACCATCAATTGAAAACTCTCCTTTTGAAATATCTTCAAGTCCAGCCACCATTCGTAATGTTGTAGATTTTCCGCATCCAGAAGGACCGACAAATACGATAAACTCTTTATCTTGAATGTGTAAATTAAAATCTGTTACAGCTGTTACATTATTATCATATATTTTATAAATGTTTTCTAATTTCAATTCTGCCATGGTATTGCCCCCTAGAAAAAATTATGCAAACGTTTTCTTTGAGTTCATTATAAACTAATAGATTCAAAAAATAAACAAAAAAATAAAACGTTTTCATTTATTAGAGGGATATTAGTAATTTGCGTATGTTTTCTTAGAAAAATAAGAATAAAAGTTGTAAGCGCTATTTTAAATTAAGATAGAATCTGTTATCATTCATTAATGAAAACGTTTGCGCCTTAAAAAAGAGAAAATCGAATTATTAATGAAATGGGGTAGCATAATGGAAAAACAGTGGTGGAAAGAAAGTGTAGTATATCAAATTTATCCTCGTAGCTTTATGGATAGTAACGGTGATGGTATTGGGGATCTTCGTGGGATTATTTCAAAGCTAGATTACTTAAAAGAATTAGGGGTTGATGTCATTTGGTTATCACCGGTCTATGAATCTCCAAATGATGATAATGGTTATGATATAAGTGATTATTGTAAAATTATGAATGAGTTCGGAACGATGGAAGATTGGGATGAGCTATTACATGAAATGCATGAACGTAATATGAAACTTATGATGGACTTAGTTGTTAACCATACTTCTGATGAACATAATTGGTTTATTGAATCACGTAAATCAAAAGATAATAAATATAGAGATTACTATATATGGCGTCCTGGAAAAGAAGGAAAAGAGCCGAACAACTGGGGAGCAGCTTTTAGTGGATCTGCATGGAAATATGATGAAATGACAGATGAATATTATTTACATCTGTTTTCTAAAAAACAGCCAGATTTAAATTGGGATAATGAAAAGGTAAGACAAGATGTTTATGAAATGATGAAGTTTTGGTTAGAAAAAGGAATTGATGGCTTCCGTATGGATGTTATTAATTTTATTTCTAAAGAAGAGGGATTACCAGCTGTTGAAACCGAAGAAGAGGGGTATGTTTCAGGTCATAAGCATTTTATGAATGGTCCAAACATTCATAAATATTTACATGAAATGAATGAAGAAGTATTATCTCATTATGATATTATGACGGTTGGTGAAATGCCTGGTGTAACGACAGAAGAAGCGAAAATGTATACTGGGGAAGAACGAAAAGAACTGCAGATGGTATTCCAATTTGAACATATGGATTTAGATTCGGGAGAAGGCGGAAAATGGGATGTAAAACCATGCTCACTCCTTACTTTAAAAGAGAATTTAACGAAGTGGCAAAAAGCATTAGAGCATACAGGGTGGAATAGCCTGTATTGGAATAACCATGATCAGCCACGCGTTGTATCTCGTTTTGGTAATGATGGAATGTATCGCATTGAATCTGCGAAAATGTTAGCGACGGTGCTTCATATGATGAAAGGAACACCATATATTTATCAAGGAGAAGAAATCGGAATGACGAACGTTCGATTTGAATCGATTGATGAATATCGAGATATTGAAACATTAAATATGTATAAGGAAAAAGTGATAGAGCACGGTGAAGATATAGATAAAGTAATGCAGTCTATTTATATAAAAGGCCGAGATAATGCTAGAACACCGATGCAGTGGGATGATAAAGATCATGCTGGATTCACAACAGGTGAGCCTTGGATTACGGTAAACCCTAATTACAAAGAAATCAATGTGAAACAAGCGATCCAAAATAAAGATTCAATTTTTTATTACTATAAAAAATTAATTGACCTACGCAAAAATAATGAAATAGTTGTGTACGGATCATATGATTTAATATTAGATAATAATCCTTCTATTTTTGCATACGTAAGAACATATGAAGAAGAAAAACTTCTTGTTATTGCAAACTTTACGGCGGAAGAATGTGTATTTGAATTGCCTAAGGACATTAGTTATAGTGAATCAAAGTTATTAATACACAATTACGACGTAGAGAGTGGATCGATAGATAACATTGTATTACGTCCATATGAAGCGATGGTATTTAAATTAAAATAAGAAAAATCCTTATGCCACACCTTGGCATAAGGATTTTTTATTACCATTTTAAGATTGAGAATCCATATGGAGGAAGTGTAACTTGTAATACACTTGCTTCCGCTGAAAATTCTTCGTTTGTATAAATGTTAATAATTTTCTTTCCAGTAACATGGAGAGGGAGTGAAGCTGTAACATCACTGTTAGTCGGATTTAAAACGAAAAAGATAGTTTCATCTTCATATGTTTTCGTATAAGAAATATAATTATGTTCATCATTTGCTTCGATGAATTGGAAAGTACCATGTCCTCCAAATGCTTTATATTGCTTTCGTAATGAAATTAATGTTTGTATATGTGTAAATAATAGATGATCTTGTTCTTTCGTATCCCAAACCATACATTTGCGACAATCTGGGTCCATACAACCGTCCATACCAATTTCGTCTCCATAATAAATACAAGGAGAGCCGATGAAGGAAAGATGGAATACATAAAGTAACTGTAACTTATTTTTATCTCCGTTACATGTTGTCAATATTCTTGGTGTATCATGACTGTCTAATAAATGAAACGCTGCTTCATTTACATTCATAGAGTAGGAATGTAGAGATTCTGTAATTTGTTTCATAAATTCATTTGCTTTAATGGAATCATTAGCAAAGTAAGACAGTAGAGCGTTTGTAACAGGGTAGCTCATTACAGCATCAAATTGATCTCCTTGTAGCCATGGAAGTGCATCGTGCCAAATTTCTCCTAAAATATATACTTCAGGATTTAATGCCTTTATCTCACTTCGGAATTCTCTCCAAAAGCTGTGGTCTACTTCATTTGCTACATCAAGGCGCCAACCGTCTATATTGAATTCTCTTACCCAATAACGCCCTACTTCAAGTAAGTATTCTTTTACATCTGGGTGTGCTGTATTTAATTTAGGCATATACGGTGTAAACGCGAAAGTATCATAATTCGGGAGTGGCTCCGTTACAATTGGAAATTCATGAATATGGAACCACTCTTTATAAGCAGACTTCTCACCGTTTTCTAGTACGTCTTGGAATTTATCGAAAAAGTATCCACTATGATTAAACACGGCATCGAGCATTACTTTTATACCGTGTGTATGACATGCCTGAACGAGTTCTTTGAACGTTTCTTTCGTCCCGAATTGCGGATCGATTTCCATGTAGTCAATTGTGTCATATTTATGGTTTGAATGTGCTTTGAAAATAGGTGTGAAGTATATTCCCGAAATTCCAAGCTTAACAAGGTAATCGAGGTTTTGAATAATACCAGCAAAATCTCCGCCGAAAAAATTAGTTGGAGTTGGCTCAGCGCTTCCCCAAGGAAGAGTGTTTTCTGGATTTAGTGCACGATCTCCATTAGCGAACCGTTCTGGGAAAATTTGATACCAAACGGTGTCTTTAATCCAAGAAGGTGCTTGAAACACATCATTTGCATGAATAAATGGCAAACAGAAAAAGTTACCAACGTCATCATTTGGAATACTGGAAAAAAATCCTCGCTCTGCATAAATAAGCGTTTCTGTATCATTTTTTAATTCGAATCCATAACGTAAGCGCTTAAATTTAGGCTCGATGGAAATGGACCAATAATCAAACAATGCAGTAGAACCAGTTTTTTTCATCGGTGTGCTTGATGTAATCCATTTCCCGTCTTTCCATTCATAAGGATCACCGTAAATAAGAGTGGCGCTTTGAACATCTTCTCTTTTCGTACGTATTCGGATATGAATCGTTTTTTTATCGTAAGCGTATGCGTAATTATCTTTTGGCCTATGATAAATAGCTTCTTTAAGCATATAGAAAATCCCCCTTTAATATCTCCATGCATATTGTTCCCTTAAGTATAATAATAAAGTATATGTTGCAAACGATTGCTTTTTGCATAGCTTTAATATTGCTTATAAGAGTAGTATTCATTTCATATAAAGTCAATGTATAAGGAGTGTAGTAATAATATTTTAAAATTAATATTTGCAAAATGAATAAAAGAATGTATAATGATAGACAAATAGCGCAAACGTTTTCATAGATTGAGATATTGTTTGTGCTTCTATTAAACCATTTAATGCAAACGTTTTCAATTAGTAAGGTACATATACAATTTAGGGAGGTTTTTGGGATGAAGAAAGCATTATCATTATTAACGGTTTCAGCATTATCAATTGGTATGTTATCTGCATGTGGACCGAAAGATTCAGGGAAGAAAGAAGAAAGTAAAGCGAAGAAAGATTACGACCTTCTCGTTTGGGAAGATGATAAAAAAGGTGTTGGTTTAGAACCAGCAGTGAAAAGTTTTGAGGAAAAATATAAAGTAAAAGTAAAAGTCGTTGAAATGCAAATGACAGATCAAGTGAAGAAGTTACGCCTTGATGGACCAGCGGGGACGGGACCAGATGTTGTAACATTGCCACATGATCAAATTGGAAACGCAGTAACAGAAGGTTTACTTTCTGAAGTGAAAGCTGATGATGCTGTGAAGAGCAGATTTACTGAATCATCAATAGAAGCACAGACATATAACGGGAAATTATATGGTTTACCAAAAGCAATTGAGACACCAGTCTTTATTTACAATAAAAAATTAATGCCAAAAGCACCAGAAACGATGGACGAGCTGTTTAACTTCTCAAAAGAATTTACGAAGGATGGCAAGTATGGATTTTTAACACTAGGAGATAACTTCTACTTTGCTAATGCATTCATGGCAGGTATGGGTGGTTATGTGTTTGGTGAAAAAGATGGAAAGCCAAATGCAAGTGATGTTGGATTAAATAATAGTGGGGCAGTACAAGGTGCTGAATATCTTCAAAAATGGTACAAAGAAAAGTTATTCCCGAAAGGTATTATCGGTGAATCGGGTGGACCTGCTGCTGATGGACTATTTAACGAAGGAAAAGCAGCATCTATCATGAATGGTCCATGGGCGTTCCAAGCAATGGAAAAGAACGGAATTGATTATGGCGTTGCTCCAATGCCAAAATTACCAAACGGTCAACCAATGAAAACATTTGTTGGGGTTAAAGGGTGGCATGTAACAAGTTTCTCTAAACAAAATGATTTAGCTACAAAGTTCACTGAATGGGTAACAAATGAAGAGAACGCAAAAATTCGATTTGAGAAAACAAAAGAAATTCCTCCAGTAAAAGCAGTAATGGAAGATCCAATCATTAAAGATAATGAAGCTGCAAAAGCAGTTGCAACACAATCTGAAAATGGAATTCCAATGCCGAACATTCCAGAAATGCAAGAAGTATGGAAACCAGCTGGAGATGCGCTTCAATTAGTTGTTACGGAAAAAGAGGCACCAAAAGCAGCACTTGACAATGCAGTGAAGCAAATTAAAGGTAATATTGAGGCAAATCATAGTAAGAAAAAATAAGGTGAAATTCGTGCCTCTCATATGAGGGGCATGAATTCTCTCCCAAAAAAAAGGGGGAAGGAACATGCAAACATCTATGGAACCAGCAAACGGTTTAAACGGTTCAAAGTATAGGAAAATGGCAACCATGTTATCTATCATTCCAGGCGTGGGCCAAATGTATAATAAGCAATTTGTAAAAGGGCTTATTTTTCTAGTATTAACAGGTTCATTTATTGTAGCCTTTGCTGATTTATTAAATATGGGATTATGGGGAATTGTAACGCTAGGTACAGAAGTTCCACGTGATCATTCTGTCTTTCTATTAGTAGAAGGAATCTTGGCACTCATCGTCATCGTTTTTGGACTCGGAATATATGCATTTAATTTATATGATGCATACCAAAACGGGAAGAAACGTGATATAGGAACACCTTTAAACTCTGTAAAAGAGCAATACCGTAATTTACTAGATCAAGGTTTTCCATATTTAATGGTTTCACCAGGTTTTCTATTACTTATCTTTGTAGTTGTATTTCCAATCATCTTCGTAATTTTAATTGGATTTACGAATTATGATTTATACCACTCTCCTCCAGCTAAATTAGTAGATTGGGTGGGCTTCAAAAACTTTATTGATATCTTTACATTACCGATGTGGAGAGAGACATTTTTAAGCGTATTTTCTTGGACTGTCATTTGGACATTCGTTGCAACGACATTACAAGTTGCGCTTGGTATTTTCTTAGCGATTATCGTAAATCAGCCTGGTATTAAAGGGAAGGCAATTATTCGAACAATCTTCATTTTACCGTGGGCGGTTCCAGCATTCGTATCTATTCTTGTTTTCTCTGGTATGTTTAATGAGACATTTGGAGCAATTAACAATCAAGTATTAGCTTTATTTGGAATTGAAAAGATTGCTTGGATGACAGATCCATTTTGGGCAAAAATTGCTTTAATTATGATTCAAACGTGGCTTGGATTCCCGTTCGTCTTTGCAATGACAACAGGTATACTGCAATCGATTCCAGGGGAGTTATATGAAGCTGCTACAGTAGATGGAGCTACAGCTTGGCAACAGTTTCGTAAAATTACATTGCCACTTGTTCTATATGCAACAGCACCAATATTAATTACGCAATATACGTTTAACTTTAATAACTTTAGTATCATCTATCTATTTAACGGCGGAGGTCCTGCTGTAGCTGGACAAGACGCAGGTGGAACAGATATTTTAATTTCATGGATTTATAAGTTAACGATGACTTCGGCGCAGTACGGGAAAGCGGCAGCTCTTACAATGATCTTATCGTTAATCGTTATTACAGTTGCGTTATGGCAATTTAAGAGAACAAAATCATTCCAAGAAGAGGATATGATGTAAATGAATATTAAAAGACAAAAGATGTTACGTCTCTCATTAAGTTATCTCGTTATTTTCGTAATGTGTGCCATCATTTTCTATCCATTATTATGGATTATTGGCTCATCGTTTAATCCGGGTGATAGTTTATCTGGATCAAGTATTATTCCGCAAAATGCAACGTTAGATCATTATCGTAAGTTATTAGATTTAGAGAATAGTAATTATTTACTATGGTATAAAAACACATTAAAAGTAAGTGTTATAACGATGATTTTCTCAGTGTTAGCAATTAGTTTTACTGCTTATGCATTTTCAAGATACCGTTTTGTTGGAAGAAAAAATGGTTTATTAACATTTTTAATTCTGCAAATGATTCCAAACTTTGCGGCGCTAATCGCTCTATACGTATTAGCACAGTTAACAGGGTTAATCGATACGCACCTTGCATTAATTTTAATTTATGTAGGCGGGGCAATTCCAATGAATACATGGCTTATGAAAGGATATTTTGATACGATTCCGAAAGAATTGGATGAGTCAGCTCGTATGGATGGGGCAGGACATTTCCGTATTTTTTGGCAAATCATTATGCCACTTGCAAAGCCAATCGTAGCGGTTGTGGCGTTATTCACTTTCATCGGTCCATTTACAGATTTCATTTTAGCGAGTGTTATTTTGCGCACACCAGAAAATTATACGTTAGCAGTTGGGTTATATGAAATGGTAGCGAAGAAATTTGGTAATGAATTTACAACGTTCGCAGCGGGTTCAGTATTGATTGCAATCCCAATTTCAATTTTATTCCTATCACTACAAAAATACTTTATCTCTGGTTTAACTGCTGGAGGTACGAAAGGATGAAAAATGGGACGTTACGTCCCATTTTTCTTTTCATCTCCCTATAAAAAATTTTATAGGGAGATGAAAAGAGATTTGACATCACATATGAAAAGAAGTGAAATAAATAGTATATTATAGTATAGGAAAAAAGAGCTATATCCCTTACAATACATGGAGAGGGAGAATATGATAGGTATTACAAGATAGAATCAATGAAAGTTTATGACTTCTCCTATTACTTGCAACGGGTGCAAGATTAAAATATATAACAAAATGGCAGAGAAGTGAGAGGAGGGGGATTTTTATGACAGTTACAATTAAAGATGTGGCGAAGAAGGCGAATGTAGCACCATCTACCGTTTCTCGTGTAATTGCTGATAATCCAAGTATAAGTGAAAAAACAAAGCGTCGTGTTCGGAAAGTAATGAGTGAACTAGGGTATCATCCCAATTTAAACGCAAGAAACCTAGCTAACCAAACAACAAAAACACTTGGTCTTGTTATGCCAAGTTCTGCAAGTAAAGCTTTTCAAAATCCGTTTTTCCCAGAAGTTATAAGAGGAATTAGTTCATTTGCACATGTAGAAGGGTATGCGCTTTATATGTCGACAGGTGAAACGGAAGATGAAATTTTTAATGGTGTTGTAAAGATGGTACAGGGGCGCCAAATTGGTGGCATTATTCTTTTATATTCAAGAGAGAATGATCGGATTATTCAATATTTGCATAAACAAAATTTCCCGTTTGTTTTAATTGGGAAACCGTATGATCGAAAAGATGAAATTACATATGTAGATAATGACAATTATACAGCTGCAAGAGAAGTAGCAGAATATTTGATTTCATTAGGTCATAAACAAATCGCGTTCATCGGCGGTGGATCCGATTTACTTGTAACGAGAGATCGTTTGGCTGGTATGAGTGATGCTTTAAAATTAGCGGACATTGTATTACCAAAAGAGTATATTTTACATTTTGATTTTTCGAGGGAAAGTGGTCAACAAGCCGTTGAGGAGTTAATGGGACTACAGCAACCACCGACAGCAATTGTGGCAACGGATGATTTAATTGGACTTGGTGTGTTAAGTGCTCTTTCTAAAAAAGGATTCGTTGTACCAAAGGATGTTTCCATTATAAGCTTTAACAATGCTTTATTATCAGAAATTGCGAGTCCGCCACTTTCGACAGTTGATGTGAATATTTATCAACTAGGATATGAAGCAGCAAAAGCTTTAGTGGATAAAGTAGAGAATGCAGAGTCTACCGCAAAGTGTATTATTATTCCTCATAAATTACTAAAGCGCCAAACTTGCGATCATTATGCAACAAAAAGCTAAGAGTTTAACTCTTAGCTTTTTGTTGTAGAAAGGCCTCTAATCGATCACAGCCTTCTTTTAAAGTTTCAATACTATACGCATAGGACAAGCGAAGATAGCCTTCACCATATTCAGAAAATGCAGTTCCAGGAACGACAGCTAGTCCAGCTTCTTTGACAAGGTCAAGTGCAAAATCAAATGATGAAGATGTTAAATGACCAACATATGGGAATAAGTAAAATGCACCTGTTGGCTTTTCAATTGTTAAGCCCATTTGAATGAGTCGATTATATACATAATCGCGGCGTTTCTTGTATTGATGACGCATCATTTTTGGTGCATCTTTAGCAGCTGTTAATGCTTCAATTGCAGCATATTGAGCGATTGAAGTAGCACACGTTACGTTATATTGATGAACTTTTAGTATATGTCCTGCTAAATAGCTTGGTGCGAATAATAGACCGATACGCCAGCCAGTCATAGAATGAGATTTTGATAAACCGTTAATGACGATAGTCTTTTCACGCATTTCTGGGAAATGAGCGATAGATGTATGCTTTTGTTCATATACAAGTTCGCTATAAATTTCATCAGAAAGGACGAAAATATTTTTATCTTTTAAAACAGTTACAATATCCTGTAATTCTTCTTTTGATAAAGTTACACCAGTTGGATTAGAAGGATACGGCAGTACGACGCATCTTGTTTTTTCTGTAATAGCATTTTCTAGCGCTTCGGCTGTTAAACGGAAGCCAGTTTCACGAACATCGATAAAAATAGGTGTAGCACCGCATAATCGAATAATTGGTTCGTATCCTGGATAAATAGGGGCAGGTAAAATAACTTCTGTTCCTGGCTCTAAAATCGTTCGGAATGCAATATCAATTGCTTCACTAGCACCGATTGTAACGATGGTTTCGTTTTCAGGTGAATACTGTAAATCGTAGTTATCTTTTACAAAGTTACAAGCTGCCTTGCGTAATTCTAGTAAACCAGCGTTATGTGTATAGCTTGTATAATTTTCTGTAATAGCCCGTTTTGCCGCTTCTTTTACGAGAGAAGGCGTAGGGAAATCGGGTTGTCCAATTGTTAAAGAGATAAGATTATCATAGTTTTGAATCATGTTAGAGAATTGACGGATTCCAGAAATTTGGATGTCCTTCACTCTAGGGTTAATGAATTGTTCCATTGTATCTCCCTTTCTTCCGTTTGAAAATTAAGTTCATTTTAACATATTTTCTATGATTTCGCTTGCGTATATGTTATGTAGAAAGAGAGGGATAATAGAAAAAAAGCCGCTGTAAGCGACTTTTTAATATCCGTACTCCCAATCTATTTCATCTTCATTCCAAAGTACAGAGGATACTTTGCCAAGGTGAACAACTGATTCATTCACAGCACATGTGCAATTTTCTTCTCCGGTTTTATGCTGTAACTCTTCATATACTGATTTTTCAACATTTTCTAGAACGACCAAATTTTCTTCTTTTAAAACAAGCGTAGTACCCGCCATATTTATCTTCCTCCTACTAAAATAATGATCACTTATTTGTAAACATAGATAGTATGGATTATATGCTGTATTTTGCTATAGTTGTCCGTCTCATGAAGTATTTTTTATTTTCTTTGTAATCCGTATTCATTGTATACTGTCAGGCAGAAATTTGGTACAGGGTTTACATTCATTTCGAAAATCTGTAACAATTATTATGTGCTGTTAACAAAGAATTAACAAATACGTTAAGAAAAATCAAAATTTTAAAACAAATGAACCCGTAAAATGATATAATCATATCAAAATACATATAGGGGATGAGAGGCTATGGAGCTGATCCGTGATTTAATGATCCAAATTGCCATCATTATTTTGCCACTATTTTTATATGAAGCGATTCGTTTAAATCGTTATCAAGAAATGCCTCCGAAGCCGAACCGCTACTTTATTATGTTTTTATCCAGTATTACACTCATTCTCTCCATGACATACTCTATTTGTTTTGGTGACATTTGTGGGTATAATTTTCACCCAATCCCGATTGTTAGTGGTTTTTTATATGGTGGAATTGTTGGTTTAATCCCGGCCGTTATTTTTGTTGCATATGAATGGGCGCTAAAGGGAATGAGCCTTCTTCCGGTAATAGAAGTAATATTTCTATTAATAGTTCCATTATTTTTATCAAAGAAATGGTCTCTATTTTCAAGGGATAAGAAGCTAATTTTAGCATTTATGATTTCATCATTGTACGTACTTGTTTCTTTAGTGATTGGTATGATTAACGTTCTGTTAGAAACGGGGTTTACACCACACATTTCACACTTATATAGCGGATATATATTTGCTTCGCTTATTATGGTTATGACTATGGTATTTCAAGTGTACTTAACAGAATATTTAAACGAAAATGCAATATTACGTACAGAGATGCAAAAGTCAGAAAAGCTTAATATTGTAAGTGAATTGGCAGCAAGTGTTGCACATGAGGTTCGAAATCCGCTCACTGTTGTTCGTGGTTTTATTCAATTGTTAGAAAGTACGGAAGATGTGAAGAATAAGGATTATATGCGTCTCGTATTAGCCGAATTGGATCGGGCAGAACAAATTATTTCAGATTATTTGAATTTAGCAAGGCCGCAAATTGAGAAAAAAGAACACATTTGCTTATCCGCTCAATTAATTGAAATGACAACTCTTATGTCATCATTTGCAGCGATGCAAGGTGTATATTTGCAAGTTGAGATTTCTGAAAGTCTTTATACGATCGGTGATAAGACGAAATTGAAGCAAGCTATTATGAATGTTGTTAAAAATGGTATTGAAGCAATCCAAGGAAATAAAGGATATTTAAAAGTAACGGCTATGCAAAAAGATGAAACGATAGTAATAAGAGTTAAAGATAGTGGTGTTGGAATGACGAAAGAACAGTTAGTAAGACTGGGACAACCGTATTATTCTTTAAAAGAAAAAGGGACAGGATTAGGACTTATGGTAACATTTAGTATTTTACAAGCGCATAATGGTACGCTGGAATATAAAAGCGAAAGTGGGAAAGGAACTGAAGCGATTATTATATTGCCAGCTGTAAGAAATAAGGAATAAAAGTTACCGATGGAAGGTAACTTTTTATTTTATATAGGAAAAAAATATTATTTTATTCAGATGTTTTTTCTTGTTTTGATCGGCTAAATAAACTTCTAAATGATTGAAAAAAACTTTGTTCTTTCGAAGCTGCGACTAATCTTTTTGTTTCTTGAATTTCGCGAATCACTTGCATAAGTTGTGCATCCCGGTTGCTGTCTTTATTATAAATTTGATTTACGAGTTTATTCATTTTTTCTTCTTGCTTGGATTCTCGTTTATACATATGATTCATTAATAAGTCCATCTTTTCTTTTTGCAGGGCATCTGTTTGAGCGGCATGATCTACTAACTCTTGTAGCATTTTTTCTTGAGAGCCTTCTTTTACATAAACTTGTTGCATCAATTCATCTAGCTTTTCATCTTTTAAACGATTTTGGGTAATAAGGGTAGAATTTTGATGAATAATTGCTTCATTTAATTGAGCGAGCATTTCAAGTTTTAACATGAACTCCTCAAAGTTACGCCCATCTTCTTTTTCTTTCGTTTGTATTTCTTGCTTATCTTGTATAGCGGGTACAGGCGGGGCCTCTTTTTCTTTTAAAATAATAGGTATCGTTTCTGAAATATCTTCTTGCAGTTTAGCAGCTCTTTCATGTATAGATTTCAATAGTTTTAAATCATCCAGTTTATAAATACGAGCATCAGCTGTTTTTGAAATGATATAACCATGTTCCTCTAACAGTTGGCTATATTTACGGACTATATGTTTTGGGATGCCTGTTTTATTCGTGACATCTTTCGTTTTATAGATAGCTTCCATGTTATTTCCTCCCCAAAAAGTATCGTATATATCATTTCAATCTTTTATGAGGACTTCCTTTAAAAAAGAATGTCGGAAGGTTATTAGTTTTCTACAGCATTAGTGAAAAGATGAAGAAAAATGAGAGTTTTTGGCGGAATGGCGAAGAAGAGCTAAAATAATGTCTGAAAACATATACAGGAGAAGTTTGTTATAATAACTGAGGAAAAGAAACTGGTAGAAGCATGGAGGTATACATGAAGCAATTAAAAGGTATTATCATTTCAATTATTGCAATTCTTTCTATTGTAGTAGCGGTTTATGAAGTACTTGTTCCAGAGGAAACAAGTATCAAAAAAACGAATGCATATGATCAAGTTCTAGAATTTCCGAAAGAGCGATATCCAGAGACAGGGAAACATATTACGGATGCTATAAAAGAAGGACATTCAGAAGTTTGTACAATCGACCGTGGTGGTGCTGCGGATAGAAGAAAATTATCGTTAGCTCCATACCCATCAAAAAAAGGGTATGATCGTGATGAATGGCCAATGGCGATGTGTAAAGAAGGCGGAAAAGGAGCACATATTGAATATATAAGTCCAGCAGATAACCGCGGAGCAGGGTCTTGGGTAGGAAATAAGTTAGATAAATACCCAGATGGTACGCGTGTGAAATTTGACGTAAAGTAGTAGTTGCATATTTCATAATGAAGGAGAAGGGGAACGATGGAGTTAACAATTTCTTATTCGCAATTAATGTTGATGAACTATGACGGTGATCAGCCTTACGTAGACTGGACGGATGAAGATTTTGAAAGAGGTTATGCGAAGGTGGATGGAACTGTTATTTTTGAAGCACTCTCTGATTATACTTGTGAAGTAAAAGTGACCCCTGGGAAACATATTGAGAAAGAAGAGGTGATTAGAACGGTTACAGTTCCTTTTACAGTTAAAAATGAATGTATCGTTGTAACAAGTATTCTTTCGAATAAATTCCAAATCCCTATTCCGAATGGTGAGTATACGGTTGTATTACAGGCAACTCCTCTTGAAGAACCAACGGATGATGAATTATATAAAATACAATACGAATTCTTTTTTGAAAGTAAAGAATAAAAAATGGGTTATCCTTTTTGAGGATAACCCATTTTTGTTATGCGTTTGTTTTTAGCAGGGAACGAGCATCTTTTGCTGCTTGCACCATGTGTTCTAAAGCCGGGATAACTTCTTCCGTTCTTCTCGTTTTTAAACCACAATCAGGATTAATCCAGAAATATTTAGGATCACATACTTCTAAAGATTGTTCTACGATTTTATACATTTCATCTTTACTCGGTACACGTGGGCTATGAATATCATATACACCTAGACCGATGCCTTTTTCGTATGTTGTATGTTTTAATGTGTCAATAAATTCACCGTGACTTCTTGATGTTTCGATAGAAATCACATCTGCATCTAATGCGCGAATCGCATCAACAATATCTTCGAAGTTACTGTAACACATATGCGTATGAATTTGTGTTTCATTTGCTACAGAAGAAGTTGCTAAAAGGAAGGATTGTACTGCCCATGTAATATAAGCATCCCAATCTTTTTCTTTTAGTGGCATTCCTTCACGAAGTGCTGGCTCATCGACTTGGATTACTCGAATTCCAGAAGATTCAAGTAGTTCAATTTCGTGACGAAGAGCTAATGCAATTTGATACGAAACTTCTTTTCTTGGAATGTCATTTCGAACGAAGGACCAATTTAAAATCGTAACAGGTCCAGTTAACATTCCTTTTACAACTTTCTCTGTTAAGCTTTGTGCATAAACCGTTTCCTTAATAGTCATTCCGTTAATAAAGGCAACATCGCCATAAATAACAGGTGGTTTTACGCAGCGAGAACCGTATGATTGTACCCAACCGTTTTTAGTGAATGAGAAACCAGCAAGGCGCTCACCAAAATATTCGACCATGTCAGTTCTTTCGAATTCACCATGTACAAGAACATCAAGACCAATTTCTTCTTGGTAACGAATCCATTTTTCTGTCTCTTTTTCAATAAATTGTTCATATTCTTCATTTGAAATAACACCGTTACGCCATTCTTTTCGAGTTTGACGAACTTCAGTTGTTTGCGGGAAGCTACCAATAGTCGTTGTTGGTAATAACGGTAACTCCAGGGCAACTTGTTGTAATTCGTATCGTTTTTCAAATGGAAGAGGACGTGAAAAATCTTCTTCTTTTAGTGCTGTTCGTGCTGTTCTAACATCTTCTCGGTTACGTGCAGCAGATGAACGAATTGTATGATGTACATTTCGGTATGTTTCCAGCTCATTACTAATGCTTTCTGTACCTTGAGTAAGAGCGGAATGAATAAGAACTAACTCTTCTAATTTTTGATTTGCAAATGCTAACGCATCGAATAGCTCAGTTGATAAGTGAGTTTCTTCTGTTTTATCAATTGGCGTATGCAATAAGCTACAAGAAGGCTGAACGATGAAATCTTTCGTTTGGACTTGTTTTTGTAACGTTGTAAATAACGTAATAACTTCATCAAGGTCAGCTCTCCAAATGTTACGGCCATCTATACAACCGACAGCTAAAGTTTTATCAGCTGGGAATCCATATTTTGAAATAGCATTTAGATTACCTTCTTTACCATGAACGAAATCTAATCCAATACCCGATACAGGGAATGTAATAATTTCTTCATAGTTTTCTTCTACACTATCAAAATATGTTTGTAAAAGAAGATTCGCATTTGGAACTTCTTTACGAATAGCTTCATAAATTTCTTTTGCTTGTTGAACTTCTTCTTTCGTTAAAGAAGCAAAAATCGGTTCATCAACTTGAATGACTTGTGCACCAGCTGCATGTAGTTCTGAAATCAGTTGTACGTAAGGTGCAACTAACTGTTTTAAAATCGTAGCAAATTGCTCTTGTGTGTAGCCTTTAGCTAATTTTAAGAAAGTATATGGTCCTAAAATAACAGGTTTTCCATCTACTCCTAATTCTTGTTTTGCCTCTTCGTATAAGCGAAGTGGACGATTATCTTTTAAAGAGATTTGTAATCCCTCTTCATATTCAGGAACGATATAATGATAGTTTGTGTTAAACCATTTTGTCATTTCAGAAGCTACGTGATCTTTAGAGCCACGCGCCATTGCGAAATATACATCAAGGTAAGATGTAAACTCAGAAAAACGTGATGGGATAAATCCTAGCATATAAGCAGTATCCAAAACGTGATCATAATATGTAAAGTCGCCAATTGGAATGAGTTCAATCCCTTTTTCTTGCTGTACTTTTACGTGTTGAAGGCGAATTGTTTTCATCTTTGTTAAAAATTGTTCTTCATCGATTTTATTGGACCAAAAAGCTTCCAATGTCTTTTTCCACTCTCGTTGTAGTCCGATACGTGGATAACCTAAGTTACTTGTTTGAATTGCCATTTTAAATTCCTCCCTAATTGAAAGTAAGCATTTCCGTTTACTAGGAAATACCTATAACAAAAAGCATAAAGGCATAGAAAATAAGCCTTCCTTTTTGTTTTAACACCTCATCATCATCCGTGAATCTATCAGTGTTGTTAAAACAGGCAGGTCTCCTGACTTATGCTTCATATAATCTCTTTTACCTTCCCGTTTTCACAGTGGCATAGAAAAGAAATCTCAGCATTTACAGTGGCGGGACCGTGTTGGAGTTTCACCAAGCTTCCCTTTTAAACACGAATCGAAATTTTCGTGTACCTATTTTCCTTTTGAAAGGAAGTTAACAAGCGATATGATATTGAAACAAATTCTAACACAATTTTTGGAATTTTGTCTACTGTTTTAAAATAAGAAAATTCTAAAGTTTTTTATTTTTATAATTCAGATTATTCTGGTTTTTCAGGGCGAAGAAAAGTAAGAGGAATTGAAAGTAAGTACGATTAAACATACAAAGAAGTATGTACTTGTACAGAGATAAGATGCTAGTTATGTTATTTGAAAATTCATCCATATTCTAGAATGAGGAAGGGGATTGAATGGTTCATTTTGAAATAGTAAGTTATCACAAGAAAGAAAAAGGTTTCGGTATAAAGATACATATACTAAGTTTATAGAAATGGGGAATTTCAATTGGAACAAAGTACACAAAATATTTATTCACCACCAAAACATATAGTTTCAGCAGCGACAATTGTAATTAATGAACAAAAAGAAATCTTATTAATTAAGGGACCTAGAAGAGGATGGGAAATGCCAGGTGGACAAGTTGAAGAAGGAGAGTCTTTGAAAGATGCTGCAATAAGGGAGACTAAAGAGGAGACAGGTGTTGATATTGAAGTTTTAAAATTTTGTGGAGTATTCCAAAATGTGAACCATTCAATATGTAATACGTTGTTTTTAGCTAGACCAGTTGGAGGTAAATTAACGACTACACCAGAAAGTTTGGAAGTAGGGTTCTATCCTATTGAGCAGGCGTTAGAGATGGTGAATTTTATGAATTTCAGACAAAGAATTGAATACAGTTTGGATGAAAATCAACAACCTTTTTATATAGAATTTTAAGAAATAATCTTCTATTATGGAATACCGGTGATAAATAAATCTTTGTTATATTTTTGAGTGCAGTGAAATAAGTATCTTATAGCGAAAATAAAACAAGCATCCCCCGTCCTAAATTAGAACGGGGCTATGCTTGTTTTAGGTTTTAAAATGAAATAACTTTATCGCCTTTTTACAGTTTCTTCTTTATAAGTTTAACCTTCATCTATATCAATTTCTGAAAGTCGCCCTGCAACTGCATCTGTAAGGAGGGTGTTTAACCATTGTAATTCAACTGAGATATGTTCAATAACACTTTGCAAAATATATAGTTGTGCACGTGGAATTTGTCCTTTGCTACAATCATAAATAGCTTGCATTTTATGTAAATATTGAACGGTATCATTTTTCTTTTTTTCTAAAATAGGAACTAACTCTTGGTCATCACCAAAATGAGCGAAAGAGAGTGCCGAATAAATTGGTTTATATATTTGATTTTTTGCCTCGAATTGTTTTAATAGCAACTTGTGAAATAATTGTTTACCTTCTTTTGTTATATGAAAGATTGTTTTATCTGGTCTATTCGTATCTCGAACAATAGTTGTAATACGAATTGCACCGTGCTTTTCTAATTGCTCGAAGGCGTAGTAAAGTGATCCTTTTGCATATTTAATATAACAATCCATTTGTCTTTCTTTCATGATGTGTTGCACTTCATATGGATGTTTATCCCCTTCGAGTAGCAAACCGAGAATGACTAATTTCATGCTCATTCTGTCTCAACTGCTACTAAAAATATAGACAAATGTATATTCTTAGAGTATTCCTGCTTCTACGTGCCCTGCCTCGCTAATCACTTGCTACTACAGTTTGCTGTGATACTTCACAGGCGTAAATTCCGATGTAGCCCACCGTACATATATACAATCTATTTACGTTAGTATTGTATATTCTTTTGCTTGTAAAAGGTTGATTGCTGCGTTCAAATCTCTATCCATTACATTGCCACATTCACATGTATATACTCGGTCAGATAGCTTTAAATCCACTTTCTTTTGACTGCAACATGAGCATAACTTTGACGATGGATAAAACCGGTCTACTTGACGTAATTCAATTCCATATTCCTCACATTTCGTCAAAAGCCACGTTTTAAAAGCAAAAAAAGACTGCTTGGCAATTGTTTTAGATAAATGTTTATTCTTCATCATACCTTTCACATTCAAATCTTCCACTGTAATAAACGTTGGCTTGTTTTTCACCACATTCGTTACAATAGACTTTACATACTCTATTCGAATATTCGCTAATCGAGCATGCAACTTTTGCACTCTAAGAACATTTTTATCTATATTCACTCTTTTATTAGTAACAGATTTTTCACCTCTCTTTTTTAGATTTTCAAATTTACGTGCTAAAGAGCGTTGTTCACGTTTTAACCGTTTTTCTATCTTTTTTACTTTTATTGTTTTGTTGATGTTTTCATGAACGATACCATCGCTACGTGTAGCAAAATCCTTCACTCCTAAATCAATCCCTAGACCTATTTTATTGAGTGCTAACTTTGTTGCCATTTCTTCCAATTCGCAAAGTACAGATACAAAATATCTTCCTGCTTTTTGATATACTGTGCCACTTTTTACAGTTGCATTTTTAGGGATATATCCATATTCTTTTAACCTTACCCAACCAATTGTAGGAACTTTGAATCTATGTCTTTCTACTGTCCAATCTGTTTTGTTGTTTTTCGGAAAGTAGCACTTCACATCTTGCTTTCTCTTTTTTTTATATCGTGGAAACTGAGATAAACCTTAAAAAAACCGCTTAAAAGCTTTATCTCCATTCATAATCGCTTGTTTTACCGCTTTGCTCGACACTTCTTTAATCCACTGGTCACACTCTTTTGTATGAATATTGTTCAGCCATTTGGAAAAGTCATAGCCACTAAGAAATTTCCCCTCCGACTCATATGCCTCTTTATTTTTAGAGATATACAGGTTATATACATATCGACACACCCCAATAGTTTGACGGATTTTACTAATTTGTTCAGTTGTCGGTTTGATTTCTATTAAATATGCTCTTTTCATAAGTCTCCATCCTCCGACATTTTCTTTTTGTATTTTCTCAACCCATATATTCTACAGCTAAATACATGAATGATAGATATTAAATCCTGAACAAGTTCTTCTTGAATACCCATATATTCCTTATACTGTTCTTCTGTAGAATATCTTCTTCCTTTTTGGTTTCGGTAAGCAGTTAAAACACCTTGATTGTCCCACCTTTGTAATGTCTTAACAGAGACATTAAGCATTTCTGAAAATTCTTTTGGTTTATATTGTTTCATAATTACTTTTTTGCTATATATGCACACTTTTGTCTATGTTTTTGTTTACTGTTTCTTTCTCCTGTATATAGAAACTTTATCCCGATTGGTGAGGGATAATAACCAGTGGGAATGGTTCCTTACTGATCAAAAATTTACTTTATATATTATAAGCGGCATACCCTTTTTCATAAAGGGTATGCCGCTTCTTTTTTCTATACTAACTTACTTGCTTTTGTTTTTGTTTCGTTTTTGGACCTGTAAAGAGTCGTTCATTTCCCATAAGTAAAATACAAATAATACTTAGTACAGCCGGGATAAGTGCCCAGAAGAATGTGCTGGCAATAGAGGTAGCTAGAGCCTCTTTAATACCAGTTAATATTTCAGCTGGAATCTTCTCGGTAGCACCTTGTGATAATAAGAAACTTGTGTCTCCGCCTTGTGGAGCTAATTTAGCTAGTTCAGGAGGGAACACCGTGCTTAATTTATCTGTAAAAATATGATTTTGAATGGTACCGAAAATTGTTACACCAAGAGTCATACCGAGTGAACGGAAGAATGAGTTTGTTGATGTAGCAGAACCACGATCTCGCATTTCTAACTTGTGGATAGAAGACATACTTAAAACTGAGAACGAGAAACCAACTCCAAGTCCAGTGAGAACCATAAATAGTGTTACAAGTAGACGAGGTGTATCCATCGTTAAAGTACTTAGTAAATAAATACCAATTACAAAGAAAACGCCAGATACGATCATGATGTTACGATAACTTGTTCGTGAAGCTAACTGTCCACCTGTTTGACTTCCAATTACAGAGCCAACCATCATAGGTGTTAAAATTAATCCAGCATTGGAGGCTGAACCGCCGAGAACACCTTGAACGAAGATTGGAATATAAACTGTACAGATAATAAAAGCGGCACCATAGAAAAAGGCAACGCCTTGGCTAGCTGCGAATAAAGGTTTTTTAAAAAGATGGAAAGAAATGATAGGCTCCGTTGCTTTTCGTTCTATGAAGAAGAAAATAATGAGCATAATAACAACTGTTGTAAATAAACCGATAATTACAGTGGAATTCCATGCGTGTTCTTTACCACCAAGTTCTAAGGCGAACATTAAGCAAACGATACTAATAACAAGTGTAATGGCACCAGCCCAATCAATTTTTTGTTTTCTAAATTCTAGAGATTCACTGTAGTATTTAGTAATGAAGAAGAAGGAGATAATTCCTAATGGAATATTAATATAGAAGACCCAATGCCAACTTATATAGTCTGTAATATAAGCACCTAATAAAGGGCCAAATACACTAGATGTTCCGAAAACCGCACCAAATAGCCCTGTCATTTTTCCGCGCTTTTCTGGTGGGAATATATCGTACATAATCGTGAAGGCGATAGGCATAAGAGCACCGCCACCGATCCCTTGAATTGCTCTATAAATACTTAGTTGCTCAATACTAGATGCTGTCCCGCAAAGTGCAGAACCGAATAAGAAAAGAATGAGACCACCAATATAAAAGCGTTTCCGTCCGTACATATCAGAAAGTTTTCCGAAGATAGGCATCCCTGCCATTGTTGCTACCATATATGCAGACGTGACCCAAACGAACTTGTCAAATCCTCCTAGGTCTCCAACAATCGTTGCCATTGCTGTTGCAACGATTGTATTATCCATTGCCGCCATTAAAATACCAAGTAATAAACCTGCAACAACAAACTTTGTATTGTTGGAGTCTTTTTTTGATAATTGAGATTCCAAATATAACCCTCCTTTAATAATAAGTAAACTATATGAAGTTTTGAGTGCAGCGCATAAAAATTTGAAATATAGTTTTTTAAATTAATTTACATAAGTGCACTGACAAAGCCATAAAGAATATTATAGTCAAATTTGACTAAAAGGCAAACTTTTTCTTCCGCCAAAATATTCAGTTGTATGGACAGAGAAAGAGTGAGCAATACTTAGTATTGGTGTAAAGTCAATGAAGGAAATTGTAAAAAAATATTTCAGTAAGAATACCTTCTGTTAACAGAGGAAAAATGGTTTTTTCTTTATATTGTCGAATAGGATAAAAGAAAGAGTAATAACTATATATCGTTTGTAACAAGCTTTATTAATATTGTGTGGAGAGGCAGAATAAGGTCGTATGGATATGATGCATCTGAAATGGGGTGAATATTATTATGAAAATATGGAAACGAATTTCAGATCAAGGTAGGCGTTCAATACCGCTACAACCGGTGTTATGGATTGATGGCTCAAAAAAAGAAAACGAATGTCCTAATGTAGCAGTTACATTGCAAATCCGTAGTATGTATAAAGAAAAATTTTCATATGAACTGACCTATGATGTAAATGACATACTTATTATTCGAATTGAAGTTGAAAATAAAGGAATGGAAATGATTTCACGAGTTGTAGTAAGTCATATGATTCGAGATTATTTTGCCTATATTCCAAACTCATTAAAGGCTGATAAGGGGATGAGTGAGTTCCTGTTCCAGCTTGTAAGGTGGCGGATTGATAATTTATTACCGAATGAGAAGGTAGAACTAATTTGTAAAATAAAAGCAAATAAAGATAAAGCACTTAAAAACGCATTATTTCAGGCTACATATACATTTCAATATAAAGGAGTATCATATGGTCCACTGCAAACAAATGAAGTTGTTGTGCGGCAATGATAAAAAGGAACCTGTAAGAAAGGTTCCTTTTTTAATGAAGGTTGTGTTTTTTGAGTACTTTTTTTTGCTCCATTCCTTTTTTTCCTACATAATTATTTTTATAACCAAAATATAAAATGAAAAGAAAGGAAGCAACATTTACAATAGCATCAATTTGATCGTTTGTAATAAAGTTCACTCCGAAAGAATTAAACAGTAATTTTAATGATAATAGAAAACCTGCTAGTAAACGTATAATATCTGATAGATTCTCTTTTTGTAGCATATAAGTCACCTCTTTCTAAAACGATATATAGTATATATATGAAATAGAATAGAAATGGTAGACAAGCTTAAGCGGAAATGTACACTCAATATGTACATTTTTTATTTTGTAGAAAAACATAATTGTTATAGAAACATATATTGGTATAGAAAGGAGGAGAAGTATGAAACATAAAGGGAAAATTAGTGGGTTATTACTTGGGAATACAGTGGCAGTTACAGAATGGATTGCGCTTCAGGATGTAATTACAAAACTGGATTCGCGATCATTTTATACCGTCTTTATTATTTATATATTGCAAATGATACTCAGCTATTATTTTGGACATTGGTATGATAAAAGAGCGAGTGGGCGTATGGATACGGAAGTAGGGGGAATGGCAAGTAATGATTTTGTAGTTGATTTCTTTGAGAAAGTAGCTGCTTTATCAGAACGGGATTCTCATAATATTACAGTGTACATTCTTTCTGTGAAAGAATGGAAAGAACTAAAAGAAACAGTGCAAGAAAAAAAATTGGAGGTGTTAGTACAAAAATTGGAGAGTACGATTGTAAAGACAATTCGTAAAGGAGATGTCGTTACTAGGTGGGATGAAAATAAGTATGTTATTGTGGCGATTGATAACGGACATGAAAAGTCGACAATAACAAATCGATTAATGAAAAATATTGAAAGTGAAATAGAAAATGGTTTGTTAAGTATGACGCTATTATTTGGAGCTGCTAGTTATCCAATAGGAGGAAAAACTTTTGAAGAATTGTTAAGAAAGGCACAAAATCAATTGTACCAGCATAGGGGTTTGTAAGAAAATGAGTGAAACTTTGATTTAAAGAAATATGATATGAAGAAGTTTTTAATGTAACATTTTTTTGACTTTTATTACAAAAAGAACTTTTATTGTAATAAAAGTCTTTAAAAATATATGGAATAAGCATATAATTATGATGGATGTGTCAATGCATTTGCACAATGTGTTTCATTTTAAAAGTGTAGAGGGAAGCATGCTCTACACTTTTCCTTTTTAGGGAATGACAAGAATAATTGTAAGTTGTTGCAAGTTAGCATTTAAACTGTGTAAAATGAACAAAGAAATTATTTGATAGAAAGCGGAAAGGGAATGATAGAATGATAGACGTGAGAGAACAACGAACATCTTTTATCAGGTGAATTATTACTGTTGTTCTTCAAATTATTATGGCTGTGATGAATTCCGTTGTACTTTTATGTAATACATAGTATGAACAAGTTTTAAAAAGTACCAAGTAAAAGTATATGTAAAGATGGATACGAAATTGCTATTGAGTTCAAAGACGTAAAATGTAATTTCAAGTAATACAATTTGACAAGTATAATACATAATATCAATGATTTTCGTAAAAAAGGTGCGAGTGTGGAGTTTATAGAAGGGTATATAATTTTCATAGCTTTTTACACGATGATCGTATATAAGTAGGAGGAAAAAGATGTTGAAGTATAGTAAATTAGCAATTGTAACTGCATTATCAATGACTTTATTAGCCGGTTGTTTCGGGCCGAAACCAGAAGAGGAATTATATGTTGCGTTTGAAAATGCTGCAAAGCAAGAAAAAACAATGTTTGAAGATGCAAAGAAACTTGAAACTTTAGAGAAAGAAGGACAAGAATTATATAACCAGATTGTTCAAGAAGGAAAAGATAATAATCAAGCTGTTAAGGAAAAACTGAACCAAGCAGTGAAAAATACAGATGAACGAGAAAAAGTGCTAAAAAAAGAAAAAGAATCTTTAAATAAGGCACAAGAAGAAGTGAAATCAGTAGATAAATATGTGAAGAAAATTGAAGATAAGAAATTGAAAGATCAAGCAAGTAAAGTGAAAAGCACATATGAGAAACGACAAGATTCATTTAACAAGATGTATGATAGCTATAATAAATCGTTAAAACAAGAAAAAGAATTATATACAATGTTACAAGATAAAGGTACAAAATTAAAAGATATTAGTGAAAAGGTAAAAGTAGTAAATCAATCTTATAAGGATATTGAATCAGAAAAAGACAAGTTTAATGAATTTACGAAATCTTATAATACAGAAAAAATAGCTTTTTATAAACAAGCAAATATTAAAATTAAAGAAGAGAAAAAATAAAACAGTTTGGCCTACAATTGGCCAAACTGTTTTATTTTTTTGTATAAGTACGACTATACCATGGAACAGGTTCACTTAATTTTTTTTCTTGTTTCAATGCTTCAGGACCAATATAATCTTGAAGTATTTTTTTTGCTACTGTTAAAGATAAGGTTGTTTTCGGATTTCGATAGGAGGATTCAAGATGACCAAGATGTGGTAGGATTCGAAAATCTTCTTTGGTAGGAGGAATATGGAAAAAATAATCACCTAAACGTATAAGAACATCAGATTGTTGTTGGCTAAAACGTGGATTTCTAGAAAAATGTAATCCTTCTTTAATAGCTTTTTTTTCAGCAATTAAGCGTTCTAAAGCCGTCTTTTTTAACCAGTATAAATACTTCGGATTAGTTGCAGCTTTAGCATGACGATTCACAACGAAAATAGATTGAGCTAGTCGATTAATAGAATGTTGGTTTTGTAATTGAGATTGTGGTTGTGAAGGTTTCATATTGAATCTCCTTTCAATTTTTCATTATTATAACATAAATAAAAGAGGTTTTTATTATATGCAAAAAGTGATTGTATATATTTTCAATATTAAAGCAATATTGTTACAAAAAACAACTATTTTGTATAATAGTAATAGAATGTGTTTTAGAAATTTGATAATGAAAGAGTGAGAAGTTTGAAAGAAATATTAAAACAGCAATATGCCATTATAGATATTGGATCTAATACAATGCGTTTAGTTATTTATGAAAAGCAAAACGGAGGTTTTTATAAGGAGATTGAAAATACGAAAGTGGTTGCTCGGCTAAGGAATTACTTAATTGATGGTGTGTTGAATGAAGAAGGAATAGAGGTATTGTTACAAACGTTATTTCAATTTCAAGAAAGTACACGATTCCACCAGTTGCATCATGTGCTTTGTGTTGCAACTGCAACAATTAGACAGGCTGAGAATCAAGAGGCAATTAAAAAACTGGTTGAAGGACAAACAGACTTTACTCTTAGAGTCTTATCAGAATATGAAGAAGCACGTTACGGCTATTTAGCGGTTATGAATTCAACTTCGTTCTCTGAAGGAATTACAGTAGATATTGGTGGAGGAAGTACAGAAGTTACATATTTTCGAAATAGAGAGATTCTAGAGTACCATAGCTTTCCTTTTGGAGCACTTTCTTTAAAGCAACAATTTATTAAAGGGGATATACCTACTGAAGACGAGTTGGAAAAGATTCAAACGTACTTAGAATATCAATTTCGAACATTACCATGGTTAATTGATAAGAAATTGCCTCTTATTGCAATTGGTGGTAGTGCGAGGAACTTAGTGAAAATCCATCAAAATTTAATTTGTTATCCTATAGCAGGGGTACATTTATATAAAATGAAAGAAGAAGATATTAAAAATGTGAAAGAAGAATTGGAAGCATTGTCGTTCATAGAACTTCAAAAATTGGAAGGATTGGCAAAAGATCGAGCAGATACAATTATTCCAGCAGTCGAAGTTTTTCATACGCTTGTTAATGTTATAGAGGCACCAGCATTTGTGTTAAGTAGAAAAGGGTTACGAGAAGGTGTTTTCTATGAAGAGTTGACAAAAGATTTGGGGATTTCATATTATCCGAACGTAGTCGAAGAAAGTTTGTATTTATTATCACATGAATATGAAATGGATATGGAATTTGTAATGCAGCTTATTAAACACGGAAGACTCATTTGTCAACAACTTGAAGAAACAGGGCTGATTTCTATGTCAGTAAAAGACTGGGAAGTATTTCATCAAGCAGCGAAAGTATTTAATATAGGTAAATATATAGACGAAGAAGCGAGCCGCTTACATACGTTTTATTTATTAGCGAATAAAACAATTGATGGGATGATGCATAAAGAGCGAGTTAGATTAGCGCTTATTGCGTCTTATAAATCAAAAATGTTATTCAAACAACATTTGTCCCCATTTGAAGGATGGTTTGATAAAAATGAACAAAAAAAAATCCGCCTATTAGGGGCTGTTTTACAGTTTTCAGCAGCTCTGAATATAAGACAAAGATCACTTGTTGAATCGATATCTATAACAGAAAGTAAAGAAGGATTAACATTTAAAATTGTATGTGAGCAATCGGCATTAGCGGAAAAAGTGCAAGCTGAAAAACAAAAAAAGCAGCTGGAAAGAGTGTTGAAAACGACTATTAATTTATCCTTCGAATCAACACGTTAAGTTGTACGGATGTCTTTACAAAAAATTAACACCTTGGAATATTGTAATTTGCTAAAATAAAAGTAACTAAATTATAGTAAAAAAGTTTCAGGGGAAGTGTGAAGAGGATGGAAATGTTGATGGGGAATATAGTAAATTTAAATGATACAGCTTATTACAATAATCGAGAATTAAGTTGGTTAGCATTTAATGAACGTGTACTACAAGAAGCGCAGGATGAAACAAATCCGCTCTTGGAAAGATTAAAGTTTATTAGCATTTTCAGTTCCAATTTAGATGAATTCTTTATGGTACGCGTAGCAGGATTGAAGGATCAAGTGAGTGCTGGGTTTAATCAACCAGAAAATAAGGCTGGCTTAACACCAAAAAAGCAATTAAATAAAATTGCGATAAAGGCCCATGAATTAATGACTGTACAATACGATACGTTTAAAAATTATGTGTTGCCAGCGCTGGAGTTAGAGGGGATTGAACGTTTAACATTCCACGATTTGACGAAAGAACAGAGGGAATTTATAGAAGAGTATTTTGATGAGCAGATTTTTCCAGTGTTAACACCTGTAGCTATTGATGCATATCGTCCATTTCCGATGTTATTAAATAAAAGTTTGAATTTAGCTACTCTTTTATATGATGAGAAACAAGTGGAGGAAGAAAACCGCACGAAGTTAGGAATTGTACAAGTTCCTTCATTACTTGAACGTTTCATATTTTTACCGAGTGAGGGGCAAAAGCATAAATTTATTTTATTAGAAGATGTAATTAGTGGTTTTACTCATAAATTATTTACAGGATATAAAGTATCGTCTGTTACTCGTTTCCGTATTACACGCAATGCGGATTTAACGATTCATGAAGAAGGTGCGAGGGATTTATTAAAGGTAATTGAAAAAGAATTAAAAAAGCGTAAGTGGGGAGCTGCTGTACGTTTAGAAGTTGGCAAAGAGCATATTGATGAAAGAGTATTAGCATTATTATATGAGGTGTTGGAAGTAAAAGATGAAGATGTGTATATAATGGATGGACCATTAGATTTAACATGTCTATTTTCTTTATATAAAAAACTAGCTCCTTTATATGAACATCTAGTATATCCGGCTCTTATTCCGCAACGGCCTCAAGACTTGGGGGATGCGGAAGATGTATTCGAAAAAGCAATTGAGCATGATATTTTATTACATCATCCTTTTGAATCATTTCAGCCAGTAGTTGATTTTGTCCGTGATGCGGCAGACGATCCGAATGTACTTGCAATCAAACAAACATTATATCGAGTAAGTGGGGATTCGCCGATTATTCAGGCGCTAAAGGTAGCAGCTGAAAAAGGGAAGCAAGTTACGGTATTAGTTGAATTGAAGGCAAGATTTGATGAAGAAAATAATGTGCATTGGGCTAAAGAATTAGAAAAGGCAGGCTGTCACGTTATTTACGGTGTCAGTCATTTGAAAACACATAGTAAAATTACGCTAGTTGTAAGGAGAAAAAACGGAAAAATCGAAAGGTTCGTACATCTCGGGACTGGAAATTATAATGATGCAACAGCAAAGTTATATACTGATTTTGGGTATATTACATCACGAAAAGACTTTGGGGTCGATGCAACAAATTTCTTTAATTATTTGAGTGGTTATACAACCAAGCCACATTTTCATCATTTATCGGTTGCACCATTTGATATAAGAGAGCAATTTATGGATTTAATAGATGAAGAAATCCGTTATCATAGGCAATATGGAAATGGATATATTATCGCTAAGATGAATTCATTAACAGATAAACCATTAATCAAAAAAATGTATGAAGCATCACAAGCTGGAGTAAAGGTAGAGCTTATCGTTCGAGGAACGTGTTGTTTAAGGCCTGGTATTCCAAATGTAAGTGAAAATATTCGGGTAGTTAGTGTTGTCGGGAGATATTTAGAACATAGCCGAATTTATTATTTCCATCATAATGGCGAAGAGAAAATATACTTATCTTCAGCTGACTGGATGACGCGGAATATGGAGAAGCGGGTAGAAATATCTTTCCCGATATTAGATATTGAAATGAAGGCGAGAATTAAGGCGATTTTACAACTTATATTAGCTGATAATGTGAAAACACGTGAACAGAATAAATCTGGTGAGTACTACTATGTTATTAATAGTAGTACAGAAGAAATTGATAGCCAAGTGAAGTTGTTTAAGATGGCGTATCAAAACACGGATGCTGAATAATGAGAACAAAGTAAAAAAACCTCTTTTTTTAAGAGGTTTTTTTACTTTGTTCTCTACTTATTATACATTCTCTAAATAGAAGGATGCGTAGAGAGAATAGTTTTTATTGTAAGCATGTTAATGGATCAGTTAAGAGAGGGAATAACATTGGTAGAATTGTTGGAGTACATTAATAATAGAATGGTTGTTGACAAGGTCCGCCATAACAAGGATAAGGTGTTGGCGGTGGGAAAGGTGGTGGATATGGTGGGTAATACGGTCTAGGACCGAAAGCTAATGCTCCACCGAGCAGTCCACCAGCAATCCCAGCTAGAAATGGAACACCAAAAAACGGAAAGAAGCGTGAGTCGCCTACTGGACCAATAGGTGCTGAACGGACTGGGATTGGTTGATAATATGGATACATGAACAAACCTCCTTTATTGGACTCATTTTTATCATATGGTAAATGAAACGTGGATGAGCGCGTACAAGAAAGGATATGTAAGAAAATAGGCGAATTATTACGAATGTTGGAGCGTAATAATTGTAATTTCAGGTTTTGCCATAAATCGGAATGGGACGCGTGTTCTGCCGAGACCTCGATTGACATAGAGAGCTAAATCTTGAATCGTATAGAAACCTTCAACATAGTTTTTAGCAAGTGATGGGGTAATAATAGCACCTAAAAAGGGAATTTGTACTTGTCCGCCATGGCTATGACCAGAAAGTTGTAAGTTAACTGGATATTTAGCGATTTGTGGTGCAATATCTGGCTCGTGAACAAGAACAATGTTATAAGTGTTTTGCCTCGCGTGCTGTAGTGTCTTCTCTATTTTGGGTTTGCCTAGTAGTATATCATCAAGACCGAAAATTGAAATTTCACTATTATCCAGTAGACGAATTCTCTTTTCGCTATTTAATAGTAGTTCAAATCCAGATTCACGCATGATGTGCTCGTAGTATTCCGTTCCATATCCGCCGTGATCATGGTTACCATAAATAGAAAATTTACCGAAGGGTGCTTGTATATTTTTTAAAATAGATGGAACGAAAGGAGTGTCAGTATATGTTTGATAATTATCAATGAGATCACCAGTGAAAAGAACAATGTCAGGTTTTACAGCATTAATTTTAGAAACGATTTGAGATAAATGTTGGAGAGAGAAATAGTATCCGAGATGTAAATCGCTAAATTGAAGAATCTTCATACCATGAAAACTTTTGGGTATGAGTTGTGATTTAAGTGTATGCTCTGTAAAAGAGAGTAAATGAGGCTCAATATATTTAGCGTAATAGTATCCGATGCTAGTGGTTATAAATGAATATAGACAAGTGCGCATTCCAGCTTTAAAAAAATCTCTTCTTGTAATTTTCTTCATAAAAATATGAGTATACCTATTTAAATTATATCACATGTTTTTGTTACATTTATAGGTTACTCAAATCTCCTTTCAGTTTATTTGAAATATATTTTAAATAATAAAAAAGTAGTATAGATTACGAAAAAAATGAATAAAAAGAAACCTCTTTACGTTAAAATATCAGAAAAGTTTAAAAATATAAAGATTTCTATTAAATAAAATGATAAAATGAATGTGTATTCATTTTTGGGAGGGGATGTATGTGAAAGAAAAGGTAGTTATTATAACAGGTGGATCGAGCGGAATGGGAAAAGGAATGGCGACCCGTTTTGCAAAAGAAGGGGCACGAGTTGTTATTACAGGACGCACAAAGGAAAAACTAGAGGAAACAAAGTTGGAAATTGAACAATTTCCGGGGCAAGTATTACCCGTACAAATGGATGTAAGAAATACTGATGACATTCAGAAAATGATTGAAGAGATTGATGAGAAGTTTGGACGAATTGATGTTTTAATAAACAATGCAGCTGGAAACTTTATTTGTCCAGCAGAAGATTTATCCGTGAATGGCTGGAATTCAGTCATTAATATTGTATTAAACGGTACATTTTACTGCAGCCATGCTGTCGGAAAATATTGGATTGAAAAAGGTATAAAAGGGAATATCATTAACATGGTAGCAACATATGCATGGGATGCAGGTCCGGGAGTTATTCATTCGGCTGCTGCGAAGGCTGGAGTATTAGCAATGACGAAGACACTCGCTGTTGAGTGGGGCCGTAAATATGGAATACGAGTTAACGCTATCGCGCCAGGACCAATTGAACGTACGGGCGGTGCTGATAAATTGTGGATTTCAGAAGAAATGGCTAAGCGTACGATACAAAGTGTTCCGCTTGGAAGACTGGGCACGCCAGAAGAAATTGCAGGTCTAGCTTATTATTTATGTTCAGATGAAGCTGCGTACATAAATGGAACTTGCATGACAATGGATGGAGGACAACATTTACATCAATATCCATTTTAAAAGGGATAAGAAAATGAATGTTTGATTCATATTCTCACGGTTAAATGTGACGGAATTGTGACATGTGAAAGAAAAGTATTTACAAGAGGTCATATATACGTTATATTTAAGACCTCTTTTTTCTTCATAGTAGAATTGCTAATTCCCCTTAGCATTTTACCCCTCTAATCCCTTCAGGAAAACTGAAGGGATTTTTTATTATTTTTCCGTAAATATCATGTTATAATTTTTGAAAAGTAAAGGGAGGGAAGCACATTGATAGATGCATTAGATGTAATGAGTAACTTGGATAAAGTCCTTCCTTATTATCAAGCTATTTTTAGTGCTGATGAGCATACTGTAATTGGATATGAGGTAGTAGGACGTATTCAAACAGAAGAGGGCATACAAAGTTTAGCGTCTTTCTTTCATGATGATTCTATTCCGAGTGAGTTTCAACTGGAAGCGGATAACATTATAGTAGAAAAAGCTTTAAATCGTTATTTAGAAAGTGATCAAAAACTATTATTATTTATACATCGGAATGCTAACGTATTAATGAACGATGATGATGAAAGTTTACTTCAACTTTTATTGATGTATGAAGAGCAAGGTTTAAATTTGAAACACATTGTTTTAGAAATTACAGAACATGAATGTAAAGAAGATATAGAGCAATTTAATCATTTGCTTATGTATTATCGTACATATGGTCTTCAAATTTCGATTAATAAAGTCGGAACGGGTACAAGTAATTTAGAACGTATTAGCGTGTTAGCACCGGATATTTTAAAAGTAGATTTAACAAACTTAAGGCAAACTGCACTTTTACAATCTTATCAAGATATTTTATATTCTTTATCATTACTTGCTAGAAGAATTGGTGCAACATTGTTATATGAAGAAATAGATGCTTTTTATCAACTACAATATGCTTGGAAAAACGGTGGTAGATATTATCAAGGGAATTATTTGAAAGAGTGCTTACCTGATTTTATTGAAACGAATGTTTTGAAAGAACGACTTGGTAATGAGTGTCATCAATTTATTCAACATGAGAAGAAGAAATTACAAAAAATTTATAATTTAACAGAAATGTTACGTGATCGAATTGGTGATGTTCTAGCCAAACAGAAAAAGAATGAAGATATAAATGATTGGTTATTACAATTTAGCCAAAGTGTATCACAGTGTAGTTTCCGCATATTTATTTGTAACGAAGATGGTTTCCAACAATCAGGAAACGTTATGAAAAAAGATGGGGAATGGATTGTGATGCCTGAGTATTATATGAAGAACTGGAGTTGGCGTCCGTATTTTCTAGAAAATATTATGAAAATGCGTTTTGAGAATAAGGCAAGACTTTCAGATTTATATGCTGATATTGAAACCGGTGAGATGGTACGAACATTTTCCTTCCCAATTGATGATGAAAACTTTTTATTTATAGATTTATCGTATGAATATTTATATGAAGAAGATGTTTTATTTTAATGCACGAAGAGATTCGTGCATTTTTTGTTTGTTTTTATCATAAATTGGTAATAGTGAAAATGGTGATGAAAATGCTGTCTATCGTTGTAAAGATTTTACGAACGAAACCATCCCTGTCTTTGCATAATCATTGTTACAATGAATACTACAAAGACAAGTTTTCTTAAAAGGAAGGTGAAAAAATGAGGAAATATGGAATATGGTTAGTTCTATTTGTATGCGTTGCCTTTCTAGTTGGTTATAGTGTCACAACTGTTTTAGGAAAAGAGGAAGTGAAAGTCGATCGGGAAGAAGTGTTTACAACGATACAAAAAGGCTATGAAACCCAATTTTCAATTCGTGGGAAGCATTTGCCGATGAATAAGATGATAGAAACGTTATCACCATATTTTACAGAGAATTTCCTTCAAGTATTTACAGATGAAAATAGTAGAAGTGATAAACAAAGTGGTGAATATTTACTTCCAGCAAAAGAAGCGCCGTTTTCTTTTCATTCAGAAACGAAAATGTCATATGATGAAGAGCATAAAATTTTATATGTATATGAGCGGGCGAAAAGTGGACAATATCAAATTGTAACATTGCAAAGAGATCAAGGGAAATGGAAATTGGCCGGATATCATGAAAGCCAAGAACTTTTAACTGAAATAAAACGATTACAACAATTATAAAGTGAAACTGTAATTGGTGGAGGATGTTCATCTCTCACTCATTAATAGCTCGCACCAATCGGGCTATTACTGCCCACAAATAGTGGGATAAAAATAAGAATAGGTCTTTACCTATTCTTATTCAATATTGAGTAGCTGTTGTAATTTTTCAATTTGAAAACCAGCAACAACTTCTCCATCAATTACAACTGTTGGAGTTGAATACGAATCATAGTCGTATAAAAGACGATTGCGTGCAGCAGCGTCTTTTTTTACGTCAAATTCTTCATATACAACGTTATTATGCTTTAAAAATTCTTTCACAATGACACATGGCGGACAATCAGGTTGTGTGTAAACCTCAATTTTTCTCATTGTAATTCCTCCTTTTTTCTGTTTTTTATTATATTCTTCCAGTATAAAAATCGCAATAAAGAAGGGAAAAGATGTTCTTTCTGTTTTTTCCTTCGCATTTCGACAAATTTTTAGTTGAGTTTCTGGCCAATAACCTTTATCCTAGACTGTGGAACATTTTTTCTGTTATGACGGATAGAATGAGTATAGCTGTAAAACCTATTGGTAGGAAGATCAGAGAAAGGAGAGATTTCATGTCTCTACTCCAAGGAATTTTAACTCGACTTGTTAGTCTACAAGAACAAGCTGAAAGCGGTGAAGTAGCACAACGCTATTTTGAAGTGAACGGTGAGCGCAAATGTAGCGTGAAATTTTTCGATAAAAGTGAAATGTATGAGTTAGAAGTGTATCAACAAGGTGAAAAACCTCAAGTGTATCAATTCGATAATATCGATATGGTTGCAATTGAGATTTACGATATCATTTCTTGATACATATAAAAAAGGTGTTGCCATATGGCAACACCTTTTTTAGTTCTATTACTTTTTAGCATATATGTATAGGAAGTTTTCATTTTTCCTACAATGATAATAAAGTGAAATTGTAATCAGTGGGGATTCTTCGTCCTATACTGAATATTAGTCATCACCAATTGGGTGTTTACAGATAGCAAAAGCGAGATAAAAATAACGAGGAGGTGTGTTGTATGGAACGTTTACCAGTTGTGATTTGTCCTAAATGTCACAATTCTGCTGAGATTATTCATGTATTAACAGCTCAATCGAATCAAAATGTAATTTATACGTGCCAAGTTTGCCATTATGTAATTCGAAATATTGAAACGAATAAAGGATAGGGAGTTATAATTTTTATTTTTGTCCAATACAATGAGAATACGAAAAGTCTGTCTAATTGAAAGGACGTGACTATGTGGCCGGTGAACATACATTTTATAATGTTTCAGAGAGACATTTAAATTTTGATATGGTCTTTAGCCGTATTTGTAGTTTCATTGAAAAGGATCCACGAAATTTATATCGCTTATCCATTGGGACAGACTCACAAGCACATCAAAAGGATACGAGGTTTATTACGGCAATTCATATTCATCGCGTTGGAAAAGGTGCCTGGGGGTGTTTACACCATAAATCAGTGAAAGATAAGCCAGCAACTTTACGTGAGAAAATATATTTAGAAACGCAGTTTAGCCAAGAGATCGCATGCCTATTTACTCCAAATCATATACAAACAATATGGGATTTATTGCATCCATATGCTCAAGAGGGAGCAGGATTTATAATGGAAATTCACTTGGATATCGGAAATGATGGTTTAACAAAAGAATTTATTCTAGATATGACAGCGAAAATTCAAGCGATGGGATTAACGGCAAAAATTAAGCCAGATGCTTATGCGGCGTTTAGTTATGCAAATCGATATACGAAATAAAAAACAATTTTTATATATCCTTCGTTAAAAACTGAATATTACATCTATTAAATAGGTTGGAAATTATATATAATAAGAGTAACGATGCGAGTATAAGGAGAGGGGTATATGAAAAGGGAATTTGTTTTAACAGAAGAAGAAGAGAGTTTGTTACTAGATATTCTATTTCAGCAAAATTATGCGAGTGAAATTTTAGCTGTGGAAATTACAGATATTGAGAATGGTTTAAAGCAGACAGATGTGACACAATATAAAAAAATCACAAGGTTATTTTACAGATTAAAAAATAAGGGGTATTAAGCGCTACCGGGATGGTAGTCTTTTTTTTGTGTTGTATGCTAAAATAGCTGTGTAATTTTGTTTTTATTGAAATAAAGTAAGGACAAAATAATAATATGAAAACGCTGTCATAAAATATGAATAGATTCGGTGATTAAAAGTAGGAAAATGGGGGATGTAATATGATTAGTATTCCGAAAGACGAGTTTCAACAAATTTTTGTGAAAGATTTAATGATTTCATCAGAAAAAGTAGCACATGTCCAAATGGGGAATGGTTTAGAGCATGCTTTACTCGTTCTTGTGAAATCTGGATATTCGGCGATACCTGTTTTGGACCCGATGTATAAATTGCATGGGTTAATTAGTACTGCTATGATTTTAGATGGTATGTTAGGGTTAGAACGTATTGAGTTTGAAAGACTTGACGAAATGAAAGTAGAACAGGTGATGAAGGAAGACATTCCGGTTCTTAAGTTAGAAGATTCGTTTGCAAAAGCTTTAGAAATGACAATTGATCATCCTTTTATTTGCGCTGTCAATGAAGATGGGTATTTTGAGGGGATTTTAACACGTCGGGCTATTTTAAAATTGTTGAATAAAAAAGTAAGGCAACATAATCGATAATGTGAGAAAAGTGACTTCATAGAAGCGGAGAAGTCACTTTTTTTTCGTGCATATCAGTTGTGTATGTATTATATTTAAAAAGATAAAAAATATAAGAGTATATAGTTAAATTAAGGATGAAAAGCTTATTGAGATAAGGTGTATGGAAGCTAAGGAAAGAGGGAGAAAGTTGCAAATTGATGATTTTCAAATGATGGTTGTGTTAGCTCAGGAATCAAATATGAGAAAAGCGGCGGAACGTTTATTTGTTTCACAACCTGCGCTTAGTCAACGATTACAATCTATGGAGAAACAATGGGGAATGAAGTTTTTTATTCGCTCACAAAAAGGATTGACAATTACACCTGAAGGGGAAAAAGTCGCAAATTATGCAAAAGAAATGCTGCAAAAGGAAGAGGATATTAAAAGTGAGCTAGCTGTTTTTAGAACAGAAACTCACGGAACGTTAAAAATAGCTGTTGCATCAGTTATTGGTCAATATTGGCTTCCTCCTGTTTTGAAGAAGTTTGTACATAAATACCCTTCTGTGAAAATATCGCTGTTTACTGGCTGGAGTAGTGAAGTACAAAAGCAATTTTATGAAGGGGACGTTCATGTTGCTATATTGAGAGGAACACAAGAATATAAAGGTCAGAAGCAACAATTATTTGAAGATGAACTTTATTTAGTGGATAAAGAAATAAAAGATATTACGATGTTAAAAGAAACAAATAGACCATTTATTCAATTTAAAAGTGATTCGACTTATTATGGACAAATACAAAATTGGTGGTATGGTTTATTTTCTAATCCACCTAAGAGAACAATTGTGGTTGATCAAATTGAGACTTGCAAACAACTCGTTTTAAATGGTATAGGTTATGCTCTTTTACCTTCTACTGTTTTAAAAGAAGTACAGGAAAATATGTATAAAACACCTGTTCAATTAACGAGAGAAACATGGTTATTGACGAGTGAATCGGCCAGACAATTGAAGCAAGTAAGGGCATTTTTAGAAATTATAGAAGAAATTCAAATGGAAAAATAGGATTATTATCTTGCTACTCGCTCTATCGTTTGGTAGAGTAACATTATAAATGGATTTAGGAGGCAACAAGAATGAAAATGATGGACGCTAACGAAATTATTTCGTTTATTCAAAAAAGTGAAAAGAAAACTCCTGTAAAGGTATACATAAAAGGGTATTTAAAAGAAGTAACATTCCCTGAAACGGTACAAGCATTTGTAAATAAAAAGTCTGGTGTATTATTTGGAGAATGGTCTGATATTAAGACAATTCTTGATGAAAATAGCAAGCACATTGCTGATTACGTTGTTGAAAATGACCGTCGTAATTCTGCAATTCCAATGCTTGATTTAAAAGGTATTAAAGCTCGTATTGAGCCAGGCGCGATTATTCGTGATCACGTTGAAATCGGCGACAACGCTGTTATTATGATGAATGCAACAATTAATATCGGTGCTGTAATTGGTGAAGGTACTATGATTGACATGAACGCGGTACTTGGTGGACGTGCAACTGTTGGTAAGAACTGTCACGTAGGTGCAGGTGCAGTACTTGCAGGTGTTATTGAGCCGCCTTCAGCAAAACCAGTTATCGTTGAAGATGATGTTGTAATTGGTGCAAACGTAGTTGTGTTAGAGGGAGTTACAGTAGGTAAGGGTGCAGTTGTAGCAGCAGGAGCTGTTGTAACAGAAGATGTACCTCCATATACAGTTGTTGCTGGTACTCCAGCACGTGTAATTAAAGAGATTGATGAGAAGACAAAAGCAAAAACTGAAATTAAACAAGAGCTTCGTCAATTAAACCCAGAGAAATAAACACAAAAAAAGCGTAAGAGCATAACAGGCTCTTGCGCTTTTTATAGATAGAGGTGCAAAAATGGCAGTAAGCAAATTCGTTCAAATTCGTAGAGACTTACACAAAATACCGGAAATTGGATTTAAAGAGTGGAAAACACAACAGTATATTTTAGATTACATCGGAACGCTTTCGAATGAATATGTGGAAGTGAAAGTATGGAAAACGGGTGTCATTGTTAAAGTAAATGGAAAAAATCCAGAAAAAATTATCGGTTATCGCGCAGATATAGACGGTTTACCAATTACTGAAGAAACTGGATATGAGTTTGCTTCTATTCATGAAGGAATGATGCATGCATGTGGACACGATTTGCATACAACAATCGGTTTAGGCCTTCTAACAGCAGCTGTAACAGAAAGAATAGATGATGACCTTGTGTTTCTATTCCAACCAGCTGAAGAAGGGCCAGGAGGGGCTCTTCCTATGTTAGAGAGTGAAGAGTTAAAAGAATGGAAGCCGAATATCATTCTTGGTCTTCATATTGCACCTGAATACGCTGTAGGAACAATTGCCACAAAAGAGGGGCTATTATTTGCAAATACATCAGAGTTATATGTTGATTTGAAAGGGAAAGGTGGACATGCAGCCTACCCGCATACTGCAAATGATATGATTGTAGCGGCAAGTCACCTTGTTACACAACTTCAATCCGTTATTAGTCGTAATGTGAATCCTCTTGATAGTGCAGTGATTACAATCGGAAAAATAACAGGTGGTACAGTTCAAAATATCATAGCAGAAAAGTCTCGGTTAGAAGGAACGATTCGAACTTTATCAGTGGAATCAATGAGGCGTGTTAAAAGTAGGATTGAGGCAATTGTTGCAGGTATAGAAGCTTCCTTCCAATGTGAAGCTGTTATTGACTATGGAGCGATGTATCATCAAGTATATAACCATGAAGTATTAACGAGAGAGTTTATGCAGTTTGTAAGTGAACAAACTGATATGAATGTAATTACATGTACTGAGGCAATGACAGGGGAAGATTTTGGTTATATGCTTCAAGAGATTCCTGGATTTATGTTTTGGCTTGGGGTAAATTCAGAATATGGTTTACACCATGCAAAATTAAAACCAGATGAAGAGGTTATTGAGAAAGCTATCGCATTTTTAGATCAATATGTAAAGTGGAAAGGAACTAGAAAGTAAACTCGCTCGCCAACTTTGAAAAAACTTACAGTGGGTACTTGTTAGTTCCAAGACGAAAACATCTTTCATATTTGTTTTGGATACACATTGGCATACAAATGGATAAAGTAATGAGCAGCGGTTTTGAGCCGCTGCTCATTATTCATTATCGGTTATTGAGAAGATGATTAGTTAACTAGCTTATATATGTTTACATTTCGTGTAGAAAGTGTGTAAAATCAAGGTGAAACATAGAAAAAAGGGTGGGGAATTACGTGCAAATTAGCAGTGCAATGTTGTGTTTCGTCTTATATGCGTATGTTATTATTGCGGCGGTGTATTTTGGGATAAGTTTTTATGCCTACCGTTTAGTAGATAATCACGAATATGACGAAACATATAAATGGGTGAAAAGATATTTATCACCTGTATTAGAAATTATGAATGGGTTTGTGCTCTTTTTATTTATTGGATTAATTGCTTTCTCGACGAGTTTAGTAGGGAATAAAACGACATTATTTGTACTAGGTATCATTATTTTTATGTTGTTAGGGATACGGATTGGTAACACAGTGTTTTGGAATGAAAGAAAAGTAGATGGTTGGACTGGAATGTTAATCCCGTGTATGTTAGCGGCTATCGTGACAAACATAGAGCATGAGTATTATCAATTACATTTTTGGCTTATTATCGTTTTAACAATTCTTTCAGTTTTGTACATAAGTACGGTAGTACTCACATACATTGCACATGAAAAAGGTGATGTTAAAGGAACACGCTTCTTTAGAGGGCGAGCATTATTTTGGAGTGTGCCAACGATGGCTGTTATAGGAATTATTGCGATATTAGTAAATGGATATCAATTTACTAATTGGCAACTGTTTTTAGAAAATTGGTGGATTTTCATTATTTCGTTTATCGCTTTTTTAGGTGCAACACATTATTTATTCCATCAACATCATTATATATTGGCATTGCTATTCGCATTTACACAACTATTATTTGCTTTCTTCGGACAAGAAACGTTATTATTCGTTTTTGAAACATTTAGTTCATTTGGAAATATATTTGTATTTGGTATGTTAATTTTCAGTATCGCATTTTATTTACAACAGTATTTTTATATGCAAAAACAAAAATAAGAATGATATACAGGTTTTTGTAGCAAATCTAAAGTATGTTACAATAAAAATACATAGTATTCGATGTTATTGGAGGAATTCCTGTGGGTGAAAAAGAGAAAGAATTTGCTGTCATTGGCCTTGGACGTTTTGGTGGAAGTATTTGCCGAGAACTCGCTCAATTAGGTATGGAAGTAATGGCAATTGATTCAGATGAGGATAAAATTAATGAGTTTGCAAATATAGCTTCACATGCTGTAATTGCAGATTCAACAGATGAGATGGTATTAAAAAGTCTTGGTATTCGTAATTTTGATCATGTAGTCGTTGCTATTGGAGACAATTTAAATTCAAGTATTTTAACAACATTAATTTTAAAAGAGTTAGGTGTAAAAAATATTACTGTAAAAGCTCAAAATGATTACCATGAAAAAGTGTTAAGTAAAATAGGGGCAGATCACATTGTGCACCCCGAGCGTGATATGGGAAAAAGGATTGCTAATAATATTGCATCAAGTAATGTATTAGACTATCTTGAGCTTTCAGATGAGCATAGTATTGTAGAGATTATTGCAAATAAAAAAATTGATGGTCATTCTTTAATCGAATTAGATATTCGTGCGAAGTTTGGATTGAATATTGTAGCGATTAAACGTGGTAAAGAAGTTATTGTATCTCCTCGAGCTACGGAAAATATTCAAGCGGGAGATATATTAATTGTAATTGGTCATGACGATGAAGTAGATCGTTTTAAACACTTTTTAAGATAAGAGAAAAGGACAATACCATGAAGGTATTGTCCTTTTTCTTATATTTCCATAATGATTGGTAAAATCATTGGGCGACGTTTCGTTTTCTCATATAGGAATGGTGCTAATGTGTCTGTAATTTCATTTTTAATTTCAGACCATTGTGTTGTTTTACGCTCCATTACTTTTTCTAAATGAGTTGTAATTAATGTTTGAGCATCATTAATTAAATCACTACTTTCGCGCATATACACGAAACCACGTGAGATAATATCAGGTCCTGCTGCAACTTTAAACTCTTTCATATCAATGCTTACAACTACAATAACAAGTCCTTCTTCAGAAAGAATACGACGATCGCGTAACACGATATTACCGATATCTCCAATACCATTTCCGTCAATATAGACAGATCCAGATGGTATTTTACCAGCTACGCTTGCTTCATCAGAACGAAGAGCAAGAACATCTCCATTATCCATGATGAAACAGTTTTCTTCTGGAATACCACAATCGTTTGCTAACTTCATATGCATACGTTGCATGCGGTATTCACCATGAATTGGCATGAAATACTTCGGTTTAATTAGACGAAGCATTAGTTTTTGTTCTTCTTGTCCACCGTGTCCACTCGTATGAATGTTTGACAGTTTTCCGTGGATTACATCAGCACCAGCACGATACAACATGTTAATTGTACGGCTTACACTAATTGTATTACCAGGGATTGGTGAAGAAGAGAAAACAACTGTGTCGCCAGGAATAATTTGAATTTGACGATGAGTACCATTAGCAATACGTGAAAGTGCTGCCATTGGCTCACCTTGACTACCTGTACATAAAATAACAACTTTATTAGCCGGTAGTCGGTTTAGTTGAGCTGTATCTATGAATGTATCCTTCGGACAGCGAATATAACCAAGGTTTTGTCCGATTTCAATCGCCGCTTCCATACTGCGACCGAACACAGCCACTTTACGATTGTTTTCAACAGCCGCTTCAACAACTTGTTGCAAGCGATGGATATTTGATGCAAAGGTTGCAAAGATAATACGACCTTCTACTTTGCGGAAAATATCTTGAATACTATCACCAACACGGCGCTCAGACATTGTAAAGTTTGGAACTTCACTGTTTGTACTGTCAGATAAGAGACAAAGTACGCCGTCTTTTCCGATTTCAGCCATTTTTGTTAAGTCCGCTGGTTCACCGACTGGTGTGAAATCAAATTTGAAATCGCCAGTATGAACAACTTGTCCTTGAGGTGTTTTCACAACAACTCCGTATGAATCTGGGATACTGTGAGTTGTACGGAAGAAGGAAACAGATGTCTTTTTAAATTTAATAACATCATCTTCTTGAATTTCATAAAGTTTTGCTTTACGAAGTAATCCGTGCTCTTCTAATTTGTTTTTGATTAGTGCAATTGCTAATTTTCCGCCATAAATCGGGATGTTTACTTGACGTAATAAGTAAGGAATTCCACCGATATGATCTTCGTGACCATGTGTAATGAATAATCCTTTAATTTTATCTTCGTTTCGCACAAAATAAGTGTAATCTGGTATTACATAATCGATTCCGAGGAGTTCGTCTTCTGGAAATTTAATTCCAGCATCAATAATAATAATTTCATCTTGAAATTGAACAGCATATGTATTTTTACCGATTTCACCAAGTCCACCTAAAGCAAAAACGGCAGCTTGATCATTCTTTAGAAATTTCATATGACTATACGATTTCCGCTAATATTAAATCAGCGTTTTCTTTTTCATATTCAAGATGAGCACCAGTAACAGACTGAACGAACTCGATATTATATGCGAACTTATTTAATTTCTTACGAACATCCTTTTCAGACGTAGCCTCTAAATATAAAACTTTTGTATTTTCACGTACTGGAACCTCAGTCAATTTTACTTGATAAAATACTTTAAAAATCATTTGGAAAACCTCTCCTTGTCTATGTTTTGCATTATCTGTTACTTATTATAAAGCAAACAGTCACGATTTTCATGTTTTTTCGAATGAGAATGAAGAAAAAGCCCGAAATGGGCACAATTTAAGCGATTGTCTTTTTACGGACTAGATCTTTTAAATAACGCTTGAGCTTTTTCTTCAGCTTCTTCAGCATGATTACTCCTTCCTTTCCTTATTTAAAACATGCATATTACTAGTGAAAACTCCGTCTCTGATATAAGAAAGAAGACAAAAGTGAATGTTGAATCTTGTCCTTTCTCATACAGGGAAAGTTATTCTATAGTAACGATTAGTAGCCGTTAGTTATAGGTATAGTATGAGAAAGAATAGAAAAGAAAATTCATACGAACAAGTATCCACATTTTTTACTAACATATATATGCAGGTTTCATAAATAAGGTCAGAAAGTGAACGCTTTCTTCACAGATGTTTAATATGTTATACTTTTTTTTAGAATTTGAAAAGCGATAATCAAAATAGGAATATAGAGTAACAGAAAGGATTTTGACAAATGAATGATAAAATTGTCTTTTTTGATATTGATGGAACATTATTAGATCATGATAAGAAGATTCCGCAATCTACACGAGATGCAGTAAGACATTTACAAGAGAAAGGTGTGCATGTAGCAATTGCGACAGGACGTGCGCCATTTATGTTTGAAGATATTCGTGAGGAACTCAATATACATAATTATGTTAGCTTTAATGGACAGTACGTTGTATTTGAAGATGAGGTAATATTTAATAACCCGTTACATCCAGCTGCCTTACATAAGTTTACTCAGTTTGCAAAACAAGAAGAGTATCCACTTGTATATCTTGATCATCAAGAAATGAGAGCATCAGTGGAATATCATGATTATGTGAAAGAAGGTTTTGGAAGCTTAAATTTTGAGCATCCGGCATATGAACCTGATTTCTATGAGAAACGTAATATTTATCAAACACTTCTTTTCTGTGAAGTGAATGAAGAAGAAAAGTTTATTAATCATTACCCAGACTTTCATTTTATTCGCTGGCATGCATATTCCATGGATATTATTCCGAATGGTGGTTCGAAGGCAAAAGGAATTGAGAAATTCATTGAAAAATTAGGATTTAACCGTGAACAAGTGTATGCATTTGGAGATGGTTTAAATGATTTAGAAATGATCGAAGCAGTTGGGACAGGTATTGTGATGGGTAATGGTCATGAAGACTTGAAAAAACTTGCAAATCACGTGACAAAGGATGTTAGTGAAGACGGCATATATCATGGATTAAAATGGGCTGGATTGCTATAAGTGAATATGGAACCCATTTCATATAAAAAAGGCGGAAGATTAACTTCCGCCTTTTTTATTATCGCTCTAAAGGTTTTGAATCGTCAGGAGCAGCAAATGGATTTTCTTTATTAATGTGGTCATAGAACATAACACCATTTAAATGGTCAATTTCATGCTGAAATACGATTGCTGGTAAACCTTTTAAACGCAATTTTACTTCTTCGCCGTTGATAGATGTTGCTTTCACTGTAATTCTTGTGTAACGAGGGACATAACCAGGTACTTCACGGTCTACTGATAGACAGCCTTCACCACTTTGTAAATATGTACGCTCAACAGAATGACTAATGATTTTTGGATTGAATAATGCATGACTATATAACGTACCGTCTGTATCTGTTACATGAACCGCAATCATTTTCTTTGAAATACCGATTTGCGGAGCCGCTAATCCGATTCCAGGGCGTAAATTATATTTTTCAGCCATTTCAGGATCTTGGCTATTTATTACAAATTCAATCATTTCTTTAAGTGTATTTGTATCTTCTTCGCTCGCTGGTATTACTACCTCTTCTGCAACATTTCGCAAAATAGGATCTCCTTCGCGAATTACATCTTTCATTGTAAGCATATGTAATCTCTCCTTTCCCTTTTAGTCTACCAAAGGAGCCGAAAAAAGTCATCGACAAGTAGGGAGAAGCGCTTTGGAAAGAGTTCTATTGTATGTAATAAAAAGAAACAGACGGCAAAGCCGTCTGTTTCTTTCCATAGTTGTTTCATTTTACATTAGCGAATGCAAGCAGCACCAACGATAATTAAAAGAATAAACAACACAACGATTAAGGCGAAGCCGCGTCCAGACCCGCCACAAGAACCGCCATAACCGTAGGAAGGATATGAACAAGTTGGATAGCAATATGAGTATCCGTACATGAGATGACCTCCTTTATCATTTCCCGCTAATACTGCGGTTACTATAATGTATGGAGGAAAGAGTAGAAATGTATGGGTAATTACCTATAAAAGGAAGAAGAGTTTGTATATTTTTGCTAAGAAGAGAGAAAAACTAAAGAGAATTAAATCGTTTACATATTATTCTAAGAGAAAAAATAAGTTGAAAAGGGAATAATATAACAGTAGGTTAATGCTTACTAATACAGATGTGAAAAATAAAAACACGTTTGTGTAGAAGAAACCTGCAGATTATTTATAAAAAAACGTAACCAAAGTAATTGACATCGTAATTAGAATAGTTGTAAACTAAAAAACGTGATCAAGATTGTATTAATATGTTTCTGAAAAAACATTAGTACAGATTGTTAGGTACACAAAATTATTCTCAACCGACAAATAAATTTGTTGGTTTACATTGTTGCGTTTTCAGTCTAGCCAATAGATAGTGAAAGCGTTTCAGAATATGGTTCAAGAGAGGAAGAGGTGAACGGAATGGGTACTAAAACAAAAAAGACCCTATTTAATGTTGATGAGCAAATGAAAGCTATCGCAGCTCAATTTGAAACATTACAAATTTTAAATGAAAAAGGCGAAGTTGTGAATGAAGCGGCTATGCCTGAATTATCTGATGATCAATTAAAAGAATTAATGCGCCGTATGGTGTATACTCGCGTACTAGATCAACGTTCTATTTCTTTAAACCGTCAAGGACGTTTAGGTTTCTACGCACCAACAGCTGGACAAGAGGCTTCTCAATTAGCAAGTCATTTCGCACTTGAAGCAGAAGATTTCATCTTACCAGGATATCGTGATGTGCCACAATTAGTATGGCACGGTTTACCATTATACCAAGCATTCTTATTCTCTCGTGGACATTTCATGGGTAACCAAATGCCTGAGAATGTAAATGCACTTGCTCCACAAATCATCATCGGTGCGCAAATCATCCAAACTGCTGGTGTTGCGTTAGGTATGAAACTACGTGGTAAAAAATCTGTTGCAATTACTTACACTGGTGACGGTGGTGCTTCACAAGGTGACTTCTACGAAGGTATGAACTTTGCGGGTGCATTCAAGGCTCCAGCAATCTTCGTTGTACAAAACAACCGTTATGCAATCTCTACTCCAGTAGAAAAGCAATCTGCAGCTAAAACTGTAGCACAAAAAGCAGTAGCAGCAGGTATTTACGGAATTCAAGTAGACGGTATGGATCCATTAGCTGTATACGCAGCAACTGCTTTCGCTCGTGAGCGTGCAGTAAACGGAGAAGGCCCTACTTTAATCGAGACTTTAACATTCCGTTACGGTCCACATACAATGGCTGGTGATGACCCAACTCGTTACCGTACAAAAGATATCGAGAACGAATGGGAACAAAAAGATCCAATCGTACGCTTCCGTGCATTCTTAGAAAACAAAGGCCTATGGTCTCAAGAAGTTGAAGAGAAAGTAATCGAAGAAGCAAAAGAAGATATCAAACAAGCAATTGCTAAGGCTGACCAAGCTCCAAAACAAAAAGTTACTGATTTAATGGAAATCATGTACGAAAAAATGCCTTACAACTTAGCTGAACAATATGAAATTTACAAAGAAAAGGAGTCGAAGTAAGCCATGGCTCAAATGACAATGATTCAAGCAATCACTGATGCTTTACGCGTTGAAATGAAAAATGACCCTAACGTACTTGTGTTTGGTGAAGACGTTGGTGTAAACGGCGGTGTATTCCGTGCTACTGAAGGTTTACAAGCTGAATTCGGTGAAGATCGTGTAATGGATACTCCACTTGCAGAGTCTGGTATTGGTGGACTTGCAGTTGGACTTGCATTAGAAGGCTTCCGTCCAGTTCCAGAAATCCAATTCTTCGGTTTCATTTATGAAGTAATGGATTCAGTTTCTGGTCAATTAGCTCGTATGCGTTACCGTTCTGGTGGACGTTGGACTGCTCCAGTAACAATTCGTTCTCCATTCGGTGGCGGTGTTCATACTCCTGAACTACATGCTGATAGCTTAGAAGGATTAGTGGCTCAACAACCTGGTCTAAAAGTTGTTATTCCATCTACTCCATACGATGCAAAAGGTCTTTTAATCTCTGCGATTCGTGACAACGATCCAGTTATCTACTTAGAGCATATGAAATTGTACCGTTCATTCCGTCAAGATGTACCAGAAGGCGATTACACAATTGATTTAGGTAAAGCTGATATCAAACGTGAAGGTACAGATGTATCTGTTATCGCTTACGGTGCTATGGTTCATGCTGCATTAAAAGCTGCTGAAGAACTTGAAAAAGAAGGTATCTCTTTAGAGGTAGTTGACTTACGTACAGTTCAACCATTAGATATCGAGACAATCATCGCTTCTGTTGAAAAAACAGGCCGCGTAGTTGTAGTTCAAGAAGCACAAAAACAAGCTGGTATTGCAGCTAACGTTGTAGCGGAAATTAACGACCGTGCAATCTTAAACTTAGAAGCTCCAGTTGTACGTGTTGCAGCTGCTGATACAGTATTCCCATTCTCTCAAGCTGAGAGCGTATGGTTACCAAACCATAAAGATATTGTTGAAGCTGTTAACAAAGTAATGAACTTCTAATTTTTAGCTTTTCATGTGCAAAAGAAATCAGCACATGCTGGTTTCTTTTGTACATATTCCATAATAATGAAATGAATCAGGGGGCTGAATTCCGTGGCATTTGAATTTAAACTACCAGATATCGGTGAAGGTATCCACGAAGGTGAAATCGTAAAATGGTTTATTAAACCAGGCGATGAAGTAAACGAAGACGATGTACTTCTTGAAGTACAAAATGATAAAGCAGTAGTAGAAATCCCTTCTCCTGTTAAAGGTAAAGTACTTGAAGTACTTGTAGAAGAAGGAACAGTTGCAATTGTAGGAGATACATTAATTAAATTTGATGCTCCTGGATATGAAAACCTTAAATTTAAAGGTGACGATCATGATGCAGCTCCAAAAGCTGAAGAAGCAGCAGTAGAAGCTCCAGCAGCGGAAGCTACTCCAGCAGCAACTGCAGAAGTAGTAAATGAGCGCGTAATCGCTATGCCATCTGTTCGTAAATATGCTCGTGAGAACGGCGTAGACATTCATAAAGTAGCTGGTTCTGGTAAGAACGGCCGTATCGTAAAAGCTGACATCGATGCATTTGCAAATGGTGGACAAGCAGTAGCAGCAACTGAGGCTCCAGCAGCAGTAGAAGCTACTCCAGCAGCAGCGAAAGAAGAAGCACCAAAAGCACAACCAATCCCAGCTGGTGAATATCCAGAAACTCGTGAGAAAATGAGTGGTATCCGTAAAGCGATTGCTAAAGCAATGGTTAACTCTAAGCATACAGCTCCTCACGTAACATTAATGGATGAAGTAGATGTAACAGAACTTGTTGCTCACCGTAAGAAGTTCAAAGCTGTTGCAGCTGACAAAGGTATTAAATTAACTTACCTTCCATACGTTGTTAAAGCTTTAACATCTGCATTACGTGAATACCCAATGTTAAACACTTCTTTAGATGATGCTTCTCAAGAAGTAGTTCATAAACATTACTTCAACATCGGTATCGCAGCTGATACAGACAAAGGTCTATTAGTACCAGTTGTTAAAGATACAGATCGCAAGTCTATCTTCACTATTTCTAACGAGATCAATGATCTTGCTGGTAAAGCACGTGATGGTCGTTTAGCTCCGGCTGAAATGAAAGGTGCTTCTTGCACAATCACAAACATTGGTTCTGCAGGTGGACAATGGTTCACTCCAGTTATCAATCACCCAGAAGTAGCAATCCTTGGTATCGGCCGTATCGCTGAGAAGCCAGTTGTGAAAAACGGTGAAATCGTTGCAGCTCCAGTATTAGCATTATCTCTAAGCTTTGACCATCGTTTAATTGACGGCGCAACTGCTCAAAAAGCATTAAACCAAATTAAACGTCTATTGAATGACCCACAATTATTAGTAATGGAGGCGTAATAACAATGGTAGTAGGAGATTTCCCAATTGAATTAGATACAGTCGTTGTTGGTGCAGGTCCTGGTGGATACGTTGCGGCAATTCGTGCAGCACAATTAGGTCAAAAGGTAGCAATTATCGAAAAAGCTAACCTTGGTGGCGTATGCTTAAACGTTGGATGTATTCCTTCAAAAGCGTTAATCAATGCAGGTCATCGTTATGAGAATGCAATGCATTCTGATGACATGGGTATCACTGCAGAGAACGTAAAAGTTGACTTTACAAAAGTTCAAGAATGGAAAAACGGCGTAGTTAAGAAATTAACTGGCGGTGTTGAAGGCCTTCTTAAAGGTAACAAAGTTGAAATCATTCGCGGTGAAGCTTACTTCGTAGATGCTAACACATTACGCGTAATGACTGAAGATGCAGCACAAACGTATACGTTTAAAAATGCTGTTCTTGCAACTGGTTCTACACCAATCGAAATTCCAGGATTCAAATACTCTAAACGTGTTATCAACTCTACAGGTGCTTTAAGCTTACCTGAAATTCCTAAAAAACTTGTTGTAATCGGCGGCGGTTACATCGGTATGGAATTAGGAACTGCATATGCTAACTTCGGTACAGAAGTTACTGTAGTAGAAGCTGGCGACGAAATCTTAGCTGGTTTCGAAAAAGCTATGAGCTCTGTTGTTAAACGTGCTCTTCAAAAGAAAGGTAACGTAAATATCCATACAAAAGCTATGGCTAAAGGCGTTGAAGAAACAGAAACTGGCGTAAAAGTTAGCTTCGAAGTTAAAGGTGAAATCCAAACTGTAGAAGCAGATTACGTATTAGTAACTGTAGGTCGTCGTCCAAACACTCAAGAAATTGGTCTTGAGCAAGTTGGAGTTAAAATGACTGACCGCGGCATCATCGAAATTGATGAGCAATGTCGTACAAACGTATCAAACATCTATGCAATCGGTGATATCGTTCCTGGACCACCATTAGCTCACAAAGCTTCTTACGAAGGTAAAGTAGCTGTTGAAGCAATTAGTGGCCATGCATCAGCAATCGATTACATCGGAATTCCTGCAGTATGCTTCACTGATCCTGAATTAGCATCTGTTGGTTACACTAAGAAACAAGCTGAAGAAGCAGGAATGACAGTAGCTGTATCTAAGTTCCCATTCGCTGCTAACGGTCGTGCATTATCATTAAACAGCACTGACGGTTTCCTACAACTTGTAACACGTAAAGAAGATGGTCTTCTTGTAGGTGCTCAAGTTGCAGGTGCAGGCGCTTCTGATATTATCTCTGAGATTGGTTTAGCTATCGAAGCTGGAATGACAGCAGAAGATATCGCTCAAACAATCCATGCTCACCCAACATTAGGTGAGATCACAATGGAAGCAGCTGAAGTTGCTCTTGGAATGCCAATTCACATTGTAAAATAATTATAAAAAAACGTCTTCTAAATTTAGAAGACGTTTTTTTTATTCTTTATTTTCAAATTGATACATTTTTTATTTGTACTAGTGTCATTATAAAGGAATAACACGATATCAGCATTTAGTTTTTCAAGTTCTTGTTTTACATTTTTGCTTGCCGCAAATCGTGGATCAATAAATGTTGTTTGTTCAAACTCTTGTGCAAATAAAGGATAAGTTGCATCTGCATAAGAATCTTTAATAATGACAGCATGTAGTTTGGTTTTTGCATCTGGATTTAAAATATTTATCTGTGCATAGTCTGTTTTGTAAACGGAACTATAGTCTGGTGAAAGCTTATTTTTGTCCACTGCAAAGAATTCCTTCATCGATTCTTCTGATTTTGGACCGAGATATACAGTTTAATTATCCCACATATTTGGGTTTTGCTTTAATTGTACATATGGGATTGTTTCAGGTGTTTCTATTAAATTATACAGTTGTTTATTCCAACTACCGATAAATTGTCCATTCGGTTTTTCTATAGTTATTTTATAATCATCTCGATTAACAGCATTACCTTTAAATGTTTTAGATTCATTAGCAATGTGCTTCATTGTTTGCTCGTATGCATAAAATGCACCTTTCATATTCCAATGATGATCGGTCTTAAAGTATAGATCTTCTAATTGTTCATGGGTAAATTCCTTTAGTGAAATTTTTCATAGTTAGCCCTCCTTTAGAAGCGGAAGTAAATAAATGGATTGTAAGTTGCATTCGTTAAATACATCATAGTTATGATTAAGACACTCAAGTAATAAAGTGGAGATAAAATGACTACCTTTTTATTTGCTAATTGATTCTTGATCCAAGAGAAAAATGGAGCGGATATAATAATAGCAAGTATTAAAGGTTCCCCGATAATTCATCACATAGAAATAACTCGTAATGTCAGTCAACGATCTATTTAATCCGAACATTTTTCCTACTCCGATTGCCATATCACTGTAACCTGAAAAATCGAAAAAAATTTGTAATGTGTAAGCGATCGCACCAATCCAAGCGGTAGATACGCTCATTGTTGCTGGATCCATCGTAAATATTTCATCGGTAATAGCTCCTAATTGATTCGCAATTAAAACCTTCTTTCCTAATCCAATGATAAAATGACGAATTCCTTCTGAAAACTTATCAGCAGTAACTGTTCTAACATGTAATTGAAAAGCGATTGTATTATATCGAACAATGGGTCCTGCTACTAATTGTGGGAAAATAGTAAAGTATAGTACGAGGTCAAATAGATTTCGCTGAGCTTCTACTTTTTTCTTATAAATGTCAATAATATAACTCATTGCATGGAAAGTGAAAAATGAAATCCAAATTGTAAGGGGATTTTTTCTAGTACAATGTTTGTATGAAAAATGCCATTTATATTATCTACTAAGAAATTAGCGTATTTAAAATATCCGCGTATAGCAGTATTGACAACGATTGCTATAGTAAGAATAACTTTTCTATTTGTACTAGACAGTCGGTCTTTATTAAGCCATATTTCGAACCAATAGTTGATAAAAATAGAAAAAAGCATTAGGAAGACATATATTGGTTCTCCCCAAGCATAAAATAATAAACTAAATAATAGAAGAACTATGTTTTGTAATTCTTTCCGTACTGAGTAGTACACGAAAAGAATTGCAGGTAAAAAAAGGAATAAGAAAAACAAATTGCTAAATACCATGTATCATTAAAACCTTTCTATCTTTTCTCTTTAAGGAGTATGCCATGCGATGAATGAATAATCTATCTTATAGGAGATATGAGAGAATGTATTGTTAAAAACGAGGAATATTCGCATTAGAATAGTTGGAGAATTTGAAAAAGAAAAACATAACGATGAATTAGATGGGATTTGGAAAAGTCTACCTTCAAAATGTTAAGAGGGAAGAGTTGAAGCATATAATAGGAAGAAAAAGGAGGTAACGCTATGAAAATTACACTAGCTTCATTTTTTCATCTAGTTTTATGGAGTGGATTTTCAGTAGTGTTATTATTGTCAAGTCGTGATAAACTTCATTATAAAATTTTTCTTTTTCTGATATTTTTGTACTTAGCGTATGTAATAGCGTATGTCATACTAAGTGCAAGGAGAAAAGCGATGCTTCTTACTTGCACAAATAGTATGATCTTTCTAATTATTTATTTTTGTTTTTAAATTAACGTTTATAGAAATACATTGTTCTTCCATTAAATAATTGTAATTCTCCTTCTAATTTCTTCGCTAGAAAACGGCAAAATTCATTTGCTTTTCCTTTATCACCGAATGTTGCATTAGGTGGTAAAGAAATCTGAATAAAAGATTGTTCCTTTTCTATACCAACACCAACATATATGGAGTCATATCGATCGTGAGTAGCTTGTAGTTTGAATGTTGTTGCTGATGTATCTATAATTTCATAAGGAAAAGCGGTATTTGTATAAGCGTAATTAATTTGAACACCAGTTTTGGAAGTAACTGTTTTATAGTACTGAAAAAGTTGTTTTATATCATCTGTTGAAACAGTTTGTTGATTGGATTTAGGTACAAGCGTAATAAAGGCATGTTGCATATAAGTTCCTCCTAACTTAGTAGAATACTATCATTCTACATCATACTGAATTTTTTGACAATTAAAAGGAGTATTCCTTTTTTTGTTTAATATACTAATGAAAGGTGATGTAGAAAGGTGGAAACCGATGTTTGAAAAATTGTATGATGAGCATGAAAGTGTGAAGGTACGATTTTTGGGGTTTATGACATATGATACTCGTTATGATTTTGGTGTTATTTATACAAATATGTTTTTTGGAAAGCCGCTCATTGTTTGTATGCAAACAGGAAGGTCTACTTTAATTGGAAGAGATGATGTAGAGAATGTGCAACATATACAGGAAGTTTTTAAATTAGGGTCAGAAGAGGAAGCGGCAGAGTTAGCTCAGTTTTTTAAATTTTTAGTCCCATCTACTTCTTTGCATGCGGAATATGAAGAATAATTAATGTAAAACAGTCGTACGTATAAATATGGCTGTTTTTTTGTTTGAATATCGCATACTAATTTAAATTAAAAATATTTAATGTGTTATACTAAAAACCTATTGACGTAAAAAGTATAACATATTAAAATAAAGACAGAAAGTTAAGCGGTTACAAAAGTTTTTGGGATTATAAACTTAGGGGGAAATGAAAAATGGGAACGATCGTATGTCAAGATTGTGAAGGTACAATTGCACACTTCGAGGATGAGAAAGTAACGGTACTTTACGGGAAATGTGGATCTTGCGGATGTGATCACACAGAGCATACAAAAGCCCAATAATTGATAGGAAATGGACAGCTAAAAGTTTTTAGGACCATAAACTTAGGGGGAAATGAAAAATGGGAACAATCGTATGCCAAGTATGTGAAGGAACAATCGGACATTTTGAAGATGAAAAAACGACAGTGCTTTACGGAAAATGTGGTACAAATTGTGACTGTGCTAATAGAGACAAGGCGAAAGCTTAATTATAAATAAGTAGATTATTATTAAAACTCAGGGGGAAATGAAAAATGGGAACAATCGTATGCCAAGTATGTGAAGGAACAATCGGACATTTTGAAGATGAAAAATCAACAGTACTATACGGAAAATGTGGATCTCATTGCGACTGTGACCATAAAGAACATACAAAAGCTTAAATAAGAAGAAGCGCCTACATATGTAGGCGCTTTTTTTAATAAATTGTAGTTGTATGGCCAACTGTTGCAACGATTGCATCATCTCTAATTGGAATAAATCCTATCGATGTCTGTGGAGTGCTAGGAGAGCCGTAGTGGCTCATGAGACGGCTATCAATACGGGTAATAGTATCGGTCAAGAAAGCTGAAATAAAAGCGTAAGGGACTCGTCGTTCATTTAATGAGTATATAATTTCCTCTTTTGTTTTTACACCTACGCCATGTCCGTAAAAAAAGAAATTTCCTAGATAGATTGTATTTTCTCCTTGCCACTCGATCGTAGCTGGATTCACTTGTGGATTTTTAAAATAAACGAGATCACCTGGAACAAGATCGCCACCCGTTTTTGTTATGAGCTTTAAATCTTGATCGTAGTCCCACGTATAAAGTAAAAGGTTTGCAAAGAGACGGTTGAAAGTTTCTTCCTCATATAATGATAGTAAAGCTTTGTAAAAAATAATGATCATAGCGGTGGCGCATTCAGTTCCATATAGTTTTCCGTTTTTGAAAATATCTTGTATGGCAATGGAAGGGGGTATGTTTGGTAGTAGCTCGAATCCTCCAAGTGGTGTTCTTTTCCAATACTGGGGGTTGCAAAAGGATTGTTGAAATGTGCGAAACTGAAATCCACTTTGAAAAAGTTCTAATGCAGAAGTAATAATATTCACTCGCAAATTTAGATCAAAGCTGAGTTCATCAGATGTTCGGAAGGAATAAATTTCTTGATTTCCTGCCATTATTGATAAAATTTGTTGTTTCTCAGCTGCAAATGGCTCATATTCATTTGTGATATAAGGATGTACAATAGAACGGCCTATTACAATCATAATAGTATCCCCACCTATACGTTACATTACTTAATATCGTATGGGAAAAGAGAAAAAAGGTGAAAGAAAAGCCTATCAACTGATAGGCTTGTACTCTTTAATCACACGTAATGTTTGTAATGTCATATCTTCAGGACCTTGTACAGGTAAACCCGCTTCTAAGTTTTTACGAATATACTCTAAGTTATCTTGTGTAATAATTTCCCCCGGAGTAAAGATTGGAATCCCTGGCGGATAAACCATAACGAAATCAGCTATAATACGACCTGCTGCATTTTCAAACGGAATGACTTCTGTTTCCGAATAAAAAGCATCTCGAGGAGAAAGTGCTAGCACTGGTATTTCTGGAATTTCTACTTGTATTTGAACACCTTTATCGGCTTTATTTCTAAATGTTGCTGCTAAATCTTGTAATGCTGCAATAAGTGTATTTGTCTCACTTTCTGTATCCCCAAAAGTGACAAGACATAGTATGTTGTATAAATCCGAGAGTTCTACTTCAATGTTATATTGCTCTCTAAGCCATACTTCAGCCTGATGGCCTGTAATACCTAAATCTTTTACAGATACAATTATCTTTGTAGGATCGTAGTTAAAAGTAGCATCTGTACCTAGCATTTCTTTCCCAGGACAGTAAAGATCCTCAACAGCATTAATAGCATCACGAACTTGTTCCGCTAACTGAATTGTTTGTTCTATGAGTGCTGTTCCTTCTGTAGCAAGACGTTTTCTAGCAACATCTAGGGATGCTAACAAGATGTAAGAAGTTGATGTAGTCGTAAGCATGCTAATAATAGATTGAACATGTTTAACGTTCACAAGGCCTTCCTTCACGTTAAGAATAGAACTTTGCGTTAAAGATCCTCCTAATTTGTGAACACTTGTTGCTGCCATATCTGCACCGGCTTGCATCGCTGACATCGGCAATTCATCGTGAAAATGAATATGAACACCATGAGCCTCATCAACTAGTACAGGGATATCATAAGAATGGGCTAATTGGACAATCTGTTCTAAGTCCGCAGCAAAGCCAAAGTATGTTGGATTAATAACAAGTAAGCCTTTCGCATCTGAATGCTCTTCAAGTGCCTTTTTGACAGATTGAATTGTGATTCCGTGTGAAATACCAAGTTTTGGATCGATTTCAGGATGCATGAAAATCGGTTTTGCACCTGAGAAAATAATAGCTGACATTACTGATTTATGCACGTTTCGTGGCACTAGGATTTTGTCACCAGGACCGCACACGCTCATCACCATTGTCATTATTGCACCACTTGTACCTTGAATAGAAAAGAAAGTATGATCTGCACCAAATGCAGCGGCTGCTAAATCTTGTGCTTCTTTAATCATACCTTTTGGATGATGTAAATCATCGAGCGGCGCAATATTAATTAAATCAATTGCTAATGCATTATGCCCAATAAATTCGCGAAATGTAGGATCCATGCCCTGTCCTTTTTTGTGACCAGGAATATGGAATTGAATTGGATTTCGCTTACTGTGCTCAACTAAAGCGGTAAACAATGGTGTTTCGTATTGGGACAATCTATACACCCCTTCTTTTTCATAATATTTATTAGAGTTTGTTTTATATAATCTTGTTCTAAAAAAGTTAAGTGCTTTTTAGAATGAGACTTGTTTTTCTGCCGATCACAAAAGCATTTTTGAGATGGTAGGTTCACTTTATTTTCTATAAAACAAAAGCATTATATCACCAATAATTATAGATGTATAGAAAAAAATATTTTTACGGTGAGTATGTTAAATAGTTATTTCCAATTAACTTATAGAGGAAGACAATTCCATCACAATGAATAAATAGTGTATAATGCAAAGTGGCTATAGTGAAGAAGAAAAAACCCCCTTTAAGATAGCATGTTGAAATAAGAAGAAATGATAAATGAGGTGCGAAATGGAATATCAATATCCGTTAGATTATAATTGGTCAAATGAGGAAATGGTTGTAATTGTGAAGTTTTATGAAGCAATTGAGAAAGCATATGAAAAAGGAATTATAAGAGAAGAATTAATGGGATTATATCGTCGTTTTAAAGAGATTGTTCCATCTAAAGCAGAAGAGAAGAAAATTGATAAAGAGTTTCAAGAAGTAAGTGGATATTCTATATACCGTGCGATTCAAAGGGCGAAAGAAACTGAAGAACAAAAGCTTGTGAAAATGTAAAAAAATTTTGAAAAATGAAAACTGAAGTGATATAATGTGATAACAACTAAAAACGGACAATATAAATTGTCCGTTTTCTACTATCGATTACAAAGTGCATATAAAGGAAGGAGTGATTGCATCGTAGATTCAATCTTAGCAAGGAATTGTTCGTTGGTCATTGCTGAAAACTCCTCTGGTGATATATGAATCCCAACTAATAATTCTGCTTTTTTCACAGTAGCTAGACGTTCAATCATCTTTTGTAAGTCTTTTGTTTCAAGTGTTTTATGTAATTTTACACTTGGCTTAGTATGGTCAATGGACCAAACGAAGTCATTTGGAATATTTGTTTTTAAATCATTTAAATGTTCTAAGAAGGCGTGAGCCGTCTCCACTTTTTGTGGACACTCATAGATTAAACCAAAGTATATGAAGGCATGAGTACCCCATAATCCAATTTGGAAATGTGGCAGCATTTTATAACCGCGTTTATTTGTTGAAAAAGCAACCCAAGTATCGTTTGGTGGATTGACTTTGCGGCGTGCATGTTTTGCTACATGATAAAAAAAGTTCTCATCAGTTTGTTTGGATAAATACGTTGCAAACTGTTCCCCTAAAGCTTCAAGCTTAGGATGAATGTTCGTTTTAATTGCACTCATTCGTTCTTCGAGACCATCAACTGTAAAGACCTCAAAATCAGTTGACTTGAATGTTTGTAGTGTCATGATTGTTCCTCCAACTCCTATTTTGCTTTTATTTTAGCATAGCTTGTACTATTCATAAAAAAAACAGCACAAAAAAATTTAAATAAAAAAATATAATTTTGTTGCATAGATGATTTATCCAACATAGTATAGTATAAAACAAAAAATCAGAATATTGAATCAATTATAGTCCGAGGGCAGACGAATATTGGGAGGAGGCAAATAATATGAGACAGGTGATTAATGCGTTAAAGAGAACAGATGCTGAAAAGAGAATACCGGTGCTACGTTTGGAGCTAGATTATGAATTAGCAACTTTATATGATGCGATGATGGAAAATGATAAACTGAAAAAAGAAGAGTGTGTACAAAAGTTAGAAGTGTTAAGACTTGAAATGATTCGTTTAGAAGCGTAATAATAGTATATGTATAAAAAATTAGTTGGTGCGAACCTTATAAAGGGTTCGTTTTTTCTGTGAACAGTATAGATCGGAGTGTTTAAACATGCAAGAAGTATGGAAAGACATCGATGCACACGCCAAACAGTGGATTCGAGATGCAGGAGAGTTTTTAATGGCATCAATGGAAAAAGCACTTATTATAGAAACGAAATCCAATGCAGCTGATTTAGTAACAAATATGGACCGAGAAATAGAACAGTTTTTAATTGGGAAAATTAAAGAAACATTCCCGAACCATAATATTTTAGGAGAAGAAGGTTATGGAGATGAGGTAACTTCTTCTGATGGGGTTGTTTGGTTAATTGATCCAATTGATGGCACGATGAACTTTGTTCATCAAAAAAGAAATTTCGCAATTTCAATTGGAATTTATGAGAACGGTATCGGAAAGGTTGGACTCATTTATGATCCAGTTCATGATGAATTATACCATGCGGTAAAGGGAGCTGGAGCATTTTGTAATGAAGTACCAATACCTTTATTGGAAAAAGGAACTGTAGAGCAAGGTATTGTAGCTTTAAATGCGATATGGCTTACCGACAATCCAATGCTTAATAAGGAAAGTATGATGGCACTGGTTAAGAAAGCAAGAGGCACGAGATCATATGGCTGTGCAGCGTTAGAGATGGTATACGTTGCAACAGGAAGAATAGATGCATATGTAACGCCGAGATTATCACCATGGGATTTTGGTGGGGGACAGATAATTGTAGAGGAAGTTGGAGGCAAGGTGACAACTTTTTCTGGATCCCCGCTTTCTATCGTAGAGAAGAGCAGCGTATTAGTTGCAAAACCAGGAGTGTATGAAGAGTTGTTACGATTTATAGCGGAGTAACAAAAAAAGTAAGAGGCTGTATAAGCGCTTCTTACTTTTTGACGTTATTTCGATTTACGCATTTTTCTTTTTGTTACAAAACCGTATCCAACTGTAACAAATGTGCCGATAATGCAAATAATAATACCGATGGGACTATTTTCAGCAACCATAATGCCGATACCGATTAAGAAAATAACACCGATAATTGCAGTTAATAAAAAGCGATATTGAATGTGTTCCATTTCTTCACCCTCCAATCTCATTTTACTTTCACAAAAGTAAGAATACAACTATATTTTCATTCTTGATTTTATTTTGATTGCCATTGTATCCCCTTCGCTCTTATAATAGAGAAGGATTAAAAAGACATTAGGAGTTGGACATGTTGAAAAAACGACAAGATTTACGAAATATAGCAATTATTGCCCACGTTGACCATGGTAAAACAACACTTGTTGACCAGTTATTACGTCAAGCGGGGACGTTCCGTGCGAATGAACATATTGAAGAACGCGCAATGGACTCAAACGATCTAGAAAGAGAACGTGGTATTACAATTTTAGCGAAGAATACTGCGATTCACTATGAAGATAAAAGAATTAACATTTTAGATACACCTGGTCACGCTGACTTCGGTGGAGAAGTAGAACGTATCATGAAAATGGTTGATGGTGTTCTACTTGTTGTTGATGCATATGAAGGTTGTATGCCACAAACACGATTTGTTTTAAAGAAAGCTCTTGAGCAAAACTTAACTCCAATCGTTGTTGTAAACAAAATTGACCGTGACTTCGCTCGCCCTGATGAAGTAGTTGATGAAGTAGTTGACTTATTCATCGAACTTGGTGCAAACGAAGATCAATTAGAGTTCCCAGTTGTATTTGCATCAGCAATGAACGGAACAGCAAGCTTAGATTCAAATCCAGCAAATCAAGAAGAGAATATGAAATCATTGTTTGACACAATTATTGAACATATTCCAGCACCAGTTGATAACAGCGAAGAGCCACTTCAATTCCAAGTAGCACTTCTTGATTACAATGACTATGTTGGTCGTATCGGGGTTGGACGCGTATTCCGTGGTACAATGAAAGTAGGACAACAAGTTGCATTAATGAAAGTTGATGGAACTGTAAAACAATTCCGTGTAACGAAATTATTTGGTTACATTGGATTAAAACGTCAAGAAATTGAAGAAGCAAAAGCTGGAGATTTAGTAGCTGTTTCGGGTATGGAAGACATTAACGTAGGTGAAACGGTATGTCCGGTTGAGCATGAAGAGGCTTTACCATTATTACGTATTGATGAGCCAACACTACAAATGACATTCCTTGTAAATAACAGCCCATTTGCAGGTCGTGAAGGTAAATTCATTACATCTCGTAAAATTGAAGAGCGTCTTCGTTCACAATTAGAAACAGATGTAAGTTTACGTGTAGATAATACGGATTCTCCTGATGCGTGGATCGTATCTGGACGCGGGGAATTACATTTATCTATCCTAATTGAAAACATGCGTCGTGAAGGTTATGAACTACAAGTATCTAAGCCTGAAGTAATTATTAAAGAAGTTGATGGCGTAAGATGTGAGCCTGTAGAGCGCGTGCAAATCGATGTACCTGAAGAATACACTGGTTCTATTATGGAATCTATGGGTGCACGTAAAGGTGAAATGTTAGATATGGTGAATAACGGAAACGGTCAAGTTCGCCTTACTTTCATGGTTCCAGCACGTGGTTTAATTGGTTACACAACAGAATTCTTAACATTAACTCGTGGTTACGGTATTTTAAACCATACATTCGATTGCTACCAACCAGTACACGCTGGACAAGTTGGTGGACGTCGCCAAGGTGTTCTAGTTTCACTTGAAACAGGAAAAGCATCACAATACGGTATTATGCAAGTTGAAGACCGTGGTGTAATCTTCGTTGAACCAGGTACAGAAGTATATGCTGGTATGATTGTTGGAGAACATACTCGTGAGAATGACTTAACAGTTAACGTTGTAAAAATGAAACAACAAACTAATATTCGTTCTGCGACGAAAGATCAAACTTCAACAATGAAAAAACCTCGCTTAATGACTTTAGAAGAGTCATTAGAGTACTTAAACGATGACGAGTTCTGTGAAGTAACTCCAGAATCAATTCGTCTACGTAAAAAGATTCTTGATAAGAGCGAGCGCGAAAGAGCTGCTAAGAAAAAGAAATCTGTAGAAGCGTAAAATAATAGAACAGCTACCTTTGAGGGGTGGCTGTTTTTTTATTGTATTTATTTTTGGAATATTTACTCTTTTTTGTGGACAGTATTTTTTTTGCGGGTTACTCTTGTATTAAGTACATAAATAAAATTTGTTTCTTGTGAGAAAGGGGGATGAATGATGTTAGAAAGAATGTCGTTTTTTGCGAAATTATGTAAAGTTGATGAAAATCCGGAACTAGGGATGTGGTTGCTGTATGGCATCATTATTATATTAAGTGCACTTGTGTATAATTTAGGTTTTGCAAGAAAACTATCAATAATAAAAAATATAGTGATATATATATCGTTAGCGATTGGATGTACAGTTTTAACTTTCTTTGCAGTTTTTTTACCTGTTGGAGAGGGCCTTGTTGTAGCGGCAATTGTACTTGGGATTTATAGGTTGCGTTTACGTCAAGCGAGACAACAAAAAGCAGGGTGAGGGGGCAAATTTTTATGCGTTCAGTACAAGATGCGTTATATAATTGGTTAACAATTAAAACAGTTGCCGAAGCACGTCCAGATGATCGTGCTGCACAAGAAACGTATTTGTTATTTGAAAATATGATATATGAAGAACATAAATTAAAGAATGTGGAAGTTAAAAAGAATGAAGAAATGTATTTGATTACATATGAAATGAATGGAGAAAGAAAATCTGCAAGGTTTCCGCTAGAAGCTATTGATTGTTTTTTGGATCAAATGAATCGTGAACCTGAAAAATATAAATAAGTCCTTATCTATATGATTAAGGACTTATTCACATTTTACCAATCGTCTTCGACTTTTTTATCACGGTATAATCGGAAATTACCACTTGCATGACGTTCCATCGTACGTTCTGCAATTCGTTCCGAACATTCCATGCACATATATGTATGAATAGGGCGGTTACGTAGTTTTTTTGCCATAGGATTTTCATCATCTAACATATCTTTTTTATCACAAATCATACACTTGACTCTCATTTCGTCACCTCAATACGAATTCTATCAGTATAAGTATATCATGGAAGTGTAATATTTTTGAATAATAGCGGGAAAAAATAATATTTTCGCAATTCGAAAAATAAGTTATGATAAGGATATAGTAAGTATATTTGGAGGTGGAAATATGGCGAATGTAGTAGATCCTACATTAACAGATGATTTAGTACAAACGTTACGTAAAGAATGTATTGTTATGGTAGCAACAACAGACTTCGAAAAACAAGTTCCTAACGTAAGTGCTATTTCTTGGGTGTATGCAGTGAGTAAAACTAGTATTCGATTTGCAGTAGATCAACGTTCACGTATTGTGGAAAATATACGGCATAGTACTGGGCTAGTATTGACTATAATGGCGAATGAATCCGTATTTTCCATAAGTGGTGCAGGTGAAATTTTGACTGATAGAATGGAAGGCATTCCTCTAAAATTAACTGTAATAGAAGTAAAGGTACAAGAAGTACGTGATGTTATGTTTTATGGAGCGAAGCTTGCAACTGAGCCAACCTATGAAAAAACATATGATATTCGCGCAGCGAAAAAGCTGGATAACCAAGTGTTAGTAGGAATAAAAGAATTATAAATGTGATAAATAAGAAAATAAGTTATTAACTTTTGTAATCAGTTATTGTGATTTTATGTTAATAATTATAATTAAAAGTAATATATTGAATAGAAATGAATAAAAAATAAATAAAAGGTTTCATGGCTATGAATTTCGATTCTACCTCGTTTATACGGTACATATAATTATAACAATGGTTCGTCCATATTTTATGGATGAAACCCTTGTTCTACAAATTTAAAAGTGGAGTCAGGGGGTAACAGGTTGGATAAAATTTATGTGTTAGATACGAATGTACTTTTGCAGGATCCTTTATCTATTTTTTCATTTGAAACAAATGAAGTAGTGATTCCAGCAGTTGTATTAGAAGAGGTTGATTCGAAAAAACGTTATATGGATGAAGTAGGACGAAACGCTCGTTATGTATCTAAGTTAATAGACAAATTTCGTGAAATAGGAAAGCTGCATGAAAGTATTCCGTTAGAAAACGGCGGTACATTTCGTATTGAATTAAATCATCGTTCATTTGTTCAACTACAAGATATTTTTGTAGAAAAAACAAATGATAATCGAATTTTAGCTGTAGCAAAAAATCTATCTTTAGAAGAACAAGAAAAAGAGGACGGGAAGTCTGTTATTTTAGTAAGTAAAGACGTGCTCGTAAGGGTAAAAGCTGATGCAATTGGTTTGAAAGCGGAAGATTATTTAAGTGATCGTGTAATTGAAGTAGATAATATATATTCAGGATTTTTAGAAGGGTATATATCAAAAGAGCAATTAGATTATTTTTATGAAAAAGGTGAATTGCCTTTATCCGAAATTGCAAATCACCCTTTTTATCCAAATCAGTTTGTAGTAATGAAAGATGCATTAGGGGGATCTAGTTCAGCACTTGGCATTGTGGATCATTTAGGTAAGAAGGTAAAGAAACTTATTTTTCACAATGAACAAGTATGGGGGATACGACCACGAAATGTGCAGCAAATTATGGGATTAGAATTGTTGCTTCGTGAAGATATTCCGCTAGTCACGTTAACAGGGAAAGCTGGTACAGGAAAAACATTACTCGCGTTGGCTTCAGGACTCATGCAAACGGAAGATTTAGGACTATATAAAAAACTACTCGTTGCAAGGCCAATTGTTCCAGTCGGAAAAGATATCGGTTATTTACCAGGAGAAAAAGAAGAAAAGTTAAGACCATGGATGCAACCGATTTTTGATAATCTAGAGTATTTATTTAATACGAAAAAGCCAGGAGAGTTAGATGCTATTTTAGCTGGAATGGGTTCGATTGAAGTAGAGGCCCTTACCTATATACGTGGGAGAAGTATTCCAGATCAGTTCATTATAATTGATGAAGCACAAAATTTAACGAAGCATGAAGTGAAAACGATATTAACAAGGGTAGGAGAAAAAAGTAAAATTGTATTAATGGGAGATCCTCAGCAAATTGATCACCCGTATTTGGATGAATATAATAATGGTTTAACATATGTTGTAGAGAAGTTTAAAGAGCAACGTATTAGTGGTCATGTAAAGTTTGTTAAAGGGGAGCGGTCTAATTTAGCTCAACTTGCAGCGGATTTATTATAAAAGGAGTGAGCTGAGGCTCACTCCTTTTTCTTCCAAGTATACACTTTAAATAATTGTAAATTTACGGATGTTACGGATTGGATTTTGTCTATTAGATCCATCATTGTAATATAGATGAACAGGTCCATCCTCTTTTAATGGCTTTCCTTCTTTTGAAAAACCAAGAATAGCATTTTCTACAGTTTCTAATGGAAGTATTATTGTTTGATCTACTGTTTCAATTTCGACTTGCGTAGCGTCCTCTAAAATTTCGGCGTTAGCAAGAAATGGATGAAATGGTATACCGAACGTTCCAGTAATTAGTTGTTCTTTTTTATATTTCTTTACACTTTGTTGTATCGGTGGAAACGCAGCACCATCACGGATTTCGCGATCCCAATGCTCTGAAGTGTTTTTTAAATAAGCTTCTAGTTCTGAAGTGTTTTCTCTTGTTTCATCAAAGTAAGTTGTCAAATCTACTTTTCGATCATCAAAGATCCAAACAGTTGGATCGATAGTGATTGGAAAACGAACTTTTCCATTAATAAATAAAATTTCGCTCATTGTTGTTCCCCCATTTGTGTTATACTCCCACTTTTCAGTATAATAGCATTAGACACGGTTGTCACAAAAAATGTTTCTATTGCAATTTACTAAAACTATCGCTAATATTAATAGATAGGAGAGAGTAGGACGGAAACGGAGGGAATCAATTTGGCGTCTGAGACAGTATCAAATCATCAGGAAAAGGCACTAGCCCTTCTACAAGCGGATGCGGAGAAGATTTTAAGACTTATTAAGGTGCAAATGGACAACCTTACAATGCCGCAATGTCCATTATATGAAGAAGTGTTAGACACACAAATGTTTGGACTATCCCGCGAGGTCGATTTTGCAGTTCGCCTTGGTCTTATTGCAGAAGAACAAGGGAAAGCAATGTTAGGAGAGCTTGAACGTGAGTTATCTGCACTTCATGAAGCATTTACGAACAAACAACAATAACGGGTTCAAATAGGGGGGCTCAAACTGAAATAGTTTGGGCTTTTTATTTGTATAATAAAGCAGGAAGAATCAATGTACATATGGAATACAACAATAATTAAATTGAAACAGAAAGAGGAAATGAAATGAAAAGAGTATGGAAATCAATGGATTATTCATTATTACTTCCTCTTGTTATCTTATGTGTGTTGGGAGTTATAATGGTATATAGTTCTAGTTCCATTGTCGCGATTTCGTCGAAATATAACTGGCCAGCAGATCACTTTTTTAAAAAACAATTAGTTGCTCTTGCTATTGGAACGGTAATACTAGTGATTGTCGCTGTAATTCCTTATAAATTTTGGAAGAAAAAAATAGTGCTTGCAGCGATGGGGTTAGGGAGTCTCGGCTTACTAACAGCAGCTTTCCTTTTCGGTAAGGTAATCAATGGTGCAAAAGGATGGATACTAGGTATACAACCAGCTGAGTTTGTAAAAATAGCAGTTATTATTACGCTAGCAAGTTTTTTTGCTAAGAAACAAGAGAGGCAAACCCCTTTTTTTCAAGGGATAATACCTCCTATATTTGTTGTCGGTGGATCGATGGTGTTAATTTTATTACAAAATGACTTAGGAACTGACATATTAATAGGTGGAACAGTGTTAATTATGTTCTTCTGTTCAGGAGTTAATGTTAACTTGTGGATTAAAAGATTTTTATTAACATCTGTCGTGTGGGTTCCGGCGTTGTATTTTATCGGAAACTATAAATTAAGTCAGTACCAAAAAGCTCGATTTTCAGTTTTTCTTGATCCATTTAGCGATCCGCAAAAAGATGGATTTCAATTAATAAATTCATTTATTGGAATTGCCTCAGGTGGGTTAAATGGTAGAGGACTAGGAAATAGTATACAAAAGTATGGCTACTTACCAGAGCCGCAAACGGATTTTATTATGGCGATTATATCTGAAGAACTAGGTTTTATAGGTGTAGCTATCATTTTAATCTGTTTACTACTTATTATCATTCGTTCGTTTAGAGTAGCACAGAAGTGTAAAGATCCATTTGGAAGTTTAATTGCAATCGGAATTGCAAGTTTAATTGGGATACAAACTTTTGTTAATGTTGGTGGTATGTCTGGATTAATACCACTTACAGGAGTACCTTTACCGTTTATTAGTTATGGTGGTAGTTCTTTATTGGCTAATCTAATTGCGATGGGTATATTATTAAATGTTGCTAGTCATGTAAAACGACAAGAGAAACAACAAAATGAGGTAATGAAAGAAAGAGAGCAAGATGGACCGCGTCTTGTTGTAGTAAAATAAAAAACACATTGTGCTTTAGAGCGCGATGTGTTTTTTTATGTGCAAGAAATATTAAATAGGATGCATTAATTGGTATATACACTAAAAAATATATCACATTAAATTAAATGTGATATACAATTAAGTTGTTAGAAAAGGAAGAGGTATGCTATACTATTTTTGTGAAACAAATTGATCAGAAAACTTATCATTTGTTAAAAAATAAGGTATGATGGATAAAAATAAAGTGAAGCTTTCTAAGTATAATATAATGTAGAAAGTGAAGAACTTCACGCTCTTTATGGTGTGTATATATTTTATCTCTAGAGTGGTAGGAAAGTAGAGGGGGAAAATCATGACAAAGCTGCAACGTATTCAAAAAGTATTGGTAGCTAACCGTGGAGAGATTGCAATTCGTGTGTTTCGAGCTTGTTCGGAACTTGGATTAAAAACAGTTGCAATCTATTCTAAAGAGGATAGTGGTTCTTATCATCGTTATAAAGCCGATGAGTCCTATTTAGTTGGGGAAGGGAAAAAGCCAATTGATGCTTATCTAGATATTGAGGGCATTATTGAGATTGCGAAAAGTAATCATGTAGATGCAATCCACCCTGGATATGGTTTCTTGTCAGAAAATATTCAATTCGCAAAACGTTGTGAAGAAGAAGGGATTATCTTTATTGGTCCAAAGAGTAAGCATTTAGATATGTTTGGAGATAAAGTGAAAGCAAGAACACAAGCGCAGCTAGCACAAATTCCAGTTATTCCTGGTAGTGATGGACCGGTAAATTCAGTAGAAGAAGTTGGAGAATTTGCTGAAAAGTATGATTACCCGATTATTATTAAAGCTTCCCTTGGCGGTGGTGGTCGTGGTATGCGTATTGTACGTAGTAGTGAAGAATTAAGAGAATCGTATAATCGAGCGAAGTCAGAAGCGAAAGCAGCCTTTGGTAATGATGAAGTATACGTTGAAAAATTCGTTGAAAAACCTAAACATATAGAAGTTCAAATTTTAGCAGATGAAGAGGGCAATGTTGTTCATTTATACGAGCGTGACTGTTCTGTACAACGTCGTCACCAAAAAGTGGTAGAAATTGCACCTAGTGTGTCGCTTTCAGATGATTTGCGTCAGCGTATTTGTGATGCTGCTGTGAAATTAACGAAAAATGTAAATTATTTAAACGCAGGAACAGTAGAATTTCTTGTAAAAGGTGATGAGTTTTACTTTATTGAAGTAAATCCGCGTGTTCAAGTTGAACATACAATTACAGAAATGATCACAGGGGTAGATATCGTTCAATCGCAAATTTTAATAGCTGATGGACATGCATTACATAGTAAAATGGTAGGTGTTCCGAAGCAAGAGGAAGTAGTTGTTCATGGATTTGCGATCCAATCTCGTGTAACGACTGAGGACCCACTAAATAATTTCATGCCGGATACAGGAAAAATTATGGCATACCGATCAGGCGGTGGTTTCGGTGTTCGTCTTGATACAGGTAATAGTTTCCAAGGTGCTGTTATTACACCATACTATGATTCTTTACTTGTAAAAGTTACAACATGGGCACTTACTTTTGAACAAGCTGCTGCGAAAATGGAACGTAACTTAAAAGAGTTCCGTATTCGTGGTATTAAAACAAATATTCCATTCCTAGAGAATGTAGTAAAACATAAAAACTTCTTATCAGGAGAATATGACACTTCATTTATTGATGCGTCACCTGAACTATTCCTGTTCCCGAAACGTAAAGACCGCGGAACAAAAATGTTAAATTACATTGGGTCAGTAACAGTAAATGGCTTCCCAGGAGTAGGGAAAAAAGAGAAACCAATTTTCCCGGATGCTCGTATACCGAATGTATTACACTCAGAGCCGGTTCAAAATGGAACGAAACAAATTTTGGATGAGCGTGGAGCGGACGGATTAGTAAAATGGGTACAAGATCAAAAGCGTGTACTTTTAACGGATACAACATTCCGTGATGCGCATCAGTCATTACTGGCGACGCGTATTCGTACAAAAGATTTACATCAAATTGCAGAGCCGACAGCGAGAATGTTACCGAACCTATTCTCAGCGGAAATGTGGGGTGGTGCAACGTTTGATGTTGCATATCGTTTCTTAAAGGAAGATCCATGGGAACGATTACTAGATCTTCGTGAAAAAATGCCAAACGTTTTATTCCAAATGTTACTTCGTTCTTCAAACGCAGTTGGTTACAAAAACTATCCGGATAATTTAATTCAAAAATTTGTGGAATGTTCTGCTCAAGCTGGAATTGATGTGTTCCGTATTTTTGATAGCTTAAACTGGGTAGAAGGTATGAGAGTTGCGATTGATGCTGTACGAGATACTGGTAAAATTGCAGAAGCAACAATGTGCTACACAGGAGATATTCATGATCCGTTACGTAGTAAATATGATTTAAATTACTATAAAAACTTAGCAAAAGAGTTAGAAGCATCAGGAGCACATATATTAGGAATTAAAGATATGGCAGGCTTATTAAAACCTAATGCGGCATATGATTTAGTTTCTGCATTAAAAGAGACGGTATCGATTCCGATTCACTTGCATACACACGATACGAGTGGAAATGGTATATTAACGTATACAAAGGCAATTGAAGCAGGTGTTGACATTGTCGATGTAGCAGTAAGTTCTATGGCTGGTCAAACGTCACAACCAAGTGCGAACACGCTATACTATGCATTAGGTGGAAACGAAAGACAGCCAGACGTTAATATAGATTCATTAGAAAAACTATCTCATTATTGGGAAGATGTACGTAAATACTACGCACCGTTTGAAAGTGGTATGAATGCACCTCATACAGAGGTATATATGCACGAAATGCCAGGCGGACAGTATAGTAATCTACAACAACAAGCGAAAGCGGTTGGTTTAGGAGATCGCTTCGATGAAGTGAAAGTAATGTACCGCCGTGTGAATGACATGTTTGGCGATATTGTTAAAGTAACGCCATCATCTAAAGTTGTCGGTGATATGGCATTATTTATGGTTCAAAATCACTTAACAGAACAAGATGTTTTAGAGCGTGGGCATTCTATGGACTTCCCAGGATCTGTTGTTGAAATGTTCTCAGGAGATTTAGGACAACCGTATGGTGGTTTCCCGAAAAAGTTGCAAGAAATTATTTTAAAAGGGAAAGAGCCATTAACAGTAAGACCGGGTGAATTATTAGAGCCAGTAGATTTCGACGCGTTAAAAGAAGAGCTATTCCATAAGCTTGGACGCGAAGTGACGATTTTTGATGTAGTTGCATATGCATTATATCCAAAAGTATTTATGGATTACGAAAAAGTTGCTGAGCTTTATGGAAGTGTATCTGTGCTTGATACACCGACATTCTTCTATGGTATGAGACTTGGTGAAGAAATCAATGTGGAAATCGAACAAGGTAAAACATTGATGGTTAAACTAGTATCAATCGGAGAGCCTCAGCCAGATGGAAATCGTGTTCTTTACTTGGAGTTTAACGGTCAACCACGTGAGATAGTTGTGAAAGACGAAAGTGTGAAAGCAACAGTGGCACAACGTGTGAAAGGAAACCGTGAAAACCCAAACCACATTAGTGCAACAATGCCAGGAACGGTTATTAAAGTAGTTGTTAAAGAAGGCGATGAAGTGAAAAAAGGCGATTCTATGGCAATTACAGAAGCGATGAAAATGGAAACGACAGTTCAAGCGCCGTTCAATGGGAAAGTGAAAAAAGTATATGTTAACGATGGAGATGCAATTCAGACGGGTGACTTACTCATTGAATTAGATCACTAAAAAAGAAAAAGAGCTGTGTAAATGCAGCTCTTTTTTTTCCGCTATTCGCCGGGCAGTAAGACACCCGCCTCAAAATTCAGCGAAAACAAAGATGTTAGATGGGGGATCAACTGCCCATAAAAGTCTGATTGGTGCGGGCTAATAATCAGTGGGGATGAAGACCCCCACTGATTAAAGTTTCACTTTATTGCAAAAAATACCTTGCCAATTCGGCAAGGTATTTTAATTTAACTTTATTATGTTTGTTTAGAAGTTGATTCAGCTTCTTTTGCATTCACTTTACTTCGTGTACCTAACATAACTAAATAGCATAGTACAGCAAACAAGCAAGAAATGAATAGTGAATGTAATAATGCCATTACTAAATTAGCATTTGTAAATACGACTAAAATTCCTACGATAGCTTGAAGTGTAACAAGGATAAATGAAATGATCCATCCCCAGTATACGACAGGCTGCTGCTTGTAATGGCGAATAGCGAGAATCATCGCGTATAGTATCCAAGCGAAAATTAACATCGCTGCAACTCTATGTCCCATTTGAACCCATTCATGTAGTTGAGTTGGCATAGGTCTATTTTTGCTACATAAAGGAAAGTCTGGACAGGCTAAGCTAGCTCGTTCGTGACGTACTAAAGCACCTGTGTAGACGACAATATAACTGTAAATTGTTACACCATAAATATGAAATTTCATTTTTTTGTCCATAATAAGTGAACGTGCATCAAATTTCTGATCAATTTCAAAGATAAGACACGTTAATAAAATGACAGAAGCAAATGAAATTAAGGAAATACCGAAATGGATAGCAAGTACAGCTGGCATTTGTCCCCAAACAACTGCTGCCGCTCCCATTAATGCTTGCGCAACTAAAAATACGAAGGATAAAATTGCTAACGTTTTTGTTTCGCGCACATGTTTATAATATTTCCAGGACAAAATACAAAGGAGAGTGACAAGAATTCCTGCTGATCCTGATGTAAGGCGGTGACTTAGTTCAATAATAGTTTCCATTGATAAATTAGATGGAACAAATTCACCGTTACAAAGTGGCCATGATTTACCGCACCCTTGGCCAGAACCTGTTTTTGTAACTAAGGCGCCTCCTAGTAAAACTATTAATAAATCAAGACTCGTAATGACTGCTAACCATTTAATAAAGCGTTGCAATCTATTTCACCATCTTTCTGCTATGAAGTTATTGCGAAATATTTTCATTCCATTATGTATAGAATAAAAAGCGCTAGTTCCTATGATATATAAAAAATAATAAAATAGCAAAGAAATGGCGGGGGCAGACAGGGGAGAGAAAATGGGTGTGGAAATAGGATGTATAAGGGAATTTTTAGGTGAAAAACAGGCTATTTTGAAAAGATATGGGGAGAATACGTGTTAAATATGACAAAAAAGTTTATTATAGAAGGTAACATCATGTTATGATAAGGACAAGTAAGAATTAAGTTTTTATATTCGACACAAAAAGTTCATGTTTTCTTCACAAAATGTTCGGGAAATGTGATTTAATATATTGGAGTATGGGCGTAGATTAGTAGTAGAATGGATTAACAATATTTCTACTGTAATAATATTGCTATATAGAAGCGAAATATTTCATTCGAAATAGGCGCAAAAAGAAAGATGAAAGTTTTAAGAGGGGGTTAAAGTGATGAGCCATGCAACAAGTGAGCTGCATGATGAGTCAGCTGTTACAAGTGTACCGGAAACAACTCGGCTACAAGATTTATCAGCGCTCGTTAAAATGGGGATTGTAAACTCAAATACACTTACTGTATTTACAGGATTTTGGTTGGCATTACATTTTAATGGATTAAGTGTGATGGACAATCTGGATAAGTTATTCTTTACAATCGTTGGTTCTGGATTAATTATGGCAGGGGTATGTTGTTTAAATAACTACATTGATCGAGACATCGACCCGTTAATGGAAAGAACAAAAACCCGTCCAACAGTTACTGGGAAGTATAAACCGGGATTTGCACTTACATTTGGACTAGTTATATTACTTCTTGGATTTGTATTTTTATTATTAACAACACCAATGGCAGTATTAATGGGATTTATTGGTGCTTTCACATATGTTGTCTTATATACGTTATGGACAAAGAGAAAGTATACACTAAATACTGTTGTAGGTAGTATATCTGGAGCAGTTCCACCTTTAATTGGATGGGCAGCAATCGATCCATCTTTAGGCCATCCAATTGCTTGGATGTTATTTTTAATTATGTTTATTTGGCAAATCCCACATTTCCTCGCATTAGCGATGAAACGTGTTGATGAATATCGAAATGCAGGAATTCCAATGCTTCCTGTAGTTCATGGATTTGAAATTACGAAACGCCAAATTATGATTTGGACAGTATGTTTATTACCACTACCATTTTATATGAGTGGACTAGGGATAACATTTATGGTAATTGCAACATTGTTAAACATCGGATGGATCGTTTTAGGATTTTATGGCTTCCGTAAGCAAGATGACATCAAATGGTCCGTGCAAATGTTTGTTTATTCCCTAAATTATTTAACAATCTTATTTGTATCAATGATTGTAGTTACATTCTTCTAAGACAACGACATAATTGGATTTCTTTACGTTGAGATTTACTTTACTTAACTATAAAGTACAATCTAATTCACAAGGAAAGTGGGGGTTGTTTGTATGAAGAAACAGTGGCGACTGCTTTCGTTCGTTTCACTGCTGGCTTTACTGTTAGGGGGATGCGGTAAAGCCTTTCAATCTACTTTAATTCCGCAAGGAGAAGTAGCAAAAATGCAATATGATTTGCTCTTACTAGCAACTGCGATTATGGTAGGAGTAGTACTAGTAGTTACTATTATTTTCTTATATGTAATTGTGCGTTTCCGACAAAAGAAAGGTCAGGAAGATTATATTCCTGAGCAAGTTGAAGGGAATCACAAACTAGAAATTATTTGGACAGTTATTCCGATTATTCTTTTGTTAATCTTAGCTGTTCCGACGGTTACATATACATTCAAACTTGCTGATGTAAGTGCGATGGAGAAAAAGAATATTGATAAAGATACTATCGTTGTTGATGTAACAGCGAATCTTTATTGGTGGGAATTTTCTTATAAATCAGAAAAAATAGTAACTTCTCAAGATTTAGTCATCCCCACAGGTAAGAAAGTGTATTTGAATTTGAAGGGTGCCGATATTAAACATTCGTTTTGGGTTCCATCTTTAGCTGGGAAAATGGATACAAATACAGACAATGTGAACAAAATGTGGTTAAAGGCAGATAAATCGGGCACTTATAATGGTTTTTGTACAGAATTTTGCGGCCCATCACATTCTTTAATGCAATTCAAAGTGAAAGCTTTAGATGAAAGCGAGTACAAAAAGTGGCTTGCTGATATGAAGAAGATTGATGGGAAGAAAGAAGTAGCTTCAACAAAGGCGCAAGAGGGCCAAGAAATATTTAATAAAAGCTGTATTGGTTGTCACGCAGTTGGATCTAATGATAGTAGACCACCTTCCGCTCGTATCGCACCAAACTTAGCAAACTTTGCGGATCGCGATATGGTTGCCGGTATTGCCGAAAACAATGAAGAAAACTTAAAAAAATGGCTGAAAGATCCTGAAAATATGAAACCAGGAAATAAAATGACTGGTAAATATGGCAACTTAACGGATGATCAAATTGATGCATTAAATGCATACTTACAAACGTTAAAAGTTGAAAAGTAAAGAGGGATTATTCGCGAAGGGGAGGTTGAAAACGTGAGTTCTGTAGCAAAAAAACAGGGGATGGGTGCTGTCATATGGGATTATTTAACGACAGTAGACCATAAAAAGATTGCCATTCTCTATTTAATTGCAGGTGGATTGTTTTTTATAATAGGCGGAATAGAAGCTCTATTTATTCGCCTTCAATTAGCGATTCCTAACAACGCTTTTCTTGTTGGGGATGCTTATAATCAAGTATTAACGATGCACGGTACAACAATGATTTTCCTCGCAGCTATGCCACTCGTGTTTGCATTTATGAACGCCGCTGTACCACTTCAAATTGGTGCACGTGATGTAGCGTTCCCGTTTTTGAATTCACTCGGATTTTGGTTATTTTTCTTTGGTGGAGTATTTTTAAATTTAAGTTGGTTTTTAGGTGGAGCACCTGATGCAGGCTGGACATCTTATGCATCTTTAGCTTTAGCCTCTAAAGGCCATGGTGTTGATTTTTATGTACTCGGCTTGCAAATCTCCGGTATTGGTACATTAATTGGAGGTATTAACTTCCTTGTAACCATTATTAATATGCGTGCGCCAGGAATGACGTATATGCGTATGCCGATGTTTACATGGACGACATTTGTAACATCTTCTCTAATATTATTCGCTTTTCCGCCGTTAACTGTAGGATTAGGACTTTTAATGTTAGATCGTTTATTTGGAACAAGTTTCTTTAATCCAGCATTGGGCGGGAATACGATTATATGGGAGCATTTATTCTGGATTTTCGGTCATCCAGAAGTATACATTCTTATACTCCCAGCTTTCGGAATATTCTCAGAAATCTTCGCGACATTTTCGAAAAAGCGATTATTTGGTTATTCGTCGATGGTGTTTGCGACAGTATTAATTGGATTCTTAGGATTTATGGTATGGGCGCATCATATGTTTACTGTTGGACTTGGTCCAGTTGCAAATGCTATTTTCTCAGTTGCAACAATGGCGATTGCAGTACCGACCGGTATTAAAATATTCAACTGGCTCTTTACGATGTGGGGAGGAAGTATTCGTTTTACGACACCGATGATGTGGGCAGTAGCTTTCATTCCATCATTCGTAATGGGTGGAGTTACAGGTGTTATGCTAGCATCTGCACCAGCGGATTATCAATTTCATGATAACTATTTCGTAGTAGCTCACTTTCATTATGTAATTGTCGGCGGTGTTGTATTTGGTTTACTTGCAGGAGCTCATTATTATTGGCCACTGATGTTTAATAAAGTATTGAATGAAACGTTAGGAAAGATAACATTTTGGCTATTCTTTATCGGTTTCCATTTAACGTTCTTCATACAGCATTTCCTTGGTTTAATTGGTATGCCACGTCGCTACTACACATATCTTGAAGGCCAAGGGTTGGAAATGGGGAATATGATTAGTTCTATTGGAGCGGTATTTATGGCTCTTGGAACGATTGTTCTTCTATTCAATGTAATTAAAACGACAGTTTCAAAAGAAAAGGCTGGTCGTGATCCATGGGATGCACGTACATTAGAATGGACAATGCCAGCACCAACACCAGAATATAACTTTAAACAATTACCATTTGTTCGCGGGTTAGATCCGTTTTGGATTGAAAAACGTGAAGGGAATAAAGAGATGACAGCGGCGGAACCAATTGGTGATATTCATATGCCAAATCCATCGTTTTCACCATTTATCATTTCTTTAGGATTGTTTATAGCGGCATTTGGTGCAATGTATATGCAGGGTGGAAAAGATAAGTTTTGGTTATTAGTAGCAATTATCGGTTTAATCATTACATTTGGTACAATGTTCCTACGTTCAGTAATCGATGATCATGGATATCATATTCATAAGGAAGATTTAGAAGATAAGGGGGGCAAGGCATAATGCATGTAGATGAAAAATTAACGAATGAAACATTTCCAGCAGAGCCTGAAAAAGCAACCCTTGAGGGAAAAAATAAGTTCGTCGGTTTTTGGTTATTTCTTGGAGGCGAAACAGTATTGTTCGCTTCCTTGTTTGGCACATATTTAGCGTTAAAGAATTCTACAAATGGTGGACCAACATCTCAAGAGATGTTCCAAATGCCACTCGTTTTCATTATGACGATGCTTTTATTAACGAGTAGCTTAACGAGCGTATATGCGATGTATCATATGAAAAACTTTAACTTTAAGAAAATGCAACTTTGGCTATTAGTAACAGTGTTGCTAGGTTTAGGGTTTTTAGCATTTGAGATATATGAGTTTTATCATTATACGCATGAATTTAAGCATACTATGAGAAGTAGTGCATTTGGTTCCGCGTTTTATGCTCTTGTTGGTACACATGGTCTCCACGTATTGTTTGGATTATGTTGGATTTTAACATTAATCTTTAGAAATGCGAAGAGAGGTCTAAATTTATACAATGCACCGAAGTTTTATGTTGCATCGATTTATTGGCACTTTATTGACGTAGTTTGGGTGTTTATTTTCACTGTAGTATATTTGATGGGAATGGTGGGATAAACAATGGCGATAAAGCAAATGAATAATCCTAAAGTTGATCTTGTTTATCGGAAGAGAAAAAGTGCGGAGGAAATGAAGCATCAAGTTATTACATTTGCATTAATGATTTTTTTAACATTAGTTGCATTTGCAGCAGTCGCATATCCGAAAACTTTTAGTCCGACTTTCTCAGTACCATTTATTTTACTATTAGCAGTGGTACAAGTAATTTTTCAATTGTATTATTTTATGCATATGAGTCATAAAGGACATGAAGCGGCAAGTTTCTTTCTTTATTCTGGTCTGTTGATCGGGTTAATTACAATTTTAGCTTTTATGACAATTGTGTGGATTTGAAAAGTGAAGAATAAGGGAGCTTGTGTCGTCACAGCTCCCTCTTCATGTTATGTGAAAGGATAACCTTAAGAAGGTAGGTGTGACAATGAGTAACTTGTGGATATTTGGTTTTCAAGCTCTATGGAGTCCAATCTTTTTACTATTTATGCTTTCGATCCTTATCGGGTACTTTTTAATTATTGGGCCATATAGAATGCGATTTGAACATGCGAAAAAGGTAAGTAAGAAGCAAGTTTTTTATTTTACGACCGGGATTGTTCTTTTGTATTTTGTAAAGGGAGGGCCTATTGATTTAATTGGTCATATTATATTTAGTGCACATATGTTTGAAATGGCAGTTATGTATATTGCAGTTCCACCGTTATTGTTGCTTGGTATACCAGTTTGGTTATATCGTTATATTACTTCTTTTAAGTTCGTTCAAATTATATTGAAGATATTTGCTAAGCCACTTATTGCATTGTTTATATTTAATGGCCTGTTTTCTTTTTATCATTTACCAGTTGTTTTTGATACAGTAAAACAAAGTCAAATTGCTCATCCTATTTGTCTCGCTATATTGTTCTTTACTGCAATCATGATGTGGTGGCCGATGCTAAATCCATTACCAGAATATCAAACGTTAAGTGATATAAAGAAACTGGGTTATATGTTTGCTAACGGTATATTATTAACGCCAGCTTGCGCGTTAATAATTTTTGCGACGGCGCCATTATTTGCAACGTATACGGATCCGGCTGCTTGGATGAAGGCGATGGAACTATGTGTACCAGCGGGAACTTTATCTGATTTAAATATAACTGGACCAGAATTTTTACACTGGATGCCAGTCGTACAAGATCAACAAACAGGTGGCATCATTATGAAAATTGTCCAGGAAATAGTGTACGGTACGATTATTGGTTATGTATTTTTTAGGTGGGCACGTAGAGAGCGTGAAAAAGATAAAGAGCAGTTGCAACAATTACCGCCATATTTACAGACTAAGTAAAAAAGTGTATGGGTTTCCATACACTTTTTTAGTTTTAGTAAACTATAAAAAGATTGAATTTTCAATTTATTCATGTTAAGTTAGTGTAGGCATGTACTAAAAGTGGATATAAGATTTACTACTAGCTTTAATACGTAATGATTCCATGTGTAGTGCAAGTTTTTTAGAGAGTTACAAATTTATATTGTTATCTTTAATAAACAAGAACTATTTTAAGGGGGAATTTAAATGGGTAGTAGTGGAAGTATGGTAAAGCCAATTAGTGGTTTTTTAACAGCATTAATACAATATCCAGTACCGGTAGTAGAGTCACGTGCAGACATTGATAAACAAATTAAACAGATCATAAAAACAATTCATTCAACTAAATCAGGGTATCCTGGATTGGAATTGATAGTATTTCCAGAATATAGTACACAAGGGCTTAATACAAAAAAATGGACTACAGAAGAGTTTTTATGTACAGTTCCTGGGCCAGAAACAGACTTGTTTGCTGAGGCATGTAAAGAGTCTGAGGTATATGGTGTTTTTTCTATAATGGAAAGAAACCCTGATGGTGGAGAACCGTATAATACAGCAATAATTATTGATCCACAAGGTGAAATGATTTTGAAGTATCGTAAGCTAAATCCTTGGGTGCCAGTCGAACCTTGGAAAGCTGGAGATTTAGGCTTACCTGTTTGTGATGGACCTGGAGGAAGTAAATTAGCTGTTTGTATTTGTCATGATGGTATGTTTCCTGAAGTAGCTCGTGAAGCAGCTTATAAAGGTGCAAATGTCTTGATTCGTATTTCTGGATATAGCACACAAGTTAGTGAACAATGGATGTTAACTAATCGTTCGAATGCATGGCAAAACTTAATGTATACGTTGTCAGTGAACTTAGCGGGTTATGATGGGGTATTTTATTACTTTGGTGAAGGACAAGTATGTAATTTTGATGGGACTACTTTAGTGCAGGGACACCGAAATCCTTGGGAGATTGTTACTGCCGAAGTATATCCAGAGCTAGCAGATCAGGCTAGATTAGGATGGGGTCTCGAAAATAATATATATAATTTAGGTTCAAGGGGATATGTAGCGACTCCTGGAGGGGTGAAAGAAAACCCGTATACGTTTGTAAAAGATTTAGCTGAAGGTAAATATAAGGTTCCTTGGGAAGATGAGATTAAAGTAAAGGATGGAACTATTTATGGGTATCCAGTCAAAAAGACGATTCATTCTTAAGTAAGATAAATAGAAAAAGCGCATCACTATGATGCGCTTTTTCTATTTACTCAATGATTTGGAACTCTTTTAACTCTTTTTCGATATTTTGTAGGAGTTGTTCGCTTTTTTGAAGTACATTCGTTGGGAAAGTTTCACCATCACCATATTCAACGCCGTGAGGATAATAATGTTTTCCTAATAAGGGAGGAAGTAGCTTTATTTCAGCGTGTCTGCTACCAACATCACCTTCAACAGCCAAACCTTGTACGCGCAAATAATAAATATCATTTAATATTTCAAATTTATAATCGTATGTAACTCGTTCATAATCCCACTGTCCAGCAAGTACAAAATGGTTCTTTTCCATAATCTCTGTTAATAGTGTTAAATCAACGACTGCCCCATTAAATTTCGTATTTTTAAATTGCATATAATACCTCCTCTTTTCATGTCACATCATTATTTTTATAATAGTATGAATAGTAAGAAAGTGCAATTCATATTGAGAGAAAAGGTAGAATCCAGACTTTTTTTGCGAAAATATGATATAGTGAAAAGAGTACGGTACACACAAAAAAGGAAAGAAAAGGATTTGTGTATATCTCAATTTTATGTTTTGTGCAGGAGGTATATCGATTGAAGAAATTATTGCGTATCGTAATGATTACATTTTTAATTTTAGCTGTTGATTTATACGGGAAATTACTCGTTTCACAATATATATTAACCCCATCTCAATCAAAGCAAGAAAATAAAATTGTGAAAAAGAAAAAACAAGTAAATGAAGACTCTTCCGATACTGTTTTAAATATGATTGGTGGGGATTCTGAAAATTTATTAGCAAAATGGGGCGAACCATCTCGAATAGAGCCATCTGCTTACGGATATGAATGGTGGGTATATAATCAAGATTTAACTAAGTATGTGCAATTTGGAGTTGCAGAACGAAAAGTTGTAACGGCGTATGTTGCTGGTGAGCAAGTTAAGGTGCCGCCTTATTATATAAATGAAAAGTATGAAGAAGTGTATAAAAAGAATCCACTCTCGCATGAGATTTCGTTAAAAAGAGGGAAACATAGTTATCAATTTGAGTTATCTGACACGGAAGTGATGGAACAACCATTAATACCTGTAGAAGATGGCTGGGCACAATTATATTTTGATCATTTTACACATGAGCTTGTTGGTGTTCGTTATATGGATGATGAAACGTTATTACGCCAAAGACCGTATCAGCTTGTTTATTCGGGTGAATTACTAGCTGAACAACCATTGACTCCAGATAAAATGAAACAAATAGAGAATGGGAATATGCAACAAATTTTTGATTTAACAAATATTATTCGAAGTCGCCATAAGTTACCGCTGTTAGCTTGGGATCAACAAACAGCAGAGGTGGCTATAGGGCATAGTAAAGATATGAAGGATAATAATTACTTTTCACACGATTCACCTACACTAGGTACGTTAGGAGATCGTTTACAGCGCGGGAAAGTAGGGTTTCAACTTGCTGGTGAGAACATAGCGGCGCAACATAGTGATGGAATTGCGGCGGTGCAAGGTTGGTTAAATAGTGAAGGGCATAGAAAGAATGTATTAAATGAACAATTTACAGGATTAGGTGTTGGGGTATACGATAAGTTTTATACACAAAATTTTATTCGAAAATAAAGTGGAATTTTAAGTTGTGTAGGGGAAACCTCACGTTTAAGTACTTCGTATTCACTGAAGTGTAGGTCGGAATCTTACCGTATGCAAATAGCAGGATAAAAAGGTGCATGAATCGTCTAAAAATAGGCGAACCATGTGCCTTTTTTTTCTTACTATATAGTAGATATACATGAAGAGGTGAGGATTATGCCAACAACAAAAGGGCCGTTACATCCATCGGTTCAACAGTTTAAAGAGTTTGTAAACCATCACCCTAAAATGGTTCATGAGGTTAGAAGTGGTCACAAAACTTGGCAACAGTTTTATGAAGAATGGTACTTACTTGGTGAAGAAGACCCGATATGGGCAACTTTTAGGCCTGATGGAGCACCAGCTTTTTCTTCGGTAAAAGAAAATAAAAAAGAAAAAGAAAAAGATAATCGAACTGAAGAGGAAAAAACTGCTGATGTGATGGGACAAATGCTTTCTTTCTTTAAAAAGCTAGATGTGGAACAGATGCAACACCATTTAGCTAATGTGACGAGTGCTATTGGTAGTGTGCAACAAGTTTTTCAACAATTTCAAGGGAAGCCCACGCGGCAAGAAGAAAGTACTTCCGAAAATAATCCATTTTTCTTTCAGAAGGATTAGGGGGAAAGCGGATGAGAGCAGAAATTATGGAGTTTATAAAGGCTGATGAGGATTTATCTCGCTATATTAGGGAGCAACCGTACTGGTATAGAAAACTAACGCGAAACCCTGAAGAAAAAGAGGCATTTGAGTTAGCGGCTATGCAGCATTTCAAAAAAACGATACCAGATAAAGTTGAGAAATTTCAAAACCAATTGGCAGTTGCCTCCATTATGATCGATATGTTTCAGTATATGAAGCAGCAAAATACAACATAATTGGAAGGGAAAACTATGTCCGTCATGCAGAACTTTTGATACAATAGAAGCGGATTATTTAAAAAGGAGTTGCAGCATGAGCATGACGGAAATTTGTTTAGTACGACATGGACAAACTGATTGGAATTTTCAAGAGATTATTCAGGGACGTGAAGATATTCCGCTTAATGAAGTGGGAAAGAAGCAAGCAAGTCAAAGTGCAGTTGCTTTGCAAGCGGAAGCATGGGATGTAATTATAAGTAGCCCATTAATTAGAGCGCACGAAACAGCTAAGGAAATTGCAGGGGCTGCAGGATTGCAATCGATTTTATTAGATGAGCGATTTGTTGAACGTAATTTTGGTGAAGCTTCTGGGAAGCCGGTTGCGACTGTTAGGGAGCTAATTGCAGAAGGTAAAGTAGAAGGTATGGAGCAAGATGAAGAGATTGTAACTCGTTGCTTTGCTGCTATAAAAGATGTTGCAGAAACCCATTCTGGCAAACGTATTATCATTGTAGCTCATTCACATGCGATAAAAGCAATTTTACATGCAATTGCACCGGAAGATATTTCGTTTAAGACACCATTAAAAAATGCATGTATTAGTTATGTGAAAGAAAATAGTGGGAAATGGGATGTTCTGAAATATAATATTGCGGAACATATTAATGTATAAGTATGTGCTGGGATTATACGGAAAATAGTTAGAGTGATATCTTTCTGTTTAGTGAGACACTTCAATTAGTAGTTCTATTCTAAATGTGGTATGATGAATACTCGGAGGTGTCTCTCATGATTGTAGCGACGCTGGAAAGCGTATTGATATTAGATAAGGCAGAGCAGCTTGCAAAAGCGATTATCTGTTCAGATATAGCAGAAGACTATCGTAAGTGTTATAAAGAATTGCATGAAGATATGGAAGTTCAGACGTTAATTCAGCAATTTACAGCGATGAAAGAACGATATGAAGAAGTGCAACGTTTCGGTAAATACCATCCTGATTATACTTTCGTTTCGACGAAAATGAGGGAGCTAAAGCGTTCTGTAGACTTACATGATAAGGTTGCAGCTTTTAAACGAGTAGAAACAGCTTTGCAAAAGTTGTTAGATGAAGTTAGTGTAGCAATCGGTTCTGAGGTGTCTTCTTCCATCAAAGTTCCAACAGGAAATCCATTTTTTGATGCTGGTGGCTGTGGTGGCGGTTGTGGTACCGGCGGAGGTTGTGGCTGTAAAACGGGGTAAATCACCCCGTTTTTTAGAAGGTAGAAGAAAACGTATACAGAGTTTGTCCTGTAATGTCATAAATTTCTGATTGGTTTTCATAAAATATAAAATATATGTTTTTAAAAGGAGAAGATGGAGAAGATTATGTTCGGGCAACGACAAAGTATGATTGTTTATTTACATTCATTGAAACATGCCAAGATTTTAAGGAAATATGGTAACATACATTACATATCAAAACGCTTAAAATACGCAGTAGTATATTGTGATATGGAACAAATTGAGCATATGATGCAAAAGTTGAACAAACTTCCTTTTGTGAAGAAGATAGAACAGTCGTACCGTCCGTATTTAAAAACGGAATTTGAAAATTCACGTCCTGATCGGGCAAAAGAATACGATTATAGTTAATAGAAAAAATCCCCTGCTAATTTTAGTAGGGGATTTTTTTACTTGAAATAACATTTTATTTCATTGGAGGAATGAAATTATTCATTCGTAAAATACCAATTAAATGATTGAAAAACAGTTCTTTTTCTGGGAAAGTTGTGGATGGTTTTACCGTAAAGGTAGTCACTTTTCTTCCTAGTTGTTCTGCCGTTTCTTCAAATAAAATGACGCGTTTACTTTTTTTATTTTCAAGTACAGGAATGCCTTCACGGCATATGTATAATGGTTGGAAATCACCAGTAGTAGTTGGTTTTAATATTACAACAAGTGAGCACACTTTTTTTTCATTTTTAATCGTTTCAAATTGTAACATATGTGTTATACGTTCTTGATTTGCTTTGGCAATTTCAAGTAATTCATATAAATCAGAGTAGCCTTCTCCGAGTTCTATAAAGCGTTGAATCATATTTGTTCCTCCTCTTTCTTTTACTTACTGTACCATCTCACTTTTTAAATGAAAAGTAGACAAAGAAAAAAAACCCTGCAAAGCAGGGCCCTTCTTATACTAGCATGTACTAGTAAGAAGGCAAAGGGAGAGGAGAAACCGGAGGAAGAACTTATGGGGAAACGTAAGTCTTCTCCGCGGTTGGCAACAACATCGAAGGTGATGTTGTTATAATTATTTATGTCCAATCTAAATGAAGATATACATCATGAAATTAAATTTTATGTTTGGCTTTTTATTTTTCTTTTTTTTATTTTATGATAGGATAAAAAAGATAAAGTGAAACGAATATACATAATGGGTTCGTGTTAGCGCATGGTGAGATGAATACATAAAAATGCAGAGCGGTTATTTTAAGCCAAAGTTCTCCTATTGTTCGTTGAGAAATGAATGGAAAATTTCATGGAATAGTATAGTTTGGTAGCGGTTACCGAATGGAGAAAGGTTTTCTATAATTGCTCGATAGATTGAAATAAAGGTAGTGACAACAGATGAGAGTAGTTTCAGGAAAATGTAAAGGGCATCCACTAAAAGCGGTGCCAGGTAATACAACACGTCCAACGACAGATAAAGTGAAAGAATCAATCTTTAATATGATAGGTCCTTATTTTGATGGTGGTATCGCTCTTGATTTATTTGGCGGTAGTGGTGGTCTTGGAATCGAGGCTATAAGTAGAGGGATTGATAAAGCAATTTTTGTTGATCGAGATAATAAAGCGATAAAAGTAATCCATCAAAATTTAGAAAGTTGTCGAATACAGGAACAAGCTGAAGTATATCGAAATGATGCAGAACGTGCGGTAAAGGCTCTTATAAAACGTGAAATATCATTCGATCTTATATTAATTGATCCTCCATATAAAGATCAAAAAATTGTATCTTTAATTAGTGTGATGGATCAACATGGATTGCTACATAGAGATGGATTAATTATGTCAGAGCATGGTAATGATGTGGTTTTACCTGATTCTATAGGGAGTCTTGTAAAAGTAAGAGCTGAAAATTATGGGATTACAGCAATATCGATTTATAAGTATGAAGGTGAGGGGACGGAATGACTAGTATAGCTATTTCTTCGGGAAGTTTTGATCCAATTACCCTTGGGCATCTGGATATTATTAAAAGGGGAGCAAAAGTATTTGATGAGGTATACGTAGTAGTTTTAAACAACTCGTCAAAAAAACCGTTCTTTTCAGTTGAAGAGCGCTTAGATTTAATTCGAGAAGCAACAAAGGATATCCCGAATGTAAAAGTAGATTCACATAGTGGACTACTAGTGGAGTATGCGAAAATGCGTAATGCAAACGCGATTTTGCGTGGGTTACGAGCGGTTTCTGATTTTGAATATGAGATGCAAATTACTTCTATGAATCGAAAATTAGATGAAAATATTGAAACCTTTTTTATTATGACAAATAACCAATATTCATTTTTAAGCTCGAGCATTGTAAAAGAAGTTGCGAGATATGGAGGAAGCGTAGTAGATCTTGTACCTCCTGTTGTAGAACGTGCTTTAAAAGAAAAGTTTCAAACCCCGTTAAAGTGAACGGGGTTTTTCTTTGTTGCTACGAAAAAATAATAAGATAACATATACATATAAACAAAATAAAGTAAAGATCGGTCCATAGTGTACAAAAGATGTCCAAATTTCTTGCAGTATAGAAGAATGATTCGATAAAAATACGGGGATATCTTTTTGCATAGGTGAAAAAGAGCTTACTTTTTCATAAAATGGTTTCCAAAATATAAAAGTAAAAATAGGAGCCAGAATACTTTGGATAATTCGTGCGAAAAAATAGGGCTTAAATCGGATGTCTGTTTCAGCTAATATGCTAGCAACTTGTGCCTGAATAGAAAGGCCGCTAAACGCTAAAATAAAGCTTGTTACCATAGCTTGCTGCAGGAGGGGTGTTTCATTTATTTGACTAATCATTTGGCTACCGAGTGTCATTTCAAAAATGCCTGATAAGATTGGAATACTAAATTCTGTAGTTAGTTGGAAGAATGATAAAATATGTTGCATAATAAAAGAAAGTGCTGCTGTAATATGAAATACAGTAATCATTTTATTTAAAACAGAGAATAAAATAATAAATCCACCAATCATAAGTAACGTTTGAATAGAAGAAACGATAGCGTCCCCAAGTAATTTTCCTAATGGTCTTTTTTCTTGCATGCGCGTCTCGTGTAGGACTGAAAAAGGGTTTTGAAAAGGACGTTTTTTAGTAGGATGTTGATCCTTCGTGGAAATATTGTTATTGCCGTAAAAACGCATCAATAACCCCACGGCAAAGTTACTTAAATAATGTGCAGCAGCTAATACGATTCCTAATTTCGGATTATTGAAAAAACCGATAGAAACAGCTCCAAAAATAAAAAGTGGATTAGATGAGTTTGTAAAAGATACGAGGCGTTCTGCTTCGATTTGTGTTAGCTGATTACTTTTACGTAGTCTAGCGCTTAATTTGGCGCCAGCAGGGAATCCAGAAGCCATTCCCATTGCCCAAACAAATCCGCCTATCCCTGGAACGCGAAAAAGTGGTCGCATGAGTGGTTCTAATATAACACCTATAAATTTTACAACACCAATACTAATTAGAAGTTCCGCAATGATGAAAAACGGTAAAAGTGAAGGGAATACAACTTCCCACCATATATTTAACCCTCGAATGGAAGCTTGCAAAGCAGCTTGGGGGTGAAGTACAAGAGAAAAGGTTAAAAACAGTGTTGATATGGTAAGAAAAGCCGTTTTCCATTTTTCATACATGTAAGTAAATCCCCCTTTGTCCCAAAAAACGTTCATTTCAGTATACGTGGATACGTAGTGCATTTAGACCATAAGTATGAAAAAGGAATGAAAAAAATTAAAGGGTGAGAAAAATGAAAGAACCGAAAATTGGTTTAGCTCTTGGATCTGGGGGCGCAAAAGGGTTTGCGCATATTGGTGTTATAAAAGTTTTAAGAGAAAATGGTATACCGATTCATATGATTGCAGGAAGTAGTATGGGGGCTTTAGTAGGTACGTTTTATGCAGCTAGCTCAAACGTTGAAAGGTTGTATAAACTGGCAAATGTTTTTAAGAGGAAATATTATTTAGATTTTACAGTTCCGAAAATGGGATTTATTGCTGGAAAACGTGTCAAAGATATGATTAAAATGTTTACATATAATAAAAATTTAGAAGAGTTAGATATCCCGACGGCTGTTGTGGCTACTGACATCTTGAAGGGGGAAAAAGTAGTTTTTACAAGTGGTCCTGTTGCAGAGGCTGTGAGAGCTAGCATATCTGTACCTGGAGTATTTGTACCAGAAAAGATAGATGGACGATTATTGGTGGATGGCGGAGTGATTGATCGCATTCCAGTATCGGTTGTGAAAGAGTTAGGTGCCGATATTGTTATTGCTGTTGATGTATCGCCGATTAAAGTGAATGGAGAGGTTACGTCTATTTATGATGTAATTATGCAGAGTATTGAAATTATGCAACATGAGCTGGTGATGAATCGACAAATTGCATCGGATTTAATGATGCGACCAGCTGTAGAACAATTTAGTTCACGTGCTTTTACAAACATTGAAGACATTATTCGAGTTGGAGAAGTAGAGGCGGAAAAACATGTTGCAAATATTTATTTATTAATTGAGCAGTGGAAGGAGAAACATAATGTTTAAGCGTTTTCGGTTTATATATGCAATTTTAATAGGGGTTATATTGGCGATGTTACTTGTTTACGTACGTTTACCGTATTATGTAACAAAACCAGGAATGGCGGCCAAATTAGAGCCTTACGTTCAAGTTGAGGGTGGAACGAAAGAATCCGGTGATTTTATGCTTGTTACGGTTTCAATGGGACCAGCAAATGTGGTGAATTTAATAGCGGCACAGTTTAATAAATATACACATATTTCGAAAGCGGAAGAAATATTGCAAAAAGGTGAGAGTGATGAAGAATATCAATTTCGCCAAAATTATGCCATGAAAGATTCGCAAAATGCAGCAATCTATAATGCGTATAAACGTGCAAACCGTACTGTTTCTTTTGAAAATAAAGGTGTATTGGTTGCAGGAGTAGCGAAAGGGATGCCGTCAGAAGGAAAGCTTAAGCTTGGAGATGTCATCATAGCTGTCGACGGAAAAACATTTGAAAAGACGGAGCAATTTATTGAATATATGACAGGGAAAAAAGAAGGGGAAGCAGTAAATATTGAGTACAAGAGAAATGGAAAACAGTTAAAAGAAAATTTAAATGTAAAGACCATTCCGAATGGAAATGGGCGTGTTGGTATAGGGGTTTCTATCGTTACTGAAAGAGAATTAATGGTAGATCCGAAAGTGAAAATTGATTCTCATGAAATAGGCGGACCATCGGCAGGCCTAATGTTTACATTAGAAATATATAATCAACTTGTGGAAGATGATTTAACAAGAGGGCATGAAATAGCTGGAACAGGGACGATAAATGAAAAGGGAGAAATTGGCCCGATTGGTGGTATTCAGCAAAAAGTGGTTGCTGCAAGTGATGCTGGTGCTGAAGTGTTCTTTGCGCCAAATGAAAAAGGTGCGGAGAAATCGAATTATAAAGATGCGCTTGAGGCTGCGAAAGATATTAAAACAAAAATGAAAGTTGTACCAGTTGATACGCTGGATGATGCATTGCTGTATTTGGAAAAAATGGGCGAGAAAAAATAAACCTCTCTGAAAAAGAGAGGTTTTTTATAGAAATTTTGCAGTTGTTTCATCATAACGAATTGGATGGTGTGTTGCATCTTGTTTTAGTAGTTGTGTTCGTAATGGTTCTTGCATGATGGAGAAATATACAGAATTGGCTTTTCGCTCTATATGTAAAGTAGGATGGTCAAATGTTTTTGTATGGGTAAGGATGGGAAGTTCTATTTTTTTCTTGTTTTTTGAAAGGTAAGTTTGTCCTTTTTGTGACATGCCTAGTAGACGAATGTACGGTGCATGCTGCTCTATATTTGCGCTATGTATTTCTTCTTTTGTTGTATTTGTTAAAATGTGTGTACAAGCTCTTTGTAATCTAGTCCATGTATAACGCTTCGTTTTTAATGCTTCCATGAATGAATGGAAGGAGGAACTGTTTTGTATTTTTGATAAAATACGATGCTCTAAACCTTCTTCTATTTCATATATATGTCGTAAGTCTTCTGGAGACATCGTCATGAGTTTGTATTTAAAAAATGAAAAGTATTGTTCCCAATTATGTAATATCCCATAGTTTTGTTTGTAACTTGCTAAAAAAGAAGCAGTCGCTTTTGGGATAAAAGGCTCAATTTCTGTAAAAGAACTATTTTCGCTAAAAAGTTTTTTACGAATACTAGTTGCGCTTGCAATATGTTGGTCGCTAAATGTTTCATCATGATAATGAGATGCGAATCTTTTTATCGTTTGTGCTTGCATAGAACTATTTTGTAAGAAAATTGATTTCATGTATTGGAATCCTAATATGTTATTCGGTTGTGACATGTCTATGTTTTTTTCGGATGGTAAAATGTGTAGGAAGGCTTCAGATGTAGCTTTTGCGTAACTGTTACCTGCATTCATAAATTGCTTTACAAGACGATTAAAAGTATCTTCTTCATTTTTTTGCACAGAGATGGTGTTATGAAAATTTTCAATCTGCCCATCTTCACTACCGAAACAAATTTCAGAAACACGCAGGGCGTTTAAAATAGAAATAGCGCCATTTGCAAAGGTTTCAGCCTTTTGTGTTGAGAAGGCGTATGGAAGCTCTACAACAAGGTCTACACCGCATGATAAGGCCATTTTGGTACGATACCATTTGGATATGAGTGCTGGCTCACCACGCTGTAAAAAAGGGCCACTCATAACAGCGATTGTAATATCGGCGTGTGTTAACTTTTTTGTTTGTTGCACATGATAATCATGACCGTTATGAAAAGGGTTATATTCAACAACAATACCACTGGCTTTTATGGTAATCTCTCCTTTCGATGTAGCATCTTTTTCAAAAACGTGATACTCTATATATTATTTACTATGATGACTTCATTATAGTGTAAAGAAAAAACATTGACAAATATAAAATGGCTAGCTATAATTTTGTTTGTTGCCTTGAGGTGATATGATATGAAATGGTCCATCCATCAATTGAATAAATTGAGAAATAAAGGATTGACATTGGATGAGATGGTAGATGTAAGTGAGCTACAAGAGGTCGAGAAAGATATTCGTGAAATTAATCCTGCTCATGTAACAGGAAGAGTTGATTTTGGCTCCGGTAAGTTTACGTTCCATCTACATATAACTGGAAGCATGGTTTTACCATGTTCTCGCTCTTTAGTAGATGTGACATTACCATTTGACATTAAAACAACTGAGGTGTTCCAAACTTCACAAGAAGAATTTGAAACTGAAGCTGAAATTCATTGTTTAGAAGGAGAAGTACTTGACTTACTGCCCGTAATCAAGGAAAATATACTTTTGGAGATTCCAATGCAAATTTTCAGTGATGATGTTTCTGGTGGAGCACCGATGCAAGGTCAAGACTGGCAAGTGATTTCGGAAGAAAACAAAGAAAAGACTGTTGATCCACGATTAGCAGGACTTGCAAAGTTTTTTGACAAATAATCGGAAGACTGGTTTAGGCCTTCATATGAAAATAACTATTTCTTTTAAGGAGGTGGGAAGAATGGCTGTACCTTTTAGAAGAACTTCTAAAACAGTAAAAAGAAAGCGTCGTACGCATTTCAAATTATCAGTACCTGGTATGGTAGAGTGCCCAAGCTGTGGTGAAGCGAAATTAGCTCACCGTGTATGTAAAGCATGCGGTACTTACAAAGGTAAAGAAGTAATCAGCAAGTAATTGCGGGAAAATAAACGTAGAAGATATCTTCTGCGTTTATTTTTTTTTGTCTTATTCTTTATTTGTTGTATTCTATCTTTTCTAGTAACTGCATATGCTTAATAAAAAATGCATAGGGAGGACTAGAGAGATGGCGACAACAAGACAAGATGCTTGGACTGATGATGAAGATTTGCTTCTGGCAGAAGTAGTACTCCGGCATATTCGAGAAGGTGGAACGCAATTATCTGCCTTTAAAGAAGTGGGAAGACATTTATCTCGTACACCAGCAGCATGTGGCTTTAGATGGAATTCTTACGTTAGAAAGCAATACAAAGAACGTATTGAAGAAGCGAAGCAACTACGTAAAGTAGAAAATTATGAAGTAAAAGAGACAAAGGTAGTAGAGCCTACGTCAATTACATTGAATGATGTTATTGATTTCTTGCAAAATTATAAAGATGAAAACTCTTTAATGGTGTTGCAACAGCAAATTGAATCGTTACAAACAGAGAGAGAGAGTCTTTTGGAGCGATTATCAGTATATGAGGAAGAGTATAGAACATTGCTTGATTATATCGATCAAAAAAGAAGTGTAATGGTAGCGGAAAGAAATAGCACTCGTTCGAATGGGAAATTAGAAAAGTTAAAGAAATAAAAAAACAGCTGCTATGTAGCTGTTTTTTTATTTCTTATGCAGACTCTTCGTTTGTAACCGTATTCAAATTTGTTTCTGGGTTCCAAACATAAAAATCACCATCAGGTACTGATACAGGCTGGAAATTTAATTTATCCCAAAAACCAGCTGAATGGATACGTGCGATCGTTTTAATTGGGAACTGTAGCCCCTTCGCATAATTTACAAGCATTTCTCCGAATCCTTGTTTTTGGAAAGTTGGTAACACTTCAAGTTTATAGAGTTCTAGGTAAGTACCTGTAATTTCGAATGGTTCCCCGCCGTGCCTTTTCATATATAGACTCATACGTGCAATTAGTGATCCGCCATAATAAATACCGTAAAATGGAGATTCACTATCGTTTTCAATAATGTTTGCCTGTAATTCTTCTAACATGGATAATTCTTGAGCTCCGCAACCTTTAAATTTTTTAAATTCGTCTAATGTTTTATAATTGATGAGCAAGCGCTCAACTTTTGGGAATCCCATAACATCACATCCTTTTCTTGTCTCGTTGAATGCAGAAAAGTAAAAATATTTATAATAATATTATAACTCATTTTTTTATTTTTATGAAGAAGATAGTATATTTCTTTTATTATTTTTTTGAGGATTTGCTAAACTAAGAGTAGAAGCATATTAATAGGTAGTATATACATATTGAAAGAAGAGGTTGCATTTGTTTGTTAAAGAGCAATGGAATTGTAAACTGTGTTCATGGGATTGAGAACGATAGAGTGAAACTGTAATCGGTGGGATTTGTTCACCTTTAGTTAATTATGATTGATTCCGCACCAATCAGGCGTTTGCGGGATAAAAAGGGGGAGGGAAAAGGGACTTGTGTATCGTATTTATATGAGTTCCTTGTGTGAAAATGAAAATCGGAGTTGTGGGACCAGGAGCTATCGGTCTGTTATATGCATTTTATTTACAAAAAAGTAATCAAGATGTTACGTTGTTTACAAGGACAGCTAAACAGGCTGAGGAATTGAATATAACGGGTGTAACTTGTATGAGGGAGGAAAAACGTGAAACCGTATTCCCGCCTGTTTTGCCAATAGAAAGTATGCTAGATCAGAAGCTAGACTATATATTTATTGCTGTTAAGCAATATCATATAACTGACATACTGCCTTTTGTGCGAGGGGAATCCTCATTAATCTTTTTGCAAAACGGAATGTCGCATCTTCATGCTATGCAGAAAATAGGGAATGAAAATATTGCAGTTGGGATTGTAGAGCATGGTGCAAAAAAAGAAGAAAGACATACCGTTTATCATACGGGGATAGGTGTAACGAAGTTTGGAATCGTGCACGGCCAGTCTATACATTTTGAAAAAATATTTAACTGCTTTCCATTTCCTCATTTTCCGATTCAAATAGAAGATGATTGGAAGGATGTCATGCACAAAAAATTAGTAGTTAATGTATGTATCAATCCATTGACAGCATTATTACAAGTCCAGAACGGAGATTTGATTACGAACCCTTTTTTTTATCGATTGATGGAGCAAGTTTTTCAGGAAGTCGTTTTTCTTGTTAAAGAAGAAAAAGAAATGGTATGGAAAATGGTACGTCACGTATGTGAAAGAACGTCTCATAATACATCATCTATGCTGGCAGATGTAAGGGCGAATAGACAAACGGAAATTGGTGCGATTGTTGGATATGTATTAGAAGAAGCTAAGAAACAGCAACAATCCGTTCCGACACTGCAATTTTTGTTCGATGCAATAAAAGGATTAGAAGTAAAAGAATAAGTGTAATTCTTTGCTTTTACGTGCAACATTGACTACAATGTGGATTGGTGAGAGAACAGGATACGAAAGGAAGAATTATATGGAGATAAAAGAAATCTCTGTTCCGCAACAAGGTGTTGTAGCGGACTATATGAACGGTAAAAAAGAGATACAGTCTTGTTTTGACTATATGTTAACAGAAGATGCTTTTAAACAGCGTGTACATGATTTGCGTGAGAGGGAGTTTTTCCGCCAAGATTTAGTAGCGCATTTATTAGAATATAATACAAAATTACAAGCGGGAGAAGCTACGATTCAAAATGTAAAAGCGCTTGGAGATGAAAATACATATGTTGTTATAGCTGGACAACAAGCTGGGTTATTAACTGGACCACTTTATACAATTCATAAAATCATTTCAGTTTTACAGCTTGCAAGGGAAAAGGAAGAAAGTTTAGGTGTTAAAGTTGTTCCTGTTTTCTGGATTGCTGGTGAAGACCATGATATGGATGAAATTAATCATACTTTTGTAACGAAGAATAAAAAAATAAAAAAGACTATTTTTCATGACCGAAATCCGAAAGTGGCGAGTGCTTCAGAGTCCGAGCTTTCTTTGGAAGACTGTAGAAAGTGGATTGAAGAAATTTTCAAAACATACCCTGAAACGAATTTTACAAAGGATGTACTGCGATTTATTGATGATTCTTTGGGGAAATCGAATACGTATGTAGATTTCTTTGCCCATCTTATTATGAAAATGTTCGTTAATTCTGGTTTAATTCTTGTTGATTCGCATCATCCTGAATTAAGAAAATTAGAAGTGCCGTTTTTTAAGCAAATTATAGGTAAGTATAAAGAAGTGCAAGAGGGGCTTCATAACCAACAGGAAATAATTAAAGAATTAGGATATAAACCGATTATTGAAACAAAGTATAATGCAGTACATATATTCATGGAAATTGATAATGAGCGAGTATTACTTGAAGACGATCAAGGGAAGTTTGTAGGGAAGGATGGAGCGTATTCCTTTTCATATGAGGAATTGATGGAAGAGATGGAAAGAAGTCCGGAACGCTTTAGTAATAATGTTGTAACGCGCCCTCTTATGCAAGAGTATCTATTTCCTACGCTCGCGTTTATTGGAGGACCAGGGGAATTAGCTTACTGGAGTGAATTGCAACAAGTTTTCCATACGATTGGTTTCCAAATGCCGCCTGTCGTTCCGCGTATTACAATCACTTATGTAGAGAGGGATATAGCGACAGATTTATACGATTTGCAATTGCAAGACAGTGATCCTTTTTTTAATAACGTAGATAAGTTGCGTGAAAACTGGTTATCTAATCAAATAGAGGAACCGATAGATGATCGATTTGTAGAGGCGAAAAAAGAAATAATTGATATCCATACGTCATTACAACAGTTTGTGAAGAAAATAGATCCTGGATTAAGTGCGTTTGCAGGGAAAAATGAATTCAAAATTAATGAACAAATTGAACTGTTGGAAAGAATGTTGAAAAGAAATGTTGAGAAAAAACATGAAGTACAGCTAAATAAATTCCGTCGCATACAATTTGCACTTCGTCCATTAGGGGCGCCGCAAGAGCGTGTGTGGAATGTATGTTACTATTTAAATCAGTTTGGTTTGGATTTCGTTGATCGTGTAATGGAAAAACCGTTTTCTTGGGACGGAAAACATCATGTTATAAAACTATAAAATCTTGCTCTTAGGAGCAGGATTTTATTTTTGTCTTGTTGAATTTACTGTGAAGTGAAATTTTTCTGAATTATCAATTTTAAAAAAGTGAATATCGTAATTATGCAGGATACTTAAATATATGACAAAATAGCACAAAATGTAAACGTATTATCATCTTTTTCGACAGTTTTTTATTTAAATTCCCGCAAAAGATGATAAAATTTAGTATATAATAAAAGAAAATAGCGATTTGTATAGTATGCTGCCTTTGTAGGTAAGTTAAATGAGTCGTTCTTTCATAGTATTTCGTTCTCTAATCGTGAAATATGCGTTTGGAGGAGGAGATGCATTCAACATAATTAATTGGAAAAAGAGTAGGTGCAACAATGTTTAAACACGTAACAGTGCTTTTGAAGGAAACAGTAGACGGCTTAGATATAAAGCCAGGTGGTACATATGTAGATTGTACACTGGGGGGAGGAGGACATAGTTCTTATTTATTATCCCAATTAACTGAAGGTGGAAGATTAATCGCGTTTGATCAAGATGAGATAGCGATTCAAAATGCGAAAGAAAGATTCTCTTCATACGGTGAGCAGTTCATAACAGTAAAGAGTAATTTCCGTTATTTATCTGAAAAACTACAGGAATTAGGTATAACAGAAGTAGATGGTATTTTATTTGATTTAGGTGTTTCATCCCCACAATTAGATACACCAGAGCGTGGCTTTAGTTATCATCATGATGCACCGTTAGATATGCGGATGGATCAAGATGCCCCATTAACAGCATATGATGTTGTAAATAGCTGGTCATATGAGCAACTTGTAAGAATTTTCTTCCAGTATGGTGAAGAGAAATTTTCAAAACAAATAGTAAGGAAAATTGAAGCGTATCGTGAGAATAAAGCTATTGAAACGACAGGAGAATTAGTAGAACTAATTAAAGAGGGTATTCCAGCTCCTGCTCGTAGAACGGGTGGACACCCTGCGAAGCGAGTGTTCCAAGCAATCCGTATTGCGGTAAATGATGAATTGAAAGTATTTGAAGAAGCGTTGGAATCTGCAATTGAGATGGTCAAGCCGGGCGGAAGAGTTAGTGTTATAACATTCCATTCTTTAGAAGACCGTATTTGTAAAACGACGTTTAAACGAAATAGCACAACGCCACAATTGCCACCAGGATTACCGATTATTCCTGATGAATTTAAGCCCAAATTAAAGCTTATTACGAGAAAACCGATTTTACCTTCTGATATAGAGTTAGAAGAAAATAATCGAGCGCGTTCTGCAAAATTGAGAATCGCTGAAAAACGATAAAAAGGGGAGAGAGGTATGAGTAACTTAGCTGTAAAGTACAAACAACAAGCGCAAGAAGAGATACAGATTCAAACGCCCCCACAGCAGATGGTTCAGCCAAAAGCTAAAGCGAAGATTACAAGAATCGAAAAACTGTTGTATGTAGCATTTATTGGCTTTTTATTGTATGCCTGTGTAGCGTTTATTGGAAATAAAGCAGGCCTTTATCAAGTTAATGTAGAAGCAGCGACGATAGAACAAAAAATTGTACAGCAGCAAAAAGAAAATCAAGAGTTACAGGCTGAAGTAGAGAAGTTAAGTCGCTATGAACGAATCGCTGAAGTTGCAAAAAAACACGGGCTAGAAATTAATGCGAATAATGTGAAGGGCCTCAAATAAGGCAATAGGTGTGAAGGGAAAATGAAGAGAAATATGACTAAATTTCATACCAATAAGGGAGCAGGGTATTTTATGATTTTATTCCTCCTGCTCTTTTTGCTATTGTTAGCCCGATTTTTTTACATACAAGCAACAGGAACTGTTCATAATCAAGATTTGGATGCACTTGCTAAGCAAAAACATAGTAAAACAGGAGTTCTGGAAGCAAATCGCGGGACGATTTATGATCAAAACGGTCATGTATTAGCGCAAGATGCAAACTCTTATAAACTTGTAGCAGAATTAAAAGGTGCGAATCATGTTGAAAATAAAGAGGATACTGCAAAGAAAATTGCGGGAGTACTCGGAAAAGACGAAGAGAAGATTTTAGCCACGTTAAATAAAAAAGATAAAAATCAAGTCGAATTTGGATCACTAGGTAAAGATTTGACGAAAGAACAGAAGGAACAAATAGAAGCATTGAAATTGCCAGGCATATCTTTTATTACTGAAAATGCAAGAGTGTATCCGAACGGTGATTTTGCATCTTACGTTATAGGTCATGCTAAACCGAATGAAGAGGGAACTTCGATAGGGCAATTTGGTTTAGAAAAAAGTTTAGATAAGTATTTAAGTGCTTCTAACGGAAAAGTAGCTTATACAGGTGATCGTAAAGGTGTGTCTCTTGACGGTGGGAAAGTGAACGTAGAAGCACCTAAAAACGGAGATAACGCATATTTAACGATAGATCAACGTATTCAAAGTTACTTAGAAGATGCGATGAAAGCTGCAAGTAAGCATTACGATCCAGAAAGTTTAATAGGGATTGTTGCGGATCCAAAAACAGGGAAAATATTAGCGATGTCTAGTAAGCCTAGTTATGATCCAAATGATCGTCAAATTAAATATTTCTTCAATGACGCAATTGCAAATGCATTTGAACCTGGATCAACAATGAAAATTTTCACGCTAGCAGCAGCTATTAATGAAGGTGTGTATAAAGGGCAAGATTATTATCAGTCTGGTGCATATCAAGTCGGAAACCGAAAAATAAAAGATCATAACGGCGGCGCTGGATGGGGATCTATCACATTTGATGAAGGGGTAGAGCGCTCTTCAAACGTAGCGTTTGCAATTTTAGGGGATCAAAAACTTGGCCCCGAACGTTTCCGAAAATATATTCATAGTTTTGGATTAGATGAAAAAACGAACATTGATTTACCTGGTGAAGGTTCAAATACAATTGGATTCGATCAGCAAATACAGCAAGTAACAACAGCTTTTGGACAAGGTTCTACTGTAACGCCAATACAGCTTGTACAAGCTGCAACTGCTATTGCAAATGATGGGAAAATGATGAAACCTTATACAATTGATAAAATTGTAGATCCAATAACAGGCGAAGTAAAATTAGAACATAAGCCAGAAGAAGTGGGAAAACCTGTTACGAAAGAAACAGCAGCGCAAGTAAGACAGTTATTAGAACGCGTCGTTACATCGCCGAAAGGAACAGGAACTGCTTATAAAATCGATGGATATTCAGTTGGTGGTAAAACAGGGACAGCGCAAATTCCGGATGGAAAAGGTGGCTATATGACGGGAAGAGAGAATTATATATTCTCATTCTTAGGGATGGCACCTATGGACGATCCGCAACTTGTTGTGTATGTAGCTGTAAAACAGCCGGAATTGAAAGATGATGAGAATGGCGCACAGCCTTTAGCTGATATTTTTAAATATGTAACTAAAAATAGTTTAGAGTATTTAAAGATTAAGCCAAATGAAATAAAAGACCCGAAAAAATATGTGAAAGAACAACAAACTGTCGTTCCGGATGTAACAGGGAAAACGATGGAAGAAGCGAAAAAAGCAATTGATAAAGCAAAACTTCGTCCAATCGTATTAGGTGAAGGGAAAGTGCAGCAGCAAGTGCCAAAAGCAACTGAGCAAACATTAAAAGGTGACCGAGTCTTCTTAGTAGGAGATAAACCTACAATGCCAAATATACAAGGCTGGGCACTGCGTGATGTTATGAATTTAGCGAAAACATTAAAGCTTAACCTAAAACCTACTGGTACCGGATATGTAACTGAACAAAGTGTGGCAGAAGGAACATTGTTACAACCTGGTACAGAGTTAGGTGTAACGCTTGTACCGCCACTTGAACCACAACAAGAAGCAGAAGAACAGTAATGGTAAAAGAGAAGAAGTTCTAATTAAATAAGTACAAGCATATATTGGAACAAGCTAGGCGTAAGGGAGGCTTGTTCCAATATGCGTGTATCAAATGTAACGGTTAGAAAACGACTTATTTTTATACTCATATCAGGTATACTTATTTTCACTATCATCGATATTCGTCTTGGATATGTGCAATTTTTTCTTGGCAATATGTTAACGGATCGTGCGAAGGATTCATGGAGTCGAAATATTACTTTTGAACCTGAACGTGGGAAGATTTTAGACCGGAATGGTGTGGAACTTGCTACGAATAAAAGTGCCCCAACTGTCTTTGTTGTACCGAGGCAAATTGAAAAACCAGCAGAGACTGCAGAGAAGTTAGCTGCAGTATTAGGTGTGGAAAAAGATGAGATTTATAAGAGAATTACAAAAAAAGAATCAATTGTAAGGTTAGATAAAGGCGGAAGGAAAATATCACATGATAAAGCGAAAGAGGTACGAGGATTAAGTTTGAAAGGTGTTTATATCGCAGAGGACTCTATCCGGTACTATCCATTTGGCAACTTTTTATCACACGTATTAGGGTTTGCAGGTAGTGATAACCAAGGTCTTATGGGACTGGAAAAATATTATGATAAAGAGCTAAATGGTGATGAAGGTCATGTGCGTTTTTTTGCAGATGCAAAAGGACAAAGGATGCCTAATGTTGGCGATGATTTCAAAAAACCAGAAGCTGGTTTGAATTTAGGTTTAACAATTGATGCACGTATTAATAGAATTATGGAAAGAGAAATGAATATTGCAGAGTCGACATATAATCCGGATGGTATGATTGCGATTGCAATGAATCCGAAAAATGGTGAAATTTTAGGTATGTCGAGTCGGCCGAGTTTTGATCCAGCAGATTTTCAAAGTGTTTCTCCAGAAGTGTATAATAGAAACTTACCAGTATGGAGTACGTATGAGCCTGGTTCAACATTTAAGATCATTACGTTAGCAGCAGCCTTGAATGAAAATTTAGTAGACTTAGAGAAAGATACGTTTTATGATGATGGAGCAGCTGAAGTGGGGGGAGCTAGATTGAAATGCTGGAAAGCGGGAGGCCATGGTAGCCAAACGTTTTTAGAAGTAGTTCAAAACTCATGTAACCCAGGATTTATTGAACTTGGTGATCGTCTTGGTAAAGACCGATTGTTTAAATACATTCGTAATTTTGGCTTTGGACAGAAAACCGGAATTGATTTGCAAGGTGAAGGTAGTGGGATTTTATTTAATTTAGATAAAGTCGGTCCAGTCGAGCAAGCAACTACTTCATTTGGTCAAGGAGTTTCTGTAACACCAATTCAACAAGTGGCAGCAGTAGCAGCGGCTGTAAATGGTGGGACATTGTATCAACCGTATATAGCTAAGGAATTTATTGATCCGAAAAATAATCAAGTTGTAAGTAAAAAGACACCTGTGGAAAAAAGAAAAGTTATTTCCAAGGAAACTTCAGAAAAAGTTCGGTATGCATTAGAGAATGTTGTAGCAAAGGGATCTGGTAAAGGTGCTTTCATTGATGGGTATCGTGTAGGTGGAAAAACAGGTACGGCTCAAAAGGTGAAAGATGGTAAATATTTAGAGAATAATTATATAGTATCTTTTATCGGTTTTGCTCCAGCGGATGATCCGGAAATTGTTGTCTATGTTGCTGTTGATAATCCGAAAGGTGTAACGCAATTTGGTGGAGTAGTAGCAGCTCCAATTGTTGGGAATATTCTTCGGGATGCACTTCCTGTTATGGGAGTGAAACCGAGAAAAGAACAAGTTGAGAGAGAATATAAATGGGGCGATACACCAACTGTGGAAGTTCCGAATTTAATTGGTATGAAAAAGAAAGACTTACAGACACAACTCGTCGACTTGAAGCTTGATATAAGTGGAGACGGAGAGAAAGTAATTAAACAATCCCCAGAAGCAGGAGCTAAAGTGAAAGAAGGCTCAAAAATTAGAATTTACTTCGGGAATTAAAGGTAACCTAGTACGTTTTATGGTACAATTGGTGGAAGTGAGTTCTTTATAGAAGAGTTACTTAATTTGAGGCTGTAAGAGCCCCAATTATAAATAAGTCTATTTATTAGACACAGTAGCACTTACCTCCTATTTTACATATTTAGGAGGTAACGTGTTGCTTATTAAAAAAGAGATAAATACACAATGTAGAGAGGGTTTAGTGAAATGAAGTTGCATACACTTTTATCATGTTTGCATGATTTTCCAGTTGTTCCAAAAGAAAATCCAGAAATCACATCTATAGAAGCTGATTCACGTAAAGTGAAAGAGGGAAGCTTATTTGTATGTATGAAAGGATATACGGTTGATAGCCATGATTTTGCTAAGCAAGCAGCGGCACAAGGAGCGGCTGCTATTGTTGCGGAAAGACCAATTGATGTTGACGTTCCAGTTGTACTTGTGAAAAACACTTTTCGTTCGTTAGCGGTTTTAGCTGATTATTTTTATGGTCAACCAACGCACAAGTTACATTTAATCGGAATTACAGGTACAAATGGAAAGACAACAACATCGCATATTATGGATGAGATTATGCGCGCACATGGTCATAAAACGGGGCTAATTGGAACGATTAATATGAAAATCGGTGATGAAACATTTGAGGTGAAAAATACAACACCAGATGCACTAACACTTCAACAGACATTTTTAAAAATGGTTGAGCACGGTGTAGATAGTACAGTAATGGAAGTTTCGTCACATGCTTTAGATCTTGGTCGTGTACACGGATGTGATTACGATGTAGCAGTGTTTACAAATTTAACACAAGATCATTTAGACTATCATAAAACGATGGAAGAATATAAACATGCAAAAGGGTTGCTATTTGCACAACTTGGCAATAGTTATAACCATGATCGTGAAAAGTACGCGGTACTGAATAACGATGATGCTGTAACTGCGGAATATATGAGAAGTACTGCGGCAACTGTTGTAACGTATGGAATTGATACAACAAGTGATATTATGGCCAAAGATATCGTTATGACGAGTGCTGGAACTACATTTACGCTTGTAACACCGTATGAAAGTGTAAATGTTACGATGAAATTGATTGGGAAATTTAATGTGTATAACGTACTAGCGGCAACAGCAGCAGGACTTGTTTCTGGTGTAAGTTTAGAAACGGTTATTGATGTAATAAAGCAACTAGCTGGAGTTCCAGGACGTTTTGAAGTAGTTGATGGTGGACAAAATTATACAGTTATTGTTGATTATGCACATACACCAGATAGCTTAGAGAATGTATTAAAAACAGCAAAACAGTTTGCAAAAGGCGATGTATATTGCATCGTCGGTTGTGGTGGAGATAGAGATCGAACAAAGAGACCAATCATGGCAAGTGTTGCAACAAAATATGCAACTCATGCAATTTACACTTCAGATAATCCAAGAAGTGAAGAGCCAGGAGCTATTTTAGATGATATGGTGCAGGGTGCAAATGGGAATAATTATGAAGTAATTATTGATAGAAAAGAAGCGATATACCATGCAATTGCTAACGCGAAAGCTGAAGATATCATCATTATTGCTGGTAAGGGTCATGAAACGTATCAAATTATTGGTAAAGACGTTCATCATTTTGACGATCGTGAAGTCGCTAAAGAAGCAATTACAGAGCGTTTAAACAACGAAGAGTAACAACGTGAGAGGAGGACTACATGTGCTTGAGCAAGGTTTATTAGTAACGGCTGGGGTAGCATTCTTAATTTCTGTTGCCCTTTCGCCATTATTTATTCCATTTTTAAGGAAATTAAAGTTCGGACAGAGTATTCGTGATGAGGGACCAAAGTCACATCAAAAAAAATCAGGGACACCTACAATGGGTGGTATTGTCATATATGTATCTATGATGGTAACTTCACTTATTATGGCGATTAAGTTTAATCATTTAGGTGCAGAGGTTTCGTTATTATTATTAGTGACATTTGGCTACGGATTAATTGGATTTTTAGATGACTACATAAAGGTAGTTAAGAAGAGAAATCTTGGTTTAACATCAAAACAAAAATTAGTAGGTCAGCTTGTTATTGCTATTGCGTTCTTTTTAATTGGAAAAGGGCAAGCGTTCCACACATACATCATGATTCCGGGAACAGATGTTAAGTTTGAACTAGGTTGGGCGTATTTTGTACTTGTATTATTTATGCTTATTGGTGGATCAAATGCAGTTAACTTAACTGACGGTTTAGATGGTTTATTATCAGGAACAGCTGCTATTGCATTTGGAGCTTTTAGTATTATTGCAGTAGCGCAAGAGCAATTTGGAGTAGCGATATTCTGTATGGCAGTTGTAGGAGCTGTACTTGGATTTTTAGTATTCAATGCAAATCCAGCGAAAGTGTTTATGGGAGATACAGGTTCCTTAGCTTTAGGTGGAGCCATTGCAGCTGTAGCGATTTTATTAAAACAAGAATTACTACTTGTAATCATTGGTGGAGTATTCGTAATGGAAACTTTATCTGTTATTATTCAGGTCATTTCTTTTAAAACAACAGGAAAACGTGTCTTTAAAATGAGTCCATTACACCATCATTATGAATTATGTGGTTGGTCAGAGTGGCGTGTTGTTGTGACATTTTGGTCTGTAGGATTTTTATTAGCTGTGTTAGGAATTTATATCGGGGTGTGGATGTAATTGAAAACTGTAACTGAATTTCAAAATAAAAATATTCTTGTATTAGGCATTGCAAAAAGTGGTTATGCAGCAGCTACGTTGTTACAAAAATTAGGGGCAAATGTTATCGTAAATGACGGAAAGCCTTTAGCAGATAATGTACTTGCTGCAGAATTACAAGCAAAAGGAATGGACGTTGTATGCGGTGGTCATCCTTTAGAATTGTTAGAGAGAAATATTTCTCTTGTAGTAAAAAATCCAGGAATCCCGTATTCTAATCCAATATTAGTTGCTGCGAAAGAAAAGCAAATTCCAATTGTTACGGAAGTTGAATTAGCATATCGTATTTCAGAAGCGCCATTTATTGGGATTACGGGGTCTAACGGTAAAACGACGACGACAATGCTTGCATTTGAAATGCTAAAAGAAGGACAAAAGCATCCTATAATTGCAGGGAACATAGGAACTGTAGCGTGTGAAGTAGCACAGGGTGCAAAAGAAAATGAAGTTGTAGTTACAGAGCTTTCATCGTTCCAACTGATGGGAGTAGAATTGTTCCAACCTAAAATTGCTGCGTTTTTAAATTTATTTGAGGCCCACTTAGATTATCACGGGACGAAGAAGGAATATGGTTTAGCAAAAGCAAATATTTTTAAAAACCAAACAGAAAATGATTATAGTGTAATAAATGCAGATGATGCAGATGTGATGGCTTTAGCTGCTTATAGTAAAGGGCAAAAAGTACTATTCTCGACAAAGAAAGAAATTGAAGATGGTGCGTGTATAAAAGAGAATGCTCTTTGTTTTAAAGGTGAAAAAGTTGTTGAAGTAGGCGATATCGTTTTACCTGGTCAACATAATTTAGAAAATATTTTAGCAGCGATGAGTATCGCAAAATTATTGGGTGTTTCTAATGAAGCAATTACTGTGGTATTAAAACGTTTTACAGGTGTAAAACATCGTTTAGAATATGTAACAACTATTAACAATCGTAAGGTTTATAATGACTCAAAAGCAACGAATATGTTAGCGACTGAGAAAGCTTTATCTGCGTTTACACAACCGATTGTGTTATTAGCAGGTGGGCTTGATCGTGGAAATGAATTCGATGATTTAATTCCATATTTCAAAAATGTAAAAGCAATTGTAACATTTGGACAAACAGCTCCAAAACTAGTAAGAGCTGCAGAAAAAGCGGGATTAGATACAATTGAAAGTGTCGATACTTTAGATGAAGCGGTAGTGAAAGCTTATGCTCATTCTACAGATGGCGATGTAATTCTTCTTTCTCCAGCATGTGCAAGCTGGGATCAATTTAAAACATTTGAAGAAAGAGGAGACATTTTTATACAAGCTGTGCATAAACTTATATAAAGTAAATCAAAACATCAGTAGGCTAACACCTACTGATGTTTTGTTACATAGGGCAAAAGTTTCTGCCTAAAGAGGTGGTGTTTATGGGTAATGAAGAAAACGCCTGATTTTATTCTCATCATCGTTACACTTGCGTTGTTAACAATCGGAATGGTTATGGTGTATAGTGCGAGTGCGGTTTGGGCCTCTTATAAAATGGGGGACTCATTCTTTTTTGCAAAAAGGCAATTGCTATTTGCAAGTATTGGTGTAGTGGCTATGTTTTTAATTATGAAAATTGATTATTGGGTGTGGCGTACGTATTCAAAAGTAATTTTGCTAGTTTGCTTCATTCTTCTTATTCTTGTTCTTATTCCTGGGGTAGGACTTGTTCGAGGAGGAGCGCGAAGTTGGATTGGAATCGGGGCATTTTCCATTCAACCGTCAGAATTTATGAAATTTGCGATGATTATTTTCTTAGCAAAATTTTTAGCGGAACGACAAAAATTAATTACCTCTTTTAAACGTGGTTTACTACCAGCTCTTAGTTTTGTATTTCTTGCTTTTGGGATGATTATGTTACAGCCAGATCTTGGCACAGGAACTGTAATGGTTGGGACATGTATTATTATGATATTTATCTCGGGAGCAAGGGTATTTCACTTTGCAATGTTTGGTTTGCTTGGTGTAGCAGGATTTGTAGGGCTAATTGCATCAGCACCGTATCGAATGAAACGTATTACATCATATTTAGATCCGTGGTCAGATCCGCTTGGAAGTGGATTTCAAATTATTCAATCGTTACTCGCAATTGGACCTGGTGGATTATTCGGGCTTGGACTTGGACAAAGTAGACAAAAGTTTCTTTATTTACCTGAACCGCAAACAGACTTTATATTTGCGATCTTATCCGAGGAATTAGGTTTTATTGGTGGTTCATTTGTGTTATTATTATTTAGTCTATTATTATGGCGTGGGATTCGTATAGCTTTAGGAGCGCCAGATTTATATGGTACGTTTTTAGCAGTAGGTATTGTGGCGATGATTGCGATTCAAGTAATGATTAATGTTGGTGTTGTAACAGGATTGATGCCTGTAACAGGTATTACTTTGCCGTTTTTAAGTTATGGTGGATCAAGTTTGACATTAATGTTAATGGCAGTAGGTGTATTATTAAATATAAGTCGCCATTCTCGCTACTAAACCCTGTTTTATAAGACAGGGTTTTTCGTATGTGCGCGAAGAAACATGATGTATATAGAAATAAATACGACTGAAATAAGAAAAGAGAAGCGGAGGAGTTAGTAGTGCGTGTATTAGTAAGTGGTGGGGGCACTGGAGGTCATATTTATCCGGCTCTTGCTCTAATAAGAGAAATAAAAAAATTAAATCCGGAAGCAAGGTTTTTATATATTGGTACGGAGAGTGGATTAGAGAGCACAATCGTTCCAAAAGCAGGCATACCGTTTCAATCTATTGTTATAAGTGGATTTAAGCGTAAAATATCGTTAGATAACGTGAAAACGGTGATGCGTTTCCTAAAGGGTGTACAAGATAGTAAACGATATATTCGCCGTTTTAATCCTGATATTGTGATTGGAACGGGTGGATATGTATGTGGACCAGTTGTATATGCTGCAGCAAAATTAGGTATTCCAACCATTGTACATGAACAAAATAGTGTACCTGGTGTAACGAATAAATTTTTAAGCCGCTATGTTGATAAAGTTGCGGTTTGTTTTGAAGCGGCTGCAGAACATTTTCCACAGTCAAAAGTGGTGATGACAGGGAATCCAAGAGCATCAGAAGTAATGGATCAGAATGGAATGAAAGGAAAACGTTCAGTAGGTTTATCTCTTCCTAAAAAATCGGTACTTATTTTTGGTGGAAGTCGTGGGGCTAGACCGATTAACGATGCTTTCGTAGAGGCAATTGAACAGTTTGGAAATAAAAGTTACGAAATATTGTATGTAACAGGTGAAGTTCATTATGACAAAGTGATGGAAGCAGTGAAGCAAAAAGGGAATCCGAATAATGTTATTATTAAACCTTTCATTCATAATATGCCAGAGGTACTTACAGGTGTAGATCTTGTTGTTTCAAGAGCGGGGGCAACAACACTTGCAGAATTAACCGCGTTAGGTAAGCCAAGTGTGTTAATACCGAGTCCTTACGTAACAAATAACCATCAGGAAAAGAATGCACGTTCCGTTGTCGATAAAGGAGCAGCAAAAATGTTGCTTGAAAAAGATTTAACAGCAGAAACGCTTATTCGTGATATTGATGAGATTTTATTAGATGCACAAACATTACAAAATATGAAGCTGGCTGCGGGGCAATTAGGTATTCCCGATGCAGCAAATAAGCTGTATGAAGTAATGAATAAGCTTGTAAAAAAATAACGTTAGGTGAACGCCCTGCATACTACTGTAATAAGGATACTTAGTATGGGGGAGATTGTTTATGGAGCAATTAGTAAATGAGCTTATAGAAGCAAATGTTGGTCGCGTGTTAGTGAATGAAGCGTTAGCGCGTTATACCACTATGAAAATAGGTGGACCAGCTGATATTTTAATTGTGCCAAAGCATGTTGCCAGTATTGAAAAAACGTTGCAGTTAGTAAAAAAATATAAAACAAAGTGGACTGTAATTGGTCGAGGTTCGAACCTTCTTGTATCTGATTTAGGTATAGAAGGTGTCGTTATTCGTTTAGGAGAAGGATTAGACCACTTAGAAGTCGAAAAACATAGAGTAAGAGTTGGTGGTGGGTATCCCCTTATTAAATTATCAACTTTACTTAGTCGTCAAGGGTTATCCGGCCTGGAATTTGCCAGTGGTATTCCAGGAAGTGTTGGTGGTGCAGTGTATATGAATGCAGGAGCACATAAATCGGATATATCAAACATATTATCAAAAGCTCTTATTTTGTTTGAAAACGGAACAATTGATTGGTTAACACATGAAGAAATGGAGTTTTCCTATCGTACTTCTGTATTGCAAACGAAACGTCCTGGTATTGTTTTGGAAGCTGAGTTTCAATTGCAGGTAGGGGAGCGTGAGGGAATCGTAAGCGTCATGCAAAAGAATAAAGACTACCGTCGTGAAACACAGCCGTGGAATCATCCTTGTGCAGGAAGCATATTTCGGAATCCAATCCCATACTTTGCAGGAGACTTAATAGAAAAGGCGGGGCTTCGTGGTTATCAAATAGGCGGAGCTCAAATTTCTGAAATGCATGGGAATTTTATTATTAATACTGGGGGAGCCAGTGCGCAAGATGTCTTATCTTTAATTGCATTAATAAAACAAACAATTGAGGATAAATTTGGCGTAGAAATGCATACAGAAGTAGAAATCATTGGAAGATAACGGTTATTCGTTCCGCTCATTATCATTTATGTTATAATAAGAAGATAAGAACGGCATGAGGAACATGCCGTTTTTTATGTTACGTAGGGGGATCGTACATGAAAAATAGTAAAGTGATTAAACTACAGGATCGTGTACCAAAGTTAAAAAATCAACAGAAGAAAAACAAGAAAAATGTTAATCATCGGTTGATTTTATACATATCAATTTTATTTTTATTAGTGCTCTTTTTAATTTATTTTCGGTCTCCGCTAAGCAATATCAAAAAGATAAGTGTGTTTGGAAATCATTATATGACAGATGAACAAGTGATGAAGGAATCAGGTGTGACGTATGATACAAGTTATTTCCGAGTGACGGCACATAAAGCAGAAGAAAACCTAACGAAACGAAAAGAAATTAAAGCAGTAAATGTAAAAAAACGTTTTCCAAATAAAATTGATGTTCATATTGAAGAATATTTAACGATTGGTTATATAAACAAAGATGGGAAATTACAACCGTTACTAGAGAACGGGAAAACACTTGATGTACTTCCGAACGGAAAACTTCCTGTTGCAGCACCAATTTTTGAACCTTTTAAAGAGGAAAAAATGAAGGAGTTAATTGCTGAGCTTGAAAAATTAACACCAACTATTTTAAGGTCTATTTCTGAAATTCGTTATTCACCGACGAATGCGAATGAAGATCATCTTACTTTATATATGAACGAAGGGTACGAAGTGAGCACTACGATTCAAAATTTCGCAAAGCGTATGGAAGCTTATCCGCTTATCTTAAAAACAATTGAGCCGGGTAAAAAGGTATTAATTGATTTAGAAGTAGGGGCATATACGAAAGAATTAGGAGCGGAAGAAAAAAAAGAATAGAACGATAGTTTTTACTACGTTCCTGTAGAAAAAACGAAACGAATGTTCTATTGAATGCATCTGAATTTACAAGAATGGTTCATTTGATGAAAAAGATGTAAAAATTCTTAGATTCATACTAGGATTGGTACAAGTTTCACTTTTCTATGAGTACATCTTAGTGTAGACTTATACTTGGCGGTAATCTTTACACTTGAAATAGAATTATTTCAAGATAAGCAGTTATTCAAAGTTTACTGCGATATTCTTAAATGAATGTTAAATAAAAATAAGAAAAATATAGGGTTAAAAAAGGGAAACGTATAAAGACGTTGAATATTTTTCTTATAAATAGTAAAGTTGCGATTGTTGTTCCATATATTGAGTTGTATGGTATAAATAAAGAAGGAGGTGCCAAAGAATGAACAGCAATGAAATATATGTTAGTCTTGACATCGGTACATCCAATGTTAAAGTCATCATTGGTGAAATGGTTAATGACAGCTTAAACATTATTGGTGTTGGAAATGTAAAATCAAATGGTTTAAAGAAGGGATCGATAGTTGATATAGACGAGACTGTTCGATCAATTAAAAAAGCAATTGAACAAGCTGAGCGCATGGTGGGAATCCACATTGAGCAAGTTGTAGTAGGTGTCAATGCAAACCAGGTACAGCTACTTCCTTGTCACGGAGTAGTCGCTGTTTCAAATGAAGATCGTGAAATCGGGAATGAAGATGTCTTACGCGTTCTAGATGCAGCACAAGTTGTGTCAATTGCTCCAGAGCGTGAGTTTATTGATGTGGTACCTCGACAGTTCATCGTAGACGGTCTTGACGAGATTAACGATCCACGCGGGATGATCGGTGTAAGATTAGAAATGGAAGGTACACTTATAACAGGCTCGAGAACTTTACTACATAACCTACTTCGTTGTGTAGAAAAAGCAGGTCTTGAAATAGTTGATATTTGTCTTCAACCTTTAGCGGCTGCAACAGTTGCTATATCTTCAGATGAAAAAAATAGAGGAGTAGCCCTTGTTGATATGGGGGGAGGATCTACAACTTTATCTATTTTTAAAGATGGAGAGTTACAAGCGACGAGCGTATTACCGTTAGGTGGAGACCATATAACGAAGGATATTGCGATTGGGTTGAAAACTTCAACAGACAATGCAGATCAAATAAAGTTGAAATATGGACATGCTTTTTATGATACAGCATCTGAAGAAGAGATGTTTACGGTTCCTATTATGGGAAGCGATCAAACAGAACAATATTCTCAGTTGGAATTATCGGATATAATAGAGGCTCGTGTAGAGGAAATTTTAATGTTTGTTCAAGATGAAGTGCGTAAGTTAGGAGTAAAGCAAGTAGCTTCTGGCTATGTACTAACTGGTGGAATTGCTTCTATGCCGGGTGTTCTTGATCTTGCATATGATATTTTACATGAAAATGTTCGTATAGCGACTCCTGATTATATTGGTGTGCGTGAGCCACAATATACAAGTGGAGTAGGATTAATTAAACATTCTTATCAAAAAGCTAAATTACGTGGAAAAAATGTGCAGGAAAAGCAAGAACATTTTGAACCAGTACCAGCACCAGCACCAACGCCGGTACAACAGCAACCTGCGAAACAAAAAACTCGTAATCAAAACAATAATAATCAAAATGATGAACGTATGATGTCAAAAGTAAAACGTGTATTCCGTTATTTATGGGATTAAAATTGGACACGAAAAATGAGGTTCTAGGGGGATTTCGACATGTTAGAGTTTGATACTACTCAAGATCAATTAGCGAATATAAAAGTTATCGGTGTCGGCGGTGGCGGAAACAATGCTGTAAACCGTATGATCGAACACGGTGTACAAGGTGTAGACTTTATCGCTGTGAATACTGATGCACAAGCATTAAATCTATCAAAAGCTGAAACAAAAATGCAAATTGGTGGAAAATTAACACGTGGACTTGGTGCAGGTGCAAACCCTGAAGTAGGGAAAAAAGCTGCAGAAGAAAGTAAAGAACAGATCCAAGAAGCACTTCGTGGTGCGGATATGGTCTTCGTAACTGCTGGTATGGGCGGCGGAACTGGAACTGGTGCAGCTCCAGTTGTTGCTCAAGTTGCAAAAGAATTAGGTGCATTAACAGTTGGTGTTGTGACACGTCCATTTACATTTGAAGGACGTAAACGTGCAACGCAAGCAGCATCTGGTATTGCGGCATTTAAAGAAAATGTAGATACACTTATTGTAATTCCAAACGATCGCTTATTAGAGATTGTTGATAAAAATACGCCGATGTTAGAAGCATTCCGTGAAGCAGATAACGTATTACGTCAAGGTGTTCAAGGTATTTCTGATTTAATTGCAACACCAGGTTTAATTAACTTAGACTTCGCAGACGTAAAGACAATTATGTCTAATAGAGGTTCTGCTTTAATGGGTATTGGTTCTGGTAATGGAGAAAATCGTGCTGCTGAAGCTGCGAAAAAAGCGATTTCTAGTCCATTATTAGAAACATCTATTGATGGAGCTCAAGGTGTTATCATGAACATTACGGGTGGAGCTAACTTAAGCTTATATGAAGTACAAGAAGCGGCAGACATTGTAGCTTCAGCTTCAGATCCAGAAGTAAATATGATCTTCGGTTCTGTTATTAATGAAGGATTAAAAGATGATATCGTTGTAACTGTAATTGCAACTGGTTTTGATGATAGTGCTTCGACGCAGCCACCAAAACCAATTATCCGTCCGACTGCGAATCACACGCAACAACAGCAACAGCAAGTAGCTCAACCTTCAAAACAACGTGAAGTTAAGCGTGAAATGAAACGTGAAGAGCCGGTTGTGCATGAGCGTCATACAGATTCAGATGACATCGATATTCCAGCATTCTTACGTAACCGTCGTAGACGATAAAAGAAAAGGGGCTTTTATGCTCCTTTTTTGTTTTGTACAGGGAAAAGATCTGCTAAGCAGGTCTTTTTTTATTTTATATATTTCGATTTATCCCGCTATTTGCTGGGCGCCTGATTGGTGCGGGGGGATTAAAGTTTCACTTAATATATAAGTAAAAAGATATAGTATTCTATGAAACATATACTTTTATTTTTTACCGACAGATTTTGTCTAGAAAGCACAAAATAACAAAAAAACACCTCCGCAAATTGACACACTTTCCTATTGGATATGCATTATACTAGTCTCAACTTAAAAAAAGAGGTGAATTGTTTGGTTGTTTACGCCGACGTTGTTTGGTTGTTAAACGCCTGCATTGATTTTCTTTTACTTTTATTAACAGCAACCGTGTTAAAAAAGAAGATCAAAAGATGGAGGCTTGTGTTAGGGGCATTTATAGGTTCAACCATTGTTATTTTTGCCTTTACTCCTTTTGCTTCTATGATGACACATCCAATTATGAAACTACTGTACTCGTTACTTATTGTGTATACAGCATTTGGGTTTACAACGTTTAGAAACTATGCACAAACTGTTTTTACTTTTTATTTTGTAACCTTTATGGTTGGCGGAGGGTTAATTGGGACTCATTTCTTTTTGCAAACGAATGAAATGGTAAATGGATTGGTTCAATCTCAATCAATTTCTTACGGTGATCCAATTAGCTGGTTGTTTGTTGTTTTTGGTTTTCCAGTAATTTATTATTTTTCTAAAAAGCGTATTGAAAGCGTAGAGGTTACAAAAATACACTATGACCAAATTGTGAAATTGAAAATTCAATTAGCTGAAGAGGAACTAGAACTCTCAGGTTTAATTGATAGTGGGAACCAACTTTACGACCCGTTAACAAAAACACCCGTTATGATTATGCATATTTCATCATTAGAGCATTGCTTGCCAGCTTGGTTAACAGAACAAATTTATTCCAAAACAGAGATTCCTCAAATACCAGAAAATGATTCTGGCTGGGCGACAAAATTACGCTTAATTCCTTTCAGAGCAGTAGGAGTAGAGAATCAATTTTTATGGGCAATTAAGCCAGACAGTGTGCAAATTTATCATGAAGGTAGTTCTATTGTAGTCAGCAAAGTATTGATTGGAATAAATACACAACAGTTGTCAACCAATGGAGAGTATCAATGTATTGTGCATCCGAAAATGTTAATTTCTCAAAAAATGGTAATTGCTTAATAATGGGAGGCGGGATAATATGATGAAATTAAAATTTTATTTAGTATACCTTTGGTATAAAGTATTGTTGAAATTAGGAATTAAGACCGATGAAATTTATTATATCGGTGGAAGTGAAGCGTTGCCACCACCGTTAACGAAAGAAGAAGAGGAAGTTCTTTTGAATAAATTGCCAAAAGGAGATCAGGCAGCAAGATCGTTACTGATTGAACGCAACTTACGGTTAGTTGTATATATAGCAAGAAAGTTTGAAAATACAGGGATAAATATTGAAGACTTGATTAGTATAGGAACAATTGGCCTTATTAAAGCAGTGAATACATTTAATCCGGAAAAGAAAATAAAATTAGCGACATATGCCTCACGTTGTATAGAAAATGAAATTTTAATGCATTTGCGTCGGAATAATAAAAATCGTTCAGAAGTTTCTTTTGACGAACCGCTTAACATCGATTGGGATGGGAATGAACTTTTGTTATCAGATGTATTAGGTACAGATGATGATATTATTACAAAAGATTTAGAAGCTACTGTAGATCGTCATCTTCTAATGAAAGCATTGCATCAATTAAATGATCGTGAAAAACAAATTATGGAACTTCGGTTTGGGCTTGCTGGAGAAGAGGAAAAGACGCAAAAAGATGTGGCGGATATGCTTGGGATTTCACAGTCATACATTTCGCGTTTAGAAAAAAGAATCATAAAAAGATTACGAAAAGAATTTAATAAAATGGTGTAAAGAATAAGACCAGCCGTTATCTAGGCTGGTCTTATTCTCTTTCGTTGTAGGAGAAGAGACAACGAAAATGAGAAATGAAGAGAAAACCGCATGCATAAAATCCCCTTCAAAGGAAATACTTTACACTGTACAGCAACTCCCGATAGGAGGGAACACTTTGACGAGAAACAAAGTAGAAATTTGCGGTGTTGATACAGCTAAACTTCCCGTACTAAAAAATGATGAAATGCGTAAATTATTTCGTGAAATGCAAAGTGGAGAGATAAGCGCAAGAGAGAAATTAGTGAATGGAAACTTACGTCTTGTACTGAGCGTCATCCAAAGATTTAATAACAGAGGAGAATATGTTGACGATTTATTTCAAGTTGGTTGCATCGGACTTATGAAATCCATTGATAACTTTGATTTAGGCCAAAATGTAAAATTTTCAACGTATGCTGTGCCGATGATTATTGGGGAAATACGCAGATATTTGCGTGATAATAATCCGATTCGCGTATCTCGATCATTAAGAGATATTGCGTATAAAGCGTTACAAGTAAGAGAGAAATTGATTGCAGAAAATTCAAAAGAACCAACAGCAATGGATATTGCAAAAGTGCTTGAAGTGACTCATGAAGAAATTGTTTTTGCATTAGATGCGATTCAAGATCCAGTTTCATTATTTGAACCGATTTATAACGATGGGGGAGATCCTATCTTTGTTATGGATCAGTTAAGTGATGAAAAACAAAAGGACGAGCAGTGGGTTGAAGAGCTAGCACTGAAAGAAGGGATGAAGCGTTTAAATGATCGTGAGAAAATGATTATTCGAAAACGTTTCTTTCAAGGAAAGACACAAATGGAAGTTGCAGAAGAAATTGGGATTTCTCAAGCACAAGTGTCACGTTTAGAGAAATCAGCTATTAAACAAATGAATAAGACGATTCAAGGATAAGGTTTCACCATTTATGGTGAAACCTTTTTATATGTAATATAGTTTGTCTTCGCTCATAGTAGGGAAGTTGTGCTCATATAATGAAAATAATATGGGATTAGTAGAGGGTACTTCCTGTTAATTTGAAAAACAGTGTTTTTTCAATTCGTCATATATAAGGGAGAGGATGAAAATGATAAAAATTTCGGAGTTGCAGATGAAAGAGATAATAAATGTTTCAGATGGAAAAAGGCTTGGGAATATTGGAGATATTGAAATTGATATGAACACAGGGAAGATCGGGTCTATTATTATTTCCAAACAGGCACGTATGTTAGGGATCTTTGGGAAGGATGTAGAAATTGTAATTCCTTGGGAGGAAATTATGAAAATTGGGGAAGATGTCATACTTGTTAGAGTAAATCCTGTTAATTCTGTAACAGAATCAATACAAACACCGACAATTTCATAAAGAATATTACAAATTCCTCTTTTTTTTCTGTTGGCATTATGAAAAAATAAAAGTATGGTAAAATAGACAGGAAGTACCATGCTTTTTTATGTTATTTTAATTAAAAGGAGTCACTTTATGAGACAACCATTTAAATATGTGGACGGTATACTGTATTTACAAGCGTGGAAAGAACTTGGAAACATTACTGCTGGATTTACGACAAAAGATGGTGGGGTAAGTACGGGCTCCTTTCATGCGATGAATTTAGGATTACATGTGAATGATATCGTGGAGAACGTTCATGAAAACAGACGCATTTTAGCAAATAAGTTACAAAAACCATTAGAAAACTGGATTTGCTCTGAACAAGTTCATGATCATCATGTTGAAAAAGTAGGACAACAGGAAAAAGGAAGTGGCGTCTATTCATATGAAGACGGCATTTCAAAAACAGATGGCATTTATACGACTAATAATGATGTTCTTCTAACATCATGTTACGCGGATTGTGTTCCACTCTATTTTTATGCACCATCACATGGTATGATAGGACTTGCGCATGCTGGATGGAAAGGGACTGTAAAAGAGATTGCAAAGGAAATGATTCAAAAATGGAATGCAGAAGGGATTTCAAGTGATGAAATTCATGTTGCAATTGGACCAGCAATTGGATCTTGTTGTTACGTTGTTGATGATCGAGTGTTAACAGCAGCAGAACAAGTAGTAAACGGCTCTGTCCCTTATAAAAAAATTTCTGATGGGCAGTACGCAATTAATTTAAAAGAAATTAATCGTATATTATGTGTACAATCAGGCATAAAAGAAGAGAATATTGTAATGTCATCTCTTTGTACAAGCTGTGAAGAACAACTATTTTTCTCTCATCGTCGTGATCAAGGTAAGACAGGAAGAATGTTGAGTTTCATAGGTTTTAAGGAGGAAGAAAGCAAGTGACAGTACAAAAAAATTTAACAACTGTAAATGAAGCAATTAAACAATCTTGCGTACGAGCGGGACGTTCGTTGCAAGATATTAAACTCGTTGCGGTTACAAAAACGGTAGGAATTGAAAAAACAAACGAAGTAATTGAAGCTGGAATTATCGATTTAGGTGAAAATAGAAATGAAAGTTTCTTACAGAAGTACGAACATTTCGGTTCAAAAGTGAATTGGCATTTTATTGGATCATTACAAACGAGAAAAGTAAAAGAAATCATTAATGAAATTGATTATTTACATTCGTTAGATCGTCTTTCACTTGCAAAAGAAATTCAAAAACGTGCTGATAAGAAAGTGAAATGTTTTATTCAAGTGAAAACATCATCTGAAGAATCAAAGCAAGGATTGGCAATAGAAGAAACCGTTTCTTTTATTCAAAGTTTGCAAGAATTGGATAAGATTGAAGTGGTGGGACTAATGACAATGGCTCCGTTTACAGAAGAAGAGGAAGAAATCAGACGCTGTTTTAAGGAGCTGTGTATGCTACAAACAGAGGTGCAGGAGCTAGAATTATTACATGCGCCATGTAAAGAATTATCAATGGGAATGTCTAATGATTACACGATTGCAATTGAAGAAGGTGCTACATATATTCGTTTGGGGACGATTTTAGTAGGAAAAGCGTAAAAGGAAGGAGAATCTTATTATGAGTTGGTCAAAAGTAAAATACTTCTTTTTTGATACACCGGAAGAAAAAGAAGCAGCTCAATATAGTTATGAAAAGGAGCAAACAGACATGAAGAAGCAGCAAGATCCGCCAGAACAACAAGATGTTGCGTTTCCAAAAGCGCAACCGAAACAAAATGTTGTGAGCATTGAAACGGCAAAGCAATCTTCAAAAGTTGTTTTATTAGAACCACGCACATATTCGGAAGCACAAGGGATTTCGGACCATTTAAAAGGTAGACGAGCTGTTGTGATTAATTTACAACGAATGTCTACTGATCAAGCTGTACGTATCGTTGACTTTTTAAGTGGTACTGTATACGCTATAGGCGGGGACATTCAAAAAATAGGACCGAAAACATTTATGTGTACCCCTGAAAATGTAGATATTGTTGGTGCAATTTCAGAGTTATTCGGTGAAGAAGAAGACACAAATATAAAGAGGTGGTAATACGCCATGGTAACAGTTTTAAACGTTTTAATTACTGCTATCGAGATTTACTCGTGGGCACTTATTATTTACATTCTTCTATCATGGTTCCCTGGTGCAAAGGAATCAACTTTTGGAGAAATTCTTGCGCGTATTTGTGAACCGTATTTAGAACCATTTCGCAGATTTATTCCGCCGCTTGGTATGATTGATATCTCTCCACTCGTTGCGATTTTCACGTTAAAGCTTGCTACGAATGGTTTAATAAGTATATTCAACTATTTCTTATAGTAAGAGGTTAAATACATGAGCATCTATGAACATTTCAGACCCGATGAAGAGGTCTTTGTGGATAAGGTGTTAGAGTGGAAGCGAGCAGCGGAGTACCATCAAGTGAAGTTAACAGACTTCCTTGATCCAAGACAACAACAAATTGTCACTATGGTAATAGGACAAGGGGATGTTGCTGTACAGTTTGATGGTGCAACGCCTCATGCAGAGCGTAAGAGAGCACTCATTTATCCGGACTATCTAGTAGTGAATGAAGAGGAATTTCAAGTAGAAGTATTGGAAATTGACTATCCTTCCAAGTTTTATACGCTAGAACATAGGCAAATATTAGGTACATTTATGTCTCTTGGTTTAACGAGAGAAAAATGTGGTGATATTTTGCTTCAAGAAGATCGTGCCCAAATTGTAGTCGCGAAAGAAGTTGTACCTTATATTGAGATGAACTTACAATCTATAGGGAAAGTGAAAGTCTCCTTATCACCAGTGCAAGGAGAAAAAATTCTACAGATGCAAGAAACGTGGGGAGAGAAATCTGGAACGGTTTCTTCACTTCGTTTAGATGTTATGTTAGCTGAAATGTTACATATATCCAGACAAAAAGTACAACCTTTCATAAAAAATGGTTTAGTAAAAGTTAATTGGAAAACAGTGGAGCAAACTTCTTATGAATGTTATCCAGGAGATGTTTTTTCAGTGAGAGGATATGGACGAAGTAAATTGTTTTCTGTAGAAGGTAGAACAAAGCGCGACAAATGGAGAATTTTGTATGGTATACTAAAATGATTGGTTTTTTAGAAGGAAATCCTCCTATTTTGTCGAAGAAAAGATATAATTGAAATAGGAAATTTAGATAACTACTTGGAGGTGGCGTTGTGCCGTTAACACCATTAGATATTCATAACAAAGAATTTGGTCGCGGATTCCGTGGCTATGATGAAGATCAAGTAAATGAGTTTCTTGATCAAATTATCAAAGATTATGAATTAGTCATTCGTGAGAAAAAAGCTTTAGAAGAAAAAGTTGCGCAATTAGAAGGGAAGTTAGATCATTTCTCTAATATTGAAGATACGTTAAACAAATCTATCATCGTTGCACAAGAAGCAGCGGAAGAAGTAAAACGTAATGCGCAAAAAGAAGCAAAATTAATCGTACGTGAAGCTGAAAAGAATGCAGATCGTATTATTAACGAAGCGTTAGTAAAATCAAGAAAAGTTGCCTTTGATATTGAAGAGCTAAAGAAACAAGCGAAAGTATTCCGCACTCGTTTCCGTATGTTATTAGAAACACAGCTTGAAATGTTAAACAACGATGATTGGGATAAACTAATTGAGTTAGAAGACGAAGTAGATGAACTGTTGAAAAAAGAAGAAACAGTGTAAGCTTGACGTTTTTCTCATTATTACATATAATTTTAAACAACATATTTATTAAGAAAAACGAAGATAGGGATAAGTACCTTTTTCATACCTTATATAGCGAACTGAGGATGGTGTAAGCTCAGGATAAGGAGATAATGGGAATATCACCCTGGAGTTCCGCGCTGAACAAATAGAGTAAGCGTAGGCGTATATTCGCGTTAAGAATATAAAGAGGATTGTATACATACGTATAGGATCTACTAGGGTGGTACCGCGGGAGACTTTCTCGTCCCTTTTTGGGATGAGAAGGTCTCTTTTTTATTTCGTTTTTTAAGTGTTTCTTTTATACATGTAAGGAGGAATTGAGCATGGAGTACAAAAATACATTACTAATGCCAAAAACAGAGTTCCCAATGCGTGGGAATTTACCAAAACGTGAGCCTGCAATGCAAGAACAGTGGGCTGAAATGAATATTTATGAAAAGGTACAAGAACATACGAAAGGTCGTCCTTTATTTGTACTGCATGATGGACCTCCATATGCGAATGGTGACATTCATATGGGGCATGCATTAAATAAAGTGTTAAAAGACTTTATTGTTCGTTATAAATCAATGACTGGTTACTGCGCACCATATGTACCGGGTTGGGATACACACGGTTTACCAATTGAGCAAGCTTTAACAAATAAAGGTGTAAAGCGTAAAGAAATGACAGTTGCTGAGTTCCGTAAGTTATGTGCAGAGTATGCATATGAACAAGTAGAACGTCAACGTGAACAATTTAAGCGTTTAGGTGTACGTGCAGATTGGGATAACCCATATATTACTTTAGAGCCGGCTTATGAAGCGCAACAAATTAAAGTGTTCGGTGATATGGCGAAAAAAGGTTATATCTATAAAGGGCAGAAACCAGTTTACTGGTCTCCAACGAGTGAATCGGCTTTAGCAGAAGCTGAAATTGAATACCAAGATAAAAAATCAGCATCTATTTACGTAGCATTCCCTGTAAAAGACGGAAAGAACGTATTAGAAGGTGATGAGAAATTCATTATCTGGACAACAACACCTTGGACGTTACCTGCAAACTTAGGTATTTCTGTTCACCCAGAACTTGAATACGCTATTGTAAAAGTAAATGATGAAAAATATATTATTGCTTCTGAACTATTTGAGACAGTTGCAAAAACGTTAGAGTGGGAAAATGCTGAAGTTGTGAAAACGGTAAAAGGTAGCGAACTTGAGTATACAGTTGCAAAACATCCATTCTACGATCGTGATTCATTAGTTATGCTAGGAGATCACGTAACAACAGATGCAGGTACAGGTTGTGTTCATACAGCACCAGGACACGGGGAAGATGACTTCGTTGTTGGTAAAAAGTATGGATTAGAAGTACTTTGCCCAGTTGATGATAAAGGTGTATTAACAAATGAAGCACCTGGATTTGAAGGCTTATTCTATGATAAAGCTAACAAGCCAATTACAGAAAAATTAGAAGAAGTAGGCGCGTTACTGAAGCTAGCATTCATTACGCATTCATACCCACATGATTGGAGAACGAAAAAACCAATTATTTTCCGTGCGACAGCACAGTGGTTTGCATCTATTGAAGCGTTCCGTAAAGAATTATTGGAAGCTGTTGCGGAAACAAAATGGGTACCAGCATGGGGAGAAACTCGTCTTCATAATATGGTTCGTGACCGTGGTGACTGGTGTATTTCTCGTCAGCGTGCATGGGGTGTGCCAATCCCTGTATTCTATGCAGAGAATGGTGATCCAATTATTACAGATGAAACAATTAACCATGTAGCAGATTTATTCCGTGAGCACGGTTCTAACGTATGGTTTGAGCGTGAAGCGAGAGATCTATTACCAGAAGGATTTACACATACAGGTAGCCCAAATGGTGAATTCCGTAAAGAAACAGACATCATGGATGTATGGTTCGATTCAGGTTCTTCTCACCAAGCAGTATTAGAAGAGCGCGAAGACTTACAACGTCCAGCTGATTTATATTTAGAAGGATCGGACCAGTATCGTGGTTGGTTTAACTCTTCATTATCAACAGCAGTTGCTGTAACAGGTAAAGCTCCATATAAAGGCGTACTAAGCCATGGTTTCGTATTAGATGGTGAAGGGCGTAAAATGAGTAAGTCGATTGGAAACATCGTCGTACCGAAGAAAATTATGGATCAATTAGGTGGAGATATTTTACGCTTATGGGTATCTTCTGTTGACTATCAATCTGATGTACGTATTTCAGATGATATTTTAAAACAAGTAGCAGAAGTGTATCGTAAAATCCGTAACACATTCCGTTTCTTATTAGGAAACTTAGATGACTTTAAGCCAAGTGAAAATACAGTAGCTGTAGCTGAACTTCGTGAAGTAGATCGTTACATGTTAGTGAAATTAAATGACTTAATTACAAAAGTAAAAGAAGCATATGAAACATACGACTTCGCTGCTGTGTATCATGCAATTCATAACTTCTGTACAATTGATTTAAGTTCATTCTACTTAGACTTTGCAAAAGACATTTTATACATTGAAGGTGAAAACCATGAAGATCGTCGTGCAATTCAAACTGTATTATATGATGTTCTTGTTGCATTGACGAAACTTGTAACACCAATCTTACCGCATACAGCTGATGAAGTATGGCCATACATTCCGGGTGTAACAGAAGAAAGTGTACAATTAACTAATATGCCAGAAGCTGTACAATTAGATGGTGCGGAAGCATTAAAAACAAAATGGGATGCATTTATGACGTTGCGTGATGACGTATTAAAAGCGTTAGAAGTAGCTCGTAATGAGAAAGTAATCGGTAAGTCATTAAATGCAAGTATTACGCTATATCCGACTGTAGAAATGAAAACTATGTTAGAGTCTATTAGCGAAGACTTAAAGCAATTATTCATCGTTTCTGAGTATAAACTTGGTGGTATGATGGAAGAAGCGCCAGCAGATGCGCCGAAGTATGAGCATACAGCGGTTGTTGTTGCTCAAGCAACTGGTGAAACATGTGAACGTTGTTGGGTAGTTTCAGAAACAATTGGTAAAGACGCTGAACATGAAACATTATGTGAGCGTTGTGCAACAGTTGTTAAAGAAAACTATGTAAAATAATAAAAAAACTGACTGTGCGTAAGTACAGTCAGTTTTTTTTGTTGATGATATATTAAAATAACTTTCACTCTCTTTCCTATGAAGGAAAAATGTGTGTGAGGTAAGCATAGAAATTTCGGACACACTAATCGTACATTGCAGCTGGGAGGAATGTACACGTGAATGAAATGTATATGGAAATCAAAGAAGAATTGCAATTGATGCGAAAAGAGTTACAAGAGAGGCTAGCTAAAGAGGTCATGCACAAATATGATACAGAGTTTAGCGAAGAGCTTGGATATGAAATTAAGGAAGAGATAAAGAAAAAACTCCTATTACATGATATAAAAGAGGATTTAAAAGATGTAGAACGTGCATTATTTAAAATGGAAATAGATATGTATGGTATTTGTGAAGAAACGGGGAGAGCAATTTCGGTAAAACAAATGAAGACGATGCCGACTGCCCGTACCATTCATGAATTTTTCTATGAAAAAGTAAATGTATGAATGCGCACAACGATATTATATTACCTTTTTTTAATTTATTTTATTCTTCTATAAAGGTTCATTGTGAAAAGGTTGCAGCTATGCTAAAATTTTGAGGTACACTGTCTTTGTGGGGGAAATGAAAATGATATATTATGTAATAGCGTTATTTGTCATTGCCATCGATCAAATATCGAAATGGCTAATTGTAAAGAACATGGAATTGGGTACGAGCATTCCGATTATCGATAATGTATTATACATAACATCACATCGAAATAGAGGAGCTGCCTGGGGGATTTTAGAAAATAAAATGTGGTTTTTCTACATTATTACAGTCGTTTTTGTAGTATTTATCGTAATTTATATGCAAAAATATGCGAAAACAGACAAACTTCTAGGGATTTCATTAGGTCTAATATTAGGCGGAGCAATTGGTAATTTCATTGATCGTGTATTTAGACAAGAAGTAGTGGATTTCATTCACGTGTATATTTTCTCGTACAACTATCCAGTATTCAATATAGCTGATTCAGCATTATGTATTGGTGTTGTATTAATTATTATTCAAACATTATTAGAAGGCAAGAAAACGAAGGAGTAATTGAATGAGTGAAGTAGTACAAGTAACAGTTGCAGAAGAACAAAAAAGTGAGCGAATTGATAAATTCGTTGCAGAAATAAACAGTGAATGGTCACGTTCACAAGTACAACAATGGATTAAAGATGATGTCGTTACAGTTAATGGAAAATCGGTAAAAGTGAATTATAAAGTTAAAGAAAACGATGAAATTAAAGTAACGATTCCTGATCCAGAAGAGTTAGATATCCAAGCAGAAGATATGGGCTTAGAAATTTATTATGAAGATGCAGATGTACTCGTTGTAAATAAGCCACGTGGTATGGTTGTACATCCAGCTCCAGGGCATACAAGCGGTACGCTTGTAAACGGACTTATGCACCATTGTACAGACCTGTCAGGTATTAACGGTGTAATGCGTCCTGGTATTGTGCATCGTATTGATAAAGATACATCTGGACTATTAATGGTTGCTAAAAATGATGTGGCGCATGAGTCACTTGTAAATCAACTTGTAGCAAAAACAGTAACAAGACGTTACAAAGCGATTGTACACGGTGTGATTCCGCATGATAAAGGAACGATCGATGCGCCAATTGGTCGCGATAAGAAAGAACGTCAAAGCATGACAGTTGATGAAAATGGTAAGAATGCTGTTACACACTTCCAGGTGTTAGAACGCTTTAAAGATTTTACACTTGTAGAATGTCGCTTAGAAACGGGACGTACGCACCAAATTCGTGTTCATATGAAATATATTGGCTATCCACTTGCAGGAGATCCGAAGTATGGTCCGAAGAAAACATTAGACATGAATGGACAAGCACTTCACGCAGGTATTTTAGGGTTTGACCATCCTCGTACTGGTGAATATATTCAGTTTGAGGCACCGATTCCAGAAGTGTTTGAAGACGCATTAAATATTTTACGGAAATAGTATTGACAAATCATAAGAAAACTGAGATACTGACAACAGTTAAATAATGATCCTTTAACACAGCCCCGTGAGGTTGAGAAGGTAACGGTTTGAAATACATAGGGTATGCTGTACCCTTTTTTCAAAAGTCCTCTCGCACACGCTGAGAGGACTTTTTTTATACCATTACTCTCACGCAAGAAAAAAGCTTGGAGGTGTAGAGCATGCAAGAGAAAGCTGTCGTTTTAGATGACCAAATGATTCGCCGCGCTTTAACACGAATTAGTCATGAAATCGTGGAACGAAATAAAGGTGTCGATAATTGTGTTCTTGTCGGAATTAAAACTCGTGGAATTTTTATTGCACAACGTTTGGCAGAACGAATTGGTCAAATTGAAGGAAAAGAAATGGAAGTTGGAGAGCTAGATATTACGTTATATCGTGATGATCTAACACTACAATCGAAAAATGAAGAACCACTTGTAAAAGGTTCTGATATCCCTGTAGATATTACGAAGAAAAAAGTTATCCTTGTGGATGATGTATTATATACAGGAAGAACAGTTCGAGCAGCAATGGATGCTCTTATGGATTTAGGTAGACCATCACAAATCCAACTGGCGGTTCTTGTTGATAGAGGTCATCGTGAACTACCAATTCGCGCTGATTATGTAGGAAAGAACATTCCAACATCAAGTGAAGAGCGTATCGAAGTTGATTTGCAAGAGACAGATCAACAAGATCGAGTAAGCATATACGATAAGTAAAGCCCTTTTAAATGTAGTCCTGTGAGGCTGCCAAAGGGTCTTGGCTTTCATATGTCAAATTTGGCATACGAAAGTGTAGGACTCTTTGTGCACAGGCACAAAGAGTTTTTTTATTGCAAAGATTTAAACTGAAGGAGGATGTAACAATGGAACAAAAGCCAGTGTTAGACGTTAATGAAGTACCAAAACCGGGAAAATGGTTATTTTTAAGTATACAACATTTGTTCGCGATGTTTGGATCAACAGTGCTTGTTCCGTTTTTAACAGGATTGAATCCGTCAGTAGCATTAATATCAAGTGGATTAGGAACGCTAGCGTTTCTTCTTATAACGAAAGGTCAAGTACCTGCCTATCTAGGATCATCATTCGCCTTTATCGCACCGATTATAACAGCGAAAACAGCAGGTGGACCTGGAGCAGCAATGCTTGGTGGTTTGTTTGCAGGACTTGTGTACATCTTAATCTCACTCGGAATTAAGAAGTCAGGATCAGAGTGGATTATGAAATTACTTCCGCCAATCGTAGTTGGTCCAGTCGTAATGGTAATCGGTCTAGCTTTAGCACATACAGCAGTTAACATGGCGATGAACGGTGCGGATGGCAAATATAGCTTTACACACTTTTCAGTAGCATTAGTAACATTAGCAATTACAATTATCTGCTCTATATTCGGAAGAGGGTTTTTCAGTATCATACCAGTGTTACTGGGCATTGTCGGCGGATATATCTTTGCTTACTTCCAAGGGCTAGTAAACTTAAAGCCGGTAGCTGAGGCAAAATGGTTTGTTGTACCAGATTTCACAGTACCGTTTGTAACATATACTCCGGAGTTTTCGTGGAAGATTGTACTCTTGATGGTACCAGTAGCATTAGTAACAATTTCAGAACATATCGGACATCAAATTGTACTAGGAAATGTTATTAAAAGAGATTTAATTGAAAAACCAGGTTTACATCGCTCAATCTTCGGTGATGGAATAGCAACATTGATTGCATCACTAATAGGTGGACCACCGAATACAACGTATGGTGAAAACATCGGTGTGTTAGCAATTACGAGAGCATACAGTGTATACTTATTCATCGGCTCAGCAGTGTTTGCAATCATGTTCGGATTTGTCGGTAAGATTTCTGCACTGATTCATTCGATCCCAACACCAGTTATGGGTGGTGTATCAATCTTACTATTCGGTGTAATTGCATCAAGCGGATTACGCATGATGGTAGATGATAAAACAGACCTAAGTGACAAACGAAACTTAATGATTGCATCAGTAATACTAGTAATCGGTATTGGTGGAGCGGTACTCCACGTAGGAGAATCGTTCCAAGTAGAAGGAATGGCACTAGCAGCAATTGTAGGTGTACTATTAAATCTACTACTACCAGAAACGAAACAAATAAAACAATCTAAGCAGATTGCTTCATAATAATAACCTTTTAATTCAGTCCTGTGAGACCGGAAAGGGTGGCTTCTTCCTTGCACCCTAGTCTCAAACGACTAGGGTATTTTTATGCAAAAGTTGTTATAAAAATACAAAAGTGGTAACATAAAAATCAGAAAGATGAGGGATGACGATGAGCCATTTGTTAACGATGAGTGAATTATCGGAAGTAGAAATTTCAGAAATCCTAAAAGACGCAGAAGATTTCGCGAATGGAAAAGAGAGCAAAACGACAGAGCAAACTTTTGTTGCGAACTTGTTCTTTGAGAATAGTACGAGAACGAGATTTAGCTTTGAAGTTGCTGAGAAGAGATTAGGACTTGAAGTTTTAAACTTTTCAGCGGATGCATCAAGCGTACAAAAAGGAGAAACTTTATACGATACGATAAGAACACTAGAATCAATCGGAACAAAAGCGGTGATCGTCCGCCATGAGCAAGATCGCTACTTCGATGAACTAAAAGAACAGGTAAATATCCCAATCTTAAACGCTGGAGATGGATGTGGAAATCATCCAACGCAGTGCCTACTCGATCTTCTTACAATTAAACAAGAGTTTGGAAGATTTGAAGGATTAAAGATTGCGATAGTAGGAGATATTCGTCATAGCCGAGTAGCACGTTCTAATGCAGAAGCATTAACGAAACTGGGTGCAACAATTTACTTTGCAAGTCCAGAAGAGTGGAAAGATGAAGACAGCACGTTTGGAACATACAAACCATTAGATGAACTTGTTCCAGAAGTGGATGTAATGATGTTACTTCGTGTACAACATGAGCGTCATGATCATTATGAAACAGACATTATGAAAGAGTATCATGAGAAACACGGATTAACAGTGGAAAGAGAAAAGCGTATGAAAGAAGGAAGCATTATTATGCATCCAGCTCCTGTAAACCGTGATGTTGAAATTGCAAGTGAACTTGTTGAGTGTGAGCGTTCACGCATATTTAAACAAATGGAAAATGGAGTTTACGTAAGAATGGCTGTACTAAAACGCGCCTTACCAAATGTATTAGGAGGAATGAAACATGAATTACTTGTTTAAAAATGGTCGTTATATGAATGAAGAAGGAAAAATCGTAGCAACAGATCTTCTCGTACAAGACGGTAAAATCGCTAAGGTAGCAGAAAATATTACGGCAGATAATGCTGAAGTAATCGATGTGAACGGAAAGTTAATCGCACCTGGATTAGTAGATGTACACGTACATCTTCGTGAACCAGGTGGTGAACATAAAGAAACAATTGAAACAGGTACACTAGCAGCGGCAAAAGGTGGGTTCACTACAATTTGTGCAATGCCAAATACACGCCCAGTACCAGATTGCAGAGAACATATGGAAGACTTGCAAAATCGTATTAAAGAAAAAGCGCATGTCAACGTACTACCATACGGAGCAATTACAGTACGCCAAGCTGGTTCTGAAATGACAGATTTCGAAACATTAAAAGAACTTGGAGCATTTGCCTTCACTGATGACGGTGTAGGCGTACAAGATGCTAGCATGATGTTAGCTGCTATGAAGCGTGCAGCGAAATTAAATATGGCAGTAGTTGCGCATTGTGAAGAGAATACTCTTATTAATAAAGGTTGTGTACATGAAGGGAAGTTTTCTGAGAAACACGGATTAAACGGTATCCCATCAGTATGTGAATCTGTACATATTGCAAGGGATATACTGCTTGCTGAAGCGGCAGATTGTCACTATCACGTATGTCACGTAAGTACGAAAGGTTCTGTACGCGTAATTCGAGATGCGAAACGCGCTGGAATTAAAGTAACAGCAGAAGTAACACCTCATCATTTAGTGTTATGTGAAGATGATATCCCATCAGCTGATCCTAACTTTAAAATGAACCCGCCGCTTCGTGGAAAAGAAGATCACGCAGCACTAATTGAAGGTTTATTAGATGGAACAATTGATATGATCGCAACTGATCATGCACCGCATACAGCGGAAGAGAAAGCGCAAGGAATTGAAAGAGCACCATTCGGAATTACTGGTTTTGAAACAGCATTCCCACTTCTATACACAAACCTTGTGAAAAAAGGAATTATTACATTAGAGCAGTTAATTCAATTCTTAACAGAAAAACCAGCTGATACATTCGGCTTAGAAGCAGGTCGCCTGAAAGAAGGTAGAACAGCTGATATTACAATCATTGATTTAGAACAAGAAGAAGAGATTGACCCAACAACATTCTTATCAAAAGGAAAAAATACACCATTCGCAGGTTGGAAATGCCAAGGATGGCCGGTAATGACAATCGTTGGTGGTAAGATCGCATGGCAAAAGGAGAGTGCATTAGTATGAAAAGACAACTTATCTTAGAAGATGGAACAGTATTAATTGGAAAAGGTTTCGGAGGAGAAATCGAAAAGTCAGGTGAGGTTGTATTTACAACAGGAATGACTGGATATCAAGAAACATTATCTGATCCATCATATTGCGGTCAAATCGTAACATTCACGTACCCATTAATCGGAAACTACGGCATCAACCGTGATGATTTTGAATCAATTCACCCATCTGTAAATGGTTTAATCGTAAACGAAATTTGTGATCATCCATCAAACTTCCGTAATGAAATTTCGTTAAATGATTACTTAAAAGAAAGAAATATCCCAGGGTTAGCAGGAATTGATACAAGAAAATTAACGAGAAAAATTCGTCAATACGGTACATTACGTGGACGTATATGTAACATGGATGCAGATGTAGAATACATCGTGAGCCAATTAAAAGCGACAGTATTTACAGATCACGTGAAACGCGTATCAACGAAAGATCCATACCCAAGCCCAGGCCGTGGACACCGAGTTGTACTTGTAGACTTCGGAATGAAACATGGTATTTTACGAGAATTAAATAAACGTGACTGTGATGTAATTGTAGTACCTTACAATACAACAGCAGAAGAAATTTTACGTCTTAGTCCAGATGGAATTATGTTAAGTAACGGACCTGGAGATCCAAAAGATGTACCAGAAGCAATTGAAATGTTAAAAGACATTATCGGTAAAGTTCCTTTATTCGGAATTTGCTTAGGACATCAACTATTCGCTCTAGCATCTGGTGCGAATACAAGTAAGTTAAAATTCGGTCACCGTGGTTTAAACCATCCGGTAAAACATCTTGCAACTGGAAAAGTAGCAATTACATCTCAAAATCATGGTTACGCAGTAGAAGAAGAATCAGTTAAAAATACAGCACTTGAAATTACACATGTTGCTTTAAATGATGGAACAGTAGAAGGTCTTCGTCATACGAAGTTCCCAGCATTTACAGTGCAATACCATCCAGAAGCTTCTGCAGGACCAGAAGATGCAAACGATTTGTTCGAAGATTTCTTAGCAATGATTGAAAACTTCAAGAAAGAAGGGGAAGAGTTATGCCAAAACGCCTAGACATTAACACAATTTTAGTAATCGGATCAGGACCAATTGTAATTGGGCAAGCAGCAGAGTTTGACTACTCTGGTACACAAGCTTGTCAATCTCTTAGAGAAGAAGGTTACAAAGTAATCCTTGTTAACTCTAACCCAGCAACAATTATGACAGATACTGCAACGGCAGATAAAGTATATATAGAACCATTAACACTAGAATTTGTAAGCCGTATCATTCGTAAAGAACGTCCAGATGCAATCTTACCAACATTAGGTGGTCAAACAGGCCTGAATATGGCTGTTGAACTTGCGAAATCAGGCATACTTGAAGAGTGCGGAGTTGAAATTTTAGGAACAAAATTATCAGCAATCGAGCAAGCGGAGGATCGTGATTTATTCCGTACCTTAATGCAGGAATTAAATGAACCAATTCCATCTAGTACCATTATTCATACGCTAGAAGAAGCACATGAATTTGTAAAAGAAATTGGATATCCAGTTATTGTTCGCCCAGCATTTACAATGGGGGGAACAGGTGGCGGAATCTGTAGTAATGAAGAAGAACTAATTGAAATCGTATCAGGTGGATTAAAACATAGTCCGGTAACACAATGTTTATTAGAAAAGAGCATTGCTGGTTGTAAGGAAATTGAATATGAAGTAATGCGTGATTCAAATGATAACGCGATTGTAGTATGTAACATGGAAAATATCGATCCAGTGGGGGTTCACACAGGTGATTCTATCGTTGTAGCACCGAGCCAAACATTAAGTGACCGTGAATATCAAATGTTACGAAACACTTCATTACGAATTATTCGTGCATTAGGAATTGAAGGTGGATGTAACGTTCAGCTTGCACTTGATCCATATAGCTTCCAATATTATGTAATCGAAGTAAACCCGCGTGTAAGTCGTTCATCTGCACTAGCATCTAAAGCAACTGGATATCCAATTGCGAAGCTAGCGGCAAAAATTGCAGTCGGTTTAACATTAGATGAAATTATAAATCCAGTAACACAAAAAACATATGCTTGTTTCGAACCAGCATTAGACTATGTTGTTTCAAAAATTCCACGCTGGCCATTTGATAAGTTTGAATCAGCAAACAGAACACTGGGTACACAAATGAAGGCAACTGGTGAAGTTATGTCAATCGGACGTAACTTAGAGCAATCATTATTAAAAGCGATTCGTTCTTTAGAACTTGGTGTTTATCACTTAGAGTTAGAGCATTTAAAAGAGCTTGATAAAGAGACAATGAAAAAACGCATTATAAAAGCTGATGATGAGCGACTGTTTATTGTAGCAGAAGCAATTCGTCAAGGTGTAACGAAAGAAGAAATCAACAATTGGTGTGAAATGGACTTCTTCTTCTTACAAAAAGTTGAAAACATCGTAAACATGGAACGCGAAGTAAAAGCAAATGTAGGAAATATGGAAGTATTACAATCAGCGAAAGAAATGGGCTTCAGTGACCATTACATCGCCAATGCTTGGAACAAAACAGAGCGTGAAATTTACGATATACGTAAAGAAAGCAACATAACTCCTGTTTATAAAATGGTAGATACTTGTGCGGCAGAGTTTGAATCTGCAACACCATACTACTACAGCACATATGGTGACGAGAATGAATCAGTTAGAACAGATCGTAAGAGTGTAGTAGTTCTAGGATCTGGTCCAATCCGTATCGGTCAAGGTGTTGAGTTTGACTATGCAACAGTTCACTCTGTATGGGCAATTAAAGAAGCGGGATATGAGGCAATCATTGTTAATAACAATCCAGAAACAGTTTCAACAGACTTCAGTATTTCTGACAAATTATACTTTGAACCATTAACAATTGAAGATGTAATGCACATTATCGATTTAGAAAAACCAGAAGGTGTTATCGTCCAATTCGGTGGACAAACGGCAATTAACTTAGCTGCTAAATTAGAGGCTCACGGTGTGAAAATCTTAGGAACATCACTTGAAGATTTAGACCGTGCAGAAGATCGTGATAAGTTTGAAGCAGCTCTAACACAACTTGGTATTCCGCAGCCAGTTGGTAAAACAGCAACGACTGTAGAGCAAGCGGTAGCAATTGCTGACAAAATTGGTTACCCAGTATTAGTAAGACCATCTTACGTACTAGGTGGACGCGCGATGGAAATCGTATATCGTCAAGAAGAACTGCTGCACTACATGAAAAATGCGGTTAAAGTTCACGCAGATCATCCAGTATTAATCGATCGTTACATGGTTGGTAAAGAAATTGAAGTAGATGCAATTTCAGACGGTGAGAATGTATTCATTCCAGGTATTATGGAACATATTGAACGCGCTGGAGTTCACTCTGGTGACTCAATCGGAGTATATCCACCGCAAAGCTTATCTGCAAAACTGAAAGAACAAATTATTGAACATACAATTGCACTTGGAAAAGGTTTAAACATTGTTGGATTACTAAACATTCAGTTTGTAGTATTCAAAGATGAAGTGTATGTAATTGAAGTAAATCCACGTGCGAGCCGTACAGTACCATTCTTAAGTAAAATTACAGGCGTACCGATGGCGAATGTTGCAACGAAAGTTATTTTAGGTCAAGATCTTGTAGAACAAGGATATGGAACTGGTTATCACCCAGAAGAGAAAGAAGTGTATGTAAAAGCACCGGTATTCTCATTTGCGAAGCTACGTTCAGTTGATACAACATTAGGACCTGAAATGAAATCAACAGGGGAAGTAATGGGTAAAGACTTAACACTTGAAAAAGCATTATACAAAGGGTTAGTTGCTTCAGGAATTAACATCCCAACGCACGGATCAGTAATCATCACTGTAGCGGATAAAGATAAAGAAGAAGCAATGGAAATTGCAAAACGTTTCCACGAAATCGGCTATAACTTATTAGCAACAGCTGGAACAGCACAATCGTTAGCAGAGCAAAACATTCCAGTGCAAGTTGTAAATAAAATTGATTCTGAAGAATACAACTTACTTGATATTATCCGTCAAGGAAAAGCACAGTTTGTAATCAATACATTAACAAAAGGCAAACAACCAGCGCGTGATGGTTTCCGCATTCGCCGTGAATCAGTAGAAAATGGTGTGGCTTGCTTAACATCACTTGATACAACGAGAGCAATCTTACGAGTATTAGAATCTATGACATTCTCAGCTCATTCAATGAAAGAAATTACGCAAACGAAGCGTCACGAGGTGGTACATGCATGATGCAAAAGCAAAATATGATCGTCGTTAACCAAAAAGAAATCGCAAAAAACATTTACGAATTAGTGCTTCAAGGGGATCTAGTGCAGCAAATGAACGATCCAGGGCAGTTTGTACACATTAAGGTAGCAGAGGGCATTATGCCCCTTCTGCGCCGCCCAATTAGTATTTGTAATGTCGATCAAGACAAGAACGAATTTACAATGCTATATCGTGCGGAAGGACAAGGAACAAAAACATTAGCGAAAAGAAAACAAGGCGAACTTGTAGATGTGTTAGGACCACTTGGACATGGTTTTCCTGTAGAAGAAGCGGAAGCTGGACAAACGGCTCTATTAGTTGGAGGGGGAATTGGTGTACCACCACTATATGAATTGTCACAGCGTCTTGTAGCAAAGGGAGTACGCGTTATTCACATCTTAGGTTTCCAAACGAAAGATGTTGTCTTCTATGAAGAGAAATTCGCAGAGCTTGGTGATACGTATGTTGCAACAGTTGATGGTACGCATGGTACAGAAGGCTTTGTAACAGATGTAATTGATAGCTATGGAATCGACTTTGACATTCTATACTCATGTGGACCTTTAGCGATGCTTCGTGCATTAGAAGGACGCTATAAAGAGAGAAAAGCCTACATTTCATTAGAAGAGCGTATGGGCTGTGGCATTGGAGCATGTTTTGCATGTGTATGCCATTTACAAGCAGATCCGAGTGGACATTCTTACAAGAAGGTGTGTAGCGACGGACCAGTATTTCCAATCGGGGAGGTTGTACTATGAACAGATTGCAAGTTGAATTACCAGGGTTATCATTAAAAAATCCAATCATCCCAGCATCTGGTTGCTTCGGATTTGGTCGTGAGTATGCACAGTTCTATGATTTAAGTGTACTTGGATCAATTATGATTAAAGCGACAACAGAACAGCCTCGTTACGGAAACCCAACGCCTCGTGTTGCGGAAACACCAGGCGGAATGCTAAATGCAATCGGGCTTCAAAATCCTGGATTAGAAAAGGTAATGAATTCTGAATTACCTTTTCTCGAGCAATTTGATCTTCCGATTATTGCGAATGTTGCTGGCTCACAAGCTGAGGATTATGTAGCAGTTGCGAAAGAAATTTCAAAGGCACCTAATGTTCATGCGCTAGAATTAAATATTTCTTGTCCAAACGTAAAAACGGGTGGTATCGCTTTTGGTACGAATCCTGAAATTGCTGCTGATTTAACGAAGCGAGTAAAAGAGGTTTCTGAAGTACCGGTATATGTGAAATTGTCACCGAACGTGGCAAACATTGTGGAGATTGCAAAAGCAATTGAAAATGCGGGTGCGGACGGTTTAACGATGATTAATACATTGCTTGGTATGCGTCTAGATTTAAAAACAGCTAAACCAATTTTAGCAAACCGTACAGGCGGATTATCAGGTCCTGCGATTAAGCCAGTAGCAATTCGTATGGTACATGAAGTAAGTCAAGCGGTTAACATTCCGATTATCGGAATGGGTGGTATTGAAACTGCGGAAGATGTAATTGAATTCTTCTATGCTGGCGCAAGCGCGGTTGCAGTTGGAACAGCGAACTTTATCGATCCGTTCGTATGTCCGACAATTATTGAAGAATTACCAGCATTACTAGATGAATTAGGATTTGATCACATTTCGGAATGTCAAGGAAGGAGCTGGAAACAAACATGTCACAGTCGTTAATCGTTGCACTAGATTTTCCAGGGAAACAAGATGTAGAACAATTCTTACACCACTTTGAAGGGGAAGAGCTATTTGTCAAAGTGGGTATGGAGTTATTTTACAAAGAAGGCCCTGCGATTATTACGTACTTAAAAGAAAAAGGGCATAAGATCTTCCTAGATTTAAAACTTCATGATATTCCGAATACAGTAAAAAGCGCTATGCGTAGCCTAGCTAGTCTAGATGTTGATATGGTAAATGTTCATGCTGCTGGGGGAAGCAGTATGATGAAAGCTGCGATTGAGGGATTAGAGGAAGGTACGCAAGAAGGAAAAGAGAGACCGATTTGTATTGCAGTTACACAACTAACAAGCACTTCGGAAGCTATGATGAAAAAAGAGATTGGCATTGAGAAAACGTTAGAAGAAGCGGTTGCTCATTATGCAAAACTAACGAAAGAAAGTGGACTTGATGGTGTTGTTTGTTCAACACTTGAAGTTCCGAAATTACGTGAAGTATGCGGAAATGAATTTGTAACAGTAACACCGGGGATTCGTCTTGCAAGCGATGATATAAATGACCAGGTGCGCGTAGCAACACCGAAACGTGCGAGGGAACTTGGCTCAAGCTACATCGTAGTTGGACGTAGTATTACAAAAGCGGAAAATCCGCTTGAAGCGTATAAAACAGTAAAACAACAGTGGGAAGGTGTAACAGTATGAAAAAAGAAATCGCATCGCATTTATTAGAAATTGGAGCAGTATTTTTACAACCGAATGATCCATTCACTTGGTCTTCAGGTATGAAATCACCAATTTATTGTGATAATCGTTTAACTTTATCTTATCCAAAAGTACGTCAAGCGATTGCAGCTGGATTAGAAGAGTTAATTAAAGAGCACTTCCCAACTGTAGAAGTTATTGCAGGAACAGCAACGGCTGGTATTGCGCACGCTGCATGGGTAAGCGATCGTATGGATTTACCAATGTGCTACGTACGTAGTAAAGCAAAAGGTCACGGTAAAGGGAACCAAATTGAAGGAAAAGCTGAAAAAGGTCAAAAAGTAGTAGTAGTAGAAGACTTAATTTCAACTGGCGGTAGTGCAATTACATGTGTAGAAGCACTTCGCGAAGCTGGATGTGAAGTATTAGGAATCGTATCAATCTTCACATACGAGCTAGAAGCAGGAAAAGAAAAACTAGAGGCAGCTAACGTAGCATCATACTCTTTAAGCGACTACAGTGCATTAACTGAAGTAGCAGCAGAAAAAGGTATGATCGGACAAGCTGAAACGAAAAAATTACAAGAGTGGCGTAAAAATCCAGCAAACGAAGCTTGGATCACAGCGTAACACGAAAAAAGACGACCGCGGGGGAACGCGGTCGTCTTTTTATATTATTGTTATAATTTCATGTAAAGAACAGATAGTAGGAACATCACATTTGAGTTGCAAGTTATCACGATTTAACCATATCCCTTGCATTCCAGCTGCTGTACTACTAATTGCATCTGTTTCTAATCGATCACCAATATAATAGCAATCTTTCATTGCAAGACTAGATTGTAATACAGCTCTTTGAAAAATTTCAGGGTCTGGTTTCGATTTCCCAATTTCACTAGAAGTAAATATATATTTAAAATATTGTAGAATGTTTAGAGTAGTTAACTTTTCGATTTGTTGTTCATAGTCACCATTGCTAATGATACCTAATGTGTGCCCTTCTTGCTGCAAGGCATGTAATGTATAGTGTACATCTTCAAACACGGCCCAGTTGTTCTTGTATAGTTCTATATATTGATTGAATCTGTGCTGAGATTCCTCGGGTGATAAGTTTACTCCATATGCTTTAAATAAATGATACATTCGCATCCTTTGTTGTTCTTGAAAAGATAATTCCTTGGATAAAAATTTGTTGAAATATACCTCTGATAATTCATGCCAGACTTCTGTTGCTTCTAATTCATTGCCTAAAAAATAGTATTATATATTTGAAAAAAATCTATAATACCATGTCTTTCAGCAGTCTCATAATCAAGTAAAGTTCCATCAATATCAAAGAAAATCATATTCTAATCTCCTTGCTAACAACTATTTAGCGTTTTCCGCAACTTCATATCCTCTTACAAACAATAGAGTCATATAAGAAACAATGAATGAGAAGATGCTGTACATGCCAACCCAAAAGAAAAATTTTGGAGTAAAGGCGATAACACCTATTATTAAAAAACTAGCAAACGTTACAATTGGCATTACGTAATACGTTTTCGTCTTGCGTGTTCCAATAACAGAAATGATGAAGATAAGTAATGGACAAATTAATAAGACGAAAATCAATTCATTCATAGTTATGTCCCCTTTTCTAATGGAAGTAATCTGTTTCTCGTAAACGTTTTGGAATAAATACTCTCTTAATATAATTTCGCTAACATATACATAACTCCTTTTGAAAGCCAGTAATTCATGATGAAATTTACAATAAAAAAACATAAGCAAGAGAACACTTGCTTATGTTATAGAATAAACATCGCAACGATTGTGGTGACTATTAAGCCAATCACAACCGGTAAAAAATTTCGGCGTGCAAGTTCAAATGGATCCACTTTACAAATGGCAGCGGCAGGAATAAGCGCCCAAGGAATTAAAGTCCCGCCTCCGGTCCAGATTGCAGCAATTTGCCCGAGAGCTGTTAATGTAGCTGTTCCATGCCCAAGTGCTGCTCCGAAAAGATTGGCAATCGAACCAGCAAGCGATATACCAGAAAAGCCAGATCCATCTAAACCTGTTATGACACCAACGATAGTTAATGTTCCCGCCGATACATATTGATTTAAAGGAACTGTTTGAGACAAAGCGATTCCTAAGTCGTTAATGATTCCGTGTGAACCTTTCGGTAAATAGTCCCCGATAATTTTTACAAAACCGCTATCCCCTAAATAAAAGAGTGCAGCAATTGGGATAACTGGACCAAAGATTTTAAATCCGAATTGGAGCCCTTCTATAAAATAATCGGTCGTTTTATTTAGTCCATTACCTTTGTAGGCGATGAGAGAAATGATGATAATTATAATAACAGTCGTCCCGCCGATAAGTGCAGTTGCGTCGCTTCCTTGTAGTTTAAATTGAATCATGCAAAGGATATCGATGGCATATACGATCGGAATGCAAATAGCGAGCCATTTTTTTGTCCGAGGAGATAATGAAGTGAGCGTTTTAGAAGACGCAGTTGATGGAATAGATTCTTGTATGGATAAGCCTGTATGAAATTCTTTTCGTAAGAAGAAAAACGCGACGGAAGTTGTCACAATGCCCATAACAATTACGAGAGGAACACTGGCAGAAACAACGCTGGAAACAGGAAGACCAGCAGCGTCTGCAGTTAATTTTGGTGCACCTTGAATAACGAAGTCACCAGATAAGGCGATGCCGTGTCCGAATAAATTCATAGCAATTGCCACTCCAATTGGAGGAAGACCAACGCGTACAGCGACCGGTAATAAAATAGCTCCCATTAAGGCGACAGCGGGAGAAGGCCAAAAGAAGAAAGAAATTGTCATCATTAAAAGGCCGATCATCCAATAGGCGAGGGTAGGTGTACGAATCATCTTTGTAAATGGTGAAATCATCGTGTCATTTATGCCAGTATGAACGAGTAGATTACTCATTGATACGATAATGGAGATGATTAATATAGTTGGTAATAGTTCAGTAATAGCGTAAATGAAACTTTGAAAAATACCGCTAATGGCAAGAGGGATAGAACTTGTAGCAGTTAATGCTAACAAAAAGATAAAAACGATACAAATAATCGTCGTATCTTTCCGGAGAATAAAAAAAGTAATAATAGTGAGTAAACAAAGAATATAGAGAGCGTGTAACAGCGTTAATTCAACTCCCATAACATTCACATCCTTTAGGCGTTCGTGTAGTTTATTGTATGAAAGCAGTGAAAGTATGTGAGTATAGGAAAAAGAAAAAAGTGAAATTTCATGTACTGTAATGGTAAGAACAACAAATGGATGTTACAATACAATTAATCCTAAAAATGGAATTAAAGGAGGGCTTATGCACAAAAAAATTGGATTTTGGGGATTCGTTATATCTTGTAGTCTATTAATCATTTTAAACTTGTTTACAAACAATGAATGGATCAGTATCATACCTGTTTTCGGGTTTGTATTTATCCTTTTATATAACTGGGATGATATGAAACAATATAGTAAGAAAAGTATCGGAATTATGATAGGTATCATTGTTATTTGCGCATTTTTCGTAGGGTTTATTTTAATAGAAGGGCAGAAGCAAATGGAGAAAATGTCTATTTTTCAAGAATGGATGTCTTCTGCAAAAGGTCTTTATCTTGTAATTGTCGTTGTTGTTTTTCTAAGAATTGTTATAAGCGTAGCAAGTTACATATTAAAGGGAAAGTAGAATGGGGGAGTACGATTGAGAGAGAAAATAGGGTACTATGGCGTGCTCGTTTGTTTACTATTATCAGTTGTTTCAGGGCAATTTCTTAAAAGTGAATGGGTGCCAGTTATATTATGTATAGGAGTATTGATTTTTGCACCTATGTATCGCTGGAAAGAATGGAAGGCATATAGCCGAAAAAAGAAAATTGTTTTCAGCATCGAGTTTATCATTGTAATAAGCACGATTCCATTTTTGTTATTGAAAGGAAATGAGATAATAGATGGAATTGTAATGTTTCAAGGCTGGTTATTTATTGCGAAATTGATATATTTAATATGCATTTTAATGTTGGTAGCGGTAGTCGCCAAAAAAGTAAATGAAAAGCTATTCGCTAATGAATAAAAGAAAATGCCACCCTTATTCGGTGGCATTTTCTCATTTTACTGAATGAGATTTTTGCATCTTTTTAACTAAACGAATTTGTCCGCGATGATTGATTTCATCTTCAAATACATGAAACCACTTAAAGTAGTTATTTGCTGGTTTGTCATACCAAAAGTCTGTCGTTTGAAATAGCCATTCATCAGGTAACGATTGAAAAGTCTCGATCGTTTTGGAACGTACTTCTTGTAATGTGTTTATGTAAAATTCTATAGAGTTTCCTTTTATTTTCTCGCGGCCAAGAGCTCCTAACTCAATAGCAGGTAACCAACGTTCTAATTCAGCTTCCGTTGGTTCACGGTCTTCAAAAGTATGAATCTGGTAGTAAAATTCAATAGCGGCCATATGGTACAAAAGCATGCCAATTGAGTTTGCTTCCTCATCATATAAATAATCAAGTTCTTCAATTGATAAACCTTCCACCGCTTGCATTGTTGTGTAGCGAGCGTAATTCATCATGGAAACAAGTTTGGAAAATTCAGGCTGTAAACCATCTATTTTATCAATTACAAAATTCAATTAAAATTCCCCCTCTTTAAACGATTACTCCAGAGAAAGAATTCTATGTGCAACGAAAAACTCCTTTAAAAAGGCTATGATTTTAACAAGGGATAACAATTAGTTCCCGATTTGATTTTGTAATAACTTCATATCCGTCTTTTGTAATGACAATATCATCTTCAATTCTACAACCGCCCCAGTTTGGTATGTAAATACCAGGTTCCACTGTAACAACCATACCTTCTTCTAAAGTAGCTTTACTTTCTTGGGATAAGCGGAGAGGTTCATGAATTTCTAACCCAAGACCATGACCAGTAGAGTGTCCAAAATATTGACCGTATCCATGTTCTGTAATGTAATCTCTCGTTATATCATCGATATTTTTCGCAGTTTCCCCAGGTTTAATTGCTTCCGTCCCACGTTTTAACGCTTCTCGTACAATATTGTATATCTTTTTGAATTCTTCTGACGGTTCCCCAATTGCTACAGTACGTGTTATATCGGAACAATATCCATTATAAAGTGCACCGAAATCTAATGTAACGACGTCGCCTCGTTCGATTATTTTATTTGATGCAACTCCATGAGGAAGTGAAGAACGGACGCCAGAAGCTACAATGATTTGGAAGGAAGAGGATGTAGCCCCTTTTTTTCGCATGAAAAATTCTAACTCATCTCGTACATCATTTTCACTAATTCCTGGTTTTAGAAACGTAAGGATGTGGTGAAATGCTTCGTCAGCAATATTAGCTGCGATTTTCATTGTTTCTATTTCAGGCGTGTCTTTAATAATACGAATATTTTCGATGATTTCGCACACTTGAACCATTTCCGCATGTACGTATTTTTGTAAGTTTTTATATTGTTGCAATGTCATGTTGTTTTCTTCAATTCCGAGTTTTTGAATGTTTAATTTCGATACTTGAGTTGCAATTTCTTTTTCTAAATTTCCTGTATGCATAATAATTTCAGCATCTTTTATTTGTGATTTCGCTTGATCTACATAGCGAAAATCAGTGATGAAAACAGCTTTATCCGCAGAGATTAAGACGACGCCAGCACTACCTGTAAAGCCTGTTGCATATTGGCGATTTTCTTTTTTTGTAATAAGCAATCCGTCAATTTCATAGTTTTGTAGTTGATTTTGGATTTTATTAATTTTTAAAGTCATGTTAATTCCCCCTATTCATAGTATTGAATAAAGCAAATAGCGTGCCAAAATGTATATTTGAAGAAAGGATAGTAGGGGAAACATATATTTTAGGGGAGATAAAAAATAGCCCGCAATTTGTGGGAGACTTTTTGTTCATAAAATCCAGATTGCTTCAATAAATGGCAGAGGATGAAAAAATATTGATTGGAGTTACACGTGCACTTTATTTATATGCTGTAAAAAAATTTATACAAATGTGAAATGAAACTGTCAATTTTTTTGACAATATTGAATGGATATAGCAACTAAATTGAAAAAATATAAAAAATGCGTTACTTATAAGCAACGCATTTTTTATATTTACGCTTTTAATTTCATTACAGTATCAGCATCCGGTGTTACATATACGGTTTGTTGATTGTCGTACGTAACAAAACCAAGTTTTGCACCACTCGGTTTTTTGACATGGCGTATTTTGGTGAAATCTACAGGAACAGAACTAGAATCTTTTGCTTTACTGAAATAGGCAGCGATTTTAGCTGCTTCTAACACAGTGTCTTCGGTAGGTTCAAGAGAACGAATGACAACATGAGACCCAGGGATATCTTTCGTATGTAACCAAATTTCATCACGACGGGCAAAATTCGTTGTTAAGTAATCGTTTTGTTTATTGTTCTTACCGACGAAAATTTCTGTGCCATCACTTGCTACATATTTATCTAATACTGGTTTAGTAGGCTTTTTCTTTGCGTTTTTCGTTTTACGATTGCGCACATAGCCTTCTTCAGCTAATTCCTCACGAATTTCTTCAATATCTTTTGAAGAAGCAGCTTCCATTTGTTGAAGTAAGCTATCAAAATAAAGAATTTCTTCATTTGTTTTTTCAATTTGTTCTTCTACAACAACAACTGAATTTTTTGCTTTTTGGTACTTTTGGAAATAGCGTTGCGCATTGTCAGATGGTGTTTTTAAAGGATCTAATGTAATTTTTACAGTTCCGCCATTTTCGTCGTAATAGTTAACGACTTCAATATCTTTATCACCTTTTTTCAAAGCGTACATATTGGCTGTAAGTAGTTCTCCGAATAGTTGATATTTATCTGCTTTTCCGGCATCTTGTAATGTTTTTTCTAGTTTAATGAGTTTCTTCTCATTTTTATTTTTTTCGTTTTGCATAAAGCGCTCTAAATCATAAGCTTGTTGTTTTACACGGTCGCGCTCTGCTTTTCCGAAAAAGAAACGGTCTAGCAATTCACTAACAGATGAGAATGTCTTGTCTTCTCCTGCTAAGTGCGCAAGAGGGAAAAGATAAAAGAATTCTTTCCCATTTGAAGTAGTCATAGTTGGTGAATATGTATGAGTTAGTAATGGTTTTTGTATGGAGAAAAATGCGTCCGCTAATGCTTTTTCATTTACCATACCTGCTTTTTTCACTACTTCTTTTGCGAATAACGGCGAAATTCCCGTGAAGGTGCCGACAAGCTGTTTATCCATGTTTCCAGATAGAAAGTCTAGCGGTCTAATAAATTCATCATTTGTTTCAATCTGGAGTGGGTTAATTTTATGTTGTGCTGGTGGTGCAATGTACTCCGCTCCAGCATATACAGTTCGATGTCTGTTTACCGCTAAAGAAACGTGTTTTAAGCTATCTAAAATATTGTTTGTTTTTGTGTCTACTAAAATGATGTTACTATGTCGTCCCATTATTTCAATTACTAATGTTTTTAGCGATTCGTCACCAATTTCATTTCTGCTACGAACGGTAATTTGAATAATGCGCTCTAAATCAATTTGTTCAATTTTTTCAATGAACCCACCTTCTAAATGCTTACGAAGAAGCATACAAAACATTGGCGGAAGTGCAGGTGAATCGTAATTTTGATTTGTTAAGTGTAAACGTGCATATGTCGGATGAGCGGAAAGAATTAGTTTTTGATTTTTTCCGTTTGCTCGAATATGTAATAAAATCTCGTATTTTGAAGGTTGATATATTTTGGAAATTCTTCCTGTGTAAAGAGAATTTGCAATTTCATGTGTAATTGCTCTTGTAAATAATCCATCGAATGCCATAAATGAACACTCCTTTCTAACTAAAAGTTAATTATAGCATTTTTTTGGACGAGGCTGAATAAGCTTTCAATAGAGTATGTCTGGAATCAGGAGGTCGATAGCGGGATGAACTGGTATGGAATGCGTGCACACGAAGTGGAAGAAAGAACGAATACGAATGTGAAGGTTGGGCTTACAGAGAAGGAAGCAGAAGGGCGAATAAAAAAATTTGGTACAAATGAATTAGATGAAGCCAAAAGGCCTTCTGCACTGATGGTATTTTTGGCGCAGTTTAAAGATTTTATGGTACTTGTTTTATTTGGTGCAACAATAGTTTCAGCTTTTTTAGGTGAATACATTGATTCTATTGCGATTGTTGCGATTGTTATTATCAATGGTATTCTTGGCTTTTTTCAAGAAAGAAAGGCTGAAAAGTCACTGGAAGCTTTAAAAGAGCTAGCCGCCCCGCAAGTTACTGTAATGCGGAATGGAAATTGGGTAAAAGCACCGTCTAAAGCACTTGTTTTAGGTGATATCATTAAATTTTCTAGTGGTGATCGTATTGGGGCGGATGTACGTCTTGTTGAGGCATCAAGTTTATATATCGAAGAATCAGCTTTGACAGGAGAGTCAGTACCGGTGCAGAAGAAGGTAGAAGCTCTGCAGGGGCAAGATGTTTCAATTGGTGATCAAAAAAATATGGCTTTTATGGGTACGATGATTACACGAGGAGCTGGAACAGGGGTCGTTGTAGCAACTGGTATGAATACAGCGATGGGCCAAATTGCAAATATGTTACAAAATGCAGAGCAAATGGAAACACCACTGCAAAGAAGATTAGAGCAACTCGGGAAAATATTAATTATTGTGGCTCTTATTTTGACAGCGCTTGTCGTATTAGCCGGTGTGTATCAAGGGAATGAAGTGTATCATATGTTTTTAGCAGGCGTGTCGCTAGCTGTTGCTGCTATTCCTGAAGGATTACCAGCAATTGTTACAGTAGCTTTATCGCTTGGTGTACAGCGTATGATTAAAAAGAGAGCAATTGTAAGGAAGTTACCAGCGGTAGAAACGTTAGGATGCGCTTCTGTTATATGCTCTGATAAAACAGGAACAATGACGCAAAACAAAATGATGGTAACGCATATGTGGTCAGGTGGGGAATTATGGAAAGTTACAGGTCAAGGATATGAACCTAATGGCTCTTTTTTGAAAGGTGAAAAAGAATGCGATCCAGCTAAAACAAAAGCACTGTATCAACTACTAACATTTGGTTCACTTTGTAATAACGCAAATATTATTCAAAAGAAAAAGGCGTATGTATTAGATGGAGATCCAACTGAGGGAGCACTTGTAGCTGCAGCAATGAAAGCGGGGATAACGCGTGAGGCACTGAAAGGGAAATTTGAAATTATTCGTGAATTTCCATTCGATTCAACTCGAAAAATGATGAGTGTTATTGTGCGAGATAGAGAGGGGAAAAAGTTTCTTGTTACGAAGGGAGCACCAGATGTCCTCCTGCAAATGAGTCAAACGATTTTATGGGGGGATAAGCAACAACCGTTAAGTGAGTTGTATAGAAAAGAAGTACAGGCGGCTATTCATAGTTTAGGTAGTCAAGCGCTCCGAACAATTGCAGTTGCATTTAAGCCATTAAAAGTAACAGATTCTATTGAACATGAAAGAGACGTTGAAAAAGATTTTATGTTGGTCGGGATACAGGGAATGATTGATCCGCCAAGACCAGAGGTAGAACAGGCTGTAAAAGAGTGCAGAGAAGCTGGTATTCGAACAGTGATGATTACAGGAGATCATAAAGTGACAGCAATGGCAATTGCGGAACAATTAGGGGTTTTACCACCTGGTGGACGTGTTGTTGAAGGAGTAGAACTCGCGAATATGGATGTAGAGGAACTAGAAAGTGTTGTAGAAGATACGTATGTATTTGCTCGAGTATCACCTGAACATAAATTGAAGATTGTTAAGGCGTTGCAAAATAAAGGGCATATAGTAGCGATGACAGGTGATGGAGTAAACGATGCTCCGGCTATAAAAACAGCGGATATTGGGATAGCGATGGGAATTACAGGGACAGACGTTGCGAAAGAAGCTTCTTCTCTTGTTTTACTAGATGATAATTTTGCTACGATTAAATCAGCAATTAAAGAAGGTAGAAATATATACGAGAATATACGTAAGTTTATTCGTTATTTATTAGCATCGAACGTAGGAGAAATTTTAGTCATGTTATTTGCAATGTTACTTGCATTACCGCTGCCGATGGTTCCCATTCAAATTTTATGGGTGAACTTAGTGACTGACGGATTACCGGCGATGGCATTAGGATTGGATAAGGCGGAAGGAGACGTTATGAAGAGAACGCCGCGTCATCCGAAAGAAGGGGTATTTGCTAGAGGGCTTGCCTGGAAAATTATAAGCCGTGGCTTTCTAATTGGAGCAGTGACGTTAGTGGCGTTTATTATTGCATATAATCAACATCCAAATGAACTGAAATATGCACAAACTGTGGCGTTTGCGACGTTGGTACTTGCACAACTTATTCATGTATTTGATTGCCGGAGTGAACATTCTATCTTCCACCGTAATCCGTTTGGGAACGTGTATTTAGTAGGAGCGGTTATTATTTCTTTACTGTTAATGTTAGTGGTTATATATTACCCACCACTACAACCGATCTTTAGTACAATGCCAATACAAGCGAGAGATTGGTTGTTAATTGGAGGTTTGTCATCAATTCCGACCTTCTTGTTAGTAGGTTCTTTATTAACAGGGAAAAAGGGGAAGAAGGAAAAGCCAGTATTATATAAGAAGGGATTAAACTTGAAATAGTCAATGATATGAAAATGTGATATAATTTACAGAAGGTAGTAGAGCCTTGTCTCTATTACCTTTTTCATTGAGTTATTTCATGGCTTGGATGTGATAAAAATGATTTGTAGTATGACAGGATTTGGAAGATCGAAAGTAGAAAATGATACTTTTCAAATTACAGTAGAAATGAAATCGGTGAACCACCGTTTCCTAGAGATGAGTATTCGACTTCCGAAGCAAATGATGATATTTGAAGAAAAAATTCGTAAAATAATTGCAGAACAAGTTCGGCGTGGACGCATTGAAGTGTCTATTAGTATAACGGGTGAAGGGCTTGTTGAAAGAAAATTAAGTGTGAATTGGTCGCTTCTTGAGCAGTACCGATCGATTATGGAAGATATAAAAGGAAAATTTCAATTACAAGATTCTATTACACTTCAGCAATTAATGGAAATGCCAGAAGTAACAGCGATTGAAGAAGTAGAAAATGTAAATGAACAATTTGAGAACGGTTTATATGAGGCTGTTCGCCAAGCTGCTCATATGTTAAAAACGATGAGAGATGGCGAAGGAGAACGATTACATAAAGATATAGCGTATCGTTTACAAGAGATTCACAATTGTGTAAATGCAATTATTCCGCATGTACCGATTGTTACACAAAAATATCGTGAACGATTAGAAAATCGCTTAAAAGAATTACATAATCAAGATCTAGATGAACAAAGATTGTTAACAGAAGTCGCAATCTTTGCAGAGCGTTGTGATATTCACGAAGAGTTAGTTCGTTTGCAAAGTCATTTAGAGCAATTTCGTGAAACACTGCAGATTGAAGAGCCTGTTGGAAGGAAAATGGATTTCATCGTGCAAGAGATGCATAGAGAAATTAATACGATTGGTTCTAAGGCAAATGACTTAACAATTTCAAAATATGTTGTAGAAATGAAAAATAACCTTGAAAAAATTCGTGAACAAGTACAAAATATTGAGTAGCTTTCAAAAAATATATAAAGTTATACGTGGTGGAGAAATCGGATAGACTTACTAGGAGGCGCAAACTATGGCCATGCGGTTTTTAAATATTGGATACGGAAATATTGTATCTGCTCATCGAATTATTGCTATTGTAAGTCCGGAGTCAGCTCCTATTAAACGAACAGTACAGGAAGCACGCGAACATAATGCTTTGCTTGATGCTACGTATGGGAGAAAAACAAGGGCGGTTATTGTTATGGATGATGGGCATGTGGTATTAAGTCCAATTCAGCCAGAGACGATTGCACATCGTTTGAATAATAAAGAAGATTTAAGTGAGGAAGGGTAGGTTTTACATATTTATGAGAAGTAGAAGAGGATTGCTCATCGTTCTTTCAGGACCTTCTGGGGTTGGTAAAGGAACGGTTCGAAAAGAGCTGTTTAGTCATGAGGATACACGTTTTCAGTACTCCATTTCAGTAACGACACGTAAGCCACGTGAAGGTGAAGTAGATGGTGTAGATTATTTCTTTAAAGAGAGAGAAGAATTTGAGGAAATGATTCGTAATGAAAAATTACTTGAGTGGGCTGAGTTCGTAGGTAATTATTACGGAACACCGATTGACTATGTTGAAAAAACATTACAAGAAGGAAAAGATGTATTCTTAGAAATTGAAGTGCAAGGGGCAATTCAAGTTAAGAAAGCTTTCCCAGAAGGTGTATTTATTTTCTTAGCACCTCCAAGTTTATCTGAACTAAAGAACCGTATTGTCGGCCGTGGTACAGAAACTGAAGATGTTATTGAAAATCGTTTAACGGTAGCGAAAGAAGAAATCGAAATGATGGACGCTTACGACTATGTTGTAGAAAACGATCAAGTTGAATTAGCTTGTGAAAGAATTAAAGCAATTGTGGTTGGTGAACATTGCCGCCGCGAAAGAGTAGCAAAATATTATAAAGAAATGACGGAGGGTCTATAATTATGTTAAATCCATCAATTGATTCATTATTAACAAAAATCGATTCTAAATATACACTTGTAACAGTAGCTGCAAAACGTGCGCGTGAAATGCAACTTGCTGATAACTGTGTTATCGAGCAACCTGTTTCTCATAAATGTGTAGGTAAATCATTAGAAGAAATCGATGCAGAAGTATTAAAATATGTACCAAGCGAAGGCAAAATCATCGATTAAGACATTCTTTTCGACAAATTAAAACATAGACTTTATAATTTTCTATGTAACGGTAACAACCTATTTACAAGTAGGTTGTTATTTTTTTACGATAGGGAAGAAATATTGGTACTGATGAGCTGGGAATTCTGTTTCAGTATTATAAGTTTGAAAAAGAAAGAGGACGAGCCATATGCTAAAAGGGAAAAAGATACTTCTATGTGTAACAGGAGGCATTGCGGTCTTTAAAGCGGCTGCGTTAACTAGTAAATTGACACAAGCTGGTGCTATTGTAAAAGTAATGATGAGTGAGTCGGCAATGAAGTTTGTTACGCCTCTTACATTTCAAGCACTTTCTCGCCATGACGTATATACAGATACATTCGATGAGAAGGACTCGGCTGTTATTGCACATATCGATTTAGCAGATTGGGCAGATGTAGTACTTGTTGCGCCTGCTACTGCCAATTGTATTGGGAAGTTAGCTGGTGGTATTGCAGACGATATGATTACAACTACTTTGTTAGCTACTACAGCCCCAGTGTGGATTGCACCTGCTATGAATGTGCATATGTATGAAAACAAAATTGTACAAAAAAATATGATGACGTTGAAAACGTTAGGATATACATTTATTGAGCCTGGAGAAGGTTTTTTAGCGTGTGGTTATGTTGCGAAGGGAAGACTAGAAGAACCGGAAGCAATTATTGCACGGTTAGAAGAGGCTTTTTCCGAACAAAAACCGTTGCAAGGAAAAAAAATATTAATAACTGCTGGCCCAACTCGTGAAAAGATTGATCCAGTGCGTTTTATGACCAATTTTTCTTCTGGGAAAATGGGATATGCAATTGCGGAAGTGGCAGCGAACTTAGGTGCTGATGTCATACTTGTTTCGGGACCGACAGCATTAAACCCACCATTACATGTAAATACGGTACAAGTGGAATCTGCACAAGATATGTTAGAAGTAGTTCTGCAACAGTATAAAAACGTAGATGTTGTCATTAAAACAGCAGCAGTTGCAGATTATCGCCCGAAATATGTTCATGATAATAAAATGAAAAAGAAAAATGGAGATGCTGTAATCGAACTCGAGAGAACAGTAGATATTTTAAAAACGTTAGGTGAGATGAAGGATCAACAGTTACTTATCGGTTTTGCGGCTGAAACGACAAAGGTAGAAGAATACGCAACAAAAAAATTACGTGAGAAAAATGCGAATATGATTGTTGCGAACGATGTAAAGGCACAAGGAGCTGGATTTGGTACAGATACAAACATTGTAACAATGTATAGAAAAGATGGAGAAGTTATCGAGTTACCACTTTTAACGAAGAAAGAGGTTGCTCGTGAAATATTAAAGCAAATTGAAATGATGTTAGAAGATGATCGTCTATGAAATTTGCAAGTGTAATTGTTGATGTACCTGCACGTCAGACAGATCGACCATTTGATTATATTATCCCTAAAAAGTGGGAAGATATTGTCCAGATAGGCATGCGTGTAGTAGTTCCATTTGGCCCAAGGAAATTGCAAGGCTTTATTATTGGGATTAAAGATTCGGCTGAAGTAGAAAGTAAGAAGCTAAAGACAATCCATGAAATATTAGATGTAACACCAGTTTTAAACGAGGAATTATTAAAGCTTGGATATTGGCTTACAAGCGAAACGTTATGTTATATGATTTCAGCCTTTCAAGTCATGCTTCCAACGGCGATAAAAGCTACGTATAAAAAGCGTCTACAACTTCGTAAACAAGAAGAAGTAGCACCTGAACTACTGTTTTTATTTCAGGAAAAAGAAGCGATAGATTGGGAAGCTATTGAGACGCAGCCGCATCTATACCGCACGATTCAACAAGAAATTAAAAATGGCACGATTGAAGTTGTTTATCAGGTAAAAGATAAAGTGCAAAAGAAGAAACAAAGAGTCGTTCAACCGGAGTTGCCAGAAGATAAATTGGAATTAGCAGCATTTGAACTGAAAAGTAAAAAACAACAAGATGTACTCTATTATTTTGTGGAAAATTATAAAAGTGTGCCGTTGAAAGTGATAACAGAAGAGTTGCAAATAACAGACGCTCCGATTAAAGCACTTGTTAAAAAGGGGCTAATTTCAGAAAAGTATGTGGAAGTGTACCGAAATCCGTATGACGATGATGATTTTGAACAAACGAAACCATTCCCACTTACGGAGGAACAAAAGCAAGTTATTGCACCGATTTTATCATCAATTACAAATGAAACTTACAATCCATTTTTACTATATGGTGTTACAGGAAGCGGAAAAACAGAAGTATATTTACAATCTATAGCAGCGGTGCTCGCGAAAGGGAAAGAAGCTATTGTACTTGTTCCTGAAATTGCACTAACGCCTCAAATGGTAGATCGTTTTAAAGGCAGATTTGGCTCGCAAGTTGCGGTTCTTCATAGTGCGCTGTCTGTTGGAGAAAAATATGATGAATGGCGTAAGATTTTAAGAAAAGAAGTGAAAGTTGTAGTTGGTGCACGTTCAGCTGTATTTGCTCCTTTTGAAAATTTAGGGATTATTATTATTGATGAGGAGCATGAATCGAGCTATAAGCAAGAAGATAATCCGAGGTATCATGCAAGGGATGTAGCTGTCTGGAGAGGGCAATATCATAAATGTCCTATCGTTCTTGGTAGTGCAACACCGACACTTGAATCGTTTGCAAGAGCGAAAAAAGGTGTGTATGAATTACTAACGATGGAAAAACGTATGAATAAACAAGCGTTACCAACAGTAGAGATTGTTGATATGCGTGAGGAACTTCGTGACGGGAATCGTTCCATGTTTTCGAAGGCATTACATGAAAAAATAGCAGATCGATTAGAAAAGAAAGAACAGATGGTACTCTTTTTAAATAGAAGAGGTCATTCTACATTTGTTATGTGCCGTGATTGTGGGTATGTTGTACAATGTCCGCATTGTGATATCTCGCTGACATATCATAAAATGAACCATCGTTTAAAATGTCATTACTGCAGTCACGAAGAGAATATGCCGACTGCGTGTCCTGCTTGTCAAAGTACATATATTCGTTTCTTTGGTACAGGTACACAAAAGGTAGAAGAAGAAATTACAAAACTATTTCCAGAGGCACGAGTTATTCGAATGGATGTAGATACGACAAGTCGCAAAGGAATGCATGAAAAATTATTAAAGGCGTTCGGGGAAGAAAAAGCAGATATACTACTTGGAACACAAATGATTGCGAAAGGATTAGATTTTCCTAAAGTAACGCTTGTCGGGGTTTTAACTGCAGATACGATGCTTCACTTGCCTGATTTTCGAGCGAGTGAAAAGACGTATCAGTTATTGACGCAAGTAAGTGGACGAGCAGGCAGACATGAATTGCCAGGGGAAGTTATAATTCAAACGTATACGCCAGAACATTATAGTATAGAGTTAGCAAAGAACCAACAATATGATGTGTTTTTTGACCAAGAAATGCAAATGAGACGAACAAGACAATATCCACCTTATTACTATGTTGTACTTGTAACAGTATCTCATCCAGAATTATTAAAGGCAGTGCAAGTGACGGAAAAAATTGTCGGTCATTTACGGGCGCACTGCACAGAGCAAACGATGGTGTTAGGACCGGTTGCTTCAGCAATTCCAAGGATAAAAGATAGATATCGTTATCAATGCATGATAAAATACAAACGGGAACCAAACTTAAAGAACGTGCTCAAAATGGTAAATGAACATTATCAAGCAGAAATGCAAAAAGAGCTACAAATCTCAATTGATTTTAATCCAACAATGTTAATGTAGCGGAGGGAAATATGGCAGTTTTAGAAATAGTAAAGCATCCAAATGAAGTGTTAGAAACACCATGCGAAAGAGTGATTAACTTTGATAAAAAGTTAGTGAAATTGTTGAAAGATATGCATGAAACAATGTTAATTGCGGACGGAGTCGGTTTAGCTGCGCCTCAAGTAGGTGTAAGCTTGCAAGTTGCGGTAGTTGATATCGGTGATGATACGGGGAAAATCGAGTTAATCAATCCATCGATACTAGAAAAACGTGGTGAACAAGTAGGTCCCGAAGGCTGTCTAAGCTTCCCGGGACTTTATGGTGAAGTGGAACGTGCGGATTATATTAAAGTACGTGCTCAAAATCGCCGAGGTAAAGTATTTTTACTAGAAGCAGAAGGATTTTTAGCACGTGCAATTCAACATGAAATCGATCATTTACACGGTGTGTTATTTACATCGAAAGTGACAAGATATTATGAGGAAAACGAATTAGAATAGGTATCAAAAGGAGCGGTTTTTGAATGATAAAAGTAGTATTTATGGGAACACCGGACTTTTCAGTGCCGGTGCTTCGTCGTCTTATCGAAGATGGCTATGATGTAATAGGTGTTGTGACGCAGCCTGATCGTCCGGTAGGTAGAAAAAAAGTATTAACACCTACACCTGTTAAAGTTGAAGCAGAAAAACATGGTATTCCGGTGTTACAACCGTTAAGAATTCGTGAAAAAGACGAATATGAACAAGTCTTGGCATTAGAGCCAGATTTAATTGTAACAGCTGCTTTCGGTCAGATTGTACCAAATGAAATTTTAGAAGCACCGAAGTATGGATGTATTAACGTCCACGCGTCTTTACTACCTGAACTTCGTGGTGGTGCACCAATTCATTATGCAATTATGGAAGGTAAAGAAAAAACGGGTATTACAATTATGTATATGGTAGAGAAATTGGATGCTGGTGATATCTTAACGCAAGTAGAAGTCGAGATTGAAGAGCGTGAAACGACAGGCTCTTTATTCGATAAGTTAAGTGAAGCAGGGGCACACCTTCTATCTAAAACAGTACCTTTATTAATTCAAGGTAAGTTAGAACCAATTAAACAAAACGAAGAAGAAGTAACGTTTGCATATAATATAAAACGTGAGCAAGAGAAAATTGATTGGACAAAAACAGGTGAAGAAGTATACAATCACATTCGCGGATTGAATCCATGGCCAGTCGCTTATACGACTTTGGTAGGACAAGTTATTAAAGTATGGTGGGGAGAGAAGGTCTCTATTACAGAGAAAGCTGAACCAGGTACAATAGTAGCTCTTGAAGAAGATGGATTTGTTGTTGCAACAGGGAATGAGACAGGGGTTAAAATCACTGAATTGCAACCTTCTGGTAAAAAACGTATGAGTTGTTCGCAATTTTTACGTGGCACAAAACCTGAAATTGGAACGAAGTTAGGAGAAAATGCATGAGACAAAATGTTCGTGAGTTAGCTCTTGATGGCTTAATTCAAGTAGAAAAAAGTGGTGCATACAGTAACTTACTTCTAAATAATCTAATTGAAAAAAATGCAATTGATAGAAAAGATATTGGTTTGTTAACTGAAATTGTATATGGAACGATTCAACGTCGTGACACATTAGATTATTATTTACAGCCTTTTTTAAAAAAGAAGGTTGAGGCGTGGGTAAGAGTATTACTTCGCTTATCTTTATATCAAATGATTTATTTAGACCGAGTGCCAGAAAGAGCGGCTATTCATGAAGCAGTTGAAATTGCAAAGCGTCGCGGGCATAAAGGGATTGCTGGTATGGTAAACGGGGTATTACGTTCGATTCAGAGAGAAGGGGTACCTTCTGTAGATGAAATCAAGGATCCAATAGAACGTTTGGCAATTGCAACAAGTCATCCAATGTGGCTTGTGCAAGACTGGGCTTCTGAATATGGTTTAGAGACAGCAGAGAAAATGTGTGAAGTGAACATGTTACCCCCGGTACCAACAGCGCGTGTAAATGTTGATAAAATAACAGTAGAAGAAGCAATAGAGTTGTTGGCTGGTGAAGGTATAGAAGCGAAGCGCGGCGATTTATCAGAGGATGCAATTCAAATTGAAAGAGGGAATGTAGCGCATACAGATGCGTTCAAAAAAGGTTTTCTTTCTATTCAAGATGAAAGTTCTATGCTTGTAGCACGCGCTTTAGAACCGAATGAGGGAGATGAAGTTCTTGATAGTTGTGCTGCTCCGGGCGGAAAGACAACGCACATTGCAGAGCGATTAAAAGGAACAGGTCAAGTTATGTCTCTTGATTTACATGCACACAAAGTACGTTTAATTAAACAACAAGCGGAGAGACTTGGTCTAGAAAATGTCGAAACAAAAGCACTAGATGCTAGAAAAGTGCAAGAACACTTTGCGAATGAAACATTTGATAAAATATTAGTAGATGCACCATGTTCTGGATTTGGTGTTATTAGACGTAAACCTGATATTAAGTTAGGTAAAAATAAAGGCGATAGTGAAAGATTATCGACGATTCAACTTGCAATACTAGAAAAAATAGCACCGTTATTAAAACAAGGTGGTCGCCTTGTTTATAGTACGTGCACAATAGAAAAAATAGAAAATGAACAAGTAATAAAGCAATTTTTACAAAAGCATCCTGAATTTGAATGGGATACTACGATAAAAGATCGCATGCCAGAAAAGTTAAATCCGTATATTGATGAAGGTCAAGTGCGAATTTTACCGCATTATTTTGCAACAGATGGCTTTTATATTGCTTGTTTAAGGAAGAAGGTGTAGCATCGTGGAAACGACTGTGAGAAAACAAAAGAAAAATCTAGAAACGAAGAAACCATCAATTTATTCTTTACAACTTCATGAAATGCAAGATTGGTTAAAGGAACAAGGAGAACCTAAATTCCGTGCAGGACAAATCTTTGATTGGCTATATAAAAAACGTGTAAAAAATTATGACGACATGTCGAATCTTTCTAAAGGATTACGCGATAAATTGTCGAATTCCTTTGATATTACTACTTTAAATACATTAGTAAAACAAACATCTTCTGATGGAACAATTAAATTTTTATTCCAATTATATGATGGTTATTCTATTGAAACAGTGTTAATGCGACACGAATATGGAAATTCTATTTGTGTAACAACACAGGTTGGATGCCGTATTGGTTGTACGTTCTGTGCATCTACACTTGGTGGGTTAAAACGAAACTTAGAGGCTGGAGAGATTGTAGCGCAAGTAGTAGAAGTGCAACGTGCACTTGATGAAACAGAAGAACGTGTAAGTTCGCTTGTTGTTATGGGAATTGGAGAGCCGTTTGATAATTACGACAATTTAATGTCATTCTTACGCATTGTAAACCATGAAAAAGGAATTCATATTGGTGCAAGGCATATGACAGTTTCAACAAGTGGAATTGTTCCAAAAATTTATAAGTTCGCTGAAGAAGATATGCAAATTAATTTTGCGATTTCATTGCATTCTGCAAATACAGAGTTACGTTCAAAATTAATGCCGATTAACCGTGCTTATAAGCTACCAGACTTAATGGAAGCTGTTAAATACTATGTAAATAGAACAGGGCGTCGTATTACGTTTGAATATGGCTTATTTGGAGGAGAAAATGACCAAGTTGAGCAAGCTGAAGAACTTGCTGCGCTTTTAAAAGGTGTAAAATGTCATGTAAACTTAATTCCGGTAAACTACGTACCTGAACGTGATTATGTACGTACGCCACGTGAACAAATTTTCTTATTTGAAAAAACGTTAAAAGATCGTGGAGTGAATGTAACAATTCGCCGTGAACAAGGTCATGATATTGATGCAGCCTGCGGTCAGTTACGTGCGAAGGAGCGTAAAGAAGAGACGAGGTGACGAGATGAAAGCCGTGTTTCTATCAGATAAAGGAAAAGTTCGTCAACATAATGAAGATAGTGCGGGAGTTTTTCACAATTTAGATGGAAATATTTTAGCGGTAGTAGCAGATGGAATGGGAGGTCATCGAGCTGGTGATGTAGCTAGCTCGATGACCATTCAATTATTTCATGATTATTGGAAGCAAACGCATAATATGAATGAACCAAAAAAAGTAGAAGAGTGGTTACATACGAGTGTTGGGATTATTAATGAGCGTATATATGAGTACTCTAAGCAACATGTAGAATGTAATGGCATGGGAACAACACTTATAATAGCGATTTGTACGCCAAACTTTGTGACAATAGGTCATATAGGAGATAGTCGTTGTTATATGGTATCAGAGGGAGAAATATCGCTTGTAACGGAAGATCACTCACTTGTAAATGAACTTGTAAGACATGGTGAAATTTCAAAAGAAGACGCAGAATATCACCCGAAAAAGAATGTTTTGTTAAGGGCGTTAGGAACAGAAGAAAAAGTCGGATTAGATGTTAAAACATTGGTGCTTGAGGAAGATGATCAGTTACTTCTTTGCTCGGATGGGTTATCTAACAAAGTTTCTATTGCTGATATGCAACAAATTTTACAGTTAAATGAACAGCTTGAAACTAAGGGACAACGTCTCATTCAATTGGCGAATGATCGTGGCGGGGAAGATAATATCACCCTTGTTCTTATTGATTATGCGGGTTCGACAAACGAAAGTAGGTGAAGTGCAACGTGCTGATTGGAAAACGCTTAAATGACCGTTATAAGCTGCTGAAAATGATTGGTGGTGGTGGAATGGCCAATGTGTATTTAGCTCATGATGATATACTTGGCCGAGATGTAGCGGTAAAAATATTAAGACTCGACTATTCAAATAATGAAGAGTTTATTAAACGTTTCCATCGAGAAGCGCAGTCTGTTACAACGTTGTCGCATCCAAATATTGTGAATATGTATGATGTCGGAGAAGAAGATGGTATATATTATCTTGTAATGGAGTATGTACCAGGACAAACATTGAAGCAATACATAATTGAGCGAGGGATGTTACCTATAGGAGAAGCTCTTGATATTATGGAGCAGTTAACATCCGCCATGGCACATGCCCATCATTTTGAAATTGTGCACCGTGATATTAAACCGCACAATATTTTAATTCGAGCTGATGGAGTAATAAAAGTAACAGATTTTGGAATTGCGACAGCTACAAGTGCAACAACAATTACACATACAAATTCGGTACTCGGTTCGGTACATTACTTATCACCAGAACAAGCACGCGGCGGGATAGCAAATAAACAATCAGATATTTATTCCCTAGGAATCGTTATGTTTGAGTTGTTAACAGGAAGACAACCGTTTTCTGGCGAATCTGCTGTTGCTATAGCTTTAAAACATTTACAAAGTGAAATTCCGTCTCCAAAGAGATGGAATGAAAATATTCCGCAAAGTGTTGAAAATATTATATTAAAGGCAACTGCGAAAGATCCGTTTCACCGATATCAATCTGCCAATGCGATGAAACGAGATATTGAAACTGCGCTATATCCAGAGAGGATAAATGAGCAGCCATTTTACATACCGGAAGATATGGAAGCGACAAAAGCGATTCCGATTATTCAACAAGAACAATTATTCGAAAATGTAACTGATGAAACAATTGTTTTAAAAGGAAGTAAAGTGGATGAACAGAAAAGAAAAGAAGAAACGGAATTATATAAGAAGAAAAAACGAAGTAATAAATGGATCAAAGTTTTAATTACGACATTTTTACTTTTAGCAATTGGAATAACGTTAGCGCTTACTGTTATTCCGGGATTCTTTATTCCAAAAGATGTAAAAGTCCCTGATGTGGCTGGTATGAAGTATACGACAGCAGTAAATACATTAGTTGAAAAGGGTTTTGAGGTTACGGAACCTAATATTGTATATACAGATGATGTTGAAACCGGTGATGTGATAAAAACAGACCCTGTGGCAGGTAGAGTCGTGAAAGAAAACTCTAAAATTACTATCTATCAATCAGGTGGAAAAAAGAAAAGTAAGATGAGTGATCTCACAGGAAAAGATTTTGAGAGTATAAGGAATGAATTAGAAGAAAAATATAAGCAAGTTACAATAAATTATATTGAAAATGATAGGCCAAAAGGTGAAATCGTAGAGCAAATTCCGACGCCTGATCAAATGGTAGTAGAGGCGGAACAAGAACTGAAAATTTGGGTAAGTAAAGGTCCTTATCAAATTAGACCAGGTGATTTTTCAGGATGGACTGAAAATAGCGTAAATGGTTATTTGAATGAGAGAAAACTAACCCCAGATATAAAACGAGAGTATTCCGATACTGTTGATAAAGGACTTGTAATTTCGCAATCTCCAAAACCAGGAACGCCGTTAAAAGAAGGAGATAAAGTGACGATTATCATCTCAGAGGGGCCTAAGCCGAAAATAACGAAAACAGTGAAAGTGGATAATATTTCTATTCCGTATGAGTCTTCTATAATTGGTGAGAAAAAACCGCAAACAATAGAAATTTATAAAGAAGATATGCAACAAAAAATGGATAGACCAATTGAAACTAGAACAATTTCAGAGTCGGCAACTATTTCTTTAGAATTTGTAATTCAAGAAGGTACAAAAGGACACTATAAAATTGTACGAGATGGTGTAACGATTATCGACAAAGAAGTACCATACCCAACTCAATAATAATGACTTCCGTTTTCTTTCTAGAGGGGATGGAATGTATTACTCTTGCCTGTTATGCTGTCTACATATAGTGGACTGTATAACAGGCAAAAATATATGATTCAAAAAGCTATAAAAGTGATACTGTTATAAATAATATTTTAAATTTGATGGTAGATTAAATATATTAACTTGTATATATGACGGGTTTTGAAATAAGTATTTAAAGAATTTTAAACCATTTAATATTAATGACAGCTTCACTTTATACAAAATAAAGGAGAATTATATGCCAGAAGGAAAAATTGTAAAAGCTCTAAGTGGATTTTATTATGTGCAGCATGAAGAAGGGATTACACAATGCCGTGGGCGTGGTGTTTTCAGAAAAAATAAAATTACGCCACTGGTAGGAGACCAAGTTGTCTTTCAAGCAGATAATCCAACTGAAGGATATGTGCTTGAAGTATTTGATCGGAAAAATGAACTTGTTAGGCCTCCTATTGCTAATGTTGATCAAGCAATTCTCGTTTTCTCTGCAGTAGAACCAGATTTTAATCCGGGACTATTAGATCGATTTTTAGTGCTGATTGAATATCATAACATTAAGCCGATTATTTGCATTAGTAAGATGGATTTAGTGGATGAAAAAATGAGAGAGACTGTTGAATCTTATGCAAATGACTATCGTGAAATGGGATATGATGTATTATTTACTTCTATAAATACATCGGAAAGTATTGATATTTTAAAACCATTCTTAGAAGGTTGTATTTCTGTCGTTGCAGGGCAATCTGGTGTTGGGAAATCTTCTATGCTTAACGTTTTACGTCCAGAGTTAGAATTGAAAACGAATGATATTTCCTCGCATTTAGGACGCGGGAAACATACGACAAGACACGTGGAATTAATTGCGGTTGGAAGCGGACTAGTTGCAGATACACCTGGTTTTAGTTCACTGGATTTCATAGATATAGAGGTAGAAGATCTTACATATTGTTTTCCAGAGTTGAAAGAAGCGAGCCAATACTGTAAATTTAGAGGGTGTACACATCTTTCTGAACCGAAATGTGCTGTGAAGACAGCAGTTGAAGAAGGGAAGATTACAGAATATCGTTATAAAAATTACAAACAATTCGTAGAAGAAATTAGAGAGAGAAAGCCGAGGTATTAGTTATGATTAAAATTGCACCATCGATCTTATCAGCAGATTTTTCAAAATTAGGGGAAGAGATTAAAGATGTAGAAAAAGGTGGAGCGGATTACATTCACGTCGATGTAATGGATGGACATTTCGTACCAAATATTACGATTGGACCATTAATTGTAGAAGCTATCCGTCCAATTACATCTTTACCATTAGATGTACATTTAATGATTGAAAATCCTGATAACTATATCCCGACTTTCGCAAAAGCGGGAGCAGATATTATTACTGTTCATGTAGAGGCGTGCCCTCATTTGCATCGTACAATTCAGCTAATTAAGTCTCATGGCATTAAAGCGGGAGTTGTATTAAATCCGCATACGCCAGTTTCGACGATTGAGCATGTATTAGAAGATATCGATATGGTATTGCTTATGACAGTAAACCCTGGATTTGGTGGACAGAAATTTATCCATTCTGTATTACCGAAAATTAAACAAGTGGCAGAAATGGTTAAAGAGCGTAATCTAGAAGTAGAAATTGAAGTTGATGGTGGTGTAAACACTGAAACAGCACGACTTTGTGTTGAAGCAGGAGCAAATGTACTTGTAGCTGGATCAGCAGTATACAATCAAAAAGACCGTGGTGAAGCAATTCGTGTCATTCGTGGATAATGAATGAACGAGTCTTTATCCTAGTGAAACTGCTAGTGTAGTAAGTTTTCACTATTTATAAAGGATAGAGAAAAAATATGTAAAAAGGCAATCTACCGAATGGCAGATTGCCTTTTTACAATAGAAGGGGAAGGAAACATGATTATTCATATTTTAGCGGGTGGACCTGCGGAATATTGTGCAGATTTTTCTCGATATGAAAATGAGAAAGTAGTGTGGGCGGCAGTTGATAGAGGAGTATATCGTCTATTAAAAGGAGGGATTACTCCAGCTGTTGCATTTGGAGATTACGATTCAGTTACTGAAGAGGAATTAGTATGGATGGGCCAGCAAACAAATGACTTACATATTGTTCCTCGTGAAAAAGATCAAACAGATTTAGAAATTGCGATTAATTGGGCGTTAGAACAAAATCCGACATTGATTCGTATTTTTGGTGCCACCGGTGGAAGGCTGGATCACGGTTTAGCAAATATACAGATGCTTTTAAGAGGGTTAGAAGTAGGGGTAGAAATGTGTATTGTAGACAATAAAAATGAAATAAGCGTAAAAAAAGTGGGTACACATATAATTGAAGAAAATAAAAATTTCCCTTATGTATCTTTTGTGCCGGTTACTGAAATAGTAGAAGGGATTACATTACTTGGTTTTAAGTATCCTCTAACTAATAAAACAATAGAATGGGGATCAACACTTTGTATTAGTAATGAACTCGTTGAGGAAAAAGGTACTTTTTCATTTACTTCTGGCATATTAATGGTGATAAGAAGCACTGATTAAAGAAACAATTTTGCTCCTTACATCATATAGTGAACAAGTGGAGTAATGGGGATTAGGAGGGAAACCATGAGATTTTATACAATTAAGTTACCTAAATTTCTTGGTGGAATTGTTCGTGCCATGTTAAATACCTTCAAAAAAGATTAAAAAAAGCACCTATTACCGGTGCTTTTTCCATTGTCATAGTAAAAAAAGAGCCTAGCGGCTCTTTTTTTTATTATTAAACACGTTCGATTTTGCCAGATTTTAATGCTCTAGCAGAAACGTAAACACGTTGAACTTTTCCGTCGATGCGTACGCGAACTTTTTGAAGGTTAGCGCCCCATTTACGTTTTGTAGCGTTCATTGCGTGAGAACGAGAGTTACCAGAACGAGCTTTTCTTCCAGTGATAGCACAAACACGAGCCATTTATATTTCCCTCCCTTGATACCTTACCATACGTAATTTTTCAATGTTAGTCTTTTTTGCGATGCTAAAAACACTACTATAATTTAACACAACTAAAAAGAGAATGCAACACCGTAGAAAAAAGAAATCAAGAAAAATTACTTGACACCATATGTCGATGATGAAAAGTTGAAATCAAGAAAAATTGCTTGACATATTATAGTGGTACATGTTGTATAATAACAATGGACTATTTTGCTCATCATAAAAAATGTGATTTAAAACATAAAATATGAGAGTGAAAAGAAAGAACGATGGAATTTTCTTTAAAAAGATTATATGATAGTAACTAAAGTAGTCTAGCTCACTTTCACCATTTATGAAGGGGGAAACGAGATGTCAATTGAAATTAAAACGAAGTATGGTCAAATTGATATTAGTACAGATGTAATTGCAACAATTGCTGGAGGTGCCGCAGTAGATTGCTACGGTATCGTAGGTATGGCATCAAAAAATCAGTTAAAAGATGGTTTAACAGACATTTTACGAAAAGAAAACTTCACTAGAGGTGTTATTGTTCGTAAAGATGAAGATGAAGTACATATTGATATGTATATTATTGTGAGCTATGGTACGAAAATTTCAGAAGTAGCACATAACGTGCAGACGAAAGTGAAATATACATTAGATCAAACTGTAGGACTAGCAGTAGATTCTGTAAACATCTACGTACAAGGAGTTAAAGTAATAAACTTGTAATGTGCATTAAGGAGGAAAATCTGTGTCAATTCAAAAAATTGATGGGAAACGTTTATCACAAATGATCATGCAAGGAGCGAATAATTTAACAAATAATGTTCAGCTTGTTGATGCATTAAACGTATTTCCGGTTCCAGATGGCGATACCGGTACAAACATGAACTTATCAATGACTTCAGGCGCACGTGAAGTGAAAGCAAATCCTTCACAGCATGCTGGTAAAGTCGGCGTAAGTTTAGCCAAAGGATTATTAATGGGAGCACGTGGTAACTCTGGAGTTATTTTATCTCAGTTGTTCCGTGGTTTCTCTAAATCCATTGAACAAAAAGAAGAATTAACAACAGTTGATTTTGCTGCAGCTTTAGATGCTGGGGTAGAAGCGGCTTACAAAGCGGTTATGAAACCGATTGAAGGAACGATTTTAACGGTTGCAAGAGAAACGGGTAAATATGCAGTGACAGTTGCGAAAAAACAGCGCGACTTTGTTTTGTTTATGGAAGACGTTGTGAAAGAAGCGAATGCATCGTTAAATCGTACGCCGGATTTATTACCTGTATTAAAACAAGTTGGCGTTGTAGATAGCGGTGGTAAAGGTCTTGTTGTTGTATACGAAGGATTTTTAGCTGACTTAAAAGGAGAAACCATTTCTTCTAATGTGTCTGCCCAACCATCTATGAATGACATGGTACGCGCAGAACATCACCGTAGTGTACAAAGCCAATTGAGTACAGAAGATATTAAGTATGGATATTGTACGGAATTCATGGTGAAATTAGAGCCTGAAAAAATGAAAGAACATAATTTCTCTGAACAAAAATTCCGTGAAGATATTAGTGTGTACGGAGATTCACTACTTGTTGTATCAGATGATGAGGTTGTTAAGGTTCATATTCATGCGGAACATCCTGGAGATCCTATGAATTATGGACAACGCTATGGTAGTTTAATTAAGATTAAAGTAGAAAATATGCGTGAACAGCATACTGCTTTATTAGATGAGCCTACTATGATGCCTGAGCCAACTAGCCAGTCTAAAGAGAAACAACCGTACGGTATCGTAACTGTTGCTATGGGATCTGGTATCAAAACTTTATTTGAGAGCATTGGCGCGACGAAAGTTATCGAAGGTGGCCAAACAATGAATCCAAGTACGGAGGATATTGTGAAGGCGATTGAAGAAGCGAATGCTGAAAAAATCATTATTTTACCGAACAACGGAAATATCGTGATGGCAGCAGAACAAGCAGCGTCAGTTGTGGATCAAGAAGTGATTGTAATTCGTTCAAAAACAGTTCCTCAAGGTATGGCTGCAATGTTAGCTTTTAATCCAGTTGGAACGTTAGAAGAGAACGAAGAAAACATGAAAGAAGCTTTATCTCATGTGAAAACCGGTCAAATTACGTATGCTGTACGTGATACGGAAATTGATGGTGTAGCGATTCAAAAAGATGATTTCATGTGTATTGCAGATGGAAAAATTGTATCAACAAATGCTGCAAAAGTAGGAGCTGCAAAGCAATTACTAGAAGCACTTATTGATGAAGATTCTGAAATTGTAACGATTCTACAAGGTGAAGATGCAACTGATGAAGAAGTAGCTGAGTTAGTTGCATTTGTAGAAGAGAATTTTGAAGATGCAGAAGTAGAAGTACATGCTGGAAACCAACCGGTGTATTCGTTCATCTTCTCTGTAGAATAAGAAAAAATTCGTTTTGAAAATAAATGGATTACTTACTTGCTAATGGATAAGAAGTAGTAATATGAAGTTTATTACTAGTTTTTATTCAAAAGGCTAGCATATTGAAGATAAAAAAGAGCCTTGCTGCTAATAGTGAGGCTCTTTTCTTTCGTATTGTTTATGAGGATTTGAGTAGTTTCTCTAAGAATGCCTATGATAGAATATATAGGGTGAAAGAGAGCGATTACAGATGTCAATAGTATGAATGAATCAAAGAAAATAATGTGACGGAGCGTGAGAATCTTGAATGAAGTTGTACAAGTTCCTGTTACGGATGTAAAGGGAATCGGAGGAGAAACATCTGAATTACTACACGAGATGGGGATTTATACAGTTTCTCATCTATTAGAACATTTTCCGTACCGTTATGAAGATTATGCGATGAAAGATCTTGCTGAAGTAAAGCATGATGAACGTGTAACAGTTGAGGGAAAGGTTCATAGTGCTCCTTTACTGCAATATTATGGGAAGAAGAAGTCTCGTCTTACGGTTCGTGTCCTCGTCGGTCGTTATTTAATTACAGCTGTATGCTTTAATAGGCCGTACTATAAGCAGAAGTTAAATTTAAATGAAACAGTAACGATTACTGGTAAATGGGATCAGCACCGTCAAACGATTGCGGTATCAGAGCTTCATTTTGGACCAGTTGTACGTCAACAAGAAGTAGAGCCTGTATACTCAGTGAAAGGGAAACTTACAGTAAAACAGATGCGCCGTTTTATTGCCCAAGCGTTCAAGGAGTATGGAGAATCTATAGTTGAAGTGTTACCTGATGGATTGCTAAGTCGATATAAATTATTGCCGCGTTATGAAGCGCTTCGGGCGTTGCATTTTCCAGCAGGACAGGAAGATTTAAAACAAGCACGTCGCCGTTTTGTATATGAGGAGTTTTTCTTATTCCAGCTAAAAATGCAAACATTACGGAAAATGGAGAGGGAAAATTCGAAAGGGACGAAAAAAGAAATTCCTTCAGCAGAATTACAAGAGTTTATTGATGCACTTCCGTTTCCATTAACTGGTGCACAGCGTCGGGTAGTAGATGAAATTATGAAAGATATGACATCTCCTTATCGGATGAATCGTCTGTTGCAAGGTGATGTAGGTTCTGGGAAAACAGTCGTTGCAGCGATTGGCCTTTATGCAGCGAAGTTAGCACATTATCAAGGTGCTTTAATGGTTCCTACAGAAATTTTAGCAGAGCAACATTATCAATCGCTTGCAGAGACGTTCTCGCACTTTGGTATGAATGTTGAATTGTTAACCAGTTCTGTTAAAGGTGTAAGGCGTCGAGAGATTTTGGCAAAATTAGAACAAGGAGAAATAGATATCCTTGTTGGAACACATGCTTTAATTCAAGATGAAGTTATCTTTCATAGGTTAGGTCTCGTTATTACTGATGAACAACATCGATTTGGTGTAGCGCAGCGACGAGTTTTAAGGGAGAAAGGTGAAAGTCCGGATGTTTTATTTATGACGGCGACGCCAATTCCGCGTACGTTAGCAATTACTGCATTTGGAGAGATGGATGTTTCTATAATCGATGAGATGCCAGCTGGTAGAAAGGTAATTGAAACATACTGGGCAAAACATGATATGTTAGATCGAGTTCTCGGTTTTGTGGAGAAGGAGATAAAAAAAGGAAGACAAGCATATGTTATTTGTCCCCTTATTGAAGAATCTGAGAAACTTGATGTACAAAATGCGATTGACTTACATAGTATGCTGACTCATCATTATCAAGGGAAATGTCAAGTCGGATTAATGCATGGCAGACTCTCATCTCAAGAAAAAGAAGAGATAATGGGACAATTTAGTGAAAATAAAGTGCAAATTCTTGTGTCGACAACAGTTGTTGAAGTAGGTGTGAACGTACCGAATGCGACTGTAATGGTTATTTATGATGCAGAGCGTTTCGGTTTATCGCAGCTCCATCAGCTCAGGGGACGTGTTGGGCGTGGTAGTGAACAATCATATTGTTTATTAATCGCGGATCCAAAATCGGAAACGGGAAAAGAGCGAATGCGTATTATGACCGAAACGAATGATGGATTTGTATTGTCAGAAAAAGATTTAGAGTTAAGAGGTCCTGGAGATTTCTTTGGAAGTAAGCAAAGTGGTTTACCAGAATTCAAGGTTGCTGATATGGTACATGATTATCGAGCGTTAGAAACAGCTAGACAAGATGCGGCGTTACTAGTAGAATCAGAAGCGTTTTGGCATAATGATCAGTATGCTTCGCTGCGTACTTATCTTGACGGGACAGGTGTGTTCCAAGGAGAGAAGCTCGATTAAAGGGAGGCAACGAAAGTTTTTGTTGCATTCTACTTTTAATGATTATATACTACTGTTAGTACCTAGTCATAAAAATGGATGGTGCGGTATGAAAAAAAGAAGAAGTAAAAAAGAAAGACAACAATTATTACAACAAACAATAGAAACGAATCCTTTTATTACGGATGAAGATTTAGCAGAAAAATTTCAAGTGAGTATACAAACCGTACGTCTTGACCGTATGGAATTATCTATTCCTGAATTAAGAGAAAGAATTAAACATGTAGCTACAAAGCAACATGAAGAAGATGTGAAATCTTTACCGTTAGAAGAGGTTGTCGGAGAAATTATCGATATAGAATTAGATAGACATGCGATTTCTATCTTTGAAGTGAAGGTAGAACACGTATTTAAAAGAAATCAGATTGCCCGTGGGCATCATTTGTTTGCACAAGCAAACTCACTAGCTGTTGCGGTTATTGATGAAGAATTAGCTTTAACTGCAAAGTCTACCATTCGATACATTCGTCCTGTAAAATTAGGAGAGCGTGTTGTTGCAAAAGCGCGCGTTGAAGATGTAGAGAATGATAAAGGACGGACCGTTGTCAAAGTGCGTAGCTTTGTTGGAGAAGAACTTGTTTTTACAGGCACTTTTGAAATGTATCGATCTAGTAATTATAGTGAGGAAGGTAACAACTTATGAAAATCGCAATAGATGCAATGGGCGGCGATCATGCTCCAAAGGCTGTCGTATTAGGAGCAATGAAAGCTATTAAGGAATATTCTGATTTACATATTACGTTAGTAGGGAAAGAAGAGGAAATTCGTCAATACTTAACGAGTGAAGAACGAATTACTATACTTCATACAGATGAAAAAATCGAATCGACAGATGAACCAGTAAGAGCGGTTCGACGAAAAAAACAAGCCTCAATGGTACTAGCAGCGCAGCAAGTGAAAGACGGCGTAGCGGATGCTTGTATATCAGCTGGTAGTACAGGAGCTTTAATGGCGGCTGGATTGTTCGTTGTAGGTCGTATGGAAGGAATTGAGCGACCAGCTTTATCCCCTACAATGCCAACGATTGATGGAGAAGGTTTTGTTATGTTAGATGTTGGAGCGAACGTTGATGCAAAACCAATTCATTTATATCAATATGCAGTAATGGGATCTGTATACGCTGAGAAAGTAAGAGGAATTAAAAATCCTCGTGTTGGACTTTTGAACGTTGGAACAGAGGATGGCAAAGGGAACGAGCTTTCAAAACAAGTCTTTGCAATGCTTAAGGATGCCCCAATTCATTTTGTTGGGAACGTTGAATCAAGAGATTTATTGCAAGGTGTAGCAGATGTTGTTGTATGTGATGGTTTTACAGGGAATGTAGCGCTAAAATCATTAGAAGGAACAGCACTTGCGTTATTTTCTATGTTAAAAGAGCAGTTAATGAGTTCGTTTACGAGCAAATTAGCAGCAGCGGTATTAAAGCCAAAACTTATGGTATTAAAAGATAAAATGGATTATTCGGAGTATGGAGGAGCGGCATTATTTGGATTGAAAGCTCCAGTCATTAAGGCTCACGGTTCTTCCAATGACCAATCAATATTTAGTGCGATTCGTCAAACGAGAGAAATGGTAGCGAAAGAAGTTATTCCTACTATTTCAAGCGTAATGGAGAAAGAGCCACTCCAATAAGAGGAGGATTTGAAATGGGAAAACTAGCATTTCTTTTTCCGGGCCAAGGTTCACAGGCAGTTGGAATGGGTAAACAGTTAGCGGAGAATAATAAAGAGGTTGCAAATGTGTTTGCGAAAGCAGATGAGGTGTTGCAAGATTCACTTTCAGAAGTGATTTTTGAAGGGCCGCAGGAAAAGCTTACGTTAACGACAAATGCGCAGCCGGCCTTATTAACAACGAGTTTTGCTATTTTGACAGCTTTGAAAGAGTATGATATTACACCAGACTTTGTTGCAGGGCATAGTTTAGGTGAATATAGCGCTCTTGTAGCAGCGGGTGCAATAACTTTTGAAGACGCTGTATATGCTGTAAGAAAACGTGGGGAATATATGGAAGAAGCTGTTCCTGGTGGAGAAGGTGCAATGGCGGCTATTTTAGGTGCTGATCCACATATGCTGAAACAAGTTACAGAAGAAGTAACAAGTGAAGGATATGCAGTGCAAATCGCTAATATGAATAGTACGAAGCAAATTGTGATTTCTGGAACAAAGCAAGGAGTTGAGATTGCTTCTCAAAGAGCGAAAGAAAATGGTGCAAAGAGAGCAATTCCGCTTAAGGTAAGTGGACCGTTCCACTCTTCGCTTATGAAGCCAGCAGCGGAGAAGTTCCAAAGTGTCTTAAAAGAAATTACAATTCAAGATACGAATATTCCTGTTATCGCAAATGTAACAGCAGACGTTATTACAAGTGGTGCACTTATTCAAGAAAAGCTAATTGAACAGCTCTATTCGCCTGTCTTATGGTACCCGTCCATTGAAAATATGGTGAATCAAGGGGTAGATACATTTATTGAGATTGGACCTGGGAAAGTGCTTGCTGGACTTATGAAGTCAATTGATTCATCAGTGAAAGCATATGCGATATACGATGAAGAGACATTAAAAGATACCATTTCAAATTTGAGAGGAGAAAACTGATGTTAAAAGGGAAAGTAGCATTAGTAACTGGCGCTTCACGTGGAATTGGTCGTGCGATTGCGATTGATTTAGCGAAACAAGGGGCAAATGTTGTAGTAAATTATGCTGGTAATGAGCAAAAGGCGAATGAAGTAGTTGATGAAATAAAGAAATTAGGTTCGGATGCACTTGCAGTAAGAGCAGATGTTGCAAATGCTGAAGACGTTACAAATATGGTGAAACAAACTGTAGATACATTTGGACAAGTTGATATTCTTGTAAATAATGCAGGTGTAACAAAAGATAATTTATTAATGCGTATGAAAGAAGAAGAATGGGATACAGTTATTAATACAAATCTAAAAGGTGTATTCTTATGTACGAAGGCAGTATCTCGATACATGATGCGCCAGCGTCATGGACGTATTATTAATATCGCTTCTGTTGTTGGAGTGACAGGTAATCCAGGACAAGCAAACTATGTTGCTGCTAAAGCGGGTGTAATTGGATTAACAAAAACATCAGCAAAAGAATTAGCGAGCCGTAATATTACTGTAAATGCAATTGCTCCAGGTTTTATTGCGACTGATATGACGGATATATTAGATGAAAATATAAAAGCCGAAATGCTAAAGTTAATTCCTGCAGCCCAGTTTGGTGAAGCGCAAGATATCGCAAATACTGTAACGTTTTTTGCTTCTGATCAAAGCAAATATATTACAGGGCAAACGTTAAATGTTGATGGCGGAATGGTAATGTAATAAAAGAATTGATTTCAACTAGTTTTTTTGGCCAATATTTAATATAATATTTGAGGGGAGGTGAATGGAATGGCAGATGTTTTAGAGCGTGTAACAAAAATCATCGTTGATCGTTTAGGTGTAGAAGAAACTGAAGTAGTACCAGCTGCGAGCTTTAAAGAAGATTTAGGCGCAGACTCCCTAGATGTAGTAGAACTTGTAATGCAATTGGAAGATGAATTCGAAATGGAAATTTCTGATGAAGATGCTGAAAAGATTGCTACTGTTGGCGATGCTGTGACTTACATAGAGAGTCATCTATAATGCTTAAGTGAAGTCCCGTTTTTTTAGCGGGGCTTCTCGGCTTATATCTGGAGGGACTTATGCCGTACCGAAAACATAGAGAAAAAAAATACGAAACAAAATATCGTGAAGCGTTTAAAGTATTTCAAGAAGAGATAGGTATTACGTTTTCAGATGAAAAATTATTGATTCAAGCATTTACGCATTCATCGTATGTGAATGAGCATCGAAAAAAACCGCATGAAGACAATGAGCGTCTCGAATTCCTTGGAGATGCAGTATTGGAACTTACTGTGTCACAGTATCTGTTTCAAAAATATCCGACAATGAGCGAAGGAGAGTTAACGAAACTACGTGCAGCTATTGTATGTGAACCATCTCTTGTTCGTTTTGCAAACGAGTTGTCATTTGGTAGCCTTGTTTTATTAGGAAAAGGTGAGGAAATGACAGGTGGACGTGAACGACCAGCTTTATTAGCGGATGTCTTTGAAGCGTTTATTGGTGCCCTTTATCTTGATCAAGGGTTAGAAACAGTATGGGGCTTCTTAAAAGAAATTGTATACCCTAAAATTAATGAAGGTGCTTTTTCTCATGTGATGGATTATAAGAGTCAATTACAAGAGTTGATTCAGCGTGATGGTAGTGGCAATATTGAGTATCAAATTTTGCAGGAAAAAGGACCGGCCCACAATCGAGAATTTGTGTCACGTGTTACGTTAAATAACGTGGCTTTAGGTCTTGGTAGTGGTAAGTCGAAAAAAGAAGCAGAGCAACAAGCTGCTGCAGAAGCATTGAAAAAATTAAAAGAACAACTATAAGGAATCCCCCTTTGAATGAGGGGGATTCCTTATGCATAGAATGAAACTTTCTTTTTGTTTGTGAATAAAAGGAAGGGAAATCCGTATAATAGCTTGTTTTTGTATAGACAACAGTTATAACAACGGAGAATAGGAGGAAGGCCTTTCGTGTTTTTAAAAAGATTAGAAATAGCAGGGTTTAAGTCTTTTGCTGAGCGTGTATCTGTTGATTTTGTCCCAGGTGTAACTTCCGTAGTAGGACCTAATGGAAGTGGGAAAAGTAATATTACTGATGCGATTCGCTGGGTACTTGGTGAACAATCTGCAAAATCATTACGTGGTGCAAAGATGGAGGATATTATTTTTGCAGGCAGTGATACGAGAAGAGCAGTTAATGTTGCTGAAGTAACAATAACTTTAAATAATGAAGATCAACGTTTACCGATTGAATATAATGAGGTGTGTGTAACGCGTCGTGTATCTCGTTCTGGTGATAGTGATTTTTATATTAATAAACAATCATGTAGATTGAAAGATATTATCGATTTATTTATGGACTCTGGTATGGGAAGAGAAGCTTTTTCGATTATTAGCCAGGGGAAAGTTGAAGAGATTTTAAGTAGTAAATCAGAAGAACGTCGTGGTGTATTTGAAGAAGCTGCGGGAGTGCTGAAATACAAACTTCGTAAAAAGAAAGCTGAAGTGAAATTAGCAGACACACAAGAAAACTTAAATCGTGTACAAGATATCATTCACGAATTAAGTAGTCAAGTAGAACCTTTAGAAAGACAAGCTTCTATTGCGAAAGATTATCTCGAGAAAAAAGAAGAATTAGAGAAAGTAGAAGCGGCGCTTATTGTACATGAAATTGAAGAATTACATGAGAAATGGGAAGCGCTTCGAAATCAGTTTGGGCATAATAAAAACGAAGAAGTTAAAATGTCAACGCATTTACAAAAAGGTGAAGAAGAGCTTGAGGAATTACGAGGACAATTACAAGCAGTAGATGAGTCTGTAGATTCCTTACAAGAAGTGCTGCTTCTTTCTAGTAAAGAGCTAGAAAAGTTAGAAGGACAGCGCGAGTTATTAAAAGAGAGAAAACAAAATGCAACGACGCATTGTGCACAACTCGAACAGTTAATTGTTGAATTAACAGAGAAAGCTACAAGTTATGATGGTGAAATTGAATCCAGTACAGAAGTGTTGATGCAATTTGTAAATCAAGTAAAAGAGCTGGAGACAAAATTGCATGATAATGAGCTACTGCTTGCAACTTTTGCTGACAATTTAGAGGAACAAATTGAGAATTTAAAAGGTGACTATATTGAACTTTTAAATCAACAAGCTAGTCATCGTAATGAGTTATCTATGATTGAAGAACAATCTAAACAACAAAACTCAAAAAATGAACGACTCGATGAAGAAAATGCAAAGTATGTAGAAATACGCATGGAAATTACAGCGAAAAAGACAAAACTTGTGGAAAGTTATGAACAAGTGAAAGAAAAAGTAGCTGGTATCCTTTCGAATATACAAAAGACAGAAGCGGCACTTGGGAAATGCAAGACGCAGTATAGTGAAAATGAAACAAAACTGTATCAAGCGTATCAATTTGTACAACAGGCACGTTCTCGAAAAGAAATGCTAGAAGAGATGCAAGAGGATTACTCTGGTTTCTATCAAGGGGTACGTGAAGTATTAAAAGCTAGAGAAGATAGGTTGCAAGGTATCGAGGGTGCTGTTGCAGAACTGCTAACGGTACCGAAAGAATATGAAATTGCAATGGAAATTGCTCTAGGTGCAGCGATGCAGCATATTGTCGTACAAAAAGAAGAACATGCTCGTAATGCAATTACGTTTTTAAAACAAAATAAACATGGACGAGCAACGTTTTTACCGCAAGCTGTTATTAAAAGTAGATCGTTATCATTTGAACAATTACGTATTGTAAATCAACACCCATCGTTTGTAGGTGTGGCGGCAGAACTTGTGCAATATAACAATAAATATGAAAATGTAGTTTCAAATTTATTAGGTACTGTTATTGTTGCGAAAGATTTGCGTGGGGCGAATGAGTTGGCGAAACAACTGCAATACCGTTATCGCATTGTAACAATCGAAGGTGATGTAGTGAACCCTGGTGGTTCTATGACTGGTGGAGCGGTAAAACAGGCGAAATCTTCTTTATTAGGACGTCAACGTGAGCTAGAAGAGTGGACGAACAAGTTAACTGATATGGAAGAAAAAACGACAAAGTTAGAAAACTTTGTTAAAGCAGTAAAGCAAGAGATTCAAGAAAAAGAAGTGAAAATACGGGAACTAAGGCAAAGTGTAGAAGCAGAGCGTGTAGATGAACAGAAATTAAGAGAAGAAATTAGTCGCTTAGAATTAGAAGAACATCGTATTAATGATCGTTTATCTATTTACGATTTAGAGATTGAAGGATTCTTACAAGATCAAGTGAAAATACAGGGACGTAAAGAAGAGCTAGAAAAGATTTTAGCAACGCTTCAAGCGGAGATTACGGAATTAGATAGCAAAATTATCGCTTTAACAAAACAAAAAAGTGAGCAGCATTCTTCGAAGGAAAAAGTGCAAAAAGAAATGACTGAGTTAAAAGTGTTGGCGGCTGAAAAGCAACAACGCTTATCTAATCAAAAAGAAAAAGTTGAACGATTGACGAAGGAAAAAGAAGAAACGGATGCAACGCTTGTCAAAACGAAAGAGGATTTAGCATTCTTAAAACAAGAAATGACATCTAATTCAAGTGGTGAAGAACAGATTACGAATATGATTGAGAAGAAAGCATATGATCGTAATCAAACTTCAGAGTTAATTCGCTCTCGTCGTGAACAACGCGTATCGTTACAAGAGAGAGTAGAACATTTAGAACGTAATCTGAAAGAAACAACAGGTAAACATAAATACATTCTTGAGATGCTGAAAAATCAAGAAGTAAAAATAAACCGACTTGATGTAGAGTTAGAAAATAGATTACAACATTTACGTGAAACATATACGATTTCATTTGAAGCAGCAAAACTGAAGTATACAATGATGATGCCTGCAGAGGATGCACGTAAAAAGGTGAAACTAATTAAATTATCCATCGAAGAGCTAGGCACAGTGAACTTAGGGGCAATTGAAGAGTATGAGCGTGTAGCAGAGCGTCATACATTCTTACTAGAGCAAAAAGATGACCTAGAAGAAGCGAAAGCGACATTGCACCAACTTATTACCGAAATGGATGAAGAAATGAAAAAACGTTTTTCTACTACGTTTGAAGGAATTCGAATGGAGTTTCAATCGGTATTCTCTGAATTATTTGGAGGCGGTAGAGCGGATTTAGTCATGACGAATCCAGAGGACTTATTAAATACTGGTATTGATATTGTAGCGCAACCGCCAGGGAAGAAACTGCAAAACTTAGGTTTACTTTCTGGTGGGGAGCGTGCTTTAACAGCGATTGCGCTGTTATTCGGTATTTTAAAAGTGCGCCCAGTCCCATTCTGTGTATTAGATGAGGTAGAGGCGGCTCTTGATGAGGCGAATGTTGCCCGTTTTGCGCAGTATTTAAAGAGATTTAGTGATGAGACACAGTTTATTGTCATTACACATAGAAAAGGTACAATGGAAGAGTCTGACGTATTGTACGGTGTCACAATGCAAGAGTCAGGGGTATCTAAACTTGTTTCGGTTCGTTTGGATGATGGAGAAGAACTAGTTGCAAGTAATTAGGAAGGATGGGACAGTATGAGTTTTTTTAAAAAATTAAAAGAAAAAATTTCAAAACAAACAGATACGGTAACAGAGAAATTTAAACATGGATTAGAAAAAACGAGAAATTCGTTTGCAGATAAAGTAAATGATTTAGTTTATCGTTATCGTAAAGTAGATGAAGATTTCTTTGAGGAATTAGAAGAAATTTTAATTGGTGCAGATGTCGGAGTTTCGACGGTAATGGAATTAATTGATCAATTGAAAGAAGAAGTGCAACGTCGTAACATCCAAGATCCAAAAGAAGTACAAGCTGTTATTTCAGAAAAATTAGTAGGAATTTACAAAGGCGACAGTGAATTTAGTAACGAAATTAATATGCAAGAGGATCAATTAACAGTTGTTTTATTTGTCGGTGTTAACGGTGTAGGGAAAACGACGACGATTGGTAAACTAGCACATAAATTCAAATCAGAAGGTAAGTCTGTCCTATTGGCGGCAGGAGATACATTCCGCGCAGGAGCGATTGAACAATTAGAAGTATGGGGCGATCGCGTTGGTGTAGAAGTGATTAAACAAGGGTCAGGATCTGATCCAGCGGCGGTTATGTATGACGCTGTACAAGCCGCGAAAGCACGTAAAGTAGACGTATTACTATGTGACACAGCAGGACGCTTACAAAATAAAGTAAACTTAATGAAAGAGTTAGAGAAAGTGAAACGTGTAATTGAGCGTGAAGTACCGGGGGCTCCTCACGAAGTATTACTTGTTATTGATGCAACAACAGGACAAAACGGTTTAAGTCAAGCGAAGACATTCCGTGAAGCAACGAATGTTACTGGTATTGTTTTAACGAAGTTAGATGGAACTGCTAAAGGTGGTATTGTATTAGCGATTCGTAACGAAATGGATGTACCAGTGAAATTTGTTGGATTAGGAGAGCAAATGGATGACTTGCAGCAGTTTGATCCAGAACAATATGTGTATGGTTTATTTGCGAACTTAGTAGAAACAGAAGAAGTGTAAGTGAAAGAAGCGGTCTTTTCCGCTTCTTTTTCTATAAAAATATGTGATGTTAAGAAAAAAACTTGACACTCTTTTGTACTCCATGTAAACTAATTCATGTAAAGGGAAATCACTTAACAAAGGATGATCCAACATGCTCGAGAAAACAACGAGAATGAACTATTTATTTGATTTTTATCAATCGTTGTTAACGCAAAAACAAAGAAGTTATATGTCGCTTTATTATCTAGATGATTTATCTCTTGGTGAAATTGCGGAAGAATTTGATGTAAGTCGCCAAGCCGTGTATGATAACATTAAACGGACTGAAGCGATGCTTGAAGAATATGAAGATAAATTAGTATTACTTCAAAAGTTTCAAGAGCGACAGCGACTTGTTGCAAAGCTAAAACAGCTAATCAGCGAAGAAGAGCATGTGAATGAAGAAATGAAACAAGTTGTTGAAGCTATCGAAAAATTAGATTAGGAGGGCGGCAATATGGCATTTGAAGGATTAGCCGACCGACTTCAACAGACAATGCAAAAAATCCGCGGCAAAGGAAAAGTTTCTGAAGCCGATGTGAAAGAAATGATGAGAGAAGTTCGTCTAGCTCTTTTAGAAGCGGACGTTAACTTTAAAGTAGTAAAAGATTTTGTAAAGCGTGTGTCTGAACGTGCTGTCGGACAAGATGTAATGACAAGTTTGACACCTGGACAACAAGTAATTAAAGTCGTACAGGAAGAACTTACAGAACTTATGGGCGGAGAGCAAAGCAAAATTGCTGTTGCTAATAGGCCACCGACTGTTATAATGATGGTTGGTCTGCAAGGTGCGGGTAAAACAACGACGACAGGTAAGCTTGCGAATTTGCTTCGTAAAAAGCATAATCGTAAACCAATGCTTGTTGCAGCGGATATTTACCGTCCAGCAGCGATTAAACAGCTTGAAACATTAGGGAAGCAATTGGACATGCCTGTATTCTCTTTAGGAGATCAAGTAAGTCCTGTTGAAATTGCGAAACAAGCGATTGCAAAAGCAAAAGAAGATCATCACGATTATGTTTTAATTGATACAGCAGGTCGCCTGCATATTGATGAAGAACTAATGGATGAATTAGCGAAAGTGAAAGAAGTTGCGAAACCGGATGAAATTTTCCTTGTTGTCGATGCGATGACGGGACAAGACGCGGTAAATGTTGCACAAAGTTTCCATGAACAGTTAGGTTTAACAGGTGTTGTATTAACGAAATTAGATGGTGATACGCGCGGTGGTGCGGCATTATCTATTAAGGCGGTAACAAATACACCGATTAAATTTGTTGGTATGGGTGAAAAACTAGATGCGATTGAAGCGTTCCATCCAGAGCGTATGGCATCCCGTATTTTAGGGATGGGAGACGTCTTAACATTAATTGAAAAAGCGCAAGCTACAGTTGATGAAGAGAAAGCAAAAGAACTTGAGCAAAAAATGCGTACGCTTTCGTTTACGCTTGACGATTTCCTAGAACAACTTGGACAAGTGCGTCAACTTGGACCGCTTGATGAATTGTTAGGAATGCTTCCTGGTGCAAATAAAATTAAAGGTCTGAAAAATGCGCAAGTTGATGAAAAACAAATTGGGCATATTGAGGCAATTATTCGTTCTATGACTAAATTAGAGCGAGAACAACCGGAAATAATCAATGCTAGTCGCAAAAAGCGCATTGCCAAAGGTAGCGGTACAACGGTACAAGAAATCAATCGTTTAATCAAGCAATTTGATGATATGAAAAAGATGATGAAAACGATGACGGGAATGCAAAAAGGTAAGAAAAAAGGACTAGGTGGATTGAAGTTTCCATTCATGTAAGGAAAAAAGATGGCTCTGTTAAGAAAAAATACTTTACAAAGCAATAGTCTTTTTGCTAATATAATTATCTGTGTGAAATAAATTCGGAGGTGCTTTATAAATGGCAGTTAAAATTCGTTTAAAACGTATGGGAGCTAAAAAAACTCCTTTCTATCGTGTAGTTGTTGCAGATTCTCGTTCTCCTCGTGACGGACGTTTCATTGAGGAAATCGGTACTTACAATCCGGTTGCTCAACCAGCTGAAGTTAAGATCAACGAAGAAGCAGCATTAAAATGGTTAGGAAATGGTGCTAAACCATCTGATACAGTTCGTAACTTATTCTCTAACCAAGGTATCATGGAGAAATTCCACTTATCTAAACAAGGTAAGTAATTGAGGCAATGACTATGAAGAAGTTAGTCGAGACGATTGTCAAGCCTCTTGTCGATCATCCTGAAGATGTAAAAGTTACACAGGAACTTTACAACGGAGAGATAAAGTATCGATTAACTGTACATCCTGAGGATGTTGGAAAAGTCATTGGAAAGCAAGGGAAAGTTGCGAAAGCAATTCGAATGCTCTTGTATTCAGTGGGACATCATAATGATGAAAAAGTAACACTGGAAATTCAATAAACGTAAAAAGGGCGAGGAGTTATTTCCTCTCCCTTTTTTAACATTTAAAGAGAAGTTGCATGTTCCATATGTGAAATGGAGATGCTTAATTTATATAGAAACCAGGGGTGACATACTATTTATGACAAAATGGTTTAACGTAGGAAAAATTGTAAATACTCATGGCGTAAGAGGAGAAATACGTGTTATTTCTCGTACTGATTTTCCAGAAGAGCGATATAAAGTAGGAAACACGTTATACATAAGTAATGAGAAAAGTACAGACTACCTTCCAGTGAAAGTAACTTCTCATCGTCAACATAAGACATTTGATCTATTAACATTTGAAGGATACAATAATGTAGATGAAGCAGAGAAGTTTAAAGGTTCTTTAATAAAAGTACCAGAAGAGCAGTTAGGTGAACTAGCTGAAGGCGAATACTACTACCATGAAATTATTGGTTGCAATGTTGTAACGGAAGAAGGAGAAGCGTTAGGAACAATAAAAGAAATTTTATCTCCTGGTGCAAATGATGTTTGGGTAATTAAACGTCCAAAAGGCCAAGATCTATTAATTCCTTATATTGATGATGTTGTACTTCAAGTTAACATTGAGAATAAATTAGTAACCATTCATGTAATGGAAGGGCTATTATAATGAAAATTGACATTTTAACATTGTTTCCAGATATGTTTACGGGTGTGTTTGGATCTTCAATTTTAAAGAAAGCACAAGAAAAAGAAGCGGTAGAGCTTCGTGTTGTCAATTTCCGCGATTATACAACGAGTAAGCATAATAGCGTAGATGATTATCCGTATGGTGGTGGCGCTGGGATGGTATTAACCCCCCAGCCCATCTTTGATGCAGTGGAAGAGTTAACGAAGGAAACAGAACGTAAACCGAGAGTTGTCCTAATGTGTCCACAAGGAGAGCGTTTTACGCAGAAGAAGGCAGAAGAACTTGCTGAAGAAGAGCATGTTATTTTTGTGTGTGGTCATTATGAAGGGTACGATGAACGAATTCGTGAGCATCTCGTAACGGATGAAATTTCTATCGGTGACTACGTATTAACCGGCGGAGAGTTAGCCTCTATGGTTATTACGGATAGTGTCGTGCGTCTCCTCCCGGGAGTGCTAGGAAATCATGCTTCACAAGTCGAGGATTCGTTTAGTACAGGTTTATTAGAACATCCTCATTATACACGTCCAGCTGATTTTCGTGGTATGAAGGTACCGGATGTACTAATGTCAGGAAATCATAAAAATATTGATGAATGGCGACACAAAGAATCACTACGTCGTACGTACACGCGTAGACCGGATTTACTGGAAGAACGAGAATTATCTAAGCAAGAAGCGAAATGGTTAGAACAAATTAAAGAAGACAAGTAAGGGCTTGATATATTTTCTATTGCAACAGTCCTAGCAATATGCTATTATAACACTTGTGCTACTGAAATCAGTGGCCGTATTAACGATGTTCCGCTGTAATTTATTAAGACTTTATAAGAGCATCTGTTTAAAGGAGAGAATTTAATATGCAACAATTAATCGCAGAAATTACTCAAGGCCAATTAAAAACTGACCTTCCTTCATTCCGTCCTGGAGACACTTTACGTGTACACGTAAAAGTAGTTGAGGGAACTCGTGAAAGAATTCAGCTTTTCGAAGGTGTTGTAATTAAACGTCGTGGTGGCGGAATCAGTGAAACATTCACAGTTCGTAAGATTTCTTACGGTGTAGGTGTTGAGCGTACATTCCCAGTTCACACGCCAAGAATCGCGAAACTTGAAGTACTTCGTCGTGGTAAAGTACGTCGTGCTAAGTTATACTACTTACGTAACCTTCGCGGTAAAAAAGCACGTATTAAAGAAATTCGATAAGACATGTATGGGAGCTTGTAAATACACAAGCTCCCTTTTTCCAATCTATATAAAATTTTGATATAATACGAGCAGCTTACATAATCGTGGAGGGGAAACGCATGAAAAAAGAAAAGAGTTCACTTTGGGAATGGATCAAAGCAATTTTGATTGCTGTTGTATTAGCGGGTGTTATTAGACAGTTTTTCTTTGCTCCAATTCTCGTAGATGGAGTATCGATGGCGTCTACTTTACATGATCGCGATCGAATGATTGTCAATAAAATTGGTTATCACATAGGAGATCCGAAACGATTTGATATTATCGTATTCCGAGCAACGGAAGATAAAGATTATATTAAGCGCATTATCGGCCTGCCAGGCGATGAAATAGAGTATCGTAATGATAAACTATATGTTAACGGAAAGGCTTATGAGGAGCCGTATTTAGACAAGCAAAAAAAACAAATTGCTGACGGACCGCTTACATATGATTTTACTCTTGAAGAAATGACAGGGAAGAAAACTGTTCCAGAAGGTCAATTATTTGTTTTAGGCGATAATCGTCGTTTTAGTAAAGATAGCCGTTCGATTGGTACAATTTCAATGGACCAAGTGATTGGAAAAGCAAATATACTATATTGGCCGTTAAAAGATGCTCGTATTGTGAAATAAAAGAAAAAGAAGGTGGCAACATGGTAATTCAATGGTTCCCGGGACATATGGCAAAGGCTAGACGCCAAGTAACAGAAAAATTAAAGTTAATTGATGTTGTAATTGAGCTTGTAGATGCTCGATTACCTTTATCTTCTCGAAATCCAATGATCGATGAGATTATTACACATAAGCCGAGGCTTGTTGTTTTAAATAAAGCGGATATGGCAGATGATCGTTTAACAAAGCAATGGATTGCATATTTTAAAGAAAAAGGCCAAATGGCAATTTCAATTAACGCACAAGCTGGACAAGGTATGAAGGAAATTGCAGCGGCTTGTAAAGTGTTGGTGAAAGAAAAATTTGATAAAATGGTTGCAAAAGGTATTAGACCGAGAGCAATTCGTGCATTAATTGTAGGTATACCGAATGTTGGTAAATCTACGTTAATTAATAAGTTGGCGAAGAAAAATATTGCTAAAACAGGAGATCGTCCTGGTGTAACAACAGCTCAACAATGGATTAAAGTTGGGAAGGAAATGGAACTGTTAGATACACCGGGTATTTTATGGCCTAAATTTGAAGATCAATTGGTGGGTCTTCGTTTAGCGACAACAGGCGCAATTAAAGATTCAATTTTAAATTTACAAGATGTTGCTGTTTACGCTTTACGTTTTATGGAAAAACATTATCCAGAACGTTTGAAAGATCGATATAATTTAAATGAAATTCCAGAAGATATTGTGGAGTTATTTGATGCAATTGGAAAAAATAGAGGCTGTTTAATGGGCGGCGGAATGATTGATTACGATAAAACATCTGAGCTTATACTTCGTGAGCTTCGTGGTGGGAAACTTGGGAAAATGACGTTTGAAACACCAGAAGAGTTTGCGGAGCAAGTAGAAGGTGTTGAAAAAGTAGAAGAAGTATAAGACGTGCGTTTGTACGTCTTTTCTTTTTTGTATATAAAAGGAGTGTGCGTGAATGCAAAAAGTGACTATTCAAGAAGCGGAACATTTACTGCAAAAAATTATGAGTGAAGAGGACGACCGCTTTCAAATATTAATGAAAGATGAGCGAAAAGGGGTACAAAAGCTCATTTTGAAGTGGCATAAACAAAAAGAGTTAGCGCAGAAAGAAAAAGAAAAGTTTTTCGAAATGTCCAAGTATGAGATTGCATTACGTGAAAAAGGGCTCACATTTATTGCAGGTATAGATGAAGTAGGGCGTGGGCCGCTAGCTGGGCCTGTCGTGACGGCAGCTGTTGTCCTTCCGGAAGATTTTTATATTCCAGGGTTAAATGACTCGAAAAAGCTGAGTGAGGCGAAGCGAGAGCGTTTTTATGATGAAATTAAAGCACAAGCAATTGCAATTGGAGTTGGAATTGTATCACCACAAGTTATTGATGAGATAAATATTTATCAAGCGACGAAACAAGCGATGTTAGATGCTGTTGCGAATTTATCTTGTGCACCAGAACATTTATTAATTGATGCGATGAAACTTCCTACACCAATTCCGCAAACATCCATTATTAAAGGTGATGCGAAAAGTATTTCTATTTCAGCTGCATCCATTATTGCGAAAGTAACGAGAGATCGTATGATGAAAGAGCTTGGAGAAAAGTATCCTGCATACGGATTTGAACAACATATGGGATATGGCACAAAACAACATTTAGAAGCGATTGAAGCGCATGGAGTATTAGAAGAACATCGTAAATCGTTTGCACCAATTAAAGATACGATTCAAAAATAAGCTGCGAATATGCAGCTTATTTTTTTATTTTGGTATATGAACATTATTATTTTCAAAAAAGAATAAAGCGATTTCAGTTTTCTGACACTTTATTGTAGACAGCGTGCCAATCATCTTATACAATGGCAATGTAATGTTTTTTAAACATTAAAAAACTTTTCGAGTAAAACAGGAAAACAGGGGAGGATGGGACCATGAATATCCATGAGTACCAAGGTAAGGCAGTCCTTAAAAGCTATGGGGTTAGCGTTCCGAACGGGAAGGTTGCATTTACAGTAGAAGAAGCTGTAGAAGCAGCGAAAGAATTAGGAACGGATGTATGTGTAGTAAAAGCACAAATTCACGCTGGTGGACGCGGCAAAGCTGGCGGAGTAAAAGTTGCAAAAAATTTAGATGAAGTTCGTACATATGCAGAGAGCATTTTAGGAACTACACTTGTGACACATCAAACAGGTCCTGAAGGTAAGGAAGTAAAACGCTTACTTATCGAAGAAGGTTGCGATATTAAAAAAGAATATTATGTTGGTCTAGTTTTAGATCGTGCAACTTCTCAAGTTGTTTTAATGGCATCTGAAGAAGGTGGAACAGAAATTGAAGAAGTAGCAGAGCAAACACCTGAAAAGATCTTTAAAGAATATATTGATCCAGCAGTAGGCTTACAAGGCTTCCAAGCGCGCCGAATCGCGTTTAACATCAATATTCCAAAAGAGCTTGTAGGACAAGCTGTGAAGTTTATGATGGGCTTATACCGTGCGTTTATCGAAAAAGATTGCTCTATCGCGGAGATCAATCCACTTGTTACAACAGGTGACGGTAAAGTTATGGCATTAGATGCGAAATTAAACTTTGATTCTAATGCTTTATATCGCAATAAAGACATTTTAGAACTTCGTGATCTTGATGAAGAAGATTCAAAAGAAATTGAAGCTTCTAAATATGACTTAAACTACATTCCTTTAGATGGAAATATCGGTTGTATGGTTAATGGTGCAGGTTTAGCGATGGCTACAATGGATATCATTAAACATTACCATGGCGATCCAGCTAACTTCTTAGATGTTGGTGGCGGTGCAACAGCTGAAAAAGTTACAGAAGCATTCAAAATTATCCTTTCTGACAAAAATGTAAAAGGTATCTTCGTTAACATTTTTGGTGGCATTATGAAGTGTGATGTTATCGCAGAAGGTGTTATTGAAGCGACGAAACAAGTAGGTCTTGAATTGCCTTTAGTTGTACGTCTTGAAGGTACAAACGTAGAGTTAGGTAAGAAAATTTTAAATGAGTCTGGCTTAAATATTGTTGCAGCAGAATCTATGGCAGACGGTGCACAAAAAATTGTTTCACTAGTGGGCTAATAGAAAGCGGGGGAGAAAAATGAGCGTATTAGTTAATAAAGATACAAAAGTTATTGTTCAAGGTATTACAGGTTCTCAAGGTTTATTCCACACAAAACAAATGATTGAATACGGTACGAAAATTGTCGGTGGTGTAACGCCAGGTAAAGGTGGCACTGATATTGAAGGTGTACCAGTATTTGATACTGTAGAAGATGCAGTGAAAGCAACAGGCGCAAACGCTTCAGTTGTATACGTTCCACCCGCTTTTGCGGCTGATGCAATTATGGAAGCAGTTGATGCAGAAATCGATTTAGTAGTATGTATTACTGAAGGTATTCCTGTATTAGATATGGTAAATGTAAAGAGATATATGGCGGGTAAACATACACGTTTACTTGGACCAAACTGTCCTGGTGTTATTACGCCTGATGAATGTAAAATTGGTATTATGCCAGGGTACATTCATAAAAAAGGCCATGTAGGTATCGTATCTCGCTCTGGTACATTAACGTATGAGGCTGTACATCAGTTAACACAAGAAGGTATTGGCCAATCTACTGCTGTAGGTATCGGCGGGGACCCAGTTAACGGTACGGACTTTATAGATGCGTTAAAAGCATTTAATGAAGATGAAGAAACACATGCTGTAATTATGATTGGTGAAATTGGTGGTACAGCGGAAGAAGAGGCGGCTGAATGGGTGAAAGCTAATATGACAAAACCTGTTGTAGGCTTCATTGGTGGCCAAACAGCGCCTGCTGGCAAACGTATGGGCCATGCTGGTGCAATCATTTCTGGTGGTAAAGGAACTGCTGCTGAAAAGATTAAAACGATGGAAGCTTGTGGTATTAAAGTAGCGGAAACTCCAGCCGTTATGGGTGAAACACTAATCTCTGTCTTAAAAGAAAAAGGTCTATTTGAGACTTGTAAAAACTACTAATCTGTTGAAAGACACCTTCTTGCTTGAAGGTGTCTTTTTACGCAATTCTTGTTTACATAATAAAAATTATGGGTAAGGAGAATTAAGATGAAAAGAGAACGATTATTACATCTTCATTATTTTTTAGCAGATCATTGGAAGGCAATGGAAAGACTACTATATGTCGATCCTGAATTGAAGGGAATATACACGTTTAATACAAAACAAATGGAATACTACACTGGAATATCCTCGAAAAAATCTTTAGAATTAGTAAATTTTCTTCAAAGTTCAAATCTCCCACAATATATATCTTATTTAGAGAAAAATCGAATCTTCTATATGACTATATGGGACGAAGATTATCCACAATTATTACGTGAAATACAGGATCCCCCATTTGTATTATATGGAAAAGGAGAGAAGTGTTTTCTCAGTAAAGCGAATAAATTAGCAGTTATTGGAACGAGAGAACCAATTTTATATGGACATGAGAGTTTAAAATTTATTTTACACCCATTATTAGAAAGGGAATGGCTTATTGTCAGTGGGTTTGCAAGAGGGATAGATACAATGTCTCATGAAATTACAGTAAGACGGCATTGCCCGACTATTGCAATACTAGGACATGGATTATCGTATATGTATCCAAAAGAGAATAGACATTTATATGAAACGTGGAATGAATATATATTGTTATTAACAGAGTATCCGCCGCACTATGCACCGAAAAAATGGTATTTTCCAAAAAGGAACCGGATTATTAGTGGTATAAGTAAGGGTGTTTTAGTTGTAGAAGCGAAATCAAGAAGTGGAACACTTATTACTGCGGACCTTGCTTTAGAGCAAAATAGAGAGGTATTTGCACTTCCTGGACCTATATTTATAGATAGTGCATCAGGAACGAATCATCTGATTCAACAAGGAGCAAAACTAGTAAGAAATGCAGAAGATATCTTGGAAGAAGTTTTAAATTAACTTTATATTTTTATGTTTTTATTAAACAATTATTGACAAATGGTAGATAGGCACTGTATGGTATATTCATTCTTGATTGACAAAAACAAGAGAAATCAATAAGATTGATGAAGACTTGAATCCACCTCTTAAGGAGGCACTAGCATGTCAGATTACCTCGTAATCGTGGAGTCGCCTTCTAAGGCGAAGACCATTGAGAAATATTTAGGGAAAAAATACAAAGTTGTCGCGTCTATGGGACACGTTCGCGATTTACCTAAAAGCCAAATGGGGATAGAAGTAAAGAACAACTTCACCCCGAAGTATATTACCATTCGTGGTAAAGGTCCCGTCTTAAAAGATTTAAAATCAGCGGCCAAAAAAGCAAAGAAAGTCTATCTCGCGGCCGATCCAGACCGCGAAGGGGAAGCGATTGCTTGGCATTTAGCCAATACGTTAAATGTGGACGTTGAATCAGATTGCCGAGTTGTGTTTAATGAGATTACAAAAGATGCAATAAAAGAATCATTTAAACATCCTCGTGCGATTAATATGGATTTAGTAGATGCACAGCAAGCAAGGCGTATACTAGATCGTCTTGTTGGTTACAATATTAGTCCTTTATTATGGAAGAAAGTAAAAAAAGGATTAAGTGCAGGACGCGTACAATCTGTAGCAGTTCGTTTAATTATCGAACGTGAAAAAGAAATTCAAATCTTTGAGCCTGAAGAATTCTGGACAATTAAGACAGAATTTGTGAAAGGGAAAGACACATTTGAAGCAAGTTTTTACGGTGTAGATGGTGAAAAAGTTCAATTAACGAATGAAACGCAAGTGAATGAAATAATTGAACAGATGAAAGATAATGCGTTTTCAGTTGAAAATGTAACGCGAAAAGAGCGAAAACGTAATCCTGCATTACCGTTTACAACATCTTCCTTGCAACAAGAGGCAGCGCGTAAGTTAAACATGCGAGCAAAGAAAACAATGATGCTCGCGCAGCAATTGTATGAAGGTATAGATCTTGGAAAGCAAGGGACTGTAGGTCTTATTACGTATATGAGAACTGACTCAACACGTATCTCAGAAACAGCTCAAACAGAGGCGCGTACTTACATTACTGAGGCGTTTGGTGCGGAATACATAGGGACAGAAAAGAAGAAAGAAACGAAAAAGTCGAACGCGCAAGATGCGCATGAGGCAATTCGTCCTACTTCGGTAATGAGAAGGCCAGAGGAACTAAAGAGTTTCTTAAGTCGTGATCAACTTCGGTTGTATAAACTGATTTGGGAGCGATTTGTTGCAAGTCAAATGGCGTCTGCTATAATGGATACTGTGACAGCTAGACTCATTAATAACAATGTTCAGTTCCGTGCAAGTGGATCGGTTGTAAAGTTTCCAGGATTTATGAAAGTGTATGTAGAGTCGAAAGATGACGGGGCTGAAGAAAAGGATAAAATGTTGCCACCTTTAGAAGTAGGGGAAACGGTATTTTCGAAGGATTTAGAACCGAAGCAACACTTTACACAACCTCCGCCGCGCTATACAGAGGCTCGTCTAGTAAGAACACTTGAAGAGCTTGGAATTGGAAGACCGTCGACTTACGTGCCGACACTTGAAACGATTCAAAAACGTGGATACGTAGGTTTGGATAATAAACGCTTCGTTCCAACTGAACTTGGTGAAATAGTAATTGAACTTATTTTAGAGTTTTTCCCAGAAATTATTAACATTGAATTTACTGCTAACATGGAGCAAAGTCTTGATGAAGTAGAAGAAGGAAATGCGAATTGGGTAAAAATTGTTGATGATTTCTACGTAGGCTTTGAACCGCGTTTAGAAAAAGCGGAAAAAGAAATGCGTGAAGTGGAAATTAAAGATGAACCAGCTGGGGAAGACTGTGAATTGTGTGATCACCCAATGGTCTTTAAAATGGGTAAATACGGGAAATTTATGGCTTGTTCGAATTTCCCAGATTGTCGTAATACAAAACCGATTGTGAAAGAAATCGGTGTTACTTGTCCGAAGTGTGATAAAGGTCAAATTATTGAACGCCGTAGTAATAAAAAGAAACGTCTTTTCTATGGATGCGGTACGTATCCAGAGTGTGACTTTGTATCTTGGGATAAACCAATTGGTCGTAAATGTCCGAAGTGCGAAGGTATGCTTGTAGAGAAGAAGTTGAAAAAAGGCGTGCAAGTACAATGTATTTCGTGTGATTATGAAGAAGAACAACAAATGTGAGCGTAACTGCTCACATTTTTTTCGGGAAGAAAAGGAAAGGTGATAAATATGACAACACAAGTAGTAAACGTCATTGGCGCAGGTCTTGCAGGAAGTGAAGCAGCTTACCAAATTGCAAAACGTGGTGTCCAAGTAAAATTATATGAAATGAGACCGGTAAGGCAAACGCCAGCTCATCACACAGATAAATTTGCAGAGTTAGTATGCAGTAACTCGCTTCGCGCAAACACATTAACAAACGCTGTTGGTGTTATTAAAGAAGAAATGCGTTTAATGGACTCTGTTATTATTCGTGCAGCTGATGAGTGCTCTGTACCAGCAGGAGGGGCTTTAGCTGTAGATCGTCATGAATTTGCGGCAAAGGTAACGGAGTATGTGAAAAACCATCCGAACGTAACTGTGATGAATGAAGAAATTACTGAAATTCCAGAAGGACCTACTGTTATCGCGACAGGTCCACTTACGTCTCCTGATCTTGCTGCACAATTAAAAGAATTAACAGGCGAAGATTATTTTTATTTCTATGATGCTGCAGCACCGATTGTTGAGAAAGACAGCATTGATATGAATAAAGTATATTTAAAGTCTCGTTACGATAAAGGGGAAGCTGCATATTTAAACTGCCCAATGACGGAAGAGGAATTTGACCGTTTTTACGAGGCTTTAATTGCTGCTGAAACAGTACCTTTAAAAGAATTTGAAAAAGAAATTTTCTTTGAAGGCTGTATGCCGGTAGAAGTTATGGCAAGTAGAGGAAGACAGACGCTAGTATTTGGACCGATGAAACCTGTTGGATTAGAAGATCCGAAAACAGGAAAAACGCCATATGCTGTTGTTCAGTTACGTCAAGATGATGCAGCAGGAACGTTATACAATATCGTAGGTTTCCAAACGCATTTAAAGTGGGGACCACAAAAAGAAGTGTTACAGTTGATTCCAGGACTGGAAAACGCAGAGATTGTACGTTATGGTGTAATGCATCGTAATACGTTTATTAATTCACCTAACTTGCTTCGTCCAACATATCAATATAAACAACGTGATGATTTATTCTTCGCTGGTCAAATGACTGGAGTAGAGGGATATGTTGAATCAGCGGCGTCAGGATTACTAGCGGGTATTAACGCTGCTCGACTTGTGAAAGGTGAAGAGCCGGTTGTATTACCGCCTGTAACTGCAATGGGAAGTATGGCGAATTATATTACTGCGACAAACGCGAAAAACTTCCAGCCGATGAATGCAAACTTCGGTTTGTTTGCACCGTTAGAGAAGAAAGTTAAGAGGAAAGCAGAACGAAATGAAGCATATGCAACACGCGCTTTAGAAACAATTCAAAATTTTGTAAATATTTAGTTAAATTTCTTGCAAAGGCTACTAAGTTGTGATACGATTTAGTAGCCTTTATTGAGGTGAATTGTGTGAATGTGAAGAAATTGTTACAATTATTCGTTGGATATTTACAAATCGAAAGAAATTATTCAAAATATACAATTGCAAGTTATCAAAATGATTTAGAACATTTTGTGCAATTTATGGAGCGAGAAGGCATATCCTCTTTTTTAGATGTTACATACGCGGATGTTCGTTTGTACTTAACGACGTTGCACGATGAAAAGTTAGCCCGTAAATCTGTCGCAAGAAAAGTATCAAGCTTACGAAGTTTATATCGTTTTTTGATGCGTGAAGGTTATCGGAAAGATAATCCGTTTGCACTTGCGTCACTCCCCAAAAAAGAATTGTCAATCCCAAAGTTTTTATATGCTGAAGAATTAGAGGAATTATTTGAAGTTGCTGATACGGAAACACCGCTAGGTCAAAGGAATCAAGCTTTATTAGAGTTGATGTATGCGACTGGAATCCGTGTGAGTGAATGTGTCAATTTACAACTTACCGATATTGACTTCGCGGTGGGAACAATTTTAGTAATGGGAAAAGGAAAAAAACAAAGGTATATTCCGTTCGGAAGCTATGCGCAAGATGCTTTAATTACTTATATAGAGAACGGGAGAAAACAGTTGGCTCACAAAACTGAAGAACACTCTCATATGGTATTTTTAAATGCGAAAGGCACGCCGCTAACAAGTCGAGGGGTACGCTATGTATTAAACGAGCTCATTAAGAAGGCTTCACTGACAATGCGGATAAGTCCCCATATGTTAAGGCATACATTTGCTACTCATATGTTAGATGAAGGGGCAGATTTACGTACTGTACAGGAGCTACTCGGTCATGAGAATTTGTCGACGACACAAATTTATACGCATGTCTCTAAAGAAAGATTGCGTTCGGTCTACATGAAGCATCACCCGCGGGCATAAATTGCTTTTAAAGCTATAAAAACATATAAAGGAGTTTTTTCTATGGGAAATTTCCACGCTACAACGATATTTGCAGTTCATCATAATGGAGAATGTGCAATGGCTGGAGATGGTCAGGTGACAATGGGAAATGCAGTTGTAATGAAACATACAGCTCGTAAAGTCCGTAAACTTTTCCAAGGGAAAGTTTTAGCTGGCTTTGCAGGTTCCGTTGCTGACGCATTTACTCTTTTTGAAATGTTTGAAGGGAAATTAGAAGAGTACAATGGGAACTTGCAGCGTGCTGCAGTTGAGATGGCAAAACAATGGCGTGGCGACAAAATGTTACGTCAGCTAGAAGCGATGCTCATTGTCATGGATAAAACAACTATGCTTCTTGTTTCAGGTACAGGAGAAGTGATTGAACCAGATGATGGGATTTTAGCGATTGGATCTGGTGGGAATTATGCGCTTTCTGCAGGTCGTGCTTTAAAGCAATATGCAAGTGAACATTTAACAGCGAAGCAAATTGCGAAAGCGAGTTTAGACATTGCTGGCGATATTTGTGTTTATACAAACCACAATATAATTGTGGAAGAATTGTAGAATCGTAAGGGAGGCATTTTATATGCATTTACATTTTACTCCGCGTCAAATTGTGGAAAAATTAGATCAATACATTATTGGTCAAAAAGATGCGAAGAAAGCGGTTGCTGTAGCTTTAAGAAATCGATATCGTCGAAGTAAATTAGCTGAAAATCTACGTGATGAAATTGCACCTAAAAATATTTTAATGATTGGACCGACAGGTGTTGGTAAAACAGAGGTAGCACGACGAATGGCGAAACTCGTTGGAGCACCTTTTATTAAGGTTGAAGCTACCAAATTTACAGAAGTTGGATATGTAGGTAGAGATGTAGAATCGATGGTACGTGACCTTGTGGAAACATCAGTTCGTATCGTGAAAGAAGAAATGGTAATTAAAGTACAAGACAAAGCAGAAGAACAAGCGAACCAACGTCTTGTTGAAATTTTAGTGCCGAGTCCGGAGAAACAATCTGGATTTAAAAACCCATTAGAAATGCTATTTGGCGGTGCTCAAAATTCGAATCAAACATCTGATGCACAGGAAGATGTTGAAATCGAAAAGAAACGTCAAGATGTGGAAAGAAAGCTTGCTGCAGGACTTCTTGAAGATGAAATTGTATCGATTGAAGTGACTGAGCAACAGTCTTCCATGTTCGATATGTTACAAGGAACTGGCATGGAACAAATGGGAATGAATTTCCAGGATGCATTAGGGAGTTTTATGCCGAAAAAAACAAAAAAACGTAAACTTTCTGTGAAAGAAGCAAGAAAACTCTTGACAAATGAGGAAGCACAGCGCTTAATTGATATGGATGAAGTTACACAAGAGGCTGTTTATCGTGCTGAACAGCTCGGGATTATTTTTATCGATGAAATTGACAAAATTGCTGGTAAGCAGTCGAATAGCGTAGATGTATCACGTGAAGGTGTGCAACGTGACATTTTACCAATTGTAGAAGGATCGAATGTTGCGACAAAATACGGATCAGTAAAAACGGATTATATTTTATTCGTTGCAGCTGGAGCGTTTCATATGTCTAAACCGTCGGATTTAATTCCGGAACTGCAAGGGAGATTTCCGATTCGAGTAGAATTAACAAAATTATCGACAGATGATTTTGTTAAAATATTAATCGAGCCTGACAATGCGTTAATTAAACAATATATGGCTTTATTAGCGACTGAAGGTATAGAAATTGAATTTTCAGACGAAGCTATTCGTAAGATTGCTGAGATTGCTTATCAAGTTAATCAGGATACAGATAATATTGGAGCAAGAAGACTTCATACGATTATGGAGAAACTCCTTGAAGATTTATCGTTTGAAGCATCTGAAATTACGTTAGAGAAAATAACGATAACACCTCAATACGTTGAGGAGAAATTAGCAACGATTGCTAAAAATAAAGATGTGAGCCAGTTTATTTTGTAATAGTGTCATCAGGTGACTCGCCCTAGTTTCCAAGTGATGAAAAAATATGTAAGTAACATGTAGGAGGAACTTTTGAAATGGAATTATTAGCAAAAACAAGAAAATTAAATGCGTTATTACAGAGCGCAGCAGGAAAGCCTGTAAACTTTAGAGAAATGTCTGACACAATGTGTGAAGTAATCGAAGCGAACGTATTCGTAGTAAGCCGTCGTGGTAAATTACTAGGTTATGCAATTCACCAACAAATTGAGAATGAGCGTATGAAACAAATGCTTGCAGAGCGTCAATTCCCGGAAGAATACACGCAAAGCTTATTCAACATTACAGAAACATCTTCAAACTTAGATGTAAACAGTGCTTACACAGCATTCCCAGTAGAAAATAGAGAATTATTTGGTCAAGGTTTAACTACAATCGTACCAATCGTTGGTGGCGGTGAGCGTCTAGGCACATTAGTGTTAGCTCGTCTTGGTCAAGAGTTCTTAGACGATGATTTAATCCTTGCTGAATACAGTTCAACTGTAGTAGGTATGGAAATCTTACGTGAAAAAGCAGAAGAAATCGAAGAGGAAGCACGTAGTAAAGCTGTTGTTCAAATGGCGATTAGCTCATTATCTTACAGTGAGTTAGAAGCGATTGAGCATATCTTCGAAGAATTAAATGGAACAGAAGGTTTACTTGTTGCAAGTAAAATTGCTGATCGCGTAGGAATTACTCGCTCTGTAATCGTAAATGCACTACGTAAATTAGAAAGTGCTGGTGTTATTGAATCTCGCTCTTTAGGTATGAAAGGAACATACATTAAAGTGCTAAACGACAAGTTTCTACAGGAACTTGCTAAATTAAAAACAAACTAATTTATAAAACTCTCCTCGTTTTTTGAGGAGAGTTTTTTGTGTGTAAAAGATTAATGGTGTCTGTAAAAAGCGTCATAATCGTGTTCTTTGGAAAAGCTATGAGTTGAATTTCACTTTTTTGCTTAAAAGAAATGCAGGTTGGTAATACTAGAATTCGAGTGTGAACAAAGAAAGTTTTACATTGTTCGCATTTTCGACTTGATTGTAATATTTCAGTATGATATAGTAAGCAGTGGTGTCAGTACAAAGTACACACGTTTGCTGATTTAAGTGTTGGTGCTACGTTTGTAGTTTCGCTTAGAGATGAAGTAAACGGAGGATATCAAAAACCATTTAGGAGGAACTATATTATGTCAGTAATTTCTATGAAGCAATTGCTTGAAGCTGGTGTTCATTTCGGACATCAAACTCGTCGTTGGAACCCAAAAATGAAGCGTTACATTTTCACAGAGCGTAACGGTATCTACATCATCGACTTACAAAAAACTGTGAAAAAAGTTGAGGAAGCTTACAGAACGATGCGCGACATCGCTGCTGAAGGTGGAGACATTTTATTCGTAGGTACTAAAAAACAAGCACAAGAAGCTATTAAAGAAGAAGCAACTCGTGCTGGTATGTACTTCGTTAACCAACGTTGGTTAGGTGGAACTTTAACAAACTTCCAAACAATCCAAAAGCGTATCAAGCGTCTTAAAGACATCGAAAGAATGCAAGAAGATGGTACTTTCGAAGTACTTCCTAAGAAAGAAGTTGTTCAACTTAAAAAAGAGTTAGAGCGTCTTGAGAAATTCTTAGGCGGTATTAAAGATATGAAAGGTCTTCCAAGTGCATTATTCATAGTAGACCCTCGTAAAGAGCGTATTGCAGTTGCTGAAGCACGCAAATTACACATTCCAATCATCGGTATCGTTGATACAAACTGTGATCCAGACGAAATCGATCACGTTATCCCAGCAAACGATGATGCAATTCGTGCTGTAAAACTTCTTACATCTAAAATGGCAGACGCGATCCTTGAAGCAAAACAAGGTGAAGAAACTGTTACTGCGTAACAAATTTGGAAAGGTGATAAGGGGTTCGGCCTTTTATCACCTTTTTTAAGGTATAAACACCTTTATAAAAGGTATAAATACATATTTTAGGAGGATGAAAAATATGGCAATCACTGCACAAATGGTAAAAGAACTTCGTGAAAAAACAGGCGCAGGTATGATGGACTGCAAAAAAGCTTTAACTGAGACTAATGGCGACATGGAGAAAGCAATTGACTTCTTACGTGAAAAAGGTATTGCAAAAGCTGCTAAAAAAGCAGACCGCATCGCTGCTGAAGGCTTAACTTTCATCGAAACAAACGGTAACGAAGGTTTAATCTTAGAATTAAACTCTGAAACTGATTTCGTTGCGAAAAACGAAGGTTTCCAAGCATTAATTAAAGAATTAGCTGCACACTTATTAACTAACAAACCAGCTAACATTGAAGAAGCTATGGCTCAAACAATCGAAGGCGGCAAAACAGTAGAAGAGCACATCAACGAAGCAATCGCTAAAATTGGTGAAAAACTTACACTTCGTCGTTTCGAAATCGTATCAAAAACTGATGCGGATGCATTCGGCGCTTACCTACACATGGGTGGACGTATTGGTGTATTAACAGTTCTTGAAGGTTCTACTGACGAAGCTGCTGCTAAAGATGTAGCAATGCACATCGCAGCAGTTAACCCTAAATACATCGACCGCGATGCTGTAACAGCTGAAGAAGTTGAGCATGAGCGTCAAGTATTGACACAACAAGCTTTAAACGAAGGCAAGCCTGAAAAAATCGTTGCAAAAATGGTTGAAGGCCGTCTAGGCAAATTCTTCGAAGAAATTTGCTTACTTGACCAAGCATTCGTTAAAAACCCTGATATGAAAGTTCGTCAGTTCGTTGAGTCTAAAGGCGGAACATTAAAAGGATTCGTTCGCTACGCTGTTGGTGAAGGTATCGAAAAACGCGAAGACAACTTTGCTGAAGAAGTAATGAACCAAGTAAAAGGTAGCAACTAATAAAGATTAGGGAACACATTGTGTTCCCTTTTTTAAAATAAAGATGTAAGCAATTGGAGGTTCATTATGAGTAAACCGAAATATAATCGTGTCGTATTAAAGCTAAGCGGAGAAGCGTTAGCTGGCGAACAAGGATTTGGAATTAACCCGTCTGTTATTAAATCAGTTGCAGAACAAGTGAAAGAAATTGCAGAACTTGATGTAGAGGTTGCTGTTGTTGTTGGTGGCGGAAACATTTGGCGTGGAAAAATCGGAAGTGAAATGGGAATGGATCGTGCTGGAGCAGATTACATGGGTATGTTAGCAACAGTTATGAACTCATTAGCTCTTCAAGATAGCCTAGAGAATGTTGGAATTCAAACTCGTGTTCAAACTTCAATCGAAATGCGTCAAGTAGCAGAGCCTTACATTCGTCGTAAAGCAATTCGTCATCTAGAGAAAAAACGTGTTGTGATCTTTGCAGCAGGTACAGGTAACCCATATTTCTCTACAGATACAACGGCAGCACTACGTGCAGCGGAAATCGAAGCAGACGTTATCTTAATGGCGAAAAACAATGTAGATGGCGTATATAATGCAGATCCATCTCTTGACCCAACAGCTACGAAATACGAAACACTTACTTACTTAGATGTATTAAAAGAAGGTTTAGGTGTAATGGATTCAACAGCTTCTTCTTTATGTATGGACAATGATATTCCATTAATTGTATTCTCGGTTATGGAAAAAGGTAACATTAAACGTGCCGTTTTAGGCGAAAATATCGGAACAGTTGTAAGGGGGAAATAAATATGGGACAACAAGTATTGAAGTCTTCAAATGAAAAAATGGAAAAAGCAGTTGCTGCTTACTCTCGTGAATTGGCAACAGTTCGCGCAGGTCGTGCAAGCTCGTCTGTATTAGATAAGGTACAAGTTGATTACTATGGTGCACCAACACCTGTTGTGCAATTAGCGAACATTACAGTTCCAGAAGCACGTTTACTTGTAATTCAACCTTATGATAAAACTTCTATCGGTGATATTGAAAAAGCAATCTTAAAAGCAGATTTAGGCTTAAATCCTTCTAATGATGGAACTGTAATTCGTATTGCATTCCCTGCATTAACAGAAGAGCGTCGTCGCGATCTTGTAAAAGTTGTGAAAAAATATGCTGAAGAAGCAAAAGTTGCTGTTCGTAACGTACGTCGTGACAGTAACGATGATCTTAAGAAGCTTGAAAAAGCTGGCGATATTACAGAAGATGATTTAAGAGGATATACTGAAGATATCCAAAAAGAAACAGATAAATATATTGCAAAAGTTGACGAAATCGCAAAAAACAAAGAAAAAGAAATCATGGAAGTGTAATAGCGATACCTTCGCAAATATGACCCTCTTCTTAAGGGGGTCTTTTTACACTTTTAGGCATACGTCTGCTTGCTGGAGGGTATGAATGATGTTTAAAAACTTTCCTTTTTTTAAAAGTAAAAAGGTCGCATCGTTTGATCATCTCGTTGAAAAAGTGAAAAAAGGATACATCCCAGAACATATTGCCATCATTATGGATGGTAATGGAAGATGGGCAAAGAGGAGAGCGATGCCTCGTATTGCGGGACATCATGAAGGCATGCAAGTTGTAAAGAAAATCACAAAATTTGCAAGCAAACTTAATGTGAAAGTGTTAACTCTTTATGCTTTTTCAACTGAGAACTGGAAAAGACCGAAAAAGGAAGTTGACTATTTAATGAGGCTTCCAGAAGAATTTCTAGGTACATTTTTACCAGAATTGATTGAAGAGAACGTACAAGTCCGAGTGATAGGACAACAAGATCGTCTTCCTACGCACACACGCAGAGCGATGGAAAAGGCCATGGAAGATACGAAAGAGAATACGGGATTAATTCTTAATTTCGCGTTAAACTATGGAAGTCGAGATGAGATCGTTTCTGCTGTGCAACATATGGTGAAAGATAGTGAGGAAGGAAAAATTCGTGTTGAAGATGTAAGTGAAGAAATGCTTTCTTCCTACTTAATGACGAGTTCTTTACCTGATCCAGAGTTGTTAATTCGTACGAGCGGAGAGCTACGTATTAGTAATTTCATGTTATGGCAAATTGCATATTCGGAGTTTTGGTTTACAGATGTGTATTGGCCAGATTTTACCGAGGAACATTTGCTAAATGCGATTACAGACTTTCAACATAGAGGGCGCAGATTCGGAGGCGTGTAGAAAGAGAGGGTTTGGTAGTGAAACAGAGAATTATTACTGGAGTGGTTGCTGCCGCGCTATTCATTCCCATCGTAATTTACGGTGGCGTGCCTTTTACGGTTTTAGTGTATGCACTTGCTTCTATAGGTTTATATGAATTAATTCGTATGAATAAGCTTACGCTTATTTCAATACCAACAGTTTTAGCTGCAGTATTATTATGGGTTATTTTAATTCCAAGTAGTGCATCAGAACTGTTTACTTGGATTGGATTAGGTAAATTAGAAATCACATTTGTGATTGTTTTATTACTTTTATCATATACAGTCCTTTCTAAGAATACATTTACTTTTGACCATGCTTCCTTTTTACTAATGGCAACAACATATGTTGCAATGGGATTCTTATATTTGAATGAAACGAGAATTTTAGGAATTAAATATGTGTTTTGCGCATTATTTGTTATATGGGCTACCGATTCAGGCGCATATTTCGTAGGGAAAGCATTAGGAAAAAGAAAATTATGGCCAGAAATTAGTCCGAATAAAACGATTGAAGGTTCATTAGGCGGCATCGTTTGTGGGATTGTTGTGGCACTTGTTTACAATATGTTCTTCCCAGTTGAGGCTAATGTAGGGATTTTAATTGTGTTGACAATTATCATTTCTATTTTTGGACAAATTGGTGATTTAGTACAATCTGCATTTAAACGTCATTATGGCGTAAAAGATTCAGGTACAATTTTACCTGGACATGGTGGTATATTAGATCGAACAGATAGTTGGTTATTTGTTTTACCAATTCTCTACTTCTTATTACAATACAATTAATAAATGAACGAGGGGTTGGAGTCATGAAAAACATTAGTTTATTAGGTGCAAGCGGATCAATTGGTACACAAACTTTAGATGTATTACGCTCGCACCCAGACCAATTCCGTCTCGTTGCTTTTTCTGTAGGGAAAAATATTGACTACGCAGTAAAGGTAATTCAAGAATTTTCTCCGCAAATTGTCTCTGTGCAAAGAGAGGAAGATGTTTTAAAATTACAAGCTGTCTCTGGTAATACAAAAATTGTATATGGTAGTGAAGGGCTTTTAGAAGTAGCATTACATCCAGATGCAGAGATTGTAGTAAATGCTGTTGTAGGTAGCGTAGGGTTGTTACCAACACTTCGTGCAATTGAGGCGAAAAAAACAATCGGAATTGCAAACAAAGAAACGTTAGTAACCGCAGGGCATCTTGTAATGGAAGCAGCACGAAAACATAATGTTTCGTTACTTCCAGTAGACAGTGAACATTCAGCTATTTTTCAATGCTTGAATGGTGAAAATGAAAAAAGAATTTCTCGACTAATTATTACGGCTTCTGGTGGAAGTTTCCGTGATAAAACGAGAGATGAATTGCATCATGTGACCGTAGAAGATGCGCTTCGACATCCAAACTGGTCAATGGGTTCGAAAATTACAATTGATTCTGCTACAATGATGAATAAGGGGCTAGAAGTAATTGAAGCACATTGGCTTTTTGGTATCCCTTATGAGCAAATCGATGTTGTTTTACATAAAGAAAGTATTATTCATTCTATGGTTGAATTTGAAGATCGTAGTGTGATGGCACAGCTTGGCTCACCTGATATGCGAGTACCAATTCAATACGCACTTACATATCCTGATCGATTACCTCTTTCAGACACAAAGCAGTTAAATTTATGGGAAATGGGAACATTGCATTTTGAGAAAATGAACCAAGAACGTTTCCGTTGTTTGCGTTTTGCGTATGAAGCTGGAAAAACAGGTGGAAGTATGCCAGCTGTAATGAATGCAGCGAATGAAGTAGCTGTTGAAGCGTTTTTACAAAAGAGAATTGGTTTCTTAACAGTGGAAGACCTCATTGAAAAAGCAATGAACCATCACAATGTCATTGCACGTCCGAGCTTAGAGGAAATTCTGGAAATTGATGCAACCACAAGACGGTTTGTGATGGAACAAATTTAGCAAAGGTGGTATGGAATTGAATACAGCGATTGCCTTTATATTAATTTTCGGTGCACTCGTATTTTTCCATGAGCTAGGGCATCTATATTTCGCAAAAAGAGCAGGTATTTTATGCCGTGAGTTTGCGATTGGTTTTGGTCCGAAAATATTCTCATTTGAAAAGAATGAAACGGTGTATACGATTCGATTACTGCCCCTTGGTGGCTATGTAAGAATGGCTGGCGAGGATGCAGACACAGTTGAGTTAAAGCCTGGAAAAAAGGTTGGCCTTGTATTAAATGAAAAAGACGAAGTTGCGAAATTAGTTTTTGATGGATATGAAAAGTATCCAAATGTTCGTGTCATTGAAGTCGAACAAGCTGATTTAGAGCATAATTTAACAATTTCGGGCTATGAAGAGTACGAGGAAGAGCTTCAAACATTCCGAGTGAATGAAAAGGCTCGTATTATTACTGCTGGTGAAGAAATACAAATTGCTCCGTATAATAGGCAATTCGGCTCCAAGAAATTGGGTCAACGTGCCTTAACAATCTTTGCAGGTCCTGCAATGAACTTCATTTTAGCATTTGTTATTTTTGTGATTCTTGGATTTGTACAAGGTGTTCCTGTTGACAAGCCAATGGTCGGAAAAGTAATGGAGAATAGTGCAGCCGAGCAAGCCGGATTAAAAGAAAATGATACAATTCAAGCAATCGATGGGAAAAACACAAGTACATGGAAAGATGTTGTTACCATTGTACGTGAAAACCCAAATAAAGAAATTACGTTACAAGTAAAGCGTGATAATGAACAGTTTAATGTAAAAGTAACGCCAACACTTGATAAAGAAGGAAAAGACGAAGTAGGTAGAATTGGTGTTTACTCTCCAGTAGAGAAAACAGTAATGGGTTCTATTAAATCAGGATTTGAACAAACATACCAATGGACAAAACTAATTTTTGATTCACTTGTGAAATTAGTAACTGGTCAATTCTCTATTAATGAGTTGTCAGGTCCAGTAGGAATTTATAATCTAACAGATCAAGTCGTAGATTATGGATTTACGCGTGTATTAAGTTTAGCAGCAGTTTTAAGTATTAACCTTGGTTTATTTAATTTACTACCAGTCCCTGCTTTAGACGGTGGACGTTTGTTCTTCTTCTTAATTGAAGCGTTACGAGGGAAACCAATTGACCGCCAAAAAGAAGGAATGGTTCACTTTATTGGTTTTGCATTATTAATGTTACTTATGTTAGTTGTAACTTGGAATGACATTCGTAAGTTTTTCTTGTAAAATAAAGTGAAACTTATAATGAAATAGAGCTCGTAGAATAAAATCCCTCACCTAACTCGAGGTGAGGGGTTTTACTGCGTGTAAGAGTAAAATGAAGAGGTGCGAATAAATGAAACAAAGTATGGTATTCAGTCCTACGTTACGTGAAGTTCCAGCTGATGCGGAGATTAAGAGTCATCAGTTATTACTTCGTGCAGGTTTTATGCGTCAAAATGCTTCTGGTATTTATAGTTTTCTACCATTTGGATTAAAAGTACTACACAAAGTAGAACGTATCGTTCGAGAAGAAATGGAGCGCGCAGGAGCTGTAGAATTATTAATGCCAGCGATGCAAGCTGCAGAATTATGGCAAGAATCAGGCCGTTGGTATTCTTACGGATCTGAATTAATGCGTATGAAAGATCGTAACGCTCGTGAATTCGCATTAGGAGCGACACATGAAGAAGTAATTACGGATCTTGTACGTGATGAAGTGAAATCATATAAAAAATTACCGTTAACATTGTACCAAATTCAAACGAAATTCCGTGATGAACAAAGACCTCGTTTCGGTTTATTACGTGGAAGAGAGTTTCTAATGAAAGATGCATACTCTTTCCATGCTACACAAGAGAGTTTAGATGAAGTATACGATCGCTTATACAAAGCATACTCTAACATTTTTGCTCGTTGTGGCTTGAATTTCCGTGCAGTTATTGCTGACTCTGGAGCAATGGGCGGAAAAGATACGCATGAATTTATGGTATTATCTGAAGTTGGTGAAGATACAATTGCATACTCTGATACATCTAATTATGCAGCAAACATCGAAATGGCTCCTGTGGTAGCTACGTATACGAAGAGTGATGAAGCAGAAAAGGCACTTGAAAAAGTAGCAACACCAGATCAAAAAGCAATTGAAGAAGTATCTGCATTCTTAAACATTGAAGCTGACAAGTGCATTAAGTCTATGGTATTTAAAGTAGATGAGAAATTAGTAGTTGTACTTGTTCGTGGTGATCATGAAGTAAACGATGTAAAAGTGAAAAATGTATACGGCGCTTCAGTTGTTGAGCTTGCTTCTCATGAAGAAGTGAAAGAGTTATTAAACTGTGATGTTGGTTCTTTAGGACCGATTGGTGTAACAGGTGATATCGAAATTATCGCAGATCATGCTGTAGCATCAATTGTTAACGGATGTTCAGGAGCGAACGAAGAAGGGTTCCATTATGTAAATGTAAATCCAGAACGTGACTTTAAAGTAAGTCAATATACAGATTTACGCTTCATTCAAGAAGGAGACCAGTCTCCAGATGGAAATGGAACAATTCTTTTCGCACGCGGAATTGAAGTTGGCCATGTATTCAAATTAGGAACTCGTTATAGTGAAGCAATGAACGCAACATTCCTAGATGAAAACGGAAAAACACAACCACTTATTATGGGTTGTTACGGTATCGGTGTATCTCGTACAGTGGCAGCAATCGCAGAGCAGTTTAATGATGAGAACGGTTTAGTTTGGCCAAAAGCTGTTGCACCGTTCCATGTGCATGTAATTCCAGTAAATATGAAATCTGATGCGCAACGTGAAATGGGTGAAAACATCTACAACTCATTACAAGAGCAAGGGTACGAAGTATTACTAGATGATCGTGCAGAACGTGCAGGTGTTAAATTTGCAGATGCAGATTTATTCGGCCTTCCAGTTCGCGTGACAGTTGGTAAAAAAGCAGACGAAGGTATTGTAGAAGTGAAAGTACGTGCTACAGGCGAGTCTGAAGAAGTGAAAGTAGAAGAACTTCAAACATATATTGCAAATATTTTAAAATAAGAAGAGGTACCTCGTAATGAGGTACCTTCTCTTTCTTTGTAAACGTATTTTGTAAAAGAAGAAGGGAGAAATCTTTCTTTGTAGTACGTTTCAATTTATAATAGCAAATGGAAGGAGAGTGCTTATGTCTTTAACAAATGAACAACAAGAGCGATTTCAAATTTTGCTCCAGCAGTTGCAAATACCAGACGACCTTATAAATCAATATTTACAAGGTGGTGGCATTGAAAGGCTCGTTATTGATAAAACGAATAAAAGTTGGCATTTTGATTTACAAGTGCCACGAATTTTGCCTACAGAATTATATGAATTGCTAGAAACAAAGCTTAAGCAATCATTTTCTCATATTGCAAGAACAACATTTGCATTAGAAACAGAGAATAAACAATTTACAGAAGAAGAAGTGAGGGCGTATTGGCCACTTTGTACGGAACGAATTACATTTTCACCTATGTTTGCTTACTTAAAAAAGCAGCTTCCGCAGGTGAATGGAGTGAAGTTGCTAATAAATGTGAATAATGAGCTCGAATCTACTGCTTTAAAGAAAAACGTTGCGAAACCAGTAGGGGATCAATACGAAACTTTTGGATTCCCGCGTTTTCAGTTAGACACACATATACAGCAAAATACAGAAGAAATGCAAAAGTTTCGTGAGCAAACGCAGCAAGAAGATCGTGAACGTGTTATACAAGCTATGGAAGAAATGGCAAAGAAGCAAGCTGAAGAAAGTAGCGTTGTGCATGAAGGACCGGTTGTACTCGGATATCTTATTAAGCCGGATGAAGAGATTACACCGATGCGAGAAATTCAAGATGAAGAAAGAAGAAAAACAGTTCAAGGGTATGTCTTCCATGTAGAAACGAAAGAGCTACGTAGTGGCCGTACGTTATTAACTTTAAAAATAACAGACTATACGGATTCAATTATGATCAAAATGTTCTCGCGTGACAAAGAAGATATTCCAATGCTGCAATCCTTGAAAAAAGGAATGTGGGTGAAAGCGCGTGGTTCTGTTCAAAATGATACATTCGTTCGAGATTTAGTAATGATTGCAAATGATATAAATGAAATAACAGGACCGTCTCGTAAAGATAAAGCGCCAGAAGGTGAAAAACGTGTAGAGCTGCATCTTCACACACCGATGAGCCAAATGGACGCTGTTACTCCTGTTTCTAGACTTGTTGCCCAAGCAGGTAAATGGGGACATGAGGCAATCGCTGTTACAGACCATGCTGTTGCGCAGTCTTTCCCAGAGGCATATTCTGCGGGTAAAAAGGCTGGGGTTAAAGTTATATATGGTGTAGAGGCGAATTTAGTTAATGATGGTGTACCGATTGCATATAACGAAGCGCATCGTTTACTTGCAGAGGAAACTTATGTTGTTTTCGACGTTGAGACGACAGGTTTATCAGCTGTATATGATACTGTTATCGAGTTAGCGGCTGTAAAAGTAAAAGGTGGCGAAATTATTGACCGCTTTGAATCTTTCGCAAATCCACATCAACCATTATCTGCGACGATTATTGAATTAACAGGTATTACAGATGATATGTTAACGGATGCACCAGAAGTGGACGAAGTGTTTAAAAAGTTTGAAGAATGGATGGGCGACCATACACTTGTTGCTCATAACGCAAGTTTTGATATGGGCTTTATTAACGTAGGTTTTAAAAAGGCTGGACTAGAAAAAACGAATAATCCTGTTATTGATACGTTAGAACTTGCAAGATTCTTATTCCCGGAAATGAAAAACCATCGATTAAATACGATGTGTAAAAAGCTTGATATTGAATTAACGCAACATCACCGTGCGATTTATGATACAGAAGCAACGGGATACTTACTTGTGAAAATGTTAAAAGATGTGATTGAAAAGGGATTTGAATATCACGATCAATTAAATGATAGCATGGGGCAAGGGGATGCGTATAAGCGTGGACGTCCAAGTCATATGACGTTACTTGCGACATCAGATGTAGGGTTGAAAAATTTATATAAACTTGTTTCCTATTCTCACCTAAATTACTTTTACCGTGTACCACGAGTACCAAGGTCACTATTAAAAAAATATCGTGAAGGAATTTTAGTAGGAACGGCTTGTGATAAAGGTGAAGTGTTTGAGGCGATGATGCAAAAAGCTCCTGAAGAGGTAGAAGAAATTGCGCAGTTCTATGATTACATTGAAGTAATGCCTCCAGAGGTGTTACGTCATTTAGTAGAGCGTGAACTTGTTCGAGATGAGGGACAATTAAAAACAATTATTTCTAACTTAGTAAAACTAGGTGAGACGTTAGATAAACCAGTTGTTGCTACAGGAAACGTGCATTATATAGATCCAGAGGATGCAATGTATCGCAAGATTTTAGTCAGTTCGCAGGGCGGAGCCAATCCGTTAAACCGACATTCATTACCACCTGTACATTTCCGTACAACGGATGAAATGTTAGAGTGTTTTTCATTCTTAGGTGAAGACGTAGCGAAAGAAATTGTTGTAACGAATACACAAAAGATTGCATCATTAATTGGTGATGTTCATCCAGTGAAAGATGATCTATATACACCGAAAATTGAAGGTGCAGATGATGAGACGCGTGATATGAGTTATAAAATGGCGCGTAGCATTTATGGTGAAGAGTTACCTGAAATTGTAGAAGCACGTTTAGAAAAAGAATTAAAAAGTATTATTGGGCATGGATTTGCCGTAATTTATTTAATTTCACATAAGCTTGTGAAAAAATCGTTAGTAGACGGATATTTAGTAGGTTCGCGTGGATCGGTGGGTTCATCATTCGTTGCAACGATGATGGAAATTACAGAAGTAAACCCATTACCACCACACTATGTATGTCCGAAGTGTAAGCAATCAGAATTCTTTAATGATGGTTCTGTAGGTTCTGGTTTTGACTTGCCGGATAAAGAATGTCCTGCATGTAATGTTCCATACGTGAAAGATGGACATGATATTCCGTTCGAAACGTTCCTTGGATTTAAAGGAGATAAGGTACCCGATATCGATCTGAACTTCTCCGGGGAATACCAACCACGTGCCCATAACTATACGAAAGTACTGTTCGGTGAAGATTATGTATACCGTGCGGGTACAATAGGTACAGTTGCGGAAAAAACGGCTTATGGATATGTAAAAGGTTATGCAAATGATCATAATTTAACGATTCGAAATGCAGAGATTGACCGCTTAGTAGCAGGATGTACGGGCGTAAAACGTACAACCGGACAGCATCCAGGTGGTATTATCGTTGTGCCAGATTACATGGATATCTTTGATTTCTCACCAATTCAGTTTCCGGCAGATTCAATAGGGGCTGAGTGGAGAACGACACACTTTGATTTCCACTCCATTCATGATAATTTATTGAAACTTGATATACTAGGACACGATGATCCTACTGTTATTCGTATGTTACAAGATTTAAGTGGTATTGATCCGAAAACAATCCCAACAGACGATCCGGAAGTAATGAAAATTTTCTCAGGACCGGAATCGTTAGGGGTAACGGAAGAACAAATTAACTGTAAAACAGGTACACTTGGTATACCAGAGTTTGGTACGAAATTCGTAAGGCAGATGTTAGAAGAGACGAAACCTACGACATTCTCTGAGTTAGTCCAAATCTCTGGACTATCACATGGTACAGACGTATGGCTTGGTAATGCAAACGAGTTAATTTATAACGGTACATGTACGCTGAGTGAAGTTATCGGTTGTCGTGATGACATCATGGTATATTTAATCTATCAAGGTTTAGACCCATCGTTAGCCTTCAAAATCATGGAGTCAGTTCGTAAAGGTAAAGGTGTACCGGAAGAATGGGAAGATGACATGAAAAGTAATAATGTACCAGGTTGGTATATTGATTCATGTAAGAAAATAAAGTACATGTTCCCTAAAGCCCATGCGGCTGCTTACGTACTTATGGCTGTACGTATTGCATACTTTAAAGTACATTTCGCGCTTCTATTCTATGCGGCATACTTTACAGTTCGTGCAGACGACTTTGATGTAGAGGCGATGGCGAAAGGTTCAGCATCTATACGTGTAAGAATTGATGAAATTGCGCAAAAAGGTTTGGATGCAGCGCCGAAAGAAAAAAGTTTATTAACAGTACTAGAAATGACACTTGAAATGTGTGAGCGTGGATACTCATTCCAAAAGGTTGATTTATACCGTTCGCATGCAACAGAATTTATTATTGATGGGGATACTTTAATTCCTCCATTTAATGCAGTGCCTGGACTTGGTACAAACGCAGCTTTAAGTATTGTAGAAGCACGCAAAAATGGAGATTTCTTATCAAAAGAAGATTTACAGCAGCGCAGTAAGGTTTCGAAAACAATTATTGAGTATTTAGATAGTCAAGGTTGCTTAGGCGATTTACCTGATCAAAACCAGTTATCACTGTTCTAATAGGTAGGAAAATTCTTTGCAAATCAACATTTGCTATGGTATACTATTAACCGAGATAACCATGTCATGTATATTGTGTAAAAAAAAGAGTGGGGAAACCCACTCTTTCGTGTTACTATCTACGTTTTATTGATGTGGAGAGGTAAGAAATTTCTGTCGTATATACATATTTTGTTACAAGTTTTACTTCTTAAATTTGGTAATACTAAGACAGATATTCCCTGCTTAACGGCAGGGGCTTTTGTTAGCTAACGAGAAAGAATAAGATGGACCGTTTTTATGGACGGGGTCTTTTCTTGTAAATGGTACATGGCGGCAGGAAGGAGGCTGTTTATGGATAAGAAAGTCACAGAAGTTGTAGAAGCATTTGCGCAGCCAATCGTTGAAGAGTTAAATCTTGAACTTGTAGATGTAGAGTATGTGCAAGAAGGACAAGACTGGTTCTTACGCGTATTCATCGATTCTGAAAAGGGAGTCGACATTGAAGAATGCGGTGCGGTAAGTGAACGTTTAAGCGAAGCTTTAGATAAAGAGGATCCAATTCCTCATCTTTACTTTTTGGATGTATCATCTCCTGGAGCGGAACGCCCATTAAAGAAAGAGAAAGACTTCCAGCAAGCGGTAGGAAAACAAGTGGCAATTAAAACATATGAGCCGATTGATGGTGAAAAAATGTTTGAAGGAAAGCTACTTTCCTACGATGGTACTACAATTACATTATTATTAACAATTAAAACACGTAAAAAAGAAATCCAAATTTCAATGGATAAAGTTGCAAATGCGCGACTTGCTGTTACGTTTTAGTTAGAAGGGGGATCTTCATGAGCACTGAGTTGTTAGATGCCTTGCTCGTATTAGAGTCAGAAAAAGGAATTAGCAAAGATATTATTATTGATGCGATTGAAGCAGCGTTAATCTCTGCTTATAAACGCAATTTTAACCAAGCACAAAACGTTCGTGTGAGCTTTAACCCAGAAGTGGGAACAATTCAAGTTTTAGCACGTAAAGACGTTGTTGATAATGTGTTTGATCCACGTCTTGAAATTTCTGTTGAAGAAGCAAGACAAATTAATCCAAACTATCAAGATGGTGACGTACTAGAGATTGAAGTAACACCAAAAGATTTCGGTCGTATTGCAGCACAAACTGCAAAACAGGTTGTAACACAACGAGTGCGCGAAGCAGAGCGTGGTGTTATTTACTCTGAGTTTAGTGACCGTGAAGAAGATATCATGGTGGGTATCGTACAACGTCAAGATGCTCGTTTCATCTATGTAAGCTTAGGGAAAGTAGAAGCTTTATTACCTGTAAGTGAGCAAATGCCAAACGAACAGTACAAACCACATGATCGTATTCGCGTATTCATTACGAAAGTAGAAAAAACAACGAAAGGACCACAAATTTACGTATCACGTACACATCCTGGTCTTTTAAAACGTTTATTCGAAATGGAAGTTCCTGAAATTTATGATGGAACTGTTGAAATTCGTTCTGTAGCACGCGAAGCAGGCGATCGCTCTAAAATTTCTGTACATGCAGAGAACATTGATGTTGATCCAGTAGGTTCTTGTGTAGGACCGAAAGGACAACGTGTACAACGCATTGTAGACGAACTAAAAGGCGAAAAGATTGACATCGTTCGCTGGTCAAATGATCCAGTAGAATATGTTGCAAATGCTTTAAGCCCATCACAAGTTGTTAAAGTGCTTGTAGATGAAGAAGAAAAAGCAACAACAGTTGTTGTTCCAGACCACCAACTTTCATTAGCTATTGGTAAGCGTGGACAAAATGCACGTCTTGCAGCTAAATTAACAGGTTGGAAAATTGATATTAAGAGTGAGTCTGATGCGAAACAACTTGGTATTGTAACAGAAGAAGATAGCGTAATCGCATTCGGATTCGATTCAGTTGAAGACGAAATCGAATAGAGGTGATGAGTATGAGCAATCGAAAAGTTCCGTTACGAAAATGTGTTGCAACGCAAGAAATGAAATCAAAACGAGAGCTCGTTCGCATTGTTCGTTCCAAAGAGGGAGAAGTGTCCATTGATTTAACTGGAAAGAAATCAGGACGAGGTGCTTATTTATCAAAAGATAAAGAAAGTATTCTTCAAGCCCAAAAGAAAAATGTTTTGGAACATCATCTAAAAGCGAAAATCGACGGTTCTCTATACGAAGAGCTTCTTGAGCTTGTTGAGAAGGAGTCGAAATAAGTGTCCGATTGGAAATCGTTTTTAGGACTAGCAAACCGGGCTCGGAAAATTATTTCGGGTGAAGAACTTGTTTTAAAAGAAGTACGAAGTGGCAAAGCAAAACTTGTATTGCTATCTGAAGATGCGTCAGCAAATACTACAAAACGCATCACGGATAAAGCGACGTATTACAACGTACCAATGAGAAAGGTCGAAAATCGACAACAATTAGGGCATGCGATTGGGAGAGACGAGCGAGTCGTTGTAGCTGTGTTAGATGAGGGCTTTGCGAAAAAGCTGCGTAGCATGCTCGATACAAATTACCGGGGGTGAAGGTATGAGTAAAATTCGAGTGCATGAATATGCAAAACAACATAATATCTCAAGTAAAGATCTTATGACAAAACTAAAAGAAATGAATATCGAGGTTTCGAATCATATGACAATGTTAGAAGATGAAGTAGTAAATAAATTAGATAATGCGTATCAAACTGAAAAACCTTCTGTTGCAGATGAGTTTGAAGTAGAAGAAAAAGTTGTTCGTAGTAAAAAGAACAGCAATAAGAAAAAGAAAAAAGGCAAGGGAAATGAAGACAAACGTCAAGATAACTTTGCTGGAAGACAACAAACACAAACTGTAGAAACACCAGATAAAGTTACTTTCTCTGGAAGTCTTACAGTAGGTGAGCTTGCTAAAAAATTAAGCAAAGAGCCATCTGAAATTATTAAGAAGCTCTTTATGCTTGGAATTATGGCAACAATTAACCAAGACTTAGATAAAGATACAATTGAGTTAATTGCTACTGATTATGGTATTGAAGTAGAAGAAGAAGTAGTTGTAAGTGAAACTGAATTTGAAACATTCATCGATGAGCAAGATGATGAAGAGAACTTAAAAGAGCGTCCAGCTGTAGTTACAATTATGGGGCACGTTGACCATGGTAAAACAACTTTACTTGACTCTATCCGTAATTCAAAAGTAACTGCAGGCGAAGCAGGTGGAATTACTCAGCATATTGGTGCATACCAAGTTGAAGTAAATGACAAGAAGATTACATTCTTAGATACGCCTGGTCACGCGGCATTTACAACGATGCGTGCTCGTGGTGCGCAAGTAACGGATATTACAATCCTTGTTGTTGCAGCTGATGACGGTGTTATGCCACAAACAGTTGAAGCAATTAGCCATGCGAAAGCAGCTGGAGTACCAATTATTGTAGCTGTGAATAAAATGGATAAACCAGCGGCAAATCCTGATCGTGTAATGCAAGAATTAACAGAATATGAATTAGTTCCAGAAGCTTGGGGCGGAGATACAATTTTCGTACCAATTTCTGCAATTCAAGGTGAAGGAATTGACAACTTATTAGAAATGATTCTTCTTGTAAGTGAAGTAGAAGAATATAAAGCAAATCCAAACCGCTATGCAACTGGTACTGTAATCGAAGCACAGCTTGATAAAGGTAAAGGAACTATCGCGACATTACTTGTTCAAAACGGTACACTTCGAGTTGGAGATCCAATCGTTGTTGGTACTTCATTCGGACGTGTTCGTGCAATGGTAAGTGATATTGGTCGTCGTGTAAAAGTTGCTGGTCCATCAACTCCTGTTGAAATTACAGGTTTAAACGAAGTACCACAAGCGGGAGATCGTTTCATGGCATTCGCTGATGAGAAGAAAGCTCGTCAAATCGGTGAATCACGTGCACAAGAAGCGTTACTTGCTCAGCGTGGTGAAAAATCTAAATTAAGCCTTGAAGATTTATTCCAACAAATCCAAGAAGGCGATGTAAAAGAAATTAACTTAATTGTAAAAGCAGACGTACAAGGTTCTGTAGAAGCAATGGCAGCGTCACTTCGTAAAATTGATGTTGAAGGTGTTAAAGTTAAAATTATCCATACAGGCGTAGGTGCGATTACAGAATCTGATGTTATTTTAGCTTCTGCATCTAATGCAATTGTAATTGGATTTAACGTACGCCCTGACGTGAATGCGAAGCGTACAGCTGAATTAGAGAATGTTGATGTTCGTTTACACCGTATTATCTATAAAGTAATCGAAGAAATCGAATCAGCAATGCAAGGTATGCTGGATCCAGAATTCGAAGAAAAAGTAATCGGTCAAGCGGAAGTACGCCAAACATTCAAAGTAACAAAAGTTGGAACAATCGCAGGTTGTTACGTAATTGACGGTAAAATTACACGTGATAGTGGCGTGCGTATTATCCGTGATGGCGTAGTAATTTTCGAAGGACAACTTGATACGTTAAAACGTTTCAAAGATGACGTAAAAGAAGTTGCACAAAACTATGAGTGTGGTATTACAATCGAGAGATATAATGATCTTAAAGAAGGGGACATCATTGAAGCGTACATTATGGAAGAAGTGAAGCGATGATTATCGCTTCACTCTCATTCGAGTGTATGATTTACGATGTGCATTCTTTAAAAGAGAAACGAGCAATTTTGCAACGGGTGCTAACTCGTGTGAAGCAGCGTTATAATGTAGCTGTTTCAGAAGTAGGGCATCAAGATGTATGGCAACGTACAGAAATTGCAATTGTTTCTGTATCCTCTAATCGTGTTATTTGTGAAAAAGAAATGAATCGTGTACTCGAGTATATCGATTCATTTCCTGAAATTGAACGTACAATAACACAATTGGAATGGTATTGAATGAGGTGAAGAGTTATGAAATTACGTGCAAACCGTGTAGGCGAGCAAATGAAAAAAGAATTAGGCGACATCATCAGTCGTAAAATTAAAGATCCACGTGTTGGATTTGTTACAGTAACAGATGTACAAGTGAGTGGAGATTTACAAATTGCTACAGTATATATTTCTGTTTTAGGTGATGAGGAACAGAAAGAAAGTACATTAAAAGGTTTAGCGAAGGCAAAAGGTTTCATTCGTTCAGAAATTGGCCAGCGTATTCGTCTTCGTAAAACACCGGAAATTTCCTTTGAGTTTGATGAGTCTATCGGATATGGTCATCGAATTGATACACTTTTACATCAAATTAATAAAGACGGTAAACGTGAAGAATAATGGATAGACATTTGTCTATCCATTTTTTCAATGCAAAATTAATTTTGGATAATTACTATGAAAGAATTATGATGAGGTGAACATATATGGAAGGTGTAGTATTATTACATAAGCCAAAAGGCATGACATCACATGATTGTGTATTTAAATTAAGAAAGATATTGCGTGAGAAACGAATTGGTCATACAGGAACATTAGATCCAGATGTAACAGGAGTATTACCTATTTGTGTAGGACGAGCAACGAAGATTGCACAATTTTTAACAAGTGAGACGAAAACATATGAAGGTGAAGTAACGCTTGGATTTTCAACGACAACTGAAGATGCTTCTGGTGAAGTTGTTGAAACGAAAAATGTAGATCGTGTTATTACTCGTAAGGAAGTAGAAGGGGCTCTTGCTGCATTAACAGGTACGATTGAACAAATGCCTCCGATGTTTTCAGCTGTAAAAGTTAACGGAAAAAAATTATATGAATATGCAAGAGCAGGACAAGAAGTTGAACGTCCAGTTCGTACAATTACAATTCATGAATTTGTATTACTAGATGACCGTGAAGTGTTTGAGGGGGAAAATATTTCATTCCGTTTCCGTGTAACGTGTAGTAAAGGGACATATGTAAGAACGTTAGCAGTAATGATTGGTGAAAAACTTGGTTTCCCATCACATATGTCTCACCTTGTAAGAACAGCTTCTGGTGAGTTTTTATTAGAAGATTGCATATCATTTGAAGAAATTGAAGAAAACGTGCAAAATGGAACAGTAGAGTCTATCTTCATTTCAATTGATGAAGCATTAAGTAAGTTTCCGAAAATGGTTGTAGATGAAAAGCAAGCAGAGAAAATAAAGAATGGTATGTTCTTAAAAAATGAATTGCAAATAACGGCGCCATTTATAACAGTGTTTGATACAAATAATCGTTGCCTTGCAATTTATGAGCACCATCCAAAACACCCTGGTATGCTAAAGCCGATGAAAGTACTTGTGAATAATCAAGAACTAAAGCTATAATGAATTATTGGAAGGATTATTACAGAAAAAGGTGAATTCAAGCGTGAAACTTATTCATTTAACTCATCCACATGAACAAAATAAATTAGAATTACCACCTACTGTAATGGCATTAGGATTTTTTGATGGCATTCATTTAGGACATCAATGTGTGATTCGAACTGCGAAACAAATAGCTGATGAACGAGGATATAAAAGTGCAGTTATGACATTTTATCCGCACCCATCTGTTGTTTTAGGAAAAAAGGAAGCGCATGCGGAGTATATTACACCAATGTGTGATAAAGAAAAAATAATCGAAAACTTAGGGATCGATATATTATATGTTATTAAATTTGATGAATCGTTTGCAGGCTTATTGCCACAACAATTTGTAGATGATTATATTATTGGTTTGAATGTAAAGCATGTAGTAGCAGGGTTTGATTATTCATATGGACGTTTAGGAAAAGGAAAGATGGAGACTTTACCATTTCATGCAAGAGGGGAGTTTACACAGACTGTGATTGAAAAAGTTGAATTTCAAGAAGAGAAAGTAAGTTCTACAGCATTACGAAAGTTAATTCGAAATGGCGAAATGGAACAAATTCCATCTATTTTAGGTAGAGCATATACAGTAGGAGGAACGGTTGTACACGGTGATAAGCGTGGACGTCAAATTGGTTTTCCCACAGCTAATATAGGTTTAAGTGATGAGTATCTATTACCACCTGTAGGTGTTTATGCAGTGAGATTAAAAGTTCAAGATGAATGGTACGATGGTGTATGTAATATTGGATATAAACCAACTTTTAAAGAAGATGAGCGTCAATTATCTATTGAAGTGCACTTATTTGAATTTAACAAAGACATATATGATCAAAATGTTACAGTAGAGTGGCATATGCGTATAAGAGAAGAAAAGAAATTCAATGGCATCGATGAGTTAGTTGAACAAATTGCAAAAGATAAGAAAATAGCACAAGTATATTTTGCGAACGAAAAGAATATACTTGCTTTTTCAAATGAAAAGTAGTATTCTATGTTATGTACTTTATGACAACCATTGCTTGGCATTGCGACTCACCGACGCTTGCTAGGTAATTGGGGGTTTAATTAATAGGAGGTGAAATAGGATGGCTTTAACACAAGAGCGTAAAAATGAAATCATTGCACAATTTAGAACTCATGAGACTGATACTGGTTCTCCAGAGGTTCAAATTGCTGTCCTAACGGAGCAAATTAACACTCTAAACGAGCACTTACGTACTCACAAGAAAGATCATCATTCACGTCGTGGTCTATTAAAGATGGTTGGTAAACGTCGTAACTTACTAACTTACCTTCGTAATAGCGATATCACACGTTACCGTGAATTAATCACAAAGCTTGGCTTACGTCGATAGTCAAAGAAGCGGGAATATTCCCGCTTTTTTGTTAGGTAAAAATATATCTTCTACCCTTTATAGCTTACCTCATTTTCGGTAATACTAGAGGTAGAATATTGTGATATACTATCCATTTACATAGAAGAATTGAATACTTTAAATTGAGAGGGGTACTTAAATGAGTCAAGAAAAGCAAGTCTTCTCGATAGATTTAGCTGGTCGTCAGCTAACAGTTGAAACAAGTCAGCTTGCGAAGCAAGCGAACGGAGCAGTATTAGTAAGATATGGCGATACAGCGGTTCTATCTACAGCAACTGCATCAAAAGAACCAAAAAATGTAGATTTCTTCCCACTTACAGTAAATTATGAAGAGCGTTTATATGCAGTCGGAAAAATTCCTGGCGGTTTCATTAAACGTGAAGGTCGTCCGAGTGAAAAAGCAATTTTGGCAAGTCGTTTAATCGACCGTCCAATTCGTCCGCTTTTCGCAGATGGTTTCCGTAACGAAGTACAAGTTGTCAGCATAGTAATGAGTGTTGATCAAGATTGTTCTTCTGAAATGGCAGCTATGCTTGGTTCTTCATTAGCGTTATCGATTTCAGATATTCCATTTGAAGGCCCAATCGCGGGTGCAACAGTTGGTCGTATTAACGGCGAATTCGTTATTAATCCAACAGTAGAACAGCAAGAACAAAGTGATATTCACCTTGTTGTAGCTGGTACGAAAGATGCAATTAACATGGTTGAAGCAGGAGCAGATCAAGTGCCTGAAGAAACAATGTTAGAAGCAATTATGTTTGGACATGACGAAATTAAACGTCTAATTGCATTCCAAGAAGAGATTGTACAAGCTGTAGGTAAAGAGAAATCAGAAGTGAAACTTTATGAAGTTGACGCTGATCTTAATCAAGCTGTACGTGAAATGTCTGAGAAGGATATGCATTCTGCAATTCAAGTACATGAGAAACATGCACGTGAAGATGCAATTAACGAAGTGAAAAAGCGTGTAATTGAGCATTACGAAGCGCAGGAAGCTGACGCTGATACATTAGGACAAGTAAGTGAGATTTTATATAAAATTGTAAAAGAAGAAGTACGTCGTCTTATTACAGTTGAAAAAATCCGCCCAGATGGCCGTAAAGGTGACGAAATCCGTCCATTAGCATCAGAGGTTGGTATTTTATCTCGTACACACGGTTCTGGTTTATTCACACGTGGACAAACACAAGCATTAAGTATTTGTACATTAGGTGCATTAGGCGATGTACAAATTTTAGATGGTCTTGGTGTAGAAGAATCAAAACGTTTTATGCACCATTACAATTTCCCATCATTTAGTGTTGGTGAAACAAGACCGATGCGTGGACCAGGTCGTCGTGAAATTGGTCACGGTGCACTAGGAGAACGTGCTCTTGAGCCTGTAATTCCATCTGAAAAAGATTTCCCATATACAGTACGTCTTGTATCTGAAGTTTTAGAATCAAATGGTTCTACTTCACAAGCAAGTATTTGTGGTAGTACTTTAGCAATGATGGATGCTGGTGTTCCGCTTAAAGCTCCAGTTGCAGGTATTGCAATGGGGCTAGTTAAAACTGGTGAGCATTACACAATTTTATCTGATATTCAAGGTATGGAAGATCATTTAGGTGATATGGACTTTAAAGTAGCAGGTACAGCAAAAGGTGTAACTGCACTGCAAATGGACATTAAAATCGATGGTTTATCTCGTGAAATTTTAGAAGAGGCATTACAACAAGCAAAAGTTGGTCGTGTTCACATTCTAAATCATATGTTATCTGTTATTGCAGAGCCACGTACTGAATTATCAGCTTATGCTCCAAAGATTATTACAATGACAATTAACCCAGATAAAATCCGTGACGTTATTGGGCCGAGCGGTAAACAAATCAATAAAATTATTGAAGAAACTGGCGTTAAAATTGACATCGAGCAAGATGGTACAGTATTCATTTCTTCAATAAATCAAGAAATGAATGACAAAGCTAAGAAAATTATCGAAGATATCGTTCGCGAAGTACAAGTAGGTGAAATCTACGAAGGAAAAGTGAAACGTGTTGAGAAATTCGGTGCTTTCGTTGAATTATTCAGCGGTAAAGACGGATTAGTTCACATTTCTGAACTTGCACTTGAGCGCGTAGGTAAAGTAGAAGACGTTGTGAAAATCGGTGATGTAATTACAGTTAAAGTTATCGAGATTGACAAGCAAGGTCGCGTGAATCTATCTAGAAAAGTATTGCTAAAAGAAGAGCAAGAAAAAGAAGCTGCTAAAGAAGAAAATAAACAAGAGCAGCAATAAGTAAAAGCCAGTTAAACTGGCTTTTTTTGTTATGTAAAAAATATGATTTACATATATTTTTATGTCAGTATAGGTATAGTTTTCATTATAACGCTCAAATTAACAAAGATAAGAAGAAAAAAGGTTTTTATATAGTTAATGGGAGGGTTTATATGAAAGCTCGTGTATTGGCATACATATGTATATTCTTTTTATATGTCAGTGTAGGCTCTTATTCCGTTTTTGCACAGGATAACTTATATGAAGAAATTCAAAAACATGCAAAACAATATGAGATTGCACCTCAAGATGCGATGATTGATAAAATATGGAAATCAACACCAGGATATAATGGAAGACAAGTTGATATCGAAGCATCCTATAATAATATGAAGAAACTAAAGAAATTTGATCAAAGAAATCTTGAATTCAAGGAAGTATCACCGAGTGTCCACTTAGAAGATTTATCACCAGCCCCAATTTATAGGGGACATCCAAATAAAAAGATGGTGGGATTAACAATAAATGTGGCGTGGGGAAACGAGTATTTGCCTCGTATATTAGAAATATTGAAAAAACATGATGTGAAAGCGACTTTCTTTTTAGAAGGACGTTGGGTGAAGGAAAATTTGCGATTTGCCAAAATGATTGTTGATGCAAATCAAGAAGTCGGAAATCATTCTTACACACACCCTAATATGAAAACGCTATCTTCTGATGAAATCCGAGATCAGTTACAAAAAACAAATCGAATGATCGAAGCAGCTACGAATCAAAAGGTAAGATGGTTTGCTCCGCCGAGTGGAAGTTTTCGGGATGAAGTCGTGAAAATTGCAGATGATTTCCAAATGGGAACGATTATGTGGACTGTAGATACAATTGATTGGAAGCGACCGGATCCAGATGTACTATTGCAGAGAGTGATGAGAAAAATACATCCAGGTGCTATCGTATTAATGCATCCAACGTCATCTACAGCAGAAGCATTAGATACAATGATTACAAAATTGAAGGAACAAGGATATAAAGTAGGGAATATAACAGAATTACTGGATGAAAAACGTGTGGATTAAATACATTTGCATGACATTCATCCTTAAACTTGTTATCATTAAATAATAGCACTTATTTAGAGAAACTGGCAGTAGGAGGAAAGTTTTTGATTAAAAAATATACTTGTAAAAATGGTGTAAGAATTGTTATGGAGAATATACCAACTGTAAGATCGGTTGCGATTGGTATTTGGATCCATGCGGGATCAAGAAATGAAAATGAAAAAAATAACGGGGTTTCCCACTTTTTAGAGCATATGTTCTTTAAAGGAACAGAAACACGTAGTGCACGCGAAATTGCAGAATCATTTGATAGCATTGGTGGGCAAGTGAATGCTTTTACTTCAAAAGAATACACTTGTTATTATGCAAAAGTGCTAGATGAGCATGCTAAATATGCTTTAGATGTATTAGCAGATATGTTCTTTAATTCAACATTTGATGAGGAAGAACTGAAAAAAGAGAAGAATGTCGTATGTGAAGAAATTAAAATGTACGAAGATGCTCCAGATGATATTGTGCATGATATGTTAACGAAAGCAACATATGAAACGCATCCGCTTGGATATCCTATTTTAGGAACAGAAGAAACGCTTGATACGTTTACAGGTGATACGCTACGCCAATATATCAAGGATCATTACACACCTGAAAATGTCGTTGTTTCAGTTGCAGGAAATATTGATGAAGCCTTTTTACAAACAGTAGAGCAATATTTCGGTAGTTATGAAGGAACAACAAATCGTGAACAAGTACATAGCCCAATTTTCCATTTTAATAAGGTAGCACGTAAAAAGGAAACAGAACAAGCTCATTTATGTTTAGGATATAAAGGCTTACAAATGGGACACGAAGATATTTATAACTTAATTGTATTGAATAACGTTTTAGGCGGTAGTATGAGTAGCCGTTTATTCCAAGAAGTACGTGAGCAACGCGGGTTAGCCTATTCAGTATTTTCTTACCATTCTTCTTATGAAGATACAGGTATGTTAACGCTGTATGGTGGAACAGGTAGCCAACAATTAGATACACTGTATGAAACAATGCAAGAAACATTAGAAACATTGAAAAATACAGGTATTACAGAAAAAGAGCTTATTAATAGTAAAGAGCAATTAAAAGGAAACTTAATGTTAAGTTTAGAAAGTACGAATAGCCGTATGAGCCGTAATGGTAAAAATGAATTGCTACTTCGTAAGCATCGTTCACTTGATGAGATTATTGAAAGTGTAAACACAGTAACAAAAGAAAATGTTGATGAGTTAATTCGTAACATGTTTACAGATGAATTCTCTGCAGCATTAATTAGTCCAGATGGAAAACTTCCAAAAGGAATAAAACTATAATTACTTTATATGAAGTATGTAAAAATAACCGTATCTCTTTTAAATGAGATACGGTTATTTTTTTTGGATATACAGAATAGGTACTAATTATAGATAACTTAAATTCATAATTCGGTAGGGGGAGAGTGTATGCGATTAAGTGAATTAAGTGGCAAAGAAATCGTAAATTTAGAAAGAGCAGAAAAAATGGGAGTTTTAGGTTATGTGGATTTAGAGATTGATGAGAAGGATGGCCAAATACAGGCTCTTATCATACCGGCTGGGAAATGGGGAGGTTTTAAAAAGGAACCACAAGAAGTAAGAGTCACGTGGAGCCAAATTAAGAAAGTAGGGCACGATATGATCCTTTGTGATATTACGGATCATTCAAAATCGAAGTGAAAGGTGGCCATTTTGGTCATCTTTTTTTGTTCATTCTCCTCTGAGTAAAAGCTCACATGAATCGAGCGTTTACCGGAAATCAATTTCCCGTATAATGTCCTCTCATATGTCGAATGTTGAGATGGAGGTCTAACTGCATACAAATAGCGGGATAAATCATACGTGCTTTTGTTTTTCAATCACCTAAAACTCGTACATTACATATGATGTGGAGGAAAAAGAAAAAGTAGGCACTTTTCTTATAAATGACAGAAAAAGAAGGTGAATTAGGGAATGTTGACTGAGATGCATATTGCTGTCATAGGAGGAGATGCAAGACAGCTAGAAGTAATTCGCAAGCTAGTTGAATTGGATGCGAAACTTTCATTGATAGGGTTTGATCAGTTAGATCATGGCTTCACAGGGGCAGCAAAAGAAAGTATACAAAATTTAGATTTCACTTCTGTAGATGCAATTATTTTGCCAGTTGCAGGTACAAATGCCAAGGGAGAAGTAGATACTATTTTTTCAAACGAAAAAGTTTCTATAACGAAAGAACAAATTGAAAATACACCAGAACACTTTACTATATATTCAGGTATTGGTACGCCTTACTTGGAAAATCTCGTATCTACTACAAACCGCAAACTTGTTAAATTATTTGATCGTGATGATGTGGCAATCTACAATTCTATACCAACTGTAGAAGGTACATTAATGATGGTAATTCAACATACCGACTATACAATTCATGGTTCCAATGTAATGGTTTTAGGATTTGGTAGAACAGGGATGAGTGTTGCCAGAGCATTTCAATCATTAGGAGCCCATGTCAAAGTTGGAGCAAGACGATCGGAACATATTGCACGTATTACAGAAATGATGTTTTCTCCTTTTCATATGCAAAATATTGAGAAAGAAGTAGGAAATATCGATATTGTCATTAATACAATTCCGCATCTCGTCGTGACAGCGAATGTTATTTCGAAAATGCCGGCTCATACGTTAGTAATTGATTTAGCTTCTAAACCAGGCGGTACCGACTTTAGATATGCGGAAAAAAGAGGAGTCAAAGCGCTGTTAGCACCTGGATTACCAGGTATTGTTGCTCCAAAAACAGCAGGACAAATTTTAGCGAACGTTCTTTCTCAGTTACTAGCAGAAGACGTAATAGCAAGAAAGGAGAATGGGGAATGAATTTAAAAGGGAAAAGAATAGGGTTTGGTTTTACTGGTTCACATTGTACGTACGAAGAAGTAATGCCTCATTTAGAAAAATTAATTGCTGAGGGAGCAGAAGTACGCCCCGTTGTTTCTTACACTGTTCAATCAACAAATACGAGATTTGGAGAAGGAGCAGAGTGGATTAAAAAGATTGAAGAAGTAACAGGATTTAAAGCAATTAATTCAATCGTTGGCGCAGAACCACTAGGACCTAAAATTCCACTAGATTGTATGGTAATTGCACCACTAACAGGAAATTCTATGAGTAAATTTGCAAATGCAATGACAGACTCTCCAGTACTAATGGCAGCGAAAGCGACGTTAAGAAATGGCAAGCCTGTCGTATTGGCTGTTTCGACGAATGATGCTTTAGGGTTGAATGGAGTAAATCTCATGCGCCTAATGGCAACAAAAAACATCTACTTCGTCCCATTCGGTCAAGATGCACCAGAGAAAAAACCAAACTCAATGGTAGCTCGCATGGAGCTGCTGGAAGATACAGTATTAGAAGCGCTGCAAGGGAAGCAATTGCAACCGGTTGTCGTAGAAAAATTCAGATATATGAATTAAAAAACGAAAAAAAACGGACAATTTTTGATGAAACCATCATTCTTACTGTAGAATATGATAAAATTAACGTTATTAAGATTAGAAGGGGTATTGTATACTCCTTCTAATTCTAAGTTATAGAAGGATTGGTATCTAGAAAGGGGCATAGTGATGGAAAAGCAAAAAACTTTTCATGTCGCTGTAGTTGGAGCAACCGGCGCAGTTGGTGAACAAATGTTAAATACTTTAGAGAAACGAGAATTTCCAATCGGGAAGTTAACGTTACTTTCATCTAAACGATCTGCAGGTAAGAAACTTGTATTTAAAGGCGAAGAATTTACAGTTCAAGAGGCAACTCCTGAAAGTTTTGAAGGAGTAGATATCGCACTATTTAGTGCTGGTGGATCTGTATCAAAACAATTAGCGCCAGAAGCAGCAAAGCGCGGTGCGATTGTTGTTGATAATACAAGTGCATTCCGTATGACAGAAAACGTGCCACTTGTTGTACCTGAAGTAAATGAAAACGACTTAAAAGAACATAATGGTATTATTGCAAATCCAAACTGTTCTACAATTCAAATGGTAGTAGCTCTTGAGCCAGTTCGTCAGCAATATGGTTTAAAACGAGTAATCGTTTCCACATATCAAGCTGTATCAGGTGCTGGTGCGGCAGCGATTGAAGAACTTCATGAACAATCACAAGCAATCTTAAATGGTGAAGAAGTGAAGGCGAATGTTTTACCTGTATCAGGTGATAAGAAACATTTCCAAATTGCTTTCAACGCGATTCCACAGATTGATAAATTCCAAGATAATGGATTTACGTTTGAAGAAATGAAAATGATTAATGAAACGAAAAAAATTATGCATATGCCTGAATTAGAAGTAGCGGCAACATGTGTACGTTTACCAGTTGTATCAGGTCACTCTGAGTCTGTTTACATCGAAGTAGAAAAAGAAGGCGTAACAGTAGAAGAATTCAAGAGCTTACTTGCAAATGCGGAAGGTATCGTTCTGCAAGATAATCCAGAAGAGCAGTTATATCCAATGCCAGCTACTGCAGTAGGTAAAAACGAAGTATTCGTTGGAAGAATCCGTAAAGATTTAAATAACGATAAAGGATTCCATCTTTGGGTCGTATCTGATAACTTATTAAAAGGCGCTGCATGGAATTCTGTTCAAATTGCAGAGCGCTTAGTAAAATTACAATTAGTGTAAACGGCTAAGAGAAGGTGCAAAATATGAAAATTATTGTTCAAAAATTTGGTGGCACATCCGTACGTGATGAAAATGGACGTAAGCATGCGCTTCATCATATAAAAAAATCGCTAGATGCGGGTTATAAAGTAGTTACTGTCGTATCTGCTATGGGCCGTAAAGGTGAACCATATGCAACTGATACTTTGTTAAGTCTTGTAAATCAAGAGGAATCTCGCATTTCTAATCGTGAGCAAGATTTATTATTATCATGCGGAGAATTAATCTCAGCAATCGTCTTCTCTAACATGTTAAATGAGAACGGTATAAAAGCAGCGGCATTAAATGGTGCACAAGCTGGTTTTGTAACAAATGATGATTTTACAAATGCTAAGATTATTGAAATGAACTGCGATCGTATACATGAAGAGCTAGAAAATCTAGATGTAATCGTCGTTACAGGATTCCAAGGACAAACGAAAAAAGGTGATACGACAACACTTGGACGCGGAGGTAGCGATACTTCAGCTTCTGCATTAGGTGTTGCGCTTCATGCTGAATTTATTGATATCTTTACAGATGTAGAAGGTGTTATGACTGCGGATCCTCGCATTGTAAAAGATGCACGTCATCTTCAAACGGTAACATACAATGAAATTTGTAACATGGCATATCAAGGTGCAAAAGTCGTTCATCCACGTGCAGTTGAAATTGCGATGCATGCCAAAGTACCACTTCGTGTACGTTCTACGTATTCTGATAGTGAAGGTACGCTTATTTCAGCATCGGACGGTGCGACAAAAGGTCGTGATGTAGAAGAACGTCCTGTTACAGGTATCGCTCATGTATCAAATGTGACGCAAATTAAAGTGCTTGCAAAAGAAACAGCATATGATTTGCAACAGCATGTGTTTAAAGAAATGGCGAATGAAGGAATCAGTGTCGATTTAATTAACATTTCACCTACTGGGGTAGCTTATACGGTGAGTGATAGTGTATCAAGTCGTGCAGTTGAATTATTAAAAAACCTTGGATATGAGCCAATTGTGACAGAGCATTGTGCAAAAGTATCTATTGTAGGAGCTGGAATGGCAGGATACCCAGGGGTTACTGCGAAAATCGTTACAGCTTTAGCGGAAAAAGGTATTCAAATTCTGCAATCGGCAGATAGCCATACGACAATTTGGGTTCTTGTAAAAGAAACTGATTTAGTGGAGGCTGTAAATGCATTACATAGTGCGTTTGAGCTTTCAAAAGAAAAGCAACTGGAACAATAAGGAGTGAGACCATGATAGATTTTGGGACAATTGCAACCGCGATGGTAACTCCGTTTGATAAAAACGGAAATATCGATTTTGCGAAGACAACGAAATTGGTAAATTATTTAATAGATAACGGTACAACAGCAATCGTGGTAGGAGGAACGACAGGAGAATCTCCTACATTAACTTCAGAAGAAAAAGTAGCGTTATATCGCCATGTCGTATCTGTTGTCGATAAAAGGGTGCCCGTAATCGCTGGAACAGGTAGTAATAATACGCATGCTTCTATTGACTTAACGAAAAAGGCGACAGAGGTTGGTGTTGATGCAGTAATGCTAGTAGCACCGTATTATAACAAACCGAGTCAAGAAGGAATGTATCAGCACTTTAAAGCAATTGCTGAAAGCACGCCGCTTCCGGTTATGCTATATAACGTTCCAGGACGATCTATTGTACAAATCTCCGTTGATACAGTTGTTCGTTTATCAGAAATAGAAAACATTGTTGCGATTAAAGATGCAGGCGGCGATGTGTTAACAATGACAGAAATCATTGAAAAAACAGCGGACGACTTTGCAGTATACAGCGGTGATGATGGTTTAACGTTACCAGCTATGGCAGTTGGAGCGAAAGGTATCGTTTCTGTAGCATCTCATGTGATTGGAAATGAAATGCAAGAAATGATTGCAGCATTCCAAGCAGGAGAATTTAAAAAGGCGCAAAAATTACATCAATTACTTGTAAGAGTAACGGATTCATTATTTATGGCGCCAAGCCCGACGCCAGTAAAAACAGCGTTACAAATGGTTGGGTTAGATGTAGGTTCTGTACGTTTACCACTTCTTCCATTAACAGAAGAAGAAAGAGTAACGTTACAATCTGTTATGCAATCTATCCCTCGTTAATAAAAAATGACCTAGTGTAGAACTAGGTCATTTTTTTATGGTATGAAAATCTTTGCCGCTCTTTTTAACCTACCATATTACTCCATGTGTTTGATCGCTTTTTCATTATGTATTGCAACATGTACAAGAAAATAATTGTACCCCTTTAAATGAATCAAAAAAACACAGTTATTATAGAATAAACATTTGTATAAACGTAATAAACTATCGATTCTGTTTTTCAGAGGAATTGTCTCAAATGTGACGAGATTCATAAAAAAGCTTTATTTTATAAGTGTTTTTGTTCGATTCTAGAAAAATAAGTCTTGAAAATCAATATAATGAAATAAATTTAGCGTATTTATGCCTATTTCTTCAAAATAATATGGAGTATAAAATCGGAGTAAATATAAAGGAAATACGTTCGATACTTTTGTTGTAATTCCGTTCTTTTACTTTCTCTTTCGCACGATTTAACTTGTGTTCTATTTCTTGTATCAGGTATAATATGGCTAAGTAGCTTAGTACGGGTATGCTTAGCAAAATTGGTAAAAATTATAATTTGATTACATTTTCATATCATATCGAATAAGATATTTGATTTATATAATGAAAGAGAGGTGAAACCTGGTTTAAAAAATAAACAAGGACATGATATCGCATAACGGTAAGGACATTCGTCTTGGACGGTGAATATATGGTGGTTGTAGAGTTTCCCCTGGTGTCTCTGCAATTTTAGTGAAATCAGTGTTTGAAAGATTTTTAAACCAGGCAACAACATGAAGAGAAAAGAGAATGAGTCTGTTAAAGTATTTGCTCTTGGTGGAGTAGGTGAAATCGGGAAAAACATGTACTGTGTTGAAATTGATTCTGAAATCTTTATTGTAGATGCAGGATTAATGTTCCCAGGAGATGAAATGTTTGGAATTGATATCGTTATTCCTGATATTACATATTTAGTGGAAAACCAAGAGCGAGTAAAAGGTTTATTTATTACTCACGGTCATGAAGATCATATTGGTGGAATTGTTTACGTACTTCGTAAATTATCAATTCCAGTGTATGCAACGAAATTAACAGTAGGACTTATACAAGAAAAACTTGGCGAAGCGGGTATGTTAGGCCGTGTAGACTTAAAAACAATCGATTCAAATTCAACAGTAGAGTTTAATACTACAACGGTGTCATTCTTTGGAACGACACATAGTATTCCAGATTCTGTTGGTGTTTGTTTCCATACATCAAAAGGTGCTATCGTATACACGGGAGACTTTAAATTCGATCAAACTCCAATTGGAAATAGTGGAGCAGACCTTGGAAAAATGGCACAAATCGGAAATGAAGGCGTACTATGCTTATTATCTGATAGTACAAATGCTGAGCGTCCAGGCTATACAGGTTCTGAAAAAGAAGTTGGTGTAGAAATTTCTAAAGTGTTCTACGGCGCAGAAGGACGTATTATCGTTGCTTCATTTGCATCGAATGTACATCGTATTCAACAAGTATTTGATGCAGCTGCTGAAACAGGACGAAAAGTAGCGGTTGTAGGACGTAGTATGGTGAAAGTGGTAGATATCGCAAGACGTCTTGGTTATTTAGATGTTCCAGAAGGTATGGTTATTTCACTACAAGAAGTAGACAATTTCCCAGAGAAAAAGGTAGCTATTTTAACGACAGGTAGCCAAGGTGAACCGATGGCAGCCCTTTCTAGAATGGCGAAGCAAGCTCATAAACAAATTTCAATTCGTAAAGGCGATACGGTTATTATTGCGGCTTCTCCAATTCCAGGTAATGAAATATCTGTATCGAAAATTATTGACTTGTTATTTAGAGCTGGAGCTGATGTTATTTATTACGGTGAAAGAAAAGTTCACGTTTCAGGTCACGGTAGCCAAGAAGAATTAAAGTTAATGTTAAATTTAATGAAACCGAAATATTTTGTACCCGTACATGGTGAGTTCCGTATGCAAAAAGCACATGCATATTTAGCTGAAGATGTAGGTATTGCAAGAGAGAATATCTTTATCGTAGAAAAAGGTGATGTGATTGCTTTTGGTGACGATGACGCAAACTTAGTAGGCAAAGTACAAGCTGGTAATGTGTTAATTGATGGATTAGGTGTAGGTGACGTTGGTAATATCGTTCTTCGAGATAGAAAAATGTTATCTCAAGATGGAATATTAGTAGTTGTTGTAACACTTGGTAAAGATGAAAAGAAAATTATCTCTGGTCCAGAAATCATTTCACGTGGTTTTGTGTATGTTCGTGAATCAGAAGCGTTAATTGACCGCTCTACAGAGATTGTACGTATGATTGTTGAGCAATCGATTAAAGAGTATTCAATTGAATGGTCTATGTTAAAACAAAATATTCGTGAATTATTAGGGCAGTTCTTGTACGAAGAGACAAAGAGAAAACCTATGATTTTACCGATTATTATGGAAGTATAAAAAAGATCACCTTTACGGGTGATCTTTTTTTCTTTTTAAACTCTATCGAATGAAATTTATAACTTAAGAAATAATAGTTATATACGAGTGAAAGGGGATGCGATATGACAGAACGTGATCGTTATACAAATGAAGGGAAAGAGGCTGAGCCGAAAGAAACTGGGAAAGAAGCTTCGATAGTGGAGAAAATTCAACAGCTAGGGCAAACGAATGTACCACAAATGAATGAATCAAGTATTCATTGTTTAACAATCATCGGGCAGGTAGAAGGTCATGTTCAGTTGCCGCCGCAAAATAAAACAACAAAATATGAGCATATTATTCCGCAAATTGTTGCGATAGAACAAAATCCGAAAATTGAAGGTTTGCTTTTAATATTAAACACGGTTGGAGGTGACGTTGAAGCAGGGTTAGCAATTTCTGAGATGGTAGCTTCGCTTTCAAAGCCAACGGTATCACTTGTTCTGGGCGGAGGGCATTCTATCGGTGTACCAATCGCCGTCTCTACGGATTATTCATTTATTGCGGAAACTGCGACGATGACAATTCATCCCATTCGTCTAACAGGTCTTGTTATAGGTGTGCCGCAAACATTTGAGTATTTAGATAAAATGCAAGAAAGAGTCATTCGATTTGTGACGAAGCATTCGAAAGTAACCGAAGATCGTTTTAAAGAACTTATGTTTGCGAAAGGGAATTTGACGCGAGATATTGGGACGAATGTAATTGGTGGCGATGCAGTGAAATATGGTCTTATAGATGATGTCGGTGGTATTGGGAATGCGATTCGAAAACTGAATGAATTAATAGATGCTCGCATGGATGATAGTGCAGAAGGGACAATGTTACAATGATTTTATACACAATTATGCCAGAGCAACTTGTATATCCAGCTGATTATTCGCAATGTGAAAGCCAAAAAGTTGTAAATATAAACGGTGTTGAATTAATGGTTTCTGAAGAAGAACATGGGTGTTATTCTATTGTACGTGTGTTAAGTACGGATCCGCTACACTACTTAGAGTTTGAGCCCGGCCAGAAAATAACCTTTTAGCAAAAAGAAGGATTTTGTTTAGAAGCTATGGTATAATATAAAAAACAAGACGGTTGAGCAGCCATGAGAGGGCTGCTTTCTTCTGTTTATTTAACAATTTACAAGAAGTGTAAAAATAGAAGATATAAGACCTGAAAAAATAGAGAAAACAGACATGTAAGTAGTGCTTTTTTAGGAAGCCCTACTTACATGTAGAACACGAGGTGAAGAAATGGCAAAACAAAAGCAAAGAGGGGCGAAGGCAAAAGCAAGGCGCACGATAAAGCCAACTTTGTATTATGAAATCGTCGGTTTAACTCTTTTTGCACTTTCAATCATTACGATTTTACAGCTAGGTGTTGTAGGGAAATCGTTTGTGTTATTTTTTCGCTTCTTCTTTGGTGAGTGGTACATAATTGGTGTGTTAGGTGTAATAGCTTTATCGGTTTCGTTTGTTATCAAACGTGGATGGCCGAACCTTTTAAATAAACGGTTAATTGGTTTTTATTTAATAGTATTGGCGATATTAATGTTTAGTCATATTACATTATTTAACCTTCTTACGAAAGATGGAGCAGTGCAAAATACTTCTGTTATTGTGAGTACGAAAGATAACTTCTTTCTTGAAATGAAAAAGGGGCCGGATAGCGTTCATTTAGGCGGTGGTATGTTTGGTGCGCTTATGTTCGCGACGTGTTACTTTTTATTTGACGAAGTAGGAGCTTATATCATTGGCATTATTTTAGTGATTCTCGGCATACTTTGTATAACAAATAAGCATATTGGAGAAGTACTTGCCCCTGTAGGAAGAATCCTTAGAAGTCAATTTGAAGTAATGCAAGGGGATTATAAAGATTGGAGATCCAAAAGGACGGCTGAACAAACAGAAAAGAAAAAAACAACGAGAAGCACAAGGAGCAAACGTGCTGCAGAACAAGAAGAGACTATTGAGCCGATGGAAGAAATCTCAATTGATCCTCCAATTATTTCGAATTTCACTGAGAATTATCCTGTAAATGAAGAAGAGAATAAACGAATTAGCGAAGAACAGGAAGCAGAGTTAATAACTTCACCGTCTATTGAAGAGGCTCCGTCTGTTGAAGAATCTAAGAAAAAGCGTGGAGAAAAGATTGTAGAATCTTTAGAGGCGGAAACAAGTGCCCCGCCAATGCAATTTTCAAATGTAGAAAATAAAGATTACAAGCTTCCTGCACTTGATATATTGAAATTTCCTAAGAATAAGCAAGTTACAAATGAAAATGCAGAAATTTATGAGAATGCTCGTAAATTAGAACGTACATTCCAAAGTTTTGGAGTGAAAGCGAAAGTAACAAAAGTACATAGAGGTCCTGCAGTTACAAAATATGAAGTGTATCCTGATATGGGAGTAAAGGTAAGCAAAATTGTTAGTTTAAGTGATGATTTAGCACTTGCTTTAGCTGCAAAAGACATTCGTATTGAAGCACCTATTCCCGGGAAATCAGCTGTAGGGATTGAAGTTCCGAACTCAGAAGTATCTATGGTAACGCTAAGAGAAGTTCTTGATTCTAAGGCTAATAATCATCCGGAAGAGAAGTTGTTAATTGGTCTTGGACGAGATATTACAGGTGAAGCTGTATTAGCCCGTTTAAATAAAATGCCCCATTTACTAGTAGCTGGTGCGACAGGTAGCGGGAAAAGTGTATGTATTAATGGTATTATTGTTAGTATTTTAATGCGTGCAAAACCACATGAAGTAAAATTAATGATGATTGATCCGAAAATGGTAGAGTTAAATGTATATAACGGTGTTCCGCATTTATTAACACCAGTTGTAACTGATCCGAAAAAAGCATCACAAGCTTTGAAAAAAGTCGTGAGTGAAATGGAACGACGTTATGAATTATTTGCTCATAGTGGCACGCGTAACATTGAAGGATATAATGATCATATTAAAGAACATAATAGTCAATCAGAAGCGAAACAACCGGAATTACCTTATATTGTAGTAATAGTGGACGAGTTAGCCGATTTAATGATGGTTGCTTCATCAGATGTAGAGGATGCGATTATGCGTTTAGCACAAATGGCTCGTGCGGCTGGTATTCATTTAATTATTGCGACGCAGCGTCCATCGGTTGATGTTATTACGGGAGTCATTAAAGCGAATATTCCATCACGTATTGCATTCGCGGTATCTTCTCAAACGGACTCTCGTACAATTCTTGACGGTGGTGGTGCAGAGAAACTGCTAGGTCGTGGAGATATGCTGTTTATACCAATTGGTGCATCGAAGCCTGTACGTGTACAAGGTGCATTTTTATCCGATGATGAAGTTGAGAGAGTTGTAGAGTATGTTATTGGTCAGCAAAAAGCGCAATATCAAGAAGATATGATTCCACAAGATGTTCCTGATACGAAGCAGGAAGTAGAAGATGAATTATATGATGAAGCAGTTCAGCTTGTAGTGGAAATGCAAACAGCATCTGTTTCTATGTTGCAACGTAGGTTTAGAGTAGGTTATACGCGAGCTGCCCGTTTAATTGATGCAATGGAAATGAATGGTGTAGTAGGTCCGTATGAAGGTAGTAAACCACGAGAAGTGCTCATTAATGATGTACAAGAAAAAAGTTCATAAAAAAAGCCTAATTGTTTTTACAATTAGGCTTTTTTATATGCTAGTTTTGTTATATACTATATTCAGCGATGAAGAAAGGGCTTACATTTGAAACGATTCTTTAGAATACGAATACTTTGATTATGTTTTTAATGAATGTTCGATATTTAATGTAGAAAAATGTTAAATTTTGTTGACACGTATGGGAGCAAGTGGTAAGATTACTTCGAAAAGAATCACTGCCTCATATAATCTTGGAGATAAGGTCCATAAGTTTCTACCCGGCAACCATGAATTGCTGGACTATGAGGGGAAAAGTGTGTAACAAAGGATGTAAGAGATCTTTGTGCCGAACTTTTTCTCGAAATGAGGAATGTTTATGGTGCGAAGTTTTTTTTATGCAGTAAAGAGTGAAAATTTCATCTTGAAAAATTATTAATATTTATTCGACAATTAAGCTTATTTTTAGTATTTAGCAATTTTTATTATGTTGTAAGTTGAAAAAAGAGAAAAGAAGTCTTACATCAGAGGTCGAATAATTGAAATGCGGGGGAGTCTTATGTCAGTAAAATCCGATAGTCGTCACCTATATTTACGGGTGATTGATCATATCAAAGAAAAAATTAAAGATGGAGCTTACAAAGAAAGACAGAAGTTACCATCAGAGTTTGATTTAGCGAAAGAACTTGGTGTAAGTAGGGCGACTTTAAGGGAAGCGCTGCGTATTTTAGAAGAAGAAAATGTTGTCATTCGTAGACATGGTGTAGGAACATTTGTAAATGCAAAGCCGTTATTTTCTTCTGGGATTGAACAACTTTCTAGTATTACAGATATGATTTCTAGTGTGGGGAAAACACCAGGAACTATCTTTTTATCATCATCTACAACAAGTTTAACAGAAGAAGAGAAAGAGAAGTTTAATAGTGAAGACGGTTTTAATGCCGTAATGATTGAGCGTGTGCGTACAGCAGATGGGGAACCTGTTGTATATTGTATCGATAAACTTGCAAAAGAAATCTTGCCAGATTTATCGGGATACAACGAAGAATCATTGCTTACAGTGATACATAACAATACGCACAAACGTATCACATACGCAGTTGCGCACATTGAGCCAATTGGCTATCATCCGAAAATCTCACCGATTTTAGAATGTGAACCGGAAACGGCACTGCTAGTTTTAAAACAAATGCACTATGATCAAAATGATGAGCCAATCTTATATTCTATCAATTACTTTAGAGCTGATAAGTTTAGCTTCCACGTATTAAGAAAACGTATGTAGGTAAGTTCCATTTTAGGGAGGTGACAGCAAGAAGTTAGGGACAGCAGCGTAAGAATAAAGAGATATATATAATTTTAGGAGGGGTTTCTAGTATGAAGAAAAAAACAGGTCTTTTATTATCATTAACATTAGCAGCAAGCGCGGTTTTAGGTGCGTGTGGTAACTCGGATAAAGCGAGTAGCGACAAAAAAGAGTTCAAAGTTGGTATGGTTACAGATGTTGGGGGTGTTGATGATAAATCATTTAACCAATCAGCTTGGGAAGGTTTAACGAAATTCGGTAAAGACAATGATTTAAAGAAAAATGAAGGATATCGTTATCTTCAATCAAGTAAAGATGCAGACTATATTCCAAACTTAACAAAATTTGCGAAAGATCATTATAACACAACATTCGGAATTGGATTTTTAATGCAAGACTCGATTGAAAAGGTTGCAAAACAATATCCGAAAGAGCAATTTGCAATTGTAGATAGTGTAGTGAAAGAGCCGAATGTAACAAGTATTACATTTAAAGACCATGAAGGCTCATTCCTAGTTGGTGCTGTAGCAGCAATGACGACAAAATCAAATAAAGTTGGATTTGTTGGCGGCGTGAAGAGTCCATTAATTACAAAGTTTGAATCAGGTTTCAAAGCTGGTGCAAAAGCAGTAAATCCAAATATCGAAATTGTAGCGCAATATGCAGATGCATTTGATAAACCAGAAAAAGGATCTGTATTAGCTTCAGCAATGTACGGTGGTGGAGTTGACGTAATTTATCATGCTTCAGGTGCAACTGGTAATGGTGTATTCACAGAAGCGAAAAACCGTAAGAAAAAAGGTGAAAACGTTTGGGTAATCGGTGTTGACCGTGACCAAAATCAAGAAGGTATGCCTGAAAACGTAACTTTAACTTCTATGGTAAAACGTGTTGATATTGCAGTAGCAAAAGTAGCACAAGAAGCGAAAGATGGTAAATTAAAAGGCGGTAAAGTAGAAGAGTTCGGATTAAAAGATGACGGTATTGGTATTGCGAAAACTACTGACAATGTGAAAAAAGTAAATCCAGAAATCTTAACAAAAGTAGAAGAGTTTGAGAAGAAAATCACTGACGGTGAAATTAAAGTACCTGCAACTGACGAAGAATATAAAACATATGAAGCTTCTCTAAAGAAATAATAATAGAGAAATAGCAAAGGTTAGTTCTTAGAACTAACCTTTGTATATATAAAAATACCTTTAATAGACTGCAATTGGGGAGTGTTCCCTGCTAGAAGGAGGAACAAAATGGAATACGTAATTGAGATGAACAATATTACAAAAGTATTCCCAGGCATTGTAGCAAATGATGATATTACGCTGCAAGTAAAACAGGGAGAGATACACGCTTTACTTGGAGAAAATGGTGCAGGGAAATCAACATTGATGAATGTACTGTTCGGTTTGTATCAACCAGAACAGGGAGAAATTAAGATTAAAGGAAAACCTGTAAAAATTACAAATCCGAATATAGCAAATGACCTTGGTATTGGGATGGTCCATCAGCATTTTATGCTTGTTCATAATTTTACAGTTACAGAGAATATTATTCTTGGAAATGAGCCGAAGAAAAAAGGAAGGATTGCTGTTGAAGAGGCTGCGAAAGAAATTAAACAATTATCTGAACAGTACGGTTTAGCAGTTGATCCAAATGCAAAGATTGAAGATATTTCGGTTGGGATGCAGCAAAGGGTTGAAATATTAAAAACGCTTTATCGTGGTGCGGAGATTTTAATATTCGATGAACCAACTGCGGTGTTAACTCCTCAAGAAATTCACGAGTTGATTCAAATTATGAAGAAGCTTGTGCAAGAAGGGAAATCTATCGTTCTTATTACACATAAATTGAAAGAAATTATGGAAGTTTGCGATCGTTGCACAATTATTCGTAAAGGTAAAGGAATTGGTACAGTTGACGTTGCGGAAATGAATGAACATAAACTTGCAGAATTAATGGTCGGACGTCAAGTGAATTTTAAAACAGAAAAAATAGAGGCTAAACCGAAAGAAGAGGTTCTATCTGTTTCGAATATTGTCGTTCATGATGCACGCCAATTACCTGCTGTAAAAGGCCTTGACTTAACTGTTCGTGCAGGAGAAATCGTTGGTATTGCAGGGATTGATGGAAATGGACAAAGCGAATTAATAGAGGCAATTACTGGTTTACGAAAAGTTGAGTCAGGTTCTATTGCAATTAAAGGAAAAGAAATAACAAATTGGCCTGTTAGAAGAATTACAGAGGAAGGAATTGGTCATATTCCAGAAGATCGTCATAAACACGGTCTTGTGCTTGATTTTTCCGTTAGAGATAATATAGTTTTGCAAACGTACTATAAAAATCCATTCTCAAAGAAAGGGGTTTTAAATTTTAGTCAAATCACACAAAAAGCAAAAGCGCTTATTGAGCAGTTTGATGTGCGTACACCAGGTGAACACACGTTAAGTCGTGCACTATCTGGTGGAAACCAGCAGAAGGCAATTATCGCACGTGAAGTGGATCGTAATCCAGATTTATTGATTGCAGCACAGCCAACACGTGGTTTAGATGTAGGTGCGATTGAATTTATTCATAAAAAATTAATCGAGCAGAGAGATAAGGGGAAAGCAGTATTGCTTCTATCGCTAGAACTGGATGAAATATTAAATGTAAGTGATCGAGTTGCTGTTATATATGAAGGGAAAATTGTAGCAATTGTTGATGCGAAAGAAACAAATGAACAACAGCTTGGTTTGTTGATGGCTGGCGGAACGGAGAAAGAGAAGGTGAATACAAATGGCTAAAAAATTTTTAACGGAGCGAACAATTAATATTTTAGTTCCTGTATTATCCGTTATTTTTGGTTTACTTGTTGGTGCCATTGTAATGTTATTTAGTGGATATGATCCAATTGTTGGGTATGCAGCGCTTTGGGAAGGAATGGTTGGAAATCCACAAGCAATTGGTGAAACATTACGTACGATGATTCCGCTTGTATTAGCAGGACTTTCTGTAGCATTTGCATTCCGTACAGGCCTTTTTAACATCGGAGTAGAAGGGCAGTTATTAGTCGGGTGGCTTGCTGCTGTTTGGTTTGGATATGCAGTATCATTACCGGCAATTTTACATATTCCGTTGTCAATTTTAGTAGCGGCAATAGCTGGTGGGCTATGGGGATTTATCCCGGGATATTTGAAAGGGAAATTTAAAGTAAATGAAGTAATCGTAACGATTATGATGAATTATATTGCACTTTACGTGACGTATGATTTAATTAAGCGCTTCTTACATGAGGCGAATGAGAAGTCATATGATATAAAATCTAGTGCTTCTTTATCTTCTGAATGGTTATCCTCTTTAACAGATGGTTCTCGTTTGCACTGGGGGATTGTCGTAGCGATATTAGTAGCGATTATTATGTGGTTCTTATTGGACAGAACGACATTGGGATACGAATTGAAATCTGTTGGATTTAATCAACATGCTTCTCAGTATGCGGGGATGAAAGTTTCTCGAAATGTTGTACTATCTATGACGATTGCGGGTGCATTTGCAGGGATTGGTGGTGCTATGGAAGGGCTTGGTACATTCCAAAACATGACAGCGATGTCTTCGTTTACTGGTATCGGATTTGATGGGATTGCGGTAGCTCTACTTGGGGGGAATAATCCGTTTGGTATATTATTAGCGGCTTTACTGTTCGGTGGTTTGAAAAGTGCAGCCCCTCAAATGAATTTTGAAGCAGATGTACCTTCTGAGTTAATTAACGTTATTATTGCATGTATTATTTTCTTTGTAGCGTGCAGTTATGTTTTACGCTGGGCACTTACACGCATGAGCAAGGAGGGGAAATAAATGAGCTTTTTAGATATTTTAGCCATTCTTGTGACGGGTACGTTATATACGGCAGCGCCACTTATTTTTACGGCGTTAGGTGGAGTGTTTAGTGAACGTTCTGGGGTTGTAAATATAGCGTTAGAAGGTTTAATGTTATTTGGTGCATTTACTGGTATCGTTACAACGTTATTAATGGGTGATACGTGGGGAGCGATGACTCCTTGGATAGCTCTATTATTTGCAGCGATTGGTAGTGGGTTATTTGCACTTCTTCACGCAGTAGCATCTATTACATTCCGTGCAGATCAAGTAGTGAGCGGGGTAGCGATTAATTTCTTAGCTCTTGGTTTAACGGTATTTGCGATTAAGAAAATCTTTGGCAAAGGACAAACTGATTTCATTCAATACCGTATTGAAAAAATCGATGTTCCGGGTCTTTCGGATATTCCGGTAATCGGAAAAATCTTTTTCTCAAATGTACCGTTAACATCGTATATTGCTATTATTTTAGCGTTTGTCGTTTGGTATGTCATTTATAAAACGCCGTTCGGTCTTCGTCTTCGTGCGGTTGGTGAACATCCAATGGCAGCAGATACGATGGGGATTAATGTATATAAAATGCGTTATATTGCAGTTGCTATATCTGGAATGTTTGCAGGGGTTGGTGGAGCGGTCTTCGCTATGTCGATTTCTGGTAACTTCTCAGGTGCTACAATTACGGGACAAGGTTTCTTAGCGCTAGCAGCTATGATTTTCGGTAAATGGAATCCACTAGGTGCTCTTGGAGCGGCTCTGTTCTTCGGATTTGCTCAATCACTAGGAATAACAGGTGGTACCATCCCGGTACTGAAAGAAATTCCAAGTGTATTCTTAACGATATTACCATATGTATTCACAATATTAGCACTTGTCGGTTTTGTAGGCCGTTCTGAAGCTCCGAAAGCATTAGGAACTCCTTATGAAAAAGGAAAACGATAAGTATTTTATAAGTATAAAAAAGCTCGCACATTAGTGCGGGCTTTTTTACATAGAATATATGTAATACGGAATTTTACTATGTTCCTTACATATGAAAGTTTTTAGAAAGAGCCTCATGTAAGTATAGTGAGGAAGAAAAGTTGATTTTTCATTTCTAAAAACTGTATATTGAAGAGGAATATTCCTATATACGTAAAGGAGGGCTATAAATGAAACTAATGGAACAACAGTTACATGAGTTAGGTGGTTTGCGAGTACATATTATTCCGACTGATAAATATAAAACAAATACTTTTGTATTTCGTTTTAAAGCACCTTTAAATGAGGAGACGGTGACAGAGCGTGCCCTATTGCCATACGTATTGCAAAGTGCGACAGAAAAGCTTCCTTCTGTAATTCGTCTTCGTCAATATTTAGAAGAATTATACGGATCTTCTTTGGCAGTAGATGTAAGTAAAAAAGGAGAAGACCATATTATCTCTATTTATGTAGACATTGCAAATGAAGTATATTTACATGATGCACCACCGCTATTTGAAAAAGCGCTTTCTATGTTATCGGATATCGTTTTACATCCAGCAACAGAGGGGAATGGTTTTTTACCTTCTATCGTAGAAAGTGAAAAGAGAGCGCTCTTGCAACGAATTGAAGCTACGTACGATGATAAAATGCGCTATGCAAACGAGCGTTTAATTGAAGAAATGTGCAAAGTAGAACCGTATCGTTTAAGTGCACATGGGAAAAAAGAGATTGTTTCTTCTATTACAAATGAAAGTTTGTATCAATATTATCAAAAAGTGTTAGCAGAAGATGAAATGGATCTATACATTATTGGTGATATTTCAGAAAACGCAGTGGATCTTGTAAGTAAGTATTTTTCTATTTCAGCGCGTCCTGCGAGAGAAAGAAATGTACTTCTTCATAAGAGAAATAATGAAGAAAAAGAAGTTGTTGAAAAACAAGAATTAAAACAAAGTAAATTACACATTGGTTATCGTACGTTTATTACGTATAAAGACGAAGATTATTTTGCGCTACAATTGTTCAATGGATTGTTTGGAGGATTTTCTCATTCGAAGTTATTCGTTAACGTTCGTGAAAAAAATAGTTTAGCGTACTATGCGGCATCCCGCTTTGAAAGTCATAAAGGCTTATTGTTTGTCATGTCAGGGATCGAAGCGAAAAATTATGAAAAAGCTGTTGAGATTATTAAAGAACAAATGTTAGCGATGCAAAATGGTGATTTTTCTGAAGAAGAGATGCATCAAACGAAAAGTGTTATTCAAAATCAAATATTAGAGGCGATTGATACACCACGCGGATTTGTGGAGATGCTGTATCATGGTATTATTTCAGATCGTACGCGTCCGGTTGAAGAATGGCTTACAGGCATTGAAAGTGTGACGAAAGAAGAGATTGTGAAAGTTGCTAAAAATATTGAACTAGATACAATTTACTTTTTACAAGGAACGGAGGGAGAATAAATGGAGAAAATTGTTTATGAGCAATTAAAAGAGACACTCTATTATGAAAAACTTCCTAATGGATTAGATGTATATATTTTACCGAAGCAAGGATTTAATAAAACATTTGCAACGTTTACGACAAAATATGGTTCTATGGATAATACATTCGTACCACTAGGTAAAGAAGAAATGGTTCGTGTGCCTGATGGAATTGCTCATTTTCTTGAACATAAATTATTTGAAAAAGAAGATCACGATGCTTTCCAATTGTTTAGTAAACAAGGAGCATCAGCAAATGCTTTCACATCTTTCACAAGAACAGCTTACCTGTTTTCATGTACATCAAATGTAGAACAAAATTTAAATACATTGTTAAACTTCGTACAAGAGCCTTACTTCTCTGAAAAAACAGTTGAAAAAGAGAAGGGGATTATTGGGCAAGAAATTCAAATGTATCAAGATAATCCAGATTGGCGCTTATACTTTGGATTAATTGATAGCTTGTTTGTAAAGCACCCAATTAAAATTGATATTGCAGGGACAATCGAGTCTATTAGTAAAATTACGAAAGACTTATTATATGAATGTTATGAAACATTTTATCATCCGAGCAATATGTTATTGTTCGTTGTGGGGGCAATTGATCCAGAGAAAACAATGGATTTAGTACGTGAAAATCAAGCGAAAAAAGATTATAAAAACCAGCCAGAAATTGTACGTTCATTTGAAGAAGAACCAGATGAGGTAAATGAAAAGAAGAAAATTATTTCCATGCCTGTACAAACACCGAAATGTTTAGTTGGTATTAAAGCGACAAATTTAAAAGAAAAAGGGAAAGCCCTTTTAAAACAAGAAATTGCGCTTACGTTACTTTTAGATTATTTATTTGGGAAAAGCTCCGTTCATTACGAATCTTTATATAATGAAGGTCTTATTGATGATTCGTTCTCGTATGATTATACGGAAGAGAATAACTTCGGTTTTGCAATGGTTGGCGGCGATACGAAGCAACCTGATGAGCTGGAAGAGCGTTTGAAAAGCATTTTACTAAATACAAATTATGATCAATTAGATGAGGTGGCATTAGAACGAGTAAAGAAAAAGAAAATAGGTGGCTTTTTACGCTCGTTGAATTCGCCGGAATATATTGCAAATCAATTTACACGATATGCGTTTAATGAATCTAGTCTGTTTGAGGCATTGACTGTATTAGAAAGTTTAACTGTTCAAGATTTACAAGAAGTAGCCAAATTATTATTATCAGAAGAGAAAATGAGTGTTTGTCAAGTTTTACCGAAAAAATAAAAGATTTCATAATAATACCCTCATCTTATCATTGATAAATTGTAAGATGAGGGTATTATTTATAGGAGAAAGATTTTGTTGAGATAAGAGAGGAATTGTATGAAAAAGTATGCATTAGTAACTGGAGGAAGCGGAGGGATTGGCTCTGCTATTTCAAAACAATTAATTCAAGATGGATATACAGTATATGTTCATTATAATAACGGTGAAGAGAAAGTGAACGAGTTGCAGAAAGAATGGGGTGAAGTGATTCCTGTTCAAGCGAATTTAGCTTCTACTAATGGGGCAGAGCAGTTGTGGGAACAAATTGAACATCCTCTTGATGTTATCGTATACGCAGCTGGGAAGAGTATCTTTGGACTCGTAACAGATGTAACGAACGATGAATTGAATTATATGGTAGAACTTCAAGTGAAGAGTATTTATAAATTATTATCAAGGGCGCTGCCATCTATGATTCAGCGGAGAAGTGGTAATATTGTACTTGTTTCTTCTATATGGGGCCAAATCGGCGCATCATGTGAAGTGCTTTACTCGATGGTAAAAGGTGCACAAAATTCATATGTGAAAGCTTTAGCGAAAGAAGTTTCATTAAGTGGATTAAGGGTTAACGCGGTGGCGCCAGGTGCAATTGAAACGGAAATGTTACAAGTATTTTCAGAAGAGGATAAGAATGAAATTGCTGAAGAGATCCCGTTAGGCAGGTTGGGACTACCAGAAGAGGTAGCGAAAACAGTGTCATTCCTCGTATCACCAGGAGCATCTTACATAACTGGACAAATTATCGGAGTAAATGGTGGTTGGCATTGCTAAAAATTTCTTACATAAAAAATGAAAAACTGTACAAATTAAGCATGATTTTATTACTAAGTAGTGAGGTGCTTACACATGTCAGTTTTAGATAATTTTGATCAATGGAAGAGCTTTTTAGGAGAACGTTTAGAACAGGCATCAGGAAAAGGTCTTGATGGTGGTGCTGTATCAGATATGGCATTTCGTGTTGGAGATTATTTAGCAAATGAAGTAGAAGCGCGCAACGATCAAGAGAAATTATTGTCTGAGCTTTGGAAAGTTGCTGATGAACAAGAGCAACATACAATCGCAAACTTAATGGTGAAGTTTGTACAGCATAAGTAAAAAATAGAGAGGAGATTCTCCTCTCTATTTTTTTTGTATAATAATTGAACGGGATAGATTATACATTTAGCTTCCCTATTAAGGTGAAATCATATAATATAGTACGTAGGTGTAAAGTAAGCAAGGGGAGTGATCTTGGATGATTGAATGGTATTTTGAATATGAAATACATAAAAACCGACCTGGCTTGCTTGGTGACGTTTCTTCGTTAATCGGTATGCTCGGCATTAATATTGTCACAATTAATGGTGTAGATAATGCACGACGTGGATTACTCCTTATGTGTGATAATCAAGAGCAAATCTCTAGACTTGAATCAATTTTAAATACGATGGATAACATAACGGTAACGAAATATCGTCCGCCAAAGCTAAGAGATAAGCTAGCGGTTAGACATGGTAGGTACATACAACGAGATGCAGATGATAAGAAGACATTTCGATTTGTACGTGATGAATTAGGGTTACTTGTAGACTTTATGGCTGAAATAATGAAAAAAGAAGGTCATAAACTAATCGGGATACGAGGAATGCCTCGTGTCGGAAAAACAGAATCCATTGTTGCCGCAAGTGTTTGTGCAAATAAAAGATGGTTATTTGTATCATCTACTCTTATTAAGCAAACTGTTCGTAGTCAATTGATTGAAGATGAGTATAGCGACGACAATATTTTTATCTTAGATGGAATCGTGTCAACAAAGCGTGCTAACGAAAGGCATTGGCAGCTTGTTCGTGAAATTATGAGATTACCTGCAACGAAAGTTGTGGAACATCCTGACGTATTTGTGAGTCAGTCAGAATACACATTGGATGATTTTGATTATATTATCGAGTTGCGTAACGATTATGATGAAGAAATTCAATATAATTTAGTAGATGAAATTGAGCAAGGTACGCAAAATAATTTCTCTATGTTTGACTTTTAAAGAAATATTGAGGTGTTAGTAGTGACAGAATTAGGACAAAAGCTGAAAGAAGCAAGAGGAACGAAGGGCTTGTCTATGGATCAGCTGCATGAGATTACAAAAATTCAAAAACGCCATTTAGTAGCGATTGAGGAAGGCAATTATGATGTATTGCCCGGAGCTTTTTATGCGCGTGCATTCATTAAACAATACGCAGATGCGGTTGGGTTAAATGGAGAGGAACTGCTTGTGGAATATCAGAGTACGATACCACAATCTGAAAAACGCGACGTTCCACAAGTATCAACAGGACAGAAAACACAAGAAACAATGCAAAAATCTTCATCATGGCCAATTGCAGATCATATGCCGAAAGTTTTAGTTGCGCTATTAGTAATTGCATTTGGAGTGGTAATTTGGTTTGTTTTCCAAGCGTTAACTGGAAAAGGTGATGAGAAAGTTCCGAATGCTCAAAGTGAAAAAATTGAAGTTAAAAAAGCAGAAAACTCTCCGTTAGATACGAAGAAAGATGAAGTGAAAGCGGAAGAGCCGAAAAAAGAGGAACCAAAAAAAGAAGAGCCAAAGAAAGAGGAACAACCAGCACAACCAACGGGACAAGAAGAAGTAAAAGTAGTTGGTACAACTGGTAAAGTATCTACTTTGGAAATTCATAACAATAAAACATTAGAACTGGAAATATCGGGTAAAGGTGCGAGTTATGTAGATGTTAAAGATGATGCGGGGAATGTGATTCTAAACGCTACAGTACAAGAGGGCCAAATAGAAAAACGTGATGTATCAACATTAAAAGAAGTGCGACTTAATATTGGGAATGCAACGAATGTTGAAGTTAAACTGAATGGCCAAGTGGTCGCTTATCCATTGGATCCAGAAAAAGAACTTCACCAAAGATTGGTGATAAAAAACCAAGGGATAGGGCAACCTGCACAATAATAGTCATCGCCTCGATGACTTTTTTCAATGAACAAATGTTTTTGATATGATGGAGGAATAGCTGTGAATTTACCAAATAAAATTACAATATCTAGAATCTTCTTAATTCCAATTTTTATGGTAATTATGTTAGCGCCCTTTGATTGGGGTTCATACACAATTGGTGATGTTGATTTACCAATTCAACATTTAGTAGGGGCACTTATCTTTATTATTGCTTCGGCTACAGATTGGATTGATGGACATTACGCAAGAAAGTATAATCTTGTAACGAATTTAGGGAAGTTTCTTGACCCGTTAGCTGATAAATTACTTGTTTCAGCAGCGCTTATTACATTAGTTGAGATGCAATACGTACCTGCTTGGATCGTTATTGTAATTATCAGCCGTGAGTTTGCAGTAACTGGTTTACGCCTTGTACTTGCTGGAACAGGAGAAGTAGTGGCAGCAAATCAATTAGGGAAAATTAAGACGTGGACACAAATTATTGCAATTGCGGCGTATTTATTACACGATGTACCTTTAAATTTAATCCATATCCCAGTTGCTGATATTTTCATATGGATTGCATTAATCTTTACTGTTATTTCAGGGTGGGATTATTTCTGGAAAAATAGAGCTGCTTTTGTAAACTCAAAATAGAAGTTTATGGGGGAATTGGGATGAATGCTGAAATTATTGCGGTTGGAACTGAATTATTACTTGGACAAATTGCAAATACAAATGCCCAGTTTTTATCTGAAAAGTTAGCTTCAATCGGAATTAATGTGTACTACCATACTGTAGTTGGAGATAATAACAAGCGATTACAGCAGGCGATTGAAGTTGCGGAAGAACGTGCTGACATACTTATTTTCACAGGTGGATTAGGCCCGACAAAAGATGATTTGACGAAAGAAACGATATCTTCTAGGTTGGGTGAAGAGCTTGTATATGATGAAAAGGCATTAGCATCGATAAGCGAGTACTTTAAGCGTACAGGTCGCGAGTTCACAGAGAATAATAAAAAGCAAGCGCTCGTTTTGAATGGAGCAACTGTATTTGCGAATGATCACGGCATGGCACCTGGTATGGGGCTAAATAAGAACAGGAAAGTTTATATTTTATTACCAGGACCACCGAAAGAGATGAAGCCGATGTATATAAGTTATGTAGAGCCTTTTTTACGTAACTTTACAACAGGAGAAAACATTTATTCTCGTGTGCTTCGCTTTTTCGGGATCGGGGAATCTCAATTAGAAGTGAAAGTTCAAGATTTAATTGATGGACAAACGAACCCGACAATCGCCCCCCTTGCGAATGATGGAGAAGTGACACTACGTTTAACTGCCAAACATCAAAATGCTGATGAAGCTGCGAAACGCATTCAGCATATGGAAGATTTGATTTTAGAAAGAGTAGGAAAATTTTTCTACGGGTATGATCAAGAGTTTCTGCATGATAAGGCGATAGAGTTATTGAAGAAAAAAGGATTAACTTTAGCGTGTGCAGAAAGTTTAACCGGTGGTCTCTTTGGCAATCAAGTAACAGAAAGTGCTGGTGTGTCTTCAGTATTTAAAGGCGGTATCATTTGTTATCATAATGATGTGAAGCAACATGTTTTACATGTACCTGCGGAAGTGTTGTCTACTGATGGTGCAGTTAGTAAAGAATGTGCTCGTTATCTTGCTGAAAATGTTAAGGGCTTATTAAAAGCGGATATCGGAATTAGTTTCACTGGGGTAGCAGGACCGGATGCTTCAGAACATAAAGAGCCGGGAACAGTATTCGTTGGATTGGCGATTAAGGATGAACCAACTGTAGTCTTTCCTCTTATTTTAAGTGGAAGTCGTCAACAAATTAGGGAACGTTCGGTGAAATATGGATTTTATCATTTATATAAAAAGCTAGAAGAGATATAAGTTTCTTCTAGCTTTTTTTATGGTTAAACTCATTTTTATTTAATGGAAAATAAAAAAAACGAATAAATGTTCGATTTTGTTGGCAAATTGAATTGAAAATAGGTATAATAAGATTAGCAATTGAGTTAAGGAGGAATTTTGAATGAGTGATCGTCAAGCGGCGTTAGATATGGCGTTAAAACAAATAGAGAAGCAATTCGGTAAAGGTTCAATTATGAAATTAGGAGAACAAGCGGAGCGTAGAATTTCTACAATTTCAAGTGGTTCTTTAGCACTTGATGTGGCATTAGGGGTAGGCGGATACCCACGTGGCCGTATTATCGAAATTTATGGACCAGAAAGTTCAGGTAAAACAACAGTTTCATTACACGCAATCGCGGAAGTACAGCGTCAAGGTGGACAAGCAGCGTTTATTGATGCGGAGCATGCAATGGATCCTGTATATGCACAAAAATTAGGCGTTAACATAGATGAATTACTATTATCACAACCTGATACAGGGGAGCAAGGACTAGAAATCGCAGAAGCACTTGTACGAAGTGGCGCGGTTGATATTATCGTAATTGACTCTGTAGCAGCTCTTGTACCGAAAGCTGAGATTGAAGGAGACATGGGTGACTCACACGTAGGTCTACAAGCTCGTTTAATGTCTCAAGCACTTCGTAAGCTGTCAGGTGCAATCAATAAATCAAAAACAATCGCAATCTTTATTAACCAAATTCGTGAAAAAGTTGGGGTTATGTTCGGGAACCCAGAAACAACTCCAGGTGGTCGTGCGTTGAAATTCTATTCAACAGTTCGTCTTGAAGTGCGTCGTGCGGAGCAATTAAAGCAAGGTAACGACATCGTTGGTAATAAAACAAAAGTAAAAGTAGTTAAAAATAAAGTGGCACCACCATTCCGTGTTGCTGAAGTTGATATTATGTACGGAGAAGGTATTTCAAGAGAAGGTGAAATCTTAGATATGGCTTCTGAACTTGATATCGTTCAAAAGAGTGGTGCTTGGTACTCTTATAATGAAGAGCGTTTAGGGCAAGGTCGTGAAAATTCGAAGCAATTCTTAAAAGAGAATACGGATTTAAGAGAGGAAATTGCCTTCTTTGTTCGTGACCATCACGGAATTGGTGAAGACTCTGGTGCTGAAGAAACGGAAGATTCAAATCTTCAAGATTAAAAAATAAAAGACACGGTTCCGTGTCTTTTATTTTTAATTATTATGAAAGCGTTGTATATCGTTGGAGATAAAATATTTAATCTGCCTAAAAGGCTATGTATAAAGAGGGATATATGCATGTTTTGTATGCATAAATTGGAATTCACTAAGGTTTTCCAGGATAATATGCTGTCTTCTTTTTAAATTCATATATGAATTAGAGCTGAAGGTAAAGAAAGTAAAAGTAGACAACGCTTGACAATGAAAATTGCGATAGATACAATGAGAATGTATATTTTTTCTTATATACGAAACACTCTTCTCAAGAAGAGAAGTAATATTCGGAGTAAGACTTAAATCTTGCCGAAATAATAATATGACATTTTAATTGTGAAATGAAGAAAGTCCCTTAAAAAAGCGGGACGACGGTCTTTGCTGTATGTTGGTATTCAATGTACATGCCGACAGTCTTTTTTCATTCATAGCAAGGGGAGGTGAAATCATGAGTAGTACAGTTTGGATACTCATCTCCATTTTGCTTGCAACAGTCGGTGCAGTTGTTGGCTTTTTTGTTCGAAAGTCTATTGCTGAAGCGAAGATTAATGGTGCAGCTAACGAAGCGAAACGTATTCTAGACGAAGCGAATCGTGAGGCTGAAGCACTTAAGAAAGAGGCGCTTTTAGAAGCAAAGGATGAAATTCATACACTTCGTACAGAAGCTGAATTAGAAATTCGTGACCGTAGAAGCGAATTACAAAAACAAGAAAATCGTTTAATGCAAAAAGAAGAGAACCTTGATCGTAAAGACGAAACGCTCGATAAACGCGAGCGACAGTTAGAAAAGAAAGAGGAATCTCTTGTAGCGAGACAACAACAGATTGAAGAGTTGGAAAGCAAAGTGGGAGAGTTAGTTCAAAAGCAACAAACAGAATTAGAGCGCATTTCCAATCTGACACGCGAACAAGCGAAAGCAATTATTCTTGGTAAAGTAGAAAGTGAAGTTTCTCATGAAATTGCCGTAATGGTAAAAGAAAGTGAAGTTCGTGCGAAAGAAGAAGCGGATAAGAAAGCAAAAGAGATTTTATCTCTTGCAATGCAAAGGTGTGCAGCTGATCATGTTGCTGAAACAACCGTTTCGGTTGTAAATCTTCCAAATGACGAAATGAAGGGACGTATTATCGGACGTGAAGGTCGAAATATTCGTACGTTAGAAACGTTAACAGGTATTGACCTAATTATCGATGATACACCAGAAGCGGTTATCCTTTCTGGATTCGACCCAATTCGTCGTGAAACAGCTCGTATCGCTCTTGATAAACTAGTACAGGACGGACGTATTCACCCAGCGCGTATTGAAGAGATGGTCGAAAAATCAAGACGTGAAGTGGACGAGTATATTCGCGAAGTCGGAGAGCAAACAACGTTTGAAGTGGGTGTTCACGGATTACATCCAGATTTAATTAAGATTTTAGGTCGTTTAAAATACCGTACAAGTTACGGACAAAACGTCTTAAAACACTCTATGGAAGTTGCATATTTAACTGGACTTATGGCAGCGGAGCTTGGTGAGGATGAAAAACTAGCAAGACGTGCTGGTCTATTACATGATATCGGTAAAGCAATTGATCATGAAGTAGAAGGTAGCCACGTTGAAATTGGTGTCGAACTCGCAACGAAGTATAAAGAGCATCCTGTAGTTATAAACAGTATTGCATCTCACCATGGGGACACAGAACCAACTTCTATCATTGCAGTTTTAGTTGCAGCAGCAGATGCATTATCAGCTGCAAGACCTGGAGCTCGTAGTGAAACACTTGAGAACTATATTCGTCGTCTTGAAAAGTTGGAAGAGATTTCAGAGTCTTATGAAGGCGTAGAAAAATCTTTCGCAATTCAAGCAGGACGAGAAGTTCGTATTCTGGTAAAACCAGATACAATTGATGATTTAGAAGCTCATCGTTTAGCTCGTGATATTCGAAAACGTATTGAGAATGAACTGGATTACCCAGGACATATTAAAGTAACTGTTATTCGTGAAACACGTGCAGTGGAATACGCAAAATAAAGTGGTGAAACACCACTTTATTTTTTTGTGTTGGAATTGGTTAAAATAAAGGAAATTAGTATACAAGTGAAACAAACTTATAATAAATATATTGTAAGGAAATCACTTGAAGCTATAGTAATAAAAAATGTAGTACATAGGAAGGGTAAGACATATGAGAATATTATTTGTTGGGGATGTAGTAGGATCTCCTGGTAGAGGTATGATTCAACAATACGTACCGGCATTAAAGAAGAAATATACACCTACAGTAACCATTATTAATGGAGAAAATGCAGCAGGTGGACGTGGAATTACGGAAAAAATATATCGAAACTTTTTAGAATGCGGGGCACAAGCGGTTACACTTGGAAACCACGCTTGGGATAACCGTGAAGTATTTGAATTTATTGATGATGCAAAATATCTTGCAAGACCAGCTAACTTCCCAGAAGGAACTCCAGGGAAAGGACTTATCTTTGTGAACTGCAATGGAACAGAAGTGGCAGTTATTAACCTACAAGGACGTACATTCCTTCCTCCAATTGATTGTCCATTCCGTAAAGTGGATGAATTAATTAACATTGCAAAAAAACGTACGAATATTATCTTTATTGATTTTCATGCGGAAACTACAAGTGAAAAACAAGCGTTAGGTTGGTATGTAGATGGTCGTGCTACAGCAGTAGTGGGTACACATACACATGTTCCTACAGCAGATAATCGTATTTTACCAAGCGGAACTGCATATATCACAGATGTTGGTATGACAGGTCCTTACGATGGGATTTTAGGTATGGATCGAGAAGCGGTATTGAAGAAGTTTTTAACAAACTTACCAGTACGATTTGAAGTGACAAGTGGTAGAACACAATTAAGTGCAGTGCTAGTTGATGTGGATCCTAATACAGGAAAAGCTAAGAAAATCCAGCGTATCTTAATTAATGATGATCAGCCATTTTTTGAGTAATTTCCGGGTAAGATTTAGAAAAGTTATTATTTTTTAATTTTTTAGAAAAATTACAGAAATTTAGCAGGAATACGCGTCATTCCTCGTGAATATAAGTTAAAGTGAAATAATTGCTAATACTTTTTATAGAAACGAGGAGGAAACGCGGAATGGAAATATTAAAAGTTAAAGCAACGTCGGTCCCTAATTCTGTAGCTGGTGCACTTGCAGGTGTTATTCGCGAACGCGGAACAGCAGAAATTCAAGCCATTGGTGCAGGTGCATTGAACCAAGCGGTAAAGGCAGTAGCAATTGCAAGAGGATTTGTAGCGCCTAGTGGTTTAGACCTGATTTGTATCCCAGCGTTCACAGATATTATGATTGATGGGGAAGAGCGTACAGCAATAAAATTAATTGTAGAACCTCGTTAAGTTTAAACAACCTGTTTGCAGTATGCAAACAGGTTGTTTTTATAATGGAGGAATGGAAATGAAAATTTTTGATGCTCATTGTGATGTACTCTTTCGGTTATGGAGTGCACAGGGGAAAAAGGATTTTAAGAACGATCCGCAATTACATATTACATTTGAACAGTTAAAGAAAAGAAAAGGAAGTATACAATGTTTTGCTATATATGTGCCAGAAACGGTGCTATACGAAAAACGATTTGAAGTGGCATTACAAATGGTAGATATTTTTTATAATGAAATTTTATCATTACCGGGTGTAAAGTTTATTCAGACAAAAGATGATATTAACATGTTAAAACAGGACGAGATTGGAGCGATATTAACACTAGAAGGATGCGAAGCAATTGGAAAAGATGCAATGAAATTACGGTTGTTTTATCGTCTAGGAGTACGTTCATTTGGACTAACATGGAATTATGCCAATTTATTAGCTGATGGTGCGCTAGAGACACGTGGGGCGGGTTTAACGACCTTTGGTAAACATGTTGTACAAGAACTTAATACGTTACATGTATGGACCGATGTGTCGCATCTGAATGAAAGAAGCTTTTGGGATGTGATAGAAATTGCAAAAAATCCTATTGCCTCCCATTCTAATTGTACGAAACTTTGTCAGCACCCACGTAATTTAAACGATGAACAACTTAGAGCTCTTATAAAGCGAAATAGCATGATCGGTGTTACTTTCGTACCACAGTTTCTAATAAGTGAAAAACAAGCGAATATAGCAGATATAGTAAAACATATCGAATATATTTGTTCATTAGGTGGAGAGAACAATATAGGGTTTGGTTCGGATTTTGATGGGATATTAGAAACAGTTGTAAATGTATCAACGTATGGAGAATATGAAAATGTAATTAATGAGCTTTGTAAACACTATGCTGCATCTACTGTAGAGCGATTTTTATATGATAATTTTGTTGAACATATAAGCTTTTAAGATTTTTGTTTTAAAAATCCAGAAAAATTAGAATTAATTCATTTGATATTATTGCTTTTTTTAAGACCTAATACTAGAATGAAAAACAAAATAGCTTTATACTAAAGATTCAGGGAAATCAGAAGAGGCATAATTTGCGTCCGTTGTAGTTTATTTGTATAAAAAATGCTAAACTATTACTGTAAAAAAATACACTACAATGAATGCAGCCAAAAGGGGTGTAGGAGATGATTAGTCAACTTTCATGGAAAGTTGGAGGCCAACAAGGTGAAGGAATTGAAAGTACAGGAGAAATCTTCTGTATTGCATTAAACCGATTAGGATATTACCTATACGGTTACCGCCACTTCTCATCACGTATTAAAGGCGGCCATACAAATAATAAAATTCGTGTAAGTACAACAGAAGTACGCGCGATCTCAGATGATTTAGATATTTTAATTGCTTTTGATCAAGAAACAATTGATTTTAACTTCCACGAACTACGTCCAGGTGGAATTGTAGTTGCGGATGCGAAATTTAATCCAACAATACCTGATAATACAGATGTAAATCTATATGTGATACCGTTTACAGATATTGCTTCAGAATTAGGTACATCATTAATGAAAAACATGGTTGCTGTTGGGGCATCAAGTGCGGTATTAGGATTAGATGAAACAGCTTATTTAAATGTTGTTGAAGAGATCTTTGGTCGTAAAGGAGAGCAAGTCGTTCAAAAGAATATGGACGCAATTAAACGTGGCTCTCAATATATGAAAGAGTTGCTAGGTGAGAAAGTTAACATGATGCAGCTTGAAAAAGCTGATGGTAAGAAACGCATGTTTATGATTGGAAACGATGCAATCGCATTTGGTGCGGTAGCTGGTGGTGCTCGCTTTATGTCTGCATATCCAATTACACCTGCATCTGAAATTATGGAATACTTAATTAAAAAATTACCAAAAGTTGGCGGAACAGTAATCCAAACTGAGGATGAAATTGCAGCTTGTACAATGGCAATCGGTGCAAACTATGCTGGTGTTCGTACATTAACTGCATCTGCTGGTCCGGGTCTATCTTTAATGATGGAAGCGATTGGTTTAGCGGGGATTACAGAAACACCATTAGTAATTGTGGATACACAACGTGGTGGTCCAAGTACAGGATTACCAACGAAACAAGAGCAGTCGGATTTAATGGCGATGATTTACGGTACGCACGGTGAGATTCCAAAAATCGTAATGGCGCCAAGTACAGTTGAAGAAGCTTTCTATGATATTGTAGAAGCATTTAACCTAGCTGAAGAATATCAAGTACCTGTTATTTTCTTAACGGATTTACAGCTTTCTCTAGGAAAACAAACTGTAGAACCGCTTACGTTAGATAAGGTGGAAATTCGTCGCGGTAAGCTTGATTTAGAAGCGGAATTACCAGAACGTGAAAATAAAGCATACTTCAAGCGTTATGAAGTAACCGAAGATGGCGTTTCACCACGTGTTTTACCTGGTATGAAAAATGGTGTTCACCATGTTACAGGTGTAGAACATGATGAAACTGGTAAACCATCTGAATCAGCAATAAACCGTAAAGATCAAATGGACAAACGTTTCCGTAAAATGGAGAACTTGAAGTTTAACACCCCTGTCTATAAAAATGTTAAGCATAAAGAAGCGGACGTATTGCTTGTTGGGTTTAACTCAACTCGTGGTGCAATCGAAGAGGCAATGGAGCGCTTAGAACAAGAGGGTATGAAAGTAAACCATGCTCATGTACGTTTAGTTCACCCGTTCCCAACAGCTGAAATCGATCCACTTGTGAAAAATGCGAAGCGTGTTGTAGTGGTAGAAAACAACGCAACAGGTCAGCTTGCTAACATTATGAAAATGAATCTTGGTAACGGTGAGAAAATTTCTAGTCTTTTAAAATATGATGGGAACCCATTCTTGCCGAAAGAGATTTACAACGAATGCAAAAAAGGGGTTGTATTAAATGGCAACATTTAAGGACTTTCGTAACAGCGTAAAACCAAACTGGTGCCCAGGTTGCGGAGACTTCTCGGTGCAAGCTGCAATTCAACGTGCGGCAGCTAACGTTGGTTTAAATCCAGATGAACTTGCTGTTATCTCCGGTATCGGCTGTTCAGGTCGTATTTCAGGTTATATTAATTCATATGGTGTGCATAGTATTCATGGTCGTGCCCTTCCAATTGCACAAGGTGTGAAAATGGCAAATCGTGATTTAACAGTTATCGCATCAGGTGGTGACGGTGATGGATTTGCGATTGGTATGGGACATACAATCCATTCTATTCGTCGTAACATCGACATTACGTACATCGTAATGGATAACCAAATTTACGGATTAACAAAAGGGCAAACTTCACCGCGTAGTGAAGCTGGATTTAAAACGAAAAGCACACCACAAGGTTCAATTGAACCGTCACTAAATGTTATGGAAATGGCTTTAACAGCTGGTGCTACATTTGTGGCGCAAAGCTTTTCAAGTGATTTAAAAGAACTAACACAAATTATTGAAGCTGGTATTAACCATAAAGGATTTTCATTAATTAACGTATACAGCCCATGTGTTACTTACAATAAAGTAAATACTTACGATTGGTTTAAAGAGAATTTAACAAAACTAAGTACAGTAGAGGGATATGATCCATCTAATCGCATGATGGCTATGCAAACGTTAATGGAAAATAACGGATTAGTAACAGGTTTAATATATCAAAATACAGCGCAACCTTCATACCAAGAACTTGTAAAAGGCTATAGTGAGAAGCCTTTAGTGCAAGCTGATTTAAATATGGATCAGAAAATGTTTGATGAACTCGTAGCTGAATTTATGTAGTGTAAGAAGAGGAGGTTGCCATTTGGTAACCTTTTTTTATGAGTAAAAAATATAGGATAGTCTTGTTTACTTAGAAAATTCAGAATGGTAAAATAATATATAAATCGTTGTATGAAAATGGCGAGTTCATTGCTGATGAAATGTAAGATCAGACAGAGCCTTTTTCTTGTTAAAATTGGCGCAACGCTTCATACTATGGTAATGTTTATAGGGATAAAGCAATATGCTTTTGGATAGGACAAAAAGAAGTATGAAAAGGGAATGTCTATTTGTGTGGGGAAGACTTCATTCTTATGAATGATTAGATTGATTACTCAAGTTTCAAAGGACAAGTTATCTCTCAAGCTATCTAACCATTTTTGAGGTGAGTCAAAGCGCATTAAAATGGACTATAGAGTGTGTATAGTTAAGGGTGAAAGGAGATTACCAATGAACGAGCAACAACGATTAGCAAGTCGACAAGCAAATTCCTCTACGAAAAAAGAAGAGAAAGATTATAGTAAATACTTTGAAAGTGTATACCAACCACCTTCCTTAAAAGACGCGAAAAAACGAGGGAAAGAAGAAGTTAAAATTGAACGGGATTTTGGCTTATCTGAAGAATTTCGCAATTTTGGTACAGGAAGAAAGTTCTATATTCGTACATATGGTTGTCAAATGAATGAGCATGATACGGAAGTAATGGCGGGTATTTTCACCGCACTTGGATATGAGCCAACCTTTTCAACTGAAGATGCAGATGTAGTTTTATTAAATACTTGTGCAATTCGTGAAAATGCTGAAAATAAAGTTTTCGGTGAACTAGGTCATTTAAAGTCATTAAAAAGAAGAAATCCGGACCTTTTAATTGGTGTATGTGGTTGTATGTCTCAAGAAGAATCTGTTGTAAATAAAATTATGCAAAAAAATCAGCATGTAGATATGGTGTTTGGAACGCATAATATTCATAGATTGCCGTATATTCTTAAAGATGCGATGTTCTCGAAGGAGACGGTAGTTGAAGTTTGGTCAAAAGAAGGGGATGTAATTGAAAACCTTCCGAAAGTACGCCGTGGTGATATTAAAGCTTGGGTAAATATTATGTATGGCTGTGATAAGTTCTGTACATATTGTATCGTGCCGTATACACGTGGAAAAGAGCGAAGCAGACGTCCAGAAGACATTATCCAAGAAATTCGTCATTTAGCTGCGAATGGTTATAAAGAAATTACATTACTTGGCCAGAACGTAAATGCATATGGTAAAGACTTTGAAGATTTTGAATACGGTCTTGGCGATTTAATGGACGAACTTCGTAAAGTTGATATTGCCCGTATTCGTTTTACAACGAGCCATCCACGTGATTTCGATGATCACTTAATTGAAGTGCTTGGAAAAGGTGGAAACTTAGTAGAACATATTCACTTACCAGTTCAATCTGGAAGCACAGATATGTTAAAAATTATGGCGCGCAAATATTCACGTGAGCATTATTTAGAACTTGTAAGAAAAATTAAAGAAGCAATTCCAAATGCAGTATTCACAACTGATATTATCGTTGGTTTCCCGAATGAAACAGATGAGCAATTTGAAGAAACGATGTCGTTATATCGTGAAGTAGGATTTGATACTGCCTTTACCTTTATTTATTCTCCGCGCGAAGGTACACCAGCTGCAAAAATGAAAGATAATGTACCGATGGAAGTGAAAAAAGAACGTCTTCAACGCTTAAATACACTAGTAAATACGTTGGCAATTGAAAAGAATAATCGTTACAAAGGTCAAATTGTAGAAGTGTTAGTTGATGGGGAAAGTAAAAATAATCCAGAAGTGCTCGCAGGTTATACTCGTACGAATAAACTTGTAAACTTCGTCGCTTCAAAATCTTTAATTGGTCAGCTTGTGAAAGTAAAAGTAACGGAAGCAAAAACTTGGTCTCTTAACGGGGAATTAGTTGAAGAGCCGATTGAGGTGGAATAATAGATGAAAGCATATTCGAAAGATGAAATTGTTGAACAAGCGAAAGAATTAGCAAAAATGATTTCTGAAACAGAAGAAGTTGATTTCTTTAAGAAAGCAGAGGCGCAAATTCATAAAAATGAAAATGTAAAGCGCGCAATTGATGAAATTAAAGCACTGCAAAAACAAGCAGTAAACTTGCAGCATTACGGGAAATGGGAAGCTTTGAAAAAAGTAGAAGCTGACATTGATGCATTGCAAGATAAGTTGGATAGTATTCCAGTTGTGCAAGAATTTAAATCTTCACAAACATATGTAAATGACTTACTACAGCTAGTTGCAAGTACGATTTCTAACAACGTAACAGATGAAATATTAATTTCAACTAATGGCGATGTATTGAAGGGTGAAACGGGCGCAGCGGTAGAAAGTAAAAAAGGAAATTGTGGTTGTTAAAGAGATGTCGAATTGACATCTCTTTTTTTAATGGGTTAAACGTAAGTTCTTCTCGAAAAAAGAATGACACATTCCGCTATTGTCACGCATATGATTAAGTGAATAGTGATTGAGGAGGGTTACGAATGTCCGAATTTAGAGAGATTATTACAAAAGCAGTGGTTGGAAAAGGACGTAAGTATACAAAGTCAACGCATACATGTGAATCGAATAATGAGCCAACAAGTATTTTAGGGTGCTGGGTAATTAACCACTCGTACGAAGCAAGAAAGAATGGAAAGCATGTGGAAATTGAAGGTTTCTATGATGTGAACACTTGGTATTCATTTGATGGTAATACAAAGACAGAAGTTGTAACAGAACGTGTGAACTACACTGATGAAGTGAGTATTGGGTATCGTGATAAAAACTTTTCTGGTGATGATTTAGAAATTATTGCTCGTGTCATTCAGCCACCAAATTGTTTAGAAGCTCTTGTATCACCAAATGGTAATAAAATTGTTGTAACTGTAGAACGTGAATTTGTAACAGAAGTAGTTGGGGAAACGAAAATTTGTGTAAGTGTAAATCCTGAAGGCTGTGTAGAATCAGACGAGGATTTCCAAGTCGATGATGATGAGTTTGAAGAATTAGATCCGAACTTTATCGTCGATGCAGAAGAAGAGTAATAGAAAGCTAGGGAGAAGTTCTTCCTAGCTTTTTACTTTACATAAGTGATGCTTGAATGAACATGATTCCTTATGAAATGTGCTATAATGAGGAAAGACTCCTGAAATAGGAGATATGGATGTCCGTGAAGTGTGACATATATGAAAATTGATTACTATGTAAGAATTATGGAGGAAAAGTATGACGCAATATACCCCTATGATACAGCAATATTTAAAGGTTAAGGCAGACTATCAAGATGCCTTTTTATTTTTCCGATTAGGTGATTTTTATGAAATGTTCTTTGAAGATGCGGTTAAAGCAGCTCATGAACTTGAAATTACATTAACGAGCCGAGATGGTGGTAGTAGTGATCGTATACCGATGTGCGGTGTGCCGCATCATGCAGCTAAAAATTATATTGAACAACTTGTTGAAAAAGGATATAAAGTAGCTGTTTGTGAGCAAGTGGAAGATCCAAAAACAGCTAAAGGTGTAGTGCGCCGTGAAGTCGTACAACTAATTACGCCAGGAACGATGATGGAAGGGCGTACTATTGATGAGAAAGAAAATAACTTCTTAGCAGCATTAACACATTTTGAAGATGGATCGTATGCTTTAGCTTGTAATGATTTAACGACTGGACAAAATACAGTAACGTTGTTAACAGGTTCAGTAGAAGATATTTTATTAGAAGTGTATGCAACTGGTTCAAAAGAAATTGTTGTAGATTCTACATTTTCAAAAGATGAATTAAATAAATTAACTGCAACATTAAAAATGACGATTTCGTATGAAGATGCAACAACGATTCCGGAAGGGTTAGAACATCTTGTGAAAAACGTTTCGCAAGCAAAGTTAATTAAAGCAGTTGGACGCTTATTTAACTATGTGATAAGAACGCAAAAACGTTCGTTAGACCATTTGCAACCAGTGGAAATTTATTATACGAATCAATTTATGAAAATTGATGTGCATTCAAAGCGAAATTTAGAGCTGACAGAGACACTTCGAACGAAAGAAAAAACAGGATCATTATTATGGCTATTAGATAAAACGAAAACAGCTATGGGTGGTCGTATGTTAAAACAGTGGATGGAACGTCCGCTGATTCAAAAAGAAAAAGTAGAAGAGCGTTTAGAAATGGTTGAAACATTTGTAAATGATTACTTCTTACGTGAAGATTTAAAAGAAAAATTAAAAGAAGTATATGATTTAGAACGTTTAGCAGGGAAAGTTGCATTTGGTAATGTCAATGCACGGGACTTATTACAGTTAAGACGATCTTTACTTCAAGTACCGGCTATTTTAGAAGCGATTAGTTTGTTAGATAATGCTTATGCAGCAAGGTTAATTCAAGGTGCGGATCCATGTGAGAGCTTAACTGAATTACTAGGAAGAAGTATTCAAGAAAACCCACCGCTTTCTATTAAAGATGGAGATATTATTAAAGACGGTTATAATGACAAGCTTGATCAATATCGTTACGTTAGTAAAAACGGGAAAACGTGGATCGCTGAGCTTGAAAAACGAGAGCGTGATATTACAGGAGTTAAATCGTTAAAAATCGGGTACAACCGTATTTTCGGCTACTACATTGAAGTGACGAAGGCGAATCTTGCAGCGCTTCCAGAAGGCCGCTATGAGCGTAAACAAACGCTTGCTAATGCGGAACGTTTCATTACAGATGAATTGAAAGAAAAAGAAACATTAATCTTAGAAGCAGAAGAGAAAATTGTACAATTAGAATACGATTTATTTACAGTGCTTCGTGAAGAAGTCAAAGTATTTATTCCGAAATTACAACATTTAGCGAAAGTAATTAGTGAATTAGACGTACTGCAAAGTTTCGCGACAGTTAGTGAAGAAGAACAGTTTGTAAAACCTGTTTTAACAACTAAGCGTGAAATCTTTATTAAAGATGGTCGTCATCCTGTCGTTGAAAAAGTATTGAACGGGAAATTGTATGTACCGAATGATTGTATTATGCCGGAGAAGATGGATGTCTTTTTAATTACAGGACCGAACATGTCTGGTAAAAGTACGTATATGAGACAATTAGCACTTGTAACTGTTATGTCACAGATTGGTTGTTTCGTACCAGCAACAGAAGCGGTATTACCTGTATTCGATCAAATCTTTACGAGAATTGGTGCAGCGGATGATTTAATTTCGGGTCAAAGTACATTTATGGTCGAAATGTTAGAAGCGAAAAATGCAATTGCAAATGCATCAGAAAGAAGTTTAATTTTATTCGATGAAATTGGACGCGGTACATCTACGTATGATGGTATGGCACTTGCACAAGCAATCATTGAACATATTCATGACCAAATTGGTGCGAAAACGTTATTCTCTACGCATTATCATGAATTGACGGTGCTAGAAGAAAGTTTAGGACAATTGAAGAATGTACACGTTTCAGCTATTGAAGAGAACGGAAAAGTAGTATTCCTTCATAAAATCCAAGATGGAGCAGCTGATAAAAGTTACGGAATTCACGTTGCGCAACTTGCGGAGCTTCCAGATAGCTTAATCGCTCGTGCGAAAGAAGTGTTAGCGCAACTAGAAGGACAAGAAGAAATTATTATTCCAAAGCGTACAGAAGTGAAAGTACAAGAAGTGGCTCCAGAACCAGCTGTTGTAAAAGAAGAACCAGCAGAAATACAAGAGACGAAAGTAGAGACTGAGGAAGAATCGCAATTATCATTCTTTGGTGGAGAACAGTCTTCGAAAAAACAAGACAAGTCAGTTCTAGATGCAAAAGAAACGGCAGTACTTGCGCAAATTAAAAAAATTGATTTACTTGATATGACACCTTTAGAGGCGATGAACGAACTGTATCGCTTGCAGAAAAAGTTAAAGAAAGGATGAGTAAGTAGATGGGGAAAATTCGCAAACTCGATGATCAACTCTCTAACTTAATTGCGGCAGGGGAAGTAGTAGAGCGCCCTGCCTCAGTCGTAAAAGAACTTGTGGAAAATTCTATCGATGCGAATAGTACATCTATTGAAATCCACTTAGAAGAAGCTGGTTTATCAAAAATTCGCATCATTGATAATGGGGATGGCATTGCAGAAGAAGATTGTATCGTCGCTTTTGAACGACATGCGACGAGCAAAATTAAAGATGAAAACGACCTGTTTCGCATTAGAACACTCGGTTTCCGCGGTGAGGCATTGCCGAGTATTGCCTCAGTTAGTGAATTAGAATTAATCACTAGCACAGGTGATGCGCCTGGTACACACCTTATGATTAAAGGTGGAGACATTATAAAGCAGGAGAAAACAGCGAGCCGAAAAGGAACAGATATTACAGTACAAAACTTATTCTTTAATACACCAGCGCGTCTTAAATATATGAAAACCATTCATACAGAGCTTGGGAATATTACAGATATCGTGTATCGTATTGCAATGTCACATCCAGAAGTATCATTAAAGCTGTTTCATAATGAAAAGAAATTGCTTCATACATCAGGAAATGGTGATGTAAGACAAGTACTTGCATCAATTTATAGCATTCAAGTTGCGAAGAAGCTTGTTCCAATTGAAGCTGAATCTTTAGATTTTACAATTAAAGGCTATGTCACATTACCAGAAGTAACGAGAGCATCTCGAAATTATATGTCAACGATCGTAAATGGCCGTTACGTTCGAAATTTCGTATTAATGAAAGCCATTCAGCAAGGATACCATACATTACTGCCAGTCGGACGATATCCAATCGGCTTCTTATCGATTGAAATGGATCCAATGCTTGTTGACGTTAACGTACATCCAGCGAAATTAGAAGTTCGTTTTAGTAAAGAACAAGAATTACTAAAGCTTATCGAAGAAACATTGCAATCGGCATTCAAAAAAATACAGCTCATTCCAGATGCAGGTGTAACAACGAAGAAAAAAGAAAAAGATGAAAGTGTGCAAGAACAGTTTCAGTTTGAGCATGCGAAGCCGAAAGAACCATCTATGCCGGACATCGTTTTACCGACTGGCATGGATGAAAAACGAGAAGAACAACTGGCTGTGAAACAGCCAGCACAACTGTGGCAACCGCCAAAGCAAGAATGGCAACCACCACAGTCGCTCGTAAGAGAAGAACAAAGTTGGCAACCATCTACTAAACCGATAATGGAAGAACCAATTCAAAAAGAGAAATCGTGGAACAGTAACGATGAAGACTTTGAATTAGAGGAATTGGAAGAAGAAGTTCAGGAAATAGAAGAGATTGAAATGAACGGTAATGACTTACCGCCACTTTATCCAATTGGACAAATGCATGGAACATATATTTTCGCTCAAAATGATAAAGGCTTATATATGATTGACCAACATGCCGCGCAGGAACGTATTAATTATGAATACTTCCGGGATAAAGTAGGAAGGGTAGCGCAAGAAGTACAAGAACTGCTTGTACCATACCGTATTGACCTATCTCTTACTGAATTTTTACGTGTCGAAGAGCAACTAGAAGAACTGAAAAAAGTTGGATTATTTTTAGAACAATTCGGTCATCAATCCTTTATCGTCCGCTCGCATCCAACGTGGTTCCCGAAAGGACAAGAAACAGAAATTATCGATGAAATGATGGAACAAGTCGTTAAACTAAAAAAAGTTGATATTAAAAAACTGCGTGAAGAAGCAGCCATCATGATGAGCTGTAAAGCATCCATTAAAGCAAATCAATATTTAACGAACGATCAAATATTTGCTTTACTGGAAGAATTACGTACAACAACAAATCCATACACATGCCCGCACGGAAGACCGATTCTTGTGCATCATTCTACTTATGAGTTGGAGAAGATGTTTAAGAGGGTTATGTAGGGATACTGTTATTTTGGATATGATTTAATAAAAAAGAAGCGATGAAATAAATCGCTTCTTTTTGTTTGCATTTAGTTTAAGAGCTTTTAAAAAATTCTTAATCCTAGCCAAGTATAGAAAAATTATATGAATACATAGTTTCATACATATCGCATTTGAAAAACATTTCCTATCTCTCTATGTTTTTTCATTTTCCTTATAGAATCCTTATAATTGTCATTTACTCTAGAATTACAATATACGAGGAGGAAGTTTAGGATGAATGAGATGATGTTAGAAACAAAGAATCTTTGCAAAACATTTAGAAAGCAAAGTGTAGTACAAAATATTTCGCTTTCTGTACCGAAATATGCAATTTATGGATTGTTAGGTCCTAATGGGGCAGGGAAATCGACAACTTTAAAAATGATAACAGGTATGCTTATACCTACTTCTGGTGAGGTTTATTTTGATGGTCATAAATGGACGCGGCAAGATTTACATTCTATTGGTGCTTTAATTGAGTCTCCGCCACTTTATGAAAATTTAACAGCAAGAGAAAATCTGTTGGTTCGTACGACTGTTTTAGGATTACCTAAATCAAGGATTGATGAAGTATTGCATGTTGTGGAGCTAGAGAATACAGATAGGAAAAAAGCGAGGGAATTCTCTATGGGGATGAAGCAACGATTGGGAATTGCGATTGCATTGCTGAATCATCCGAAGTTTTTAATATTAGATGAACCGATGAATGGACTAGATCCTTTTGGGATTCAGGAATTAAGAAAATTAATCCTTTCCTTTCCCACAAAAGGAATTACTGTCATTTTATCCAGTCATATTTTAAGCGAAGTAAGTCAAATTGCAGATCATGTTGGGATTATCTCAGGCGGTGTATTGGGGTATCAGGGGAAACTGAATAAGGATGATGACCTGGAAGATTTATTTGTACAAGTGGCTGGAAAGTATAGAAGGGAGGCATAAGAAATGAATTTATATATTGCATCTGAAAAAATTAAAATTAAACATACTTTTTTGAGCAAACTTATATGGCTAGTTCCATTTGCCACAATACTAATTGCTTTTTTATTATCGGCGGATTATTTTCAATTATCTAGTTACAATTGGTGGTACATTACGATGCTTCCAGGAATGATTTCTTTAAGTTGTGTACTTCTTGCGGAGAAAGATAAGAAAATGAATAATCGTTCTATCTTATCGTTACCAGTTTCATTAAAACGAGTATGGATTTCTAAAGTATTACTAATTTTAGGGATTTTGAGCTTTTCATGCATACTTTTTTTCTGTGGAATCCAGTTATCTAGTTTACTATTAAATAAGGAGAACTTCCGAATCATTCCTACAGTAAATGCGCTATTAGGAAGCGTTCTTTTAATCGTTACTTTTATGTGGCAAATTCCACTCTGCTTGTTTTTAGGTAACAAAATAGGGCTATTTCCGACGCTTCTGTTGAATATAGGGGCAAATGGAATTTTTGGAGTTGTATTGGCAACAAAAAATATTTGGATGGTTAGTCCATACACATATCCAAGTAGACTTATGATTCCTATTTTAAAAATACTACCAAATGGTCTATATGCAGAAACCGGAAGTGTAACGTTCAAACCAGAACTCCTTTCCTACGATGTAATTTTGCCAGGCGTGGCAATTTCTGTCGTGTTGTTCTTTTTGTTTACTTATATGACGGCAAAATGGTTTGAAAAGCAGGAGGCAAAATAATATGGCGGTTTTGTCGAGGATAGTAAGAGCTGATTTTATAAAAATGAAACATACGATTTTTTTCTGGATACATATAGCGATGCCAATCATCGGTATTGCTCTTTTTTTAAGTTATTATTCCATTTCAAAAGTTGATTCTATAAATAAGGTTTCAGGATATATTCAAGTATTATCGATATCTTTTCCGTTGCTAATTAGCATTGTGTGTTCTTCTGTTGTGGAACAGGAGGCTGTGGCAGGGAATTTTAAAGAACTTTTATCAACGGAATACGGAAGGCGTAAAGCATTTATTAGTAAAGTATGTTTACTTTTAATATGTGGGTTTTGTTCAACTATGTTGGCAGTCGTTGGGTTTGCGGCAGGGTTTCATTCTCTGTTGGGAGAAAATAACTTTCCATTTGCTTTGTATGTTGAAATTTCCTTCATTCTTTTTGGTTGTCAAATCTTTATGTATATATGGCATCTGTTCTTAAATTTTCGCTTTAGTAAAGGTGCTTCCATTGGGATTGGAATTATAGAAAGCTTGCTGGTAGCTTTAATGCTTACAGGGATGGGAGATGTGATTTGGAAATACACGCCATGTGCGTGGAGTGTGAGATTATGCAATTATTTTTTGGAGCACAAATTGAGTCCCGCTTCTATTTATGTCTTACAAGTAGAGGAAAAAATTGGAGCAGTGATTTGCGTTTGTTTCACGATCATTGCATTTGTTATTTCCCTTGTATGGTTTTCCTTTTATGAAGGCCGTAAAGAAATGTAAGTGCATTTGTATTATAATGGAAGTGAGAGGAGGGATTCTATATGGCAAGAATATTAGCAATTGATGATGAAGAAGGCATCCTTTATATTATAAAAAGTGCTTTAGAGAAAGAAGGCCATGAGGTAACTGCCATTAGTAATCCTCTTACTATACCAAAGGAGAAATTTTGTCATTATGATTTAATTCTATTAGATGTCATGATGCCAGAAATAGATGGTTTTACACTTTGTAAGGAAATACGGGATTTGGTTGATAGTCCAATTGTATTTCTAACAGCCAAAACAATGGAGAAGGATCTGATCACAGGGCTTAGTCTGGGTGGAGATGACTATATTACAAAACCTTTTGGAATTGGAGAACTGCGTGCGAGGGTATCCGCACATGTAAGGCGTGAGCATAGAGAAAAGCAAAATGCATTTTTCCTGTCAGGTCTTACATTTCATCTGTCATGTAAAGAAATATGGCATGACGATACATCTATCGCATTTACGAAAAGTGAGTATGGAATTTGCGAATATTTAGCTTTGAATCATGGACAAGTATTTTCAAGAGAAAAGATTTACGAAAATGTTTTTGGTTATGAGGGAGAAAGTGATAACCAAGTAATTGTGGAACATATTAAAAATATCCGTCAAAAATTATGTAAGCATAACATGAATCCAATAGAAACAGTATGGGGAATTGGTTATAAATGGAGAAAGTGAAAAAGCAAGTCAATCTTAGTAAGATTTTAATACAGTATATTTTTGCATTTTCAATAGGGACGATTACATTAGTTACTTTTTTTATGATTCTATTCCAAGTTGGAGTTAACGCAGAGGTAATCTTGCCAGCAAATTATTATGAAAAGCAGATTGAGTCGCAAAGAGATGCTATAGTTAAAGCGGAGCAGGACGATGATCAAATTTTAAAGCAATATAAATATGTTGTGTATGATTTTTCTGGAAACGTTATTCAAGGGAGTATTAATAAAGATTATGCGGGACAAATATGGAATAACATACATAAGGATGAAAAAGGTGATAGTAAGTACTACTATGCAGTTATAGAACGTGATAAAGATATTTGTGTCATTCTATATACGTTACATGCTACTTTTAAAAATCCTTTTTTGAAGAAGTATTTACCAAGTCCGGAAGTTTGTGAAATTGTTCTTTTTATTCTATTATTTGTTGCCGAAGTGATATTTCTATCTCGCTCTTTTGGTAAAACATTGTCAAAGGAAATGCTGATTTTGAGAAATGTAACAGATAAAATTCAAAAGGAAGATTTAGATTTTCAAGTGGAACAATCTAAAATAAAAGAAGTGAATGAAGTATTAACTTCTTTAGTAAAAATGAAAGATGAATTAAATCATTCGTTACGTACACAGTGGAATATGGAAACAAATAGAAGAGAGCAGATTGCTGCTTTGGCACATGACATTAAAACGCCATTAACGATATTGAGAGGGAATGCAGAGCTATTAAATGAATCAATGCTAGATTCAAATCAGAAGAAATGTAATGAGCATATTTTGAAAAGTATTGATGAGATGGAAATATATATGAAATCTTTGCTCGATATTACGAAATGTGAGGAAGGCGCTTCACTTCAATTCAAGCAAACAGATCTCCGCGACTTTATTCGTAATATTATAGAAGAAAGTGCAATTTGTGTTTTAGGCAAACGGTTAAATCTAATTGAAAATGTTCAGGACATACCAAATTTTATTCCTATTGACGAGACCGCTTTGAAAAGAGCAATTATGAATATAATGATGAATGCAATTGAATATTCTCCAACAAAGGGTGACTTGATGTTCTCAGTGGAAATGATTAGTGAAAAACTGCAATTTATTGTAGAGGACTCAGGAAGAGGGTTTACAGAAGAGGAAATGCATTCAGCTACAGAGCAGTTTTATAGAGGAGATAAAAGTAGAAACTCCAAAGATCATCATGGAATGGGGTTATACATTGCTAAAAGCTTTGCAAAGCAACACGGTGGAAACCTTTACTTAAGTAATTCGGAAAAGCTGCACGGTGCAAAAGTTGTTTTGGAAATATCAGCGTAGTAGAGAGGGTACAGATTATAATAAGTCGCTCCTTTTTAATATAATTCTTTTGCAACTACATTTTAAAAATTCATTTATAAACTAGAGATAACCTCAACCTATTTGTACTTTATATGTGCCTTCTCAATTTTTTTGTAAGGAAAGAGGTTTTCAATTTACAGATTTATCAGAATTATGTAAAGTGTAGATAAAACCATAAAACGGGGTGTTCTTTATGTGTACTAGTTTGACATTACAGACAAAAAACGGTCAGCATCTTTTTGCAAGAACGATGGACTTCACATTAGATATGAATCAAGAAGTAATAATCATTCCTCGACATTACCAGTGGAATAATATAACTGGTGAAATTATTAATACGAAACATGCTACGGTCGGAATGGGGATTAATCATCACGGAAGGGTCATTATGGCGGACGGAGTAAATGAAGCTGGTATGACATGTGCAACACTCTATTTTCCAGGATTCGCTGCTTATAGTCAAAGCATAGATGACAACAAAACGAATTTGGCTCCATTTGATTTTGTGACTTGGAGTCTGACACAATTCAATTCTGTCAAAGAGTTAAAGAAATCTGTAGATAGCCTTACCTTTTTGGATATACCATTACCGGATTTAGGACTTACGCCACCACTACATTGGATTTTAGCGGATAAATGGGGAGATTGTATTGTACTGGAGCCGACAAATGAAGGATTAAAAATGTATGATAACCCACTAGGAGTGATGACGAATAGTCCGGAGTTTAATTGGCATTTGCAAAATTTAAGACAATATATAGGCCTTAAATCGCAGCCATTCGCGCCAACTGAGTGGAGTAACTTACCATTAAGTGCTTTTGGTCAGGGCTCAGGCTCAATGGGACTTCCAGGGGATTTCACACCGCCATCAAGGTTTGTGCGAGCAGCATATGGCAAACAAAACATTCAAGGTATAGATAGTGAAGAAGAGGGAGTATCGGCCCTATTTCATATTTTATCAAATTGCGAGGTTCCTAAAGGCGGAGTAATAACAGAAGAAGGTGCATTAGATAATACCATATATACAAGCGTAATGTGTATGGAGTCCGGAACATATTATTATCATACCTACGATTGTAGACAAATTATAGCCATTCATTTATTTCATGAAAATTTAGATACAAATGAGATTAAAGCCTATCCGTTCCAACGGAAACAAAAAATATTTTATGAAAACTAGGTAGCTTTGAAACAATGTTTGGTAAATATAATAGAGCAATAATGCCTATATAATTCTTGGGTACTTCTTTAACTTTGTGATTCACCATAGATCTACTCCTTTCTTCAATGACTCCAACGAGTAAAACTTTGCTGGTAGAAGCATTGGCTAAGGTGCAGTGATGGTGGACTTTATTGCCTAATGTATTTGAATAGTATTATCCTGAATATCTCTAAAAACGCTAAGAAACTTATTTCTTCTAGAAGGCCCATTAAAGTGCTATTAGGTAAAATGAACATGGACGTACTCCATTTATAAATAGTAAAGAACAAAAAAGGTGTGGGAAATATCCATACCTTTTTTGTTTTTCTATTATCTATGTATAAAAAAGCGCTGTATATCAGCACTTTTTAAAAGTACATGAGCTGTATAAAAAGTATAAATTACTTAAAACGTAACTATGCAGCGTCAAAATGAAGAACTATACGCTTATTTATTTTTATTATTATTAATTTTTTCCGTATATAACACTTGTTCTTTATAGTGTTTTTTAATTGGGAAAGTATGTGTACCAGAGCCGTTTTTGAAAGTTTTATTGATGGGGTTTTTTAGCGGGATTGTTGTAGTTTCAGTAAATTCATATGGGTAATTTATTTTAGATTTATCTTCAAACATGAAAATGCCTCCTTTTAGGATTTCCTGAATTCTTTACTATAACATGATATGCATATAGATTTTTTTTGGACTAGTTATTTATATAGGTTAATGGAATTAAATTACGTAACTACTGAAATATTTCAAAGGAAAACAATGTGAGAAATATATGATAATGCTTCTTTTATTTATTAGGGAAGGAAATATTGCATATATATTCGTTATAAATTGTTTTTATAATATGGTTTATATAGATTTTTCCTGATAATATAATGCGGGAGATTATAGTGTTATTAGGTTATTAGGAACATTTAATGCTGTTTCACAACTGAAAGGAAAATGAAAAAAAACTGAAACTTTTCTCATAAAAATTCAATCTAACTTAAAAAATGAAAGGAAAATGAAATTTTCCAAAAGATATTCTTTGTTAAGATAAAAAGCATACATACAAAAAGTATTGACATATCTTAAAAATGTATTTTCAAGATATAGTGGGGGAAAAGATGAGAGTAGAAAAACAATTAATAAAAAAGATGTATTATGAAACATTCCTAATGGAGAATGAAACAAAACCACCTATTGACGTACTTGGAGAAGCTTATGTAAACGAAGAAAGAAATGAGATTTCTGATGGATCTTACATTCGTTTTGCACAAGGTGAATTTTATTATCGCCATCAAGATTTTGAAGCAGCTATTTTTAAATGGGAGAAGGTTAGTAATGAATTAGCACCATGGGCACAAAAAAATATTGCCGATGCTTATTTCGAGCTTAATCAATTACCAGTTGCTGAAAATGTTTATACTTCCATTACTACTGATAATATAATATTGATGACGGAGATTAGATTACAATTACTTTCTCTTTACATAGAGCAAAATAATTTTGACTCTGCTTTCGCTGTTATTAAAGAAGCAGTTTCTTTAAATCCGGATTATCCAAATGTTACAAAAATTGCACGTTCCTTTTATGAGGAGCAGCAAGATTTTGATAGTGCAGTAGAGCTTGCTGTCAATGAGTTAATTCGAACAGAATCTTATCCGTGGTTTGAGGTTTTAAAAGGATATATCGATAAAAGATTTACTAAACATATTTCACCAGATTATTTTTATGAAGTATTAGTTACGTTAAATAATGTAGATCAAGTACAATTTACGCAAATGGTTTCATCACTTTGGAATAGTTATAAAAACGAACAAAATTACTTATCATGGCTTAACACAATAAATGAATTTTTCTTACATATTGAAATACATTCGTCCGATATATGGGACAAAATTTCTTCTCTTTACGAAGGAACGTACTTTGAATTAATTCAAGGTCAATATAAGCTTAAACAATTACACGACATCATTCCAAACTTGTTAACAAATTGGTTAAAGGTAGTCAATCCATCTTATGCTGTATTTCCATCTGCAGCTGTGTTGGCATGGGATGAGATTTTCCCTTCTAAAATAGATGCAGCAAATATAAAACATGCTGAAAACCTGTTGTTATATTCTATTAATCATGTGAACGGCTTAGAGTATAGTTTGAATCTTTTTGAATCTATTACAGAGTGGGCACAAAAGCATAATATAGAAATGGGTCACCGATTTAGATGGTTAGTTGGCGAGCTCGCAGATTTAAGCACAAATCGCATTTTAGTAACGGGAACTTCAGGAAACGGAAAAACTACATTTATTAACTCTATATTAGGAGAAAATATATTAGAAAAATCAATTTCAAATGTAGTAGTTTTAAAAAATGATGCGCATACAGAAATTAACGCCATAACAGACTCTACAATTACAACAACGGAAGATGTCTCTGATTACTATAATATGATGTCTCAGCACCATCAAACATATAGAGATAGAGCGTGTGTTGAATTTAAATTACCATGCAGATTTTTAAGTGAAAATAAACTTACATTTGTAGTTACACCTGGCTTTAATAGAAATAACGATACTAGGGATGAGATATTCGAATATTTAAATTCTGTAGACGAATTACTATTCGTATTAAATGCGGATTCACCTTTTACTGACAAAGAACGTGATATTCTATTAAGCATTCAAGAACATACACCAAATTTACAAATCCATTTCTTATTAAATAAAATCGATAACATATACAGTGATGCAGAAGTGAAAAGAGTATTACATGATACGCAAGCGAGAATAAACACATATTTCCCGCATGCGAGAATTTTCCCTTACTCTTCGCTATATACAAGTAGTCAACAATTAAATGATTTAACTGAGTTTATTCATTTTAACTGTAATCATAAAAATATCGATGCAGAACGTACGGAAAAGCTATTGTTTTTCATTCGAAAAACAATTACATATCTTTTGGATAAACGCGTTGAGAAAGAAAATAATCTAGTGGATGCGATTAATTGGAACGAAGATATGCTAGTGAAACTAAATGGTAGTATTAATAATCTTACTGCTTTTGAGAAGGAAAAAATTCATTTCATTACAAAATCATATCGTACAATGAAAACTGAAATTATGAATGACCTTACTGAAAATATTCCGAAGATATTACAGAGTTGTTCGGATTTAATTAGTGAAGAAAGCGATTTCGGGCACATTGATACGGAACTAAATAAAGCGATGAATGAAAGAGTACATAAATATTTAGAGCAAACTGTATTACCTAATTTTGCTCTTTCTATGCAAAATTGGATTGCGATTTCTAATAATGAGCTCCTTCAAAGTCAATCGTACTTAGAAGAACTTAGTGAAGGGCTTAATTCTTTATTTGGAGAAAATCGAATACAGTTAGAATGTGATTTTAAAGTGCTTGATGACTGGCGCAGAGATACTGACAGAATGACGACTAGAATACAAATGGATGAAGTAAATATTTTACGTCGCTTTACGCCAGCGCAATTTTTACTGAAAAGTGCCGGTAAATTATTTGGAGTTCTTCCTAAAAACAAAGGTATGCTATATAACAAATACAAACAGTATGTAGAAAATGAAGATTATACCGAGGTAACGGCTTCTATTATGAAGAAATTTTTCTTGCAATTTGAGCTATTTGAAAACACGCAAGAGCGGGATATTAACATATTCTTTAGAAATCCATTTAACTCCTTGAAACAAGCTGTAGAAAACACTCATTTAGAAATACAAGAAAAACAAGAGATGTTACATAAGATGAAATCACAACCTGAAGTTTATCAAGATTCTATCATGCTCTTTGAATTGAGATTACGTCAATGTGAAGTAATTTTAAATATAGGTGATGATCATACCTATACAGATGTAACTTTAGAAACAAGCGTAGAATAAAAGTAAAATATACGAGGTTTTTATATGACATTGCATCATATGTTATAAGAGAGTGAAAGGGAGCAACTGTAATAAGTTGCTCCCTTTTCGTATTTAGATTATTTTTCAGTCTCTTTAATTTTAGTTTGTACTTTGCCAGTTTTAATTTTATTACTTTCTGAGAAACGTAATAAATCGCCTTCAATAATTTTGTCGGACATTCGTAATTCATTTTGTGCACGGTTAATGAGTGCTTGTGCTTCTTTTTTTTGTAAATCTACAATTTCACCTGTTATGCGGTCATAGAAAGTATTGTTTGTGTATGCATACTTGTCTGTAATAAAGCTACCATCACGTAAAACGACAAAACCGGTATATTCATCTGAAAACATATCATGACCAAAACGGATATCGTTCGTAGTATCAATCCCTAATAAATTTAGAATAGTAGGTTTCATATCGATTTGTCCCGTAGGCTTTGAAATCGTTTGACCTTCTGTTTGGCCAGGTACATGAATATATAAAGGTGTGCGTTGTAAATTTAAAGTATCAAATTCTGTTATTTGATCTTTTTCTAAAAACTGTGCCATTGCACGATTATGTTTTTCAGAAATACCATAATGATCACCATACAACACAATAATAGAATCATCATACATTCCTTCGGCTTTTAAACGCTCAATAAACTTTTTAATTGATTCGTCTAAGTAACGTGCTGTTACGATATAACGATCAAATACGCCATTACCAGAGTTATATGGTTCAATGAATTTTGTATCTTCATCATACGTAAATGGATAATGGTTCGTTAACGTAAGGAAACGAGCGTAAAATGGTTGATCAACAGTTTTTAATATATCTACTGATTGATCGAAGTATTCGATATCTTTTAATCCCCAATTTAAATTTGTTTCGGGTGTAATTTTGTAATCAAGTTCGTTATAGTAACGATCATAACCAAGAGCGGAGTACATAATATTACGATTCCAAAATGTTGCGTTATTCGCATGGAATACAGAAGTGAAATAACCTTGCTGACGTAAAATTTCTGGAGTCGCAGTATAATCATTGTTACCGTGTGTGAAAAATACAGCTCCTCGATTTAATGGATACAATGACGTATCGATTAGAAATTCAGAATCGGATGTTTTTCCTTGCCCAGTTTGGTGGAAAAAGTTATCGAAGTAATAGCTTTCATTTATGAATTCATTCAAGAATGGTGTAACTTCTTGACCGTTAACTGATGCGCCTATTAAAAAGGTTTGTAGGGATTCAAGAGTGACAACAATTACGTTTTTTCCTTTTGCTGCACCAAACATGTTAGGGTTTGGCTCACTTTGGTTTGCCTTTACGTAGTTTTCAGTTTCTTGTAATTTACTACTATCAGCAAGTGCTTTTTGTGATCCTGCTTTTACTTGTAGTGTTAAATCATATACTTGATGAGTGTATAGTCCCAAATTTTTAACAAGCATGACTCGGTCGAATGATCTCGTTAATAGTTCAGGTCGTTCTTTTTCTGCAAGGTGTAGATTCGCAAAAAATACACCAAACGTTAAGAGAAAATATAGCAAGCGTGCCGGATGAGTTACACGTCCTGTTTGGAAGACTAGTGCCTTCTTCTTTAACAAAATAAAGAAGAAAATAATGTCTACGAAAGCGAGTATAATTTTATAGTTCAATATTTCTATAATACTGCCGCCTAATTGGCCAAAGTTTGATGTTTGTCCAAGTACTGGTAACGTAACGAAATCACTATAAAAATCATAGAACATTACATTCCCAACAAGTATGATTGTTAATAAGAGATTAATACATAGCGCTATATAATTTCGCTTTTCACCGGTTGCAAATAATGCTAATCCGACAAAAGCTAATGATGCAGCGAGAGGGCTAATAAACAAAATAAGCTCTTGCGTTGAAGACTCAATTTTTAAATCAAAACTGAATCTTGTAATAAGATATGTTTTTAACCATACTGCTAAAGCAATTATTAAAACAAAGCTTATATTTTGCATTTGTAAATTGATTTTATTTTTCATTTTTACACCTTCTTTATACAATTTATTTAACTTGTGTTATATATTATATTTTCATAACTATTAGAGTGTAATGTACCATTTAATGGTTTCTAAAGGTAACAATATGAAGTATTCATATACGTACAATGAGGAATTTTAAAGCGCAAATCTATTTTGGGAAACAGAACAGAAAAAGTCATAGTTGTAGTAAAAAATACTTATAGACATCCTAACATATTAAACACTATGATGATGTTACAAAATACCGAACAAATGAAAGTGGAAATGAATAGAGGCTTTTAAAACTGTTGACATTCAATTTTTTAGAATTGAATGTCAATAGTTTTACCATACATAGTTATGTTAAATATGTATCTCGTAAAATCCCGATTTTTGGCGGGATAATCATTAGCGGGGGAAGGACAAGGTACATAAATAAAGCGTTATGGAAGTTAAAATATTTGATTGATATCTTAATGAAAGAAATTAAATATGAGATAAATATTTTCCAACATACAACCCACTTGCAGCAGCTTGAGATAATGAATGAGTGACGCCTGAACAATCTCCAACTAAAAATAGTCCATGCACACTTGTTTCAAAATGGTTATTGATTTTTATCGTAGGAGCATAGAACTTTCCGTCAATTCCATATAACAAAGTATCTTTATCGATCGGTTCTTTGATAAATCGTTCTAAGCGTAATAAAAACTCTTTTAGTCCTTCAATATATAATGGGGGAATTTCTGTATTCAAATCTCCATAATCTCCTTGTAGTGTAGGTTGTATACGGTTATGTTTCATGTCGTTCTTTATTGTAGGTTGTTTATTTAGTAAGTCCTCTAAGCGCTGTATAACAATCCGATCTCGTCCTTGGTTAATGTTTTTTATAATTGAACTTGCGTATACATTTGCTTCTTTGAGAGTTGAAAAATAGCGCGGGATAAATAAAGTGAAATTTAAGTTAGGTGTGCCAGTTCCTTCCTCTCGAAAATTTTGACCGTCAGGCATAACTAAACCTTCTTCGTACTTTCTAATGATGCGTCCTTTTGGATTCATACAGTACGTAGTTGCGGTGAAGTGTTCATGCTCATAAGAAAGTTTTGTCTCAAATGTATCTTTTAATATAGAACGTAATTGGTGTTCTTTCATCTCTACTCTAATCCCTAAATCTACACGAGTTTGCTCCTGAGAAATTTTAAGAGAAGTGCACATTTCTTTTAACCAATCCGCTCCGGAACGCCCAGTTGCAAACACTAGTTGCTTAGATTCAACTATTCCTTCATTTGTCTCTATTGTAAAATGATCTTTCTGTTTCATAATATGTTGTACATCTATATGAAATTGAATATTTATTTTTGTAAGTAAAAATTCATAGAGCTGCTGAAAAATGTCACTTGAAAGGGTAGTACCAAGATGCCTTACTTCTGTTGTTAGCATTTGTAAACCACACGTTTCAGCTCTCTTATTGAGATTTGGATTTTCTGTAGAGTATTTTGAAACAGAACTTCCTCCGAACTGACATAGAATTTCATCTACTTCAGCCATGAGTTGAATAAAGCTTTCTTTACCGACTTTTTGCTCAAGTTCTCCGCCAAATCCGTTTGTATAATTAAATTTCCCTTCAGATTTTCCTAAACCACCAAACCCGAAATATTTATCACATGTAGTACAAGTACACACTTTTCCTTCGTCTAAAGGACAATGGCGATCTTCTAGCGCTTTACCTTTATCAAGAATTAAAACCTTTTTGTTACTTTTAGCTAGTGAATAAGCCATAAAAATGCTACTTACTCCAGCACCGATAATTGTAACATCATACATATTTTTTCACCTGCTAACGAATAGTTTGTTTTTATTTTTCTAGTGTATAACAATTTTATGAAGTTAAGAAATAGCTTTTATTAATAAAGAGGGAGTTTTTGAACTGGATGCTTTTTTAATTTCTCCGAGTGGTGGGGTAAATACAAATGTCTTTATTTAAAAGAAGAAATAGTTTTCAAAGATCACTATGTCATATGATAAATAAATTCTTACATATAAAAAAACAGACCTTTTAAGTGAGAAGGTCTGTTTTTTATATGTTATTTAGCGAAGACGTGGTTACCAATTACTGCTACTGTTTGACGTGTCGTAATCCATTTGTCTGTTGATGTTTTTGGGTTGTAAAAATAAAGCCAATCAGAATGTATTCCATTTGTGGAGATAGCTTCTTCTACTGCCATTTTTGCTTCTGGGCTTGCAGGCTGATTAATTCTTCCATCTGTAACAGGAGTAAAGGCATATCCGTATTTAATAGGTTCATAAATAACGCCTGTTATTGTGTTTGGAAAACCTTTTGCGTTTACACGGTTTAGTATAACTTTCGCTACTGCTACTTTTCCTTTATACGATTCGCCACCTGCTTCAGCAGTAACTAAGCGTGCCATTAAGTCTTTTTCTTTTTCTGAAATGCTTGAGTTTATTTTTATATGTTGTCCTGTATAAAGCTTGTTTCCGACTATATTGTTAATTTGTTTTATAGATTGAACGGTAACATTGTAACGCTTTGCTATCGTTTCCAATGAATCTCCCGGTTGTACTTGATAAATAATTTGCTCAGAAATGTTCGCAGGTTTAGCGTTTTGGCGAAGAGTGATTTCATTTGAGTTGACGGAACCTGGAATATGTAACTGTTCGCCAATGAAAGTTTGATCGTTTTCTTTATTGTTAGCCTGTTTAATGGATTGTATTGAAACTCCATATTGTTTACTAATGCCCCAAAGTGTATCATTCTTTTTTACTGTATGAATGGTAGATGCTTCAGCTGTACTTTGATGACATACGAATGTAATTGCAGCTGCAGATATAGGGATTATATGTTTTATTTTTAATAATTTCATTGTAAATCCTCCTAGCAAAAATAAGGTGAAATTGTTAAGTAATATAGTTCAGAATGTCTATACATAATATTTTAATATGAATATATTAGCACGTATAAAATAAATAATCATCATAAGTTTCTTATTTATGTAGTGTAGATTCCGAATATGAAATATTGCATATGAAAATACATTGAAGTTCATATTGCTGATTACTATAATCTATTTAGTAGAAAGGGAATATGTTATATAAATGTAATCATTATAGATTAATATAATGATTATATATTATTAATAGGAGGAGTGATGTAATGAATATATTTAAAAGAATATCTGTTTCAGCTGTAATTATTTCAATATTTTTAGGAATAGGGGACACGGTCAATATTGTAGGTGCGGATTCTATAGAACAGCAGAGTAAATTAGGGATAGAACAAGAAACAGATAAACAAATCATTGTAAAATTCAATGCGGATTTGAAATTACCATATGAAGATGGTATTGAAAAACAGATACAAGCTCAAGCAAGTGATAAAGTACTAGAAGATCTTTTGGTAGAATATCCAGATGTAACATTCACTCGTTTATTCACATCTGTAAGTCCAGAAGAAATACAAGACCTTGAAGTGAAAGCACCCAATAATGTATCTACAAGTTTATTAAACTACTATATTCTTCAAACTCAAAATGGTGGGCAGAAAGAAGAACTAGTAGATAAGTTAAAGGCATCTTCTTTAATAGAAGATGTGTATATGAAAAAACAAGAAAAAATAACGCCACCGGAAGTACAACCATTAAGTGTATCTTTTAATCCTGATAACAATCCTAGATATAAAAAACAAGGTTACCTTGAAGCAGCACCATACGGTATTAATGCGCCTTTCGCCTGGGGAGTTCAAGGCGGTAATGGAAATGGTATAACTTTTGTTGATATGGAATATGGATGGTTATTAAATCATGAGGATTTAGTACATCAAAATATTGAATTAATGTCTGGAAGAAATATAGATCAGCATGTTGGACATGGGACGTCTGTACTAGGAATTGTATCCTCTGAAGATAATGCAGTGGGGAATATTGGGATTGCGCCAAAAGCGAAAGCGAAAGTGATTTCTCAAATAAGAGATAACGGGCAGTATAATACAGCTGATGCAATATTAAGTGCTGTAAATCAGTTAGAAGCTGGGGATGTTTTATTATTAGAGGCACAAGCTTCCTTTGATGGATATGGTGATAAATATTTACCTGTTGAAATACAACCAGATATCTTTGATGCGATTCGTGCTGGTACAGATAAAGGTGTTGTCATTATAGAAGCTGGAGCAAATGGGTGGAATGATTTAGATCAATTTAAAGATAGAAATGGTAAACAAGTCTTAAATCGTAATAGTAAAGATTTTAAAGATTCAGGTGCAATTATGGTAGGCGCGGGCTCTTCATCTTTCCCTCATGAGCGTATGTGGTTTTCAAATTATGGAAGTCGGATTGATGTGTACGGCTGGGGAGAAAATGTAGATACAACTACAGCCGAGCAAAGTCGAAGTGCTGTAAATCTTTATACTTCAAGCTTTAGTGGAACATCTAGTGCTTCACCCATTATCGCAGGAGCAGCGACTTTAGTACAAAGTATTGCTAAAAAAAATTCAGGACAACCGTATAGACCGAGTGAATTAAGAACGATATTAAGTAACCATAACACTGGAACGAAATCTAAAAATCCATATGCAGATAAAATTGGTGTTTTACCAGATTTGAAGTCTATACTAGTAAACTTAGGGTATGAACAAAGAGAGCCGAACGGTGGGAATGAGTTACAAGTAACAGAAAATGAACCAAATAATGAACCTAGACAGGCAAATAAAGTTAACTTTCATACACCAATGAAAGGAACACTACATAATCGTGATAAGGTAGATGTATTTACTTTCCAAATTGACTCACCAGAGAATATTAATATTTCTCTACTAAATGAACAAAACATTGGAATGACATGGGTACTTCATCATGAATCAGATTTAAACAACTATGTAGCATATGGTGAAAATGAAGGGAATGTAGTTAAGGGAACTTATAATGCAAAGCCAGGTAAATATTATTTATATGTTTATAAGTATGAGAATAAAGATGGTTCATATATATTGAATATAAAATAAACGAAAGGAACTTCAGATGAAGTTCCTTTAAATTTTTCTAATTCAGTATATGTGAATGATTTTTTAACTTTACTTCTATGCAATATTTCATATTGATGAAATATTATTTATTTTTTACTCACTAGATTATATTATATTCAATAAGTTTGATGTAAAACAGAAAAAGGAGGAATAATAATGAGCAATAAGAAGTTTATTTTGAAATTATTCATATGTAGTATGATATTTATCACATCTGTATTTGCTTTACATGATAAGCAAGTCGTTGCAGCTAGTTCTGTTATTGAACTTGAAAATTGGTCAAAATGGATGCAACCTATACCTGATAACATCCCGTTAGCACGAATTTCAATTCCAGGAACACATGATAGTGGTACGTTCAAATTACAAAATCCAATAAAGCAAGTATGGGGAATGACGCAAGAGTATGATTTTCGTTATCAAATGGATCATGGAGCTCGCATTTTTGATATAAGAGGCCGTTTAACAGATGATAATACGATAGTTCTTCATCATGGGCCATTATTTCTTTATGTAACACTGCATGAATTCATAAACGAAGCGAAACAATTTTTAAAAGATAACCCAAGTGAAACAATTATTATGTCTTTAAAAAAAGAGTATGAGGATATGAAAGGGGCAGAAGGTTCATTTAGTAATACGTTTGAAAAAAATTATTTTGTTGATCCTATCTTTTTAAAAACAGAAGGAAATATAAAACTTGGAGATGCTCGAGGGAAAATTGTACTACTAAAAAGATATAGTGGTAGTAATGAATCTGGAGGGTATAATAATTTTTATTGGCCAGATAATGAGACGTTTACGACAACTGTAAATCAAAATATAAATGTAACAGTACAAGATAAATATAAAGTGAGTTATGATGAGAAAGTAAAATCTATTAAAGAGACGATTAAGGAAACGATTAACAATAGTGAGGATTTAAATCATCTATATATTAATTTTACAAGCTTGTCTTCTGGTGGTACAGCATGGAATAGTCCATATTATTATGCCTCTTATATAAATCCCGAAATTGCGGCATATATTAAACAAGAGGATCCCAAAAGAGTTGGTTGGGTGATCCAAGATTATGTTAGTGATAAGTGGTCACCGATTCTCTATCAAGAAGTTATAAGAACTAATAAGTCACTTTAAGTTTCACCATAATTTCATAGAAACAATGTAACGCTATTAAAAGTCTTGTGGAATTCCCATAAGACTTTTTAGTATTTAATATTATGAGAATCAAAGTTCTTTGAATAGGTTTATATAGTTAATATAATAATTTAATACGGTTATAAAATCGACACGAAAAAATGTCGATAAATGTCGATTAATATTGTAATATAAAACATATAAGTATAATATACAGATGAGGTGGATTTATTGTCTTTTATTAAAAATAGTAAAATTGGAACGAAATTAAATGTGTTAGTCATTATATCGAGTTTGGCGTGCATCATGTTATCTTCTCTGGGGTTTCTAGGGCTTCAAAAAGGTGAAAATACATCTTCTAGTATGTATGACGAAAGGCTATTACCAATTGAATGGATAGGAACTGTAGAATCAAATTTTTACCATGTGAATATGAATTTTATGGAGATTATGATATCGAAAGATGAAAAAAGAATGAAAGAACTAATAACAGAAATGGATAAGACTAGGAAAGAAAATGATGAGTTATTAAAACAATTTGAAACTAGAATTAGTTCTCATAAAGAAAAGGGCTTGTATAATGCATTTCAAAGTCAATTCAAAGATTTAAGAATACAAATGAAGAAAGCACAGGACTTGGGACTGACTAATAATGAAGAAGCGTATAGCTATTATTTAAAAGAAATTGAGCCTAATATGGGAAAAACAATTGAGTCTATCCGTGAACTTATTTTATATAATAATACCGCGGCTGAACAACTACAAAAAGAGAATATCAATAGTGTGAAAAATACGATAATAACATTTGTAATTATTTCATTTGTTGGAATCATAATAATTATTTTTATTGGTTTTATAATAAAAAATGTTATAAAAAAACCAATTGTATTATTACAAAAAGATATGGAACGAGTATCTGCTGGAGATTTAACAATTCGAACTTCTTATAAATCCGAGAACGAATTAGGCCATATTGTACAATCCTTTAATAGTATGTTAGATAACTTGCAACAATTAGTCGGTCAGGTGAAGGTTACAGCGAAAGAAGTGATTATTTCAACTGAAAATATGTTACAAGAGACAAAAACGGCAGCACATATATCAAACGAGGTTGTTCGAACTACTTCTGAAATAAATAAAGAAATAGAGGGACAAGTGACTAGTATTCAAGAAAGTTCAACTTCGATGGAAGAAATTGCAACTGGAGTTCAAACAGTAGCTGAATCTTCAGCGATGGTTGCTGAAGTTGCTGTTACAACAATAGACCAAGCAAATTCTGGTAGTGAAGTTATAAAACAATCTATTCGTCAAATGAATAGTGTGAATGAAGTTGTTGAAGAAACTTCTAAGGTCATTGATAGACTTGTTACGCGGACACAACAAATTGAAGAAGCGCTAGATGTTATTACTAATATTGCAGAACAAACGAATTTACTGGCCTTAAATGCTGCAATTGAGGCAGCACGCGCCGGAGAAAATGGAAAAGGATTTGCAGTAGTTGCAGCTGAAGTAAGAGGTCTGGCTGAGAAATCTAAAACATCTGTAAATGATATAAATAATTTAATACGTTTTATACATCAAGATACACAGGATACAGTTCATGTAATGAAAAAAGGTCAACAACAGGCTAGTGGTGGTAAAGAAGCAGCATATAAGGCAGAACTCGCATTTTCATCTATTATGCAAGATATTAATAGAATAACGTCCCAAATTCAAGAAGTGTCTGCTGCCACAGAAGAAATGTCTGCTGGGACAGAAGAAGTGAATGCCTCTTTATCAATAGTTTCTGAAACTGCAACACAAGTCGCACAAGAAACGAATCGAACGGTACAATCAATTCAAGCACAAGCCACATTGATACAAGAAATAACGACGAAATCTAATGAAATGAAAAAGAAAGTCGAAAATTTAGAAATGCTAATTTCGCAATTCATTATTGAAGAATAAGTTTGTTAACATTTATCAGTAGTATAAACTTTAAGATACTCAATATAGTGCTGCGTTGCACAATTTGAAAAAGGACCTTTATAGGTTCTTTTTTTGTAAATGGTGTGAATGCTATGTTTAATTATAGTGAAAAACAGAAATGTATTATATAATAATCATTTAAATTTGTACCTATAAATTTTATATGTAATAATGAATTTGATTTATTCTAATAAAATGGAGGTATATACTATGAAGTTTCCACATGATTTTTTATTCGGAGCTGCTTCAGCTTCTTATCAAGTAGAAGGTGCATGGAATGAGGATGGAAAAGGTGTTACGAATTGGGATGAGTTTTCAAAAATTCCTGGCAAAACATACAATGGAACAAATGGTGATGTAGCGGTTGATCATTATCATCAATATAAGGAAGATGTTCGTTTAATGGCTGAGATGGGATTGGAATCGTATCGTTTTTCGATTTCTTGGGCGAGAATATTGCCGAATGGAGATGGAGAGGTAAATGAAAAAGGCATTAAATTTTATAACAATTTAATTGATGAATGTTTAAAGTACGGGATTGTACCGTTTGTCACTTTATATCATTGGGATCTACCATTACCGTTAGAAAAGGATGGTGGGTGGACGAATAAACGAACAGCAGATGCTTTTGTAAAGTATGCCGAAATTTGCTTTAAAGCATTTGGTGATAGAGTGAAACATTGGATTACTTTTAATGAAACAGTAATGTTTTGTGGATTAGGCTATTTAAAAGGTGCACATCCACCAGGAATAAAAAATGATGTTCCAAAGTATTTTCAAGCGACTCATTATGTATTTTATGCACATGCGAAAACAATTGCGGTGTACAAGCAGCTGAAACAATATGGGGAGATTGGGATTACACATGTTTTCTTACCTGCTTATAGTGTGGATGATGAAAAAGAAAATATACTAGCAGCAAATCATGCGAATGAATATGAAACGTATTGGTATTATGATCCAGTTTTAAAAGGTGAGTATCCACCTTATGTTGTTCAACAATTAAAGGAAAAAGGGTGGACTCCTAATTGGACGGTTGAAGAATTAGAAATCATTAAACAAAATGCCGAAAAGAATGATTTTATTGGCTTGAATTATTATCAACCAATACGAGTAGAAAGATACGATATGGATATAAAGAGCGATGAGCATTCTCGAGAAAACTCAACACTTGCTCCAGGTAATCCTTCTTTTGATGGTTTTTATCGCACAGTAAAAATGGATGATAAAACATATACAAAATGGGGATGGGAAATATCTCCCGAAGGTTTCTTAGATGGATTGCATATGTTGAAAGGGCGTTACGGTGACATAAAGATGTATGTAACGGAAAATGGACTTGGTGATGAAGATCCAATCATTGAAGGAGAAGTTGTAGATGTTCCGAGAATTAAATTTATTGAAGAGCATTTAAAAGTAATAAAGCGTGCAATTGAAGAGGGAATCAATTTAAAAGGTTATTATGCATGGTCAGTGATTGATTTATTAAGTTGGTTAAATGGGTATAAAAAGCAATATGGCTTTATTTTTGTCGATCATAATGATAACTTAAAACGTAAGAAAAAACTTTCGTTTCATTGGTATAAACATGTTATCGAAACGAGAGGAGAAGAGTTATAATAGATAAAAGAGTATTTTAGGAGAAAGTGTATGAGTACAAAGTATAAACAGATTGCAGATGTGTTAGAGCAAAACATTCGAGATGGGCTTTTTAATGAAACGAAAAAACTACCTACAGAAGAAGCTTTGATGAATCGGTTTGAAGTAAGCCGTAATACGATACGTAAAGTAATTAGTCAGCTTGTAAATAGAGGTTATATTTTTCAAGTGCAAGGTAGTGGTATGTTTTTACGTGAAACTTCTGTAACAGATTACATTAATTTAGGAAGTTTACGTGGATTAACGAAAAATCTCGTTTCGCAAAATATTGAAACGAAAGTGTTAGAGCTTGAAGTAATAGATGCGGACGAAGATATAGCAAAGCGGATGCAATGCGAAGCTGGAACTAGGATATATTTTTTGAAGCGTTTAAGAATTGTAGATGGTAAACCATTCTCTATTGAAGTAAGTTATTTCAAAAAGGATATTATTCCATATTTGAATAAAGAAATAGCATTAAGCTCTGTATACAGTTATTTCATTGAAGATTTACGATTAAATATTGGCTTTGCCGATAAAGTTATTAGTTGTGAAAAAGTAAATAAAGAAAACGCGCAGCTGTTAGAATTAAATGAAGGTGATCCGGCGCTTCTTATTGAAAATACAGTGTGTCTTGTAAACGGGACAATTTTCGAGTTATCTCAATCGATGTTTCATTATGAAAAGACTAAACTTTTAAATCGAATTAATTTCAAATAAAAATAGAAAATAATTTATCGTGTGAAAAGCAACTGAGTCCAAAGTGATCAGTTGCTTTTTATTTTCAAAGTGGATGAGCAAAAAAACACAAAAGTGGTTGGTCCGTTTTTTGTAAACATCTATTATGATAAGAGAAGAAAGGTAGTATGTTATTAAAGTTTTAAAGAGGAAGTTCTTTATTAAAATAGATTGTCTTTAGAGAGGTGAAAATACAATGATTTTTGCAATTTCACTAGTGGTTATTATTGTAATTGGATCCCTGTTTGGGACCGTGTTAGTTGCACGAAATGTGGAGGATAATTACGGCAAGTCTACAAAGAGAAATGTGAAAAACTTATCAACTATTTATATTCTTCTTCTTTTCGTACTACTTGTTGGGGTAACGTGGTATGCGGTAGTGATTTAATAGTTTTGAAAGAAAAAAGTTAATATTGTATATGATGGAGGAGTATGATTTTGATAAAAAATGAACGCCACGTTTTAATTGTTTTTCCGCATCCAGATGATGAGTCATATTGCGTGGCAGGTACAATTTTAGCTTATGCGCAGCGAAATGTTCCTCTTACTTATGTTTGCTTAACGTTAGGTGAAATGGGGAGAACGATGGGGAATCCTCCTTTTGCAACACGTGAATCATTAAATGTTATAAGAGAGACGGAACTAAAGAGGGCTACAAATGTTTTAGGGATTAAAGATTTACGTATGATGGGATATCGTGATAAAACTCTTGAATTTGAAACTCCCGGAGAGTTAAGACGTGTAATACAAAAATGTGTAGAAGAAGTGAATCCTTCGTTAGTTATTTCTTTTTATCCGGGATATGCGGTTCATCCAGATCATGATGCAACAGGAGAAGCGGTAGCAGAGGCGTTAGCTAATATTCCGGAATATAAAAGGCCAACATTTTATGCGGTAGCTTTTTCGAACAATCATGAAGCGGAAATAGGTCCTCCGCATTTTAAAAATGAAGTGAAAGAATATGTTCCCAAAAAATTAGAGGTATTGCAAGCACATGCATCACAATTTGCGACGAAAGTAACGGAACTAAAAAGAGAGTATGAAGAAGGTGTACCGGAAACAGTAGAGTGGTTAGAAAAGGAACCATTTTGGATATATTCATTCAAAGATAAGAGTAAGTGATGTTATAGCTGAAGGTGATGAATATGTATTTTGAATATAAGAATCGGAAAATTTCTTACAATATAGAAGGATCGGGCCCTGTTATATTGTTATTACACGGTCTTGGTGGGAACGCAAACAATTGGCTATATCAAAGGCAATATTTCAAAGAGAATTGGACGGTGATTTCTCTTGATTTACCGGGGCATGGGAAATCTGAAGGGCTGGAAATTCTTTTTAAAGAATATGCAAATGTTTTGTATGAGTTATGCAGTTATTTAAAGCTACAAAAAGTGGTTATGTGTGGCCTTTCAAAAGGAGCTAGAGTCGGTATCGATTTTGCTATTCAATATCCAGGCTTTGTTTCTAGTTTAATTGTTGTAAATGCATTTCCCTATTTGGAGCCTGAAGATCGAAAAGAACGAATTGAAGTATATGATTTACTTAGCTTACACGATAATGGAAAAACATGGGCGGATACATTATTGAAGGCGATGGGAGTAGCAGATAATGAAGTAATTGTTAGGGGATTTTATCAATCTTTACAGTCTATTAATTCGGTGCATATTCAAAGATTATTTGCTGAATTAGTAGATTATGATCAAAGACCGTTTCTTTCAAATATTTCATGTCCTACTTTAATTATAAGAGGGGAAAATGATGATTTCGTTCCCGAGAAATATGTAAGAGAGTTTGAAAGACGTTTGAAAAATACAACTTTTATTGAGTTTAAAAATAGTGGACACTTACCTTATTTAGAACAGCCGACTAGCTTTAATATGACGGTAGAAAGATTTTTAAATCATGTAATTAATTAATACTATTATTAAAGTTAATACTGTTATTAGGGAATCAAGGATAGTTCGTTTTGAGAGGGGGCAACAAGGTGGAATGGAAACCAAATCGTGCAGATAAGACGCCTGTATATAAACAAATAGCGGATTATATGGAAAGGGGTATTTCTTCAGGTGAGTTTCCTTCTGACAGCAAGTTACCTTCTGAGCGTACGTTAGCGAAAGAATTACAGGTGAACCGGAGTACAATAGTAGCTGCGTATGAAGAATTAAAATCACTTGGAGTAGTAGAACGGCAAAAGGGAAGCGGAACAAGGGTCAATACAGATATATGGGGTGTCTCACATAAACGAATACCGAACTGGGGTAGGTACGTGGAGGATGGATCGTTCTTACCTAACGTACCACTCGTTCAACAAATTAGAACGGAAACACAAAAAGACGACTTAATTAATTTAGCGAGTGGTGAATTGTCACCAGAATTGATTCCGAGCGATAGATTCCGAACGATTTTGTCGGAGAAAACATTTATGGAAAACCTCGGTTATGACCATCCGCTTGGAAATGAAATGTTGAGAAAAACAATTGCAGCACATGTTCAGCAATATAAACAAATTGAAGCAGATTCGAATTCTATCCTTATTACATCTGGCGCACAACAGGCACTTAACCTTATCGTGCAATGCTTATTAAAACCAGGAGACGCGATTGCAATTGAAGATCCGTCGTATTGTTTTTCATTGCCGATGTTTAAATCTGCTGGCCTAAAAATATTCCATCTACCTGTTGATCAGCATGGAATGAATCCAGATGACTTAATTGATTTGCATAAAAAGCATCGTATTCGTATGGTATTTTTGAATCCAGATTATCAAAATCCAACGGGAACTGTGTTGTCATTAGCAAGGCGTAAAAAGGTTTTAGAGCTGTCTTCTGAATTTGGTATACCGATTGTAGAAGATGATCCGTATAGTTTAACTTCATTTAATGGAGAAGTGAATCCTACATTAAAATCAATGGATCAAAACGGGAATGTTCTTTATATAAGTTCATTATCAAAAATTGTTGCATCAGGATTACGTATTGGCTGGGTAATTGGCCCTACGCGTGTAATAGAACGTTTAGCGGATGCAAAACAGCAAGTTGATTTTGGCCATAGTGTATTTACGCAGTGGGTGGCAAATCAATTTTTAGAATCAGAAGATTTTCATGCACATATTACAATGCTTCGTGAGCAATTGAAAGACAGAAGAGATGTGTTAATTAGAAAGCTTGAAGAAATATTAGGGGACCAGGTTGAATTTTTTGTTCCAGAGGGTGGAATACATTTATGGTGCAAAGTGCAAGGAACATTTGATGAATATCATTTATTAGGCGAATCTATACGAAATGGTGTAGCGTTTGTCCCGGGAAGTGTTTTAGGTACTAAAAATGAATATATTCGTTTTACTTTTGGGAGAGTAGATGTCGAACAAATTCAACTGGGAATCACGAGGTTTGCGGAAACATTAAACGAGATTTCATAATAGTGATGCATATTGAAATGAGGGAAAGAAATGAAGTACGTGACGCTTTTACTTCAAGTAGGCGTGCTATATGTATTTAGCTTAGTTGGTACGTGGATTCAGGAAGTATTCCATTTATCAATGCCAGGAAGTTTAATAGGGATGTTAATGCTGTTTCTGCTCCTTGCTACTCGTATTTTACCATTAAAGTGGTTTGAGGAAGGTGCGGAAAAGTTAATTATATTTTTACCGTTATTTCTAATTCCTTCGACAACAGGGCTGATGGAATATGGGTCTTTTCTTTTCAGTAAGGGGAGTGTTATATTCCTTTTAGTAGTTGCAAGCACAATAGTAACATTGATTGTTTCAGGGTATATAAGTCAATTATTAGTAGCATCAAAAAAATAAAATCGACAAGGTGCAAGATGCAAATGGTCTTAATTATTATTACTGTAGTAATGTATGTATTGGCGACAAAGTTATATAAAAAAATTCCGTTTCCATTTACGTTACCGGTGTTAACAGTTACAGCAAGTATGATTTGCTTATTTCTGATTTTGGGTATTTCTCATCATGAGTATAGAGAAAATGGGGGAGACATTCTTTCCGGCTTATTGAGTCCTGCAATTGTAGCGTTAGCGATACCTTTATTTAAAGAGCGAAATATACTTATGAAAAATTTTTTGTCGATACTTATCGGCGTAGCGGTAGGTATAGTGGCTTTAACGAGTATGAATGTAGTGATAGGCGGAATGTTAAATATAGATAAGGAACTCATATTAACAACACTGCCGCAATTAGCGACGATGCCTATCGCCATTTCATTAGCGGATCAAATTGGTGGTATTCCATCTATGACTTCTAGTTTTGTAGTTGTTGCAGGAATAACAGGTGCTATTATCGGACCAACAGTACTTAAGTTTTTCCGTATAACAAGTACGATTGGAAAAGGAGTGGGGATGGGCTGCGCATCACATATTATTGGTGTGAGCCGTCTCGTGAAGGAAGGCGAGAAAGAGGCGACGATCGGTTCAGTGACGATGATTGTAACCGGAATACTCATTAGTATATTTATACCTTATGGAACGAAATTTATATTTTAAAATATAATGGAGATGATGAAAATGACAACATGGTTTATAGTTACATTATTTATTTTTGGCGCTCTTAAAGTACTAGTTTCTAGTATGCCAACTTCTGTTGTAGAATCAATTATTAGTAGATTTGAATTGCATCAAAAACTTGAAGAAGAGACTACCTCTATATCGATAGATGGAAAAAATATAGAGGGAGAAATGAAACTACAAGTTATTCATGAATTTAATGAGGCTTTATTTTTAGATAAACACTATTTCCCACCGCACGGGGAAGGAACACCAATCGTTATTAATACGAAGAAAGGGAATAAAGAGATTAGATTTTCTCTGTATAGCCATGAGGAACATGTTGATGTAATCAAGCAATATAAGAAGAAAATCGTTGCCTATCGTTTACGTTCAAAAAGTCTTCAAACTCTGGCACCATTAGTAGTAACTGAAGAGTATGCTTAAGGAGAGACCGTTTTTACAACGGTCTCTTTATTATAGGTAGGATGTATATAATTATTTAACTGTTTATTCGTATCTTAGCCCGTTTGAAAGTTCTTCAATAGCTTTCCAATCGTCAACAACAATCTGTTTATTATTTTTATGAATTATATTGTTAGCTATTAATTTTTCGATAACTCGATTAAGATGACGGGTAGTTGTCCCGATTAATGAGGCAATTTCATGATGATCTTTCGTATGGATTTCTCGTCCAAATAAATTAGATGGGTTTCGAGCTGTACATAAATAACTAGCAAAGCGTGTCTCCACAGAAGCTAGTAAATTGATACGTGAAGCCGTTGTGCAGGTTTGTAGTTTATAAGTGACGTGATGAATTAGTTCTTGAAGAAAGACTACATCATGTAATAAGTAACTTGTTACATAATTTTTATCAATAAAAAGAAAATCAGTCTGCTGTTCGGAGGTTACATGAGATTGTATGTCTACTGATTGAATTAATTCAATATCTCCCATGATAGAAACTGCAGAACAAAATCGTAGTAATAATGCTTTACCTGTAATTACACTTGAAGTTATTTTTGTACGACCTGACATTTGAATGTATAGGCCGTCAATAGCCTCGCCTTCTTGTAATACAGTTTCTTTTGCTGCATATCTGTGAATCTCAAATGGATGATTGAATTGTTGGAACAGTTTTTTTATGTATTCATTGTTTAGGTAATTTAGTAATAAAATATTATCTGCAATCTTTTGCATAATGTTTCTCCTTTTGGGACATCTGTCCTGTCTATTATAAAATAATTCATTTACATTAAAAAGAAAGGAGTGATGTATATGAAATTTATTTTTGATATCGATGGTACTATTTGTTTTAAAGGGAACGCAGTAACTAGACAGATCATTCAAGCGCTAGACGTTTGTTATAGTAAAGGACATGAGATTATATTTGCATCTGCTAGACCGATTAGAGATTTATTACCTGTTCTACCAACTCATATGCATCATTATTCAATGATTGGTGGGAATGGTGCCTTTGTCGCAAAGGATGGAGAAATTGTTGAAGTTATACGTTTTGACATTGAAGCAGTAAGTGCTATGCGTTCAATTATAGAAAAGTATAGTCTTTCATATTTGGTAGATAGTCAGTGGAATTATGCTTATACAGGAAGCGAGAATCACCCTATCTACAAAAACATAGACCCTAATCAATTGGCTATTAATATGAATATTGATGAAATTGATGAAGTAGTAAAGGTGGTTTTATTTCCTGATAATATAAAAAAAGAATTAATCATAAATGCGTTGGAAGAACTTCCTATAAGAATATATGAGCACGCAAAAGAGGGGATTATTGATATAAGTCCGCCACATATTGATAAATGGGAAGGTTTAAAACGATTAGGTATAAAAGAGGGAGAATTTGTAGTATTTGGTAATGATTCAAACGATTTATCAATGTTTATACATGCTAAGGAAAGTATATGTGTTGGGAGTCATGAAGTATTAATGAATCATGCTTCCACATGTTTAAAGATTAATGAACAAACTATTAGTAATAAAATTATGGAGTTAGCAGAGTCATATGCATAATAATGTGTATGTGAAAAAAGGGTACTAAAAGGATTGTTAGCCTTTTAGCGCCCTTTTTTATTAATAATTGACTGATAGAACTTCCATATGAAAAATAAAAATAACATATATCCAAACAAAGAGTAACTATGACGCCAATTCGCACTATGTACAAACAACCCTAATCTTTCAGCAACCTGTTCAAAAATACTAGCACAAATACCTATTGAAACAATAAATAAAATTCTAGAAACTGCAGATAATGTTTTTGAAATTTGTATGAAAAGCGTTGTTAAAATCGGTAGTACAAACAAAGTAAAGCCAATGTTAACTGAAAATATGGATGAGAATGGTCTAACGGGAAAGGAATAGATTTGGTTCGCAACAAAGAAAGCATCTAAGCAAGTTCCGATAATAGAAGAGAGTAAGATTGTAACTGCTAATGCTAGAAAATCACTCTTCTTCTCGAAGGAGGACGTTTTTCTTTGCAAGAATTGCCAACTCAATTGTTTCGAGTGTTTTACAGTAGTCTTCTGTAATTTGTCCATTTATATTTTCCTCCTTATCTACTAAGTAATTTACAACTTGCCAGTCCGTAAACCAATCTTCATTGTCAACTTCTTCATGCTTCATATCTCGCCATGCATAGATGAGTGCAGGACTGTATATACGATAAGCGCCACTACGCAACTGGCATTTCTTTATTCGACGCTTATAAAACTCACGGGAAAAAGATTCATTGACACTTGAAAATAAATGAGGCCAGTAATCTTTCCTTGATCCTGTATGCGGATGGTGCTGGGCCCAGCTTATTATTTGAGATAAAACATGTGTGTCTCGAAATAATAATGAATACAACCTTTTTCCAATTAAGATTCGTTCGTGTAAGGAAGTGAAATGTTTCATTGTATCACCAAATAGTAATACTTTGTGTTTCTTATCATTTTCGTAGAATGGGAAAAGAATATGATTAAATTGAAAGAAATCAAAGAGTTTAAATCCAATACTATTAAGTACAGTCTTTTTAAATTGTATATTTTGAATCACTCTTTTTTCTAAGTAGTTTTGCTCATTAATAATAGTTGCAATGGCTAATGTTTTTTTGTTACCTGTTTTCCAAAAATCGTTCCACATCGTTTCCATAAATGTAGAAACATTTAGGTGAGGGAGAAGGTGAAATAGCTTTTTTGCTCTTTTCACACTTTGTTCATAAAGCAGAAATTGAGGATATACATCTTGGAAAATAAGCCAATTCCCTCTTTCTAAAAAAGAAAAAAATGTGATTTGATCTTTCTCTGATAAAATTTTCGTATATAAATCGCCCTTTAAATCAGTCATATTCCAACCGCCGTTACGTGATACCATATGCCCAAGTAGTGCCCAATGTATTTCTGGATATTGAGTGTAAAATTGGTAGTATGCGCGTGTTCTTGTCACATTATTTTTATTTAGCTGTTCTGTTTGTATTTTTATGTTGTTGATGATGAGTTGCTCTTCTTTCGTTAATTTATACATCGTACCAGAATGTATGAGTTTGCTTTTTTGTTTTAATTCATTTTTTACATCAAATAGGGAGAGAGGCAGTACTTTGGAAGGTCCGTTATATGTATAATTTGAATCGCTTCGGTACATTCCGTTACCTCCATTTTTCATAAATTTAAACATGATTATTGGCTATGAATCATTCTATTTATTTTATTACGAGTATAAGAAATAAATGAACGGTGTTTTTTACAAGTGTTTAGTTATTATGCAAAAAGTATAAAAAATCTTACTGTTGTGAGGTGAAATAAAAAACAGAAACTATTTTTAATAGTTTCTGTTTTTTTATTTTGTCAATTAAATGTAACAAACGACAATTATGATTTAAATCAATTGAAAATAATTCAATAAATTTTATAAATACAATTCTAATTGAAATGTGTGGTAGGAGGAAAAGAAATGCTAAATAAAATAATTTTAATTACTGGTGGTACAGGTTCGTGGGGACATGAACTTATAAAACAATTATTAGAAAAATCACCGAAAGAAATTAGAGTTTTTTCAAGAAATGAAACGGTTCAGTTTGAAATGCAGCAACAGTTTATAAATGATGATAGATTAAAATTTATTATTGGAGATATTCGTGATAAAGATCAACTAGTCTATGCATGCCAAGGTGTCCATTATGTATTCCATCTTGCAGCTTTAAAACATGTTCCAGTATGTGAGTATTATCCTTATGAAGCTATAAAAACAAATATACATGGTACACAAAATGTAATTGAAGCATCTATACAGATGCAAGTTGAGAAAGTTATATATGTTTCAACGGATAAAGCAGCCGATCCATCAAATACGTATGGGATGACAAAAGCAATTGGTGAGAAGTTGATGGTGCATGCGAATATGCAAACGAAGAAAACAAAATTCATTTGTGTTCGTGGTGGAAATGTTTTGGGGACGAGCGGAAGTGTGGTACCACTCTTTAAAAAACAAATTAAAAAATCTTTACAAGTAGGGATTACTGATGCAAGTATGACTAGATTTTTCTTAACGATTGAAGATGCTGTTGGATTGTTATTTAAAGCCGTATATCAAGGTAGAGGTGGGGAAATCTTTGTTATGAAAATGCCGGCATGTAAAATAACAGATTTAGCAGAAGTGTTAATTGAAGATTCGAAAAAGGAAAACGTGAAGGTAAAAGAAGTAGGGATAAGACCGGGTGAAAAATTAAGTGAAATGCTTTTATCTGAGGTAGAGAGTAAAACAAGTATAAGTTTTGATCAAAATTATTTTGTGGTACTACCGACTATTCCTATAGAAGGACTGCAAGAATATTATGCTAGCTATCCGCTTGTGGATGTGAAGAGTTTTAGTTCTCAACAAGACTTACTTACAAAACACGAGGTGAAACAAATGTTATTAAAAGGAGGGTTTTTACGATGAAAAAAAATGCGAGTCTTTTAATAACTGGTGCAAATGGTTTCACAGGACGCCATGCTTGCCAATATTTTTTAGAGCAGGGCTTTCATGTAATTCCTATGTTTCAAAATCGTGCACATAGAGAAATAATTGGGAATGGTATTACTTGTAATTTAACTAATAAGAGCGAAGTAATGAAGGTAATGAAACAAATAAAGCCAGATTATGTATTGCATTTAGCAGGAAAGAATTCGGTCATAGAGTCTTGGACAGCTGCTCTTGAATATGTAGAGGTTAATGTAATAGGGACGTTATATTTATTAGAAGCAATTAAGCAAGAAGTACCTCACTGTAGAACATTGGTTATAGGATCTGCTTTGCAAGCAGATAGTATGAGCAATATAAAAATTTCAAATCCATATAGTTTAAGTAAAACGATGCAAGTCATTATTGCAGAGGTGTGGAGTGAATTAATGAATTCAAATATTATCATTGCAAAGCCCTCGAATTTAATTGGTCCAGGAATATCGAATGGTATTTGTTCTATTCTTGCAAAAAAAATGATAACTATAGAGTCGAATAAAAGTGAAGCAATTATTGAAGTAAACAGTTTGAAAGATAGTAGGGATTTTCTAGATGTACGTGATGCGGTTAAAGCGTATCATGTGTTATTGCGCGATGGAATAAATGGAAAACAATATAATATTGGATCAGGGATAAAACGGTCTTTATTAGATGTAATAGAACAATACAAAGAATTAACACAGCTGAGTTTTTCCATAAAAGAAGCAGAGCATAGTGGAAGCGAATCAAATGAGAGTTTAGTAATAGAGGATATAAAAAGGTTAGGTTGGGTCCCAGAAATTCAATTCCATCAATCATTAAAAGATGTACTCGAGTATGCGAAGTGTAGTGAAATCTGCATTCAATGAAAAATGAAAAGGGTGTAAGAAATATATGAATGGCTATAAAACAATAGATAATCAAAATACGCTATTTCTTTTAATTGTTGATACGCTGGACTGGAAAGATGAGGAAGAGCATGTTTTGTGTATCTATGAGGCGATAAATAAATGTCAAGCCTATGTGGAAGGTAAAAAGGGTGATAGGAAAAATCCAGTAATAGGTACAGGAACTAGGCCTGTAATTCAAGTCTTTGCTCAGTATGAATGTAGTGAGTATGGAAATGATTTTTATGATCTTATTAAAGATTTTTTGCAAGATATAGGGTTTGAGCTAAATGTTTATATAAATAATAGTAAGTTTACTTACATTTAATAGATTAGTATAAAACAAGATTTTTAATGATAAAGGTGGATATAAATTATGAATAAAAAGATTCTCTTTACTGGGGGCGGTACAGCCGGACACGTAATGATTAATATGGTATTGATTCCTAAATTTATGGAAAAAGGATGGGGAATTGAGTATATTGGATCTCAAAATGGAATTGAAAAACTATTAGTTCAAAATGTGAAATACAATAGTATTTCAACGGGGAAGCTTAGGAGATATTGGGATTGGGAGAACTTTAAAGATCCTTTTAAAATAATAAAAGGTTGCATACAAAGTTATAAATTGATGAAACGAATAAAACCAGATGTTGTTTTTTCGGCAGGAGGATTTGTGTCCGTTCCTGTAGTAATAGGAGCGTGGATGAATAAAGTACCTGTAATAATACGTGAACCAGATAGTACGTTAGGATTAGCAAATAAAATAGCATTACCTTTTACTACAAAACTATGCACAACATTTCCTCAGACAGGAGAAAATGTAAGTAATGAGAAGAAGGTTTATGTAGGACCAATTGTAAGGGAAGAAATTGAGAGGGGCAATGTATTGCGGGGAAGAAGCTATTGTAAATTTCAGCAAGATAAACCAGTATTGTTAATTATGGGTGGGAGTCAAGGTGCTCAATGGATAAATGATATGGTAAGGGGAAGTTTGGAAAAATTACTATTAAATTTTAATATTGTTCATATGTGCGGTAAAGGGAAGATAGATTTATCTATTGGCATGGAAGGTTATATGCAATTCGAGTATATAGGCGACGAGTTGCCGCATGTACTAAATATGGCGAGTGTTGTAGTTTCTAGAGCAGGTTCTACTGCTATTTCTGAATTGCTATTTTTGAAGAAACCGATGTTGCTTATCCCGTTAACTAACAGTGCTAGTAGGGGAGATCAAGTTTTAAATGCTGAATATTTTTCTCGGCAAGGATATGCGGAAGTTATAATCCAGGACAGAATAAATACGAATGTATTCATACATGCAGTAAATAAGTTGTATACAAATAAGGAGAGATATATTCAAAACATGAATGGATATAAGAAAACAAATGATGAGGGGATTCATCAATTAATAGATATAATAAATGAAGTGGTGAAGGAATAGAAATTTAAATAAAAAAACAAAAGGAAAGAAGATATCTTCTTTCCTTTTTACTATAGTTGTTCAAATTCATTATTACTTATCCATATTAGCAATATACTATAGGTGAATACCAATTTCTAATAGCTCAGTAAATGCATGAGTATGGATAGGTTTACTATAATAGTAACCTTGAATAAACTGACATTTATTTTTTTGAAGGAAATTCACATGTTCTTTCGTTTCTACACCTTCTGCAATGACAGACATTTCTAATGTATGTGCTAATGTGATAATCGTTTTAATAATTTCCATTCCATCTTCACACGTTTCAGACATTGTAATAAATTCTCTTGGGATTTTTAACGTATCTATTGGATATAAAGGTAAATACGCTAGTGAAGAATAACCTGTACCAAAGTCGTCGATTGAAATGTGAACTCCTAAACCCTTTAGTGTGCGGAGCTTTATCAATGTTTCTCGCTCATCCATCATTGCAATGCGCTCTGTTAATTCAAGGTCGAGAGAACTTGCCGGTAAGCCTGTAGTTGCTAATGTAGAAGAAATAGACTTTACAAAATCTTCTTGTTCAAATTCTTTAGCAGATAAGTTTACACCAATTTTTAAATGAGAATATCCGAGTGTGTGCCAACGTTTCATTTGCTCACAAGCCTGCTGCAATGTCCATTTTCCTATTGGAATAATTTGTAGTGTTTCTTCAGCAATCGGAATAAATTCATATGGAGAAATAACGCCTAATTCAGGATGATTCCACCTGATTAGAGCTTCTGCACCGATAATTTTATTAGATTCACTATCAACTTGAGGTTGATACAAAAGGAACAATTCTTCATTTTGTATTGCGTTTGTTAAATCTTTTTCTAATCGTAATCGTCTTTCAATTTTTTTAGCGATTACATCGTCATAAATAGAGACAGAGTTAAGCTCTTTTGCCTTTGCATCATACATTGCAACATTAGCGTTTTTCAAAAGTGTAGCGGTATCGATTCCGGAATGTGGATAAATAGCGATGCCGATACTAAGTGATAAAGTTAATGTATGCTCATGTATGACAAACGGTTTTTCCATGCATTCAAATAACTGGTTGCATAAATCGAATAAGGAATCTTCGTCAGTATAGTTTTCAATTAAGATTGTAAATTCATCGCCACCGATTCTTGACAGATGAGTATGTGATGGAAGACATGATTGGAATCGCTTCGCTACTTCTTCTAATATGTGATCTCCTGCCGAATGTCCAAGTGTATCGTTAATTGCTTTAAAGCGATCTAAATCTAAGTATAATAATGCGAACTCACTGTCTGTTGTATTAGCATTTTTTATAACTCTTTTTAATTTCTTATGGAAAAAGGCACGGTTCCCAATTTTCGTTACCGTATCATGGAATGCTAAATACTTTATTTCTTCTTGTTGCTTTTTTAGTGCGGTAATATCTTTTACCATAATATAACTTCCTGAAATTTGTCCGTCTATTATAATAGGGACGATGGTAACGTATAAAAAATAAGTAAAACCATCTTTATATTTAGAACTTAGTTGTAAGTATGCCGATTCTTGTTGTTTCACCTTTTCTAATGCAGATGTTAGTTTATGTTTGTCTTCATCTAAAATAATCGAAAAACAAGTTTCACCGAGTAACTCATCTGTTGGTGCTCCAAGTAGTATACTTCCGGCTTGATTTACATTTAAGAATACGCCATGTAAATCAATTGTAAAAATAGGATCAGGGTGATATTCATATAACGATTTAAACTTTTGTTGTTTTTGAGATAGAGCCTCTGACTTATGAACTAAATCAGAAGTCCGTAAAGTCACCTTTTCTTCTAGTTGTGCATTGAATGCCTGTAAACGTTTTGTTAGGGAATTGTTTTGCATACGTACAATAGAATGACGAATGAGTACGAAAATAAAAGTAATACAATTTCCTGTAATGAGAGTTGAGGATGATGTTTGTTCTTTTAATGTAAACCCGATTAGTATTGCAACAGCAAGATAGGGAAATACAACTAAAGCCTTTTTTCCTATTATAGGGTTAACAATGAAATAATTTTTATGGCTATTAGAAATAGATCCAGCTATTGCAATAAATAATATAGGTATTCTATATAAAAGACGTAATAATGTTATAGTTTCAGTTGCTAAATGGTTATTTAAGTAAAAATAAATATAGTTAAAAGTTGCAGAACTTATCAATACAAAAATAAAGATATAAATCTTCCGTTTAGAATTAAAAATTGTCGGACGGAAAAAGAGACTAAAGCCTAGTAGAAGAAACAATAAATCTGCAATTGGATATAGAAATGAAAGGAAAACATCGCCTAGTGAAAGAGAGAATATATTTAAATTTGGTTGATTAAATAAATACCACTCTAATGTGAATATGGAAGTAAGTACTATACATATATCACAAATAAAGAACGCTTTTTCCCATTTATCGCATTCTTTTAAAATTTTATAACTGAAAGCGATAAGACAAAAGAGTAGAAAAAACATGTAAAATACATCAGAAATAGTAAAACGATGTATTGGAATTTCGAAGAAGCTATCTTGATATGTATATACTATTTTACCTAATAAAAAACTCCCAATTGCTATCGTGATACATATCCAAAACGGATTTGAACTGACTTTTTTAGAATATATAGAATAAATTAGTGATACAAATGTAATGGCTTCAACGATAAGTGAAGCGAAGCGTACATCCGAATTTGAAAAATGAGTAGGGAACAGATAAAAAAATATAAAATAGATTGAATAGCATATTAATGTTCCGATTAATATACACAGTTGTAAATTTTTATTTAATTTCAATAAAATCACCTTCTTTAATTATGCACTATATTCGTAATATCTACACATAATAATATTACTTAAAAATTGTATCAGATTTCCTTGTGAAAATCTTGTTTATAAGGAAAGTATTGAAGAGTTTAATACTTCTTAAAATTAAAAAAATATTGCGTTTGATAGTATGTATTGCATCAAGATTTTAAATAGAAATTGTATATTTAGTCATCCTTTGAATTTTAAAGGTTTTTTAGTGATTTGCAAGTGGAGATGCAAAATTGCATATAAAATGATGAGAATCCTCTTTCTAGCTGATCTTTTGATTGTTATAGGCTATTTTAAGTAAGATTTTCATTTTTAATCTGAAAATTAACATTTGTAAAAATGTTACAAAAGGATATAAAATAAGAACGTGTATTCTTACAGAGTGGATTGTATTTTTACTAAATAGGGAGGACTTTTTATGTTATGGCGAATTAAAGATGCGGAAATATACTATGAAATTGTTGGAGAGGGGAAACCAGTCATTATTATACATGGCTGTGCGCCGGATCATAGGTTAATGATGAAATGTATGGAATCAGTATTTCAAAAATATGAAGGTTATCAACGAATATATATTGATTTACCTGGAATGGGAAAGTCGAACGCTCCAGATTGGATAAATAGTTCAGATCATATATTAGAAGTGATAACTATATTTATTGAAGAAATCATTCCAAAGAAAGATTTTTTACTAGTAGGAGAGTCTTTCGGCGGATATTTAGCTAGAGGGATACTTTCAAAAATGGTTGAGAGAGTCAATGGATTATTATTAATATGTCCTGTGGTTGTTGCACTGCAAAAAGAAAGACGTTTACCGGATAAACAGATAATTGTACAAGATAAGGAGTTTTTAAATACGTTAACTTCTACCGAAAGAAAAGAATTTAGCGAGTTAGCAGTGGTAGCAAATGAATATACATATAAGCGATTTAAAGAAGAAATTAAGCCGGGGTTAGATGTTGCTAATTATGAATTTATTGAAAGATTGCAAAAAAATTATTCTCTTACTATGGAGTTTCACCGAAAAAAATATGAGAAACCCGTTCTTTTATTAGCAGGAAGACAAGATATATCGGTAGGTTATCGAGATATTATAGAAATTATTGAAGATTATCCAAGAGCAACATTAGCGGTGCTTGATATGGCGGGACATAATTTGCAAATTGAACAGCCTGAACTATTCGAGAGTTTAGTAGGAGAATGGATTACACGAACAAAACAACAAAATTTATAAAAAACGAATGAATATTTTCAAGGAGGAAGTATGAATACATATATTTATATGGTTAGGCACGGTGAATCATCAAAATTAGAAGGAAGTGAAAGAACACGTGGTTTAACTGAAAAGGGAAGTTTAGACACTCATAGAGTAACAGACATATTAAAAACAGAGGGAATCGATACTTTCATTTCAAGTCCATATACGAGAGCTGTGTTAACGATAGAAAAAACAGCCAATTTCTATGAAAAAGAAATATTAATATATGAAAACCTTAAAGAGTGTATATTTTCCAGTGGGGATCAAGTTATATCAGATAAAGAGGTGTATCCGCTTGTAAAGAAGATGTTCTCTAATCCTGACTTTGCACTCATGGAAGGAGAGTCATATAAGGATTGTCAGAGACGGGTAGTGAAAGTGTTAAAGGAAATATTAATGGATTTTCAAGGACAAAAAATTGTAATTGGCACACATGGGCTTGTAATGACACTCATGATGAATTATTTTGATAAGCAATACGGGTTTGAATTTTTAATACATACATCAAAGCCTGACATATATAAGTTGGAATTTAATGATGAACAATTATTGAATGTAGAAAAATTATGGATAGGAGAATGAAACTGAATATATGGAGTGTGTTTTAATTCGTAATTATAAAATATACTTTTTTTATAGAAAGCATTTTTATCAACTATTTTTAGAATCTTAAATCAATAAGTAATTATTCAATTTCTGAATAATATAATTGGAAGTTGGTTTAAGGAAACAATTTTAAATTTGACAAAACTCCAAACGCTGGATTTATATTCAATTGGAGAAAAAGATGTAGAATTTTGTCTTACGGTCTCCGTTTACTTTTCATTTCATTACATATAGGCTTTGTGGTGTAAGGGGGGGGAATCACCTTTACACAAAATTTATAAGGAGGACATTGTAATGAAAAAGATTAAAAAGTTTGCGGGAGTAGCTTTAGCAGGTACGATTGGATTAAGTGGACTACTGTTTTTAGAACCAAGTGTAAGCGCTGCGGAAACAAAGCAGGTGAAAGAAGGAAATTTCAATGCAATTGATGTAACGATGAATCAAAGTGAATTTTATGTATTGAGTGGTAGAAGTATTGATATTCTTTCTGGAGATAAAGAAGCAATTCGGTTAAATAATTACACAATTCGTTTTAGTAAACCAGGGAAGTATGTAATTAAAGTAAATGGTTGTATTTATGACGATGTATATACTTTTATTGTAAATGAGTAGTATATATTCTGAAATTGTGAGATGAAAAAAGAAACACCCTATTTGCGGTGAGAATCGTAAATAGGGTGAATACTTTGTATTAAGTTGTAGTTTAAATATGTTCATTAACTTTCTCTTTGTTATGTAAAGTATGTAAGAGGGTTTGAAACATCTTAAATGATTGCTGAAAGATGGGACTTTGAATAAAGGTGTAAAGAAAAGTTACGATGAAAACAGGACCTCCTAGCATAAATCCAATAACTAGTACAACACATTCTACTATAATTCTAGCACGGCTAATAGATAGCCCTGTTTTGTCGGAAATAGTAAGCATGAATCCATCTCGAGGGCCAGCACCAATCCCAGCCGCAACATACATCCCTCCCCCAATACCTGTAATTGCAATACCAGCAAATAAAATAAGTAAGTTTATCCATAAATAATTACTAGCGTTTGGAAGGATATTTGATTGTAAGAAAAAGTCCATAATGGGACCGATAAGTAGTGCATTTAAAAATGTACCCACATTTATATATTTTCGATCTACTAGTAAAGAAATGAGAACGAGACATAATCCACATATGACACTCCACGTACCAATGGTCCACCCAAACCTTTGGTAGAGAGCCATGTTTAAAACTTCCCAAGGGTGTAAACCGAGAAATTTAACTTTGACTGCAAGGGCATTTCCAAGGCCGAAAAAAATTAATCCTAAGAAAAAAAGAAAATAGCGAAAGAGAGTTAGCCTCATCTTTAAAACCTCCTATATTGTATAATTATGTATATTACATGTAAGAGTTTTGATGTACAAATATTACGACTTTTTAGCTGCTATTTAAAATTGCTAAAATACAAATGAAATATATATTCGCAGTCAAAAAAGTTAAAATATTTCGTTTTAAGGATTATAATAGAACGAGAAACATAAAAGGGAGTGAATGAGTTTGAAACAAGAACTTATTGAAAGATTTACGAGATATGTAAAGATTGATACACAATCAAATGAAGAAAGTCATACAGTACCAACAACACCTGGACAAATTGAGTTTGGTAAGTTATTAGTGGAAGAGTTAAAAGAGATTGGCTTAACAGAAGTAACAATGGATGATAATGGGTATGTAATGGCAACACTTCCTGCTAATACGGATAAGGATGTGCCAGTAATCGGCTTTTTAGCACATTTAGATACGGCAACAGACTTTACAGGTAAAAACGTAAAACCACAAATTCATGAAAATTTTGATGGCAATGCGATTACGTTAAATGAAGAGCTAAATGTTGTGTTAACGCCAGAACAGTTTCCAGAATTACCATCATATAAAGGACATACGATTATTACAACGGATGGTACGACACTTCTAGGAGCAGATGATAAAGCTGGTCTGACTGAAATTATGGTTGCAATGAACTATTTAATACATAATCCGCAAATTAAACATGGGAAAATAAGAGTAGCATTTACGCCGGATGAAGAAATTGGTCGTGGGCCGGCACATTTTGATGTAGAAGCGTTTGGTGCATCATGTGCTTATACGATGGATGGAGGTCCATTAGGTGGTTTAGAGTATGAAAGCTTTAATGCTGCAGGTGCTAAGTTAACGTTTAACGGAACGAATACACATCCTGGAACAGCGAAAAATAAAATGCGTAACGCAATTAAACTTGCTATGGAGTTTAATGGGCACTTACCAGTAGAAGAGGCACCAGAAAATACAGAGGGTTATGAAGGATTCTATCATTTACTTTCTTTAAATGGTGATGTTGAGCAAAGTAAAGCGTATTATATTATTCGAGATTTTGATCGTGAAAATTTTGAGGCGCGTAAACATAACGTTGAAAATATTGTGAAGCAAATGCAAGAGAAGTATGGACAAAATGCAGTCGTTTTAGAAATGAATGATCAATACTATAACATGCTTGAAAAAATCGAACCAGTGAGAGAAATTGTTGATATTGCATATGAAGCGATGAAAAGTTTAAATATCGAACCAAACATTCATCCGATTCGTGGTGGAACAGATGGATCACAATTATCGTATATGGGATTACCGACGCCGAATATTTTCACTGGTGGTGAAAACTACCACGGTAAATTTGAGTATGTTTCGGTGGATACGATGGAAAAAGCTGTTCAAGTTATTGTGGAAATCGCAAGACGATTCGAAGAACAAGCTTAAAAAAGAACCAAGTAGTGCGGATGCGCTAATTGGTTTTTTAGTATAATACTCGCCACAAATAAAAAGTGGCGTAAGACTCCCAGTTGGTCCAATTTGCCGCAAAATCTTTTATTTCCTGTTTAGTCGGTTTACTTTCAGAGCCTGTTATATATTTAATTGCATTGTGCAAGCCAACATCGTCAATGGGAAAAGCGGAAGGAAATCGTAAGCAGCGCATTAAAACATAGTTGGCAGTCCACGGTCCTATACCATGTATAGCAGTTAATTGTTTTTCAGCTTGTTGCACATCTTGTATTTGCAATAAAGATTCTTTTGATAATTTTCCTTCTGTAATAAGCTTTGCAATACCTATTACATATTCGCATTTTCTAGTCGTCATTTTTAAGTTTTTGAGATCCTCTACATGTAAATTGGCAATCGTTTCAGGAGAAGGAAATATCCAATGTTTTCTATCGTTCCATTCTACATAATTTCCAAAGTGTTCGACTAATCTTCTTTTTAGTGTATAAGCATATGTGAGATTAATTTGCTGACCGATAATTCCCCAGGAAAGTGCTTCAAATAAGTCTGGAATACCTAAAGTACGAAGCCCATAATATTGTTCAATTGGTCCTTGAAGGAGTACATCATGTTTAGCTAATGAATAAAAAGGAGCTAAATCAGTAGTTAAATCAAACCACTCTTTTACATAGTGAGCTACAGCTTCGCATATCGATTCTTCAGATGTATATGATTTTTCTAAAAAACGTATTTGAATATTATCATCCGAGTTCATACTAATTTCAACTAAAGGATGTACATCGTGAACAGGGATAACTTTATAAATTTTGTTATCTTCAATGTGAAACATACATTCATTGTTAGAACGTGATAGATAGCGTAAATTTTCTTGGAAACTAAATTCTGTTGGAACTGCTAAAGTTAATGGGCTAGTATATTTTGCTGTCATATGCATTCTACCTGAGACTTTTCTAATGTAAGCAACACTTTCTTCATTTCTAATCCGCCCCTAAAACCGGTTAGTTTACCATTCTTTCCAATAACACGATGGCAAGGAATTGTAATGAGAAGAGGGTTGGCAGCAATAGCAGTAGCAACGGCACGCACAGCAGTAGGTTTTTGCATTCTTTCGGCAATCTCTGAATAAGAATATGTCTTTCCATAAGGAATTTCACGTACCGTATTCCAAACAGATAATTGAAAATCAGTTCCGTAAGCATCGATAGGGAATGTAAAAGTTTCTCGTTTACTTTCTAAATACTCGATAACTTCTTTCGTATATGATTGTAGATAATCTGGATTACATGCCAATATATGTTGTGGCAATTTCTTTCTAGCCCATATATTTAGTTCTTCAAATTTTTCATCTTGTGATCCAATGAAGCATAGTCCATTTTCAGTTGCAGCAATATGAAACTGCCAATTTTCATGTGTAAGTAGCGTCCAATATATAAATTTATTTTTGGAGGAATTCATTATTGTATCCTTCTTTCATTTCGTTCTTTTTTCGATATTCAGTAGGAGTAAATCCGGTATTCTTTTTAAATAAAGTTGCGAAATACTCAGGGTTTTCTATCCCGATAGCAGTACTAATTTCTTTAATGGATTGATTTGTTTGTAATAGCTGTTCTGCCGCTTTAACAATCCGGAATTGTTGTATATATTCTATTGGGCTTATTCCTGTCATTTTTTTGAAAGTACGTTGTAAATGAAATGGGCTACCATGGCACATTTCAGCAAGTATGTCGAGAGTTAATAACTCATCAAAGTGTTTCTCGATATAATCTTTAATTTGTTCTACCCACTCTTCATTAGGTAAAGTGATTCCGTTTGGCTTACAACGTTTGCACGGGCGAAAGTTTTCGCTTAATGCTTGCTCTGCATGATGAAAAATTCGTACATTGTTTCTATTCGGTATTCTTGATTTGCATGACGGCCTGCAAAAGATTCCGGTTGATTTCACAGCATAAAAGAATTTACTATCATAGGAAGAATCATTATGAATAATTGCTTGCCAATGCTCATTTGTTAACGTAATCCCTTCATTGTGCAAAGAACATCACCTCTGAAATTAGTATAACCTGAATAAAGTGCGTATGTATGTATTCACAAATGTAAGAGCAAGATTACAAAGGTGAAAATATGATTGTTTTTCTATTTTGTGATAGCATGAAATTTGAAAGTGAACATCAAGAGGAGGACTATAGGTGAAGTTAATTTCGTGGAATGTAAATGGTTTGCGAGCAGTTATCGCAAAAGGTGGATTTTTAGAATATCTTGAGGAATCAAATGCTGATATATTTTGTTTACAAGAGATTAAATTACAAGATGGGCAAATTGATTTGAATCCAGAGGGATATTATACATACTGGAATTATGCTGTGAAAAAAGGTTATTCAGGAACGGCTATTTTTTCGAAAAAAGAACCGCTATCTGTAACATACGGTTTAGGAATTGAAGAGCATGATCAAGAAGGACGAGTTATTACTTTAGAATTCGAAGATTTTTACATGATAACGTTATATACACCAAACTCAAAACGAGGATTAGAACGATTAGATTACAGAATGAAATGGGAAGATGATTTCAGGGCTTATATTAAGCAATTAGATGAAAAAAAGCCCGTTGTTTTTTGCGGTGATTTAAACGTTGCTCATAAAGAAATCGATTTAAAAAATCCAAAAAGTAATCGTAAAAACCCTGGATTCTCTGATGAGGAACGAGAGAAATTCACATGTATTTTAGAAGAAGGATTTATTGATACGTATCGTTATCTGTATCCTGATCAGGAAGGTGCATATTCGTGGTGGTCGTATCGTATGGGAGCGAGAGCAAAAAATATTGGATGGCGTTTAGATTATTTTGTTGTTTCGGAAAGAATGAAAGACAAAATAACAGAGGCGAAAATTAATAGTGAAGTGATGGGATCAGACCATTGCCCAGTGGAATTACATATAAATTTCTAAAAAAAGAAGTATCTTCCTAAGATTAGGCGGATACTTCTTTTTTATTCAGTTTGTTAAAATTTTTCAAATCTTTCTTGAAATAATTGCATATTAAATATATACTTAGTAACGATAATCATTATCAATGAAAAGTGTTATCAATAGATGAGGTGTAAAAGAATTATAGTTTAGGGGAAGTGAACGAGAATGAGTTCTGGATAGAATTATTAATCTAATGAAATATATATGTGAGACAAGTTTCATATAGTTAAATTTTATTGAGAATATAGTTTGAGAATTCGAGAGGAGTTATATAAAGATGAACAAGAAGTTATTTACTTTAGGGATGGTTACAGTTTTAAGTGTAGGACTAGCAGCATGCAATAGTACGGATAAAAATTCAGGAGAACAAAAGCAACAGACAAAAGCTACGGAAACGAAAAAAGACGAAAAAAGAAAAATTACATATTTAGGTAAAGAATATACAGTACCAGCAAAAGTAGATAAAATTGCGACAGCTAGTTTAGAGTCAATGGAAGATGCAGCGGTACTTGGTATTAAGCCGGTAGGTGCCATTACTGTTGGTGGTAAATTACCGAAGTATCTTGAAAAAGATTTAGAGGGTGCGAAATCTGTTGGCGAGAAAATGCAACCAAATTTTGAAACATTACTACAATTAAAGCCAGACGTTATTACATCAAGTACAAAATTCCCAGCAGAAACAGCTGAAAAGTTTACGAAAGTAGCTCCGACATTCCCAGTATCACATGTTTCAACAGATTGGGAAGATAACTTAAAGTTAATGGGAGAATTAACTGGTAAAAAAGATAAAGCAGAAAAAATTATTAAAGATTACAATGCAGATGCTGAAAAAGCAAAAGCAAAACTAGGAGATAAGTTAAAAGACAAAAAAGTACTTGTCATTAGACTAAGAGCAAACGAATTATTCCTATATCCAGAAGGAGTATACTTCAACCCTGTCATTTATAAAGATCTTGGGCTAACTGCTCCAGAACAACTTAAAGCTGTAAAAGCACAAGAGAAAATTTCATTTGAAAAACTTGCTGAACTTAACCCAGATTATATTTTCTTACAATATGAGGCAAGTGAAAATAAAAATCCGAAAGTGCTAGAAGAAATTGAAAGCAATCCAATTTGGCAAAGTATGAATGCTGCGAAGGAAAAGAAAGTATTTGTAAACGTTGTAGACCCAATGGCACAAGGTGGTACAGCTTGGAGTAAAACAGTATTCTTAAAAGAAGCAGTAAAAAATTTATCTAAATAATACAATAAGTAAGGTGCGTTGAATGATATGCAGAAAACAAATGCAGTACCAGTGACTATATTATGTATAGCACCCATACTCATCTTATTTACAGTTATATTTTCTATTTTGTATGGGGCGAAGAGTATTGATGCTGAAATAGTGTGGAACGCATTATTTCATTTTGATTCAAGCGATGTAAATCATAATATTATTATTACTTCACGTTTACCAAGGGTAGTTGCAGCTCTTTTAGTTGGAGCATTTCTAGCCATATCAGGAGCACTTATGCAGGGGATGACAAGAAACTATCTTGCATCCCCTTCTATTATGGGTGTGACGGATGGGGCAGCCTTTGTTATTACACTTTGCATGATTTTTCTTCCAGGAATGTCATCAATTGGTATGGTTTTATGTTCAATGATTGGTTCTGCACTAGGAGCCGGTATCGTGTTTGGTTTTGGTTCGCTCCTTCAAAATGGCTTATCACCAGTTAGGTTAGCGATTATCGGAACAGTTATTGGAACATTTTTAAGTAGTGTATCTGCTGCAATGGCTTCATATTTCCAAATTTCTCAAAATGTTAGTTTTTGGTTTAATGCAAAGTTAGACCAAGTGGACCCTAATATCATTAAAATCACGATACCGTTTGGGATAATTGGAATAGTTTTAGCGCTGTTAATATCAAAATCTATTACTATTCTTTCTTTAGGAGAAGAAGTTTCTATTAATCTAGGACAGCGTACAAAACTAGTTAAAGCAATGGCTATTTTATCGGTTATTTTCTTAACAGGAACGGCAGTTGCTTTAGTGGGGAAAGTTGGTTTTGTAGGTTTAATTATTCCTCACATTACTCGCTTTATAATTGGGGTAGATTATAAGTGGATTTTGCCATGTGCAGGCGTTATTGGTGGAGTTTTCTTAGCGTTATGTGATGTTTTAAGTAGATTTGTAAACTATCCATTTGAAACACCAATTGGAGTCGTTACCTCCTTAATTGGAATTCCTTTCTTCCTTTATTTAATCCGTACAAGAGGAGGAGAGAGACATGCTTAAAAGTTCGAGTCAGCGCTTTGGAATGACAATGGGGATTATTATATTTTTAATACTATGTGCAATTTATATTAGTTTAACGAATGGTACGTTTGATATTACGATTACGGATGTATTTAAAACACTTTTTAGAATTGATCCAGTACCAGAACATGATTTAGTTATTTTTGAGTTTCGTCTTCCTCGTATCGTAATTGCTGGGTTAGTAGGATTAGGCCTAGGCGTTGCAGGTGCTGTTATTCAAGGGATTACGAGGAATGGATTGGCAGACCCAGGTATTTTAGGAGTGAATGCTGGGGCCGGCACAGCCATCGTTATTTTTATGTTTTTCTTTCAAGGGCAATTAAAGAGCACAGACTGGATGTCTATTATGATGATGCCAATGTTTGGTTTAGTCGGCGGATTAGGTGCAGCTATCATCATTTATCTGTTTTCATGGAAAAACGGTAAGCTAGACTCACAACGTCTTTTATTAACAGGGATTGCAATTGGATCAGGATTTGGAGCATTTTCTATGTACTTATCACTCAAAATGAAGTCAACTGATTTCGAAATGGCTGCAGTTTGGGTGTCAGGAAGCATATATAGCGCAAACTGGAAGTATATTGTTGCTATGTTGCCGTGGCTTATCATATTAATTCCGCTTATACAAAAAAAAGCTTATTTATTAGATTTATTTCAATTGGAAGAAACGAGTATTACAAGTTTAGGTGTTTCGGTAGAAAGAGAGAAATCTATTTTACTACTAAGTAGTATCGGACTTGTCAGTGCATGTGTTGCAGTTTCAGGAAGTATTGGTTTCATTGGTTTAATGGCACCGCATATAGCGAAAAGACTTGTTGGTATTCAACATAAGCATATCATTCCTATGTGTGGAGTAATCGGAATGTTCCTTGTAATAGCTTCAGACTTTATTGCAAAAACAGTTTTCACCCCTGTAGAGTTACCTGTTGGGATCGTTATTTCTATTGTCGGTGTACCGTATTTCTTATATTTACTTTATAAGGCGAAAGCGTAAGAGGAGGAATAAAAGTGAGTATTTTAAGTGCAAAAAATTTAGAAACGAGTTATGAAAAGCTTACAGTGTTTCGCGATTTAAATGTGGAAATACAAGAAGGAAAAGTAACGACAATTATAGGGCCAAACGGGTGCGGTAAATCAACACTGTTAAAAACAATGGGAAGAATTTTAAAGCAAAAGAGCGGTAAAGTATATTTGCAAGGACAGGATTTAAATACGATTCCAACGAAAGAAATTGCGAAGCAGTTAGCTTTACTCCCGCAAACTCCAATTGCACCAGGAGAACTTAAAGTGGAAGAATTAATTTCTTATGGACGCTATCCACATCGAAATAATGTAAATAAGTTAACTTCAAAAGATAAAGAGATGATTGACTGGGCATTAGATATAACGAAAACTTCTGAATTTCGAACGAGACAAATTGCCAATTTATCAGGTGGTCAAAGGCAAAAGGTATGGCTAGCGATGGCTTTAGCACAAGAGACAGAAGTGTTACTACTAGATGAACCAACTACATATCTCGATATGTCTCATCAATTAGATGTATTACAAATTGTGGAGAAGTTAAATAAAGAACATAATTGTACAGTTGTAATGGTACTACATGATATTAACCATGCAGCAAGGTTTTCAGATGAAATTATTGCGATGAAGGAAGGGGAAATCGTTACAACTGGTATCCCAGAAGAAATCATTACAAATGAAGTGTTAAAAGAAGTATTTCATATTGATGCGCGTGTCATGATTGATCCGTATAATGGATCTCCTGTTTGCTTTGGATACGATAGTGTTGTCTCTCAAGAAGAGAAAGTAGAAATATATGTAACGAGTTAAGAGGGAGGGATATAAGATGAATACTACTATTGAAAAACAGCAGATTATAACAACTAATACAGAACAGTGGAAAATGTATTCGAAATTAGAAGGTAAGGAATATCAAATTCATATTTCAAAGCCGAGGCGACCAGCGCCAGAGTCAGGCTATCCTGTTATATACGTATTAGATGGCAATGCTTTTTTTCAAACATTCCATGAAGCGGTTAAAATACAATCAGTTAGAGCAGAAAAAACAGGTGTTTCACCAGCAATTATAGTAGGTATTGGTTATCCAATTGAAGGGGCATTTTCAGGTGAAGAAAGATGTTATGATTTTACACCTAGCGTAATTTCAAAAGATGCGCCTTTAAAACCAGATGGCAAACCGTGGCCTAAAACAGGAGGAGCACATAACTTCTTTACTTTTATAGAAGAAGAACTGAAGCCTCAAATCGAAAATGATTTTGAGATTGATAAAGGAAAGCAAACGTTATTTGGGCATTCGTTAGGTGGTTTATTTGCTTTACATATACTATTTACAAACGTAAATGCCTTTCAAAATTATTTTATTAGTAGTCCATCTATTTGGTGGAATAACCAGTCTGTACTTGAAAAAGAAGTGAATCTTATAAGTGAATTAAATAGTGCCAAGTTTGAAACGGGAGTGTTCCTTACAGTTGGGTCATTAGAGCGAGAGCATATGGTTGTAGATGCAAATGAATTATCAAAGCGCCTTCTCCAAGTAAAACACGATCAGTTTAGATTTACGTTTTATGAAGCTGAAGGGGAAAATCATGCGTCAGTTGTGCCGACTTCTTTAAGTAAAGGGTTAAGGTTTATTAGTCACCTATAGAAGAGGGAAAAGGTAAGCAATTGCTTACCTTTTTTCATTATTGTTTAAAGGCAACGTATCCATCAATTAAAAAGCTACTGAAAAAGCGAGTGATGTGAGTAAAGCCACATTCCTTCATGATAGTTAGTAGATTTGTTTCGGAAATAGGAAATATTTCTGTTTCAAAAGAATTTTCAAATCGATCCCAATCTTTTAATGGAATTTGATTTTGCATCATATGGTTGCGCCAAGCATTTAATTGTGCAGAAAACATACTTGTATGGGGTATACCATTTATTGAAGAGAGAAAGAGTGGAGCACCAGGCTTTAAGCGGCTACTAATTTCATTAAGTAACTCTTTTTTCTCCTTCATAGTTGGGATGAAGTGAAGAACAAGCATACAAGTAGCAGCGTCAAATAATGGATTGGTTATTCGTGCGAGCAGGCTAGAAGGTTACAGTAGTTGTCATACAGGATATAGGGTTTTGTTCGAAAGTGCACGGCCAGAAGAAGTTTTTCCTCTTCTTGCAGATTCTTATAGTTTGTCTCAAAGAGAGAAAGAAGTGGTAATAGGAATTGTTAGAGGGATGTCAACGAAAGAAGTGGCAAAAGAATTGTGTATTTCTACGTATACAGTTCAGGATCATTTTAAGTCAATTTTTGAAAAGGTCGGAGTATGCAGTAGAAACGAACTTATATGGGAGCTCTTTACAAAGTTTTGTTTTTCTCAGGACGAATACTAAAAGAAAAACGGTTTGATTTATTCGGTATTAACAATCGGAAAGCTCATAAGATGGATAGCTATGGGTTAATAATCAGTGGGATTTTTAGTATAAACGAGAAACATTCAAATAAACATTTGAATGTTTCTCGTTTATAAGGTATACTACATACATAATCAAATATGTATTTGAATAAGAGGTGTTACATATGAAGGAAGAACATTGCGAACTTTGTTATCATGATGAGAAGAAAGTAAAACATGCAAGTGACATGCTTGAGAAAGAAAATATAAGTAGTGTAGCGAAAATGTTTAAGGCGCTTGCAGATGAAACACGTTTGAAAATTGCTTATGCGTTGTATACGGAAAAAGAGCTTTGCGTGCGTGATGTCGCAAGTATTATTCATAGTAGTATTGCAACAGCTTCACATCACTTAAGACTATTACAAACGATAGGATTGGCGAAAAAGCGTAAAGAGGGGAAACTTGTTTTTTATTCATTAGATGACTCCCACGTAAATGGATTAATTAAATTAGCGTTTAGTCACAGTAGTGAAATGAAGCATAAAGATCTTGATATGTAATTATGCATTTTCATAAAGATACTTCTTTATGAAAATGCAACTTTAAAAAGAGAGGAGATAGTAAGTATGGTAAAGCTAGTTTTAATACGACACGGACAAAGTGAATGGAATGTTGAAAATAGGTTTACAGGTTGGACGGATGTTGATTTATCTAGTAAAGGTTTGGAAGAAGCAAGAGAAGCCGGAGTAATGCTGAAAGCTAATGGTTTCTCATTTGATATCGCATATACATCTGTTTTGCGAAGAGCGATGCGTACTTTATGGATTACTCTCGAAGAAATGGATTTGATGTGGATACCTGTTCATAAAACATGGAAATTAAATGAGCGACATTACGGTGCGCTTCAAGGATTAAATAAGGAAGAAACAGCGAGAAAATATGGGGATGAACAAGTAACCTTATGGAGACGTTCAACAAATGTACGCCCACCAGCACTTACAAAAGATGACGAAAGATATGAAGCAGCACATCCGAAATATAGAGATGTAAAAGAGTATGAGTTTCCTCTTACAGAAGATCTAGAAGATACAGAAAAACGAGTTGTTTCATATTGGAATGAAGAGATAGCTCCTAATGTAAAAGTAGGTAAACAAGTAATTATAGCAGCCCATGGCAATACAATACGTGCTTTAGTAAAACATTTAGATCAAATTTCAGATGAAGATATAGAAGATGTAAACATTCCAACAGGAACACCATTGGTTTATGAATTGGATAAAGATTTAAAACCGATAGGCCATTATTATTTAAATAGGGAAATTTGTATAAAATAAAGACTTTAATATACCCTACCTATGTATTGTATAACTGTAACGGAGGTGAGTTAAATTGCTACATTATACGGTTGTAAATAAAAAGAATTGTGAGGCATGTGGACTATGTATTTCTATAGCACCTGATATATATCAATTAGACGGAAGAGGAAAATCATTTGGTGTATTAGATAACAACCAAGGAATAATGGGTATTCCAAAAACTTTCTTGCAAGCAATGTTGGCGGCAAGTGACGGCTGTCCAACAAGTTCGATTCAGATAAGAAAAGAGCCATTTGTAAATAAAGTGAAAATTTAATAGTGGAATTATGAAAGACAAAACAAAATTAAAAGGAGGCATTTATATGGGACATCATCACGGTCACCAACATCATGGGCATGCTCACGGGCATTCCCATGGACATCATCATTTTGAGGAGAGTAGGAAAGGAAATAGAAAAGGATTAATTACAGCTTTAGTCATTACAGCAACTATTATGTTCCTTGAATTTTTCGGGGGACTAGTTACAAATAGTTTAGCTTTATTATCAGATTCAGGACATATGTTAAGTGATACAAGTTCATTGTTATTAAGTTTAATTGCTATTGGATTAGCAGCTAGAACAGTTACTTCTACAAAAACATATGGATATTATCGTTTTGAAATTTTAGCAGCACTAATTAATGGTATTACGTTATTTGTTGTAGCAGGGCTTATCGTATGGGAAGCAATTGGTCGTTTTTTTGAACCACCAACTGTAGCAAGTGGTCCAATGATGTTAATCGCATCAATTGGTTTACTAGCAAATTTAATTAGTGCATGGGCACTTATGAGACAAGGTGACGTGAAAAATAACGTGAATTTACGCAGCGCTTATTTACATGTTCTTGGTGATGCTTTAGGGTCAGTGGGAGCATTAGTGGCTGGTGTACTTATGTCATTATTTTCATGGTATATTGCAGATCCAATTATTTCAGTAGTTGTAGCTTTATTAATTTTAAAGAGCGCGTGGGGCGTAACAAAACATTCCATTCATATACTTATGGAGGGTACACCAGTTGCAATTGAACTAGAGAAAGTGAAGCAAGCGATTAAAGGAGTAGAAGGTGTCCGTAATTTACATGATCTTCATATTTGGACAATTACATCAGGATTAGATGCATTAAGTGTCCATGTAATGATTGATAAAAAGCAAGATGATCAAGAAGTACTTCAAAATATTATCGATATGTTAAAGCAAGAGTTCCATATTGAACATGCTACCATTCAAATTGAAACACTTAACATTAAACATAATGAAATGATTGTCTAGTCAAATGCAAACGAAAGGCTATGGGGAAATTCTCCATAGCCTTTTGTTTGTTCAAGTAGAATTGTCCTTTTTGAAAGTTTTGTTTCAACTTTTCGTCTAAAGAGACAAAAAGTTGTCACAATTCGGTCACAATTAGCATAAACATAAAATAGACGAAATGAACTTATTTCCAAAAAGCTTGATTCATTCCATTCATGATTAGTAGAGCTGAAAAAGCATGGATTAAAAGTTCACTATATTCTCAAGGAGGTAGATCGTATGAAAACTATTCTTGCTATCGCTGGGCTTATTTGGGTTTTATCACATGGCATTCCAATTTATGAAGGAGAACAAATTCGCAGTGCTCTAAATAAAAATTTTAATGAATATCATATCATTGATCGGCAAGATAATGTTGTGACAGTTCGTGTAAATGACTGTTTTCATACGGTAACCGTTGAAGGAACTTCAGTAGTGAATGATACAAAAGTATGTGATCAGCAGTAATTATATATAGGAAGAAAAAGGTCTCAATTTATACGTGTATAAATTGAGACCTTTGTATTTTTGGATGAATAATAAGTGGGGATGGAGAATCTCCACTTATTATTGTTTTTTGGAAAAAGGAAAGGGTATTATGAAAATTGAGACTGAGAAGCTAATAAATTGTTAAGAATAAGCATAGAGCGGAAATATACTCATATGGGGTATCATACATAGATAATTAGTGCTATAATTGGTGTACTCGTAAAAGCAATTGTTTTATTGGATGAAGAGAAACTTTAAGAAGGTGATAATATGGATCATAAAGATCATGAAGCAGTAACACATAGATCAGAAAAAGAAAAAGAACAAATTATAAATAGATTAAAGAGAATTGAAGGACAAGTTCGCGGTATTCAAAATATGATTGAAAATGATCGTTATTGCGTGGATATTTTAGTGCAAATTTCAGCGATTAATGCAGCGATGAAAAAAGTAGGAATGGGTGTATTAAAAAATCATACAAGTCATTGCGTTTCAGGTGCTATTAAAGATGGTAATGGTGACGAAGCAATTGAAGAATTAATGACAGTATTTGAACGTTTTTCAAAAGCGTAAAAACAAGCTAGTATGTGACTGGCTTGTTTTTTTGTTTACTTTTATATAGGATTTCGAGGTATTCGTGTGAAAAAGTGTGTGTAAAATAAACTTTTAGAAAATAATTGAAAAATCATGATACAAAACCATTGATTACCTTAGGGGGGTATGGTAAGATGTAGTTGTGATTAACAAACAATGAAGAAACAAGAGGAGGATTTTAAATGGAACAGTTAACATTACAAGTTGAAGGTATGTCTTGTGGACATTGTGTAAATTCAATTGAAAGCAGCGTGAAAGAACTAAACGGTGTTGAACAAGTGAAAGTTCAATTAGCAGAAGGAACTGTTGAAGTTACGATCGATTCATCAGTTGTAACGTTAAAAGATATCGTTGCTGTAATTGAAGATCAAGGATACGATGTTCAATAATTATTTTTAGATATGGAAATAAATCGTACTTTAAAGGAAGTACGATTTATTTTGTTAATAATTATACCTTAGGAGGGTATATAGAGGTGAGAGACATGAATGAACAAAAAGAGGCCAATCTTCAAATATCAGGAATGACATGTGCGGCATGTGCGAATAGAATTGAAAAAGGTCTGAAAAAAGTAGAAGGTGTTCATGATGCAAATGTAAATTTTGCACTTGAAAAAACAAAAATAATGTATGATCCCCAAAAAACAAATCCGCAACAATTTAAGCAAAAAGTTGAATCGTTAGGGTATGGAATTGTCAGTGATAAAGCTGAGTTTACTGTTTCAGGGATGACATGCGCAGCATGTGCCAATAGAGTAGAAAAGCGTTTAAATAAGTTAGAAGGTGTGAACGGAGCGACAGTGAATTTTACTTTAGAATCAGCTACAGTAGATTTTAATCCTGATGAAATTAATGTAAATGAAATGAAGAGTGCAATTACGAAATTAGGATATAAATTAGAAGTGAAATCAGATGAGCAAAATGGATCAACTGATCATCGCTTACAAGAAATTGAGCGACAAAAGAAGAAATTTATCATTTCGTTTATTTTATCATTTCCGTTATTGTGGGCAATGGTAAGTCATTTCTCATTTACATCGTTTATTTATTTACCTGATATGCTTATGAACCCTTGGGTGCAGCTAGCTCTTGCAACTCCAGTTCAGTTTAGCATTGGTGGGCAGTTTTATGTTGGGGCTTATAAAGCGTTACGTAATAAGAGCGCTAATATGGATGTTCTCGTGGCACTTGGAACGTCTGCAGCGTATTTCTACAGTGTGTATTTAAGTATTAGGTCAATTGGTTCTTCGGAACATATGACAGACTTGTATTTTGAAACGAGTGCAGTACTTATTACATTAATTATTTTAGGTAAATTATTTGAGGCGAAAGCAAAAGGACGCTCGTCAGAAGCAATTAAAAAATTAATGGGGTTACAAGCGAAAACCGCTACTGTTGTACGAGATGGAACAGAAATAAAAATTTTAATCGAAGAAGTGATAGCTGGTGATATCGTTTATGTGAAACCAGGGGAAAAGATCCCGGTAGATGGGGAAATTGTAGAAGGAAAGTCAGCAATAGATGAATCGATGTTGACAGGCGAAAGTATTCCGGTTGATAAAACAATTGGGGATGGAGTAATCGGTTCTACAATAAATAAAAATGGCTTTTTAAAAGTGAAAGCAACTAAGGTAGGAAGAGATACTGCATTAGCTCAAATTATTAAAGTAGTAGAAGAGGCTCAAGGTTCAAAAGCTCCTATTCAAAGGGTAGCAGATCAAATTTCAGGTATTTTCGTACCGGTTGTAGTTGTGATTGCTATTATCACATTTGCAGTGTGGATGCTATTTGTTACACCTGGTGATTTTGGTGGAGCACTTGAGAAAATGATAGCCGTACTTGTTATCGCTTGTCCGTGTGCATTAGGTCTTGCAACGCCTACGTCTATTATGGCGGGATCAGGAAGATCGGCTGAGTATGGCATTTTATTTAAGGGCGGGGAGCATTTAGAAGCAACGCACCGATTAGATACAGTTATTCTAGATAAAACAGGTACTGTGACAAACGGGAAGCCGGTGTTAACAGATGTAATTGTAGCAGATGGATTCCGCGAAGAAGAAATACTACGTTTAGTAGGTGCGGCAGAAAAAAATTCTGAACACCCACTTGCAGAAGCAATTGTAGAAGGAATTAAAGAAAAGAAAATTGATATCCCAAGTTCAGAAACGTTTGAAGCAATTCCAGGATTCGGTATCGAATCAGTTGTAGAAGGGAAACAATTATTAATTGGTACACGTCGATTAATGAAGAAATTCGATATTGATATTGAAGAAGTTTCTAAATCGATGGAAGCGCTAGAACGAGAAGGAAAAACAGCGATGCTTATTGCGATCAATAAAGAATATGCTGGTATAGTTGCCGTTGCAGATACTGTAAAAGATACTTCAAAAGCAGCTATCGCAAGACTCAAGAAAATGGGTCTAGACGTTGTTATGATTACAGGAGATAATACACAAACTGCTCAGGAAATTGCTAAGCAAGTTGGAATTGATCATGTAATTGCAGAGGTATTACCAGAAGGAAAAGCAGAAGAAGTGAAAAAACTGCAAGCGCAAGGTAAGAAAGTAGCGATGGTTGGAGATGGAATAAATGATGCTCCTGCTCTTGCTACGGCAGATATCGGTATGGCAATTGGAACAGGAACGGATGTAGCGATGGAAGCGGCAGACATTACGTTAATCCGTGGTGATTTAAATAGTATTGCTGATGCAATCTTTATGAGCAAGATGACGATAAGAAATATTAAGCAAAATTTATTCTGGGCACTAGCTTATAATGGGTTAGGAATCCCGATTGCAGCGTTCGGTTTCTTAGCACCTTGGGTTGCTGGAGCTGCGATGGCATTTAGTTCAGTATCCGTTGTATTAAATGCATTACGACTACAAAGAGTGCAATTAAAAAAATAAAAATCTATAGAGTAATTGCATATGCTTTTAAACAAAAAACAATACTTTGAAAGAAGTATTGTTTTTTGTTTATATAGAAAGAAAAAAGATATAATAAAGCAGAAATATTGAATACTAGATGGTAGAAAAGTTAAATGATAGTTTCGTAAGGAGGTAATAACAGTAAATAAGAATCTATAAAAAACTATAAAAATTTACAATTACAGGTTTTATATTTTACAGAATTCAACCTATAATATTTTCAGGTGATGAAAAGGGGGAAAAGGATGAAAACAACACGTACTTGTAAAATCAATTCTATTACAAAAGAACAAACGGAAGATTTAATTACTTTGATCCGTACGTTCGAAAGTGCAAAACGATATAGTTTTAATCGTTTGATTGAGGGCGAAAACGAGAAAGAATTGATAAAAAAACTACAACCTAAATATTTGTTAAATAAACGTTTTTGTGAAGATGCGATTTTACAAGCGCAAATGATCCTTTTCTCTCAAAAAGAACTTCTTCCTGTTTACCTAGAAAACAATCAAAAAAAGTTAGAAAAGACGTTACAAAAAATAGATGATTATGAACGCGGCAAAAAAAGACCTAAACAAGTTTCATTAGAAACTTGTTTAATTGGTTTAAGAAAACGAAAACAAAAATTAGAACAAAAAATTGAAACATATGCAAAACATATTAAAAATAAAACATTACCTCCTATTATTTTTGGTGGGCGGAAAAATTTCTATGAAAGAATGAAAAACAAGATATCCAATCAAGAATGGAAAGATTTGCGGACACGACAATTATATTCTCGTGGAGATAAAAGCAAAAAAGGGAATTTGAACATGCGCATTACAGTTGATGACTGCGGGCAAGGATGGTTAGAAATTGCAAATCCATTAGGACGAACAAATGGAAAAACAAAAAGCCCCCGAATCAAAGTTCCGATTATCATTCCATATCATTTTTATCATCAAATCACAAATGTCGTTATGGGAAAGCAAATCGGTGGAAATCCAAAAGGAAAACCGATTATAGAGCATCAAAAATATAGTGTAGAAATCATTCGTAAACAAAATGAATTTTATGTAAACATTACGTTTGATGAAACAGAAATAGGGCGTGTACTAGATTTCAAGGAGACACCACAATCAGATGTAATTGCAGGAATTGATGTAAATCCGGACCGCATTGCAGTTAGTTTATGTACAAAACAAGGTAATTTTAAAGGTTCAAAAATTTTTTATCTACACAATCTGAATGCGTTTTCAACAAACAAACGCGCAACGATAATTGGACAAATCGTACAACAAATTAAAACATGGTTATTGGAAAACAATGTAGGTGGAATTGTTTTAGAAGATTTAAAGTTTCATCAATCGCATGATACTGATAAATACAGTAATCGTAATTTCCATCAATTTACGTATAAAAAGATGTTGAACAGTTTAATTCGTATGTCTCTTCGTAACGGATTTTCTGTTAAAACAGTAAACCCCGCTTATACAAGTGTGATTGGAAAATTAAAATACAGTAAAAATTTCGGTATTAGCATTCATGAAGCAGCCGCCTTCACGATCGCAAGACGTGGATTAGAATTGCAAGAACAATTACCACAAGAGATTATATTATTATTAAAAAACCAAATTACAACAAAACTGCGTATTCTTGTTGCTTCCATGGAAGAAAGTAAAAAGAATACGAAAAAAGTATATAAAAAATGGTTACAAACAATTCAAACGTGGAAAGAATATCACAATTGGAAATTGTGGAGCATTCTACACAAAACTGTTTATATGAGCAATCAACAATTCGTATTTAAAATTTAAATGAGAAGGGGGGTACTGGTTTATTTCTTATAACCTCTTGCATACTACTGACTTGGATGAATGGTAGTATGCAAGGACAGATCGTTCCTAACAGGAACCTGCCGTCATTCTTTCACAATAGGTGGATGAAAAGGTCACAACCCTTACGGACAGGAAAAAGGTGAGATTCCTTTTCGGTAGTTGGCATTTGACTTGGTTCGCCAACGATTTATAGATTTTTATAAGAATTTTAAACCAGGTTCATATATGTTAAAAGATACGATCATTAGAACATTCCATAAAGAGGATTTAGAACAAGTATTACAGTTGTTCTATGAAACAGTTCATACAATTAACGCAAAAGATTATAATGTATTACAGCTACAGGCATGGGCACCAGAGCGACTAGATAGAGAAAGCTGGTTACAGTCTTTAGAGAAAAATATTAGTTATGTAGCGGATTATACCGGTGTAATAGTGGGATTTGGTGATTATAATGATGAGCATTACGTAGATCGTCTATTTACGCATAAAGATTATCAAGGGAAAAGGATAGCGTCATACATACTACAGGAGTTAGAAAAAGAAGCGGTGAACTTGGGACATAAGGAGATATATACAGAAGCGAGTATTACAGCAAAACCTTTCTTTGAAAGTAACGGTTTTATTTGCATAAAGGAACAAAAGAAACAGCATAATGGTCAGATTTTTACTAATTATGTAATGAAAAAAATAGCCCTCTCATAAACGAGAAGGCTATTTTTTCATTATTTTACAGCTTCTTTAAGTTCTTTACCAGCTTTGAAAGCAGGTACTTTAGAAGCTGCGATTTGCATTTCTTCACCAGTTTGTGGGTTACGGCCTGTACGAGCAGCTCTTTCGCGTACTTCGAATGTACCGAATCCGATAAGTTGTACTTTTTCACCAGCAGCTAAAGTGTTAGTGATTGATTCTACTACAGTTTGTAAAACTACAGTAGCTTCTTTTTGAGAAATCTCAGCATTTTGTGCTACGTTTTTGATTAATTCTGTTTTGTTCATGTTTTTCACCTCATATGTAAATAATGCTATTTAAGTTGTTATTATAACGTATAAAACATTCGAGAACAAGTGTACGCACATATATTCGTAAAAAAAATGAAATTTGTAATATTTTTTAGAGCTACTGTATAGACAGTTCATTTAAGCGGATACAGCTTGTTTCTTTAATTCGGTTTGCTCTTTATTGGAAGGTTGTTTCTTATTATAAGATATGAAATAAGGTAACGCTACAAATAACATACCGCCTACTAAGTTTCCGAAGAAAACAAAAATGAAGTTTGGAAAATATTCAATCCAAGTTAACTGTCCGGCAAAAATTGCAGCTGGGATAACAAACATATTGGCTACAACGTGTTGAAAGCCAATCGCAACAAAAGTCATAACTGGGAACCAAATACCGATAATCTTCCCGATAAATTCTTTACTTCCCATACTGAGCCAAACGGCTAAACAAACGAGCCAATTACATCCGATGGCAGAAATGAAGGCTTGCAGTGGTGTATCTTGTAGTTTAGCTTGTGCAATAGAAATTGTTTTTGCTAAAAAAGCGCCTTCTGTTAATCCGACGATATGACCGAAAAAATAAGCAACGAATACAGCGCCTATGAAGTTGCTAAACGTAACAATAAATAAATTTCGTATGAAATGAAATAAAGTAATTTTCTTTTGAAGCCAAGCCATAGAAACTGTCATCATGTTACCAGTTACTAGTTCACCGCCTGCAAGAATAACGAGTATAAGACCGATAGGGAATACAGCAGCGCCTAGAAAACTAGTAAATGATCCCCAGGACTTTGGCATTGTTCCAATAACATGAATATCGAGTAAATACCCTAATGCTATGAAAGCACCGCCAAAAAAACCAAGAATTAGCATAGGGAGTAATGATAAATGAGCTTTTTTTCTTCCGGAATTCGCAGCAAGTTCCGTAATTTCTTCTGGTGTAAATACAGACATGAATAATCTCTCCTCAATAAAATGATAGAATGAATAGAAGGAACATTTTTAAAAATCTATGTATTATAAAAATATGTTATGACTTCTGCATAAGTTTGTCAAAGTGAATGGGGTAGAATTGGATATAACTAACATTGTTCGTGTTGTCACATTAATGTAACAATAAGGCTGTAGAGTACTTCTAGAGGTGAGAACATGAATACGCATCATGTAAAAAAAGAACAAAAAAAATCAATCATAAAAATATTCATAATCAGTTTTATAAGTATAGTAATGATTTCAGTAAGTTTGTATTTCTATGCGACAGAAATAGAACGAAAACTAGTAACAGTTACGTGGAATGAAATAGAAGCATCTACAATTCCTAAAGAGTTTAATGATAAAAAGATATTGCAATTCTCAGATGTACATTTAGGGCCAGAATTTACACTGAAACAACTAGAAAATTTGGTGGAGAAGATGAATGCGTTACATCCAGATATAGTAGTTTTTACAGGGGATTTAATAGATAAGTTTGGATCGTATAAGGCGGAAAGAGAAGAAGCAAAAGGTATATTACAAAAAATACATGCACCCTTAGGGAAATATGCAGTGTTTGGGAATCATGATAGAGGCGGGGGAGGTAGTTTATTTTATAAAAAGTATATGGAAGAAGCTGGTTTCTATGTGTTAGTAAATGAAATGCAAAAAATTAAAGTAGAAAACGGAAAATATATTACAATATCAGGTTTGGATGATTTCTTATTAGGAAAGCCGCAAATAGATTCGACTTTAAAACATGTGAGACAACAAGATTTCAATATGCTCTTAGTACATGAGCCGGATGTTGTAGACAAAGTAGCTCGTTACCCAGTTGATTTTCAAATGTCAGGCCATAGTCACGGAGGACAAGTTCAAATTCCTTTTATAGGTCCATTAATTACTACAAAATTAGCTGAGAGCTATGTGGAAGGTATGTATGAATTAGAAGGGAAGAATAAGCCGTTACATTTATACGTAAATCGTGGTATTGGGACAACCCGAATGCCTGTTAGATTTTGGAGTGCACCTGAACTTTCAGTATTTGTGTTAAAGCAAAATAGCAACTGACTATTCTAGAGTAGTAGGACTTTCAGAGAAAGTTCTCTTTTTTTATTAGTTAAACATGGAATATTATGTGAGTTTTATCCCGCTTTAATGGGCAGTAAGACCCCCACTGATTAAAGTTTCACTTTATTTAAAGTGTTAAAATGGAAAAGAATCTTTTCATCATGTAGAAGTGAAAAAGTAATTTACATAAATAAAAACCAACAATAGATCATATAAAACCTATTGTTGGTTTCTTATTATTTTTGCAAGGAAATCGCATCAAAATATGTTCTGTAGTTATTAGAGAATTCAAAGTTGTTTTTTGCATCCCAATTAATAGACCAGGACATTAGGCCACGAAATGCAGGATAGCCACTCTGATTTGAAAGTTTATACTTTCCTCCGAAAGGAATTCCTTTAATGATATAATCTAAAGCTTTTTTCATTTCAGTTGGAGAAATATATCCGCCACTTGGAGCGGCCGCTGGTGCTGCAGGAAGTCCAATCATGACTTGATCCGAACGAAGAGCTGGGAACATGTTATTTGCATTACCACCTACAGGAAAACCATGTAAGAGCATATCTGCCATAGCGACTTCGTAGTCTGCAGTACCTTGATTGTAGTTATTACCGTCCATTCCAATCCCACTACCAGCGTTGTAGTGTTGAACGTGAATGTATGTTAGTTTGTCTTTCACTCCGTAAATAATCGGTAAATATGCACCCCATATGCTTCCATATGCGCTATAACCGCCTTGAACATAAGCTGTTTCAGGAGCCATGCTTAATAGAAAATTTGTACCATAATGATCTGAGATTGTCCGAATAGCTGAAATAAGATTTACGATTTGAGGAGTCGTTGGATTTTTGAAATTAGTGTCATTTCCGTTTAAGTAAATTCCTGATTCAAGGTCAATATCTATTCCATCAAAACCGTATTTATCAATTAGAGATTGTATGGAATTAATAAAACGTTGCTTAGCGGCATTATCAGGAAGTAAAACGACCCCATTTTGTCCACCTATTGAAAGAACTACTTTCTTTCCTTTACTTTTTAAATAAGCAATATCTGATTTGAATTCTGTATCCGTACCATACACAGGAGAAAATTCAACAGTGGAACGATCACCACCAGTTTCACCGAAAGATACATTGATTACATCCCATTTTGGTGAAACGTCTCTTAATTTAATAATGCCAGTACCATTATCAAAGTTATGCCAGTATCCAACGAGTAATTTTGACCCTAAATTGTTTGCTGCTTGTGCTTGAAAGGGAGCTAGCGGTAGCAGTAAGAAAATTACTAAAGTACAACAAATGAATTTGAACTTGTTTAACATATCAACACTCCTATACAAAAAGTTGTCTAGATGTATAATCTTGTTTATTTAATAATATCTGAAAATTCACTCTTTCGTAAGGTGACTATAATTTTCTCAACAATTGTGTATGGGAATTTATTAAACCTAATGAAATAATTTCTGAAGGAGGTCGAATTATGATTGTTAAATTCAGAATATTTTGATATATTTTAAGGTATAGGACAAGATTTTTCGCATAATACTCTTACATAAATTTCAAAATTAAGTTTGGAAGGGGATGTACAAGAGTTGGATAAAAATCTTAAGAAAGACCTTAAAATCCGCCACATTACAATGATTTCCATTGGTGGCGTAATAGGAGCTGGTTTGTTTGTTGGAAGTGGTGCGGTTGTGCATTCAGCAGGTCCAGGTTCTATCGTTTCATATGCATTAGCAGGACTTCTAGTTATTTTCGTTATGAGAATGCTAGGAGAAATGGCAGCTATTAATCCGACAAGTGGCTCATTTGCAACATATGCAAGAGAGGCAATTGGTCCATGGGCAGGTTATACAATTGGGTGGCTATATTGGTTTTTCTGGGTAATTGTTATTGCAATAGAAGCTACAGCAGGTGCTGGTATTATTCAATATTGGATTCCAGAAATCCCGCTCTGGTTATTAAGCTTAATATTAACGGTTTTATTAACATTGACGAATGTTTTCTCGGTGAAATCATTTGGAGAATTTGAATATTGGTTTTCATTTATTAAAGTAATAAGTATTGTTTTGTTCCTTTGTCTTGGACTAGCTGTTATTTTAGGATTTGTACCAGGAACGGAAGCACCTGGCACTTCGAATTTAGTAGGGCAAGGAGGATTTATGCCAAATGGTATAAGTTCGGTGTTACTTGGAATCACCGTCGTTATATTTTCATTTATGGGATCTGAGATTGTTGCAGTAGCCGCTGGAGAGTCTGCCGAACCTGTAAAAGCCGTAAAAACAGCAACAAATAGTGTGATTTGGCGTATTCTCGTATTTTTCATTGGTTCGATCGCTGTAGTTGTTACACTCCTTCCGTGGAACTCGGCGAACATATTAAAAAGCCCGTTTGTGGCGGTATTGGAACATATAGGTATACCAGCGGCAGCACAAATTATGAATTTTATCGTTTTAACAGCTGTACTTTCTTGTTTAAATTCGGGTTTATATACGAACTCAAGAATGCTTTTTTCAATGGCAGAAAGAGGAGATGCGCCAAAGGCATTTTTGAAATTGAATAGTAGTGGTGTTCCAGTTCGGGCGGTTTTATTTGGAACTTTCTTTGCTTACGTTGGAGTTGTTTTTAGTTACATATCCCCAGATAAAGTATTTTTATTTTTAGTGAATGCATCTGGAGGGATTGCGTTACTCGTTTATCTCGTTATAGCAGTTTCACATTTCAATATACGTAAAAAAATGGGGAAAGCGGAACAACAAAATTTGAAAGTGAAAATGTGGCTTTTTCCATATGTAACATATGTTACAATTGCTGCGATTATAGCAGTTTTAGTTGCAATGCTCGTAATTGAATCTTTACGTTCACAGGCACTATTAACGATGCTTGTTACTGTTCTTATAATACTTTCTTATTTTATTTTCAATAGAAATAAAAATAGTACAGTGTTGAATCCTAAAAGTAAAAATGAGGAATCTGTTCGATTCTAATTTCTTGTTTTAGAAGAGAGTTACACCCAATCATTGCTATAAAAGAATCATATATAATCATAGAAACAAGTAATTACTATTGTCATAGTGAATATAAACTTTTTTCTTGACTTTTTATACGAAGGCGAGCAAAATGGTAAAAAAGGAAGGGGGGATGACAATGGAAGAGTACGTATTAGAGCTATATAATCTGTTATATACGACAGAATGGCAAGATATTGTTTCGTTTCTAGGAATAATGTTTTGTATGAAAATCGTAATTGTATATATGGAAGAGCAAGGTATGTTCTATTCCTTCTCATCCCCGTTCGATGTGCAGCGCGAGCCGTTGCCAAACTATGCCAAGGTAAATTACGAACAAATTCCTTTTGTTATATTCTTTATGATTCGATTTATAACAGCAATTGTAAAGAAAAAGGAAAGTGACGATGAAGAGTGCCACTCAACTTGTAATATAGCGACTGCTTTTTAAGCTAAATACAAGGAGGAGATTTATATGTGGTTTCGATTTCTTATGATTGGTTTCTTTTCATTAACAGCAATTTCTTTAATGGGATATCAAGTGTCTGAAATTTTTCAAGCATATAGCAATACGTTTTTCAACAAAAACTAATTACATTGCTATTTAAATAATAAAGCGATAAAATCCTTCTTAAGAAGTTTTATTAAGAAGGATTTTTTTCTTTGCTCTGTCTTACTGTGTCAAACTATTGTCACATTTATACTGTGAATAATATGTTAAAATAGTGAGGTTACGTATACATATTTGAAGGAAGAGGAGTGACCATTTTGGTGGATCAATCAACTAATCAGAAAAGCTATGCTCCTATTGTGATAACGCTTTCTGTAATTGTAAATGCGATTATTTTATTTTTGTTCTTTGGACCTGTTGGCTATGAAGGAGAAGTACATTTTGATGTAACAATTTTACCAATGTTAAATGCAATTTTTAATAGCTTTACATTCGTATTCTTATTAGCAGCTTTATACTCGATTATTAAGAAGAATGTGAAAATGCACCGCGGTTTCATCCTGGCAGCATTTACAACGACGTTGCTATTTTGTGTTTCTTATTTATCGTATCATTACTTGGCGCCGGCAACACATTTTGGTGGGGAAGGATTCATTAAATATGTGTACTTCATTATTTTAATTACACATATTATCCTGGCAGCAATTATTGTACCACTTGCATTGTTTGCACTTGTATTTGGCTTTACAAATCAATTAACACGTCATCGTAAAATTGTACGTTGGACGATGCCGATTTGGTTATATGTAAGTTTATCTGGTGTTATTGTTTACTTAATGATCTCACCTTATTACCAATAAAAAATCTCAGCCTGTAGGCTGGGATTTTTTTGTTAGGCAAATATTTTTGTGAAATGAAAAAAGTATGGTATACAAAAGTATAGTTGCTTTTCATATAGAAGGGATGGTAAAGGGATATGCAAAATTTTGTATTTCGTAATCCGACGAAACTTATTTTTGGTAAAGGTCAATTAGAACAGTTAAAAACTGAAATTCCACAGTTTGGTAAAAAAGTTCTTCTCGTATATGGGGGAGGAAGTATTAAAAGAAACGGTATTTATAATAATGTACTTTCTATTTTGAAAGATATAAATGCAGAAGTATTTGAATTGACAGGCGTTGAACCGAATCCACGTGTATCAACTGTAAAGAAAGGGATTCAAATTTGTAAAGATAATGGTGTTGAATTTATTTTAGCAGTTGGCGGAGGAAGTGTGATCGACTGTACGAAGGCAATTGCTGCTGGTAGTAAGTACGATGGAGATGTATGGGATATTGTAACGAAAAAAGTATTTGCTAGTGAGGCGTTACCATTTGGTACGATACTTACGCTTGCGGCAACAGGCTCTGAAATGAATGCTGGTTCTGTCATTACAAACTGGGAAACGAATGAAAAATATGGCTGGGGTAGCCCAGTTACTTTCCCGCAGTTTTCGATTTTAGATCCAGTCCATACTGCGTCTGTACCGAGGGATCAAACAATTTACGGTATGGTAGATATTATGTCACACGTATTAGAGCAATATTTCCACCACGGAACAAATACAGAACTACAAGATCGTTATTGTGAATCTGTATTAAAAACAGTAATTGAAACCGCTCCTAAGCTTTTAAGTGATTTAGAAAATTATGAGTATAGAGAAACCATTTTATATTGTGGTACTATGGCATTAAACGGCATTTTAGCGATGGGAGTAAAAGGAGACTGGGCAACTCACAATATTGAGCACGCAGTTTCTGCGGTTCATGATATACCACACGGGGGTGGCCTTGCGATTTTATTGCCGAACTGGATGAAGCATGTCGTAGATGAAAATGTAAGTCGTTTTAAACAGTTCGCTATTCGTGTATTCGATGTAGAAACAGATGGGAAAACTGATCTAGAAATTGCGTTAGAAGGAATTGAGGCGTTACGTCAATTTTGGACTTCAATTGAGGCGCCGGTAACATTAGCTGATTACGCTATTGGGGAAAATGAAATTGATTTAATGGCGGATAAAGCGATGGCTTATGGCGAATTTGGTAACTTTAAAAAATTAAATAAAGACGATGTTTTAAGCATATATAAAGCTTCTTTATAAGTGAATCGAGCAAAGAAACCCATTTGATTGTTATATCAAATGGGTTTCTTTTTTGTTGTTTATAACCGTTTGTGATTGATTTTGGTTATTTATGAATGTTTATGGTTGATTTTTGTGATCGTTTTCATTATACTGTAATCAAAGAAGAGGTGAATGAAATGTTAACTCCTGAACGTCATCAAATGATATTGCAACTTGTAAAAGAGCTAAAGGTTGTTAAATTACAACAATTAGTGGAAAGAACAGAAAGCTCTGAATCAACAATTCGTCGTGATTTAGCGCAATTGGAAAAACAAAGGTTATTAAAAAGAGTTCACGGTGGTGCGGCTGTTTTAACAGGAAAAGGACAGGAGCCGACGATGGTTGAAAAATCATCCAAAAACATTCAAATGAAACAACAAATTGCGAAGCATGCGGCTAGCATTGTTGAACAAGGTGATTGTATTTATTTAGATGCAGGAAGTACGACATTTGAAATGATTCCATTTTTAATAAATAAAGACGTTACTGTCGTTACAAACGGACTTATGCATATTGAAGCTTTAGTTGAAAATAATATTCGTGCATATTTACTAGGCGGAATGATGAAAAGTAGGACGAAGGCTTTAATTGGTGCTATGGCACAGGAGAGTATGCAAAAGTATCGTTTTGATAAATGTTTTTTAGGTGCGAATGGTGTGCATGAACAACTTGGTTTTACAACACCCGATCCAGAAGAGGCGCTTTTAAAACAAATGGCATTAACATTAGCAAACGAAGGATATTTCTTAATTGATGAAAGTAAGTTTTCAGAAGTTGCGTTTGCGAAAATTGCCAATGTTGAAGAGGCAAATATTATTACAAACCATTTAGAAATTGATTTAGAAAAATATAAAAGACAAACCAATGTAATTGAGGCTGATAAACAATGATCTATACAGTTACTTTAAATCCATCTATTGATTATGTAGTACAAGTTAATTCCTTCGATTTAGGCGCAGTAAATCGAGCAGAGAAAGATATGAAATTTCCTGGAGGAAAAGGCATTAACGTTTCTCGCGTTCTTCATCGTTTAGGTGTTGAAAATGTAGCACTTGGATTTACTGGTGGATTTACCGGTCAATTTATTAAAGATGTATTACAGGCGGAAGGTGTAACAACAAACTTCGTCCAAGTAGACGGAGATTCCCGAATTAATGTGAAAATAAAAGGACAAGAAGAGACGGAATTAAATGGGCAAGGTCCTAATGTAACAAAAGAGAAATTTGAACAATTAATGAAACAGATTGAAAGTATGAAGCAGGGAGATTGTGTTGTACTAGCTGGAAGTGTACCAGCGTCTATTTCAATTACTTTTTATGAATCAATCGCAGCGCTCGGAGCTGAAAAAGGTATTCGTGTAGTAGTAGATGCAAGTGGTAGTGCACTGCAGCATGTAATTAAAAATAAACCATTTTTAATAAAGCCTAATCATCATGAACTTGGTGAGTTATTCGGTGTAGAGATTTCCACAGTAGAAGATATTTTACCGTATGGAAGAAAATTAATTGAACAAGGTGTAGAGCATGTGATTGTATCAATGGCTGGAGATGGAGCTTTACTATTTACGGCAGAAGGTATATATGAAGCAACTGTTCCAAAAGGTGTTGTAATTAATTCGGTTGGGGCTGGAGATTCTCTCGTTGCAGGATTTGTAGGGAAATATGAACAGACGAAAGATATTGAAAAGGCATTTCAATATGGCGTTGCAACAGGGAGTGCAACAGCATTTTCAGCTGATTTATGTGAAAAGGAAAAAGTAGAAGAATTATTGTCGCAAGTAATTGTAACTAAGCGATAGGGGGAAGCAACATATGAAAATTACAGAACTATTAAAAAGGGATACAGTTATTATGAATTTGACAGCTTCAAATAAAGAAGCTGTCATAGATGAATTAGTTGAGAAATTAGACGGTGCAAATCGTTTAAATAGTAAAGCGGAATTTAAAGAAGCTATTTTAAAGAGGGAGTCACAAAGTACGACTGGAATAGGGGAAGGGATTGCAATCCCTCATGCGAAAACAAAAGCTGTTAAGCAACCAGCGATTTGTTTTGGTAGAAGTGTAAGCGGTATCAACTATGAATCGCTTGACGGACAGCCAGCGCATTTATTCTTTATGATTGCTGCGAGCGAAGGGGCGAATAATACTCATTTAGAAACGTTATCGCGCCTATCTACATTATTAATGGATGAAGGGTTTCGTAAGCAATTATTAGAAGCAAAGGATGAAGAGGAACTTCTTCGTTTATTTGATGAAAAAGAGAATGAAAAAGAAGAAGAGGTTGAAGTTGTAAAACCAGAAGGAAATGAACCGTACGTATTAGCGGTTACGGCTTGTCCAACTGGAATCGCTCACACGTATATGGCAGCGGATAGCTTGAAAGCAAAAGCAGCAGAGCTAGGTATAGCAATTAAAGTTGAAACGAATGGATCAACAGGTATAAAAAACGGTTTAACGAAAGAGGACATTGAACGCGCAACGGCAATAATTGTTGCAGCAGATAAACAAGTAGAAATGAACCGCTTTGCTGGGAAACATGTCATCCAGGTGCCAGTCGCTGATGGGATTAGAAAAACGGAAGTGCTTCTTAATCGAGCTGTAAAACAAGATGCGTCAATTTTTAAAGGGATAAAGGAAGATGGGAAGACAGAGAGCGCAGAGAAAGAAAAAGGGTTAGGCATTTATAAGCACTTAATGAGCGGTGTAAGTAATATGCTTCCATTCGTTGTTGGTGGCGGAATTTTAATCGCATTAGCATTTATGTTTGGTGGAATTAAGGCGGAAGGTCCTATTGCTGAAATGTTAATGACTATTGGTGGTGGAGAAAAAGGAGCCTTTTTATTCCTTGTACCAATTTTAGCTGGATTTATTGCAAGTTCTATTGCTGATCGACCTGGTTTTATGCCTGGTGTTGTAGGTGGATTTTTAGCAGCACAAGCAAATGCTGGCTTTTTAGGTGGATTAATTGCTGGTTTCTTAGCTGGATATGTTGTTGTTGGTTTGAAAAAGTTATTTTCTAGTTTACCATCGCAGTTAGAAGGTATTAAACCAGTCTTGATTTATCCGGTATTAGGGTTATTAATTACAGGTGTTATCATGTTAAAAGTGGTTAATCCACCTGTAGTTGCGTTAAATGAAATGTTAACGAGTTGGTTAAATAGTTTAGGTGGTACAAATGCTATACTATTAGGCTTAATTTTAGGTGGTATGATGGCAATTGATATGGGGGGACCAATTAATAAAGCAGCATTTACATTTGGTATCGCTGCAATCTCAGCAGGGAACTTTGGTGTTCACTCAGCAGTTATGGCTGGTGGTATGGTACCGCCGTTAGCGATTGCATTCGCAACTACCGTCTTTAAATCAAAGTTCACTGAAGCAGAACGTAAATCTGGTTTAACAAATTATATTATGGGGGCGTCGTTTATTACAGAAGGTGCGATTCCATTTGCAGCTGCAGATCCGGTTCGAGTAATAGTAAGTTGTGTTGTTGGTTCGAGTATTGCGGGTGCATTATCTATGTTATTCCAAATTACATTACCAGCACCACATGGTGGATTGTTTGTTATCGCATTAGTAAATAAACCGGTGTTATATATTTTCTCGATATTGATAGGGACAGTTGTTTCAGCTCTTATGATGGGGATTTGGAAAAAGAAAGTTAAATAACACATGAAAAAGGAGGAGCTTTTATTAGCTGCTCCTTTTTATTACAAAAAAGAAGGTTAATAATTGGAGAATGATGGATTTTGGTAAAAGATGTAATGAAATATGAATTTTTTGTAACAAAAAAGTAATACTGTAATTTTTTCTGGAAAAAAATTCTGGTGCTTGTACGTGGAAAATATATGAAAACTATTGGGAATTCTATTGGAAAGAGAATTCATTAATATGGAAATTTATGTTACAACTCATTAATCGCATATTACGAATGGTTTGTAATTGTGTGATTTCTAAAAATCTCAAAAATCTGTTGCTATAATGAAAATACGAAAACAAAGCAAATGGAGGCTATTCATGAAAAAATTATTAGGTATAGCAACAGCAGCAGTTTTTGGTCTTGGGATTTTTGCGGGTTCTGCGAAAGCAGAAACGATTGTAACAACAGATGTATTAAATGTTAGAGAAAACCCAAATGTAGAATCAAAGCTTGTAGGTAAAATGTTGAGTGGAAATACATTAGATGTTGTAAATACAGAAAATGGATGGACAAAAATTAAATTAAATGGTCAAGAAGTGTTTGTGAGTGCTGAGTTTACAAAAAGTACATATTATGTAACAGCAGGCGTGCTAAATGTTCGTGCTGGAGCGAATACGGACTCTGAAATTCTTGGTAAACTTAATAAAAATGATGTAATTGAAACGACAAATCAAGTTCAAAATGAATGGTTACAATTTGACTATAATGGAAAAACAGGATATGTTCACGTGCCATTTTTAACAGGGACGGCACCCGTGATTGAAAAGAAAGAAGTTGTAACGCAAGAAGAAGCACCGGAAAAAGTAAATACGCCGGTTAAAAATAATAAAGCAGTTAAGAGTAAAGAGTCTGTTAAGAATGTAGAATCAAGTAAACCTGTGGCAAAAGAGAAGACAACTGCGAAACCAGTTGCGAAATCTGCTGAAACAAGTGCGCCTGCTGGTGGACGTGAAATAACAGTAGAAGCGACAGCGTATACAGCGCACCCAAGTGAGAATGGTACGTATGGTGGTCGTGTATTAACTGCAATGGGGCATGATTTAACAGCAAATCCAAATATGAAAGTCATTGCCGTTGATCCTAAAGTGATTCCACTTGGATCAAAAGTATGGGTAGAAGGATATGGAGAAGCGATTGCTGGAGATACAGGTGGCGCGATTAAAGGAAATCGTATTGATGTTTTAGTTGGTTCAGATGGTAGTGCTGATAACTGGGGGCGCAAATCTGTAAAAGTGAAAGTTATAGAGTAGTATATATGTATGAATATGAAAGGCGGTTGCTTGAAATTGTATAAGCAACCGCCTTTTGTGGATTATTGAAAAGGATAAATCGTTTTACCTGTAATAATTTTATATGCACTGCAAAATTGATTTTGAATATATTCTGTATTTTCATTTTCTGGATGTAATGTTGTTTCTTGGAGAGTAGAATGAAAAGAACGTAGCAAACAATTTAAGGCGAAGTATAATTCTTCTTGTGAGCAATTTTGTTCTTTTGTAGCAGTAGCTAAAATGAGGTCTTTTGTTAAAGATGAAAAATTAATGGTGGATTGTTTCATAGTCAACTCATCCTCTCGAAGGTATTTTTTATCATGTATATGCGGAATTGGACAAACTATGTTCTTTTTTATTTATCCCGCTTTAATGGGCAGTAAGATCCCCACCTCAAAATTCAGCGAAAGCAAAGAAGTTAGGTGGGGGATCAACTGCCCCTAAAAGTCCGATTGGTTCAACTAATAATCAGTGGGGGATGAAGAAAACCCCCGCTGATTAAAGTTTCACTTTATAATTTCATGTACCGGAATGAAAGAACTTGCAATCATGCCGTTAAAATTGGTAAGATTGGATATAATCAATAGATGGAGTACATCACATAAAGAGAGTTGAATGATATGGGAGAAGTGCAACGTGAAAAAGTTGCTGTCATCATTGGACCAACTGCTGTTGGGAAGACGAAGTTAAGTATTGATCTTGCTAAAGCGTTGAATGGTGAAATTATAAGTGGAGATTCCATGCAGATTTATCGTACGATGGATATTGGAACTGCAAAGGTGACGAAAGAAGAGATGGACGGCATTCCACATTATATGGTTGATATAAAAAATCCGGAAGAATCATTTTCTGTTGCTGAATTTCAAGAACGTGTTCGTAAGCATATTCGAGAGATTACAGAGCGTGGTAAATTGCCAATTATCGTTGGTGGAACTGGCCTGTATATACAATCTGTTTTATTCGATTATCAATTTACGGATGATGCTGGTGATACTATATACCGAGCGCAAATGGAACAGTTAGCATTAGAACGTGGTGTGGAATATGTACATAAAAAGTTACAAGAAGTAGACCCAGAAAGCGCTGAGCGTATTCATGAAAATAATGTACGCCGTGTCATTAGAGCGTTAGAAATTTTCCACACGACGGGTGAAAAAATGAGTGATCAACTTGAAAAACAAGAAAACGAGCTATTATACGATGTTTCCTTGATTGGCTTGACAATGGATCGAGAAATGCTATACGATCGCATTAACTTGCGAGTTGATATAATGATGGACCAAGGTTTATTAAAAGAAGTAGAAGGATTGTATAATAGCGGGATACGAGATTGTCAATCTATTCAAGCGATTGGGTATAAAGAGATATATGATTATTTTGAGGATCGTGTCTCTTTAGAAGAAGCGGTATCACAATTAAAGACGAATTCACGTCGTTATGCAAAGCGTCAATTAACATGGTTCCGTAATAAGATGGATGTCACATGGTTTGATGTTACAGACGGTGAAAAAACGTCAGAAATTTTACGATACATAGAAGGAAAGTTACAACTAAAGTCGAATAATAGTAAGTAGAGAAAAAGAGGAGGATTCGACATGAAGCAATCAATCAATATTCAAGATCAGTTTTTAAATCAACTCCGTAAAGAGAACACGTTTGTTACGCTGTACTTATTAAATGGTTTCCAGCTTCGTGGATTAATTAAAGGATTTGATAATTTTACAGTCCTACTGGAAACAGAAGGTAAGCAACAGCTTATTTATAAACATGCAATTTCTACATTTGTACCACAAAAAAATGTTTCAATTGAATTAGAGTAGTAATGAATTATTGTACATAACAAAAAAAGAGCGAGTTTCTCGCTCTTTTTTTATTTGTCATAAACAATAAATAGTGAAATTTAAGCAATTCTAAATACAGTAAGTCGGATGTTAGTGTTTCCTGTTGCAGGGATCGTAATCTCGTTAAGAGTAGATTGGACAGAAATGTTTGCGCCAGCTCTTAACGTTTCGATTGTAGTAAATGAAAGTGAGTCGCCTATTAAATTTGAAGAGAAGTTATCAGTTGCGACTGCTCCATTAATTGAAATGCCTACTCCAAGAGGAGCACATCCTGGTGCAGTTGTAGAAATAGATACGCTAATTACATAAATACCACCGTTGATAACTGTAACTGTATCTGTGCCATTAAAGATAATATTGTTTACGTTAATTGCAGTACTGAAAATAAAGTTATTAAATTGTAGTACTGTTTGTTGAATATTGTTTGTTACAACAATTGTTGCTACAGGGAAGCTAGGTCCAGTAGGCCCGGTAGGTCCAGTAGGTCCACCAGAAGGTCCAGTAGGTCCAGTAGCTCCTATACCAGTGGCGCCGGTAGCACCTGTTGGTCCTTGAGGCCCAGTAGCACCTGTGTTACCTTGAACGCCTTGAGGTCCAGTGGCACCAGTAGCACCCGTGTTACCTTGAGCACCCTGAGGCCCAGTAGCGCCTGTGTTACCTTGAACACCTTGAGGTCCAGTAGCACCTGTGTTACCTTGGGCACCCTGAGGTCCAGTAGCGCCTGTGTTACCTTGGGCACCCTGAGGTCCAGTAGCACCCGTGTTACCTTGAGTACCTTGAGGTCCAGTAGCACCCGTGTTACCTTGAACGCCCTGAGGTCCAGTAGCGCCGGTAGCACCAGTAGCACCCGTGTTACCTTGAGTACCTTGAGGTCCAGTAGCACCCGTGTTACCTTGAACGCCCTGAGGTCCAGTAGCGCCGGTAGCACCAGTAGCACCCGTGTTACCTTGAGTACCTTGAGGTCCAGTAGCACCCGTGTTACCTTGAACGCCCTGAGGTCCAGTAGCGCCGGTAGCACCAGTAGCA